>NZ_JBDPZD010000003.1:0-580640 GCF_039872745.1 Roseateles paludis | reverse complement strand
CTCGCCGCGGTGCTCCAGCACCATACGTACCGCGCGCTCGCGCACCTCGGGTGAAAACTTCGGGGACTTCTTCATGGCTCCATTCTCTAGAGTTGGAGCCTCCTCAAAACCCGGGGCGCTTCACAGAGCAGAAGATCGCTGCGCTTCAAGAGATGTTCCCGGACGACAGCAAGCCCACCAACACGAGCAACGCCGCCCTGGTGCGTCAAGCACTGAGCGAAGACCATGTGCGCGTGAAGAACCTCATCAACGACATGATGGCGTTGGACTTCGAAGGCCGCGATGGTCTGCCGGCGATGAAGCAGATCGCCGCGCTGCGCGATCTGCACGAGAAGGACTTGGCAGAACTGCCGGAGGGCTTCGACGCCAGCATGGTCGACCCGGTCTGGCAGGAGATCGTCACGGGCGCAGACCGCAAGCAGGGCCTCACGGGATTGCGTGCGTGCGCGCTGATGGCCGTGCGCAAAAACCTCAAGGGCGGCCGCATGTGGATCGACCACAGCGAGGACTTCCGCAGCCGTGACGGCATGTTGATCTCCAAGGAGGAATGGAAGAAGAAGCGCAGCGTGCTGATGGGCACGCTGAACATGCCCGTCGATCCTGATCGCTTCATCGAGCCGTTGCTGGCCACGCTTGCCGTCAGCGTGCAGGCGCTGGGCGAGACCGTTGAGGCTGACAAGGTGACGATCGGCGACAAAGGGCAGATGCACATCCCGCCGATCGAGGCGATGGAGGTCGACGAGAACGTCACCAACACCCGCGACGCCATGTTCCGGGCCATCGGTGAGAAGCAGCTCAGCGACGTGATGGTCGAGGTCGACGTCGCATGCAATTTCAGTGAGGCGCTGCTAGGCCGCAAGGCTGACTCCACGAACGAGTTACTCGCCACCTACGGCGCTCTGCTGGCCCACGGCACCGAAGTCTCTGCCAAGTCGGTCTCAGCCATGATTCCAGGCATGGAGGTGTCACAGCTCACCTCCGCCATGCGGTCGCTGGAGGCGCATGGTCGGCTGCGCAAAGCCAACGAACGCGTACTCGCCTATCAGCACCAGTTCGCGATTACCAAACTTTGGGACCGAGGCGACAAGGCGTCGTCGGACATGATGTCCCTGGACGCGACACAGCACCTGTACAGCGCGCGCGTGGATCCGCGCCGGCGCACGCATGCGGTGGGCATCTACACCCACGTGCTGGGCTCCTACGGGATCTTCCACGACGAGGCCATCGTGCTGAACGTCCGTCAGCACAGCATCGCCGTGCAGGGCGCGGAGAGCTACAACGCGTCACGCCAGAGCGACGAGATCAAACTTTCGCTGCTTGCGGTGGACACCCACGGCTACACCAACGCCGCGATGGCGACGGCCAAGGGCCTTGGCTTCGATCTGTGCCCACGGCTCAAGAATCTTTCAGAACAGAAGCTCTTCGTGCCACGGGGCTTCGAAGTGCCGGAATCGCTCGGGCGGGCTGCGGTGGGGACCATCGCCTTGAAGACGATCAAGGCCGGGTATGACGACTTCCTGCGCATGCTGGCATCCGTCAAAATCGGACGGGTCACCCCGAAGTTCCTCCTCGAGAAGCTCGGTAGTGCGGCCCAGGGTGATCCGCTGTTCAAGACATTGGATTCACTTGGCCGGCTTCTTCGGACGATCTACCTGTGCGAGTACCACAGCAACCCAGAGTTTCGGCGCGAGATCCACACCCTGTTGAACAGGGGAGAGTCGGTGCACCAACTTCAGCGCGCGGTCTATTCCGGCCGGCTGGAGCCCGAGCGCGGCCGTCGAGATTCCGAGATGCGCGCCATCTCAGGGTCGCATGCACTCCTATCCAACATCCTCATCGCGTGGAACACAGCGCAGATGCAGGCCGTCGTGGACAAATGGCGCAAGGAGAAGCACAGGCATCCGCTGGAGGACGCATGGTTGCGCCGGATGGGCCCGGCTCACTTCGGCCATGTGAACTTCCGGGGCATGCTGACCTTCAGCATCGACAAGTACGTCGACGCTTTGCTGCGAAACCAGGAGGCCGCGAAACGGCGGGCTCGCGGCTGACGCTGCGGACTTGGGGCTTGAAGCTCCAAACTTGTGCGGTTCTGGGTGCGAAAACTGACGTTTCCGGAATATGGTGCTCTGCGAATCAAACACTTACGGTCGCAGTGGTTTTCAGCGCCGCTGGTTTTTCGTGCAGAAAGTGACGGTCCATGAGTTGGCTCGCGCAGGCTTCGCAGCGACCGTGCGCAGGCTAGGCACCTCGGGTTTACGCTAGATTCAAACCGTCAGTTCTGGCACCGAAACCAACATCACCCCCGTTTCCAGCGGCTCCATCATCGGCACCTGCGAGCGTTGCAGGGGTTGTGTCAGATCGCCGGCGGCCAACACATTGGCAAAGCCCATCACCTCGTTCAGCGCCGCGCGTGCCCGGTAGTTGCGCAGGTGAGAGAGCAGGGCGGCCAGCAACACCCCGCCACCCAGCAGACCCGGCCAGCCCCCCATCGCCCAGGCCGCCGCCCCACCGCCCACGCCGACCATATAGGCCGGCCACTCGGTCAGCCATGGCCGGTCCATGTGCAGGCGCCGCAGCCAGCCCATCAGGCCCGGCATCATCACCGCTCCGGCCCGCAGCCGGATGCGCTGACGGCCTTCGCGGGCCTCGTCCTGCATACGGGCGTACAGGGCCGACGCGCCCGCCACCTGATCGCGCATGGGCACCGTGCGCACTGACACATAGCCCACCGGCTGCCCGCCTCGCAGCAGCGGCGAGACATTGGCCAGCACCCAGTAGTAGTCGCCGTTTTTGCGCCGGTTCTTGACCACGCCCGACCAGGGCCGCCCGCTCTGGATGGTGTCCCACAGGTCGCGGTAGCCCTCGGCCGGCATGTCGGGGTGGCGCAGCAGGTTGTGCGGCTGCCCCATCAGCTCGTCACGGCTGTAACCACTGACGGCGACGAAAGTGGCATTGGCGTGGACGATGCGGCCTTGCAGATCCGTGCAGGACACCAGCGCGGCGCCTGCGGGAATTGAGAACTCCTGATCCGTGACCGGCAGATTCAGTCGCATGCCTTCCCTCCTCGTACGCCTTGCGGGTGGCGATCCGGGTGCATTCACTATGCCCGGATTCACCGGGCGCGGCGAGCGACCTTCAGTCGCTCAGGTCAACCACCACGGGCGCATGGTCACTGGGTCTTTCGTTCTTGCGCGGCAGCTTGTCGATGCTGCAAGCGCGCACGCGGCCGCGCAGCGCCTCGCTGACGAGGATGTGATCAATGCGCAGGCCCTGGTTCTTGCGGAAGGCTAGGTTGCGGTAGTCCCACCAGCTCCAGGACTTCGGGGGCTGATCAAACAGCCGAAAGGCGTCCACCAAACCCAGCGCGACGAGACGCTGGAACTGGGCACGCTCTTCGGGCGTGCAGTGGATCTGGCCCGCCCAAGCCACCGGGTCGTAGACGTCGCGGTCCTCGGGCGCCACATTGAAGTCGCCCATCAGCACCAGGTTTGGATGCGCCTGCAACTCGGCAGCCAGCCAGTCATGCAGTGCATCAAGCCAGCGCATCTTGTAGGCGAACTTGTCGCTGTCCGGCGCCTGTCCATTGGGAAAGTAGCCGCCCACCACACGCATGCCCGCCACAGTGCCAGCAATCACGCGCGCCTGCTCGTCGGCAAAGCCGGGGATGTTCTTCTGCACCGCAGTCGCGGGTTCACGGCTGACCAGCGCGACACCGTTGTAGGTCTTCTGCCCAAACCACTGCACCTGCCAGCCGGCCGCCCCAAAGTCCGAAGTCGGGAACTTGTCGTCCGTCAGCTTGGTCTCCTGCAAGACCAAGGCGTCCACCGGATTGGCTGCCAGCCACTCCAGCACTTGGGGCAGGCGCACGGCCAGCGAATTGACGTTCCAGGTGGCGAGTTTCATGGGTGTGACGCGGGACCGGTCTGCGAGGTCGGCGATAGTAGAGCCACGTGCAGGCTGGAACGCCTGATTGTATTGTCGACAATGTGCATTATGTTAACTGACAAAGCAACCCCGGGAGTGCCTAATTGATCCGTCTGGCGGTGGGCGTGGTCTGGCTGCTGAGCTGGTTGCCCTTCCGTGCGCTGGCGGGCTTGGGCTGGGCGCTGGGGCATGTGGTGGCGTCTGTCCCGAGTTCACGGCGGCGCATCGCGCGCATCAACCTGCGGCTGTGTTTCCCGAACTGGCCGGAGTCGGAACGGCGCGCGCTGGTGCGCCGCAACTTCGTCTGCATGATCCAGATGCTGCTGGAGTACGGCTGGTGCTGGTTCGCGTCGCCCGGGCGGCTGCGGCGCTTGATGCCCATCGAGGGGCTGGAGCATCTGAGAGCACTGGACGGCCGCCCCGTGATCCTGATGATGCCGCACTTCACCGGACTGGACCTGGCGGGCCTGCGGATCTCGATGGAGACGCCGGTGGTCAGCATCTATTCGCGCCAGAAAGACGCCTGGCTGGATGCCTTCTTTCGCAGCCGCCGTTTGCGGCTTGGGACCGGCATCATCTTTTCCCGCCAGCAAGGCACACGCCCAACGCTGCGCGCTCTGAAGGACGGCTATCGGCTGTACTACCTGCCTGACCAGGACTTTGGCGCCCGCGACTCCGTCTTTGTGCCGTTCTTTGGCGTCAACGCCGCCACGATCACCGGGCTCTCACGCATGGCTGCAGCCACAAAGGCGGTCGTGCTGCCCTGCTACCCGCGACGGGATGCCGGCCGCTACACACTCGTCATTGAACCGCCGTTGGACGCCTTTCCATCGGCAGACCCCATGGCCGATGCAGCCCGCATGAACGCCGTGATCGAGCGCCAAATACGAAGCATCCCGGCGCAGTATTTCTGGATGCACAAGCGCTTCAAGTCGCGGCCCGACGGCGAGCGTGACTTCTACGCCAAATCTTGAGCACCCGCAAACTCAGGGCCCTGAGCCGCCGCCTCTGAGCCCCGTGCCGACCTACGGCCCGTGAATGCACCCAAGGCGCCAAGGCCCAGGGCGAGCATCAACCAGCTCTCGGTTCTGGGCGCGACTAGAATGCGTCCCGTCAGGAGAGAGCCGGCTCGCACCAGAGTTGGCCGCCGAAGGCGCAGGGCCCGCAAGGAACCGAACGCTCAGGCAAAAGGACTGACAAAGCGCTGGCGGCGCGTGGCGCCCTGGCGTTCCTCACTGGAGAGAGGTGGCCCTTCTTGAGGCCATCCACCGAAGGGGCAAGCGAGCGCGGGACCTCCCACCGCGTGAGTCAATCTCTCAGGTACCAAGGACAGCGAGGACATGACCCCCGGAACCCACACGGAGCCTCCATGTCCTCCTTGCTACGCACGCCCCTGCACGCCCTGCACCTTGAGCTCGGGGCCAAGATGGTGCCCTTTGCCGGCTACGAGATGCCGGTGCAATACCCCAGCGGAGTGATGGCCGAGCACAAGCACACGCGTGCTGCTGCGGGCCTCTTTGACGTCTCCCACATGGGTCAGGTGCGCCTCGTCGGCGCTGACGCCGCCGCCGCGCTCGAAACCCTGGTGCCGGTCGACATCATCGATCTGCCGGTCTTCAAGCAGCGCTATGCGCTCTTCACGAACGAGGCCGGTGGCCTGCTGGACGACCTGATGGTCTGTCGCCGGCCCGACGATCTGTTCGTGGTGGTCAACGCCGGGTGCAAGGAGCAGGACATTGCCCATCTGCAAACGGCCATTGGCGGTCGTTGCCAAGTCATCCCCTGCCCCGAGCGCGCCCTGCTCGCCCTGCAAGGCCCGCAAGCCGCCGCGGTGCTGGCGCGGCTCCATCCGGGCGTGGCGGCACTCACGTTCATGACCGGCGGCTTCTTTGCGCTGGCGGGTATCGAGACCTTCGTGACCCGCTCGGGCTACACCGGCGAGGATGGCTACGAGATTTCTGTGCATCAGGACGACGCCGTCGCCTTGGCCCGTGCGCTGCTTGGGCACGCTGAGGTGAAGCCGATTGGCCTCGGTGCGCGAGACTCGCTGCGGCTGGAGGCGGGCCTGTGCCTGTATGGCCACGACATCGACACCACGACCACGCCGGTGGAAGCCGCCGTGACCTGGGCGATCCAGAAGGTGCGCCGCCCCGGCGGCGCTCGCGCCGGTGGCTACCCAGGTGCGTCCGTGATCGAGGCGCAACTGGCCAGCGGCACGGCCCGCAAGCGCGTCGGCTTGGTCAGCGCCGAGCGCATGCCGGTGCGTGAAGGCAGCAAGTTGGTGGACGCGAGCGGCGCGGAAGTCGGCACCGTCACCAGCGGCACTGTCGGGCCCACGGTGGGCAAGCCCATCGCCCTCGCCTACGTGGCCATGTCGCACGCGGCTATCGGCACCGAACTCTTCGCCCTCGTGCGCGACAAACGCACGCCCATGACCGTCTGCAGTACCCCCTTCACCCCCAACCGCTACTACCGAGGCTGAACCCGATGAGCATCAAGTACACCCCCGATCATGAATGGCTCGACGTCCATGGCGACGGCACCGCGACCGTCGGCATCACCGTGCATGCGCAGGACGCGCTGGGTGACGTTGTCTTCGTGGACCTGCCCGAAGTGGGCAAGACCTACGCGGCCAAGGACGTGGCTGGCGTGGTGGAGTCGGTCAAGGCGGCGGCGGACGTCTACATGCCGGTGGACGGCGAGATCCTTGAAGTGAACGAAGCGCTGCGCGATGACCCGGCCCTGGCCAACAGCGACCCGCTCAAGGCAGGCTGGTTCTTCAAGGTCAAGCTGGCCACCCCCGGCCAGCTCGATGCCCTGCTTGACGAGACAGGCTACGACGCACTGCTCAAGACCCTCTGATTTCTTCGCCCCCTGCCCTGCCATGCCTACGCCGCTCGATCAACTCGAAAACCCCCGCGAGTTCCACGCCCGTCACCTCGGGCCGGACGCCGCCGATGAAGCCCAGATGTGCCAGGCCATCGGCGTTGCCGACCGTGCGGCGCTGATCGATGCCGTGGTGCCGGTCAGCATCCGGCGCAGCCGTGGCTTGCAGCTGCCGCTGGCCACGACCGAGGCGCAAGCCCTGGCCGAGCTGCGCGCGATTGCCGGCCAGAACCAGGTGCTCAAGAGCTTCATCGGCCAGGGCTACTACGGCACGCACACGCCGGGCGTCATCCTGCGCAACATCCTCGAGAACCCCGCCTGGTACACGGCCTACACGCCCTACCAGGCCGAGATCTCGCAGGGCCGCATGGAAGCCTTGGTCAACTTCCAGACCATGGTCTGCGACCTGACCGGCCTGGCCATCTCCAACGCCAGCATGCTGGACGAGGCCACGGCCGCCGCCGAGGCCATGACTCTGGCCAAGCGCAGCGTCAAGGCCAAGGGCCATGTGCTCGTGGTCTCGGGCGACACCCACCCGCAGACGCTGGAGGTGCTGCAGACCCGCGCCGCGCCACTGGGCCTCACGCTCAAGCTGGCCAATTCCGGCGAGGAGTGGCAAGCCGCCATCGAGGCCGACGACTACTTTGCCGCGCTGGCGCAGTACCCGGCCAGCAGCGGCTGGCTGCACGACTGGAGCGCCTCGGCCGCCACCGTGCACGCCAAGCAGGCTGCCTTCATCGTCGCCACCGACCTGCTGGCCCTGACCCTGCTCAAGACCCCGGGCGAGATGGGCGCCGACATTGCCGTGGGCTCCACCCAGCGCTTTGGTATGCCCATGGGCGCTGGGGGCCCGCACGCCGCCTTCATCGCCTGCCGCGATGAGTTCAAGCGCTCCTTGCCCGGCCGCCTGGTTGGCGTGAGCAAGGACGCTCAAGGCGCCCCGGCCTACCGCCTGGCGCTGCAAACGCGCGAGCAGCACATCCGACGCGAGAAGGCCACCAGCAATATCTGCACGGCCCAGGTGCTGCCAGCCGTGGTGGCCAGCATGTACGCGATCTATCACGGCCCGCAGGGCCTGAGCCGCATTGCCGAGCGCGTGGCGCGCTACCTCGGCATCTTCGTGGCCGGCCTGCAGGCCATGGGCCTCAAGCTCGACACCCATCACCTCGATGCCGGTGCCTTCGACACCGTTGCCCTCAAGGTCGGTGCCGCTGAGGCGGAGCAACTGACGGCGCGTGCCGTGAGCCTGGGCGCCAACTTGCGCCTGTGCTGGGGCGAGTACCTGTGCGTCTCGCTCGACGAGACGACCACGCGTGACGACCTCGCCCTGCTCTGGCAGATCTTTGCGCCCGAAGGCGCGGCACTGCCCTCGGTCGAAGCCCTGGCTGCCACGCCGGACCTGATCCCCGCCGCGCTGCGCCGCACGAGCAACTACCTCACGCACCCAGTCTTCAACACCCACCACAGCGAGACCGAGATGCTGCGCTATCTGCGCAGCTTGGCCGACAAGGACCTGGCGCTGGACCGCAGCATGATCCCGCTCGGTTCGTGCACCATGAAGCTGAACGCCACGGCCGAGATGATCCCCATCACCTGGCCCGAGTTCGCCAACCTGCATCCCTTCGCGCCGCACGAGCAGCTCGCTGGCTATCACGAGCTCAATGCCCAGCTGTGCCGCTGGCTGTCCGAATGCACGGGCTATGCCGGCATCAGCCTGCAGCCCAATGCGGGCTCGCAGGGCGAGTACGCCGGCCTGCTGGCCATCAAGGCCTGGCATGAATCCCGAGGGGACGCGCGCCGCAATGTCTGCCTGATTCCTGAGAGCGCGCACGGCACCAACCCTGCCTCGGCCCAGATGGTGGGCATGCAGGTGGTCGTCACCAAGTGCGACAAGGAAGGCAATATCGACCTGGCCGACCTGCAGGCCAAGTGCGCGCAGCACGCCGACACGCTGGCCGCCATCATGATCACCTACCCCTCGACGTACGGCGTCTTCGACACCCACGTCAAGGAGATCTGCCAGCTCGTGCGCGCGCACGGCGGCCGCGTCTATGTGGACGGCGCCAACATGAACGCCCTGGTCGGCGTGGCGGCGCCGGGCGAGTTTGGCGGCGATGTCAGCCACCTCAACCTGCACAAGACCTTCTGCATCCCGCACGGTGGTGGCGGCCCGGGCGTGGGTCCGGTCTGCGTGGTGGAGGACCTCGTGCCCTTCCTGCCGGCGCATCGCTCGGCCGGCATGGGGAGCGCCAGCAACATCGGTGCCGTCTCGGCGGCCCCCTACGGCAATGCCGCCGTGCTGCCCATCTCGTGGATGTACGTCCGCATGATGGGCGCTGACGGCCTGCAGCTCGCCACCGAGACGGCCATCCTCTCGGCCAACTACGTGGCGGCCCGCCTCTCGGGCCACTACGACATCCACTTCAGCGGCGGCATCGCCGGCGTGAAGGGCGGTGGCGTGGCACACGAGTGCATCCTGGACCTGCGGCCCTTGAAGGACGCCAGCGGTGTCGGCGCCGAGGACGTGGCCAAGCGTCTGATCGACTACGGCTTCCATGCACCCACCCTGTCCTTCCCGGTCGCCGGCACGCTGATGGTGGAGCCCACCGAGAGCGAGTCGCGCTTCGAGCTGGACCGCTTCATCGACGCCATGATCCAGATCCGCAAGGAGATCGCGGCCGTCGAAGCTGGCCGGTGGCCGTGCGAGGACAACCCGCTCGTCAACGCGCCGCACACCGCCCAGGTGGTGGCCGCCAGCGACTGGGCGCACGCCTACCCGCGTGAAGTGGCCGCCTATCCCGTGCCCGCGCTCTTGAAGCAGAAGTACTGGGCACCTGTGGGCCGGGTCGACAACGTCTGGGGTGACCGCAACCTGTTCTGCAGTTGCGTGCCCGTAGCGGACTACGCCTGACGCATCCGCACCGCGCAAACTAGCTCGGGGCGTTGTGGCAAACCAGCCCCTGCGGCCCCGGGGCGGCGCGACACAATCCACCCCGTTGTGCCCGCTGCCGCCCTTCGATCCCCTGCCCCGCCACGCCAGGAGCTGAACCGCAGCCTCCTGCTCGCGGTGCTGCTGCACGGCTGGCTGATCCTGGTGCTGGGCAATGCGGTGGGCACCGCGCCGCCGGGTCAGGGCGTCTGGGGCAGCCTGAGCGTGACCCTGACGGGCCGCAGCGGCGGCTCGCCCGACACCGACCCCACCGCCAGCCAGACCGGCCCGAATGGCGAAGTCGGCCCCGTGGGCCCAGGACGCCAGCGTCGCTTTGGCGGCACCGTCCGGCCCGAGGCGGCACCCAAGCCTGAGGAGCCTGGCGCCGCCGAGCTGGGGCGCTGGAGCGCCGTCGAGGTGCCGCCCGATGGCGCCTCGGGCACCGACCCCGTGCCCGCCCCCACCGCGCGGCTGGAGGCCCCCGAGGCCACGCCCCGGCTGGAGCGTCTGGCGCCCGACCCCACGCCCACCGCTGCTGCGCGCCGCCTGCAGGCCGCCGAGTCAGACCTGCTGCCCATGGCACCGCGCAGCGAGCTGCGGCCCAGCACGCCGCGCCTGGAGCCTTCGGCCGTCAATACGGTGACCCCCATCGTGCCAACGGCCGGCCTGCGCCCGGCCTCGCCCCGCATGCAGGCCAGCGAGAGCGCCCTCGTGCCCTTGGTGCGCGAAGCCCCGGTGCCGGATGCCCGCAGCGCCCGCCTGATGGCCGCTGAGACCGACGTCACGCCGCTGAGCTCGGCTGACGTGCGCCCCGGCGAGCGCCGTGCCGCGCGCCTGGCTGCCGCCGAGTCGCCGGTGCTGCCCATGACCCAGGACCAAGGCCTGCGCGCCACCAGCCGGATCGCGGCGCGGGAGTCCGAGGTGCTGCCGCTGACCCGCCCCGTGGCGCCCCGTCCGCCGTCGCGCAACCTGGCCGCCGCGGACTCCAGCGTCACCCCGCTGGCGCCAACCAGCACCCTGCGCCCGCCCAGCAACGCCGCCGCCCAGGCCACCGTGAAGGCGGCTCGCGCCGAATTTAGCCAGCCGCTGCTGGCGCCCGAACTGCCAGCCGACACCAAGCCCAGCCCCGGCCCTGCCAGTCCTGGCACTGCAGCGCCCGCGCCACCGACGACAACCTCGCCCAGCACGTCGCCCACCGCAGCCCAAGCTGCAACTGCGAGCCCGGCGCCAAGCCCTGGTGCGACCACACCAGCGACCGCACCAACTGCCACACCAGCGAGCACCTCGGCCAGCACGTCACCCACGGCCTCAACCAGCGCGCCATCCAGCACATCGGCCAGCACATCGAACACTGCGTCCAGCACTCCCAGCCCGAGCCCTGGGCCCGTCACCCGTGGAGACCCCAGCCTGCCCCCGCTGGCTCAAGGCACCCCGGGCGCGCGGCCGGCTGCCGGGTCGCCCGAGGCGGGCTCGCGCGTAGGGGCTGACGTGGCCACACCGCCCTCGGCGGCGGCCAGCGCAGCGCCCCCGCCGCTCAATCTCAACCTGCCGCGTGGCCCCATGGCCGCCGCGCGCCGGCCGGGCCTGATTGAGCTGCTGCCTCAGCCGCCCGAACTGGCGCGCAAGAAGACCAAGCTCGAGAAAAGCCTCGAAGAGGCCACCCGTGCCGACTGCCGCGACTCGCACCGCGATGCGGGCCTGCTGGCCGCCCTTCCCATTGCGGTGGACAGCGTGCGCGACAAGGGCTGCAAGTGGTGATGCAGTAAGCGCGGGGCTCAGCGCTTGGTGTCTGGCTGGGCAACGGTTGACGGAGTGACTGAAGGGGCGACCGAAGACGCAGCGCTGGCCGCGTGGACGGGCGCCGTCAGGCCTTCGTGCTCATACCGCTGACCCACATGGACGGCGGTGTAGATGCCAACGGCAATGGCCATCCAGCCACCCAGCCCCATCCCCTTTTTGTTGCGGCAGTTCATGCAGATCTCCTGTTGAATGAATGCCTGCATGGTGCCGGCCGACGCATGGCTGCGCCGCACTAAGTCGACGAATCGACAGCGCCCGCGACCAATGGCGGGCACGCCGGGTGGGCGTCAGGGGCGGGCTGAGGCGATGGGCGCGGTGGCCAGGGCAACGTCACCGCACTGGGCACGGTGGCGCAGCGCGTGGTCCATCAGCACCAGGGCCAGCATGGCCTCGGCAATGGGCGTGGCCCGGATGCCGACGCAGGGGTCATGGCGGCCGAAGGTCTCGACCACGGTAGGCTCGCCAGCCCGGTCGATGCTGGCCTTGGGCAGGCGGATCGAGCTGGTGGGCTTGATGGCGATCTCGGCCACCAGGTCCTGCCCGGTCGAAATGCCGCCCAGCACGCCGCCGGCGTTGTTGCTGGCAAAGCCGGTCGGCGTGAGCTCGTCGCCGTGCTCGCTGCCACGCTGGCTGACGGCGCAAAAGCCCGCGCCGATCTCGACGCCCTTGACCGCGTTGATGCCCATCAGCGCGTAGGCGATGTCGGCGTCAAGCTTGTCAAAGAGCGGGGCACCCAAGCCCACGGGCACGCCAGTGGCTTCAACGCGGATGCGAGCCCCCACCGAGTCGCCTGATTTGCGCAGGGCGTCCATATAGGCCTCCAGCTGCTCGATCTGGCTCACATTGGCGGCAAAGAACGGATTGGCACCCACATGCTCCCAGCCCTCGAAGGAGATGGGCACCTCGCCCAACTGGGTCATGCAGCCGCGAAAGCGCGTGCCGTACTGTTGCTGCAGCCATTTCTTGGCCACGGCGCCAGCGCCGACCATGGGCGCCGTCAAGCGGGCTGAAGAGCGCCCACCGCCGCGTGGGTCGCGCAGCCCGTACTTGCGCCAGTAGGTGTAGTCGGCGTGGCCGGGGCGGAAAGTGTCGAGGATGTTGCCGTAGTCCTTGCTGCGCTGGTCCTGATTGCGGATCAGCAGGCAGATCGGCGTGCCGGTGGTCTGGCCTTCGTAGACGCCGGAGAGGATCTCGACGGCATCAGGCTCGTTGCGCTGGGTGACGTGCCGGCTGGTGCCGGGGCGGCGGCGGTCCAGGTCGGGCTGGATGTCGGCCTCGCTGAGGGCCAGCCCGGGCGGGCAGCCGTCGATCACGCAGCCAATGGCCGGGCCATGGCTTTCGCCGAAGTTGGTGATGCGGAAAAGCGTGCCGAAAGTGCTGCCGGACATCCCAGGCCTGTCTGAAAGTGGACCCGGGATTTTATCGGCCGGCTTCGGAGCCGCTCAGTGCGGTGCGGCGGTGTCGTCGGCGGCGGCTTCCTCAATGGGCCAGTCACGGATGTAGGCCTTGAGCATGCGGTTCTCGAAGTCCTGGCTGTCCACCACGGCACGGGCCACGTCGTAGAAGGAGATCACGCCGATCAGCACCTTGCCGTCCAGCACCGGCATGTAGCGCGCGTGCCGGCCAAGCATCATGCGGCGGACTTCGTCGATCTCGGTGGCCGGGGTGCAGGTCAGCGGCGCGTCGTCCATCACCGTGCGCACCAGGGTGGCCCCGACGGCGCCGCCATTCATCACGATGGCCTGGATGACCTCGCGGAAGGTCAGCATGCCGACCAGATCACCATGCTCCATGACCACCAGGGAGCCGATGTCGTGCTCCGACATCACGGTGACGGCATTCATCAACGGCTGGTCTGGGGAAACGGTGAACAGCGTGCCGCCCTTGACGCGCAGGATGTCGATGACTTTCATGGGGCCTCCGTGTGCAGGTGTCTCGGCAACATAGCACAGCCATGCGCGCGGTCCACCCCTTGAAACCCACCCGCAGCACATTTCGAAGGGGGGCGTTGCGGAGATGCCCGGATGGCGTGTGCGGCGCGCCAGGGCGTCCAATGCGCGCATGAGCACCGAGCGCTACACCTCGTTCCGCGAGTTCTACCCGTTCTACCTGGGTGAGCACACTGACCGGCGCAACCGGCGCCTGCATTTCCTGGGCTCCAGCCTGGGGCTGCTCTGCCTGGGCATGCTGATCGGAACAGGCGAGTGGCGCTGGCTCGGGTTCGGGCTGCTGGCGGGGTATGCCTGCGCTTGGGTGGGGCATTTCTTCTTCGAGCACAACCGCCCGGCCACCTTTCGCTACCCGCTCTACAGCTTTCTCGGTGACTGGGTGATGTACGGCCAGATGTGGCGAGGGAAACTCCCGTTCTGAGCGCCACAGTGATCGCCGAGCGGAGCGGCGAAAATGCCGGGTGCTCCCTGCGGCCCTCCATGCTCCTCGACTTCTCCAGCCTCGCCCACTACGACTGGCTTGACGTTCCCTTGTGGGTCTTCGACCCCGAGCGCCAGTGCAATCTGTGGGCCAATGCGGCGGCGCTGCGCTTTTGGCGTGCCGGCAGCGCCGAGGAATTCCTGGGCCGTGACTTCGCCGAGCACGGCATTGCCGCGCGTGAGCGGGTTGCGGCTGCGGTGGGCCACCTGGCCCAGGGGCGCATCGTGCGCGAGCAGTGGACGCTCTACCCCAATGGCGAACCCAAGACGGTGATGCTGGTGTCGCGCGGCATCCGCCTGCCGGACCGGCGCCTGGGCCTCTTGATGGCGGCCGATTCATTGGGCGGCGGGGCCGACCTGAGCATGCTGCGCGGCGTCGAGGCGCTGAACCACACCTCGATCCGCATTGCCGTCTTCAGCCTGGACGGCGCCGAGCTGCTGATGCGCAACCCGGCAGCGGCCGTCAACTTCGGTGATGCACCGCCGGAGAGCGGCAAGACAGAGTTCAGCCGCCTCTTCGTGCACGAACACGATGCCGAGAGCGTGTTGACGCGCCTGCGCGAAGGCGAGGCCTGCCGCATGGAGGCCGAGCTGCGCACCCAGGGCGGCGCGCGCTGGCACTTGCTGGACGCCCGGCCGATGCGTGACCCGGTGACCAGGGCCGATGTGATGCAGCTCAATGCCCGCGACATCGCCGACCTCAAGGCCAGCCAGGCGGCGCTGGAGGCGGCCCGTCAGGCGGCGGAGTCGGCCAGCCAGGCCAAGAGCAGCTTTTTGGCGAACATGAGCCACGAGATCCGCACGCCGATGAATGGCGTGCTGGGCCTGACTGAGTTGGTGCTGCGCACCGAGCTGACTGACCGCCAGCGCCAGTTCATCCAGATGGCGCACGACTCGGCGCGCGGCCTGATGACCATCATCAACGATCTGCTGGACGTGGCCAAGATCGAGGCCGGCCGCATCGTCATCGAGCGCGAGCCCTTCAGCCTGCACGACTGTGTGTCCGAGGCCCTGCAACCGCTGGTGCTGCAGGCCCAGGGCAAGGGCCTGGCCCTGCATGCCTTCACCGAGCCAGAAGTGCCGCCCGTGCTGCGTGGTGATGCGCTGCGACTGCGCCAGGTGCTGATCAACCTGATCGGCAATGCACTCAAGTTCACCGAGCGTGGCGAAGTGCGGGTGGAGATCCGACGCGCGGAGCGCGAGGCGCTGGACGCCGACGATGTGCATCGCCTGCGCATTGCGGTATCGGACACCGGCATCGGCATGACGGGTGAGCAGGTCAGCCAGATCTTCGACCCGTTCACCCAGGCGGATGGCTCGATCACCCGCCGCTATGGCGGAACCGGGCTCGGCTTGACCATCGTGCAACGCCTGGTGCGCCTGATGGGCGGCGAGGTGCGCGTGGAGAGCACCCCGGGCGTGGGCTCCTGCTTCAGCTTTGACCTGGTGACCTACCAGGCCTGAATTCCTCAGGGCTTCAGGACCACGCTGCCGGTGATGCGGCGCGCTTCCAGGTCGCGGTGGGCGGTGGCAGCATCGGCCAGCGCATAGCGCCGGTCAATGTGCAGCTTGACCTGTCCGCGTGACACGACGTCGAACAGCTCTTGGCCCATCTCCAGCGTGGACTCGCGCGTGGCCAGGTGGGTGAAGATCGTTGGCCGGGTCAGATAGAGCGAGCCCTTGGCGGCAAGCTGGCTGACCTGGAACGGCGGCACGACGCCGGAGGCGTTGCCAAAGCTGACCATCAGGCCAAAGGGGGCGAGGCTGTTCAGCGAGCCCTCCCAGGTGTCGGCGCCGACCGAGTCGTAAACCACGCGGACGCCCCGGCCGCCGGTGATCTCGCGCACCCGCGTGGCGAAGTCCGGCTGGCTGCGGTAGTTGATGGCGAACTCCGCACCGTGGGCAATGGCGGTCTGGCAGCGGTCATCGGTGCCTGCCGTGGCAATCAAGCGCAGGCCCAGGGCGCGCGCCCATTGGCAGGCGATCAGCCCCACCCCGCCCGCCGCCGCATGAAAGAGCACGAACTCCCCCGCCTGCAACCCGCCTTGTGGCAGGGTGCGGCGCAGCAGGTATTGCACGGTCAGGCCCTTGAGCATCATGGCGGCCGCCGTGTCGAAGTCGATGCTGTCCGGCAGCCGCAGCACACAGCGCGCCGGCATCACGCGGTGGCTGCAGTAGGCGCCCGGAGGCTGGCTGGCATAGGCCACGCGATCACCGACCTGGAGGTCGGCCACACCCTCACCCACCGCCTCGATGACACCCGCCCCTTCCATGCCCAGCCGAGCCGGCAATGGCATGGCATAGGTGCCGTTGCGCTGATAGACGTCGATGTAGTTCAGCCCCACGGCCTCATGGCGAATCCGCACCTCACCCGGGCCCGGCTGCCCGACCTCGACCGCCTTCCACTGCATGACCTCGGGGCCGCCTTGGGTGTCGATCACGATGGCATGGGCTTGCATGGCGGTTCCTTGAGGGCGATGGACTGAAGACGGTGCGCGTCTCGGGTATCGTGCGCGCGCTCTGGTCGTTGACTGGGCCCTGGATTCTCCGACGTGCGCATCTCCCCTCGACTCGCTGCAAATTTGACCCTGCCGGCCCTGCTCTGGGCCGGCAACGCCGTGGTGGGCCGCCTGCTGCGCGACCAGATCAGCCCGGTCACGCTGAACGGCCTGCGCTGGAGCCTGGCCCTGCTGTTGTTGGCGCCCTTGGCCTGGCGCGTGCTCAGGCACCCTGGCGAAGTGCTGGCGCGCTGGCGCTACTTCGGCCTGGTCGGCTTCCTGGGCATGGGTTGCTACAACGCCTTGCAGTACCAGGCGCTGCACACCTCGTCACCGCTGAACGTCACCTTGATGGTGGCGAGCATGCCCGTCTGGATGATGGCCGTGGGCGCGCTGTTCTTTGGCGTGCGGCCGCAGCGGCGCGAGGTGCTGGGCGCCGCGCTCTCGACGGCCGGGGTCTTGCTGGTGATTGCGCGGGGCGACTGGCGGGTGCTGGCCGAGTTGCACTTTGTGCCGGGTGACGGCTATATGGTCATCGCGCTCTTCGTGTGGGCGCTGTACTCGTGGTTCCTAGCCCGCCCGCCGGCGTCCATGCAGGGCGCGCAGCGTCCGGTCTGGACCTGGGCGGAAGCCTTGATGGCGCAGTTGATGTTCGGGGCCAGCTTTGCGCTCGGGATGGCCGGCATCGAGCAAGTCGCCGCGCCGGCAGCCATCCACTGGTCACCGGGTCTGGTGGCCGCGCTGGTGTTTGTCGCCGTCGGGCCATCGCTCATCGCCTACCGGTGCTGGAGCGCCGGGGTGGTCGAGGGCGGGCCGGCGCTGGCCGCGCTGGCCAGCAATCTGACGCCGGTCTTTGCGGCCGTGCTGTCGGCCGCGTTGCTGGGCCTGGCACCGGAGTGGTTCCATGGCGTCGCCTTTGCGCTGATCGTGGCCGGGATCGGCGTCTCGCTCAAGCGCCCAGCGTGAACATCGTCCATGTGGATGAGCGCCTGGTCGTGGTGGACAAGCCGTCCGGCTTGCTCTCCGTACCGGGGCGGGGCCCGGACAAGCAGGACTGCGCCAGCAGCCGCGTCCAGGCGATCTACCCCGAGGCCTTGATCGTGCATCGGCTGGACCAGGCCACCTCCGGCCTGCTGGTGCTGGCACGCGGGCCCGACTGGCAGCGCGCTCTGAGCCGCGAGTTTGCCGAGCGGCGCGTGGCCAAGCGCTACGTGGCCGTGGTGCAAGGGCAGTTGGAAGCCGCTGGCTGGCAACTGGTTGATCTGCCGCTGTCTTGCGACTGGCCCAACCGCCCGCGCCAGCAGGTGGACACGGCGCTCGGCAAACCGGCGCTGACGCGCTGGCACGTGCTGCAGCCCGAAGGGCCTGGCCGCACACGCATCGAGCTGGAGCCGGTGACGGGGCGCACCCACCAGCTGCGCGTGCACATGGCGGCCTTGGGACATCCGATCTGCGGCGACCTGCTCTATGGCCCGGCTGAGCCCTCAGCCGAGCGGCTCTTGCTCCATGCGGCCGAGCTGAGCTTGCTGGGCCAGCAATTCCGCGCCGCCCTGCCCTTCTAGCGACCCCTGCTAGGCCAGATAGAGCGCGATGCCAGCCACCAGCGCCGGCACCGCCTGCACGAACAGGATCTTGCGGCTGGCCGTGGCGGCGCCGTACACGCCGGCCACGAAAACGCAACCCAGGAAGAAAGCTTGCGTGGCGACATCGCCGCGCACCAGGCCCCAGACCAAGCCCGCGCCCAGAAAGCCGTTGTAGAGCCCTTGGTTTGCGGCCAGCACCTTGCTGGCTTCGGCGAACTCAGGCGTCAGCCCAAAGGCCTTGCGACCCTTGGGTGTGGTCCAGAGAAACATCTCGAGCACGAGGATGTAGAAGTGCAGCAAGGCCACCAGGCCCACCAACACAGAAGCGACCAGACCCATGCGCGACTCCTTGCTTGTTCGGCGGGCGATGGTCGCAGATCCACCGCAGGCCGTCATCGGTAAATCCATATAGATTGCGTGCAATTTAATTGCCAGCTACATTCTCGCCATGCCTCGTTCAGCCACCCAGCCACAAGCCACCGCCGGTACAGCCGACCCAGCCCACGATCCCCGTGCGGCCTGGCTGCGTCTGGACCAGCAGCTGTGCTTTGCGCTGTACGCCGCATCGCTGGCCACCACCAAGCTCTACAAGCCCCTGCTTGCGCCTCTCGGCCTGACCTATCCGCAGTACCTGGTGATGCTGGTGCTCTGGGAGCAGGATGGCCCAGGCGTCTCTGAGCTTGGGCAGCGCTTGGGGCTGGACTCCGGCACCCTGACGCCGCTGCTCAAGCGCCTGGAGGCCCAGGGCCTGGTGCGGCGCCAGCGCTCGGCGCAGGACGAGCGTCGTGTCCACCTGGCCCTGACGGCTGCCGGCAAACGGCTGCGCGCCCGGGCTCTCGATATCCCGGCCCAGATTGCCTGCGCCACCGGCTGCAATCTCGAAGAAGTCAGCCAACTCACGGCCCGTCTGCACCTGTTGCGTAGCCAACTGACCAGTGCTGCTGACGCCTCAAATTCCTAAGCCTTACCCCTCAACCACCAAGGAGCCCACATGGCCATCGACACCGCCCTCTACACCGCCACTGCCACTGCCACGGGGGGCCGCGCCGGTACCGCCAAGTCTTCGGACGGCGCGCTGGAAGTGACCCTCTCGACGCCCAAGGAATTGCACGGCGCCGGCGGCCCGGGCACCAACCCTGAGCAACTGTTTGCTGCCGGCTATTCGGCCTGCTTCATCGGCGCGATGAAGGCCGTGGCTGCCCGCCAGAAGCAGGTGCTGCCGTCCGAGGTGTCCATCACCAGCCAAGTCAGCATCGGCCCGATGACCGGCAAAGCTGGCGCCTTCGGCATCGCCGTCGTGATGAACATTTCGGTGCCGAGCATGGAGCGTTCCGCACTGGAGGCCCTGGTGGCCGCCGCGCACGAGGTCTGCCCCTACTCGAACGCCACGCGCGGCAACATCGACGTCAGCCTGAACATCGTCTGACGGCTGATCAAGCGGCTGATCAAGCCCGGGCGGCTTGCGACGATTGCGCCCCTAGCAATTCGAGCAGCAGGTCGATCCGGGCCTTCACCGGGCTGGTGCTGCGCGCCACGGGCAGCAGCCCGGGCTCAGTGCTCACCGGCCCCACCAGGCACCGGCTGGCACGCACCACGCGCACGCCGGATTGCTCAGCCAGCCGCAATGCGGCTTCCAAAGGCTGGCTGAGCGTGCCATTGCCCGTCCCGGCCGCGACGAGCCCGTGCACCCCAGCCTGCACCAGCGCTTGCACGGCCCGCCCGTCGGCGTGCACGTGGTTCTCGACGATCTCGACCCAGGGCCAACCGCCGACGGGAGGTAGTGCGAGATGCGCCACCGGCGCAGGTCCATTGGTGATCTCGCCCAGGACGTAGTGGCCGGCCTCGACCTTCCCGGCCAGAGGTTCGTCATCCGACGTGAATGCGTCGACGGCGGTCGTATGGGCTTTGCGCAGCACCCCGGCGGCATGTACCGCGCCCGCCATGCACACCAGGATCGCTCCGCCTGCCGCGGACGCCGCCACGACCAGGGCGTCGGCCAGATTTCTCGGGCCATCGGCATCGGGCGCATTGGCAGGCCGCATCGCTGCGGTGAGCACGATGGGCTTGCTGGGCATCAGCACCTGGTGCAGAAAGTAGGCAGTCTCCTCCAGGGTGTCGGTGCCGTGGGTGATCACGATGCCCCTCACCTCAGGCCGCCGCTGAGCCGCCTGAAGGGCATCCACTAGCGCGAGCCAATCACCGAAGTTCAAGTCCTTGCTATCGATCTGCAGCACTTGCTGAGCCTCGATACGGTAGCCCGCAACGCCCGGCGCCGAGGCCGCCAAGGCAGCAACGGGCAATTGGGCGGCTTGATAACGACCGCTTGTGGCCGGCGATTCGGCCAGCCCCGCGATCGTCCCGCCGGTGCCCAGAACCAAGATCACGGGTGCGCTGCTTGGCATGTGATGGGTTCCTGGTTAAAAATACAGATACTGGACAAACTCACAGGCAGGAGCCTTCGTGCAGAACTCGCCCAAGCTTACCGCCCGGCAGCAACAGATCTTCGATCTCGTCAAGGACGCCATCGAGCAAACCGGCGCACCGCCCACCCGCGCCGAAATCGCGGCGGAGCTGGGCTTCAAGTCAGCCAATGCCGCGGAGGAACACCTTCAGGCACTGGCCCGCAAGGGCGTGATCGAGCTGCTTGGCGGGACCTCGCGCGGCATCCGCTTGAAGTCAGACGCCCTGCGCGCCGTGAACCGTGCCCGTCGGCAAGAGCAGCCCAGCCTGCCAATCCCCGGCATCACCCAGCTGCTGCTGCCTCTCGTCGGCCGGGTTGCCGCCGGCTCGCCCATCCTGGCGCAAGAGCATGTGGAGCAGACATATGCCGTGGAGCCCAGCATGTTCGCGCGTCGGCCTGACTACCTGCTGCGCATCAAGGGCATGAGCATGCGGGACGTCGGCATGCTCGACGGTGACCTGCTTGCCGTGCAATCAACCCGAGAGGCGCGCAATGGCCAGATCGTGGTGGCCCGATTGGGCGACGAAGTGACCGTGAAGCGCTTCAAGCGCAGCGGCGCGGTCATCGAGCTGTTGCCTGAGAACCCCAACTTCAAGCCAATCCGCGTCACCGAGGGCGCCGAGCCTTTTGCCATCGAGGGGCTGGCCGTGGGTCTGATTCGCACGGGAGGCTTTGACTGAAACCGCCCTTGTGGGCCAGACTGGGCAGCCGCTGAGTTGAGGCTGCGCACAAACAAGAAAGCCCGCTGACGCGGGCTTTTCTCATGGTGTTTTGGGGTGGCTGATGGGACTCGAACCCACGACAACAGGAATCACAATCCTGGACTCTACCAACTGAGCTACAGCCACCGTCGAGAGTCGAAGAGTATAGACCAAAACCAGGCCCCTTGCCTCTATGGCAGGCGCCTCGGGCATGGGCTGAACTCAGCCGCCAGCGGCTTCTGAGGCTGCCGGTGCGGGCACCTTGATGCTGGCCTTGTAGTGGGACTTGAGGGCGTTCATGAAGGCGGCGCCTTCCGCGCGAGACCACACGGCCGAGAACTGCTGGCCAGCGCGCTGCGCATCGATGACCTTTTCATCCCGAGCCTGGAGGGCGTTGATGCGGGCCACCAGGTAGCCACCGTCTTCGGTTTCGACGCCGACCCAGGCTGGCAGCTTGGTGGCATCGGCCGATAGCACCGCTTCCAGCGCCTTGCGGGTCAGGTCCTGCGGTGCAGCGCGCGAGATGACTTTGGCGGCAGACAGTCCTTCAGCAGCGTTGCCGGCCTTGAGCGCGGCAAGCCGGTCCTGGCCGACCTTGCGAGCCTGTGCCTGCGCAGCCTTGCGGATCCATGCGTCACGAACTTTGGCCTGAACCTCGGCAAAGGGCAGCACGCGGGCGGGCAGATGCTGAACCACCCGCGCGGACACCAACTGGCTGGGCGCCGTCTCAACGGCTTCGGTATTGCGCTTGTTGCGCAGTGCGTCCGCGCCAAACACGGCGTCCAGCAGCTTGGCCGAAGCCAACGGGCCGGATGCACCGGCAGCGGGCTGCTTCAGCACGGTCGCGGTCTGGACTTGGAGCTTGAGCTTGTCAGCCACCGGCTGCAGGCTGTCGGATTGCTCGTAGACCAGATTGCCGAATTGCTCGGCCGCCTCAGCGTAGCGGCGCTGCGCCAGTTGCTTACGCACTTCGGCCTCGACTTCAGCACGCACGGCCTCGAAAGGCTTCTTGTCGCCACCACGGACGGCGGTGAGCTGGATGATGTGGAAGCCGAAATCCGTTTCGACGAGATCGGAGATCTCGCCCTGCTTCATCGCGTAGACGGCAGCGTCGAACTCCTTGACCATGGCGCCGCGCGAGAAGAAGTCGAGGTCGCCGCCGGACTTGGCGGAGCCTTCATCCTGCGAGTTCTGCTTGGCCACTTCCGCGAAGCTGCCTGGCGCCTTGCGAACCTGGGCTAGCAACTCGGTGGCCTTGGCCTTGGCCTTGTCACGCACGTCCTTGGGATCGTTGCGTTCGGCCTTGATCAGGATGTGGCTGGCGCGGCGCTCTTCCGGCACGCCATAGCGATTGGCGTTCTCAGCGTAGTAGCTGCGGAGGTTGTCCTCGGTGAAGCTCACGTCCTTCTTGAGCGCTTCTAGGTCGAGCACCACGTACTGAATTTGCGCCTGCTCGGGCAGTTGGAACTGGGCGGCGTTGGCGGGGTCCTTGTAGAAAGCTTCCAACTCGGCATCCGTCGGGCTGAGCTTGGCCGCGAACTCCTGCGGGTCGAATCGCTGCACCTGGATCTCACGCTGCTGCAGCAAGGCGTCGAACGCGATCTTTGACGCAGCGGCGCCACCAAAGGCAGATGTCTCCACCCCTTGTGTCACCTGTTGCAGAGCAAGCTGCTTGGCCAGGCGCTGCTTGAGCATGCCGGGCGACATGCCTTGCGCGGCCAGCACGGTCTGATTGACGGTGCCATCGGGGTTGCGCAGGAACTCGAACTGAGGATCGCGCCAGAAGATCTCCGTGATGCGCTGCTCAGACGGCGTGAAGTGCTGGGAGGCTGCCGCAGCTTCAAGCACGCGCTCGCTGACCAGGCCTTCCAGCGCCTGGTACTTGGCGCGCGGCGAGTCGAGCAGCTTGGGGTCGACATTGGGCGACTGCTGGCGCACGCGATTGGTTTGCTCTTTGTGAGCCTGGTCCCACTCGCCCTGCGTGATCTTGCGCCCATCCACCGTGGCCACCGCCGTGTTGGTGCCACCCATCATGCTGGTGTAGCTCTGCATCCCCACAAAGGCGAAGGAGGGCAGGATCAGCAACATCAGAACGAACTGGAACAGCCGGTTGTGTTGGCGGACGAAATCAAACATCTGAACGGTCTCTGAGTTCTGCGTGTGGGCAGTGTCTGGATGCAAGCCGGCGCAGCTGTGTTTGCTGGCAGGACGCACCTCACGCGACAAAGGCGAACCGAGGTTCGCCTTTGCTGAGGTCTAGGGCAAGGACGCGGATTCTAGGCCGCCCTGCAAACCGACTGGTGGGTGCTGACGGGCTCGAACCGCCGACCCGCGCCTTGTAAGGGCGCTGCTCTACCAACTGAGCTAAGCACCCGGATTCATGAACCCGGTGGAGGGTCGGGTCAGTTGACCGCGTCCTTGAGGGCCTTGCCTGGTTTGAACTTGGGCACCTTGGCGGACTTGATCTTGATGGTCGCGCCGGTGCGCGGATTGCGGCCGGAGCGCGCGGCGCGCTTGGTGATGCTGAAGCTGCCGAAGCCGACGATGGAGACGGTCCCGCTCTTCTTGAGCGTGGACTTCACACCACCGATCAGCGCCTCCAGAGCGCGGCCCGCAGCGGCCTTGGAAATGTCGGCCTGTTTGGCGATGTGATCGATCAACTCGGACTTGTTCACGCTGGCAGCCCCCTCTATTCATTGGGAACCCGCAGCCACTTCAAGTGCTCGCGCCATGCGAGGGTCTGAACGGGCGGCGGAAGGAATCTGAACCCCATCAATTGCGCAGTATCTGGACACCCGAAGGCTTCACCACGCGTCGAATACTGCAAATGGGACGGGCATTCTATGCGTTGGACTCCGTCGCAAGAGGCCGGGAAAAGTCCCGATACAAGTAGGCCCCGCGGGCGCCGGGTGCCATCACGGCACCGGGCGGGCTCAGCCGGCCTTCGCGCGGATTTCCGGGATGGCCTTGCGCAGGTAATAGACCATCGACCAGATGGTCAGTACGACGGCGGCGAGGATCAGCCAGGTTCCCCACAGCCGTGTCGTGATGACACCGAACAGCGAGCCGTCGAACAGCAAGAAGGGGATCGCGACCATTTGCACCGTGGTCTTGAGCTTGCCCACCATGTGCACGGCCACGCTGCGGGAGGCGCCGATCTGGGCCATCCACTCGCGCAACGCCGAAATGGCAATCTCGCGCCCCACGATCACCAGGGCCACGAAGGCGTTGACCCGACCGAGTTCCAGCAGGATCAGCAGCGAGGAACACACCAGGAATTTGTCAGCCACCGGGTCCAGGAAGGCGCCGAAGGACGAAGTCTGGTTGAGCTTGCGCGCGAGATAGCCGTCGAGCCAGTCTGTCAGCGCGACGACGACGAACAGCACGGTGGCCACGAGGTTCCGTTCGGCCTGGCTGATCACGTCGAGATAGAACACGCCGACGATCAGTGGGATGGCCACGATCCGGGCCCAGGTGAGCAGAGTCGGCAGTGTCAGGAACATCCGGCGATTGTGCCGAAGGCGCACGCTTCTGGGGCTCAGTCCAGCGTGCGTGGTTTGAATCGCCGGTCGTCGTCGAACAAAAACGTCTCGGTAAAGCGACGGGCCTCATGCATATGCCTCAAGTCGCCAAAGGGCGCGGCACGCTTGACGGCGTCGATGGCGAGCTGGATGGTGTCCTGCGCCTGACTGGGGCGGCGGAGCACCTCGATGCGCCGGATGTGGCCGTCGGGCAGCAGTTCGATCTCCAGCACGGGGATGGCGAGCAGCGGGTCCGGCGGCTTGCCCAGGTAGACCTTGCCCGGATTGGCCGCGACCAGCCGCTGGGCCGCATGGCGGCGCAGTTCAGCGGCCGTCCTGATGATGGGCTGTACGCCGACGATGGTGGCGTCGGGCTTCTTGGCAGGCGCGGCAGCCGGTGCGGGCGGCGGGGCCGGGCGTGCGCCAGGCTCCACGGGCGGGCTGGACGGTACGCTGCAGCTCGCCACACTGACGATGCCAAGCCAGGTGCCGATGCGGCGCCACAGTCGCCGCGCAAGATGGGGGGAATTGGTCATCGCAAGGCTCGGTAGATTTCGTCGGCCAGTTCGCGCGAGATGCCTTTCACGCTGGCCAGGTCTTCGACGCTGGCATCGGCAACGCCGCGCACACCGCCAAAACGTTGCAGCAACTGGGCGCGCTTCTTGGGGCCAACGCCCGGGATGTCTTCAAGGCGTGATCCGCCGACGCGTGTGCTGGCGCGCTTGGCGCGCATGCCGGTGATGGCGAAGCGGTGCGCCTCGTCGCGGATCTGGGCAATCAGCATCAGGGCCGCCGAATCGCGCCCCAGGTAGACCTTCTCGCGCCCATCGGCAAACACCAGCTCTTCGAGGCCGACCTTGCGGCCCTCGCCCTTTTCGACGCCGGCGATGAGGGACAGATCAAGCCCGAGCTCCTCAAACACCTCGCGTGCCATCGAGACCTGGCCGCGCCCACCATCCACCAGCACCAGGTCGGGCAATCGAGCCTGATTGGGCCCGGTGCCGGCCTGGGCGGCTTCGGCCAGCTTGCTGTAGCGACGCGTCAGCACCTGGCGCATCGCGGCATAGTCGTCACCGCCGGTGATGCCCTCGATGGTGTAGCGGCGGTACTGGCTGCTTTGCATCTGGTGGCCTTCAAAGACCACACAGCTTGCCATCGTTGCCTCACCCGCAGTGTGGCTGATGTCGAAACATTCGACACGAAACTTATCCAGCTCGGGCACGGGCATGTCCAAGGCATCCACCAGGGCGCGTGTGCGCGCTTGCTGGGAGCCCTCTTCGGACAGCAGGCGGGTCAGCGCAAGTTCCGCCCCGGTCACACACATGTCCAGCCAGATACGCCGCTGGCCGCGCGGCTGGGCCTGCAGCGTCACGCGGCTGCCGGTCTGCGCCGCCAGCGCATCGGCCAGCTCCTCTTCCACCGGCTCGCTGATCACGATGAGTTGAGGCACCGGCGAGGCCAGGTAGTGCTGGGCAATGAAGGCTTCCAGCACCAGGCGCTCGGGGCTGTGTACAGGTTCGTCGTCCAGGTGCAGTGCGGTGGCATCGTCCACATGCTTCGGGAAGAAGGCCCGGTCGCCCAAATGCCGGCCGCCGCGCACCATGGCGAGGTTGACGCAGGCCCGGCCCCCCTGCACCTTGACGGCCAGGATGTCGACGTCGCGCTCACGGCCCGTGGCCGAGCTTTCTTCCACCACCTGTTGCTGCAGCACGCGAGACAGCGACTGGATCTGGTTGCGCAACTCGGCCGCCAGCTCGTACTCGTAGCGCTCGGCGTGGGCCATCATCTGCGCTTGCAGGCCGGCCAGCACCTCGTCGGTCTCGCCGCGCAGGAAGCGCGAGGCATTGGCGACATTGGCGGCGTACTCGGGCGTCTGGCCGTCGGGCACGCAAGGCCCCGAGCAGCGCTTGATCTGGTGCAACAGGCAGGGACGGCTGCGGTTGTTGAAGACGCTGTCCTCGCAGGTGCGGATGCGGAAGACCTTCTGCATCAGCTGGATGGCTTCCTTCACCGCCCAGCCGCTGGGATAGGGGCCGAAATAGGTGTGCCGCTTGTCCACCGCGCCCCGGTAGTAGCTCATGCGCGGATAGGCGTGGCCGCTGAACTTCAGATAGGGGTAGCTCTTGTCGTCCCGGAACAGGATGTTGAAGCGCGGGTTCAGCGTCTTGATGAGGTTGTTCTCAAGCAGCAGCGCCTCGGCTTCGGTGCGCACCACGGTGGTCTCGAGCCTGGCGATGCGCGCCACCATCATGCCGATGCGGGTGCCGGCATGGTTCTTCTGGAAGTAGCTGGAGACGCGGCGCTTCAGGTCCTTGGCCTTGCCCACGTAGAGCACCTGATCTTGCGCATCGAAGTAGCGGTACACGCCCGGCAGGTGGGGCAGCGCCAACACCTCGGCCACGATGCGCTCGCGCTCCAGCCGGGCGGCAGCCTCCACCTCCTGCACGCGCGCAGCCTCGGCCGCCTCGATCTGGGCACGCTCGGCCGCCCAGGCGGCCTGGGTGGCAGCGCCAAGTTCGGAATCTGGCGGGGGCGGGTCAGTAGGCTCGGCCATGGGGCCGCATTGTGTCGCCGGACAATGTCAGCCCATGGCCGTAGCACCTGCCTCCCTGCCCCAGCACTGGGACATCTTCTGCCGCGTCATCGACAACCATGGCGACCTGGGCGTTTGCTGGCGGCTGTGCCGCGAGCTGGCCGCGCGCGGTGCGCAAGTGCGGCTCTGGGTTGACGACGCCTCGGCACTCGCCTGGATGGCGCCGGGGCGGCATGAGGGCGTCGAACTGCGCGCTTGGCCTGCGGCGGCCGACTTGCAGGGCCTCACACCGGGCGATGTCGTGGTCGAAGCCTTCGGCTGTGAACTGCCGGCCGAATTCGTCTCGCAGATGGCTCAGCGCACTCCAGCACCCCGCTGGATCAACCTCGAGTACCTGAGTGCCGAGGACTATGTCGAGCGCAGCCACGGCCTGCCCTCCCCGCAGTTCAACGGCCCGGGGCGAGGGCTGGTCAAGCACTTCTTCTACCCCGGCTTCAGTGCCGGCACCGGCGGCCTGCTGCGGGAGGCGGACCTTCAGGCGCGCCAAGCCAACTTCAATGCCGAGGCCTGGCTGGCTGGCCAGGGGCTGAGCCGCCAGCCGGGCGAGCGTCTTGTCAGCCTGTTCGGCTACCCGGGCGCGCCGGCCGAGGCTCTGACGCGTTTGCTCTCTGACCAACCGACCCTCCTGCTGGCCTGCCCCGGCGCGCTGCGCGACCGGCTGGCACCCGCGCCAGGCCTGCGCATCCACGCCCTGCCCTACCTGAGCCAGCCAGACTACGACCACCTGCTCTGGGCCTGCGATTGGAACTTCGTGCGTGGCGAGGACTCGTTCGTGCGTGCGCAGTGGGCGGGCAAGCCCATGGTCTGGCACATCTACCCGCAGTCAGACGGCGCCCATGCCACCAAGCTGGAGGCCTTCATGGTGCGAAGCGGCCTGCCCGCGCCCCAGCAGGCGCTGTGGCGCGGCTGGAATGGGCTGGCGCCACTGCCCGACAAGTTGCCGCCCCCCGGCGACTACGCCATGCACTGGCGCGCCGCGCTGTTGGCGCAAGACGACCTCGTCTCCCAACTGGCCCGCTTTCTGGCCGCCCTCGGCTAGAATCAAGAGCTTTGCCGCGCCGGACCGATTTCCTTTGGATTGCTGGTGCGCCCTGCCAAGCCAGATTCACCTCCGGGCCTGGCCTCAAACCTGACCGCAAACCCATGAAGATCGCTCAAGAAATCCGCGCCGGCAACGTCATCATGCACGGCAAGGACCCGATGGTTGTCCTGAGGACCGAATACAGCCGTGGTGGCCGCAATTCCGCCACCGTGCGCATGAAGCTCAAGAGCCTGCTGAACAACAGCGGCACCGAAGTCGTCTTCAAGGCCGACGACAAGATGGACCAGATCATCCTGGACAAGAAGGAGTGCACCTACTCCTACTTCGCCGACCCGATGTATGTGTTCATGGATACCGAATACAACCAGTACGAGGTCGAGGCCGAGAACATGGGCGACGCCCTGTCCTACCTCGAAGACGCCATGCCCGTGGAAGTGACCTTCTACGACGGCAAGGCCATCTCGGTCGAACTGCCGACCAGCCTGGTGCGTGAAGTCACCTGGACCGAACCCGCCGTCAAGGGCGACACCTCGGGCAAGGTGCTCAAGCCCGCCAAGATCTCGACCGGCTTTGAAATCCCGGTGCCGATCTTCGTGGCCCAGGGCGACAAGATCGAAATCGACACCCGTACGCACGAGTACCGCAAGCGCGTCTGATCGCGCTTCGCTTACTTCAGCGCCAAAGCGCCTGTCCTCTCCCGAGGCAGGCGCTTTGTTCATTCCGCGTCAGATTCTTCCGGCGCTTCGTCGATCAGGCGGTCGAAGTCCTGGACCTTGTCGCCCACGCGCGGGATCAGGGGCTTGTCCAGCGGGCGGTGGATGCGGCCATGCAGGCGCGCCAGGCGGTCAGAGTGCTCAATGGCGCGCATCACCTGCTCGGGCTTGAGCAGCATGGCGAAGGGGTCGGTCAGTGCGGCAAACGAGGTGTTCATGAGGAAGCTCCACGAGGGGGTGACGATGGGCTCACTCTAGGGATGCCACCGCGTGCTGCCCAGTCGGCCAGCTTCGGGACCGCGTGTAGGAAAAAGCCTTACGTGGCGGGCCGGACGGGCTTCAGCGCGCCTGGCCGGCCAAGCGATCCAGCTCGGCCGCATCGCGGTCGCGGCCGCTCTGGCGGGCGAAGTCTGCGGCCGTGAGGCCGAGTTCGTTCTTGAGCCGGGCGTCAGCGCCCGCCTTCAGCAACTGGGGCGTGATCTCGCTGCTCCCGTAGCGGGCCGACATCATCAGCGGCGTGCTGCCGTTGGGCGAGCGGGCATTGACCTCGGCGCCCTGCGCCAGCAAGAAGGCCGTCACGCCGCCATCCGGCCCGGATGCCGCGTAGTGCAGCGGCGACCACCCCGGCCGGTTCACCGCCGCGCCGCGCTTCACCAACGCTCGCGCGGCGGCCAGGTTGCCCCGAATGGCCGCCAGCATCAGCGGCGTCTCGCCACTGGCGTTGAGGAGGTTGGGGTCGAGCTGGGGCGAGGCCAGCAGGGCCTCCACCGCCGCGCTGGCGCCCTCGCGCAGCGCGGTGAAGATCGCAGTGCGGCCCCGTCCGTCGGGCAGATTGGGGTCGAGCCCCGTGGCCAGCAGGCGCGCGATGCTGCGCGGATCGTTGAACTCGGCAGCGAGCACCAGGTCGTCGATGGGGGCGGCTTGAGCCCCGGCAGCGCCGAGGGCCAGCAAGCCCCCAGCCAGGCAATGGCGCCGCAGCATGCTCAGTGCCCTCCAGGGGCAGGCAGCTTGAAGAGCCTTCGCGTGTTGGCCGTGGTCTGCGCAGCCAGTTCGTCCACGCTGCAGCCCAGCGCCTCGGCCAGGGCCTTGGCCACGTGGGGCACCAGGGCGGGGGTGTTCAGCTTGCCCCGGAAGGGCACGGGCGCCAGGTAGGGGCTGTCGGTCTCGATCAGGATGCGATCGGGCGGCAGGGCCTTGGCGAGATCACGCAGGTCTTGCGCGTTCTTGAAGCTGACGATGCCCGAGAACGAGATGTAGTAGCCGCGCTCGATGGCCGCTTGCGCCACCTCGGCGCTTTCGGTGAAGCAATGGAACACACCGCCCGCCTGCTCGCCGCCTTCTTCATCGAGCACGCGCAGGGTGTCGGCGCTGCTGGAGCGGGTATGGATCACCAGGGGCTTGCTCAGCTTGCGCGCGGCGCGGATGTGGGTGCGGAAGCGCTCGCGCTGCCACTCCATGTCGGCCAGGCTGCGGCCGTTCAGGCGGTAGTAGTCGAGCCCCGTCTCGCCAATGGCGACCACGCGGGGCAGCTGAGCCTGTTGCACCAGCTCGTCGAGGCTGGGCTCGCGCAGGCCTTCGGTGTCGGGGTGGACGCCGACCGTGGACCAGAGCTGGGCATGGCCTGTCGCCAGGCCGTGTACGGCCGGGAACTCCTCCATCGTGGTGCAGATGCAGATGGCTTCATCGACCTGCGCCTGGCGCATGGCGGCGAGGATGTCGGGCAACTGCTGCGCCAGCTCAGGGAAGCTGAGGTGGCAATGCGAATCGATGAACATCAGAGTGTCTGCGTCGGCTTAGATGACGACACGGACGTTCCGAGCAGTTCCTCGATCTTGACCTTGATGATGCGGGTCTTCTCGTCGCCCGGGAAGCGCACGCCCACGCCTTGGGTGCGGCCGCCGGAGGCATTGGCCGGTGTGATCCAGGCGACCTTGCCGGCCACCGGGTAGCGCTGCGTGTCCTCGGGCAGTGCCAACAGCAGGTAGATGTCTTCGCCGAGCTTGTAGTCGCGCGTGGTGGGCACAAAAAGCCCGCCATCGGTGAAGGCCGAGATGTAAGCGGCGTAAAGCGCGCTCTTCTCGCGGAACACCAGTTGGATCACGCTCGGGCGCGTGCCGCCGGTGGCGGGCGGGTTGGCCACGGTGCCGGACACCGAGGTCGGGAACTGGGTCAGGGGGCCGGACTTGGAGTTCGCTTCGGTGACCATGGAGCGAGTTTAGCTATGAGCCTGGGCCAGCGCGGCCTGCCCGGCCGTGACAAGACTCTCGATCAGCAGCCCGGCGTTGAGCGGGTGCTCGGCATGGCGGGCTGCACGGCGCAATTGCTGCTCCCAGGCCAGCAGGGGCTGGACACGGCTGCAGGCCGGCAAGGCGGCGGTGTCGAAGTACTGCCCAGGCTGGCCGTGGCAGCGGCGCAGCAGGTCGTGGCAAACGCGCTGGAGGGCATCGATGGCGCGTGGCGGCGCCCAGTCGGCCAGCGCGGCCGCCTCGCCGCGCGCCACACGCTTAGGCAGGCTGGACCAAGCCTGGGCACGCAGGCCAGCCTCGTGCCATTCGCGCGCCAGTTGTGGTCGGCCGCCTGCAGCCTTGAGCAGCGCGGGCTCGACGCCCTCGCCTGCCAGCCAGGCTTCGGCCGCGTCGGTGGGCGGCAGGGGCAGGCTCAGGCTCTGGCAACGCGAACGGATGGTGGGCAACAGGCCGGCGGGGTCGTGCGTGGCCAGCGCAAAGCGCAGCACGCCCGAGGGCTCTTCCAACGTTTTGAGCAGGGCATTGGCTGCGACGGCGTTCAGCGCCTCGGCCGGGAAGATAACGACAACCTTGGCGCGCCCCCGGGCCGAGGTGGCCTGGGCGAAGCCGAGCAGTTGGCGCACCGCATCGACCTTGATCTCGCGGCTGGGCTTGGCCTTGCCGGCCTTGGGCTCGGCGGTCTCCTCGGCCGGCAGCCCCAGGGCCTCGCGGCAGGCGGCGTCCAGGGCTTCGGGCAGCAGCAGCTGGAAGTCCGGGTGCGTGCCGGCGGCAAACAGGCGGCAGCTGGCGCAATCCCCGCAGCCGGGCTGGCGTTGGTGGACGGCAGCCGGGCTCTCGCACAACCAGCTGCGCGCCAGCAGCATGGCCAGCTCCAGTTGGCCCACGCCCGCCGGGCCCTGCACCAGCAGGGCGTGCGAATGCGATCGCTGCAGCGCATCAAGCAGCGGCGCGTCAAGCCAGGGCAGCAGCGCCTTCATGCCGGATAGCGCCGCACAAGCACGGCCAGCACCTGCTGCCACACGGCTTCGACGCTGAGGCTGGCGTCGATGCGCTCGATGCGCGCCGGATTGGCCGCTGCGCGGCGCGCAAAGGCCTCGCGGGCGCGCTCGAAGAAGACCAGCTCCTGGGTCTCGATGCGATCCGCCGTCTCGCCAGCCTGTTGCTCGCGCCCGGCGCGGCGTGTGGCGGCTTGGGCGGCGGGCAGGTCGAACCACAGGGTCAGCTCGGGCTCGACCCAGCCGTCTGGCGTGCGCTGGGCCCAATCGGCCAGGGTGTTCAGCTGCGGCTCGGGGATACCCCGACCCCCGCCCTGGTAGGCGAAGCTGGAGTCGGTGAAGCGGTCGCACAGCACGGTCTTGCCCTGGGCTAAGGCCGGCTGGATGCGCTGGACGATGTGGTCGCGCCGGCCGGCAAACATCAGCAGCACCTCGGTCATCGCGTCCATGGGTTGGCTCAGCACCAGGCCGCGCAGGGTCTCGGCCAACGGCGTGCCGCCTGGCTCGCGTGTCAGCTCGACGGTGTCGCCCCGCTGCTCAAACCACGCGGCCACGGCCGCGATGTGGGTGGATTTGCCGGCACCGTCGATGCCCTCGAAGCTGATGAATCTCGAACTCATGCAGGGGCGCTCTAGCGTCCGCGTTGGAATTTGTTGACGGCGCGATTGTGTGCGCTGAGGTCTTCGCTGAACTCACTGCTGCCGTCACCGCGAGCCACGAAGTACAGGGCCTTAGTGCTGGCAGGGTGCAGGGCTGCCTGCAGCGAGGCCACCCCCGGCATGGCGATGGGCGTGGGCGGCAGGCCGCCCCGGGTGTAGGTGTTGTAGGGCGTATCGGCCAGCAGGTCGCGCTTGCGCAGGTTGCCGTCAAAGGCCTCGCCCAGTCCGTAGATGACCGTGGGGTCGGTCTGCAGCGGCATGCCGATGCGCAGGCGGTTGACGAAAACCGCGGCGACCTTGCTGCGGTCCGCCGAGGTGCCGGTTTCCTTCTCGACGATGGAGGCCAGGATCAGCGCTTCGTCAGGGCTGCGCAGCGGCAAATCGGGCGCGCGCTGCAGCCAGGCGGTGGCGAGCTTGTCGTCCATGTGGGCCAGCGCCCGTCGCAGCACGGTGCGGTCGCTCACGCCCCGGCTGTAGGCATAGGTGTCGGGGAAGAAGCGCCCTTCAGGCGCCAACCCCGGCCGGCCCAAGGCGGCCATCAGCTCGGCATCGCTGAGGCCGGCCAAGGTCTGCTTGAGGTGTGGCGCAGTGGCCAGCGCGGCCTTCACCTGACGCCAGTTCCAGCCTTCGATCAGGCGCAGGGTCTCCAGCACCTGCTCGCCGCGCACCATCTTGTCGAGCAGGCCGCGTGGGTTGATGCCGGCCTGGATCTCGTAGCTGCCGGCGCGGATGGCCTTGGCCCGCCCGGACCACTTGAACCATTGGTAGAGCAGGCGCGCGTCGGTCTGCACGCCAGCAGCCACCCAGGCACGCGCCACCTCGGTCGGTGGCGTGCCCGGCTCGATGTTGAGCTCCACCGTGGCCGATGCCAGGGGCAGCGGGCGGTCCAGCCACCACCAGACGGAACCGGCCAGGCCGCCGGCCAGCAAAACAAGCGCGAGCAAAGCCCGCAACAACCACTTCATGCCCCCATCCCGGGTGAGCTCTCCAAGGGGCTGATGATAATTTCGGCCATGACTGCTCCTGCCCACGCACTGCCCCTGACTGACTGGGGCGTGATCCGCGCCAGCGGCGCTGATGCCGCCGCCTTCCTCCACGGCCAATTGACGCAGGACTTCAGCCTGCTGGACCGACAACATGCCCGGCTGGCCGGCTACTGCACCGCCAAGGGCCGCCTGCTGGCCACGATGGTGGGCTGGAAGGCCAGTGACGACGAGCTGCTGCTGGCCCTGCCCCTGGAGCTGCTTCCGGCCACGCTGAAGCGCCTCTCGATGTTTGTGCTGCGCGCCAAGTGCAAGCTCAGCGATGCCAGCCAGGACTTGGCGGTGTGGGGCCTGCTTGGCACGCCACCGGCCGAGGCGTGGGCGCTGCAGGCGGCGGGCGATGCGGTGCAGATCGCCTTGCCGGCCGCGCCGGGCCAGGGCCGTGCGCTCTGGGTGCAGCCCAGTGCCCAGGCCGCGCCTGATCTGCCGCGCGCCACGCCGGCCGACTGGGCCTGGGCCGAGCTTGAATCGGGCATCGCCTGGGTGCGCAGCGCAACGGTGGAGGCCTTTGTCCCCCAGATGATCAATCTGGAAGTGGTGGGGGGCGTGAGCTTCAAGAAGGGCTGCTACCCCGGCCAGGAGGTGGTGGCCCGCAGCCAGTACCGCGGCACGCTCAAGCGCCGGTTGCAGCTCTTCGAGACCGATGCCGAGGCGGCAGTGGGCGACAACCTCTTCACCGCTGCCGACCCTGAGCAGCCGGCGGGCCTGGTGGCCGGCGTGGCGCTCCGAGATGGGGTCAGCCTGTTGGCCGCCGAGGTCAAGCTCGCGGCGCTGGACGCGGGCCCGATGCACCTGCGCGCGGCCGATGGGCCGGCGCTGACGCTGCGGCCCCTGCCCTACGAGATTCCAGCGCAGGACTGAGCAACGCCGTGGCGCTGTACGTCTACTACCGGGTCCGGGAGGCTGACGCCGCTGCGGCGCTGGCCGCCTTCCGCGCTGCACGGGGTGCGTCCCTTGAGCCTCGATTGATGCGCCGCCCGGAAGGCCCGCAGGGGCTGCAGACCTGGATGGAGGTCTACGACGGCGCACCTGAAGACGCCGAGCCGCGCATCGCCGCTGCCCTGGCAGCCTGGATCAGCGGTGAGCGCCATCTGGAGCACTTTGTGCCTCTGGCCTGAGGCTCAGGTAGGCTGCACGCCCTGCTTCCTGGGGTTACCCCGCTGGGCGTTTGGCGAGGTGGCACATTAGGATAGCGCTATCCAATTCCATGCCGATGCCATCGGCTGGCGTGGACCTCCCCTTGACCCTTGGCTGCCACCGTCACCGGGCGGCAGCCCTCGCATTTGCTGGTTTCTGTTCATGACTCACTCCACTCCCGCCTTGGTTTTCATGGGAGTCGCCGGTTGCGGCAAATCCACCGTGGCCACCGCCGTGGCGTCAGCCCTGGGGCGCGACTGGATCGAAGGTGACCACTTCCACAGCGACACGAGCCGCCAGAAGATGGCGCAGGGCCAGCCGCTGACGGACGCCGACCGGGCCGGGTGGCTGGCCGCACTGGCCGGCAAACTGGCCAGCGAACCCGGCGTGATGCTGACCTGCTCTGCGCTCAAGCGCAGCTACCGCGACCAACTGCGGCAGGCAGCGCCAGACCTGCGTTTTGTCTTCCTCGACCTCGACAAAAGCGAGGCACGCCGGCGCATCGAGGTGCGCGGCGGGCATTTCTTCCCGGCTCACCTGATCGACAGCCAGTTCAACACCCTGGAGTCTCCCGTGGGTGAAGCTGGCGTGCTGCGTGTCGATGCGACCCGCCCCCTGCCTGAGCTGCAAGCTCAGATCTGCCACTGGTTACTTCAACCGCTCACGCCATGACGCACCCACCGCTCAAGAAACGCGAGATCGTCGGCTACGGCATGGGCGACATGGGGTTCAACTTCTACTGGACCAACATCTCGACCTTCCTGCTGATCTTCTACACGGATGTGTTCGGCATCACGGCAGGCGCGGCGGCGAGCATGCTGTTCATCGTGAAGATCTTCAACGCCTTCACCGACCCCATGATCGGCGCCTACGCCGACCGCATGCAGACGCGCTGGGGCAAGTTCCGGCCCTTTCTGCTCTTCATGCCGGTGCCGATGGCCATCCTCGGCGTGCTCACCTACTCGACGCCCGACCTCGGGCCCACGGGCAAGTTCATCTGGGCCACGGTGACCTATCTGCTGTTGATGACGGCCTACACCGGCGCCAACCTGCCCTACAGCGCGCTGTCCGGCGTGATCACCGGCGATGCGCGCGAGCGCAATGCCATCAATGCCTCGCGCTTCTTCTGCGGTTTTGCGGGAGGCACCCTGGTTACCTACGTGTCGCCCAAGCTCGTGATCGCGCTGGGCGGCTCGGACCCCGCGCTGGGCTGGACGCTGACCATGGTGTGCTGGGGCGTGGCAGCGGCGCTGATCTTCACCTTCACCTTCAGCGTGACGCATGAGCGCGTCAAGCCGGTGCAGGCCGCGCCGGCCACGGTCCGGCAGGACCTGGCGGACCTGCGCAACAACCTGCCCTGGATCCTGCTGTTCATCCTGGCCTTGATCATCATGCTCAGCATCACCATGCGCATGACCAGTGCGGCCTACTACTTCAAGTACGTGGTCAACCGCCCCGAGCTGCTGGCCACCTTCATGCCCGCCTATCTGCTGGCCGCTGCGGCGGGCACGGCTTGCACGCCGCTGCTCACGCGCATCTTCGACAAGCGCAAGCTGATGATCGGCCTGATGCTGATCTCCACGGTGCTGTCGGCCGCCTTCCTGTTCGTCCCCAACGACAACATCGTGGCGATGTACGTGCTGCAAGTAGCGCTGGGCCTGGCCTTAGGGCCGAAGTCGCCGCTGAACTTCTCGATGCTGGCCGACTCGGCCGACTTCAACGAGTGGCGCAATGGCCGCCGTGCCACGGGCATGACCTTCGCCGCCAGCTCCTTCGCCCAGAAGCTGGGCACGGCCGGCGCGGTGGCCGTGATCGGCGCCCTCTTCTCCTGGCTCGGCTATGTGCCCAACGCCGTGCAGTCATCCGAATCACAGGCGGGCATCGTGTGGCTGATGTCGGTGATCCCGGCCGTCTTCACCCTGCTGGCCGCCGTGATCATGATCTTCTACACCCTCGACAACCCCACCATGGCGCGCATCCAGTCCGATCTGGCCGCGCGCAAGGCCGCTACAACCTCTGCCTGAGAACACCATGCTGCTCGGTCCCATCGACGGCGGTGAACGCTACGAGCTCACCAGCCCCACTGCCCTGCCCCTGGCTGGCGGCTTCCTCTGGAACCGCCGCATGATGATCCAGATGACCTGCCGGGGCTATGCCACCGCGCAGTTCATGCAGCCTGAGCCCGCCAAGTACGCCCACGCGCCGAACCTGGAGGCCAAGACCTTCATGCAGCCGGAGCAGGCCTATTACGCGCACCACCCCGGCCGCTTCGTCTACCTGCGAGACGACGACACCGGCGAGCTGTTCTCGGCGCCCTATGAGCCGGTGCGCGCCAAGGTCGATGGCTTTCGCTTCATCACCGGGCGCCACGAGCTGGGCTGGGTGGTCGAGCACCTGGGGCTGCGCATCGAGATGCAGCTGATGCTGCCGACGGACGATGTGGTCGAACTCTGGACCGTGCGCGTCACCAACCTCTCGGGCCGGCCGCGCCGGGTCAGCGTGGTGCCTTACTTCCCGTTTGGCTATATGTCGTGGATGAACCAGTCGGCCGAGTACCGGGCCGACCTGGGCGGCGTCGTCGCCAGCAGCATCACGCCCTATCAAAAGGTCGCCGACTACTTCAAGAACCAGCACCTCAAGGACAAAACCTACTTCCTGTGCGAGCGCGCACCGGATGCCTGGGAAGCGGCACAAGCGGCGTTCGAAGGCGAAGGGGGCCTGCACGCCCCGAGCGGCCTGGCCGCGCCCTTGCTGGCCAATGGCGATGCCCGCTACGAGACGCCGGCCGCCGCCGTGCAATACCGACTGGCACTTGGCGCGACGCAAAGCGAGACCCTGCGCTTCCTCTTCGGCCCCGCGCTGGATGATGCCGAGATCGCCCAGGTCCGCGCCACCTACCTGAGCGAGGCCGGCTTCGAGCGCACGCGCGCAGCCTATGCAGCCTACGTGGACAGCGGCCGCGGCTGCGTCCAGATCGAGACGCCCGACGCTGCGTTTGACAACTTCATCAACCACTGGCTGCCGCGCCAGGTTTTCTATCACGGCGACGTGAATCGCCTGTCCACCGACCCGCAGACGCGCAACTACCTGCAGGACAACCTCGGCATGGCCTACATCGCCCCCGAGGTCACGCGCAAGGCGCTGCTGCACGCGCTTAGCCAGCAGGCCGCCACGGGCGCCATGCCGGATGGCATCCTGCTCGTGGAAGGCGCCGAGCTGAAGTACATCAACCAGGTGCCGCACACCGACCACTGCGTGTGGCTGCCGGTGTGTCTGCAGGGCTACCTCGACGAGACCGGCGACTACGCGCTGCTCGACGTGATGGTCACCGACACCAGCGGCGCCGTGCTGAGCGTGGCCGAGCGCCTGGAGCGGGCCATGGGCTGGCTCTACCAGGACCGCGATGCGCGGGGCCTGTCCTTCATCGCCCAGGGTGACTGGTGCGACCCGATGAACATGGTGGGCTACAAGGGCAAGGGCGTGTCCGGCTGGCTGACCGTGGCGGCCGCTTACGCCATGCTGCTGTGGGCTGGCATCGCCGAAGCCGCCGGGCGCAACGAGGCCGCCACACGCTGGCGCGCTTCCAGTGCGCAGCTCAATGCGGCGGCCAACCGGCATCTGTGGGACGGGGCCTGGTTTGCGCGTGGCATCACGGACAACAACGTGCCCTTCGGCATCCAGTCAGACATTGAGGGCCGCATCTACCTGAACCCGCAGTCCTGGGCCATGCTCAGCGGCGCAGCCAGCCCGGCGCAACGCGCCAGCATGCTGCAGGAGATCGAGTCGCAGCTGGAAACGCCGCATGGCGTGGCAATGTTCAACCCGCCCTACTCGCGCATGCGCGACGACGTCGGCCGCGTCACGCAAAAGCACCCGGGCTCGGCCGAGAACGGTGCCGTCTACAACCACGCGGCCAGCTTCTACATCTTTGCGCTGTACGAAACCGGCGAAAGCCACCGTGCCTACAAGCTGCTGCGCCAGATGATCCCGGGCCCCGACGAGGCTGATGTGCTGCAGCGTGGCCAGATGCCGGTCTTCATCCCCAACTACTACCGGGGCGCCCACAAGCAGTACCCGCGTACGGCCGGGCGCTCCAGCCAGCTCTTCAACACCGGCACGGCCGCCTGGGCCTACCGCTGCGTGATCGAGGGCCTGTGCGGCCTGCGCGGTTGCCGTGATGGCCTGCGCATCGAGCCGCAACTGCCGGACAACTGGCCCAGCCTGCGCGCGGTGCGGCAGTTCCGGGGCGCGCAAGTCGAGTTGCAGGTGCGGCGCACCGGCGTGCCGCAACGCCTGGTCCGCGTGGATGGCGTCTTGCAGGCGCAGCCCGTGTTGACCGGCTTGGTGGCGGGTCGCGTCTACAAGGTCGAGGTCGAGCTGCCCTGACGGGCGCTTCGCCTGCTCAAGCGCTCTGGCGCTTGACGATCTGGAAGCCGAGGTCGAGGCGGCGCTTCTCCACCTCACGGCCGCGGATCAGGTCGACGATCATCTGCCCGGCCTGCTCACCGATCTCGCGCCGCGGCGTGGCCACGGTGGTGAGCGGCGGCAACATCTGCTCGCTGCCCGGCAGGTCGTTGAAGCCGGCAATGGAAACGCGCTCGGGCACCTTGAGCCCCAAGCGCAATGCCGTCAGCAACGCGCCCTGGGCCAGGTCGTCGTTGCAGAAGAAGATGGCGTCGGTGTCGGGTGCCTCGCGCAGCACACGCTCCAGCATGCGCCCCCCCAGCGAGATCGACGAGGGCTCCGAGCTCTGGTACCAGCGGATGTGCTCGGCCAGGCCGTAATGCCGCATCGCGGCGTCATAGCCCTCGCCCCGTTGCACCGCGCGGCGGTCCAGCTGGGCGGCCACGTAGACCACGCGCTTGCGTCCCAGTTCCACCAGATGCCGCGTGATGGCAGCGCCGGCCTCTTGCTGCGAGAAGCCCACGCTGTAGTCGTCTTCGTCCTGGGCCAGCTCCATCACGTGCACGCAGGGCACGCCGCTGCCGGCGATCAAGGCCGTGGCGGCGGGCGTGCGGTCCAAGCCTGTGATGATCAGGCCCGCCGGCCGATGGGCCAGCATGCTGCGCAGCACCGCCTCTTCCTCGGCCGGGTCGTAGTGGGTGACGCCGATCAGCGTCTGGTAGCCCGCCTGCACGAGGGTGCGCTGCAGCGCATCCATCAGCTCCACGAACACCGTGTTGCTGAAGTTGGGGATCAGCACCGCCACGTGGGTGCTGCGGCTGGAGGCCAGCGCACGCGCCGCTGGGTCGGGCACATAGCCCAGGGTATCGGCGGCTTTGCGCACGCGCTCTACCAAGTCGGCCCCCACGGCGCGCTCCCCTCGCAGGGCCCGCGACACGGTGATGGGACTGACGCCCGCATGCTGCGCCACGTCAGCCAAGGTCACGCGGCCCGTGGCGCGGTTACGTTTGGCGGCGACTGGGGCGGACGGTTTACGGCTGGGCATCTTGATAGCGGCGCTTTTGGCTGGGAAGGAACTGCCGGGACTGCACATGGCACCGTCCGGCGGCTCGGGACGAAAGTCCGTGAGTGTCCCCGCAATCCACGGCCGTCAGGCTGCGTGGCTTCCCGCCAATTCAGGGCCTTGCAGCGAAACCCCAACCCCGGCTGTCAGCTCCCTGAAATGTTTAGTTGCCGCTGTTGTGTTGCGCAGACTTCTAATGACTATCCCTCATTCCAGTCTGCAAATTCGATCCCTAGGATAGCGCAATCCACCCATGGCACTGGTGTGTGCAGTTGCTTGTGTTGGGGTGGACGGGCTCAGGCCCTCACGTGGCGGGGCCATCAGACCCGCTGTTTTTTTGCAGAACGGGATAGCGCTGTCCTCCCTAGATTGCAGTCCCCCCAGGCAATCGGATGCGCCGGCCCCATCTGCTCGCTCCGCCTCAACGACCCAAGACAAGCGCTGCTCAGGCAGCGCACCACAGCAGGAGACTCCAGCATGCGTTCCCCCGGACAACTGAAGCTCATCCACCTCGCCACCCTCAGCGCCTGCGCGTTGATGGCCGGTGCAGCGATGGCTGACGCCCAAAACCCCGTCGCCCCCGAACCCGAAGCGGCTGATCAAGCCGCCGCCAAGGCCGACGAAGGCTCCAACATCCTCACGCCCGTGGTGGTGACGGGTTCGCGCATTGCGCAGCGCGGCTTCACCCAGCCAACGCCCACCACGCGACTCAATGCGTCGGACCTCGAAAAGCAGGCTCACCCGAACATCTTCCAGAGCATCGTCGAGTTGCCCGCTCTGCAAGGCAGCACCGGCCGCGCCACCTTCACCAACAGCACCAGCAGCGGCTTGCAAGGCCTCAGCTCGCTGAGCATGCGCGGCCTGGCCCCGATCCGCACCCTGACGCTGCTGGACGGCCAGCGCGTGGTGCCGGCCAACGTCACCGGCGTGACCGACATCAGCCAGTTCCCGCAGATCCTCATCCAGCAAGTGGACGTGGTGACCGGCGGTGCCGGCGCGTCCTATGGCTCTGATGCCGTGGGCGGCGTGGTGAACTTCATCACCGACAAGCGCTTCAAGGGCTTCAAGGCCAACATCGAAGGCGGCCAGACCAACTACGGCGACGACGAAACCGGCGCGCTGCAGATGGCCTGGGGCCGCAGCTTCATGGACGACCGCGCCCACATCACCGTGAGCGCCGAAGTCGTCCGCGAAAAGGGCGTGCCCTCGCCCCGCTTCGGTGGCATTGGCGCCAACGGCCGTACCTGGTTCAACAACCCGGCCTGGCAACAGCGCCCCACCAGCCAAACGACCGACGGCAAGCCGCAGCTCTTCGACATCCGCAACGCCCAGCAGTTCCAGTACTCCAAGTACGGCCTGATCACCCAAGGCCCGCTGCAAGGCACGGCCTTCGGCAAGGACGGCGTGCCTTACCAGTTCCAGTACGGCTCCAACGGCGTGCCCAACGGCACCGGCGGCGTCACCGGCTGTATCACCCCGTTCTGCGTGGGTGGTGATCTCTCCGGCACCATCGGTGGCGGCACCACCATGGGCATGGACCTCAAGCGCCAGGTCCTCTACAGCCGCGCCAGCTATGAGCTGGACGACGACACCGAGGTCTACTTCACTGTCAACCTCGCCAAGACCGATGCCCGCAACACCCCGAACCCCGGCTCGCCCAAGCTCGACAACCTGACCATCCAGTGCGAGAACCCCTACGTGCCGGCCTCGATCAAGCAGGCTTGCGTGGACAAGGGCATCACGAGCTTCAAGTTTGGTACCGCCTACGGCAACCAGCCCAAGGACATCGAAGTCAATCCGGTGCGCGAGCAAAAGCGCTTCGTGATCGGTGCCAACGGCAAGTTCTCTGGCCTGGGCACGACCTGGTCCTATGACAGCTACCTCGAGCACGGCGAGAACCACATCGATCTGAAGGTCAGCAACATCATGCTGAACCCGCGCTTCAACCAGGCCATCGATGCCATCAAGCTGCCCGACGGCAGCATCGTCTGTCGCAACCCGGTGGCGCGTTCCTCGGGCTGCTTGCCGCTCAACATCCTGGGCGATGTGGTGCAAGACGCCGGCGCCCTGGCCTATGTGTTCCCGGCCGTCGGCCCGCGCCAGCTCTCGACGCAGCGCCAGACCGTCGCCAGCTTCAACGTCAACGGCCAGCCCTTCTCCAACTGGGCCGGCCCGGTTGCCGTGGCGCTGGGCGCCGAAGCTCGCAAGGAAGGCTACTGGGTCACCGGCGACCCGTACGGCAACGGCGTCTATCCCGCCACGCCCAACACGGCCGAGTACCCCGCTGACCCGCTGCTGAACACCTCGGTGGGCAACAACTGGTTTGCCGGCAACTACCACGCTGCGGTGGGTGCCTACAACGTCGAGGAAGGCTTCGTGGAAATGAACGCCCCCTTGTTCAAGTCGGATCGCATGGGCGATGCCAACCTGAACGTGGCGGTGCGCCGCACCCAGTACAGCACGGCCGGTGGCATCACCAGCTGGAAGGCTGGTTCCACCTGGAAGACTGGCGTTGATGGCCTGCGTCTGCGCTACGTGATGTCGCGCGACGTGCGTGCCCCCAACCTGTCTGAACTGTTCGCCGCCCCGGTGGTGATCAACCAGGCCGTCAATTACCTGGGCAACACCTACAACGTCCAGCAGCGCACCATCGGCAACGTCAACCTGCGCCCTGAGCTGGCTGACAACAAGAGCATCGGCCTGGTGTTGGCCAACCCGAAGTGGGCCCCTGGCCTGAGCCTGTCGTTCGACTACTACGACATCAAGCTCAAGGACGTGATCTCCACCTTCGGCGCCCAACAGCAAGTTGACCTGTGCGCCGCCGGCAACCAGGAGTTCTGCGCCGCGATGGACCTGGTCAGCCCCGTCAAGTACGTGCAGCTGCAGGCCTTCAATCTGGCCAAGATGCGCAACAAGGGCTACGACCTCGAAGGTCTGTACCGCTTCAGCCTCGCCGGCATCGGCATGCCCGGCAAGGTCACGCTGCGTGGTCTGGGCACCCGGACCAAGAGCTTCCTGGTCACGTCCGGCATCATCGGCACCATCCCGGCAGAGCGTGCGGGCGTCAACCTCGGCGACACGCCGAAGTGGAAGGCCCAGTTCTCGCAGACCTGGGAAGGCGAAGTGGTCAGTCTCTCGTTCGCTCAGCGCTACATCAGCAAGGGCGTCTACAGCAACGAGTTCATCGAGTGCCAGACCAACTGCCCAGTCTCGACGGCTCAGCACCAGACCATCGACAACAACCAGATGAAGGGCGCGACGTACTTTGATCTGTCGGGTAGCTACAAGATCAACAAGAACATCACCGCCTACTTCAAGATCGACAACGTCACCGACGTCACCCCGCCCAACGCCCCCGGCACCAACACGGGCTATGGCGTGAACCCCTCGCTGTTCGACGTGCTCGGCCGCGTCTACCGCATCGGCGCTCGCCTGAACTACTGATCGGAGCCACGGGGCCACAAGCCCCGCTTGGCTGCCATGAAAAAGGCCTCCCACGGGAGGCCTTTTTCTATGGGGCCGACGCCGCGTGGATCAGGTGCCGCAGACCGCCTCGCCCTGGTCGAACACGATCTCCCAGCCACCGCCCGCCTTGCGCCTCCATGTCGAGTGGAAGCGGTTGATGAGCTTGCCCTCGGGGTTGTAGACGGGCCCGCTGCTGTAGGCCAGCTCGCCCGTGGGCGCCAGCATCACGAAGTCCGGCTTCCAGCTGAAGGGGGCCTTGGGCCCCTCGAAGAACGGCAGCCAGACCTTCATCACCGCCTCGATGCCCATGGCCGGGTTGCGGCCCATGCCGAACACCGTGTCGGGCGCCAGGAAGCTCTGGAAAGCCTTGGGGTCACGCGCCGCCATACTGGCCGCAAAAGCCGTCTCGGTGGCCGTCACCTCGGCCTTGCGGCGGGCCTGATCCTCGGGGCTCAGCCAGGCAGGCGCTGGCGTGGAGGCTGCGAGCGCAGCGCCGGGCAAGGTGGAGGCGAGCAAGGCGTGACGACGTTTCATGAACGGGCTTCCCTTCAAAAGGCGGCAATGCCGGTCTGCGCCCGGCCGAGGATCAAGGCATGGATGTCATGCGTGCCCTCATAAGTATTGACGACTTCCAGATTGACCATATGCCGCGCAATGCCGAACTCGTCGCTGATGCCATTGCCGCCCAGCATGTCGCGCGCGGTGCGGGCGATCTCCAGCGCCTTGCCGCAGGAGTTGCGCTTCATGATCGAGGTGATCTCGACGGCCGCCGTGCCCTCGTCCTTCATGCGCCCCAGGCGCAAACAGCCTTGCAGCCCGAGGCTGATCTCGGTCTGCATGTCGGCCAGCTTCTTTTGCACCAGCTGGTTGGCGGCCAGGGGCTTGCCGAACTGCGTCCGGTCCAGCACGTACTGCCGGGCCGTGTGCCAGCAGCTCTCGGCCGCGCCCAGGGCGCCCCAGGCGATGCCGTAGCGGGCCGAGTTCAAGCAGGTGAACGGCCCCTTGAGCCCCGCCACCGTCGGGAAGGCGTTCTGCTCGGGGCAGAACACCTTGTCCAGCACGATCTCGCCGGTGATGCTGGCCCGCAAGCCCACCTTGCCGTGGATCACCGGAGTCGAGAGCCCCGCCCAGCCCTTCTCCAGCACATAGCCGCGGATCTGACCGCCGTCGTCCTTGGCCCAGACCACGAAGACATCGGCAATCGGCGCATTGGTGATCCACATCTTGGCGCCCGTCAGCTCATAGCCGCCCGGCACGCTGCGCGCCCGTGTGACCATGGAACCGGGGTCTGACCCGTGGTCGGGCTCGGTCAGGCCAAAGCAGCCAATCCACTCGCCGCTGGCCAGCTTGGGCAGGTACTTCTGCCGCTGCGCCTCGGTCCCGAACTCGAAGATCGGCAGCATCACCAAGGAGGACTGCACGCTCATCATCGAGCGGTAGCCCGAGTCGATGCGCTCCACCTCCCGGGCGATCAGCCCATAGCTCACGTAGTTGAGCCCTGCCCCGCCGTAGGCCGCCGGGATCGTTGGCCCCAGCAGGCCCAATGCGCCCATCTCGCGGAAGATGGCCGCATCGGTCTTTTCGTGCCGGAAGGCCTCCAGCACACGGGGCTGCAGCTGCTTGCGGCAGTACACCGCCGCAGCCTCGCGCACCATGCGTTCGTCGTCGCTGAGCTGCTCATTCAACAGCAGCGGGTCGTCCCAGTGAAAAGCGGGCTTGGCTGGCATGACAACTCCGTTGGGCGCAACGCGCGCCTTCGCCTCATTGTGCGCAAGTCCTCGGCTGGAGCCCGCCGCCCGCGAGTCTGCCCGTTTGCACGGCGACGCCTAACGACCTAGGGGGGCGGAGCCGCGGACTTGCTGGGGTAGCCTCGTAGCCATCCCAGCAACTCCAAGATGCAATTCATGCGGTTCAATCTCTCACAGCGCTTGTCGTCTCTTGTCCGCTCGCTGGCCGCCTCGGCCGTGCTTGCGCCCCTGAGTGTCTGGGCCGCAAGCTCAACGTCGGTCAGCGTTGAAGACGGATTGCGCTCCCACACGGGGTCCAATGGCATCGTCTTTCGCCAAGGTGCGGGCGTGGCGGGCGGTGCCTCGGGTGTTCACCCGAGCCGCAGCGAGAGCTGGATTGAGAGTGCCTACGGCATGGCATACGCGCGAGCCGATCTAGCCACCGCCTCCATGCATGCCGAAACCAAGTCAACTTCGAGCTGGGTTCCGCCCAGCGTCGAAGGCTCTTCCGCGACCACCTCCATGAGTGACCATCTTTACTTCGACGTGCTCGGCGCCGATGCCAACACCGTCACCGCCATCGAAGTGATCTGGCGCCAGACAGGCTCGATCTCGGCACAGCTCAATGCGGGTTGGGCAGGCCAGTTGAGCCTTCAGGGCAAAGGCGGCGGTTTGGCGATGGAGCGCCGCGTCCGGTTCGATGGCACCCCGGGCAAGAGCCTTCTCGATCAAGACAAGCTGAGCATCGTGGCCCCCGACATGAGCCGGATCACCTTCGAGTCTCTCCCCTGGACCACGACGGGCGACGTGAACGGGGAGTTCGTGGCGCACGGTTGGATGCATATGGTGGGCGTCCGGCCGGACTTTCTGATGAAAGCCTCGTTCACCACGTTCAGCGCGCTGGGGTCGTCCACCGACTTCGCCGCCTCGGTGCACCTGAGCTTCATCCTGCCGCGCAACGTCACCATGACGAGCGCCTCGGGCACCTTCATGACCGCCGTGCCTGAGCCCACTACGGCCGCACTGTTCGGCCTCGGCGCGCTCGGTCTATTGCTCGGTCTTTTGCTCGGCCGCCGCAAGGCCGGCTGTCAGCCGACCCCGAGATAGCGCGTCCAGACCTCGGGCGCAGCTTCCAGCTGGGCCGAGTTGCCCGCCCACACCACGCGGCCGCGCTCCAGCACCTGGTGCTGGTCGGCCAGGGCCATCAGGCGGTGCACGTATTTGTCGACCACCAGCAAGGTCTGCCCGGCCTCGCGCAGGGTGCGCAGGCAGGCCCAGATCTCTTCGCGGACCAGGGGCGCCAGGCCCTCGGTGGCTTCGTCCAGGATCAAGAGCTTGGGGTTGGTGACCAGGGCGCGGCCGATGGCCAGCATCTGCTGCTCGCCGCCCGAGAGCTGGCCGCCCAGGTGCTGCTTGCGCTCGGCCAAGCGCGGGAAGAGCGCGTAGACCTGCTGCGGAGTCCAGACGTTGCCGTGGCGGGTGGACGCAAAGGCCACCAGGTGCTCGTGCACGCTCAGGTTCGGGAAGCACTGCCGCCCCTCGGGCACGATGGCCAGCCCCAGGCGGGCGATGCGGTCGGCGCTCCAGCCCGTCACATCCTGCCCCGCAAAGCGGATGCGCCCTTGCGCCGGCGCGAGCCAGCCGCACAGGCTGCGCAAGAGCGTGCTCTTGCCCATGCCATTGCGGCCAAGCAGGGTCGCGGCGCCGCCGGCTTGCAGCTGCAGGTCGATGCCGAACAGCACCTGACTGCTGCCGTAGGCGGCCTCCAGGCCTTGCACCTCCAAGAGCGCGCTCAAGGCAGGGCCTCCAGTTCATCCCCCAGGTAGGCACGCAGCACCTCGGGGTGGGCGCGGATGGCCTCGGGCGTGTCGCTCACGATCACGCGGCCCGCCACCAGGGTGGTGATGCGGTCGGCCAGCCGGAAGACGGCATCCATGTCGTGCTCCACCAAGAGCAGCGTCGTCTCACGCCGCAGCGTTTGCAGCAGCGCCACCATGCGGGCCGACTCCTCGGGGCCCATGCCCGCCAGCGGCTCGTCCAGCAGCAGCAAGCGGGGCCGCGCGGCAAGGGCCAGGCCCACTTCGAGCTGGCGCTGCTCGCCATGGGCCAGGCTGCCTGCGGCTTGGGCCGCGCGCTCAGCCAGGCCCACGCGCTCGAGCAAGGCCAGGGCCTCGTCGCGCGCGGCTGTGTCCTTTTCCGCAGCACGCCAAAAAGCCGCGCCCGGCCGCCGCGCCTGCACGGCCAGGCGCAGGTTGTCGAGCACGCTGAAGCGCTGGAACACGCTGGTGATCTGGTAGGACCGCACCAGCCCTGCCCGCACCCGCGCCGGCATGGGCAGGGCCGTCAGGTCTTGCCCGTCGAAGTGGATGCGCCCTGCATCCGGCCGCAGCGCGCCCGAGATCTGGTGGATCAGCGTCGTCTTGCCCGCGCCATTGGGGCCAATCAGCGCGTGCAGCTCCCCGGCGCGCACCTCGAAGCTGGCGCTATCGGTCGCCGCCAACGCGCCGAAGCGTTTGACCAGGCTCTCCACGCGCAGCAGGGGTTCAGCCACGTCGCACCTTGCCCAACCAAGCCGCGATGCCCTGCGGCGCCCACAGCACCACGCCCAACAGCACTGCGCCCAACGCCATCTGGCCATGCAGGGTCAGGCTGGCCAGGCCCTCCTCCAGCCCCAGCAGCACGGCCGCGCCGATGAGCCCGCCCCAGAGCGAGCCCGTGCCCCCGAGGATGACCATCACCATCAGCTGCCCCGACTGCGACCAATGCAGCATGTGCGGCGTCACCAGGCCATTGAGATTGGCCAGCAGCGCCCCCGCCAACCCTGCCACACCGCCGGCGATGACGAAGGCGCCCCACTGCACGCGGCCCACCGGGCTGCCCAGAGCGGCCATGCGGGTCTCGTTCTCGCGGCTGCCTTGCAGCAGCCAGCCAAAGCGGCTGTTCAGCAGCGCGCGCAGCCCCGCCAGCACGCCCACCAGCAGCACCAGGGCCACGGCGTAGAGGTGGCTGTCGCTCTTGAGGTCCAGCCCGAGGCCCAGCTGAGAGCGGGCGGCCAGCGGCAGGCCGTCATCGCCGCCATAGGCCTTGAGCGACACGGCCAGGAAGTAAAACATCTGGGCAAAGGCCAGCGTGATCATGATGAAGTACACGCCCCGCGTGCGCAGGCTGACAAAGCCCACCAGACCCGCCGCCAGGCTGCTCACGCCCACGGCCAGCGGCCAGGCTACGTAAGCCGACGTGAGCCCCGCATCCGCCGCAATCGCCACCGTGTAGGCGCCCAGGCCCACAAAGGCCGCGTGGCCGAACGACACCAGGCCGCCAAAGCCGAGCACCAGGTTCAAGCTGCTGGCGGCCATGGCCAGGATGAGCACGCGCGTGAGCACGCCCGTGTAGAACTCCAGTCCCAACGCCGCCAGCACAGACGGCAGCGCGGCGGCCACCAGCAGTAGCGGCCAGAGCCAGCGGCCCGGGCCCGCGTGGTGCAGCGACAGCGGTGCGCTCTGGGATGGCTTCATCCGCGCGCCGGAAACAGGCCCTGGGGCTTGAAGAACAGCACGGCCGCCATCAGCACATAGGTGAGCAGGCCCGCCAGCGCCGGCCCCACGCTGGAGGCTGTCTCGGGTGCCAGCACCTGGCGCAGGAGCGCTGGCAGCAGCGTGCGGCTGGCCGTGTCCACCAGGCCCACCAGCAGCGCGCCCACCAAGGCCCCGCGGATGGAGCCGATGCCCCCGATCACGATCACCACAAAGGCCAGGATCAGGATGCTCTCGCCCATGCCCACCTGCACCGCCAACAGCGGCCCGAGCAGGCTGCCCGCCAACGCGCAGAGCAAGGCACCAAAGCCGAACACCGCCGTGAAGAGCCGCCCGATCGGCACGCCCATGGCCAGGGCCATCGCGCGGTTGGACGCCCCGGCGCGCACCCACATGCCGATGCGCGTGTGCGTGACCAGCCCATAGAGCAGCAGCGCCACGCCCAAGCCCACGCCGATGATCAGCAGCCGGTAGGCCGGGTAAAAGAGGCCCGGCAGCAGCTCCACCGGCCCCGACAGCGCCGCCGGGGTGTTGAGCATCAAGGGCTGCTCGCCCCAGACCATGCGCACGCCCTCGTTGGCCATCAGGATCAGAGCAAAGGTGGACAGCACCTGGCTGAGGTGGTCCCGCTCATAGAGCCGCCGCAGCAGGCTCATTTCAAGCAACATGCCCAACACCGCCGTGCCCGCCAGCGAGGCCAACACGCCCACGGTGAAGGAGCCACTCGCCTGCGCCACACTCGCCGCCAGGTAGGCCCCCACCATGTAGAGCGAGCCATGGGCCAGGTTGATCATGTCCATGATGCCGAACACCAGCGTCAGGCCGGCGGCCAGCAGGAAGAGCATGAGCCCGAACTGCAGGCCGTTCAGCAGCTGTTCGGTGACAAGGATCCAGTCCAAGGCAAATTACGGGTTCACTTCATCTTGCAGGACGCCGCGTAGGCGTCCGCGTGGTCGCTGAAGATCTTGCCCAGGGTGCGGTTGGTGACGCGGCCTTCGGCGTTCTTGGTGATGACGCGCAGGTAGTAGTCCTGCACCGGGTACTGGTTGTTGTTGAAGCGGAAGGGCCCGCGCACCGAGCTGAACTTGGCGGCCTTGATGGCCTTGAGCAAGGCATCCTTGTTCTCGATCTGGCCCTTCACGTCGCGCACGGCTGCCGCCATCAGCTGGGCGGCGTCATAGCCCTGGCTGGCGTAGAGCGACGGCAGGCGGCCATAGTCCTTCAGGAAGTCGGCCACGAACTTCTTGTTGGCGGCGTTGTCCATGTCGTGCGCCCAGTGCGAGCTGTTGAACATGCCGAGCATGGGTTCGCCCACGGCCTTGATCACGTCCTCGTCGGCCGAGAAGCCGGGGCCAAAGAGCGTGATGTCGCGCGACAAGCCCGCGCCCACGAACTGTTTGATGAAGTTGATGCCCATGCCCCCGGGCAGGAAGATGTACATCGCATCCGGCTTGGCGGCGCGGGCCTGGGCCAGCTCAGCCGCGTAGTCCAGCTGGCCGAGCTTGGTGTAGATCTCGTCCACAACCGCGCCCTTGTAGTAGCGCTTGAAGCCGGCAATCGCGTCCTTGCCTGCCGGGTAGTTGGGGGCCAGCAGCACCAACTTCTTGAAGCCCTTGTCCATCACCACCTTGCCCACGGCCTCGTGCAGGTTGTCGTTCTGCCAGGCCACGTTGAAGAAGTACGGGTTGCACTGCTCGCCCGCGTACTGCGAGGGGCCGGCATTGGCCGAGACATAGGGCAGCTTGGCCTCGAACACCGTGGGCCCCACGGCCAGCATCAGGTTGGAGAACACGATGCCGGTCATCAGGTCGACCTTGTCGCGCTTGATGAAGCGGTCGGTCGCCTGCTTGGTGACCTCGGGGTTCTGCTGGTCGTCAGCGGTGATCAGTTCGACCGGCAGTGGCCCGAACTTGCCGCCCGCATGCTTGAGCCCGAGCGCAAAGCCGTCGCGGATGTCCACGCCCAGGCCGGCACCGGGGCCGGACAGCGTGGTCAGCAGGCCGACCTTGACCTTGTCAGCAGCAGTGGCCGGCAGCGCGGCGGCGGCAAGCGCCAAGGTGGCGCACAGCAGGGCTTTCTTCATGGGTGGGTCTCCGGGTGGGATGCGGCCGGACTCTAGCCGCTAGCGCTGACGCCGAGCTTCACGCCCACCCAACGGAAAACCCCAATCAGCGCCTTGGCACCGGCCACAGCCAGCGCAGGATGTCGGGCAGCAGCATGCCGCCATGCTGGTCTGAGTGCGCGCCGTCGCCCCACACATGCAGCACCTCGTAGCGCGGCCCGGGGGTCTTCAGCTTGTCGGCATTGCTGTTGGCGTAGTTCAGCGCCGCCAGCATCTGCTGGTTGGCCAGGAACCAGTTCCCGTGCTCGTTGTCGAGGTCGTTGGAGCCGTCCTGCAAAAAGATGCGCAGCGGCTTGATCGGGCCCTTGCGGATCAGCGTCGGGTAGAGGTCGCCACCGGGCTGCATGGGCTGAATTGGCGCTTCGGCCGTGGCGGGCCGGTAGCCGATGGAGGTGTAGCTGCCGATCATGCTGATCACGTTGCGGAAGGCATCCGGCCGCAACCAGGCCACGGTGAAGGCCGCAATCGCACCGCTGCTGGTGCCGCCGATGGCGCGCTCGGTGGGGTCAGTGCTCAGTTTGTAGCGCTGGCCCACCTCAGGCAGCAGCTCGTCAATCACGAAGCGCGCATAGCGATCGCTCAGCGCGTCGTACTCTTCGGCGCGGTGGTCGGGGTTGCGCATGCCGAGGTTGTCGGGGTAGGCCTCGCTCTTGTTGCCTGGCGTGACGAAGACGCCGATGGTGACGGGGATCTCGCCCTTGTGGATCAGGTTCTCCAGCACCTGGGGCACGCGCAGCGAACCCTCCGGGTTGGTCGCCCGCTGCCCGTCCTGAAAGACCAACACATGGGCTGGCTGCGCGCCTGTGTATTGCGCCGGCACATAGACCCAGTAGCGCCGCACGGTCCCGGGGATCGCGCGGCTCTTGAACTCGAACGGCCCCTCCAGCCGGCCCTTGGGGACGCCGGGCTGGGGCAGCGAGTCGGCGGTGAGCGGGTAGTCGCCGGGCTTGCGTGGCGCCTGAGCCGAGGCTGGGCTGGCGCAGCCCAGCAAGACGAGCCCGCAGGCCAACACGCCACGGGCGCACTGCCCAAACCTGGTCAAGTGATGAAGCATGGCCCGAGCCCCTTGCTGTCGCAAAGGCTGGGACTCTAGGCCCTAGCGGCGCGCCGTCAACGCGTGCGCAGCACGTCCGTCGTCGGGAACAACCCCGCCAGGCTCGCATCCTTAGCTGCACCGGCCACGGGGCGGCCGGCGTCCTTGCCGGTGGCGGCCGCCTCTGGCTGCTCCAGCGGCGCACCATCGGTGCCTGTCAGCAGCGCGACCATGGGCCGCAGCGGGTCGCGGGTGCGCTCGGTGACGATGGCTTGCTCGCCCGTCGCCAGTGACACCAAGGCCCCCGGCGGGAAGACGCCAATCGTCGTCACCACCGTGGCGCCAAACTTGTTGGCGCTCTGCTGCCTGAAGATCGAGACCGCCGCCGAGGGGCTCAGCATGGCGGGCCTACCCGCACGTGGGCTCATCTTGGCGCAGAAGACATCGCAAGTCCGCAGCACGTCAGCCAGCTCGGTGAGCTTGGTCAGGCCCTGCGGGTAGCCCTGCCCGTCGGGCTGCTCGTGGTGCTGGGCCACGGCGTCCAGCCAGTCGGGGTCGTCCACGCCCAGGCCCTTGAGCAGGTGCATGCCGTCGAGCGGGTGGTTGCGCATGCGCTGGCGCTGCAGCTCTTCCATCGGCCCCGTCTGCATGGCCAGCGTGGTTTGCAGGTCCGTCACCGCGATGTTCATCGTCAGCGCGGCCTTCAGGGCAGTCAGGCGCTTGCCGTCCACCCACTCCTTTCGGCGGGCGACGAGCCACACCACGCAGGCGGTATGCAGCGAGTGCAGGGCCCCGTAGCGCGAGAGCTTGTCCGAGCCAATCCGGACCACCTCGAACACCGCCAGGTCCACGTCCTGGAACATCAGCGTGTCGAGCTCGCGCGTCAGCTTGTCCAGCGTCGGCACAAAGCCGTCTACCGTGCTGTTGGGTGCCAGCAGCAACTGCTCCAGCCTGTCCCCCAGCGCCTGCAGCATCTGCCAACGGCTCAGGGTGGGGTGTTCAGACGAAGCGCGCTCAACCATCACCAACTCCAGCAACGGAAACGAATCAAACCATCCTAGGCGCGGCGGTTTGGTTCGGTGCCTGCATCAAAACGGGCGACGGGTCGGGGTGTGGAATCTGGCCGCAAAGCCGCGTTGGCGGAAGGGTGGTGGGGCTCGGCGCGGGCGCGCCGATTGCCCTCTCACGAACCCAGCGGCCTCAGCGCTGCGCCTTGCGCGGCGGGATCACCCGGTATTCGCCGCTCAGGTGCATCAGGCTCATCAGGTAGAGCATGCCGTCAAAGTAGCGTTGCTCACCGCTGGGCATGGGGGTGTCCCAGAGCGCCTCCAGGAAGGCCTTGGACACATCGCTTGGCGGGGCGGCCAGGCTGCCCACGGCGGCGGCGGCGAGCATGCCGACGGAGTGACGGTCCGAGGCCTTCTTGCCATCGAGCGTGTACTTGTCGGTGAAGCTGCGGATGCCTTCGCTATGCAGGAAGTTCTGGATGCGCGCGGTCAGCTCGGGCTGGCGCTGGTCCTTGCCAAACCAGGCGTAGTCGAAGGCGATATTGCTGACGGTGCGCCAGCTGTCGTAGGCAAAGATGCCGGGGGTGCGGTCCCAGTTGGGCATGGGCGTGCCGTCGAAGTCGGTGCGGTCGGCCGAGAGGCCGGTCACGGGATGCGCCGCTTTGTGGAAGAGCTCGCGGCTGGCCTCGGCGGCGCGCAACCAGAAGGCACGCTCCTCACGCGGGCCCCAGCGGGCAAACAGCTCGTAGAAGGCCGGCAAGTGGTAGGACGGGTCGGTGCCCGGGATGCGGGTGTCCGGCACGAAACGGATCATGGCGTGCTGTTCGTCCATCATCGGGCCCACGCTCACAGTGAACGAACGGCGCGGCGGCCGGAAGGCCGGCCAGGGGCGACCCTCCTTGGCGGCCTTGGCTTGCTCGGCGCGGTTGTTGGGGCTGGGCCAGGGGTTGGCGGGCTCCTCAAACGGCGGGTCTTCCGGGTGGATGCGGAAGGGCGTGTCGCCTGTCATCAGCGGGCGGTGGCGCATCACGCGCAAGAGCTTGTCGGCCTCCTGCTGGTAGTTGTAGATGCCCTTGCCATTGCCCCAGCGGTGGGAGGCGAAGTAGAGCGCCATCACGAACCACTCTTCGCCATCCGGCGCAGCGCCGGTGGAGCGCGGGGTGCCGTCGGTGTTCATCGACCACGCGAAGTAGCCGTACGACGGGTTCTTGGGGTCGGTGACCTGCATATAGGTCTTGGACCAGTTCCACAGGGCGTCGAACTCGCGCTTCTTGTCGAGCTGGACGGCAATCATCATCCCGTAGCTCATGCCCTCGCTGCGGGCATCGTTGTTGGCCCAGTCGGTCACGTAGGCCAGCGGGCCGTTCTTGTTGGCGCCAGTCTCGAAGTAGATGCGCTCCTCCTGGCCGTCGCCATGGAAGAACTGCTGGAACGCGCGCTCGATGCGCTCGCGGGTCTCGGCCGGCGTCTTGTTCAAGCGTTCGACAAACAGGTTGGGGTGGCGCCCCGTGCGGTAGGCGCCCGCACCGTCATTCAGCGTCAGTTGGGGGCTGGCAGCAGGAGATACCGCCGTGGCAGCGCTGGCGCTGGACAGCATGGTCAGCACAGCAAGCGACACGGAGGCCGAAACTTTGAACAGAGTTCCACGCATAGGGGATGAGCTGGATAGAGGTTTGCAACGTAGGGCTCGGCAGGTATCGCCTCGGCTTGCAAGCGATTTCACCGGCCGGGGATGCTAGCGCGCGTTGAACAGGTTGGTTCACGCCAAAACGGCATTTCCACAAACCCGATTGGCTGCAGGAATTCATCGCTCCAGGTTTCTACCGGTGGTTGCCTGCCTCGTCGGCGCGGCGTCGACCGCGTCCCTAGAATCTTGCCCACTCCCCCCTTCCCGCGCGGCTATCGTCGCGCCCCAACGGCTGCTGATCGGCGGCATAACTGGAGCTTGCATGGACACCCGCATCCATCAGATCAAGTCGCGTCTCTCGCTGGTGCGTGAGGCGCTGGTCAAGCACAGCGCGCATGCGCTGCTCGTACCCTCGGCCGACCCGCATTTGTCGGAGTACCTGCCCGAGCGCTGGCAGGGCCGGGTGTGGCTCTCGGGCTTCACGGGGTCGATGGCGACCCTGGCCGTGACGCGCACCGAGGCCGTGCTGTTTGCCGACAGCCGCTACTGGGAGCAAGCCGAGCGCGAGCTGGCGGGCAGCGGCATCAGCCTCTTCAAGATCCCGACCGGCGCGGCCACGCACCACATCGAGTGGCTGGCGCAGCAGCTGCAAAGTGGCCAGAGCCTGTGTGTGGACGGCCAGGTGCTGGGCCTGGCCCACGGGCGCCAGCTGCGCAACGCGCTGCAAGCCAAGGGCGTGCAACTGCGCACCGACCTCGACCTGCTGGCCGAAGTGTGGGAGGGCCGCCCCGGCCTGCCCGAGGCGCGCGTCTACGAGCACCTGCCCCCGCATGCCGCCGTGAGCCGCGCCGACAAGCTGACTGCCGTGCGCGCCGCCATGCAAAGGCTGGGTGCCAGCCATCACTTCATCTCCAGCGTGGACGACATCGCCTGGCTGCTCAACCTGCGTGGCAGCGACGTGGACTACAACCCCGTCTTCCTCGCTCACCTGCTGCTGGCGCCGGCAGGGGTGCAGCTCTTCGTGGGCGCCGGCAAGGTGGACGAGGCCCTGGCTGCCCGCCTCGCCAGCGATGGCGTCACCCTGGCGCCCTATGCCACGGCGGCTGATGCGCTGCGCGCCCTGCCCCAGGCGGCCTGCCTGCTGCTGGACCCGCGCCGCTGCACCCTGGGCCTGCGCGAGGCCGTGCCGGCCACGACCAAGGTGATCGAGCAGATCAACCCCTCCACCCTGGCCAAGAGCCGCAAGACCGCCCTTGAAGCCGCCAAGGTGCGCGAGGCCATGGTGCAGGACGGCGTGGCCATGTGCGAGTTCTATGCCGAGTTCGAAGCAGCGCTGGCCGCCGGGCAGCCCGTTGACGAGTTGTGGATCGACACCCAGCTAAGCGCCGCGCGCGCGCGCCGGCCGGGTTTTGTGGGGCTGTCGTTCTCGACCATCGCCGGCTTCAACGCCAATGGCGCCCTGCCCCATTACCGCGCCACACCCGAGCACTTCAGCAGAATCGAAGGCGATGGCCTGCTGCTGATCGACTCCGGCGGCCAGTACCTGGGCGGCACGACCGACATCACCCGCGTCTGGCCCATCGGCAGCGTCTCAAGCGCGCAGCAGCAGGACTACACGCGGGTGCTCAAGGGCACCATCGCGCTGTCTCGCACCGTTTACCCGCGCGGCACCCTAGGCCCCATGCTCGACGCCATCGCCCGCGCGCCACTGTGGGCCGCCGGCATCGACTTCGGCCACGGCACGGGCCACGGCGTGGGCTACTTCCTGGCCGTGCACGAAGGGCCGCAGAGCATCTCCAAGGCCGTGCCCGAGGCCACCATGGCCATGGAGCCCGGGATGATCACCTCCATTGAGCCCGGCCTCTACCGGCCCGGCCAGTGGGGCGTGCGCATCGAGAACCTGGTGCTCAATGTGGCGCAGGACACGCCCGAGCACGGCGCCTTTGGCGAGATGCTGGCCTTCGAGACCCTGACGCTCTGCCCCATCGACACCCGCTGCATCGCGCCCGAGCTGCTGACGCTTGAAGAACGCGACTGGCTCGACGGCTACCACGCCACCGTGCGCGAGCGCCTGGCGCCGCACCTGGGCGGCGCTGCCCTGGACTGGCTGCTGACCAGAACCGCTGCGCTGCAACGTTAGGAATTCCCGAACCAAGCTGTCGCCAAGCTTCTATTCACGCGCTGCCCCAAGGGGTTTAGCCCCTGGCGTGGAGGACCCCAGACCTATCATGGTTTTTCTGCCCCAACCGCCCTAGAGCGGGGGCCGATGAACTCAGCAGTTGAAAGGTCGTCGCCATGGCGCTAGGGAGCCCAAGACAGCAAGCGGCCGCAGCGGCCCTGCACCGGCCGGTGCGCGTGGTGGCCGTGGGCGCGTCTGCGGGTGGCATTGAGGCCCTGCACGAGTTCTTTCGGGGACTGGGCCCGAGCAGCGGCGAGGCCTATGTGCTGGTGCTGCACCTGGCGGCCGACTTCAAGAGCGAGCTGGCCGAGATCGTCTCGCGCTGGACCGAGCTGCCCGTCGTCACGCTGCACGAGTCCCAATCCCTGCGGGCCGACACCGTGCACGTGCTGGCGCCGGGCCTGACGGCCAGCATCACGGGCCACCGCATCGTTGTGACGCCCATGAGCCGCCGCGAGCCCGTGCGGCACAACATCGACGACGTGTTCGAGTCGCTGGCCGGCTGGCAGCAGATGGCGGCGGCCGTTGTGCTCTCGGGCAGCGGGCAGGACGGCTGCCGGGGCGCGGGCCAGGTAGCGGCACAAGGCGGCTTGGTGCTGGCGCAGAGCCCGGCCAGCGCGCGCTTTGCCAGCATGCCCCACGCGGCGCTGGGCGCCGGCCACGCCCACCTGGCGCTGGAGCCGCAGCGCATGGGCCTGGTGCTGCAGGACTGGCAGCGCCTGCCGCTGGCCGAGGTACTGGCCCGCCACCAGCCAGACACCGAGGACGCCGTGGACCCCGGCGCCATGCAGGCCTATGCGCCGCTGCTGGACGCGCTGCGCGAGGTGTTCGACGTGGACTTTGCCGCCTACAAGGAGGCCACGCTGCTGCGGCGCTTCGAGCGCTGGAAGCAGCTGGAAGGCGCCGAGCTCTCGCCCCAGGACCTGGCGCAGCGCGTGCGTGCCGACCCGGCCCGGGCCGATGCGCTGATCAGCGACCTGCTGATCGGAGTGACCGGCTTCTTGCGCGATGCGGAGGCCTTTGAGGCGCTGCGCCACCTCGTCATCGAGCCCGCAGTGCGCGAGCTGCCGCCGGGGGATGAATACCGTGTCTGGTGCTGCGGCTGCTCCACCGGCGAAGAGGCCTACAGCGTGGCGATGCTGGCGCACGAGGCCTTTGAAGCGGCAGGCCTCGCGCCGCGCCTGCGCCTGCACGCCACCGACCTGCACCCCCGCTCGGTGCACCGCGCCGCTGCCGGCCTGTATGACGACGACGCGCTCTCTGGCCTGCCGCCTGCCTGGCGCGCCAAGTACTTTGTGCCGCAGGCCTCGGGCCTGCACCGCGTGTCGGACGAGCTGCGGCGCAGCCTCGTTTTCACGGCCCACAACGCGCTGCGGGACGCCGCCTTCCCGCGCATGCACCTGGTGGTCTGCCGCAACCTGTTGATCTACCTGAAGCCGGCCGCGCAGTCCCGCGTGCTGGGCAGCTTCTTCATTGCGCTGCGCGACGGGGGCGCGCTCTTCCTGGGGCGCAGTGAGTCGCCGGCCCGGGACGACGCGGTCTTTGAGTGCCTCGACGAAGCCTCGCACCTGCACCGCAAGCGACCGGGCACGCCGCTGCCGCCGCATATGCGGCCACAGTTCTCGTCGCAGCGCGTCTCCAGCGTGCCGCCCCCGGGCGCGCAAGACGCCAAGGCCCAGCTGCGGCTCTACGAGCTGATGCTCAAGCGCTTTGTGGCCTGTGGCTTCCTGGTCAACCAGAGCGAGGAGCTGCTCTATGTGTTTGGCGACGCCGGCCGCCTGCTGGCGCCGGTGGCCGGCAGCTTCAGCCCGACGCTGCAGAACCTGCTGAGCGGCCCGCTGCGCACGGCCATCTCGCTGGCGCTGCGGCGCGCGGCGCACAGCGACGGCACGGTGCGCCTGGGCGATGCGATCCACGACCCCCAGCGGCCCGACCAGTTGCTGCGCATCGAGGTGGACCGCTTGGCCGACTCTCGCCTGCCGCAGACCTGCTATCTGGTACGCCTGGAGCCACAGGCCGCACCGTCACCGAACGCCCCGCGCGTGAGCGTGCTGGACCCCGAAAGCGCGACCGCCCGCCACATTGCCGAGCTGGAGGCCGAACTGCAGCGCACGCGCGACCAGTTGCGCCTGACCATCGAAGAGCTGGAGGGTGCCAACGAGCAGCTGCAAGCCGGCAATGAAGAACTGCAGGCTGGCAACGAGGAGCTGCAAACCGCCAATGAGGAACTGCAGGCGCTGAACGAAGAGCTGTACTCGATGCACGCCGAGCACGAGCTGAAGATTGCCGAGCTGCGCGAGACCACGAACAACCTGAACAACCTGATGCGCACGGCCGACGTGGCCATCATCTTCCTCGACGCCGAGCGCCGCATCCGCCTGTTCACGCCGCCGGCAGTGGCCATCTTCCCGCTGCGGCCACTAGACCTGGGGCGAGACCTGAAGGACCTGGTGCCGCTGGACGCCGACCCCCAGCTCTTTGACAACCTGGCACGCGTGCAAGGCGGCAGCGAGGCCCTGCTGGCCGAGGTGGCCACCTCGGGCGGGCGAACGCTGCAGCGCCGCGCCTCCGTCTACCGGGCGGGCGACGGCCAGCCCGACGGCCTGGTGCTGACCTACCTCGACATCACCACCCAGCTCGAACTCAAGGCCCGGGCCTTCGAGCTGCAGCGCAAGTCGCAGCTGGACGCCATCATTGCCTCCGTCCCCAACCTGCTCTGGACCTGCGACAGCACGGGCGCCTGTGACTTCCTGAGTCCGCAGTGGGTGGCCTACACCGGGGTCGAGCAGAGCGGCCAGTTGGCCCAGGGCTGGCTGGAGCACGTCCACCCCGACGACCGCGCCGCGACCGTGGAGCGCTGGGCCGACGCCGTGACGCACCGCGGCCCCTTCCGCACCCGCTACCGGCTGCGCCGGGCCGATGGTGCCTACCGCTGGTTCGACGTGCGCGCCACCGCCACGCGCGACGAAACCGGCCGCGTGACCAAATGGTTTGGCGCCTGCACCGACGCGCACGACGCCGTGGAGCTGCAGCTGGGGCTGGAGGCCCGCGACGCCTTTGTGCGCATGGTGGCCGACAACATCAACGGCATGGTGGGCTACTGGGACAAGCACCAGCGCAACCGCTTTGCCAACCGCCACTACCTGGCCTGGTTTGGCCGCTCTCACGAGCGCATGCAGGGCGCCACGCTGGCCGAGCTGATGGGCCCCGAGCTCTACAAGCTGAACCAGCCCTACATCGAACGCGCCCTGGCCGGCGAGCCCCAGCGCTTTGAGCGCCGGCTGGTGCGGCCCGATGGTGCCGTGGGGTATGTGCTGGCCGAGTACGCGCCCCATGTGGTGGATGGGCAGGTCGAGGGCTTCCTGGCCACGGTGACGGACATCACCCGCATCCAGGAGCAGCGCCTGCTGATCGAGGAGGTCTTCCGGGCCAGCCCGCTGGCCAAGCTGGTGGTGGGGCCTGATGGGCGCATCGTCAACTGCAACCCGGCGGCCGAGACCATCACCCAGTACGACGCCACCGCGCTGCGCACCATGAGCGTCGAGGACCTGGTGCCCGAGGAGATGCGCGGCCGCCACGCCGCGTTGCGCCAGGGCTTTGCGCTCACGTCCGAGCGCCGGCCTATGGGCTCGGCCGCACGCTTCCCGCTGCGGCGGGCCGACGGCTCCATCGTGTACGTCGACATCGAGCTGGCCGGCATCACCGTGGCCGGGCGGCCCGGTTCGGTCGTGTACTTGCGGCCGGGCAATGTGGAGGCCGAGCACCAGCGGCGCACCGACGCTGCCTTGCAAGCGCGCAGCGCCTTCCTTGCGCAGATGAGCCACGAGATCCGCACACCGCTGAACGCGGTGCTGGGCATGGTGCAGTTGCTGATGCTGGAAGCGCCTTCCGCCCGGCAGCTGGACCGGCTCAACCGCATCGAGGAGGCCTCGACCCACCTGCTGGCCATCATTGACGACATCCTCGACCTGTCCAAGATGGAGGCCGGCCGCATGGCCATCCACCCGGCGCCCTTCAAGGTGGGCACCTTGGTGGAGCAGGCCCTGGAGATGGTGGCCGACCGGGCCAAGGTCAAGGCGCTGGCCCTGTCCAGCAAGATCGCCGAGACCGTGCCTGCCGTGCTGGTGGGCGATGCGCGGCGCATCGAGCAGATCCTGGTCAACTTCCTGACCAACGCGGTCAAGTACACGCCCTCGGGCGCGGTGGCGCTGGGCGTGTCCTGCTTCCAGGCCTCGGGCGAGCGCCTGGTGCTGCACTTCGAGGTCACTGACACCGGCATCGGCATCGACCCGGCCCTGCTGCCCTCGCTCTTTGCGCCCTTCCATCAGGTGGAGCAAGGGCACTCGCGGCGCTTCAGCGGCGTGGGGCTGGGGCTGGCCATCAGCCGGCAACTGGCGCGCGCCATGAACGGCGAATGCGGGGCACGCAGCAGCCCGGGGCATGGCAGCACCTTCTGGTGCAACGTGCAGGTGGGCCTGACCGACCAGGACGCCCAGGTGCCCAGCGGCCTCGGCGACCTGGACGAAGCCCACGCCGAAGAACTGCACGCGCTGTGCCGCGAGCGCCGCGTGCTGCTGGTGGAGGACGACGAGGTCAACCGCATCGTCGCGGTGGAGCTCTTCCATGTGCTCACCGGCGTGCAGCCTCTCACCGCTGCCGACGGCCACGAGGCGCTGGAGCAGGCAGCCGGCACCACGTTCGACCTGGTGCTGATGGACATCCAACTGCCCGGCATCGACGGCCTGGAGGCCACGCGCCGGATGCGCGAACTGCCGGGCTACGCCGAGGTGCCGGTGTTTGCGCTCAGCGCCAATGTGCTGTCTGAGGATGTGAACGCCTGCCTGGAGGCCGGCATGAACGGCCACCTGGGCAAGCCCATCCGCGCGCAGGAATTGATCTCCTTGCTGGTGCGGCTCTGGGGGCCACAGCCCGCCGCGCGGGACACCGTGTCCGCGCCGCTCTGATCGCCGCTCTGAACGGGCTCAGAGCCCGCGGACCATCTCAATGTGCTCAATGCCGGCCTCGTCAAAGCGCTCGCCGCGCGGCGCAAACCCAGCCCGGCGGTAGAAGCCCTCGGCCGTGATCTGCGCGTGCAGCAGCACCTCGCGGTAGCCCAGGCGCTGGGCTTCCAGCAGCAGGGCCTCCAGCACCATGCGGCCCACGCGGCTGCCGCGCATGGGGCGCAGCACCGCCATGCGGCCCACCTTGGCCACGCCGGGCACGTGCTCCAGCAGCCGGCCCGTGGCCAGCGGCAGGCCAAAGCCATTGCGCGCCACGGCGTGCAGGCAGTGGGCATCGGCCTCGTCCCATTCCAGCTCGGCGGGGATGCGCTGCTCCTCGATGAACACCTCGCGCCGGATGGCGCCGGCCGCCTCGCCCAGGTCGGCCCAGTCGCCCACCGCCACATCCACCACCGGCTGGCCGGCCTCAAAGGCCTGCACCACCCGGCGCAGCGCGTCGGGCACGGGCTGCGCCTCGGCGCCGTCGGGCGTGGCAAACACATAGACCATGTCGGCCAGCACCAGCAACTCGTCGCCCCGGTAGATGGCGGCATCCACCTTCATCGAGCTGCGTCCAAACTCGCGCACCTTCAGGCCCACGTCGAGCCGGTCGTCATTGCGGGCCGGCGCCCGGTAGTCCAGCGCCGCATGCCGCACAAACAGGTCGCCCCCCAGCTGCTGCATGGTGGCCGCATAGGGCAAGGCCAGCGCGCGCCAGTAGCCGCTCATGGCGGTGTCCACATAGCTCAGGTAGTGGGCATTGAAGACGATGCCCTGGGCATCAACCTCGGCCCAGCGCACGCGCAGGGGCTCGGTGAATCGGAAGTCGGTTCGCTTCATGCCCGCGAGTGTCGCCGCAGGCGGGCCGGCGCTGCTAAATGGCAGCGCGCCGCCGGGCCGCAATCAGGCCAACCAAGCCAAGCCCCATCAGCACCCAGCTCTGCGGCTCTGGCACGGCGGCTGCCGACCAGTCGAGCCCAGAACCCGAAGTGACCGTGAAGGCGGGCTGCACCACGCCGCCGAGCATCAAGCTGGCGCCGGCGATGAAGCTCGTCATGCTGACACCGCCCTCGGCCGTCTCGCTGGGGTAGCCATAGCCCCCCGAGGCGCGTTGCCCACCCAAGGCAAAGGAGTACAGCCCCAGCTCCATGCTCTGGCCAATCACCACCGGCACGCTGAAGGTGACCACCTCGTTGAGGTTCAGGCTCGCATTGAGGTTGAAATAGTCGGTGCCAACCCCCCAGGCCGCAACCTGGCGGTCGGTGCTCCAGAGATGGTTGGAGCTGCCGTCGTCATAGCCGGGTTGAATGGCCAAGATCAAACCCTTGTTCAGATAGGGCACCACTTCGACGCCCGCCGCGCCTGCCACGCCCTTGGCCCACATCGACGCCGAGACCTGAACCTTGATCAACAGGTTGGCGGACTCACCGGCGTGCCCCGCCAGCTGAACCGTCAGGGTGTCTGAGTAGCCGCCATTGACCGCCCCCAGCGCGAACGAGCTAGCCGCCAGCGAATGGTTCTCCGCGCTCATCTGCACCCAACCCATCTTGGCCGTGCCGGCGGACTGGTTGGTGATGGGCGCCCCGCTGTAGCTGGCGCTGCCAGAAGCACTGCCTGCACCCGAAAAATAGTGGGTGCTGCAGTTACCGGTGCCTGGGGTGAAGTTGTCGCCCGCCCACCCTCCAACACTGCCGCCTGAAGGCGTAGCGCAGGCATTGACGAAGCCCCCCGGCGGCGTCACGTCGTACTGCTGCGGAGCGGCAAAAGCCAGTTGGGCAGCTGATAGCAACAGGGCCGCGAGCGACAGGTTACGTTGGATGTGCATGGGACTCTCCGAGCTGAAAGCCGGGCGGATGTGCGCCTCGGCGAACCAGACCGATTGGACGACCAGGCCCCACGTATCGGCTAGACGTCTGCGGCTTGCAAACTAGGGGCACGAGAGGCCTGCCCCGCCCAGCACGCCTTGCTCAGGGCAACAAGTGCTGCCTCAGCGCTTTGGCACAGACGTCCAGCGCGGTCAGGGCCTCGGGCAGGTGGCGACCCATCTTGATGAAGTCGTGCGTGACGCCGCGCACCAGCTCCAGGTCCACCACATTGCCGGCTGCACGCAGGCAGTCGGCATAGCTGAGGCCGTCGTCCACCAGCGGGTCGCACTCGGCCAGCAACAGGAAGGCGGGCGCCAGGCCATCGTGGTCAGCAGCTTCCATCGGCGCGTAGCGCCAGTCGTGCCGCCCGGCCTGCGGCAGGTAGTGGGCAAAGAACCAGGCAATGGTGGCCGCGTCGATCAAAAACCCCTCGCCAAACAGCTTGTGCGAGGCCGTGTGCGTGTGGGCCAAAGTGCCCGGCGTGATGAGCAACTGCAAGGCCAGCGGCCAGCCTTGGTCCCGCGCATGCAAGGCCGTCACCGCCGCCAGCGTGCCGCCGGCGCTGTCGCCCCCCACGGCGATACGGTCCGCCGTCAGGCCCAGCCCGGCGGCCGACTCCCGCAGCCACGCAAACGCCGCCCAGCAGTCGTCCACCGCCGCCGGGAAGGGGTGCTCAGGCGCCAGCCGGTAGTCCAGCGAGACCACCGCCACACCCGCCCGCAGCGCCAACTGCCGGCACAGGCTGTCATGCGTCTCGATGCTGCCAATCGTGAAGCCACCGCCGTGCAGATACAGCAGCAACGGCAGCCGTTCATGGCTCGGCGCATAGAGCCGCGCCGGCAACTCCGACGCCGGGCCGGGAATGCGCAGCTCTTCCACCCGCGCCAGCGGCGCACGCGGCAGGTCCAGGATCTCCGCCCCCATCCGATACGCCAGCCGCGCCTGCTGCGGGCTGAGCTGGTGATAGCTGGGCCGATTGGCCCGCCGCATGCGGTCCAGGATGCCGGCCATGCGGGGGGTGAGGAGGTGGGTGGGCATCACAAGGTCTGACTGGGCGGAGGCGCAGGCAGGCATTGTGCGGATGATCAGACCCGAGGGAACAGAGCCGCGCTGTCCAACGCGGCGCATGTCGCCTTGATGCCCGCCGCGAGGATTGACAAGCTCAGGAGGGTGTCAAGGACAGCGCCCAGCCGGCGTGCGCTACCGGCAAGCGGTTGAGGGGCTGGCCGCTGCACGCGAACAGCGCGTTGGCCAGGGCGGGCACGATGGAGGGCGGGCCTTCCTCGCCGACACCTTCGGGCGCGTCGCCGTTGGGCAGCAGGTGCACCTGCAGCGGCGGCGTGTGGGCCATGGCGCACACGCGATAGCTGTCGTAGTTGCCTTGCTCAACCTGGCCACCACTGACGGTGATCTCGCCGAACAGGGCCGCGCTCAGGCCGAACAGCGTGCCGCCCATCAACTGCGCTTCGACGAGCGCGGGGTTGCCAATGACGCCGGGGTCGATGGCGGCGTCGATGCGCACCAGCCGGAATTCACCCGGCCTCACCACCTCGACCTCGACGATGTGGGCCGAGAACAGCGTCTTGCCATTGCTGTTCATGCCGAAGCCGCGGAAGTGGCCGGGCGGCAGCGGGCGCGACCAGCCGGCCTGCTGGGTGAACGCATCTAGGAAGGCCAGCGCACGCGGGTGCCCAGCCAGCAGGCGGCGCCGGTAGGCAACGGGGTCGGCACCGGCCATCCGGGCAGCCTGGTCCAGCGTGTGCTCCAGGAAGAAGCAGTTCTGCGAATTGCCGACCGAGCGCCAATAGCCGCAGGGGATGCCGGCCTCGACCTCGGTCCAGCGGGTGTCCTTGGCCGGGATGGCATAGGCCATGTCCACCCAGCCCATGATGTAGCTCCAGTCGAAGCCCTGGTCCGGCGGAACGCTCGTCACACCCGAGTGGCGTAGCAGCGACGGGCCGGCCGTGTCGTGCCGCACGCCGGTGGGCATGAAGTGCTCGTCCAGCGCCAGCCGCACGCGCGACGCCACCGCCGGCCGGTAATGGCCGGCGCGCATGTCGTTCTCGCGTGACCAGATCGTCTTGACCGGCCGCCCAACGGCCCGGGCGATGAGCGCGGCCTCGACCACGAAGTCGTGCTCCAGCCGCCGCCCGAAGCCGCCGCCCACGTCTTGCGAATGGACACGCACCTGGGCCGGCGCCAGGCCCAGCGCCTGCGCAACAGCGCGCTGGGTGTCGGTCTGGCTCTGGGTGGAGACCCACACCTCGGCCGACGCGCCGCTCACCGACACGGTGGCGTTCAGCGGCTCCATCGCGGCATGGGCGAGGAAGGGCACGTCGTAGGTGACGTCAACGACATGCCGCGCCGACGCCAGGGCGCGCGCCGTTTCGTCGGCCTGCTGCTCGGCCGGCTCGGGCCACGCCAGACCCTGGCCTGCGGCAACTGCCTGGCGCAGCCGGTCGCGCAGTACCGCGGTGTCCAGCACTGGCCGCTTGGGCGCCTGCCACACGGGCCGCAGCCGCTGCGCCGCCTGGCGCGCCGCCCAGTAGCCGGTGGCCACCACCGCCACCGCCGCCGGCAGCTTGACGACCTGCACCACGCCCTTCACCGCACGTGCCGGCCGCGCATCGACGGAGCGCAAGGTCGCGCCGAACGACGGCGCATGCAACACATGCGCTACCAACAGGCCCGGCCGGTCCACGTCGATGCCGAAGCGAGCGCTGCCATCCACGCGGGCGGGAATATCGGCTCGCGGCAGCGCCCGGCCCAGCAGGCGCCACGCATTGCGCGGGCGCATGACGGGAGCGTCCGGCGGCGCGAGCCGGGAGGCGGCCTCCACCAGGGCGCCGAAGGGCAGGCGCTCTGGCAGGCGCTCGCCGCCGCCGGCGTACACCACGGCGCCCTGCTCGATGTGGCAGGCGTGAACAGGCACGCGCCACCGCGCGGCCGCTGCGCGCAGCAGCATGTCGCGTGCGGCGGCAGCCTCTGGGCCCACGGTCGCCAAGGCGATCTTGAATCCGAAGCTGCCGAAGGTAGTGATGCCCGGCGGCATGGACTGGTTGAAGGCCGGTGCCACCGGCACGTGCCTCACCTCGATGGCCGCCAGCGGCAGGTCCAGCTCCTCGGCCACGATCTGGGCCACGACCGTGTGAGTCCCCTGCCCCAACTGCGTCACCGTGGTCAGGACGCTGACCCGGCCGTCACGGTCCAAGCTCAGCCACGGGCCGAACGGCAGGGGTGCCGCATCGTCCGCCGCCGCCGCCACCGGCCTCGCTGCCAACACCCAGGCGCCGCCCGCCATCGCGGATGCCAGCACTTGTCGGCGCGAGAGGCGCGTGAGTCCGGCCCTCATGACACGTCCTGCGCGGCCGTGTGGATGGCCGCCCGCACGCGCGGGTAGGTGCCGCAGCGGCACAGGTTGGTGATGGCAGCGTCGATGTCGGCGTCGCTGGGCTGTGGCGTCTGGCTCAGCAGTGCGGCAGCGGCCATCAGCATGCCGGACTGGCAGTAGCCGCACTGCGGCACCTGGTGCGCAATCCAGGCGCGCTGCAGCGCGTGGCCACGGTCGGGCGACAGGCCTTCGATCGTGACCACCCGGCGCCCCGCCACGCCCTGCACGGGCATCAGGCAGCTGCGCACGGCCTGGCCGTCCACATGCACGGTGCAGGCGCCGCACAGGCCAGCACCGCAACCGAACTTGGTGCCGGAGAGCTTCAGCTCCTCGCGCAACGCCCACAGCAGCGGGGTGTCGGACTCGGCGGCCAGGCGCTGGGGCTGGCCATTGACGTGGAGGGAGATCGCCATGACGCGGGTGTCGAGTGGAAACGCCCGCATCGTCGCGACCACCGCCGCCGACCGGGCACAGGGAGTGACCAACGCCCCGAACCGCGTGACGAACCGCCCCCGATCGGGTCCCCTGCGGCCCGGTCGCACTGCCATACTTCGCGGCCTCATGGCGCCTCACCTCGCAACGCCCACCGTGCGCGACAGCCTCTTGCTGGTGGCGCGGCACGTGCTGGCGTGGACGATCCTGTGCGCAATTGGCGCGGCGGGCAGCTACGCCGACCAGGCCAGCCTCGCCGGCCCGCAGGCCTATGCCGCCATCCTGCTGCCCTGCCTGGCCCTGCGCGTGCCGCTGATCCTGCTGAGCATCACCATCTCTGCCGCCCTGCAGTGGCGCCCGCACTGGCTGGGCGAGGCCCGCGTGCTGCTCACCGGCTACGCCGTGGTGGTGGTCCTGTTCCTGCCCGCAGCCTTGCTGTTCCAGGCCGCGCTGGACCTGAGGGCCGCTGACGGCGACGTGACGCTCGCCGCATCGTGGGGCCGCATGCTGGCCACGCCGCGCTTCGACCTGTTCCTGCAATGGGCCCTGGCCAGCGGGACTTGCGTGACGGTCGTGGCCTTCCATGCCTGGCGGCAGTCGCAGCAGCGCGAGCGGGCCTTGCAGCGCAGCCAGCTGGAGGTGCTGCAACTACAGCTGTCGCTCGAACACCAGCGCCTGGAATCCCTGCGCGGCCAGTTGGAGCCGCACTTCCTCTTCAATGCGCTGAACGCCGTCAGTGCGCTGATCCGCGATGCCGCGTCGACGCAGGCCCTTGCTGGCATCCAGAAGCTCAGCGAACTGCTGCGCTACGCGCTGGCGGCAGGCTCTCGCGACTGGGTGAGCCTGCACGAGGAGCTGCAGTTCGTGGAGCGCTACCTGGCGCTGCAGCGCCTGCGCTACGGCGACCGGCTGAGCCTGCGCGTGGAGGGCGCCGACGACGCCACGCGCATGTGCGAGCTGCCGGTGCTGCTGCTGCAGCCACTGGTGGAGAACGCCCTGCGCCACGACCTGGACCGGCATGACGGCCCCAGCGAGATCACGCTGCGCTGCACGCGCGACGGCGACCAACTGACACTGGAGATCAGCAACCCCGCAGGCCACGATGCTGCGCCCAACCCAGGCACCGGCCTCGGCCTGCGCAACACTGAGGGCCGACTGCGGCTGCTGTACGGCGATGCCGCGTCGCTGCAGGTGGAAGCCGGCGGCACGCACTTCGTGGTGCGTCTGCAGTTGCCGGCACGCGCCCCGGAAAGCCTGGCCCTGGCGTGACGACCCCAATCACGGCCCTCATCGTCGACGACGAAGCCCCGGCGCGCACCGCGCTGCGGCTGGCCTTGCGCGCCCACCCCGACTGGCAGGTGGCGGCCGAGTGCGCCGACGTGGCCAGCGCCGAGCGCGCCCTGGCCCAGCACGCCGTGGACGTGGTGTTTCTCGACATCCAGATGCCACGCGCCTCGGGGCTGGCCCTGGCGCGCGGGTTGGCCGGCCAGCCACAGCCGCCGCTGGTCATCTTCGTGACGGCCTACGAGGCACATGCCATCGAGGCCTTCGAGCTGCATGCCCTCGACTACGTGCTCAAGCCCTTTGACGACGCCCGACTGGCCTCCGCGCTGGCGCGGGCGGCGCAAATGCTGACCCTGCGCCAGCGCGCCACCTATGCCGAGTCGCTGCGCCGCTATGCCGCGCCCGAGCCGGCGTACTGGACCCAAGTGGCCGTGCGCTCCGTGGGCATGATCGAGACCGTCGCACTGGCCGAGGTGAACTGGATCGAGGGCGCCGGCAACTATGTGCAGTTGCACCTGGCCGGGCGCAGCGTGCTGCACCGCGTGCCGATGCAGCGGCTGGAGCAGCACCTGGACCCAGCGCAGTTCTTGCGCGTGCACCGCTGCGCCATCGTGCGCATCGACCAAGCCCAGCGCCTGCTCACAGCCGCCGACCGCCAACCCCAGCTGGCCCTGCGCTGCGGCGACAGCGTCCCGGTGAGCGAGCGGCGCATTGCGCAGGTGCGGGCTTGCCTCGGGGTCAGTTGACCCTCAGCGGCGGGTGCCCCGCGCCAACGGCGCACGCGGCAGGTCCAGGATCTCCGCCCCCATCCGATACGCCAGCCGCGCTTGCTGCGGGCTGAGCGAGTGATAACTGGGCCGATTGGCCCGCCGCATGCGGTCGAGGATGCCGGCCATGCGGGGGGTGAGGAGGTGGGTGGCGGGCATTCGTAGGGCGGGCGACGGCAGCCCAATCAATTCACGCGCTGGCCTACGACCTGCGCTGCATGGCAGGAGTCACAGACGCCGCTTAGCTTCGGCGAGGTCGATCCGGAACTTGTAGCCATTCTGTTCAAGCAGTCCAAGCAACTGAGGCCCGTCCAGCAAAGTTAAAGGCTTGTCCTTGGCGAACGCATACGAATCCGGCCCATAGTGACTGGTCGTGACGAGGATGCCTTTGATAGCTCCTTCGTTATGCACAGTGCCGTAGAGGTCACGTACTGCCGAGACGTCGACGATGTTGGTGTAGCGCTTCGCTTGAATGACGATCTTGCCGCCACGCAGCGGATCAGGGTCGAAGATGATCGCGTCGACGCCTTGGTCGCGGCTGGCTTGGGTGACCTTCACTTCAGCCCCTGATGCCGCAAACGCCTTCTCGAACAACTGACGGCAGAGGTGCTCGAAGTCCTCCCAGTCCATCGAGGCCAGGTTCTCCCCGTCGGCCATGTTGCCGAGCACCTCCTTGCCATCGACGAACCGCTTGTCATTTGTGTCCAGACGGATCATCGGGGCGATGGGTGTCAGCTCCAAGGACCGGGCGCATATCCCCTTCAAGGAGTTGAACGCCGCGAAAGGATCGAGGGCACGCAGGTTCAGGTCGGTCAGTTGCTCCTTCGTGGCGAACAGGCTCGCGCAATACGCCCGCTTCGCATGACCGGTGGATTTCTCTGTGTAGTCGGCCCAACCGTTGATCGCGATGGCCTTCACGAGGCCCTCCATATCGAGGCGGGCCAGTTCGCAAGCGAGCCGAAGGCAGAGGGCCGGGTAGACCTTCATCGCGGCCTCCCGCTTCTCCTTCTGGTTGGCAGGCTTGGTCGCGGCACCTGCTCTGAGCTCCACCTGCTTTGTCCACTCGACGGCCGAAAGGTCGGGGAAGCGGTGCTCGTGGATCAGGATTCCCGAGTCCGCGTCGAGCCTAGATTGGGCCTCACGGGAGACAAAGTGAGGAACTCGCACCATCCTTACGGTCGCTTCGATCCGAGCCAGCAGGCCTTCCGCGCCGGGGGCCTCGAGCCAGGCCTTCCTCTTGGAAAGTCGCTCCTGCTCGGCCACGAACGCCATTTCAAAGGCCGCCTTAGCCTTGGAGTGATCGAGCGCCAGCAACGCGTGCGACGCCCTTTGCTTTGCAGCTTCGGACTCGTAGAGCCCCTTGGCTTTCTCGGCCAGCGCCGCGACCTCGGCATTCCGTTTAAGGCAGAGGGCCAGCAAATACTCTCGCCGGGCCAATGCGGCCGCCACCTTCGCCACCTCGTCGCGGTGGGCGGCATCGACGAACCGGTTGAGGAAGGCCAACTTCGGACCGTAATGCGGCGGCGCAAAGGCGGGCTCGCCGAACGCCGGTCGCCACGGCGTCCAATGGGGAAGAGGAGCGATGTCCGGCGGCGGCTCCGGGGTATCGACGGGATAGTCAGGCCGGGACCCCAACGATGCAAACAGCGGCAGGTAGGGTGGGCTCGAATCAATCGCAAGAAGGTCGCCCACCCGGGCGATGTCGATCGACCGGGATGGTTCAGGCAACCCGCCCTGAAACACCCCCTCGACGGTACCGTTGAACGCCACCGTACGCATGGGTTCCGGGATCGCCGCCTATGGGGCGTAGGCCCTCAACGCGGCAGCGTCCACATCCCTGGGTGGCAGTGGCTCCGGATACTCAGCGGCGGGCTCGGGCGTCCAAGTTCTGTATCCGCGGCGAGGCTGTTCCTTCTCCTGGGGTTTCTCTGCCAACTCTTCGGGGATGAACGCCCTGACCCCAAGGCCCTTTCGCCCAAGCCAAAGAACGAATTCACTTTTGGTCGCGGCGGCCCCCTTTGCGATCGAAGCCAAAACGGCAAGAACTCCACCGATCACGGCCCCAATCAACGCTAGGCCGGCGACGATTGCGATCAGATAACCCATTGCTGAGGAGTGGCTTCAACCATCACGCATGCTAACCAAATAGGGGTCACGGAACTCGCCGAACTCGGGTCACTCATTCGCCGGCCAGCAACGCTAGATTGGGCGCTCTGCCTTTGGTGCAACACGCCTTTCCGAGGATCGCTAGGCCTAGCGAATTGATGCCCGGGTCAATGACCCCCGCCAAGAAGGTGGCCGGTCTTTTAGGAGCCACCGCCGCAGCCACCACCCCCACAACTAGCACCGCCACCGCATGAGGCACTGCCGCCGCCATCCCCACAGGCGGCCCCGCCATCGCCGCAGCTGCTGGTGCCAGACCCTCCACAGGCGCCACCGCTGGCCGCGCCATTGGCATCCGCCTTGGCGCGGCGCAGGGCGTTTTGGGTTTGGGCTTCGAGCACGTTGGTGGCGGTGGCTTGCTCGGCGGCGGTGAAGAGGCCGGCGGCGGCTAGCGCGCTGAGTGCGAGGGCGGGTTGGTAGTGGGCGGCGCCTTGGGCTCGCCCGTGGGCGTCCAGGTCACGGTGGCCGACGGTGCAGCGCTTGGGGTCGTAGGCGTAGGCCCAGCCGGTGGGGGTGTGCAGGCGCTGGTCGATGGCGAACAAGAGGGGCAAGCCGCTGGCAGTGGCGGGCCGGCCTTCGCTGCGGCAAGCCCAGACCCAGGTGCGGGCGATGGCCTCGTCGGGTGGGCAGCCCAGCTCGGCATTGGGGCGGTGTGCGACGACCTGGCCAAAGCACTGGCGTTGCCAGGTGTCCAGCGCTGCAGGTTCGAACGCAAGCGCCACGTGCCACAGCATGTCAGCGGCCTTGCTGGGCAGGCCGCAGGCTTGGCCGTCGGTCTGCAGGCGGCAGCACTCAAAGAACTGGGCGAGCGCGGTGCTGGTGAGCACCCAGGCGGCGGGGTCGGTGCGGATGCCGGGGCATTCCTGCTGGGCGTGTTGCACCCAACTGGCCCGAAGGCTCTCGGGCAGGGCCTCGGCGGCGACGGCGGCGGGTGGGCACAGGGCGCGCACCTCGGCGCGGAGCGCCGCAGCCTCGCGCTCCAGGCGCCAGCGTTTGAAGCCTTGAAGATTCCAGTCAGCCAGGTTCAGCATCACGCACCTCCGTGGCTGCCGTTGTAGCGGGGAGCGGCTGAAGGAAAGCTGAACGGCAATCAAACTGGGCCGGCGGCTGCAGGCCAGAAAACAAAAAGGGCCTGCGGTTGCAGGCGAGCAAACAAAAAGGGCCCGCTGTTGCGGGCCCTGGGCGGCGATGCCTCCTGATGCGGAGGCGGCCGGAGCGGCGACCGGGTCAGGCCGCCTTTTTCTCGAAGAACTGTTCGTCCTCCGTGGAACCTTTGAGCGCGGCGGTGGAGGCCTGGGCTTCGATGGTGGTGGTGACGGCGTCGAAGTAGCCGGTGCCGACCTCGCGCTGGTGCTTGACGGCTGTGAAGCCCTTCTCGGCGGCGGCGAACTCGGCCTCCTGCAGCTCGACGAAGGCGCTCATGTTGTTGCGCGCATAGCCGTGGGCCAGGTTGAACATCGAGTAGTTGAGGCTGTGGAAGCCGGCCAACGTGATGAACTGGAACTTGTAGCCCATGGCGCCGAGCTCGCGCTGGAACTTGGCGATGGTGGCGTCGTCGAGGTTCTTCTTCCAGTTGAAGCTGGGCGAGCAGTTGTAGGCCAGCATCTTGCCGGGGAACTTGGCGTGGATGGCCTCGGCAAAGGCGCGGGCGTAGGCCAGGTCGGGCTTGCCGGTTTCGCACCACACCATGTCGGCATACGGCGCATAGGCCAGGCCGCGGCTGACGGCTTGGTCAAGGCCATTGCGGGTGCGGTAGAAGCCCTCGACGGTGCGCTCGCCGGTGCAGAAGGGCTTGTCGTTGTCGTCGATATCGGCGGTGACGAGATCACCCGCCTCGGCATCCGTGCGAGCCACCAGCACGGTGGGCACGCCCAGGGTGTCGGCCGCCAGGCGTGCGGCCACGAGCTTGGCCACGGCCTCGCGGGTGGGGACGAGCACCTTGCCGCCCATGTGACCGCACTTCTTGGCGCTGGCCAGTTGGTCTTCGAAGTGGACGCCTGCGGCGCCGGCTTCGATCATGGCCTTCATCAGCTCGAAGGCGTTGAGCACGCCGCCGAAGCCGGCCTCGGCATCGGCCACGATGGGGGCGAAGAAATCAATGTCGTCCTTGCCTTCGCTCCACTGGATCTCGTCGGCGCGCTTGAAGGTGGCGTTGATCTTGCGAACCACTTTGGGCACCGAGTCCACGCTGTAGAGCGACTGGTCGGGGTACATCTCGCCATTGCTGTTGGCGTCTCCAGCCACTTGCCAGCCAGACAGATAAATAGCCTTCAGGCCGGCCTTGACCTGCTGCATGGCCTGGTTGCCGGTCAGGGCGCCGAGCGCGTTGACGAAGGGTTCGTTGGTGACGAGCTGCCAGAGCTTCTCGGCGCCGCGCTTGGCCAAGGTGTGCTCGATGGGCAGCGAGCCACGCAGGCGCACCACGTCGGCGGCGCTGTATCCGCGCTGGATGCCCTTCCAACGGGGGTTGGTGGCCCAGTCGCGCTCCAGGGCGGCGATCTGCTGTTCACGGGTGAGGCGGGGGGTCGCGGTCATGTCCTACTCCTTGAGGCTGATAGTTGCGAAAACTCGAAACCGTTGGCCTCAAGACTAGGACTCGCCCTGAGCGTCTGCGCGGCGGGCTGTTGCGCGGCGTCAGAATATTTTCTGCATGCCAATCAATGGCTTAGCTATCACATTTCGGATCGTGGCAAGGCAGTTGCCATGATGAGAAATATTGCGGCAGCGCAGCATGTAACCGTTTCGTAATTCGAAACCTCGATTCCAGATTGTGGGAAACGGCCGGCGGCGCAAGCGAGTTTGCCGCTCAGCTCAGGCGCCCTGCCCGGCTCAAACGCCGCCGACGAAGTAGCGCTTGAGCCCCGCCAGCACCATCTCGACCGCGATGGCCGTGAGCACCAGGCCCATCAGCTTCTCCAGCGCGGTGACGACCGAGTCTCCGAGCAACTTGCGGATCCGGTCGGCCAGCAGCAGCACCGTGCCCGAGACCAGCATGGCCACCGACAGCGCCCCAATCCACTCGCCAATGCGGTCGGGCTGGCGCGAGGCCAGCAGCAGCACGGTGGCCATGGCCGAGGGGCCGGCCAGCAGCGGCACGGCCAGCGGGAAGATGACCGGCTCGCGGCCCTCTTCCAGGCCATAGGCCGAGTCACCGCCGCCGCCAAAGATCATGCGCATGGCAATGATCATCAAGATCACGCCGCCCGCCACTTCGAGCGAGCGCTCGGACAGGTGCATCACCCGCAGGAAGCCTTCGCCCAAGAACATGAAGGCCAGCAGCACCCCAAAGGCGATGCCCACCTCACGCAGCGCCACCCGCGTGCGCCGTTCGGGCGGCACGGCCCGCATCAGCGGGATGAAGATGGGCAGGCTGCCGAACGGGTCCAGCACCAACAGCAACAGGATGAGCGCCGAGAGGAAGCTATGGTCCATGGCGGGCCATTGTCACTGGCATAGTTGTGCTTTTCATCACCTGTGGAGACTGACATGGCCAAGGGCGAACAGCGCAGCAACAAGATGACCAAGAAGCCCAAGAAAGATGCCGACACCGGCAGCAGCAAGGCCGCCGGCTCCGACCGGCCGGTGGCGCCCATGACCGCCGTCATGCCCAAGGGCAAGGAAGCCAAGAAGCTGAAGTAAGCCCGGCAGCGTCAGAAGCGGTAGTGCGCCCGCGCGAAGTAGGACGCGCCGTTGAGCCCGAACTGCACGCTGTCGTAGAGGAAGCCGTTGTCGGTCTCCAGGTCGTTCTGGCGCGTGGGCTTGACGTTGAAGACGTTGTTGCCGCCCACCGTCAGGCGCAGGGCCGGCGTGGCCTGCCACGAGACGCTCATGTCGGCCGAGGTCTTGGGCTTGTAGTAGGCATTGGGCTCGCCGCCGGCGGTGCCGGTGAAGGTACCCAGGGTCTGGCTGCCGAAGTGAATCAGCTTCACATCGCCTGACCACACGCCCTGGCTGTACTCGAAGCCGAGCGTGGCCTTGGCGCGCGGGCCGCCTTGTTCGATGAACAGGCGCTCGCGCTCGGACAGCAGCACGTCCTCATAGCCCTTCAGCATCGCGGGGGCGTTCACGCCGGTGACCGTGGTGCGGCTGAGGTTGAGAGCCAGGAAGGTGTTCAGCTTGCCTGCGCCCATGCTGCTGCGGTGCGCGGCCGTCAGGTCCAGCCCCTGGGTGCGCGTGTCCACCGAGTTGACGAAGAACTGCGCCTGGCCCACGCCCAGGCTCTGCAGGATGGCGCCGAGCGCCGGGTAGTTGCTGTCGTCAAAGCGGCCGGACAGGACGATGCGGTCCTTGATCCGGATCTGATACAGGTCCAGCGTGGTCTCGAAGCTGCGGCTGGGCTTCCAGGTGAAGCCGAGCGTGAAGTTGCGCGACTTCTCCTGCTTCAACGCGGGCACGCCGGCGGCCTGGGTGATCTTGCTGCCATTGGGGGCCAGCACCACGTCCAGCGGCTGCTGGTTGATGAAGTCGGTGAAGGTGGACGAGAAGTAGAGCTGCTGCAGGCTGGGCGCGCGGAAGCCCGTGCTGGCCGCCCCGCGCAGCAGCAGCCCCGGCGCGGCCTTGAAGCTGGCGGCCAGCTTGCCGGTGGTGGTGCGGCCGAAGTCGCTGTAGTGCTCGGCGCGCAGCGCGGCATCCAGCGTCAGGGCCGAGGTGGGCGTCACTTCCCAGTCGGCATAGAGCGCCTGGCTGCGGCGGCTGCGGCGGGTTTCGTCGCTGGGCTGGAAGCCCGGGAAGCCCTGGCTGCCCGCGTTACCGCCAAAGCCCACGCCATCGGCGTCGATGTAGGAGCCCGGCTCGCCGGCCGTGATGCTGTAGCGCTCCTGGCGCGCCTCGGCGCCGAAGGCGATGTTGCTGCCGCCCAGCAGCTCGGGGAAGAAGCGGCTGACGTCCAGATTGGTGGTGGCCTGCTTGAAGGCAAAGCCCCCAGCATCGAAGCTGCTGGCGCTCACGCCCTTGCCACCGGCCAGCAGGTCCTTGTAGGCGATGGACGCGTTCAGTGTGTGCGCGATGGTGTAGCGCATGCGGTTGCTGCCATAGGTCTGCGAAGCGTCCACATCCCAGCCGGCCAGCACGCTGCGCGCGCCGACGATGAGGTAGCGGTCAGCCACGTCGCCATTGATGAAGGGCGCAAAGCCGTCGGGGTACATCGCGGCGGAGTTGCGGGTGGGGATGTCGGACGAACCGTCACGCGCCCAGGCCACGGACGAGGCATCGCGGTCCTGCGCACCCGCGACGAAGTACGCCTTGGCGTCGCTGGAGAGCGGGAACTCGCCGTTCAGATAGAGCGTCTTGTTCTTGACGGCCGTGTCGCCGATGACGCGAGGCGCAAAGTCGGCGCCGCCCCGGTTGGAGCGGCCACGGTCCTGCCACTCGCCGGTGATGCCAAGCATGCCGCCCGCCAGCGAAACGCCGCAGTAGGCACTGGCCAGGTAGTTCTTGCCGTCGCCGGCCGAGTACTGCCCGAAGCCGGTCACGGCCTCGCAGCCGGCGCGCTTCTTGAGCTGGATGTTGATGACGCCGGCAATGGCGTCAGAGCCGTACTGGGCGGCCGCGCCGTCACGCAGGACCTGCACGGTGTCGATGGCCAGCAGCGGCAGGGAGTTCATGTCGGTGCCGGTGGCGCCGCGGTTGCGCGCGCCAAACAGGTTGACCAAGGCCACGGTGTGGCGGCGTTTGCCGTTGACGAGCACCAGGGTCTGGTCCGAGCCCAGGCCGCGCAAGGCCGCCGAGTCGATCAGGTCGGCACCATCGGCGCCAGTCTGGCGGGTGGAGTTGAAGGAGGGCGACAGGTATTGCAGCGTCTGAGCCAGGTCGAACTGGCCGCCGGACTCGGTGCTGCGGCTCATGTCATAGAGGTCCACGGGCACGACGGTGTCAGTGCTGGACGCGGCGGTGAGGGTCTTGCGGGTGCCCACGATGGTCACGCGCTCCACGCTTTGCACGGGGTCGGCCGCTTGCGCAGCCTGGGCAGCGCCCAGCAGGGCCACGGCGGACATCAGGGCATGGAACTTGGGGGACATGGAACTCTCTCCTTGAAGGGAACTGACGAAGCGGAATGACGTCAGTGTGAGAGAGCAAGGTCCGCGCCGCTGTTGCGTGAGACCTCATCCCAACCATTGAAACAATCGATACGCGCGGCCCGCCGCGCAGGGGGTTTCAGCCCCTGGGATGGTGCATCTTGTGCACGGCCTTGAGGCGCTCGCGGGCGATGTGGGTGTAGATCTGCGTGGTTGACAGGTCGGCATGGCCCAGCAGCAGTTGCACCACGCGCAGGTCGGCACCGTGGTTGAGCAAGTGCGTGGCAAAGGCGTGCCGCAAAGTGTGCGGCGACAGCGGCGCGGTGATGCCGGCCTGCAGCGCGTAGCGCTTGATCAGGATCCAGAACATCTGGCGCGTCATGGCCGCGCCGCGCGCGGTGACGAAGAAGTCCGCGCTGCCCTGCCCTTGCAGGATGGCCGGGCGCGCATCGGCCAGGTAGCGCTCTAACCACTCGCTCGCATGCTCGCCAAAGGGCACCAGGCGCTCCTTGGCGCCCTTGCCGGTGACGCGCAGCACGCCCTCCTTCAGGCTCACGTGCACGCTGCGCAAGCCCACCAGCTCCGACACGCGCAGGCCCGAGGCATAGAGCAGCTCCAGCATCGCGCGGTCCCGGAGGCCGAGGGGGGTGTCCACGTCCGGCGCGCGCAGCAGCGCCTCCACCTGAGCCTCGGTGATGAGCTTGGGGACGCGCAGCGGCTGGCGCGCGGGCGTGAGCTTGAGCGTGGGGTCGGCCTGGATGCGGCCCTCGCGCAGCGCCCAGCGGAAGTAGCGCTTGAAGGCCGACAGCCGCCGGTTGGCGCTGGTGGCCTTGCCGGCCGCGTGCGTCACGGCGTAGGCCAGCAGGTCGGTCTCGGTGCAGGCGTCAAGCGGGCGCGGCTGGATGGAGGCCAGCAGGCCGGCCAGGTCGCGCCGGTAGGCGGCCTGGCTGTTGGTGCTCAGGCCGTCTTCCAGCCAGAGCGACTCGATGAAGGCCTCCAGCCCGGGATCGCTGCTCGGCTTAGTCGAGCTTGAGCTTTTGGGTGGCGACGACTTTCTTGTAGACATCGAACTCCGCCGCGATCTGGGCCGTGAACTGTTCGGGCGTGTTGGCCACGATGATGGACCCAGTTTCCTCGATGCGCTTCTTCACCTCGGGCAGGGCCAGGGTCTGGCGCACGGCGCTGTGGACCTTGTCCACCACCTCCTTGGGCAAGCCCTTGGGGCCCAGCACGCCATAGAAGGCCATGCGGTTCACGGGCTCCAGCCCCACCTCCTTGAAGGTGGGCACATTGGGCAGCACCGCCAGACGCGTGGGCGCGGCCACGACGATGGGCACCAGGCGCCCGTCCTTGATGAAAGGCAGCGCCGAAGGCAGGTTGTCGAAAATCATGTTGACCTGGCCGGCCACGGTGTCCGTCAGCGCCGGGCCTGCGCCGCGGTAGGGGATGTGCAGCACGAAGACGCCAGAGAGGCTCTTGTACAGCTCCATCTGCAGGTGGCCGATGCCGCCGGTGCCCGAGCTGGAGTAGCTGTATTTGCCGGGGTTCTTCTTGAGCTCGGCCACGAAGCCCGCGTAGTCGCGCGCCGGGAAGCTGGGATGCACGGCAATCACGTTCGGCGTGGCCGCCATGTTGATGATGGGCGTGAAGTCGGTCAGCGGGTTGTAGGGGATCTTGGGGTTGATGGCCGGGTTGGCCGCCGTGGTGGACACCGTGGCCACACCAAGGCTGTAGCCGTCGGGCGTGGCGCGCACGGTCTCGGTGGCACCCACCACGCCGCCGCCGCCCGCGCGGTTCTCAACCACCAGGGTCTGGCCCAGCGCCGCCTGGACGCGCTCGGCCAGCACGCGGGCAATGATGTCCGTCGTGCCGCCGGGGGCAAAAGGCACCACCAGCTTGACTGGCTTGTTGGGGTAAGGCTGGGCCTGAGCCAGCGGCAAGGCCAACAGGCCCGCCAGCGCGAAGACAAGACTGAAGGAACGGCGAGCGAGCATTTCAGGTCTCCAGGTGCAAGGTTTGAGCAAGCATCCTAGGGCCGCGTCATGCCGAGCGTCGTGCGCAGTTCCCCGTATCAGTCCACCGCCTGCCCCAGGAGCCCGGCGCGCAGCTTGGTATCGCTGGGCTTCTCGCCGAGGAAGACCTTCATGAAGGCGGTGTAGAAGTCCGCCCCCGGGATGGTGCTGCCCCAGACCTTGCCATTGATGGTGAGCACGGTGCCACGCTCAGGGAGGTAGTCGATGGTGATCAGGTCGCCCTTGCGCACCTTGCCCACCGAGGCGATCACGGTGGTGAACTGCTTCTGGCGTTCGGCCACGGCCAACTTTTCGGGCTCGGTGCAGTTGCGGCCCATGCCTTTGTCAACGGCCTTGACCAGCTCCATGGTCGAGGCCTCGATGAGGATGCGCATCTCGATGCGCTTGGGGCCGGGCGTGCGGTAGGCCTCGTCGGGCGTGTTGGCACGGCGGGTCAGGTAGAGCGCGGCCAGATAGCCCTTGAGCCAGGCCACCTGGCGCTTGCCCGTGCCATTGAGCACCAGGGGGCTGCCGCCCAGGGCCAGGGAGTCGGCAAAGGTCTGGCCTTCGTAGCGGGCGGCCTGGGCAGTGCCGAATGCAGCAGCGCTCACAGCAAGGATCAGATGGCGGCGGGAGAGGTTCACGGGCAGGATGGATCAACAGCAGGACGGCCCTGCAACGCGCCAAGGGCGCCGGGCGTGGACAGGGCCCAGCGCAAATGCTCGGCCACCAGGGGCGTGGCAGCCGGAAGTAAGGCCTCCAGCACCGGCCGCAGCTCGGGCGCGTGGCCGGCGTGCAGGGCATTGCCGGCCGCCACGGCCAGGTTGCGCTGCCAGCGCTGAAAGCCAATGCGCCGGATGGCCGAACCCTCGGTGCGGCGCAGGAATTCGGGTTCGGTCCAGTCCAGCAAGCTTTGCAGTGAGGCGCCCGCCAGACCCGGGCGCGCATCAAAGTCGGCCAGCACGGCCGCTTGCGCAAACTTGTTCCAGGGGCAGGCCAGTTGGCAGTCGTCGCAGCCGTAGATGCGGTTGCCCAGCAAGGGGCGCAGCTCCAGCGGTATGGGGCCGTCGTGCTCGATGGTTAGGTAGGAGATGCAGCGCCGCGCATCCACCCGGTAGGGCGCCACGATGGCCTGGGTGGGGCAGACGTCCAGGCAGGCGCTGCAACTGCCGCAGTGCGGCTCAATGGCGGGCGTGACGGGCAGCGGCAGGTCCACGAAAAGCTCGCCCAGAAAGAACATCGAGCCCGCATCGCGCGACAGCGCCAGGCTGTGCTTGCCGCGCCAGGCGAGGCCGGCGCGGCTGGCCAGCTCCACCTCCAGCACCGGGGCCGAATCGGTGAAGGCGCGGTAGCCAAAGGGGCCGATGCGCTGGGCCAACCGGTCCGCGAGCTGCTGCAGGCGCGCGCGCAGCACCTTGTGATAGTCCCGTCCCCGGGCGTAGACCGAGATCTGGCCTTGCGTGGGCTGCGCGAGGCGCTGCCATTCGATGGCTTGCCAGCCCTCGGGCGTGCCGAACGTGACGGAGGGCAGGTAGTCCATGCGGGCGGTGATGACGCGCAGCGTGCCCGGCACCAGCTCGGCCGGCCGAGCGCGCTTGAGGCCGTGGGCGGCCATGTAGTCCATGCTGCCGTGAAAGCCCGCGTCCAGCCAGGCGAGCAAGCCCGGCTCTGCGGTGCGGAGGTCGATGTCAGCCACGGCGATCTGTGAAAATCCAAGCTCACTGGCCCAGGCCCGCAGCTCACCCAGCAAAGCGCTGAAGTCGGGCGGGGCGTGGGGGTGCTTGGAAGATCGCTGGTCAGCGTCGGACATTCGGGAACTTAAGGACCGTGTTTGCCTGAAGAAATTGTAGAAATGCAGCTGCGCTGGGCCGACGAGGCCGCAGCAGCGCAGTGTGCCCGGCAACTCGCCCAGGCCCTGGGCGAGCACCCCGATGCCGTGATCGAGATGCACGGCCCGCTGGGCGCCGGCAAGACGACCTTCGTGCGCCACCTGCTGCGGGCTTTGGGCGTGGCCGGCCGCATCAAGAGCCCCAGCTATGCGGTGATGGAGCCCTACGCCCTCCCCTCGGGTGGCACCGCCAGCCACTTCGACTTCTACCGTTTCAACGACCCACGCGAGTGGGAAGACGCCGGCTTTCGCGACGTGTTCGCGGCGCCTGGCCTCAAGGTCTGCGAGTGGCCCGAGAAGGCCGCCGGTGTGCTGCCGCGTGCCGACCTGCAGCTCTTTCTGGACATCGCCGATGACGACAGCCGCAGCGTGCGGGCGCGCGGCAAGGCTGCGCTCGTGAGGGCCCTGGCATGACGATCAAGCGCCGGGACGGCCTCGGTCTGCTGGCCCTGCTGCTGCAAGCGCCGCACACGCTGGCGGCGGGCAGCCTCATCAACATCGTGGCGGTGCGCGTCTGGCCGGCCTTTGATTACACGCGCGTCACGCTCGAATCGGACAAACGCCTGGCGGCCAAGCACTTCCTGGTCGAAACGCCCGACCGCCTGGTGATCGACGTCGAAGGCCTGGAGCTCAACCCCAACCTGCGCGAGCTGCTGGGCAAGGTCCGCGCTGACGACCCCTTCATCGCCGGCGTGCGTGTGGGCCAGAACACGCCCACCGTCGTGCGCATCGTGCTCGACCTGAAGCAGCCCGTGGCGCCGCAGATCTTCTCGCTCGCGCCGGTCTCGCCCTACCAGCACCGCCTGGTGTTCGACCTCTACCCCAAGGTCGAGAACGACCCGGTTGCCGCCCTGGTGCGCGCCCGTGAGAAGTCGCTGCCTGCGGCAGCACCCGCTGCGGCATCGGCAGCCAGCCAGCCCAGCACGCCCGCCGACCAGGCCGCCCAAGCCATGAACGATGCGCTGGGAGAGCTGATCGGCAAGATCGAACGCCAGCAAGGCCCGGTGCCCTCGCCGTCTCCGTCTGCTGCGCGCCCTTCCCCGCCGGCACCTGCGGCGTCGGCCGACACGACGCCCTCGCTCGAATCCCTCAACAGCCTGATCGTCATCGCCCTCGACCCCGGCCATGGCGGCGAGGACCCTGGCGCCATCGGCCCCAGCGGCCTGCGCGAGAAGGACGTGGTGCTGGCCGTGGCCCGCAAGCTGCGCGACAAGCTCTCCACCAACGCCAACATCCGCGTGCTGATGACGCGCGACGACGACTTCTTCGTACCCCTTCACGAGCGCGTGCGCAAGGCGCGGCGCGTGCAGGCCGACCTGTTCGTCTCCATCCACGCAGACGCCTTTGTGACGCCGCAGGCACGCGGGGCCTCGGTCTTTGTGCTGTCCGACGGCGCAGCCACCAGCGCGGCCGCCCGCTGGCTGGCGGACAAGGAGAACGCCGCCGACCTGGTGGGCGGCGTGAACGTGGGCATCAAGGACAAGGACGCCGCCGTGCTGCGCGCCCTGCTCGACATGAGCACCACCGCCCAGATCAAGGACAGCCTCAAGCTCGGCAGCGAGGTGCTGGGCCAGATCGGCCGCGTGGGCCGGCTGCACAAGTCGCGTGTAGAGCAAGCCGGCTTTGCCGTGCTCAAGGCGCCGGACATCCCGAGCATCCTGGTGGAGACGGCCTTCATCTCCAACCCCGACGAGGAAGACCGCCTGCGCGACCCGGCCTACCAGGACCGCCTGGTCAACGCGTTGGCCACGGGCATTGCGCGCTACTTCGCCAAGAACCCGCCACTGCCCAGACGTCGCACGCCAACTGCTTGATCGGCGCCTGATCAGCGCTTGAACTTGGCTTTCAGCGCCCCGGCAATGATCACCAGGCCGGGGATCAAGATCATGGCCCAGATGATCTTGTCGAGATGGGTCTTGACCCAGGGCACGTTGCCGAACAGATAGCCGATGGTGACGATGCCCACCACCCAGAGCACGCCGCCCACCACGTCGAAGAAGGTGAACTTGCGGCGCGTCATTTGCGCAACGCCAGCCACAAAGGGCGCGAAGGTGCGCAGGAACGGCATGAAGCGCGCGGCCACGAGCGTGATGCCGCCGTAGCGCTCGTAAAAGTCATGCGCCTTCAGGAAGGCCGCCTTGTTGAAGAAACGCGATTGCTCCCACTTGAACACCCGGGGGCCGAAGTGCCGCCCCAGCGCGTAATTGCTCTGGTTCCCCGCGATGGCCGCCGCCGTGAGCAGGCTGATGGACAGCGTGTAGTCCATCAAGCCCACGCCGCACATCGCGCCGACGACGAAGAGCAGTGAGTCACCCGGCAGGAAGGGCATCACCACCACGCCGGTCTCGACAAAGATGATCAGGAACAACAGGGCGTAGACCCAGGTGCCATAGGCCTGCACGAAGGCGAACAGGTGCTTGTCGACGTGCAGGACAAAGTCCAGCAGCCAGGGGATGAACGAGGTAAACGCTTCCATGAGGGCGCGATTATGGGCAGGGATAATGACGGCCATGGATTCCCCCCAGCCCCTGGCCGCAGCATCTGCGGAGCCGTCCGAGCTTGAGCCGGCAGCGGCCGCAGTGCTCGGCGTTGAAGCGCGCGCGCGCCGGGCGATCCGCGAGCTGCCGGACGAACTCATCAGCCAGATCGCCGCCGGTGAGGTGGTCGAGCGCCCCGCCTCGGTGGTGCGCGAGCTAGTAGACAACGCCCTCGATGCCGGCGCCCGGCAGATCCAGGTCAAGCTGATGGCCGGCGGCGTGCGCAGCATCGTGGTCGAAGACGACGGCTGCGGCATCCCGGCCGAGCAACTGCCCCTGGCCCTCAAGCGCCACGCCACCAGCAAGATCGCCAGCCTGACCGATCTGGAGTCGGTGGCCACCATGGGCTTCCGGGGTGAGGCGCTGGCGGCCATCGCCTCGGTGTCCGAGATGCTGCTGGCCAGCCGCGCGGAAGGTGCGGCCCACGCCCACCGTATCGACGCCCGCAGTGGCGAGCTGCAAGCGGCGGCCCGTGCGCGCGGCACCAGCGTTGAGGTGCGCGAGCTGTTCTTCTCGACGCCCGCCCGCCGCAAGTTCTTGAAGACCGATGCCACCGAGCTGGCCCATTGCGTCGAGGCCGTGCGCCGCCATGCGTTGGCGCGCCCCGATGTGGGCTTTGCCATCTGGCACGAGGGCAAGCTCGTGGACCAATGGCGCGCCGCCTCCAGCGAGCAGCGGCTGTCCGATGTGCTGGGGGCTGACTTCATCACCGAGAGCCGCGCCTTCGAGCACAGTGCGGGCCCCTTGGCCGTGTCGGGCCGCGCCGGCCTGCCCGAGGCGGCACGCAGCCGGGCTGACATGCAGTACGTCTACGTCAACGGCCGCTATGTGCGCGACAAGCTGATCGCCCACGCCGTGCGCTCGGCCTACGAGGACGTGCTGCACGGCCAGCGCCAGCCCTGCTATGTGCTCTTCATCGAGATCGACCCCGAGCGGGTGGACGTGAACGTCCACCCGACCAAGATCGAGGTTCGTTTCCGCGATGGCCGCGAGGTGCACCAGCGCGTGCGCCATGCCTTTGTGGATGCGCTGGCCAGCTCCCGCAGCAGCGCTGCCGAGCCCGCGGTGACGGCGCCGCCCACCATGCAGGCCCAGGAGCCGCGCCCGAGCTACAGCGCCTGGGCAGCCCCCGCGCCGGCGTCGCCCCAGCAGGTGGGCCTGGCGTTGGAGCAGGTCCGCGCCCTTTACAGCCCCGCCGCGCCCGTGGCGGCGCCCGAGTCCGCCCCGAGCATCGCCGCCTTCGTGCCTCAGGCTACGGCCACGCCGCTGCCCGCCGGCGATTGGCCGCTGGGCCGCGCCATCGCGCAGATCCAGGGCGTCTACATCCTGGCCGAGAACGCCCAGGGCCTGGTCGTTGTGGACATGCATGCGGCGCATGAACGCGTGGTCTACGAGCGGCTGAAGGCGCGTCTCGCCGGCAGCGCGATTGAATGCCAGCCGCTGCTGATCCCGGTCAGCTTTGCAGCCACGGCCGAGGAAGTGGCGGCCGCCGAAAGCCATGCCGCCTCCCTGCTGCGCCTGGGGCTGGACGTGGCGCCGCTGTCCAGCCGGACCTTGGCCGTGCGCTCACGCCCGGCCTTGCTGGCGGCCGACGACCTCGTCGCCCTGACCCGCGAGCTGCTGGCCGAGCTGAGCCAGTTCGACGCCAGCCAGGCCATCGAGCGGGCGCAGCACGAGATCCTGGCCACCATGGCCTGCCATGGCGCGGTGCGCGCCAACCGCCAGCTGACGCTGGACGAGATGAACGCCCTGCTGCGCGACATGGAACAAACCGAACGCGCCGACCAATGCAACCACGGCCGCCCCACCTGGCGCCAGCTCAGCATGCGCGAGCTGGATGCCCTCTTTTTACGTGGACGATGACGCTCGCCCTGCCCCCACATCGTCTAACAAGAGGCTGAAGTCCCATGGCCCAGATCAAGCTCAAACCCAAGGCGCCCGGCGCCCCTACGCCCACCCGAGGTGACCGCACACCGGTGCGCGGCAAAGGCGTCAGCAAGCCTCGGCCGACCCTCGCGCAAGCCCAGGCCGAACGTGAGCAGCGCGCCGCTGAACGTGCGGCCCGCGCAGCCGAACGTTGGGGCCCGGCTGAGCCGCCGCCAGCACCACCCCGTGGGGCGGCACCCGGCCGACCTCCGACGCGTCCACCTGCCCCAGGGCAGTTCCGCCCCGATGCGCGCCCTAACAACCGCCCAGATAGCCGCCGTGGGCCCCAAGAGCCCATGGGCGCTGCGCCTCGCGCCCCCATGCGCACGCCGGCCCCGCCGCGCGGCCGCCCAGGGCCTTCCGCCCAGCCCTCCGAGCAAGGCGAGCGCCTGTCCAAGCGCCTGAGTGAACTCAAGCTCGCCTCACGCCGTGAGGCCGATGAATGGATCGAGGCGGGCTGGGTCAAGGTGGACGGAAAGATGGCCGTGCTGGGTCAGCGCGTCGGGCCCGACGCCTGCATCGAGATCGACCCCGCCGCACGCCAGCAGCAGGCCGAGCGCGTGACCATCCTGCTGAACAAGCCCATCGGCTATGTGTCCGGCCAGGCCGAGGACGGCTACGAACCCGCCGTGGTGCTGGTGACGCCCGAGAACCACTGGACGGGCGATCCGTCCAAGCTGCAGCCCCACCCGGGCCAGCGCCGTGGCCTGGCGCCTGCCGGGCGGCTCGACATCGACTCCACCGGCCTTTTGGTGCTGACCCAGGACGGCCGCATCGCCAAGGCCCTGATCGGCGACGACTCGGACGTCGAGAAGGAGTACCTGGTGCGGGTCGAGTACATCGGCCGCCCTGGCCAGCCGCCCGCCCCTGAGGGCCTGTTGCCCAGCCAACTGCTGGCGCCCGAGGACCTGGCCTTGCTCAACCATGGCCTGTGGCTGGATGACCAGCCGCTGCGGCCCGCACGGGTCAGCTGGCAGAACGAGCAGCAGTTGCGCGTTGTCCTCCGGGAGGGGCGCAAGCGGCAGATCCGCCGCATGTGTGAACAGGTCGGCCTGAAGGTGGTGGGCCTCAAGCGCGTGCGCATTGGCCGCATCCCGCTGGGTCAACTCCCCCTGGGCCAGTGGCGTTACCTGTCGCCCTGGGAATCTTTCTGAAGTAGCAGTACCCCGTCCATGAACCTCACTCCGATCTGCCTCGCTGGCCCCACGGGCTCTGGCAAGACCGCCGCCGCCCTGGCCATTGCCGAATTCGTGCCGCTGGAGATCATCAGCGTCGACTCCGCCCTCGTCTACCGGGGCATGGACATCGGCACCGCCAAGCCCAGCCGCGAAGAGCTGGCCAAGGTGCCGCACCACCTGATCGACATCCTGGACCCAAGCGAGAGCTACTCGGCCGCCGAGTTCGTCCGCCAGACCCAGACCCTGGTCAAGGAGATCCAGGCACGCGGGCGCCTGCCCTTGCTGGTGGGTGGCACCATGCTGTACTTCAAGGCCTTGTTCGTTGGCCTCTCGGCCATGCCCCAGGCCGACCCCGAGCTGCGCGCCGAGATCGACGCCGACGCGGCGGTGCGCGGTTGGCCCGCGCTGCACGCCGACCTCGCCAAGCTCGACCCCGTCACCGCCGCGCGCCTGGCGCCTGCTGACAGCCAACGCATCCAGCGCGCGCTGGAGGTCATCCGCCTCACCGGCCAGCCGATGAGCGCCCTGCACGCCGAGCGCAGCGAGGGCGTGGACTGGCCGCTCTTCAGCCTGGAGCCGCAAGACCGCGACTGGCTGCACCACCGCCTGGCGCTGCGATTCAAGCAGATGCTGGACCAGGGCTTTGTGACCGAGGTGCGCCGCCTGCGCGAGCGTGGCGACCTGAGCCTGCAGCTGCCCTCGATGCGCTGCGTCGGCTACCGCCAGATCTGGGAAGCGCTGGAGGACAAGCACCTCGGCGTCAAGGACGACGACCGCATCGCCGTCGAGGTCTACGAACGCGGCCTGGCCGCCACCCGCCAACTGGCCAAGCGCCAGATCACCTGGCTGCGCAGCATGCCCGAACGGCGCATCGTGCCCTGCGACGGCAAGCAGCCGGTGGCCGAGCTGCTGGCAGGCCTGCATCGACTGCTTGTGTAGGTCGCCACCTACACTGGCTCGATGCCCAAAGAAACCATTGCACGCCAGCCCGGCAAGCGTGCGCGCTCCCTGTCGGGCCTGGCGCCCTTTCTAAAGCCCTACCGTGGCCGCATCGCGCTGGCCGGGCTGTTCCTGACCCTGGCCGCGCTGGCGACCCTGGCCTTCCCGATGGCGCTGCGCGGCTTGATCGACGCCGGCATGGGCCCCGGTGGCACCGGCGAGCGCCTGGTGAGCTTGCGCGAGCACTTCCTGGCCATGTTCGGCGTGGGTGCCGCGCTGGGCGTGTTTTCGGCGCTGCGCTTTTATGTGGTGACCTGGCTGGGCGAGCGCGTGACCGCCGACCTGCGCAACGCCGTCTACGCCCACGTGCTGCGCCAGAGCCCCGAGTTCTTCGAGACCACTCAGACCGGCGAGGTGCTGTCGCGCATCACGACGGACACGACCCTGGTCCAGGCAGTGGTGGGCTCCAGCCTGTCGCTCGGCCTGCGCAACACCGTGATGGGCGTGGGCGCGCTGGTGATGCTGGTCGTGACCAACCCCTATGTGATGGGCCAGGTGCTGGGCATATTGCTGCTGGTGGTGATGCCGGCCCTGTACTTTGGGCGCCGCGTGCGCAAGCTCTCGCGCGCCAGCCAGGACCGCGTGGCCGACACCTCGGCCATCGCTGCCGAGGTGCTGAACGCCGTCAGCGTGGTGCAGAGCTACACCCAGGAAGGCACCGAGAGCCGGCGCTTTGCCGCCGCCAGCGAGGCCGCCTTCGACACCGCCCGCAAGCGCACCGGGGTGCGCTCCTTCCTGGTGGCCTTCATCATCACGGCCACTTTCGGCGCCCTGCTCTGGGGCCTTTACCAGGGCACTCAGGCCGTCATCGCCGGCAAGGTCTCAGCCGGCCACCTGGGGCAGACCGTCGTCTACGTGACCCTGCTGGTGGGCAGCGTGGCCGTGTTGGCCGAGGTCTGGGGTGACGTGCTGCGCGCCGCCGGCGCCACCGAGCGACTGATCGAGCTGATGGAGGCCGAGTCGCCCGTGGCGGAGCCCGCAGCGCCCCAAGCCCTGCCGCAACGCAGCGGCGGCAGCGAGGTCAGCTTCGAGAGCATCCGCTTCAACTACCCCTCGCGCCCGCAGCGCCCGGCCCTGGATGGCTTTGACCTGCAAGTGCACCCGGGCGAGACCGTGGCCCTGGTGGGCCCCAGCGGCGCCGGCAAGACCACGGTCTTCCAGTTGCTGCTGCGCTTTTATGACGCGCAGCAGGGCTGCATCCGGCTCAACGGCGTGCCCGTGCAAGACCTGGCCCTCGCAGACCTGCGCGGCGCCGTCGGCCTGGTGCCGCAGGACAGCGTGATCTTCTCGGCCAGCGCCATGGACAACATCCGCTATGGCCGCCCCGACGCCACCGATGACGAGGTGAAGGCCGCCGCCCGCGCGGCCTTTGCCGATGATTTCATCCGTGCGCTGCCCGAGGGCTATGACAGCTTTCTGGGTGAGCGCGGCCTGCGCCTCTCGGGCGGTCAGCGCCAGCGCATCAGCATCGCGCGGGCCATGCTCAAGAACCCGCCGCTGCTCTTGCTGGACGAAGCCACCAGCGCACTCGATGCCGAAAGCGAGCGCGTCGTCCAGGCCGCCCTGGAGGCCGCGATGAAGGACCGCACCACCCTCGTCATCGCCCACCGGCTGGCCACCATCCAGCGGGCCGACCGCATCGTGGTGCTGGACCATGGCCGCGTGGTGGACGTGGGGCGCCATGAGGAACTGGTGGCGCGTGGTGGGCTCTACGCCCGGCTGGCCGCGATGCAGTTTGGGGTTTCCGTGGACTAGTACCGCCAGTGGCCCGCCGCTCCGGGGCCACTGTGAAATCGTGACCAACGGTGACCGCCGGCCTCCTTGAGAATTTCCTCATGCGAGTTCAAGCCGTGCAGCATCAGGCGGGGTCTTGGTCGACACCGCTGCCATCCGAGCTGGATGGGGCTGCCACCTGGGTGCTGGCCTTTGCATCCCCCGACACACCGCCCGACGCGCCCGCCCTCAAGCAACTGAGCGCGGCCTTCCCGCAATCGGTGGTGATGGGCTGCTCCACAGCCGGCGAGATTGCTGGCGATGCCGTGCATGACGACAGCATCTGCGTCGCCGTGGCGCAGTTCGAGCACACGCGGCTGCGCGTGGCGCGCACCTTGCTCTCGGCCCCGGCCGACACCGCGGCGGCCGGCGAGCGTCTGGCTGCGGCACTGATACGGCCCGAAGGGGGCCAGGCCTTGCGTGCGGTCTTCGTGCTGTCGGACGGCGTCTGCGTCAATGGCTCGACCCTGGTGCGCGCGCTGCACGCGGCCCTGCCGGCGGGCGTGCTCGTCACCGGCGGCTTGGCGGGCGATGCCGAACGCTTCAAGCGCACCTGGGTGCTGGACGGCGCCGGCGTGCACGTGCGCCACATCATGGCCCTCGGCCTCTACGGCGACCGCCTCGTCACTGGCCAGGCCAGCGAGGGCGGCTGGGTGGACTTTGGCCCCCGCCGGCAGATCACCCGCTCCTCCGGCAATGTGCTCTACGAGCTGGACGGCAAGCCCGCGCTGGAGCTCTACAAGGCCTACCTGGCCGACCGTGCCGCCGGCCTGCCGGGCACGGGCATGCTCTTCCCGCTGGACGTTTGCGCCGCCGACACGCCCGAGCAGCGCGTGGTGCGCACCCTGGTGGGCGTGGACGAAGGCGCGCAGTCGGTCACCTTTGCGGGCGACCTGCCCGAGGGCGGCTTTGCCCGCCTGACCCGCAGCAGCACCGAACGCCTGGTGGACAGCGCCGGCCGCGCGGCCGACGTGGCGCTGCAGGGCATGCAGGGGCCGTCGCTGGCGGTGTCGGTCAGCTGCGTGGCGCGCCGCATCGTGCTGGGCCAGCACACCGACGACGAGGTCGAGGCCGTGGCCAGCCGCCTGCCGGCCGATGCGGTCCATGTGGGCTTCTACTCTTATGGCGAAATTGCCCCGGGCCGTGCGCCCGGCAGTTGCGCCCTGCACAACCAGACCATGACGGTCACCGCCTACGGGGAACGCTGAGCGCCCATGCACCCTCTGCTCCTGCGTCAACTCAAGCGCGAAGGCCTGGCCCCGGACTCCGACGTGCCCGAGCGCCTGTACGGCCTGCTGGACCGCATCAGCCGCGCCTACAGCGAAGCCGACGAGGAGCGCCAGTTGCTGGACCGCGCCCAAGAGCTGGCCTCGCGCGAGAACGAAGCGCTGTGCGAGAACCTGCGCGCCGAGCGCGCCGCACTGGAGCAAAAGGTCGAGGCCCGCACGACTGACCTGCAGCTGAGCGAAGCGCGCTTGCGCAGCCTGCTCTCACTGTCGGTGGACGCCGTCTGGGAGCAGGACGAAGACCACCGCCTGCGCCTGGTGTCCGACGGCATGTGCCTGCTGACGGCCCTGCCCACCGAGCGCCTGCTGGGCCAGCGCCTCTTTGACCTGCCGGGCTTTCGCATCAACGACGGCCAGATGCAGCAGTTGCTGCCGCGCCTGGAGTCGCGCGCCTCACTGCGCGAGGTGGCTTGCCAGTTCGACCGGCCCGACGGCTCGGTGCGCCACCTGCGCATCAGCATGGAGCCTGCCGTCAATGCCGCCGGCCAGGTGCACGGCTACCGAGGCGTGGCGCGCGACATCACCAGCGAGACCCTGGCCGCCCAGCGCCTGGACTGCATGGCCCGCTTTGACAGCCTGACCGGCCTGCCCAACCGCACGCATTTCGTCGAGATGGTGGACCACGCCGTGGCGCGCGCCCGCCGCAGCGGCCAACCGCTGGCCGTGGCCCTGGTGGACCTGGACCGCTTCAAGACCGTCAACGACACCGTCGGCCACGCCATGGGCGACGAGCTGCTGCGCACCATGGCCGCGCGGCTGCGCGCCAATATCCGCGAGGTCGATTCGGTCGCGCGGCTGGGGGGCGATGAGTTCGTGCTGCTGCTGGAGTCCTGCGGCAGTGAAGGGGAACTCAGCACCGTCTTCAACCGCCTGCTGGCGGCCATTGCCGAGCCCGTCGAGCTGCTGGACCGCACCTATTTGCTGACCGGCAGCGTGGGACTGGCCCGCTTCCCCGATGACGGCAACGACACCAGCACCCTGCTGCGCCACGCCGACGCTGCCATGTACCTGGCCAAGGAGCGCGGCAAGAACAACGTCCAGTTCTACACCGACAGCCTGGCCACCCAGTCGGCCCGCCGCTTCGAGCTGGAGACGGCGCTGCGCCAGGCGATTGCGCGGCAGGAGCTGAGCCTGCACTACCAGCCCAAGGTGGCCGCCACCGACGGCCAGTTGCTGGGGCTGGAGGCCCTGCTGCGCTGGAACTCCGGCGCCTATGGGCCTGTGAGCCCGGCCGAGTTCATCCCCGTGGCGGAGGAGAGCGGCCAGATCGTCGAGATTGGCGCCTGGGTGCTGCGCCAGGCCTGCTGGCAGATGCGCGCCTGGCGTGACTCGGGCCTGGCCGTGCCACCGGTGGCCGTCAATCTCTCGGCCCATCAGTTTGCCGACAACAACCTCGTCACCGAGATCGAGAACGCGCTGGCCCTCAACCAGCTGGCGCCGGCTGACCTGGAGGTGGAGCTGACCGAGAGCGTGCTGATGACCGAGCCCGAGCGCGCACGCGGCGTGCTGCACCACCTGCGCCAGCTGGGCCTGCACGTGACCATTGACGACTTCGGCACCGGCTACTCATCACTGGCCTACCTGAAGCGCTTCCCGGCCGGCACGGTCAAGCTGGACCGCACCTTTGTGCGCGGCCTGCCCGACGACTCCGATGACAGCGCCATTGCCGGCGCCGTGGTGGCCATGGCGCACTCGCTGCGCCTCCTGGTGGTGGCCGAGGGCGTCGAGACCGAAAAGCAGCTCGAAGCACTGCGCGCCCTCAAGTGCGACCAGATCCAGGGTTACCTGACCGGCCGCCCCGTGGACGCCGCCACCCTGGCTAAGAACGTCCTGCGCCCCCAGTAGCCGCCGCCTTGACCAGTGCGCTATGCCAGGCGCCGCTGCGCTTGAGGATGCGGCGCTGACCGTTGGCGTGGTCCACATACAGCAGGCCGAAGCGCGGCACATAGCCGCGCCCCCACTCCATGTTGTCCATCAGGCTCCAGACCAGGTGGCCGCTCAGCGGCACGCCGGCCTCAATGGCCTCGGCCACCACGGCCAGATGGCCCTGCAGGTAGTGCAGCCGCGCCGGGTCGTCCACACTGCCATCGGGGCTCAGTACATCAGGCTCAGCGGCGCCGTTCTCGGCGATGAAGAGGTCAGGCACGCGGTACTCCTCGTGCAGGCGGCGCAGCATGCGGCGCAGGCCATCGGGGTGGTCCTCCCAGCCCATGTGCGAGTAGTGCTGGCCCGGCACACGCACCTCGACGAGGCCCGGGTAGACCTCGCCCGGCACCGCGCTCACCACGGCGCGGGTGTAGTAGTTGATGCCGAGCGTGTCGATGGGCGCGGCGATGGCCGCCATGTCGCCGGCGTGCACCTCGGGTGCCCAGGGGCCAAAGCCGTCCCACACGTCTTGCGGGTAATGCCCGCGGAAGATCGGGTCTAGGTACCAGCGGTTGAAGACGCCGTCTCCGGCGTGCGCGGCGGCCACGTCGGCGGCGGAGCTGGGGTCAGCCGGGTCATAGGGTTTGACGTCGAGCACGATGCCGCAGCGGGCCTGCCGTGTGTTCGCACGCAAAGCGGGCATGGCCAGGCCATGGGCCAGCAACAGGTGGTGGGCCGCGCGCACGGCGGCAGCACCGTCTTTCCAGCCAGGTGCCTGGCGACCCTCCAGGTGGCCCACAAAGGCGGCGCAGCGTGGCTCATTCAGCGTGGCATAGCTGTACACGCGGTCGCCCAGGCGGCGGGCCACCACGTCGGCAAACTCTGCAAAGGCCGAGGCCGTGTCGCGCACCTGCCAGCCGCCAGCGTTGGCCAGGGTGCTGGGCAGGTCCCAGTGGTAGAGCGTCAAGTAGGGCGCGATGCCACGCTCCAGCAGGCCATCGACCAGGCGCTCGTAGTGGTCCAGCCCGGCTGAGTTCACGGCGCCCCGCCCCTGGGGCAGCACGCGCGGCCAAGCCACCGAGAAGCGGTAGGCGTTGTGCCCGAGGCTGGCGATGAGGTCGAGGTCCTCGCGCCAGCGGCGGTAGTGGTCGCAGGCGACGTCGCCATTGGTTCCATCCGCAATGCGACCGGGCTGGTCACAGAAGTCGTCCCACCAACTGCGGCCACGGCCATCGGCGCGCGTGGCGCCTTCGATCTGGAAGGCCGAGGTCGAGGCCCCGAGATGGAAGCCGGCAGGGAAACGGGCTGCCAGGGCGAGCAGGCTGGGGTCGGTTTCAAAGGGGCTGGGCATGCGGCAAGGTGGGGTGGTTGTCGATCCGGCCAACTCTAGCTAGCGCTGTCCCAAACGGACGCTCGTTCCAGTACAAATTGAACGCAGATTTCCTGGGCAAAACCCCAATGGGAGCGCGCACACAGGCAACGTTGTCCTGTGCCAAGCTCGCGGCCCTTGCGGGCTCGGCCCCATCTCCTACACCGTTCGACCTCGACATGACGATTGATCGCCGCCACCTGCTGCTGGGCAGCCTGTCCCTTCCCGTGTTCACCGCCTGTGGCGGCGGCGGGGGTGGCAGCGCTGCGCCAACGCCGGCACCCTCCCCTGCACCCGCTCCCGCTCCGGCCCCAACACCCGCCCCCGCCGACATCCCGGCCCTGAAGACCTATTTCGCCAGCAACTTCAAGATCGGCATGGCGGCCGACCCCAATGGCTACAAGAACGCCATCGCCAACCCAGTCATCCTCAAGCACGCCAACTCCATCACCGCCGAGAACGCGTTCAAGCCCGACGCCATCGGCCGCACGGCCGGCAGCTACAACTGGGCCACGGCCGATGAGCTGATCACCTGGGCCAGTGCCAACGGCATTGCCGTGCGCGGCCACACCTTGTGCTGGCACTCGCAGACGCCCGACTGGCTCACCACCGGCACGGCCGCCGAGGTGCGCGCCAAGCTCGAAACCTATGTGCGCGACGTCGTCACCCACTTCAAGGGCAAGGTCTATTGCTGGGACGTGGTCAACGAGTGCACCAGCGATGACGCCAGCAGCGCCTACCGCAACTCCAAGTGGTACCAGATCCTCGGCGCGGACTACATCGAGATTGCGCTGCGCGCCGCGCGCGCGGCCGACCCCGATGCCAAGCTCTTCATCAACGACTACGGCACCGAAGACCCCGCCAAACTGGCCCGCTTGATGACCATCGTGGCCGACATGCAAGCCCGGGGCGCGCCGCTGGACGGCATTGGCCACCAGCTGCACGTCAACGTCAGCTGGCCGCCGGTCGCCAATGTGGACAGCGCGCTGCGCAGCGTCGCCAACAAGGGTTTGATCAACCACGTGACCGAGCTGGACGTCTCGCTCTACAACGACCCCGGCGCCTGCTACAGCAACAGGTCCAGCTGCCTGGCCGATGTAACGGGCGACACCGCCGCGCTGGCCACCGCGCTCAAGCAGCAGGCGCTGCAGTACCGGGCGCTGTTCAATGTCTTCAAGCAGCACCCCAGCCTGCAGTCGGTGACCACCTGGGGCATTGCCGACAACAGCACCTGGCTGACCGGCTTCCCGACCAACCGAGGCAACCTGCCCCTGCTGTTCGACAAGACCGGCGCCGCCAAATCGGCCGCCCGTGCCATCACGGACGACGCCTACCAGCCGACCTGACCTGCTCGCCTACTTGACGAGCTTGCTGATGCTCGCCGCGTCGAAGGTTTCGTCGCGCTGGGCGTCAACGGGCACGCAGTCGCCCACGGGCTTGCCGAGCTGGGTGGACAGCTTGCATAGCGCCTGCCACAGCATGGCGATCTGGTGGTCTTGCGAGGCGGCGCTGTCGATCAGGCCGCGCATGGCCATGGCCACGGGGTCATCGCCCTGGGTGATGCCATAGGCCGAGAAACCCATGCGCGCAGCCGCTTCCTCTCGGGCTTGCTCGCTTTGCGCCTCGATGATGCGCGCCGGGTTGCCCACTGCAGTCGCACCCGCTGGCACAGGCTTGGTCACCACTGCGCCAGAACCGATGCGCGCGCCAGCGCCGACCGTGAAGCCGCCCAGCACGCAGGCATTGGCCCCGACGATCACACCCGGCCCCAGGGTCGGGTGCCGCTTGGCGCCCTTGACCAGCGAAGTGCCGCCCAGGGTCACGCCCTGGTAGATGGTGCAGCCCTCGCCGATCTCGGCCATCTCGCCAATGACGATGCCCATGCCGTGGTCGATGAAGACCTTGCGGCCGATCTTGGCGCCCGGGTGGATCTCGATGCCCGTCAGCCAGCGGCTGAAGTGCGAGGTGAAGCGCCCCAACCAGTGAAAGCCGTGCGTCCAAAACCAGTTGGCCCGGCGGTGCCACCACAGCGCGTGCAGGCCCGGGTAACACGTCAACACCTCCCAGGCCGAGCGTGCGGCAGGGTCGCGTTCGAGGATGAGGGCGATGTCTTCGCGCAGGCGCTGGAACATGGTGGGGCCGACGACAGTTCGGCGCGCCAGTGTAGGTCGCCCTATTCAGAACCCTGGGGCCGTATGGTCTTGCTCATCTGTCGGGCCATGCCGCGCAGGATATGCACTTCCTCGTTCGTCAGCCCGGCGCGGTTGAAGAGCTGGTTCAGGCGCGGCATCAGCTTCTTGGGTGCAGCAGGGTCGAGGTAGCCGATGTCGACGAGCGCGGTTTGTAGGTGGTCCAGCAGGCCCTGCACCGCCCGCGCATCGGCGCGCTCGGGGTCGGGCGTGCGCGGCTGCACCGCAAAGCCGCCGAGGGCCTGGCGCAGGTCGTAGGACAGCAGCTGCACGGCCTGGGCCAGGTTGAGCGAGCCGTAGTCCGGGTGCGTCGGGATCGAGAGCACCGCGTGGCAGCGGTAGACGTCCTCGTTGGCCATGCCATAGCGCTCGGAGCCGAACACCAGCCCAAGCCGGGGCGCTGGCGCACGGGCAGCCAGGTCGGCAAACAGCTCGCGCGGTCGGTAGACGGGCGGGCCAAAGTCGCGCGGCGTCATCGCGGTGGCGCAGGCAAAGTCCACGCCCTCCAGCGCCTCGGCCAAGGTCGGCACCACGCGGGCCCGGGCCAGGATGTCGGCCGCGCCGCTGGCCATGGCGATGGCCTCTTCGTGGCACAGCACGTCAGGAAAACGCGGCGCCACCAGCACCAGTTCCCGGAAGCCCATCACCTTCATGGCGCGCGCCGTAGCGCCCACATTGCCGGCGTGGCTGGTGTTGATCAGGATGAAGCGGGTGGAATCCACGGGTTTTCACGGAGCGCCGGCGGCTAGAATCGCGAATTATCCGGGCCGGCCTCTCCTTCAGGCGTTGCGCCGCCCGCCGCTCTTTCCTTCCGTCAGCCCCTTCCTACTTCGAGTGCTTGCATGCAGCAGACCTCTCTCCATCCCATGCTCAATGTGGCCGTCAGTGCGGCCCGCGCCGCCGGCAGCATCATCAACCGCGCCTCACTCGATGTGGAAGCCTTGCGCGTGAGCAGCAAAGGCACCAACGACTTCGTCACCGAGGTCGACACGGCAGCGGAAGGGGCCATCATCGAGACCCTGCTCAAGGCCTACCCCAACCACGGCATCCTGGCCGAAGAGTCGGGCCGCAACCATGGTGCCAAGGACTCGGAGTACGTCTGGATCATCGACCCGCTCGACGGCACGACCAACTTCATCCACGGCCTGCCCATCTACTGCGTGTCCATCGCGCTGTCTTACCGGGGTGTGGTGCAGCAAGCGGTGGTCTATGACCCCAGCCGCAACGACCTCTTCTACGCCACCAAGGGCCGCGGCGCTTTCCTGAACGACCGCCGCCTGCGCGTCTCCAAGCGCACCCGCATGAGCGACGCCCTGATTGGCACTGGCTTCCCCTTCCGGCGGGGCGACAACGCCAAGCGCTACGTCAAGATGTTCGAAGAGGTGATGGTGCAGTGCGCCGGCCTGCGCCGCCCGGGCGCCGCCGCGCTCGACCTCTGCTACGTCGCTGCTGGCTACTACGACGCCTTCTTCGAGACCGGCCTCGCACCCTGGGACGTGGCGGCCGGCTCCCTCATCGTCACCGAAGCCGGCGGCCTGATCGGCAACTTCACCGGCGAGGCTGACTACCTGCACCAACGCGAGGTGGTGGCGGGCAACCCCAAGATCTACGCCCAGCTGGTGCAGACCCTGGCGCCCTATACCCGGGTCATCAAGGAAGACGACGCCCCAGCGGCGCCCGTCGCGGCTGCCCTCGACACGGCGGCACCCAAGAAGCGGGCAGCGGTCCGCATCAAGAAGGTCGACGACAACGCAGCCGGCTGAGTCGGGCATTCAAACCCGCAGGTTTTATCGGGGAAATAGGCCGGGACAACGGCCCGTTCATCCCCCGATCAGCCCCTGCGGCGCTGTGTTTGGTAGCGCAACCGTGACGCGCATCACAGCGGGCTTTTGACAGCGAAGAGCAAGCTTCGCCGCCGTGACATCTGCACGCGGCATACCGGGGCAGGCTTCTGACAATTCGCTCCGTGCTCAGACGACAGCGTCCGAGCGAAGCCCGCAACTACCCGACACCGACGTCATCATGTTCCTCCGCACCGCCCTTGTCCTGGCTCTTGCTGTTTCCGCCTCGCTGGCCCACGCCGAGGCCAAAGTCCTGAAAAAGGTCGCCCCCGAATTCCCCGATGAAGCGGCCCGCCGCAGCATCTCCTCCGGCAGCGTCCGCGCCAAGCTTGCCATTGCTGGCGACGGCAAGGTGTCCAACGTCCAGGTCGTGGAAGCCGAACCCAAGCGCGTGTTCGACCAAGCCGCCATCGACGCCCTGAACCAGTGGCGCTTCGAAGGCACCGGCGCCCAGCAATCCCACGAAGTCAAACTCATCTTCAAGTCTGAGGACTGAGGTGCGACCGAGCTGAGTCCCTGCGGACTCAGCGACGCGTACCGAAGGACTGCCGGCCTGCAAGCCGGCAGGCATGAATATGGACCGAGCACAGTGCCTACGCACTGTGCGACGCCGATTGAAGGACATGCGGCTTGCAAGCCGCATGGCATGAGCTGCGACCTGTCTCCCGCCCCTCCCGGCACCCCTCAAGGCCCGCGCTGCCCATCCGGCTCGCGGGCCTTGTTTCATTCAGCGGCAGGGATGCCGGTGCGGCCCGCCTTCAGGGCACCTCGTCAATGACGGCAACGCCCGTCCCCATGGCGATGAAGAGCTTGCGCCCCTGGATGGCCAACCCGGTCGGCGCGCGCAGTACGCCAGGAAGCGAGCCTGACTGAAAGCCCCCCTTGCCGGGAGCGCCGGCGACCGTCGTCACGCTGCCTGTGGGCGTGATCTTTCGGATCAGGTCGTTGTTCGTGTCAGCAACGTAGACATTGCCTGAGTCGTCCACACAAAGTCCGCTCGGCCAATTGAATCTGGCGTCAAAGCCGGTGCCATTGGCGCTACCTGCCAGGCCTGCCGTTCCAGCCAGGGTGGAGACCAGGCCGCTCGAAAGTTCAAGACGCCGAATCACGTGTGACGAAGCCTCGGCGACATAGAGATAGGCCCCCTTGCTGTCTACGGCCACACCGGAAATGTTCGAAAACGCTGCCTCTGCGCCTCGGCCGTCGATGGTGCTTGTGCGCGTGAGAGAACCTGCCAGGGTGCTGACCGCTCCAGACGCGCTGACACGGCGAATCGTGGTGGCATCAGCCACGTACAGGTTCCCTGCCGAATCCATCGCCATCGCAGCCGGTGCGACGAAACGTGCGGCCAACGCATTCCCATCAACAAGTGCCGCCTCCCCCTCCTTGCCGGCCATCACGCCAAGTTCCCCTGACGACATCCGCTTGAGGATGGTCCGGTTCAGAACGTCGCTCACAAACAGCTGGCCACTGGCGTCCACTGCCACATCACCACGAGGGATCGCGTATATCTCGCCCGGGAAGCGCACCGGAGGCATGGTGGACAGTGTCGAAACGACGCCGGCAGGCGTCAGCTTGCGAAGCGTCGATACGTTGGAAGCGCCAACGCCATAACCAGGGTAGTCCACCACAAAGGCATTGCCTTCGCGATCGACCGTGATCGAGTCCGCGCGTTCAAACCGCGCCTGAGTACCGCCCGCATCGACCTTCCCGCGCTGCTCGTGCGATCCGGCCAGCGTGGTCACATCCCCGGTCGCCAAGACGGCGCGAAGGCGTGTGCCAAGCGACTCCGTCACCACGATGCGCCCTTCCGCCGACACCATCACCGCCTGGGGCTCCCGGAAGCCAGCGTCTGCGCCACGACCATCGGCTGCTCCTGACACTCCCGCTCGCCCGGCCAAGGTCGTCACCTGACCCGAAGGCGAAATGACCCGAAGGGTGTGATTCCCCTCGTCGGCCACATACAAAGTGCCTGATTTGCCTACGGCAATACCCTTCGGATTGGTGAAGCGCGCCGCCGCCCCCACGCCGTCAGCGGTGCCCGTCTGCTCGCTGGCTCCGGCCAGCGTATTCACCGTTTGATCCGGGGCAATTCTCCGAATCGTGCTTGCTGACGTCGTCACGAAGAGGTTGCCCGCAGCGTCTGCCGCCAGTCCTCGGATCCCATACAGGGTCGCCACGCCCTGCGGGCCATCGATTCCGCTGGGGGCCCCCGTCCGAGACACGAAATACGTGCTCACAACGCCGGCGGGGGTGATCTTCCGGATGCCCCGCCAATCGTTGACGAACAAGTTGTCCTGAGCATCTGCCGCAATCAAGTCCGGATACTGGAATCGGGCTGTCGCCGGCAGTCCATCCGCCTGGCCGGCTTCATCGACGGAACCCGCGAACACGCTGACCACCCCTGAGGGTGTGATCTTCATCACCGCATCGCAGCCATGGGGAACAACGAACAAGTTCCCGCTGCTATCAGCCGCCATCGCGGACGGCGACACCACGCCGACGATGCCCTTGGAGCAATAGCCCGTCGCTGACAGGTCCACCGTTGTGACATCTCCTGCAGGTGACACCTTGCGCAAGCGAGCCTTCTGCCCCCAGTACCCGACTACGTAGACATTGCCTGCCCGATCCATCGCCGGCGCGGAAATGAAGTTGAAGTAGGCCGCTCCAGCGGCTCCATCCAACTGGCCAGGACCGCCCATATTGCCCGCCAGCAAAGCCAACGACGCGGGCCGGCTCACCGGCACCGTTGGACTGCCCGTGTTGCTCTGGCCACCAGCTTGACCACCTCCGCCGCCACAGGCCTCAAGGCCGGCCACCGCAGCCGCCACCAGCATGGCACCACACCACCGAACAAACGCTTTGGACATCCATCGCCCCCTCCTCCGGGGCGCATTTCTTTTATGAAACGAATGCTTGACTGCAGCAACCTACGGCCGTGGCACGCATCGTCGGCAACGATCTTCGCCTCAAATCCTCGACGGCCCGGTCATCGAGCTAGGGGAGCCGGGCCTACACTGGCGAGCAGCCCCCTATAGATTCGGCGCCCAAGGCGCACAAAAGCCCTCTCCTGAGGGCTTTGGCTTTTCCAGCATTCAACGGACCCATGAGCCCAGCCCAGGACTTCGCCGATCACACGCCCATGATGCAGCAGTACTTGCGCATCAAAGCTGAGCATCCGGACGTTCTGGTCCTGTACCGCATGGGCGACTTCTACGAAGTCTTCTACGACGACGCCCGCAAGGCCGCCGCGCTGCTGGACCTGACGCTGACCCAGCGCGGCCAGAGTGCCGGCGAGCCTGTCGTGATGGCCGGCGTGCCGGTACATGCGCTCGAGAGCTACCTGTCCAAGCTCATCAAGCTCGGCGAGCCCGTGGCGATTGCCGAGCAGGTGGGCGAGGTGGGCGCGAGCAAGGGGCCGGTGGAACGCAAGGTGGTGCGCGTCGTCACGCCCGGCACCATCACCGACACCGAGTTGCTGGCCGACAAGCAGGACGCCGTGCTGCTGGCCGTCTCCGGTAGCGGGCGACGCTTTGGCCTGGCCTGGTTGTCGATCACACAGGGCGAGATCGGGCTGTCGGAGTGCAGCGAGGCCGAGCTGGGCGGCTGGCTGGCGCGGCTCAGCCCGGCTGAGATCCTGGTGGACCGCGAGCAGGTGCCGGCCCAGGTGCTGGCCGGCCGCTGGCCCGTGACCAAGCGGCCGGGCTGGCAGTTCGACGCGCAACTCGGCACGCGCAAGCTCTGCGAGCAGTTGCGGGCGCAGAGCCTGCAAGGCTTCAACGCCCAAGACTTGCACCTGGCCCAGACCGCCGCCAGCGCCCTGCTGGCCTTTGCCGAGCACACCCAGGGTCGGTCGCTGGCCCACGTGCAGTCGCTGCGCGTGCAGCGCGCCAGCGAGCTGCTCGACCTGCCGCCCGCCACCCAGCGCAACCTGGAGCTGACGCTGACCCTGCGCGGCGAGACCTCGCCCACGCTGTTCTCGCTGCTCGACACCTGCCGCACCGGCATGGGCAGCCGCGCGCTGCGCCATGCGCTGCTCCATCCGCTGCGCGACCGCACTGAGGCGCAAACCCGCCACACCGCGATTGCCGAGCTCCTGACCCAGGGCTACGAAGCCCTGCGTGAGTCGCTCAAGCACGTGTCCGACGTCGAGCGCATTGCCGCCCGCATCGCGCTGCGCCAGGTGCGCCCGCGTGAGCTGACGGGCCTACGCGCCACGCTGCAGCACCTGCCCGCCATCCGCGCCGCCACCCCGGCAGCACTGCAATCGCCGGGCCTGCAGCCACCGGCCGACATCCTTGCGCTGCTGGAGCGCGCCATCGCCCTGGAGCCCGCGCTGCTGCCGCGCGACGGCGGCGTGATTGCCGATGGCTACGACGCTGATCTGGACGAGCTGCGCGGAATCCAGAGCAACTGCGACGGCTTCCTGCTCGACCTCGAAACCCGCGAGCGTGCGCGCACCGGCATCCAGAACCTGCGCGTGCAGTTCAACCGCGTGCATGGCTTCTACATCGAGGTCACCAGCAGCGGGCTCGACAAGGTGCCGATGGACTACCAGCGCCGCCAGACGCTGAAGAACGCCGAGCGCTTCATCACGCCCGAGCTCAAGGCCTTCGAGGACAAAGCCCTCTCGGCTCAGGAGCGCGCGCTGGCCCGCGAGAAGCTGCTGTACGAGCAGGTCATCGACGCCCTGCACGCCCAGATCGGCCCCTTGAGCCAGCTGGCCCGCAGCCTCGCGCAGCTCGACCTGCTCGCCACCCTCGCCGAGCGCGCGGCCACCTTGGGCTGGTGCCGCCCCGAGTTCGTGGCCCAGCCTTGCATCGAGATCGAGGCCGGCCGCCACCCTGTCGTGCAAGCGCGTTTGGCCGAGACGAGCGGCGCCGAGTTCATGCCCAACGACTGCCGGCTCGACGCCCGCACCCGCATGCTCGTCATCACCGGCCCCAATATGGGCGGCAAGAGCACCTTCATGCGCCAGGTGGCCTTGATCGCCTTGCTGGCGGCGATGGGCAGCTATGTGCCCGCCACGCGCTGCCGCCTGGGGCCCATGGACGCCATCCACACCCGCATCGGCGCGGCCGACGACCTGGCCAACGCGCAGTCCACCTTCATGCTGGAGATGACCGAGGCTGCAGCCATCCTGCACGCGGCCACTGAGCACTCGCTGGTGCTGATGGACGAGATCGGGCGCGGCACCTCCACCTTTGACGGCCTGGCGCTGGCCAGCAGCATCGCCACCCACCTGCACGACAAGACCCGCGCCTTCACGCTGTTCGCCACCCACTACTTCGAGCTGACCGAGTTCCCCGCCAAGCACCGCGAGGCGCAGAACTGGCACGTCTCGGCCGTCGAAAGCGGCGAGGACATCGTCTTCCTGCACGAGCTGCAGGCCGGCCCCGCCAGCCGCAGCTACGGCGTGCAGGTGGCCCGCCTGGCTGGCATGCCCGCATCCCTCATCCGCCAGGCCCGCGCCACGCTGGAGGCGCTGGAAGCCCGCTCCACGGCGGGCGACGAGCAGTTCGACCTCTTCGCCGCGCCGCCAGCGCCGCCGCCGGCTTCCGAACCCGACCCCATCCAGGCCGCGCTCACCGCGCTCGACCCCGACACCCTCACCCCGCGTGAGGCACTGGACGCGATCTACCGCCTGAAAGCCCTGGCGCGATGACAGCCACACCCGGCACCCTCGTCTTCAGCCACGCCAACAGCTACCCCGCTGGCTGCTACCGCGTGCTGTTCGAGACCTGGCGTGCGGCCGGCTGGCGCGTCGAGGCGCTGGACCGCTTTGGCCATGACCCGCGCTACCCGGTCAAGCAGGACTGGCGCGGCATGCGCGGTCAGCTCATCGACTTCATCGAGCGGGATGTCCGCCCGGAGGGGCCCGTGGTGCTGGTCGGCCACTCGCTGGGCGGCCTGCTGAGCCTGCTCGTCGCCTGCCGGCGGCCCGAGCTGGTGAAGCACCTGGTCCTGCTCGACTCGCCCGTGGTGGCCGGCTGGCGCGCTGCCCTGCTGGCCTGGAGCCAGCTCACCGGCCTTGTGCACCGCGTGCCGCCCGCCGCCATTGCGGCCAAGCGCCGCCAGAGCTGGCCCGACCGCGCGGCCGTCCGCGCGCACTTCGCCTCCAAACCCATGTTCGCGCGCTGGGACCCCCGCGTGCTCGACGACTACATCGCCTGCGGCTTTGAGGAGCATGGCGGCCAGACGCGGCTGCGCTTCGACCGCGAGGTCGAGAGCCGCATCTACGCCACGCTGCCGGCCTACATCCCGCGCCTGCTCAAGCGCTACCCGCCGCGCTGCGCCATCGATTTCTTCGGCGGCACCGACTCGGCCGAGCTGCGCCAGGCCGGCTCAGACGCCAGCCGCGCCCTGGTGGGCGAGCGTTTCCATTGGGTTGAAGGGGGCCACCTTTTCCCCTTCGAGAAGCCCGACGAGACGGCATCGCGGGTGCTGGCCGCGCTGGCCGCCACCGGCGCTTGACTACAATCCAAATTTCCACCTCAGCGCCCGTGCCTCTGGGCGCTGCATGACATGACCAAATACGTCTTCGTCACTGGCGGTGTGGTGTCTTCGCTCGGCAAGGGCGTGGCATCGGCCTCACTGGCGGCCATCCTCGAATCGCGTGGCCTGCAGGTCACCCTCCTCAAGCTCGATCCCTACCTCAACGTCGACCCTGGAACGATGTCGCCGTTCCAGCACGGCGAGGTCTTCGTGACCGACGACGGCGCCGAGACCGACCTCGACCTCGGCCACTACGAGCGCTTCATCACCACGCGGATGAAGCGGTCCAACAACTTCACCACCGGGCAGATCTACAAGTCCGTGCTGGAGAAGGAGCGCCGCGGCGACTACCTCGGCAAGACGGTGCAGGTCATCCCGCACGTCACCAACGAGATCCAGGAATTCATCAAGCGCGGCGCCGAGGGCGTTGACGTCGCCATCGTCGAGATCGGCGGCACCGTGGGCGACATCGAGTCCCTGCCCTTCCTCGAAGCCGCCCGCCAGCTCAGCCTCAAGACGGGCCCCAACAACGTCGCCTTCGTCCACCTCACCTATGTGCCGTGGATTGCGGCAGCGGGCGAGCTCAAGACCAAGCCGACCCAGCACACGGTGCAGAAGCTGCGCGAGATCGGCATCCAGCCCGACGCCCTGATCTGCCGCGCCGACCGCGCCATCCCCGACGACGAGCGCGAGAAGATTTCGCTCTTCACCAATGTCGCCGAGTACGGCGTCATCTCGATGTGGGACGTGAACACCATCTACAAGGTGCCGCGCGTTCTGCACGAGCAGGGGCTGGACCAGCTCATCTGCACCAAGCTCCAGCTCTCCACCAAGCCGGCTGACCTGAAGCGCTGGGACACCCTGGTCTACGAGGTCGAGAACCCCAAGGAGCAGGTCACCATCGCCATGTGCGGCAAGTACACCGAGCTGTCGGACTCGTACAAGTCGCTCAACGAGGCGCTGCGCCACGCAGGCATCCACAACCACTCCGGCGTCAAGATCGAGTACCTCGACACCGAGACGCTCACGCCCGCCAACATCGCCCAGCTGGCCCAGTTCGACGCCATCCTGGTGCCCGGCGGCTTTGGCAAGCGCGGTGTCGAGGGCAAGATCCTCGCGGCCCAGTTTGCGCGCGAGCACAAGCTCCCCTACCTGGGCATCTGCCTCGGCATGCAGGTCGCCACCATCGAGTACGCGCGCCACAAGGCCGGCCTGGAAGGCGCCAACTCCACCGAGTTCGACCCCGCAACGCCCCACCCCGTCATCGCCCTGATCGACGAGTGGCAGGACGCCGACGGTTCCATCCAGAAGCGCGACGCCAACTCCGACCTCGGCGGCACCATGCGCCTCGGCGCCCAGAGCTCGGACGTCAAGCCCGGCACCCTGGCTTTCGACATCTACGGCAAGGTCGTGACCGAGCGCCACCGCCACCGCTACGAGGCCAACGAGCACTACCTTGACCGCCTCCAGCAAGCCGGCCTCGTCATCTCCGCCATCACCCAGCGCGAGAAGCTGACCGAGATCGTCGAGCTGCCGCGCGACGTCCACCCCTGGTTCGTCGGCGTGCAGTTCCACCCCGAGTTCAAGTCCACGCCCTGGGGCGGCCACCCGCTCTTCACCGCCTTCGTCAAGGCGGCGCTGAGCCACAAGCAAAAGGCAGCCTGATGGAACTCTGCGGCTACCAGGTCGGGCTCGACCGCCCCTTCTTCCTGATCGCGGGCACCTGCTCGATCGAGGGCCTGCAGATCACGCTCGACGTGGCCGGCATGCTCAAGGAAGCCTGCGACAGCTTGGGCATCCCGCTCATCTACAAGGGCTCGTTCGACAAGGCCAACCGCTCTTCCGGCACCACCAAGCGCGGCGTCGGCATGGACGCCGGCCTCAAGATCCTCGACGAAGTGCGCCGCCAGACCGGCCTGCCCGTGCTGACCGACGTGCACGACGCCACCCAGGTGGCCGATGTGGCGGCCGCGGTGGACGTGCTGCAGACCCCCGCCTTCCTGTGCCGGCAAACGGACTTCATCCGCGCCGTCGCCCAGAGCGGCAAGCCCGTCAACATCAAGAAGGGCCAGTTCCTCGCGCCCTGGGACATGAAGAACGTCGTCGACAAGGCCCGTGCCGCTGCGCGCGAGGTGGGCCTGTCGGAAGACCGCTTCCTGGCCTGCGAGCGTGGCGTGAGCTTTGGCTACAACAACCTCGTGGCCGACATGACCAGTCTGGCCGAGATGCGCAACAGCGGCGCCCCGGTGGTGTTTGACGTCACCCACTCCGTGCAAAAACCCGGCGGCCTCGGCGGCTCCAGCGGCGGCGTGCGTGAGATGGTGCCCGTGCTGGCCCGTGCCGGCGTGGGCGTGGGCGTGGCAGGCCTCTTCATGGAGACCCATCCCAACCCGGCCGAGGCCTTCAGCGACGGGCCCAACGCCGTGCCGCTCAAGCACATGAAGACTTTGCTGGAGCAACTGGTGGCCCTGGACCGCGTCGTCAAGGCGCAGCCCTTGTTAGAGAACGACTTTTCCTGCTGAGCCCAGCCCTCAGCTTGTTCCACCCATGTAACGCCGTTTTGGCACACTGCGCCCCGCTTGTTTTGTGCCCGAACTAGATCACCCTGACCCAACTGGAGACCATTGAATGAGTGCCATCGTTGACATCGTCGGCCGCGAGATTCTCGACAGCCGCGGCAACCCCACCGTCGAGTGCGACGTGTTGCTGGAGTCCGGCGTGATGGGCCGTGCCGCCGTGCCGTCGGGCGCCTCCACCGGCAGCCGCGAAGCCATCGAACTGCGTGACGGCGACAAGAGCCGTTACCTCGGCAAGGGCGTGCTCAAGGCTGTTGAGCACATCAACACCGAGATCTCCGAAGCCGTGCTGGGCCTCGACGCCTCCGAGCAAGCCTTCCTGGACAAGACCCTGATCGACCTCGACGGCACCGAGAACAAGAGCCGCCTGGGCGCCAACGCCATGCTCGCCGTCTCGATGGCCGTGGCCCGCGCTGCGGCTGAAGAGTCTGGCCTGCCGCTGTACCGCTACTTCGGCGGCATGCGCGGCGTGACCCTGCCCGTCCCGATGATGAACGTCATCAACGGCGGCGCCCACGCCAACAACTCGCTCGACCTGCAAGAGCTGATGATCATCCCCGTGGGTGCCCCGAGCTTCCGCGAGGCCCTGCGTTGGGGCGCCGAGGTGTTCCACGCCCTCAAGAAGATCCTGCACGACAAGGGCATGCCCACCGCCGTGGGTGACGAAGGCGGCTTTGCCCCCAGCGTCGAGAGCCACGAAGCCGCGCTGCAGCTGATCCTGCAAGCCGTCGAGAAGGCTGGCTACACCGCTGGCGAGCAGATCGCCATCGGCCTCGATTGCGCCGCCAGCGAGTTCTACAAGGACGGCAAGTACGTGCTCGAAGGCGAAGGCGGCCTCCAGCTGACCGCTCAGCAGTGGACCGACATGCTCGCCACCTGGGTCGACAAGTACCCCATCATCTCCATCGAAGACGGCATGGCCGAAGGCGACTGGGATGGCTGGAAGCTGCTGACCGACCGCCTCGGCGCCAAGGTGCAGATCGTCGGTGACGACCTCTTCGTCACCAACACCAAGATCCTGAAGGAAGGCATCGACAAGGGCATCGCCAACTCGATCCTCATCAAGATCAACCAGATCGGCACCCTGACCGAGACCTTCGCCGCCATCGAGATGGCCAAGACTGCCGGCTACACCGCCGTCGTCAGCCACCGCTCCGGCGAGACCGAAGACAGCACCATCGCCGACATCGCCGTCGGCCTCAACGCCGGCCAGATCAAGACCGGCTCGCTGTCCCGCTCGGACCGCATCGCCAAGTACAACCAACTGCTCCGCATCGAAGAAGACCTCGGCGACGTCGCTGTCTACCCCGGCCGCGCTGCCTTCTATAACCTCAAGTAAGCAGCCCCCCAAAGAAACGCCCCGTGGCTCACGCCCCGGGGCGTTTTTGCTGATGGGTGCCGCATCAAACCTGCGCCACAATCCCGGCGCGACTCACCCTCCTCCGCGATGAAGATCCTGGCCGTCCTGCTCGCGCTTTTTCTTGCTGCCATCCAGGCTCAGCTCTGGTTTGGCAAAGGCAGCCTGCCGCGCGTGACGCAACTGCGCCAGGAGCTCGCCCAGGCCCAGGCCGAGAACGACAAGGCCCGCGCCCACAACGCCCAGATCCTGGCCGAGCTGCGCGACCTGCGCGAAGGCCTGGAGATGGTCGAAGAAAAAGCCCGCACCGAGCTCGGCTTCATCAAGCCCGACGAAGTCTTCGTCCAATACCAGCGCCGCTGATTGATGTGGGCTGACGTCTGGGCGGCCGCGCTGGCGCCCGCCTTCACGGCGCTGGGTGCGCCGATCTCCTGGCTGGAACTGGTGGCCTTTGTGCTCGCGGTCTGGATGGTCGTCTGCAATATGCGCGTGCGCCTGCTGGCCTGGCCGCTGGCCCTCATCAGCTCGCTGCTGTACTTCGCCCTCTTCCTCGATGGCCGGCTGTATGGCGAGGCCGCGCTGCAACTGCTGTTTGCCGGCCTGGCCGGCTGGGGCTGGTGGCAATGGCGCTTTGGCCGCACCGCCCAAGGCGAGGCGCTGTCCGTGCGCCAGCTGGGCAAGGCGGGCCTGGCGCTGCCCGTCGCCCTCACCCTGCTCGGCTGGCCGCTGCTGGGTCTCTTCCTCGCCTCCTTCACCGATTCGCCCCTGCCCTACTGGGACGCCTTCCCCACCGTCGCCAGCCTGCTGGGCCAGTGGCTGCTGGCCCGCAAGTACGAAGAGAACTGGCCGACCTGGATCGTGGTCAACGCCGTCAGCGTCGTGCTCTTTGGCCTCAAGGGCTACTGGCTCACCGTCGTGCTTTACGCCGTCTTCATCCCCATGAGCGTGCTGGGCTGGCAGGCCTGGCGCCGCCAGCGCCTCGCGCTGGCCATGGCATGACACCGTGATGCGCACACGCACCGTGGTCGCCCTGCTTGGGGCCGAGTGCACCGGCAAGTCCAGCCTCGGCCAGGCACTGGCCGCGCAGCTTGGCGGCACCTATGTGCCCGAGTACCTGCGCGAGTGGTGCGACACACACGGCCGCACGCCCCAGCAGCACGAGCAAGCCGCCATCGCCGCCGAGCAAGCCCGCCGCATCGACGCCGCCGCCGGCCCCTGGGTGCTGGCCGACACCACGCCCCTGATCACCGCGCTGTGCAGCCAGCACTACTTCAACGACGACAGCCTGCTGCCCCAGGCGCTCGCCTTCCAGCGCCGCTGCGACCTCATCCTGCTCTGCGCCCCCGACCTGCCCTGGGAGGCCGACGGCGTCCAGCGCGATGGCCCAGAGGTCAGGGCAAGGTTTGACGCCAGGCTGCGTCAGGCGCTCAGCCGCCATGGGCTGGCATGGCACGACATCCAGGGCGAACGCCGCTTGCAAATGGCATTGACGGCATTGATGGCATTGCCCCTACTGGGTGTGCCGGAACCTTAGCCAAGCTGACGCAAGCGGCCACTGAAGCTACCCTTGCACCGCAAGGACTTCGCACGTCAACTTGAGCACCACCCCGCCTCCCGAGACGCCCCTGCCCTGGTTACAGCGGCGCAGCCTTGGCACCCAATTGGCCCTCGTGCTGGCGCTGGTGGTGACGGTGCTGGTCTTGTCGCTGACCACCGTGATCACGTCGATGATGCGGTCCCAGATCGAACGCGACAAAGGCGCCGCCCTCGCCAACCTGGGCAGAAGCATCTCCACCGCGCTCGGCAAGAACATGCGTGACCGGATGCAGCAGGTCAATCTGCTGGCCCAGTCGGGCGAAATCTGGGCCGACGGCCTGGCCAGCCCCACGGTCACCCGCGCCCTGTCGCGCATGAAACTCACGCGGCCCTTCCCCTCCTGGCTGGGTGTCGCCGATGCCAGCGGCGTGGTCGTCGCGGCGACGGACGATCTTCTGGTCGGCCGCAACGTCAAGGAGCGCCCCTGGTTCCCGGCAGGGCTGCGCGGGCATTACGTGGGTGACGTGCATGAGGCCAAGCTCCTCGCGAGCCTGCTCCCGCCCCATGCCAATGGAGAACCGCTCCGGTTTGTGGACTTTGCCGCCCCGCTGGAAGTAGCCGGCCGCGTGGTCGGTGTCGTCGGGCTCCATGCGGACGTGCATGGCATCCGGGCCATTGCCGAAGCCTTCCTGCCCAAGAACGCCGCCGCCCGGCGAGTCGAGGTCTACATCCTGACGCGCTCGGGCGGCGTGATCTTTGGCACCGACCCGAAGGCGGGGATCGACCTGCCCGCGCTGGCCGAGGCCCTGGCCGCCCAAGGGCCTATCGCGCCCGAGGAGCAAGCCAGGCCGGCGGTCGACATCGCCTGGGCCGATGGCCAGCGCTACCTGACCACGAGTTGGTCGCTCGATGACTACGCGCCCGAGTTCGCGCTGGGCTGGAAGGTGCTGGTCCGGCAACCTGTCGAGGTCGCCTATGCACCGGCCATGCAGGCCACGAAGAAAGCCCTGCTCGTCGGCTTGGTCAGTGCGCTCTTGGCCGTGGGTCTCGGGCTCATGCTGGGCCGGCACCTCACGCGCCCGCTCAAGCGCATCGCCAGCGCCGCGCGCGATGTTGAACTCGGCGTCCCCGGCGCCGTGATTCCCCATGCCGACGACAGCGAAGATCTGTCCCACCTTTCCAGCGCCCTGCAAGCCATGACCGTGCGACTGGAGCATCTGGTTGAAGAGCGCACGGCCCAGCTGAACGAGGCCATCCACGAGCTGCACGTCCTCGGTGAAGAACAGCACGCCATGCTGGACAACGACCTCGTCGGCATCGTGCGGCTCAACATGAGCACCCGCGTGGCGATCTGGAACAACCGGGCGCTGTCCGCCATCTTTGGCTACTCCATGGACGAGCTGCGTGGCCAGTCGGCGCGCATGCTGTACCCGGACGAAGCGACCTACGAGAAAGTGGGCGCCGAGGCCCGCGCCGCCTTCGCCGAAGGCCACGACTACGTCACCCGCGTGCAGATGCGGCACCACGATGGCAGCACGATCTGGATCCACCTGCAGGGCACGCTGCTCAAAGAGCGGCCGGGCGAGTCACTGTGGCTGATGACCGACGTGACGGCCCAGCACCGCTACCAGGAGCAGGTCGAGCACATCGCCTTCCACGACGCTCTCACCGGGCTGCCCAACCGGCTGCTCTTGGCCGACCGCGTCGGGCAAGCCATTGCGGCCACGCAGCGCTCCGGCCAGATGTCCGCGATCGCCTTCATGGACCTCGACGGGTTCAAGGCCGTGAATGACCTCCACGGCCACGAGGCCGGCGACCACCTGCTCAAGGAGATCGCCAAGCGCGCCTCTGCCACCGTGCGTGCCGGCGACACCGTCGCCCGCCTGGGCGGTGACGAGTTCGTGCTCGTGCTCGGGCCCCTGCGCGACCAGGCGCAGTGCGACCTCATCCTCCAGCGCTTGCTGACGAACATTGGCAAGCCGGTGCAGCTCCCGGGGGGCATCAGTGCCACCGTGTCGGGCAGCATCGGGGTGGCCCTGTGCCCACAGGATGGCGACACCCCCACCGTCCTGCTGGCCGAGGCCGATGCCGCGATGTACGAGGCCAAGCGCCAGGGCAAGGGCTGCGTGCGCTACAACGCAGGCTAAGGCACTACCGGCCCCATGCAGTACCTGCTCTTCGACCTCACCGACAGCTCCGACGGCATCCTCACCCTCGAAGCCATGGCCTCCACCCGCGAGGCCCAACACCCCGCCGTCATGGCCGAAGTCGCCCAGGTGCTCGCCTGGGCGCAAGCCGAGTTCGGCAACCGCCAAGGCGTGGTCGAAGACGGCGCCGCCTGGGACCATGAACTGCTGGTGCAGCATGAAGAAGGCGGGTGGGTCACGGTGACGCTGACTTTCAGTGCGTCGCAGGAGTTTGCGGGGGCGTTTCAGAGGGTGTTGGAGGGTTCCGACGAGTAAGCGCTACGGCGCTATAGAGCGAGGCCGCCTGGCAGGCGGCCGCTGTCCAACGAGATGGCCCGTTTGGCTGAGCCTGTCCAAGCCGAGGCCACTCCCCACGCACCCATGCCAAAGACACTTCAGGGCGACAACGGAAGCGCACTAAGGGCGGCCATCTGGCAACTCAATCGTTGCCGTAGTCAGGCTCGTATTCCATCTCCCGACTGTGCTGCTCCTCGTGAATGCAGTTCAGACCGGATGCAATGATTTCCCCGCTGCCCAACAGACTGAGATCGCAACTGGGGCAGTGAAACTCTTCGCCGGAATACTCGCGATCGACCACTTCCCAAATGGCGTGCTCGTCCTGCTCTTCGCTGAAATCTTCGCCAGTCAGTTGGCCTGTCATGAAGGCGCGGCAGCCACACGCAGGGCAAGCCGTAGACCAAATTTCATCGTAGCGACCTACGAACAGTTCCGACTGGTGTTGCAGAAGGCGTTGCTCAGCCTCCTCCGCAGCGCGGTCCCGTTCGGCTTTCTTCAACTCGCCAAAACGCTCCTTTGCGGCACCAACACGAAGCTCTACAGCCGCCTTCATGGCCTTTTCGGCCTCTTCTAACAGTTGTCGCGGGGCCTCCGCGTCCACAGCGCCAAGCCAGCTCTCCAGTGATGAGTCCATGTGGTGTAGGACCGTGTCGCATGCATGCCAGTAGCGAGCTTCCCAGGCCTCAAGACGCATCGCCTTGAAAGGGAGATCGGCCGAGTGGAGCTCAGCATTGCGGCGCTCAGCTATCTCTTGGCAGAACTTCTGAATGGTCTTGTCGAATCTCGGAACAAGATGGGCGAGGCGCTCGAACAAGGTCTTGGCGGTAATCGTCTTGACGTCTGTCGTTGCATTGATCCCAGCTGCCACAAACAACGACTGCCAATGGGTTGGATCAACAACGAGACTTGGGTGGGTGCTTGCCAATGCCGCCTTTCCGAGCAGTTCAAGCGCAAGCGAAGCCCATAGTTGATATTCATCTAGGTCATCTGCCGCTTTCCTCACGAGAGCGCGCCCGATGTAGACCTTCGATTTCGCATGAAGTGCGCTCGCATTGATCGAGATGAAGACGTCGTTAGGCATCGATGAGAATCCTTGCTAGGCGGCGGCCGGAGCCGCGTTCAGACGGACCGCGCCCGTGGAGCATCCGCCAGTTGTCGATGATCAAAATGCCTCCCTTCAGCCAGTTGTGGACAAGAGGCCTTGCTTCAGATATGCGGCGGCGCACCAATTCGAAAGCCCATCGCCCTCGTTGATCGACAGCTTCTACACACCCCGGATCAAAGCGCAGGAAGGCGCGGTCTGCGTCCAGCAAAGTGGAGTAGAACGAACGCCGGCCCGACCGCAGAAGTACGGGCGCATCCTGCAATAAGCGCATCTCACTCTCCGAAAACCCCAGCGAACGCCAATCGAGTAGTCTTGTCTCGGAGTGGGTGCTACCTGGCTCCAGGCAACCAAGAAGAAGATAACGACAGGGCTGCGGCCGGTGACTTAGCTCGACATGGAACGGCAAAGTACCGAGGCCGAACTTCGCGCTCAGCGACCGTGGGTGAGCATCGGCGGTTGAGAGCGGCGCAACCACCTCCTCCAGCGCGCCTGCGCGACCAGTCATCCTGGCTCCGAGGCGATCGCCTAGCCGCCCGAGCTCGCCAATGAGCGCATCCGGACTCACAACGCATCGAGCCCATCCAAGCTCCTCCAGCTGCTCACAAAGCGGCTGTTGTTTGAAACGTGCAGAGCTAGGCATCAGGTGGATTGTTGCGTTGCCGCAGGCGCTCGCACACTGGGTGTTAGCACCACCCACGGCGCGGCGGGCGGTCCCTCTACGCGAACTTCTTGCTACCACCCAAGAGTTGAATCTTGAGCGGCTGCTTTAGGGCATCGACTTCAGCACGCCTAAGGACCGCAGCCGCTGCAAACCGGCCTGTCGGGCACCCCCCTACTGCAACGTCCCCGAGCCCTCCGCCCTCTCATTCCCCAGCGTGAACATCTGGCCAACGTCGACGGGGTCGAGGCGGTAGCGCTTGCCGCAGAACTCGCAGCCGACTTCGATCTGGCCGGCTTCGGCGAGCATGTCGTCGGCCTCTTCGCGGCCGAGACCGCGGAGCATGTTGGTGACGCGGTCGCGGGAGCAGGTGCAGGCGAAGCGGGGGTGCTGGGGCTCGAAGCGGCGGACGTCTTCTTCCCAGAAGAGGCGGCGCATGATGGTGTTGGCGTCCGGGGTCAACAGCACGTGATATCAATCTGGGCGCGCGGGCTGGCTCGGGCGTGGCGATGATCCGCAGCGCCTGGTAGCACGCCGGGCTTTCGCTGCGCATGGCCTACAGCGACGAGCCCTTCAAGCAGACGGTGCTGGAGATGCGCTGGGCGCTGGCGGCGGGAGCAGCGGCGGTTGCGCCAGAACTGGCCCGACAAGGCCGATGTGTGGGAGGTGTTGGCGCGACGGACGGCTCACTCAAAACCGACACCCTGTTGTGGCTTGCGGCGCTGGGCTGCAGCCGCGCACTCCCTGTGCAAGCCTTCTTGCATAAGGTCGCCTCAAATTAAGCGTTGCTTTAATATGCAGCCCTTGCAGTAAAGAATGCATTCATTCAATTTGCGGGCCCTGGCATGCGCAACACCGGCAGCTACGTCACCACCACCACGCTGAGTGAAACGGTCAGGGCCTTTGTGCCCCGGCCGTTGCCGCCCATGCGGCCAGCGCTGGCGAGTGATTGCTATGTGGACCGCTGCAGGGTGGCCGAGCTGGCGCTGGCGCGGCTTTCGGGCGTGGGGGGGCTGGTGCCTTCGGTGGAGTGGCTGCTGTACAGCGCGCTTCGCAAGGAGGCGCTGTTGACCTCGCAGATCGAGGGCACGCAGGCCTCGCTGGCGGATCTGTTTGATGACGAGGCGGGCCTGGCCGTGAGCAATGGCGCCGATGTGGAAGAGGTGAGCAACTACCTGCGCGCCTTTCGCCTGGTGCGCGATCAGTTGCACGCGCCGAAGGGCCTGCCGATCAGCGTACGCCTGTTGCGCGAGGCCCATCGGCTGCTGCTAGACGGGGCGCGCGGCGCGGGCAAGCAGCCGGGCGAGCTGCGCCGCTCACAGAACTGGATCGGCGGCACGCGGCCGGGCAACGCGGTTTTTGTGCCGCCACCGCCTGAGCAGGTGCCCGCGCTGCTGGCCGAGTTGGAACGCTTCATTCACCAGCCCCCCGAGCCGCCGTTGCCGGCCCTGGTGCGGGTAGCGCTGGTGCACGCGCAGTTTGAAACCATCCACCCTTTTCTAGATGGCAACGGCCGCATCGGGCGCCTGCTGATGGCGGCGCTGATGGAGGATTGGGGCCTGCTGCCCGAGCCGCTGATGTACCTCAGCGGCTACTTGAAGCAGCACCAGGCCGAGTACTACCGCCGGCTCTCAGCCATTCGCACCGACGGCGATTGGGAGGGTTGGGTGGCCTTCTTTTTGGAAGGCGTGGCCGAAGCGGCGCAGGAGGCTGAACGGGGCGTCGTGGCGATCGCCAGCTTGGTGGCCGCAGACCGCCGCCGCTTGCTGAATGCGCCCAAAGGCAGCTCGACCAGCTACCGCCTGTTCGAGATGTTGCCCATGATGCCGCGCTTTACGGTGGAACAGGTGCGCCAGAAGCTGAGCACCAGCTTCCCGACGGCCAACGCCGCCGTCAAGCTGCTGGAGGATCTGGGCATCGTGACCGAGCAGACCGGGCAGAAGAAGAACCGCAACTACAGCTACCAGGCCTATGTGGATCTGCTGGCGCGCTAAGGGCAGTTCCACAAGCAGCTAGGGCCGGTCACTGAAGGGTGCCCGACCCCTCCTGCCGCTCATTCCCCGGCGTGAACATCTGGCCCACGTCGACGGGGTCGAAGCGGTAGTGCTTGCCGCAGAACTCGCAGCCGACTTCGACCTGTCCGGCTTCGGCGAGGATTTCGTCGGCCTCTTCGCGGCCGAGGCCGCGGAGCATGTTGGAGACGCGGTCGCGGGAGCAGGTGCAGGCGAAGCGGGGGTGTTGGGGCTCGAAGCGGCGGACGTCTTCTTCCCAGAAGAGGCGGCGCAGGATGGTGTTGGCGTCCAGGGTCAACAGCTCTTCACTGGTGAGCGTGCTGGCCAGGATGCTGATGCGGTTGTAGGCGTCTGAGAGGCCGATGTCGTCTTCGTTACGGCGGCCCTCCAGATTGCCTTCGCCCTCGACGGGCAGGCGCTGGATGAGCAGGCCGGCGGCGATCTCGCCGTTGGCGGCGAGGACGAACTTGGTGTCGAGCTGCTCGGACTGCAGCATGTAGTGCTCGAGCACCTCGGAGATCTTCTGCAGGGGCTCGCGCTGGTCGCCGTGCAGGGGCACGACGCCTTGGTAGGGCTGCTGGCCGGGGAACTTGTCCTTGGGGTCGAGGGTGATGGCGCAGCGGCCTTGGCCGTGGACGTTGAGCAGGGCTTCGAGGCCGGCACCGTCGGGCACCTCGCCGACGCGTTTGGCGGTGGCGCGGAAGCTGAGGTCAGGCTGGACCTCGGCCACGGTGAGCTTGACGGGCCCGTCGCCAAACACCTGCAACACCACGGCGCCGTTGAACTTGATGTTGGCCTGCATGAGGACGGCGGCGGCGGTCATCTCGCCGAGCAGGTCACGCAGGGCGGGCGGGTGTTCGGCGCCAGGCTCGCGGCGGGCCAGCAGCTCCTGCCAGGCGTCGGTGAGGCGCACGAGCATGCCGCGCACGGGCAGGCCTTCGAACAGGAACTTGTGCAATTCAGTCATCAGCGGGGAGCTTCACTCAATCCATCAGTCGGTGCGGGTCAGCTCACGGATGACCTTGGCGGGCGAGCGGACGATGAGGGTGTCGGCGTCGCCCCGCAGCACGGCGTTTGTTGGCCCAGCGGCCAAAGCCGGAGATTTTATGAGGCCGCCCCCCCGGCAACGCTGGGCGGCCGGCGCGATCTGCCGAACAGACAGCGGGCGACGCGACGACACGGCCACACAGCTCGCGGCAACGGTGCTCCAATCAGCGCATACATCGAGTCCGCCTCGTGATGATCCGTTGCCTCCTGGTTGCCGCCCTGCTGTTCGTGGCTGGCCTGTGCGCTGATGCGGCGCCGCTGGTGGTGACACTGCGCCAGCCCGCCAGCGCCAACGATCCGCGCGACACCTATCCGCGTGCCTTCATACGCCTGGCGCTGGAGAAGACGGTGGCCACGCATGGCCCCTACACCATCCAGTACTCAGAGCGCATGAACGACCAGCGTGCGCGGATCAGCGTCGAGCGGGCGCTGTACCCGGGGTTCCTGACCGTGGTTGTGCCCAACGAGGACGGTAGTTCCGTCGACCTCATCCCGGTGCGGTTCCCGCTGTATCTGGGCATGGGCGGCTACCGGGTGTGCTTTGTGTCGCCGCTGGCGAAGACGGCTGTGGCCAAGGTGCGCACGCTGGACGAATTGCGGCGCTTCACGATCGCGCAAGGCGTGGGCTGGCTGGACGTGCCCATCCTGCGTGCCAACGGCTTCGAGGTCGAGGAGGTCACGAGCTACGAGTCGATGTTCAGGATGGTGGCGCAGAGCCGCTTCGATCTGTTCTGTCGCAGCGTGGTGGAGGTGCGCGGGGAGGCCGAATCCCACGCCGACCTGCCGGAGCTGATCCTGGACAAGACTTTCGCCCTGGTCTACGACCTGCCGCAGTTCTTCTACACCCACCGCAGCAACCGCGAGCTCGCCGACCGCGTGACGCTGGGGCTGGAGATGGCCTACGCGGACGGCTCGCTGCAGGCGCTGGCCCGCACCCACCTGAGCGATTCCCTGCGCTATGCAGACATGCCCAAGCGCCGCGTGTTCCGGCTCCACACGCCGCCCCCGAAAGGGATCGACTTCGACTACCGGCGCTACAACCTGGACCTCACCCGCGAGGTTCTGAAGTGAACTGGTGCGCCTCAGTCGGCAGCGGGGCGCCTCACTCAACCAATCGATCAGTCAGTCAAGGCGCGTCAGGCCACGGGCATAGCGCTGGCCGTTGGCAACGTAGTGCCGGCTGCTCGCCTTGAGGCCGGCGATCTGCTCGGGCGTCAGCTCGCGCACGACCTTGGCGGGCGAGCCGACGATGAGGCTGCCGTCGGGGAAGTCCTTGCCCTCGGTCACCAAGGCGCCGGCGCCGACGATGCAGTGCCGGCCGATGCGCGCGCCGTTGAGCACGACAGCGCCGATGCCGATGAGGCTTTCGTCGCCGATGGTGCAGCCGTGCAGCATGACCTGGTGGCCGACGGTGACGCGCTCGCCGATGACGAGGGGGAAGCCATGGTCAGCGTGCAGCACGGAGCCGTCCTGGATGTTGGAGCCGGCGCCGATGGTGAGGGTGTCGGAGTCGCCCCGCAGCACGGCCTGGAACCAGACGCTGACATCGGCCCCCAGGGTGACGCAGCCGATGACCTCGGCGCTGTCGGCCACCCAAGCGGATTCAGGCACCTGGGGCCTGTGCTCGTCCAACTGATAGATGGCCATCGCTGCTCCTCAAACGCCCCGACTCCAAGGGGCTGGAGGACTGTATCGCCCCGGCGCTTGCGTCAGGGCTGGAGTTCTGGCGCCTGCAACACGGGGTAGGTGGCGGCGGGCTCATCCACGCAGAGCAGTTGCGCGCCGGGGGTGCTGTGGCTGCGCCAGCCACGCAGCTCGGCCGCACGGCTGGGGATGAAGGCATGCGGCCGCGCCACCGCCCAGGCCGCGCGCGCACCCGGGCTGCCCACAACGATGACGCTGCCCTCGCTATCTGGCGGCAGCGGTGGCAAGCCGGGTACAGCGGCCAGGGTGAGGCGCTCGTCGCGCCAGTCGATGACGTCCACCCCTGGCGGGCGGGCCAGCACGGCATGCACCTGCGAGATGGGCATGGCAAAACGGCGGCCGGCGTCGAACACCAGGTAGGGCTCCAGGTTGCGCTGCACGGCTGGGGCCCCAGTGCCGGGGCCGCTGGACTCGCGGTGGCTGAGGCTGGCCTCGGGCAGGGCTTGCAGCAGGGCCACGGTGCGCAGGGTCTGGATTGGGCCGAGCGGGCTGTCCTGCGCGGGGGTCACCCAGGTGTCACCACCTCGGGTTGAATCGGCCGGCAGAAGGTGCAGGCCCAGCATCTCGGACACGGGCATCAGCAGGCCGCGGCCCTGGGCGTCTTCCAGCATCAGGGCCAGGGGTGGGGTGTCGCTGGCGGTCAGGCCAAGGCCGGCGGGGCTGAGCACGGCCACGGCGCGGCTGCGCCACTCGGCAAGGCCGGCGGTCAAGCCCACCGTCGTGCCGCCGGGTGCCCAGCGGTGGGTGTAGGCGGGGCAGTGCAGCACCTCGGCCACATCGCACGCAGGCACGGCCAGCAAGGTGGGTGCCGCCCCTGCGGGCCCAGCCAGCCGCACCACGGCGTGCAGCGCGGCGCCCGGGGTGCGCGCGGCATCGGCCGGCGCGCGGGTAGCGTCCTGGGCCAGGTCCAGGCCTTCAGCCCAGCACTGGGCCAGGCGCATCAGCCGTTCGGCCTCCAGCACACAGACGCCGTCCACCTGGGCATCGGTTTGGCCTGGGCTGGCCAGCACGGCGGCAAAGAGTTCGTCGTCGTTGTCGTCACGGTAGAGGGCACGCACGCCGCCACGGCCGGCGCGGTGCAGGCCTTCCAAGGCATCCAGGCGCAGGGCCACGCTGCGGCCCTGGGCGTCCTGCAGCACCAGGGCCACGCCGGTGTCGCCGGGCGGTGCTTGCAGCTCAACCCAGGCGGACAGCTCCACCAGCGCCTGCGGCCCCTGGGCGGTGGGCAGCACGCCAACGATGGCGCCTTGGCGCCGGGGCAGGCGGTGCCACTGCGGTGGCATGGGCAGCACGGCGCGCACGGCCTGCGCAGCGACGGCGATGGGCACGCCGCCAACGCGCGCCAGCACATAGGTGGTGGTGGGGTCGGGCGAGGCCATCGTCAGGCGGCGCTGTGCTGGGTGAGCTTCTCGATGGACTTGAGCAGCTGCGCCGCATTGGTAGTGGCGCTGGCCTGGTGCTGGGTGGCGTCATGGATGCCGCGGATCGAATCGGCCATGCCCTCCAACCCGATGAGGATGCGCTGGAAGGCGTTGGCTGCCTCGGCCGTCAGCCGGCTGCCTTCGTCGATGCGCTGCACGGTGGCGCCAATCAGCTGGGCGATCTGGCGCGCGGCGGTGCCGGACTTCTCGGCCAACTTGCGCACCTCGTCGGCCACGACCGAGAAGCCCAGGCCGTGCTCGCCGGCACGGGCCGCTTCGATGGCGGCGTTGAAGGCGAGCAGATGGGTCTGGTTCGCGATCTGGCCGATGGTCTCGACGATCTCGTTGATGTCGGCCGAGCGCTTTTGCACGTCCTGGATGGCGTCATTGCTGTTGTCGAGCAAGCCCACGCCCTCCTGGGCCTGGCTGAGGCTGGACATCGAGCCATCGCGGGCCACGGCCGAGCCCCCGGCAATGGCGGTGATGGACGCGGTGAGGCGGTCCAGCTCCAGGCTCATGGCCGACACCTGCTCGGCCACGTGGCCCTGGCGCTCGACCTCGGCCGTCACGTCGGTGGCGAACTTGACAACCTTGAGCGGCCGGCCTTCGGCGTCGAGGATGGGGTTGTAGGTGGCCTCGATCCAGATGCGGGCGCCGTGCTTGCCCACGCGCTGGAAGCGCCCGGCGGCAAACTTGCCCTCGTTCAGGTCTGCCCAGAAGTTGCGGTAGGCGGCCGAGCGCACGTAGTCGGGGTCGCAGAAGAGGCTGTGCGGCTGGCCGACGATCTCGGGCTCGGTGTAGCCCATGGTGCGCAGGAAGTTGCTGTTGGCGCTGAGCACGCGGCCTTGCAGGTCGAACTCGATCATGGCTTGCGAGCGATCCAGCGCCCGCAGCAGGGCGCGCGTGGCGGCGCGCTGCTCCACGGCGGCGGTCACGTCGCGCACCACGGCCACCACACCCAACAGCGCGCCAAGCTGCGCACCCTGCGGCACACCCTCAGAGGCCCGCACGGGCAGCAGGCACAGGCCCAGCCAGCGCAGTTGGCCACCGGGCAGCGTCACGCAGCTTTCGCCTTCCACCGCGTCACCGTGCTCCAGGCGGGTCCAGGTGTCGGCCTCGGTGGTGCCCGGCGCACAAGGTACGGCCAGGCGGCGGCCCAGCCAGGCTTCTGCGGCGGCGGGCACACCCTCCTGGCCCAGCAGGGACAGCGCTGCGCCGTTCAATGCGGTGATGCGGCCCTGCGGGTCCATTTCCAACTGGGCGAACTGTTGGCGCAAGGCCTCGCTCAGTGCCTCGGTCGGCCATGGCGCTGGCGCGCCGACTCTCTGTCCACCCTGCAAACTCGACATCACAACCTCGCACGTCCGATCACGCCCTTTGGCCATGCCGGCCTCTGGTGCAGAGGTATTGTCCCGCTTGAATCGATATATTTGATATTAGCAACGCATTTGATAAGACGTTAGCGTCGCATTTGTCACGGGCAGGGGCCCCGCAAGCCCTGAGCGGTACGGACGAAAATCCGTCGGCCAACGCGCCCGCCTCCAAGCGCCCGCCTCCTTCTCGCCCGTTCATCGCCCTGCCCATGTCCGACCTCCGCCTCGCCGCCCTGCAAGCCCTGGCCTGCCCTGAGCCCGAGGCCAAGGTGGCCCTGACCCTGGCGCTGGACCTGACGGGGCCCCTGGACGCCAGCGCACAGCTGGAGCCCCCAGCTACCCCCCTACCCGGCCGCCCCACGCGGCCGCAGCTGGTGCCGCACACGGCGCTCAAGCCCGGCGCGCTCTCGACGCCCGCCGGCCTGGCCGCCTTGCTGCACTCGATTGCGCACATCGAGTTCAACGCCATCAATCTGGCCTTGGACGTGTGCTGGCGCTTTGCCGGCATGCCCGAGCGCTTCTACCGCGACTGGCTGCGCATTGCGCAGGAGGAGTCGCAGCACTTCAGCCTGCTGCGCGAGCACCTGCGGTCCATGGGGTTTGACTACGGCGACTTCGACGCCCACAACGCGCTGTGGGACATGGCCGAGCGCACGCGGCATGACATCCTGGCCCGCATCGCCCTGGTGCCGCGCACGCTGGAAGCACGGGGCCTGGACGCCTCGCCGGCCGTGAAGCGCAAGCTGCTCAGCGCGGGCGACAAGCGGGGTGGCGAGATCCTCGACGTGATCCTGCGCGACGAGATCGGGCATGTGGCGGCGGGCAACCATTGGTTCGGGCACCTCTGTGCCGAACGTGGCCTGGACCCGGTGGCCACCTATGCCGAGCTGGCCGAGCGCTACCAGGCGCCCCGGCTGCGCGCGCCCTTCAACCTGGAAGCGCGGCGGCTCGCCGGCTTCAGCCAGGCCGAGCTGGACGCGCTGCAGCAAACCAGCCGCTGACAGCACACCGCCCAGGGCACACCGCCAAGGTCACGTCGCCCAGGGCACGCCCCCTTTTGTGGCGTCACGGGTATTCCGCAGGTTTACCCACGCACCAAATCTCGACAAAATCACGTGTAAACGTTTACATGAAACGTTTACACGCACACTCTCGCTGTCATCACTCTCCCTCTCGCCGCCATGCCAGCCACCATCAAAGACGTCGCCCGCGCCGTGGGCATGTCGGTTGCCACGGTCTCCCGCGCGCTCAATGGTTTTGAGAACGTGCTCCCCGAAACCCGCGAGCGCGTGCTCGAAGCGGCGCGCAAGCTGCACTACACGCCCTCGGGAGCGGCGCGCAGCATGGTGCTGCGGCGCACCGACACCATTGGCGCCCTGCTGCCCGACCTGCACGGCGAGTTCTTCTCGGAGCTGATCCGCGGCATCGACGCTGCGGCCCGCAGCCGCGGCCTGCATCTGCTGCTGTCCAGCTCACACGGCAATGCCGACGAAACGGCCGCCGCCATCCGCGCCATGAACGGGCGCGTGGACGGGCTGCTGGTCATGTCGCCCCATGTGGACGCCGCCTTCCTGGAGCGCAATGTGCCGCCCAGCCTGCCGGCGGTGCTGATGAACGCTGGCGTCACGGCCTCGCGCCACCCGGTCTTTGCCATCGACAACTACGGCGGCGCGCTTGCGATGACGCGCCACCTGCTGGCCGCTGGGCGCCGCCGCATCGCCTTCCTCGGTGGCCCGGATGGCAACTTCGAAGCCCGTGAGCGCCAGCGCGGCTACCTGGATGGCCTCGGCAACGCGCACCACGCACAACTGCTGCCCGGTGACTTCACCGAGGCCTGCGCCGCCGCCACCGCCGCGCGCCTGGCCGCTCTGCCGGCCACCCTAAGGCCCGACGCCGTCTTTGCCGCCAACGACGCCATGGCCGTGGCCCTGCTCGCAGGCTTCACCGCAGCAGGCCTGCGCGTGCCGCAGGACATCGCCGTCACCGGCTTTGACGACATCCCGCTGGCCCGCTACGTCAACCCCGCCCTCACCACCATGCGCGTGCCCATTGCCCAGTTGGGCAGCCAGGCGCTGGACGCCCTCACCCGCCAGATCGAAGCCGGCCCCGACGCCGCCCCGCAGGCCGAGGTGCTGATGCCGGTGGAGCTGGTGGTCCGCCATTCGTGCGGCTCAGCCTGACCACTTCCGTTGACCCATCCCAAGACCTAAGAGAACCAGGAGACCTCGATGCGACTTCCCTCAGCAGTATTCCAACGCCACGCCCTGGCCACCGCGGTTTGCTTTGCACTGGCGGGGGCGGCACACGCCCAGGTCAGCACCGCCACGCTCAAGGGCCAGGTCAGTGCCAAGGTGGGCGCCGACCTGAGCGTCGTCGCCGTGAACCAAGCCACCGGCGTGAGCTACAAGACCCGCGCCCAGGCCGACGGCAGCTACACCTTGCTGGGCCTGCCGCCCGGCAGCTATCTGGTGCGCGTGATGACCGGCAATGAGGCCGGCAGCGCCCAGGCCGTGACCCTGCACGTGGCCGAAACCGCCGCACTGGACCTGGCCGCCGGTGGCACCGCCACGCTCAACACGGTCACCGTCACCGGCAGCTCGGCCCGCCAGGGTGTGCGTGACTCGCAGATGGGCACCCTGGTCTCGCAAAAGATGCTGGAGGCCCTGCCCCAGGCCACGCACAACTTCCTCTCCGGGGCTGACCTGGCCCCCGGCGTCGTCTTCCAGCGCGACGGCAATGGCAACACCAGCCTGCAGTCTGGCGCGCAGAACTTTGACCACGTCAACGTCTTCATCGACGGCGTGGGCCAGAAGAACAACATCCTGCGTGGCGGCCTCGCTGGGCAGGACACCTCGCGCGGCAACCCCTTCCCGCAGTCGGCCATTGCCGAGTACCGCGTGCTGACGCAGAACTACAAGGCCGAGTTCGACCAGGTCTCCAGCGCCGCGATCACGGCCGTGACCAAGTCCGGCAGCAACAAGCTGGAGTTCAACGCCTACGCCGACCGCACCGGCACCAACTGGCGCTCGCTGACCGTGTTCGAGCAGCAGCGCGAGGCAGATGGCGTGCCCCTGCCGCCGTCGAGCAAGAAGGAGTTCGGCTTCAGCGTCGGCGGCCCGATCAAGAAGGACCAGGTGCATTTCTTCTTCGCCTATGACGGCAAGAAGATCGACGACTCGCGCCAGGTCGTGCCGCGCGAAACCGACAAGCTGCCCTCCGGCGCCGGCATCGTGCCGTCCCTGCTGGCCGCCAAGGGCAGCCACATCGACAGCTTCACCGAGCACCTGCTGTTCGGCAAGATCGACGCCAACCTCAACGACGAGCAGCGCCTGAGCTTCTCGGGCCGCATCCGCCGCGAGAGCGACCACCTCGCCGAGTCGGCCGACCTCTCGGCCCCCGGCAATGACAAGGACCGCAAGAACGACGAGACCCGGCTCGACCTCAAGCACGAGTGGATCCGTGGCGACTGGCTGAGCGAGGCCCGCGCCGGCTACGAGGACTACCACTGGAACCCGCGCAGCGCCGCCACCACGCCCTTCGTCAAGTACAAGGTCTCGACGGCCACACCGCCGCGCCTGGATGCGTCGCAGGACGTGCTCTTCGTCGGCGGCTCGCCTGATGCACAAGACCGCCGCCAAAAGGGCGTCTTCATCTCCGAGGAGCTGAGCTACACCGGCCTGCGCGGCCACGTCATCAAGGGCGGGGCTAAGCTCAAGTCCATGAAGTACGAGCTGGGCGGCACCTCGCGCTCGGTCGACATCGTCGAGACCCTGATCGACCGCGTCACCGGCAACCCCTACTTCAGCGGCGGCAGCTGCACCGGCACCAACATCAGCAATGGCGGCGCCAACAGCGACCAGTGCAAGATCGACCGTGCCCTGCCCAGCGCCGACGCCAACTTCAGCAACCGCCAGCTCGGCCTCTTCATCCAGGACGACTGGGCCATCGACAAGCAGCTGGAGCTCAATCTCGGCGTGCGCTGGGACTATGAGAGCAACATGCTCAACAACGGCTACGTCACGCCGGCTGAACGCGTGGCCGCGCTGCGCGCCGCCGACGGCGAGCGCTGGGGCATCAAGCCCCCAAGCGGCCAGACCTACGCCCAATCGCTGGCCCTGGGCGGCGTCAACATCGACGACTACATCAGCACCGGCAACTCCCGCAAGGCCTTCAAGGGCGCCATCGCCCCGCGCCTGGGCTTCTCCTACGACGTGACCGGCGACCGCAACACCGTCGTCTTCGGCGGCTGGGGCCGCAGCTACGACCGCACCATGGCCAACCATGCGCTGGACGAGCTGCAAAAGAACAAGCAGGGCGGCGGCGAGATCTGGCTGATCCGCAATGACTTCAAGCTGCCCTATGCCGACCAGCTCAGCCTCGGCGTGCGCCAGGCCGTTGGCGACTGGAACGTGGAAGCCGCCTACAGCCGCGTGACCGCGCGCAACCAGTTCATCTGGTTCGGTGGCAACCGCGACCCCAAGGGCGGTTGGGCCACGCAAAGCCCCATCGACCCACTGTGGGGCGGCCCCAATGGCTTTGGCACCCTGATCCTCGGCGACTTCGTCGGCGCCACCCGCACCGACTCGCTCTTCCTCAAGGGTGAAAAGCCCTACACCACCGCCTCGGGCTGGACGGCCAGCGTCGCCTACACCTATGCCGACGCCCAGACCACCCACAAGGAGTGGGACAGCAATATCTTCGACTGGACCTACGGCCGCAGCACCCACGGCTGGAACCCCAGCAAGCTGGTGGACCGCCACCGCGTCGTCGGTGCCTTCATGATCGACAAGCTGCCCTGGGGCATGCAGTTCTCCACCAAGGCCACCTGGGCCAGCGGCCTGCCGCGCCGCATCACCAGCTGCGCGGCGGGTTGGGACAAGTGCGTCTATGTGAAGGGCGACTCCCCGAGCTATCGTCAGGTCGACATTGGCCTGGCGAAGGAACTCAGTCTTGGTGCCCAGCACAAGTTCACCCTGCGGGCCGACGTGCTCAACCTCTTCAAGAACACGAACTACGGCGGCTTCGACGACTGGGGTGGTGGCCCGGTGGGCGCCAACGACCCGAAGAATGCCGTGGGCGGCGACAACCTCAACCTCGGCAAGCCCAACAGCACCACGGGTGACCCGCGTGTGGTTCGCATCGCGGTTCACTACAAGTTCTGACCCCGCCAGGAGTGTGGGCGCCGGATATGCTGGCCCCCACTTGAACTCATGACCGCTTTCACCCGCCGCGCCTGGCTGGCTCAGGCGGCTGGGCTTGCGTGTGCCCCCCAGGCGCTCGCCCAGTTGCCGGCTCGGGCCGAGGATGCTCACAAGGCATTCCTGTCCGAGCTTGAACGCCGCACTTTCGATTGGTTCTGGGACATAGCCCATCCGGTCACGGGTCTGACCCCTGACCGATGGCCCTCGCCGTCGTTCTGCAGCGTTGCCGCCGTGGGTTTTGCGCTCTCCTCCTACGTCATTGGCAGCCAGCGCGGCTACATCACTCGAACGCAAGCCCGGGACCGCACCCGCAAGGTGTTGAACTTCCTGGCCGGTCTGCCCCAGGGCGCACAACGCCGTGGCGTGGCCGGACACAAGGGCTTCTTCTATCACTTCCTCGACATGGAGACCGGGCACCGCTTTGCGCAGTGCGAGCTCTCCACTGTCGACACCGCCCTGCTGCTGATGGGCGCGCTGCACAGCCAGGCCTACTTCGACGGCACCAGCCCGCCCGAGATGCAGATCCGCCGGCAGGTGCAGTTCCTCGTCGAGCGGGTGGACTGGACCTGGGCCCAGGTGCGCGGTGACGCCATCAGCCACGGCTGGCTGCCCGAGTCCGGCCACCTGGCCTATGACTGGCGCGGCTACAACGAGGCCATGATGGTCTACCTGCTGGCCCTGGGCTCGCCCACACACCCCGTGGGCCCCGGCGCCTGGGCCGCCTGGACCAGCACCTACGACCGCAGCTGGAAGACCGTCTACGGCCAGCAGCATTTGCACTTTGCGCCGCTCTTTGGCCACCAGTTCAACCACAGTTGGATCGACTACCGGGGACTCAAGGACGCCGAGCTGCTGCGGCTCGATCCCACGGGCAAGCTCGACTACTTCGAGAACTCGCGCCGCGCCACCTATGCCCAGCAAGCCTATGCCCGCGCCAACCCCGAGGGCTGGGCCGGCTATGACGGCACCGTGTTTGGCGTGACCGCCAGCGACGGCCCGGCCGACGTGACCCGTGAGTTTGGCGGCCGGCCGCGCCGCTTCATCAGCTATGCCGGGCGCGGCCTGGCCGAGCATGACGACGGCACGCTTGCCCCCTATGGCGCCGGCAGCTCCCTGCCCTTTGCGCCCGAGATCGTCATCCCCGCCCTCGTCGCCATCCGCGAGCGCCACCCGCACACCTGGGGCCGCTACGGCTTCTTCGACGCCTTCAACCCCAGCTTCACGTTCACCGACGTCAAGCTCCAGCACGGCCGCATCGAGCCCGGCAAGGGCTGGGTCGATACCGACTACCTGGGCATCGACCAAGGCCCGCTCTTGATGGCTCTGGCCAACCACCAGGGTGAGCTGGTGTGGAAGCTGATGCGCGAGCACCCGATGCTGCGTGCCGGGTTGCACCGCGCCGGCTTTCACGGCGGGTGGCTTGAGTGATCTCTCGCCGAAGCGCCCTGCTCGCGGCCCCGGCCGTTCTGACGGCCTGCGCCCGGGACGACCGCCCCGTGCTGCGCTTCTGGGCCATGGGCCGCGAGGGCCTGGTGGCCAACGAACTGTTGCGCGGCTTCGAGGCCGAACACCCGGGGGTGACGGTCAAGGTCGAGAGCCTGCCCTGGCTGTCGGCGCACGAGAAGCTGCTGACCGCTTTTGCCGGTGACGCCACGCCCGACGTCGCCCAGCTTGGCAACACCTGGCTGCCTGAGTTCCAGCAGCTCGGCGCGCTGGAGCCGCTGGAGCCCTGGATTGCGCAAAGCGGCCTGCCGGCTGACGATTACTTCCCCGGCATCTGGGCCACCAACCTGGCCGGCGGCCAGCGCATTGGCCTGCCCTGGTATGTGGACACCCGCCTGCTCTTTGTGCGGCACGACCTGCTGGCCCGCGCGGGCTGGCCCCACACACCGCAGACCTGGGACGACTGGCGCCAGTGTCTGGCCGCGCTGCGCCGCAAGGGCATGGCCGCGCCGCTGCTGCTGCCCACCAATGAGTTCGAGCCCCTGCTGGCCCTGGCCCTGCAGCAGGGTGACGAGCTGCTGCGCGAAGGCGGGCGCTATGGCAACTTCCGCTCGCCGGGTTTTCAAAAGGCGCTGAGCTTCTACCTGGAGCGCTTTGCCGCTGGCGACGCCCCCGGCATCACCAACAACCAGATCTCCAACCTCTGGCAGGAGTTCGGGCGCGGCAGCTTTGCCTTCTACCTGTCGGGGCCCTGGAACATTGGCGAGTTCAAGCGCCGCATGCCGCCCGAGCTGGCCGACAGCTGGAGCACGGCCGAGCTGCCCGGCCCCACGGCCCTCGGCGCCTCGGCCGCCGGCGGCGCCAGCCTTGGCATTTTCAAGCGCTCGCGCCACAAGGCCCTGGCCTGGGCTTTGGCCGAGTACCTGAGCCGGCCCGCCGTGCAGCTGCAGTTCTACCGCCTCACGGGCGACCTGCCGCCGCGCCTGTCCACCTGGCAGCAGCCCATCGACGCCACCGGCACGCTGGAGCAGGACCGCCACGCCGCCGCTTTTTATCGCCAACTGCAACGCGCCCGCGCCACGCCCGCCGTGCCCGAGTGGGAGCGCATCGTGCAGGAGATGCAGTTGGAGGCCGCACGCGCCGTGCACCGGCACACCCCCGTCCCCGAGGCTGCCGCCGCGCTGGATGCGCGCGTAGACGCCCTGCTTGAAAAGCGCCGCTGGATGCTGGCGCGCCACAGCACATGAAAGCCAGCCAACGCGAAGGCCTGGCCGCCTGGGGCTTTGTGGCCCCGGCGCTCAGCGTGATTGCGCTCTTCTTCGTGCTGCCCGTCGTGGCCGGCTTGCTGCTGAGCCTGACCGACTTCGACATCTACGCGCTGGCTGACCTGCGCAACCTGCGCTGGCAAGGCCTGGCCAACTACCTGCGCGTGCTGGAGATGCCGCTCTTCTGGACCTCGCTGGCCAACACCGCCTACTTCGTGGCCTTTGGCGTGCCGTTGTCACTCGCGCTGTCGCTGGGCGCGGCGGTGCTGCTGCAGTCGCCGCTGGCGCGCTTCAAGCCCTTGTTCCGCACGGCCCTCTTTGCGCCGGTGGTCACCACCCTGGTCGCTGTGGCCGTGATCTGGCGCTACCTGTTCCACGTCAAGTACGGCTGGGTCAACCACGGGCTGCAGGCCATCGGACTCGACCCCATCGACTGGCTGGGCGACCCGAACTGGTCGATGCCGACCATCATCCTCTTCGCCGCCTGGAAGAACTTCGGCGGCAACATGATCATCTTCATCGCCGCGCTGCAGGCTGTGCCGCAAGACCTGTACGACGCCGCCCGGCTGGACGGCGCCCGCAGCTGGGCGCAGTTCTGGCACATCACCCTGCCCAGCCTTGCGCCCACGGTGCTGATGGTCAGCATCCTCACCACGGCCGGCTACTTCCAGCTCTTTGCCGAGCCCTATGTGATGACCCAGGGCGGCCCGCTGCAAAGCACGGTCAGCGTGCTCTACCTGATGTACGAAGAGGGCTTCAAGTGGTGGAACCTGGGCGCGGCGTCAAGCGTGGCCTTTGTGCTCTTCGTGATCATCCTGATCGTGACGCGCGGCCTGCTGGCCTTGCACCGCCGGGCGTTCGGTGAGGTGTCAGCATGAAAAAGCTGTGGGTCAACGGCCTGCTCGCCTTGTTGGCGCTGGTGACTGTCTTCCCGCTGGTTTGGATGCTGTGTGTGTCCTTCATGCAGCCGGGCGAGGCCGCCAGCCTGCCGCCGCCCCTGCTGCCCCAGCACCCCACGCTGCAGCACTACGAGAAGCTGCTCGGCAGTGGCGGCATTGGGCGCGCCTTCTTCAACAGCCTGCTGCTGGCGATTGGCACCACCGTGGTCTCGACCACGCTCAACACCCTGGCCGGCTATGCCTTTGCGCGCCTGCGCTTTCGCCACCGCGACCGCGTGTTTGCGCTGCTGCTGGCGGCCCTCGTCATCCCCGGCCAGGTGGCCATGCTGCCGCTCTTCCTGATGCTCAAGGGCCTGGGCCTGGTGAACACCTGGATGGGCGTGCTGGTGCCCGGCATGGCGGGCATCTTCGGCATCTTCCTGGTGCGGCAGTACGCGCTCAATGTGCCGCAAGACCTGCTCGAAGCCGCCCGCATCGACGGCGCCGGCGAGTGGCGCACGTTCGTCAGCGTCGTGCTGCCCCTGCTCACGCCCGTGCTGGTCACGCTGGCGCTGTTTGCCTTTCTGGGCAGCTGGAACGACTTCATGTGGCCGCTGATCATGCTGACCGACGGCGACCTCCACACCCTGCCCGTCGCCCTCGCCGCGCTCTCGCGCGAGCATGTGCAGGACAGCGAGTTCATGATGGCCGGCGCGGTGATCACGGTGTTGCCGGTGTTGCTGCTGTTCATTGCGTTGCAGCGCTTCTATCTCCAGGGTTTGATGCTGGGAGGCGTGAAGTGAAGCGCCTCGCTGTCTTGCTGGCGGCCTTGCTCGCCGCCACTGCACAGGCAACGGATTGGCAAGCCTCCGCCTCTGACCAAGTCAAGGCCAGCGTGCGCCAGCAAGGCACCCAGCAGTGCCTGGACTACGACTTCAACGGCGTCTCCGGCTACGCGGTGCTGCGCCGCAGCTGGCCGCAGGACTGGCCGGCCAACTTTGCGCTGCACACCCAGCTCTCGGGCGAAGGAGCCGGCAATGAGTTGCAGATGAAGCTGGTCGATGCCTCGGGCGACAACGTCTGGTGGGTCACGCGCCCCAGCTTTGCACCAACCGCCCAAGCGCAAGCCACGGTCTTCAAGCAGCGGCAGATCCAGTTCGCCTGGGGGCCGGCAGCAGACAAGCAATTGCGCCGCACCGAGTTTTTGGAGTGGGTGGTGGTGGCAGCAGCCAAGGGCGCGCAGCGGGGGAGCCTCTGCGTAGCGCCGCTCAGCATCGAGCCGCGCGCTGCCGTGCCCGCCACCGCCGCCCCGCCGCGCACCACCCGGCAGCCCGGCCTCGTCCAGATCGACCTGCAAGCCCCGCGTGAACTGAGCGGCCTGCGCATCGATTGGCCGCAGGCGCCCGGGCGCTACCGCATCGAGGCCTCGGACGACGGGCGCCACTGGCACACACAGGCCGAGCGGGCTCGCAGCGCTGCGGGCACCGAGCTTCAGTTCCTGAGTGAGCTGGAGACCCGCTGGCTGCGGCTGCGCTACCCGAGCCAGCTGGCAGCGCCCCGCGTGCAGCTGCGCAGCCTCACCGACTGGCCGAGCCGTGACGCCATGCTCCAAGAACTTGCCAAACAGCTGCCCGAGGGCGACCTGCCCCGCGCCTACCGAGGCCAGCAGAACTACTGGACCCTGGTGGGCGTGGATGGCGGCGGCGCCACCAGCGGCCTGCTGAGCGAAGACGGCGCCATCGAGCTGCACCCCGGCGGGCCCAGCCTGGAGCCCGCGCTGCGGCTGGCCGATGGCCGGCTGCTGACCTGGGCCCAGGTCAGCCAGCAGCACAGCCTGCAAGGCGGCCACCTGCCCATGCCCCGGGTGCACTGGCGCCACCCCGAGGTCGAGCTCGACATCGAGGCCGGCGCAGACGGCACGCCCGCCGAGCCCGGCCTGATGGCGCGCTACATCGTGCGCAACCCAGGCCGCCACTCGCTGCGCGTCTCGCTGCTGCTGGTGGCACGGCCCTGGCAGGTCAACCCGCCCCAGCAGTTCCTCAACCTGCGCGGCGGTGTCAGCCCCATCGAGCAACTGCGCTGGGACGGCCTGCAGCTGCACCTGGCCGGGCACCGCTTGGTTTCCACGCTGCGGCCCACTGCCGTGCAGGCCCAGCCCTTTGCGGCGGGTATGGGGCTGCGCCAGCTGCTGGCTGCCCCCGCGCTGGCGCAGCTGGACGACCCCCAAGGCCTGGCCAGCGGCCTGCTGCGCTATGACCTGGAGCTGCCACCCGGCGGTGAGCAAACCGTGGGATTCGTGACCGCGCTGGACAGCCGGCCGCTGAACCTGCGCTTCGAGCGCGTGGCCGAGGCATGGCAGCAGCGCCTGGGCAAGTTGCAGCTCAGCCTGCCGCCCGCCGCCGGCCCGCTGGCCGACCGCATGCGCGCCGCGCTGGCGCAGATCCTGGTCTCGCGCGACGGGCCCTGGCTGCGGCCGGGCACGCGCTCCTATGCGCGCAGCTGGATCCGCGATGGCGCCATGATGGTGGCGGCGCTCTTACGCATGGGCGACGTGAAAGCTGCACGCGAGTTTGTCGATGCCTTTGGCGGCATCCTGTTCGAGAACGGCAAGGTGCCCTGCTGCCACGACGCACGCGGCGCCGACCCGGTGGTCGAGAACGACAGCCACGGACAGTACCTGTACGCGGTCGCCGAGGTCTGGCGCCACACGCAGGACGAGCGCTTCCTGGCCCGCCACTGGCCCGCCGTGCAGCGCACCGTGGCCTATGTCGACCGCCTGCGCCAAAGCGAACGCACGGCCGCCAACCAGGCACCTGAGCGCGCCCGCTTCTACGGCCTGATGCCGCCCTCCATCAGCCACGAGGGCTATTCCGACAAGCCGGCCTACGCCTACTGGGACAACTTCTGGACCCTGCGCGGCCTCAAGGACGCCGCGCAGATGGCGCGCGCACTTCAATCCCCGCTCGCCTCCAGCTATGCCGCCCAGCTCGCCGAGTTCGAGCACGATCTGGCCGCCTCCGTCCGCGCCACGGCGCAGCACTATGGCCAGAGCGTCATTGCCGGTGCAGCCGACCGGGGCGACTTCGACCCCACCTCCACCACCGTGCTGCTCAACCCCGCCGGGGGCGAGGCGTTGGTGGCGCCGGCATTACTCACCAACACCTTCGAACGCTACCTGCGCGAGGCCCGCGAGCGCACGGCCGGCACACGGCCCTACAAGGACTACACGCCCTACGAGCTGCGCAATGTGAGCGCCCTCGTGCGCCTGGGCTGGGCCGACGCAGCGCACGAGCTGCTGGCGTTTTTCTACCGTGACGCCAGGCCCGATGGGTGGCACCAATGGGCTGAGGTGGTCTTGCCCGATGCGCGCGAGCCGCGCTTCCTGGGCGACATGCCGCATGCCTGGATCTCGGCCGACTTCCTGCGCGCCGCGCTCGACCTGCTGGCCTACGAGAGGGAGTCGAGCGGCGACCTCATCCTCGGCGCCGGCCTCACGACAGCCTGGCGCGCGAGCGGCCCCATCCAGGTGGCCGGCCTGTCAACGGCCTACGGCCGGCTCGACTACCGCCTGCTGCCCCAAGCCGCCGGCTGGCGCCTGCACATCGACCACCGCCCCGAACGCCTCCCCGGCCAGTTGCGTCTGGCCTGGCCCGGCACGGGCCCACTGCCGCGCGCCACCGCCGACGGCCAGCCCCTTCCCTGGGACGGGCGCGAACTGCCGCTGCCCGCCACCCATGCCACCATCGACCTCGTGACCCCATGAGCGCCCCGCCCTTCTTCCTCCTGCGCAACGCCGCCGGCCTGCAGTTCGAGCTCCTCTCGCACGGCAGCCCGCGCCGCATCCTGGCCGACGGCCTGATGCTCAACCTCTTTCCCGGCACCGAGCTGGAGGGCGGCCTCACCAACCTCTGGCTGTATGGCAATGGCCGCAGCACCCCATTGCTCGGGCCCGGCTCGCCGCTGAGCTTCCAGTGCGAGCCCCATGGCCTGCTCGGCCTCGGGCATTGGGGCCGGCTGCAACTGCGCCTGAGCCTCAGCCTGCACCCCGAAAGCCTGGCCTGGGCCTGGCGGCTGGAGCAGCGCAACCTCGGCACCGAGCCCATCGACACCACCCTGGTGATGACACAAGACGTTGGCCTGGCCGACTACGGCGCCATCCGGCTCAACGAGTTCTACGTCAGCCAGTACCTGGACCACCAGCCGCTCACCGACCCCAAGCACGGCACCGTGCTGGCCGTGCGCCAGAACCAGCCCCAGGGCAGCCGCCACCCGCAGCTGCTGGCCAGCTCGCTGCGCCGCACCGTGGCCTATGCCACCGATGCGCTCCAGGTGTTTGGCCGCCAAGCCCGCGAGGCCGAGCACCCGCCCGCCCCCCAGTTGCCCCTGCCAGGCCGACGCCTGCAGCACGAGCACGCCATGCTGGCGCTGCAGGACGAGCCCCTGAGCCTCGCCCCTGGCGGCGGTGGGCACACCGGCTTTGTGTTCGAGCTGTGCCTGCACCACCCCGCCCCCAGCAGTGCGGCCGACCTGCACCGGCTCGACGCCCCGCGCCGCCAGCTGCCGACCCTGGCCGTGCCCTCCAGCGGCGGCGGCCGCGCCGTGCAGGCCAGCCTGTTCCACAGCGCCGCGCAGTGGCCCGCGCGTGACCTGAGTGCCACCGAGTTGGCCACTTACTTTGGCGGCGAGCGCCGGCACGAAGAGTGGCAGGACGGGCGGTTGCTCTCCTTCTTCCAGCAGAGCCCTGAAGGCGAGGCCCGCCACATCGCGCTGCGCGCCAAGGAGCTGGCCGTGGACCGGCCGCACGGCCACCTGCTGCGCAGCGGCCAGCACCTCACGCCCGACGAAAACGCGCTCACCTCCACCTGCTGGATGGGCGGCATCTTCCACTCGATGCTGACCCAGGGCCACGTCAGCTTCAACCGCGTGCTGTCCACCCAGCGCAGCTACCTCGGCCTGATGCGCAGCAATGGCCTGCGCGTGTTCGTCGACAGCCCACATGGACGTGAAGGCCGTGATGGCTGGCAGCTGCTGGGCCTGCCCTCGGCCTTCGAGATGGGGCCGCAGCACTGCCGCTGGATCTATGCCTGCGGCGAGGGCAGTGACGCCCGTGTGATCGAGGTGCGCAGCAGCGCCAGCGCCACGCCCGACCGCATGCAGCTGCAGCTGCGCACCCTGGCCGGGGCGCCGGCGCGTGTCCGCCTCAGCCTGCAACTGGCGCTGACCGGCGACGACGGCGCCACGCCCGCCAGCAGCCCGCTGCTGGCCCAGCTCACACGCCACGGCCAGGCGCTACGCGTGGGCCTGCCGCCCGGCAGCGCGCTGGCCGAGCGCTTCCCGCGCGGCGCCTTCTGGCTGAGCGTGGGCGAGGGCAGCGAGATCCAGCGCCTTGGCGACGACGCCCTGCTCTACCCCGACGCCACCAGCCGCCACCAGCCCCAGCTCTGCCTGGACCTGGCCGCCGCCCCGGCGCATGACATTGAGTTGCATGTTGCGCTCACGCCCGAGGCGCCCCAATTGCCAGATCTCCAGGCGGACCGGCCGCTGGCCCTGCCCCGCTTCACCGGCCCCGCCGCGCCGCAGATGGCCGTGGTGGCCGACATGCTGCCCTGGTTCCAGCACAACGCCCTGGTGCACTACTTGTCGCCGCGTGGGCTGGAGCAGTACTCGGGCGGCGGCTGGGGCACGCGTGACGTCTGCCAAGGCCCGGTCGAGATGCTGCTCGCCCTGGGCGAGACCGCGCCCGTGCACGACCTGCTGCTGCGCACCTTCAGCGCCCAGAACTTGGATGGCGACTGGCCGCAGTGGTTCATGTTCTTCGAGCGCGACGCGGCCGTGCGCGCCGGGGACTCTCACGGCGACATCGTCTTCTGGCCCGTGTTCGCACTGGCCCACTACCTGATCGCCAGCGGCGATGCCAGCGTGCTGGACGAGGTGCTGCCCTTCCACGACGACGCCCCCGCCCCGCTTCGCGAGCACCTGGCCCGCGCGCTGGCGCTCATCCAGCGCCGCCTGGTGCCCGGCACGCGCCTCACCGCCTACTGGCATGGCGACTGGAACGACTCCCTCCAGCCCGCTGACCCGCAGTTGCGCGAACGCCTGGCCAGCAGCTGGACCGTGACCCTGCAGGTGCAGACGCTCGCCCTCATCGCCCGCGCGCTGCACCAGGTGGGCGACACGCCGCTGGCCGAACGCTGTGCCCGCGAGGCCGAGGCCGTGCAGGCCGAGTTCCAGCAACTGCTGGTGCAGGACGGCGTGGTGGCCGGCTGCGGCTACTTCCCCGCCGACGGCACGCCCGAACTCTGGATCCACCCCACCGACACCCGCACCGGCCTGCGCTACAGCCTGCTGCCCATGATGCACGCCGTGCTCGCCGACATGCTCAGCCCCGCGCAGGCCGAGCAGCAAGCCGCCCTCATCCAACAGCACCTGCAAGGCCCTGACGGCGCGCGGCTGTTTGACGCGCCCATCCCCTACGCTGGCGGTGTCTCCACCCGCTTCCAGCGTGCCGAGACGGCCAGCTTCTTTGGCCGCGAGATCGGCATCATGTACATGCACGCCCACCTGCGCTGGTGCCAGACCCTGGCCCACCTCGGGCGCGCGCAAGACTTCTGGGACGCGCTGCAGCAGGCCATCCCCATCGGCCTGCCCGAGCGCGTGCCCGCCAGCAGCCGGCGCCAGAGCAATTGCTACTACTCCAGCTCCGACGCCGCCTTCCCCGACCGCTATGCCGCCAGCCTCAGCTATGACGCCGCGCTGGCCGGCGAGGTGCCGCTCGATGGCGGCTGGCGCGTCTACTCCAGCGGGCCCGGCATTGCGCTCGGCCTGGTGCTGCGCCACCTGCTGGGCCTGCAGCTGGAGCACGACGCCCTGCTGCTCGATCCCGTGCTCCCCCCGCAGCTCGACGGGCTGCGGGTCAGCGTGCAACTCGGTGGCATCGCCTTCGAGCTGCACTACCGCGTCGGGCCCCAAGGGCATGGCGTGCGCCAGGTCCTGGCCGACGACGGCCAGCCCGTGCCCGCCACGCGGCGTGCGCATGCGTATCGAACCGGGGCGATGGCGGTTGCGCGGCCAGAGGCTGGCAGTGTGGTGAAGTGGACGGTGGAGCTGGGCTGAGCCTGGCAGTTGCCCTTGCCGGCGCTGAGTGATCGGGCTGCTGCTCGTGTGGGTGTTTTGTGGCAAAGCCCATGCCGGGAGTCCCGCCGGGGGCGGGGCCCGGCATCAGCCTCGCCACAAACCAGCCACATCCAAAACCACGAAGAATCAGAGCTGCCCCCAGCCCCCACCCAGCGCCTTCACGAGCTGCGCCGTCGCCGCCCACTGGGCGCCACGCAGCTGCGCCAACGCACGCTCGGTGGCCAGCGGCGTGCGCTCGGCTTCGGCCACGTCGAGGTAGCTGACGGCGCCCGCGTCATAGCGTTGGCGGGACACGGCCAGCGCTTGTTGGCTGGCGGCCAACGCAACTTGCTGGGCTTGCTGGGTCGTGGCGCGGCCTTGCAGTTCGGCCAAGGCGTCGTCCACCTCGCGCAGGGCCTGCAGCATGCGGCCACGGAAGGCGGCGAGGCTCTCTTGCACCTGGGCCTGGGCGGTGGCGAGGTTGGCCTTGTTGCGGCCGGCGTCGAGCAGAGGCAGCGTGAGGCTGGGGCCGAAGTTGTAGAGGCGCGAAGGCGCGGCGATCAGATCGCCCAGCTCCTTGCTCTGGAAGCCGAAGCTGCCGGTGAGCCGCAGCGACGGGTAGAAGGCCCCTTCGGCAATGCCGACCTGGGCCGTGGCGGCGTGCAGCAGCGCGAGGCTCTGGGCAAGGTCGGGCCGGCGTTGCAGCAGTTCGGCCGGCAGGCCGGCTGCCACGGCGGGCGGCGCAGCCAGCGGTGTGGCCTGCAACTGCAGCTCGGCCGCCGCCTGGCCCGTGAGGGCGGCGATCAGATTGAGCGCCAGGGCCTGGCGGCGCGGCAAATCGGTCTGGTCGGCCTCGACGGCGGCCACGTCAGCGCGGGCGCGTTGCAGGTCTTGCGTGGTGGCGGCGCCGGCGTCAAAGCGGGTCTGCACCACCTGCAAGGCGGAGCGGCGGCTGGCCAGCAGGCGCTGCAGCACCTGGGCCTCGTCGGCCAGCGTGCGCCACTGCCAGTAGGCGGCGGCCACGTCGGCGGTGAGCGCTACGCGAGCAGCAGCGGCATCAAGGCTGGCGGCGTCGAGCTGGGCCTGGGCGGCTTCGGTCTCGCGCTTGACGCGGCCCCAGAGGTCGAGCTCCCAGCCGGCCGAGACCTGCAGGGTGGTCTGTGTGCCGTCGAAGGCGATGGCCTTGCCGCCCAGCACCGGCGTGGTGACGGACTTGGCCGAGGTGCGCAGGTCGGTCACGGCGCCGCCCACGTCCACCCGTGGCCCGTCGTCGGCGCGTGCCAAGCCTAAGGCAGCGCGTGCGCGGTCGATGCGCGCCGCAGCAGCGCCCAGCGTGGGGCTGGCCTGCAGTGCCTGGGCTTCCAGCTGGTTGAGCTGGGCGTCGCCAAACATCTGCCACCAGTCGCGCTGCAGGGTCACGCCTTGCGCCGCGCTGGTTGCGCTGACTGAGCGATAACTGGCCGGCGCTTGCGCGGCTGGCGGCTGGAAGTTGGGGCCGACGGTGGTGCAGCCGGCCAGTAGGCTCACGGCAAAGGCGATCAGGGTCTTGGTGTTCATAGCGGTCTCAATCAGTGCGCATTGCCAGCACCAGCGGTGCCACCCAGCACCTTCTTGCCCATCCAGACGGCGGCGATGCAGCACAGCAGGGCCACGCCGAGCACGAGGAAGGCGTCGTTGTAGGCCATCACATAGCTCTCGCGGCGGACGATGTTGTCGAGCAGCTTGATGGCACTGTCCTGGGCGGCGCTCAGGTCGAGGCCACGGGCCAGGTAGTTCTGCGTCAGCGCGTCGAGCCGCTCCTGCGTGGCGGGGTTCAGCAGCGACACCGACTCGCCCACCCGGGCGCTGTGGAACTTCTCGCGGTTGGTCAGCAACGTGGCCAGCACGGCGATGCCGACCGAGCCGCCGAGGTTGCGCATCATGTTGAACAGGCCCGAGGCCGAGCCCATCAGCTGCATGGGCACGCCGCTGATGGCGAAGTTGGTCAGCGTGATCATGATCAGCGGCTGGCCCAGCGCACGCACCACCTGGGCGGCGATCAGCTCGGGGCCGGCGGTCTCGGCGCTCATGTGCGTGTTCATGAAGCAGGACAGCGCAAAGAGCGCCAGACCCACGGTCATCATGATGCGGTTGTCGAGCTTGGTGGACAGCTTGGCCGCGAAGGGCATGATGAAGAGCTGCGGCAGGCCCATCCACATGATGACGAGGCCGATCTGCATGGGGGTGTAAGCCGCGATCTGCCCCAGGTAGAGCGGGATCAGGAAGGCCGAGCCATAGAGCCCCATGCCGGTGGTGAAGGCCACGGTCACGGCGATCAAGAAGCTGGGGCGCCCGAGGATGTGCAGGTCGATGAAGGTGTTGCTGCGCGTCAGGCCCCGCCAGGCCCAGGCATAGATGCCGGCCACGGCCAGCACGGCGGCGGTGACGATGAAGGGGCTCTGGAACCAGTCCTTGGCATTGCCCTCTTCGAGCATGGCGGTGAGCGACCCGAGGCCGATGGCCATGGCCGCCACGCCGAACCAGTCCACCCGGCGCAGCAGGTCGAGGTTCATGGGCTCGCGGTCCAGCCCCCAGCTCACGCCGGTGATCAAGAGCAGGCCGGGCACCCAGTTGATATAGAAGATGCTGGGCCAGCCGTAGAGGTCGGTCAGCCAGCCGCCAAAGGTGGGGCCGAGCGTGGGCGCCAGCGTGGCCGTCATGCCGAAGAGCGCCAGCCCCAGCGGCCGCTTGGCCACCGGCAGCTTGCGGGTCACCAGGGTCATGGCCATGGGGATCATGACCCCACCGGTGAAGCCCTGCAGCGCGCGGAAGGCGATCATGCTCTCCAGGCTCCAGGCCATGCCGCACAGGGTGCTGGAGATGAGGAACAGCAGCACATTGACGATCAGGTAGCGCCGCGTGGAGAACACCGCCGACAAAAAGCCCGCGAGCGGGATCACCACGATCTCGGCCACCAGGTAGCTGCTGGAGATCCAGGAGCCCTCTTCCTGCGTGGCCGAGAGGGCGCCGAGGATTTCCTTCAACGACGAGTTGGTGATGGCGATGTCGAGCACCGCCATGAAGGCACCCAGCAGGCTGGCCAGCACGGCCACCCAGGTGCGCAGGTCAGCGTGCTGCGGCGGGGCTTGGGGCGTGAGCGCGGCGTTCATGGGCGTGGATCGCGTTGCCTTGAACTCACTCGCCCAGCTCAACCTCGACCTGTACCGACAAGCCTGGCACCAGGCGCGTGGCGGCCTCACCCAGGGCCCTGAGGCTGTCGGCCTCAAAGACCAGCTTGACCGGCAGGCGCTGGACGATCTTGGTGAAGTTGCCGGTGGCGTTGTCGGGTGGCAGCAGCGCAAAGCTGGCGCCGGACGCGGGCGAGAAGCTCTCGACCCGCGCCAGCAGCTCGTGGCCCGAGAAGGCATCGACCTTCACGCGCGCCAGCTGCCCCGGCTTCATGCGGGCGATCTGGGTCTCCTTGAAGTTGGCGACGATCCAGACCTCAGGCTCCACGATGGCCGCGAGCTGCTGGCCCGGCTGCACGCGCTGGCCCACCTCGACGGTGCGCTTGCCGACGCGGCCGGCTGCTGCGGCGCGCACGGTCACGTAACCCACCTGGTTTTGCGCATCGCGCTGCTGAGCCTGCAAGGCGGCCACCTGGGCCTGGGCGGCCTGGCGGCTGGCCTCAGCAGCCTGCACGGCCTGTTGCGCGGCTTGCACGGCGGCGCGGCGGGCGGTCAGGTCAGCACGGGCGCTGTCACGCGCAGCCACGGCAGCGTCCAGCTCCTGGCGCGAGGTGCCGCGGAGCTCGGCCTGGAACAAGGTCTGCTGGCGCGTGGCGTCAGCCTCGGCGCGGGCCAGTTGGCTTTCAGACTGCGTGACCACCGCCTGCGCGGCCGCCACCTGGGCCTTGAGCTGGGCGAGCTGGGCGCCACTGCCGGCCACCTGGGCCTGGGCCTGGGCCAACTGGGCCTTGAGGCGCTCGACCTGCACGTCGGCATCGGCAGCGTCCAACTTGAGCAACACATCGCCCGCCTTGACGCTGGCGTTGTCCTGCAGGTGCATCTCGGTCACCACGCCGGCCACGCGGGTGGACACGGGGTGCACATGCCCGGCCAGGAAGGCGTTGTCCGTCTCCACCAGATGCTGGCTGCGCCACCACAGGCGCCCACCCAGGAAGCCGCCACCGATCAGCAGGGCCAGGCCCACCACGATCAGGGGCAGCGGCGGGCGGCTTTTGGCGGGGGTCGAGGGGGGCGTGGGGGTCGGAGCAGGGCTGTTCATGGCGGGGGTGTTCCTTGCGTTGGCCCGCACTCTAGGCCGTCTCGATTCGCTTGAATAGACTCGCAAAAGTCAACGTATCGTTCCAAAATCGGAACAATGAAAGTCGACGACCTGCTCCTGCTGGCGGAAGTGCACCGCCAAGGCTCACTCTCCGCCGGGGCCCGCGTGCTGGACCTGCCCAAGGCCACCCTCAGCCGCCGCCTCACAGCGCTGGAAACCAGCGTGGGGGCCCGGCTCTTTGTGCCCGGCGCCAAGCGATTGACCCTGACCGAACTCGGCCACGAACTGGCCGAGCGCGCGCTGCGCCACCACGATGACATCTCCGAGACCCGGCAATGGCTGGCCTCGCGCGACGCCACGCCGCGCGGCCGGCTGCGCGTGGCCATGGGCTCGGAGTTCGCGATGCTGGTGCTGTCCGACGCGCTGGCCTCCTTCGTCCAGCGCTACCCCGAGGTGGAGCTCGACATCGACTGCACGCCGCGCTGGGTGGACCTGCTCAACGAGCCCTATGACCTGACCCTGCGCTTTGGCGCCGTGACCGAGCCCGAGCTGGTGGCCCGGCCCTTCATCACCATGCACAAGGGCCTGTTCGCCAGCCCCGACTACCTGGCCCGCCACGGCGCCCCCAGCACCCCCGACGACCTGGCGGCGCACCGCTTCGTGGTCTACACCCCCATGGCGCGCAAGGGCCAACACCGGCTGCACCACGGCACACAGACCGCCAGCTTCACCATGCAGGGGCCACTGCACTGCAACTCCATGGGCCTGGCCGTGGCGCTGACGCGCGCGGGCAGCGGCATCGGCACCCTGCCCTCGGCCATGGCCCGGCAGGACGTCGCTTCAGGGGCCCTCGTGCCGCTGCTGCCTGAATGGCAGTTTGCCCCGACCGAGGTGTCCATCGTCACCGCCAGCCGGCGCCTGATGCCGTCCAAGATCCGCGCGTTCATCGACCACTTGTTCGAAGAGGTGCCGGCCGGGATGGTCGAGGCGCTGAAGACGCCGTCGCGGCTAGTCGGCGATTGACGCGCGCAGGGACGCTTCGCCATTTCGCATCCCCGGTCAGGCGGGAGACTTCGGTGACTCGTCGGCTTGAAGCAACTCTTGAAATCCGATCAGATCCAAAACCTGTGCTCCTTGTTTGCGCGCCTTCTCAAGTTTGCTTGGTCCAGCGTTTGTGCCCGCCACAAGAAACATCAGTCCCTTGGTGACGCTCGTGACAACTTTCAGGCCAGCATCGGTCGCCACCGTCTCAAGCTCACTCTTCTCCGTGGCCGAGAAGCCCGTAAAACACACCTCTGGCAGCGCAGGTGCCTTCTTGCTTGATGCTCTGGCTGAATACACGATCGCCCAGCCTTCAGCGTTAGACAACTTTTGGATCTCCGGTTCCTCAAGTCCATGCTTGGAACGAAGAATGGCTCGGAGCTTCTCGCTCAATCGATCCGAACCAGGGCCCGCATCAGCCGACTCCGCAGCCGAGACAAACTCGATTTGAAGTCTTTGGCACTCGTTCAACACATCCTGCCAATCGAGCGAGCGCAGCTCGGTCACGAGCAATTTCGCTGCGTCATCCAGTTCTGGACTTTCTTCGTCAGCACGAGCCAACAAGGCAGCCGGAGTACCAAATGCGGATGCCAACCGTTCGAGCCGACCGACGCCTATTCCCGCCAACCGGGGCGCCCTCTTTTGGTTCTGAGCCAAATAGCTATCGACCCGTTTAATCAAACGGAAGAGCTCAGCGCAGTCGATGCATCGCCGAACATCAGGCGGAGATTGGGGACGCATCCCAAGCCGCAGGAGCCGATCAATGACATCTCGGTTGTGTGACTCAGTCACAAACTGCTGAATGGACGCGGCAATTTCATGACCAACGTCCTTTAGGAGCATTGGCGTCAACGTAGCGGTCGCCAACAGAGCGTCAATGGTTCGATAGAAGGACGCCAACTCCTTGGCCGTAGCTTCACCCACATGCGGTATGCCTAAACCAAATATCAGGCGATGCAGCGCAGGTGAACTGGCCCCGCGAATCGATCGCAGCAGGTTGTCTGCAGACTGCTTTTGGAGGGTGCTGCCACTGCGAGTGCGCAGTCCGATCAGGCGGGTCTCATCCAGCGAGAAAAGGTCAGCGGCGGAATGGATCACGTCACCATCGACTAGTGCATCAATGATCTCTGTGCCCAGTCCCTCGATGTCGAGCGCCGAACGCTGGGAGAAGTGACGGATGCTTTCCTTTCGCTGGGCCATACAAAACAGCCCACCTGTACAACGCCAATCAACGCCCTCCGGATCTTTAGCAATATGGCTGCCACATTCGGGGCAGACCCCGCGAAGAGTTCGGTACATATCGAACTCTTCGTCGGCACCCGGAGGCCGACGCTCGAGTACGACGCCAACGATCTGCGGGATCACATCTCCGGCTCTCCGCACCACGACCGTGTCGCCAACACGAATGTCTTTCCGCCTGACTTCCGATTCGTTGTGCAGCGTCGCATTGCTGACCGTCGTGCCGCCCACGAACACCGGGTCCAGCCGCGCCACAGGCGTGAGCTTGCCGGTGCGGCCCACCTGCACATCGATGGCGAGCAGGGTCGTCACCTGCTCCTGCGCTGGGTATTTGTGCGCCACGGCCCAGCGTGGCTCCCGGGTCTTGAAGCCAAGCTGCTGTTGCAGCGCACGGGAGTTGACCTTGTAGACCACGCCATCAATGTCAAACGGCAAGGCATCACGCTGCGCCGCCACGCGGGCATGGAAGTCCACCAGTTGCTGCGGCCCCAGGCAGACGGCGCGCAGCTCGTTGACGGGCAGGCCAAAGGCCGCCAGCGCGTCGAGCAGGCCGGCATGCGTCTCGGGCACCTCCCAGCCCTGCACTTCGCCCAGGCCGTAGGCGTAGAAGCACAGCGGCTTCTCGCGCACGCCGGCCGGGTCGAGCTGGCGCACGGCGCCGGCGGCGGTGTTGCGCGGGTTGACGAAGGTCTTCTCTCCCTTGGCGCGCTGGCGCTCGTTGAGGGCCTCGAAGGCATCACGCCGCATATAGACCTCGCCCCGCACCTCAAGCACGGGAGGTGCGTTACCCATCAACTTGAGCGGAATCTGCCCAATGGTGCGGATGTTCTGCGTCACGTCCTCGCCGGTCTCGCCGTCGCCGCGCGTGGCGGCCTGGACGAGCACGCCGCCCTCGTAGCGCAGGTTGATGGCCAGGCCATCGAACTTCAGCTCGGCGCTGTACTCGACCGGCGGGTCGGCCTCCTGCAAGCCCAGCTCGCGGCGCACGCGGGCATCAAAGTTGATGGCGCCGCCGGCCGTGGTATCGGTCTCGGTGGTGATCGAGAGCATGGGCACGGCGTGAGTGACTGGTGCCAGGCCGTCGAGCACGGCACCGATCACGCGCTGGGTGGGGGAGTCGGGCGTCAGCAGTTCGGGGTGGGCAGCCTCCAGCGCCTGCAACTCCTGGAAAAGCCGGTCGTACTCGGCGTCCGGGATTTCGGGCGCGTCGAGCACGTAATAGGCGTGCGCGTGAAAATTCAGCAGCCGGCGCAGCTCGGCGGCTCGAACCAGTTGCAATTCTTGATCTGGGTCAGGGGCATTCATACCGAGCATTTTCAACAATAGGGCCATGACCACGAAGCAGTTGTACGCGGGTCCAGGGGTAGGGTTCGAAGCGCCCTTCGAGATGCTGGCCGCTTGCCATGGGCGAGTGCGCCGCACGCTGGGCACGCTGTTGCGCCTCCAGGCCCACGCCAGAGCCCATGGCGCGGATGAACAGGCTCGCCAGGCGGCGACCGACGTGGCGCGCTACTTCGATGTCGCCGCCCCCGCGCATCACGAAGACGAAGAGCTGCACATCGTGCCTCGCCTGCGGGCCGCTGGCCGAGGCGATCTGGCGGACCGGCTGCTGTCGGATCACGCCACGCTGGGCGCGGCATGGCGGGTGCTGCGGGTTCAACTGCTGGCGCTGGCCTCGGGCCAGGCCTTCAAGCTGGACCGGGACGCCTGCCTGAGCTTTGCACGGCTCTACGAGGCCCATGCGGCGCTGGAGGACGAAGTGATCTTCCCGCTGGCCAGCCTCGGGCTGACGCCGACCGAGATCCTCAGCATGGGCGAGGAGATGTCGACACGGCGTGGCGCCAGCCGGGCACCGGCTCAGCTCGGGCCTCGCTGATCGCCGATGCTCAGACAAGCCGCGTGATCAGCACCTGATCGACCCGGTGGCTGTCCACGTCCAGCACCTCAAAGCGCCAGCCCTGCCAGCTCACCGCATCGGTGCGCCGCGGGATGCGCCGCAGCATCACCATCAGGAAGCCGGCCAGCGTGTCGTAGGTGCCGGCGTCTGGCCAGCCGTCGATGTCCAAAGCTCGGGCGACGTCGGGGATGGGCGTGATGCCGTCCGCCAGGTAGGAGCCGTCCTCGCGGCGGACGATCTGCTCCTCGGCATGTGGCGCCACCAAGCCGCCCATCACCGTGCTCATCACGTCGTTCAGCGTCACCACGCCCACCACCAGGCTGTACTCGTTGACGACCACGGCAAAGTCCTCATGCGCCTCGCGGAACTGGGTCAGCATCTCGGACAGCGTCAGGCGGTCCGGCACCATCAGTACCTTCTTGACCAGGCCTGAGTCGCGGCCCAGCCCCAGGGCCTCGCCGCGCAGCACGCGCTGGAACAGGTCGGTCGCATCCACATAGCCGGCCACGCGGTCAACCTCGCCCTCGCAGACCAGATAGGTCGAGTGCGGCGCCACGGCAATGCGCGAGCGGATCTGCGCCTCGTCCTCGTCAAGCACGAAGAAGACGATGCGCTCGCGGGTGGTCATCACGGTTTCGACGGTGCGGGTGTCGAGCTCGAACACATTGGCGATGACCTCGTGCTCGCCATCCGCGACCACGCCGGCCTGATGCCCGGCCTCGGTCAGGGCCAGGATGTCGCGGTGGCTGATGCTGTCGTCGCGCCGCGCGGGCAGGCCCAGCAGGCGAATGAGGGCGTCGGTCAGCGTGCTGAACAGCCAGGCCAGCGGCCGCAGCACGCGGCACAGCGCCAGCATGGGCCCGATCAAGGCCACCGCCACGCGCTCGGGCTCGTTCATGGACAGGCGTTTGGGCACCAGGTCAGCCAGCACCACGAACAAGGCTGTCACGGTGGCGAACGAGGCCGCAAAAGCGACCCGTGCCGCCATCTCGGGCGCCAGCACCCAGGCAAACACGGCGGCGAAGTGCGGCGTCAGCGCCCCCTCGCCCACGATGCCGCCCAGGATGGCGATGGTGTTGACGCCGATCTGCACCACGGTGAAGTAGTCACCCGGCTGCACCTGCACGGCCAGCACCTGCGCGGCACGCCCGTCGCCTGCGTCGGCTCGCTGCTGCAGGTGCAAGCGCCGTGAGGCAGCCACCGACAGCTCGGCCATGGAGAAAAACGCGCTGCCCAGGATCAGCAGCCCGATGAGCAGCAGGCTGGTCGTCATGCGGGGCAGTCTAGGGCCTGGCGCAACTCAGCTGAAGAGCCGCCGCGCCGCCGCCGAGCCAGCGGGCAGGTCGCGTGCGGCGAGAGTCTCGTAGAGCTTCTTCAGCTCGGTGTCGATGGCGGCAAAGGCATGCAGGCCCAGCGGGTGGCCCCGGTCGTCGCACATCTCGGCCTCCAGGTCGCGGGCCAGCAGGCGCGCGGAGTCCTGCCAGGCGGCAAAGGGCTCTTGCTCAGCGGGGGTCTGCGGCACGTCGAGCGCCAGGGTCAGCTCGCGCAGGGACTGGGCCTCAGGGTTCTCGGCCAGCGCGGCCTGGGGGTCGAAGTTGAGCGTGAGGATGGGCGGCGCGCCCTCGTCCGGTGAGGGCAGCACCAGGCGGCCCGGCAACTGACCAGGCACGAAACCGTGGCGCAGCGCCATCTGGTGGATGAAGCCCGGCGTCCAGGCGGTGGACTTGGCGCGCAGCAGCAGGGCGAGTTGGGCGTCGTGAGCGGCGGCAAACTGATCCAGCTCGCGGGCGTGGGCCACCACCTCCAGCATGTCGGGGAACTGCGCGTCGGCCTGGATGGCATCGGCAAAGGCCTGCAGCTTTTGCACAAACTCCGAGTACTCGATCTCGTTCACCGGCCCGGCCCGGTTGGCCATCTTGAGGCCGGCCTGGAACTCGCTGTAGCGCTGGCCGGGCTGGGGCAGCTCCCAGTCGCCGGTCTCGGCGTTGAGGCCCTCGATCTGGAAGGGCTTGTTGCCGGCGCGGTGGCTGGGTGGCTGGTGCTGCAGCGCGAACTCGCCGCTGACGGGCGCCTCCAGCGCGAAGACGGCGATGGCGTCGATCAGCGCGTCAATGCGCACCGACGGACGGCGCGGGGGCCTGGCCACTGGGGTGAGTGGGGTACCCGGCGCGTCACTGGCCAGCTCATCGGGCTCCAGCGCAGCCACTTCAACCGGGTCGAGCTGGGGCTCCAGGCGCGATTCGATGCCGTCTTCGGTGGCACGGCGCGGGCCGGCGCGGCGGGCGCTCCAGAGGCCGTGCACCAGCACGCCAAGCAACACCACACCGCCAGCCAGCAGCAGCAGGGTCGTGAGGGAGAGCGAAGTGAGCTGCTGCATCAGGCGATCTCCGCCATCGCCAGGGCCTTGTCCATGTCCACCGCGACGATGCGCGAGACGCCCTGCTCCTGCATGGTGACGCCGATCAATTGTTCAGCCATTTCCATCGCGATCTTGTTGTGCGAGATGAAGAGGAATTGCGTGCCCGCTGACATCTGCGAAACCAGCTTGGCATAGCGTTCGGTGTTGGCGTCGTCCAGCGGTGCATCGACCTCGTCGAGCAGGCAGAACGGCGCCGGGTTGAGCTGGAAGATGGCGAACACCAGCGCAATGGCGGTGAGCGCCTTCTCGCCACCCGAGAGCAGGTGGATGGTGCTGTTTTTCTTGCCCGGCGGCTGGGCCATCACTTGCACACCGGCATCGAGGATCTCGTCGCCCGTCATCACGAGCCGGGCCTGCCCGCCGCCGAAGAGGCTGGGGAACATGCGGCCAAAGTGCTCGTTGACCTGGTTGAAGGTGTTGCCCAGCAGGTCGCGGGTTTCGAGGTCGATCTTGCGGATCGCGTCTTCCAGCGTGGTGATGGCGGATTGCAGGTCGGCGTACTGCGCGTCAAGAAAAGTCTTGCGTTCGCGCGAGGCGGTCAGCTCGTCCAGGGCCGCGAGGTTGACGGCCCCCAAGGCCGCAATCTCGCGGTTGATGCGGTCGATCTCGGTCTGCAGGCCATGCAGCTTGACGCCGTCTTGCTCGATACGAGCCGCCAGCTGCGCCAGGTCCACCTCGGCGGCCTGGAGTTGCTCCAGGTACTGCGCGCCGCCGAGCTGGGCGGCCTGGGCCTCCAGCTGCAGGCAGGTGATGCGTTCGCGCAGCGGGTCGAGGCTGCGCTCGATCTGCAGGCGCTGTTCATCGAGCTTGCGCAGGCGCAGGGTGAGGTCGTCGTAGGCGGTGCGCACGGCGGCCAATTGCTGCTCGCGCTCCTGCTTGAGGGCCAGTGCATCTTGCAGCCCAGCCTGGGCGGCGGCGTCGTTGAAGCCGTCCAGCTCGGTCTGCACACTGGCGCGGGAGGCCAGCGCGGTCTGCACCTGCGCCTGGGCGGTTTCGATGCTGCGCTGCAGCTCCGCACGGCGCGCGGCCAGCGCGCGGGCGCTGAACTGGGCCTCCTGGGCACGGCGCTCCAGCGCGCGCAGTTGCTCGCGCGCCTCGGCCAGCTTGCGCTCGGCCTGGATCACACCGTCGTCCAACTCGGCATGCTTCTCCTGGGCGTCGGCCAGTTGCAGGTCCAGCTCCTCGAAGCGCGCCTCGCCGACGGCGCGGCGCTCCTGCAGCGCTTCCATCTGGGCGTCGATCTCGGCCAGTTCGCCATCCAGCGCCGTCTTGCGCTGCTGGCTGGCTTCGAGCTGGGATTGCAGGCGCAGCAGCTCGACCTGCAGCTGGTGCGCACGGGTTTGGGCCTCGCTGGCCTCGCGGCGCAGCACGCCGAGGCGGCTGCTCGCGTCATTGAACTGGCTCTCGACGCGAACCAGCGCGAGGCGGGCCTCGTCGGCGATGAGGTTCTGCGCCTTCTGCGCGAGTTCGAGCTGCTCGATCTCCTGCGCGCGGGCCAGCATGCCGGCCTGCTCGGAGTCGGGCGCATAGAAGGCCACGGAGTACTGGCCCACGGCGTGGCCCTCGGGCGTCATCACCAGTTCGCCGTGAGTGAGCTTGCTGCGCGCAGACAGCGCGTCGTCAAGCGTGGCGGCCGTGTAGACGCCTTCGAGCCAGTCGTTCAGCAGCGCAGTCAGGCCGTCGTCGTTCAGCTTGAGCAGGCTGGAAAGCTTGGGCAGCGTCTCGTGCGTGTTGGCGATAGAACCGGCCGGGGCGGCGTAGAAGGCCAGCCGCGCGGGTGGCGCATCAGTAGCGAAGGCGCGCACGGTGTCGAGCCGGCTCACGGACAAGGCCTGGAGCCGCTCGCGCAGCGCAGCCTCCAGCGCGTTCTCCCAGCCGGCGGTGATGTGCAGGCGCGTCCACAGGCCCTGCAGCCCATCGAGCCCATGCTTGGCCAGCCAGGGCTTGAGCTTGCCTTCGGTTTGCACCTTCTCCTGCAGCGCGCGCAGGGCGTCCAGCCGCGCGGCAATCTCGCTCTGGCGGGCGAGCTGGGCATTGGCTTCCTGCTGCTGCTGGCGGCGCTGCTCTTCGAGCTGGGGCAGTTGCTCGGCCAGCTCGTGCAGGCGGGCTTCGGCCAGCTCTTGCGCCTCGGCAGCGGTGCTGGTGCGGGCCTTGAGCTCGTCCAGCACGCCTTGCTCGGGGGCGGCAAGCGCGCGCAGGTCTTGCGTCAGGCGGTCTTGCCGCTGGCGCAGGCTGCGCATCTGCTCGTCCACGCTGCGGCTCTCGGCCGCCAGCACCTGGATCTGCTGCTGCACCTGGGTGACCAGGGCGCGCTGCTCGTTGGCACGGGCTTGCGCGGCACGCAATTGGTCTTCGCCTTGCGGCGCCTGGGCGGCCTGCTCCTCGGCCTGGGCGGCCAGGATTTCGGACTGCTCATCGGCGGCCAGGATCTGCTCGGCCACGCGCTCCAGCTCGTCCTTGGCTGCGGTGATGCGCTCATGCCATTGCTGCTCTTGCGCCTGCAACTCGGCCAGCCGGGCCTCGGCGCGGTTGCGGCTCTCGACGACGAAGCGGATGCGCTCCTCCAGCCGGCTCACCTCCAGCTGGGCCTCGGCAAAGCGGCCCTGGGACGCATGCAGCTCATCGCCCGAGGCGTAGTGCTGCTGGCGGACTTCTTCAAGCTGGGCCTCCACGGCGCGCAGCTCTGCGGTCTGGGCCTCCAGCACGTTGACGGCCTCCAGGTGGGCGGCCTTGACCCGCAGGCCCTCGCTCTCGGCGTCACGTGCTTTCAGGAACCACAACTGATGCAGCTTGAGCGTGCCCGCGTCCTGCAGGCTGCGGTAGGTGGACGCCACCTCGGCCTGCTTCTCCAGCTTGTCGAGGTTGGCTCCTAGCTCGCGCAGGATGTCTTCGACGCGGGTCAGGTTCTCGCGCGTGTCCTTGAGGCGGTTTTCCGTCTCGCGGCGGCGCTCTTTGTACTTGGAGACGCCGGCGGCTTCTTCGAGGAAGAGGCGCAGCTCCTCGGGCTTGCTCTCGATGATGCGCGAGATGGTGCCCTGCCCAATGATGGCGTAGGCGCGCGGCCCCAGGCCCGTGCCCAGGAAGACGTCCTGCACGTCGCGCCGACGCACGGGCTGGTTGTTGATGAAGTAGCTGCTGGTGCCATCGCGCGTGAGCACGCGCTTGACCGCGATCTCGGTGAACTGGTTCCACTGCCCGCCGGCACGCGCCAGGGTGTTGTCGAACACCAGTTCCACGCTGGAGCGGCTGGCCGGCTTGCGGTTGCCGCTGCCGTTGAAGATCACGTCCTGCATGGACTCGCCACGCAGCTCGCTGGCCTTGCTCTCGCCCAGCACCCAGCGCACGGCGTCCATGATGTTGGACTTGCCGCAGCCGTTGGGGCCCACCACGCCGACGAGCTGCCCCGGCAGCTGGAAGGTGGTGGGTTCGGCAAAGGACTTGAAGCCGGCCAGCTTGATCGAGTTCAGGCGCATCGGGCTTCGCGTCTAAGTGGTTGATTCGTTTATTAAAAAGCGCCGAAATTGGCAGCTTTCAGGGCGGCGGATGATAGCATTCGCCCCCTCCTGAATCTGCCCTCAGCCATGGCCACGAAGAAGTCCGCCGCGCCCGCGAAATCAAGCAAACCCAAGATGCGCGAGGTCCCCAAGAACCCGCCCTCCAAGCCCAGCAAGGACTTGCTGGTCTTCCCCAACCCGGCCCCGCAGCGCGACTACGTGATCCAGTTCCAGGTGCCCGAGTTCACCTGCCACTGCCCGCTGACCGGCCAGCCCGACTTCGCGCACTTCACCATCGACATGATTGCCGACGAGCTGTGCGTGGAGCTCAAGAGCCTGAAGATGTACTTCTGGAGCTACCGCAACGAGGGCGCCTTCCACGAGAAGGTCACCAACACCATCCTCGACGACATCGTCAAAGCCACCGACCCGCGCTTCGTGCGCATCACCGCCAAGTGGTATGTGCGTGGCGGCATCTACACGAATGTGGTGGTGGAGCACCGCAAGAAGGGCTGGGCGCCGCTGCCCAAGATTGACCTGCCGAACTTCAGCATGGAGACCGGCCTGCTCGGTTGAAGCCCTGAATCTGCCAGCATCGCCTGATGCGGCCTGCCACTCTGTCTTGATAAGGACCCTTGATGAAGCACTGGCGCGTCAGCCAACGCAATGGAGCCCTGGCGGCAGGAGCGCTGATCTATTCGCTGATCCGCACCAGCCTACCCAAGCCGCTGGCCGACGATTGGCTCGCCACCCTGCTGCCGACACTGCCAGTTTCGCTGGGCTTCCTGCAGTCGAAAGTCGTCCAGTCCATGCTGGAGGGCGTCGGGTTGGTGACGCTGATTCTTCTGGCCGAAATCGTCCTCTTGTGGTGGTCAGCCCGGCCCCTGCTGGGCGAATGGGTCTACAAGTCGTCGGCGGGCAACTGGGGTCACGTCAGGATGAAGATTGACAAGTCTGAGGCCCGCCTCAGCTATGACGTCAATCTCTTCAAGGATGAGTCCGATCTGCTTCATTCCATCCAGACTCGGCAACTGCGGGGCTGCATCGGCCATGGCAACGACCGCTTCACCCTGCACGACAAGGACACCACCATGATCTGGTACCACGTCCCTGAGCGTCGCACGGGTGAGTCCTATTACCCGGAGCGTCAGGGCATCCTGACCCTGGATCGTGACGAGGACCCAGACCAGCTGCATGCGCGCTGGGCCCGGATCGGCTCCATGACCTCTTCCCTCGACGCCAAGTCGGCCCCCAAGACAGGCGACATCAACAAGAAGGACAACTCCGCAGCCAGCGGCACCTTCCTGTTCTTCGAGCGCCGCAAGGTCTACGAAGCTCGCCACCGCGCCGAATCAAAGGCAGCTGCGTGAGCGACGTCTTTGCGTCCGTGGGTGTCATCGGCCTGGGCCAGATTGGCGGGTCGGTGTGCAAGGCCCTCCGGGCTCGTGGGTCTGCGCAGTTATCTGGCTTCGACGTCGATCCCGGGTCCTGCGCCTTGGCTGCGGCCGATGGCGTCACCATCCACACCGATGTCGCGGCGCTGGTGCGGCAGAGCGAGCTGGTCGTGCTGGCTGTGCCACTCGACAAGTACCAGGCGCTTGTGACCCCAATCTGTGCCGGCGCACAGGGCACGCGGGGCAAGGTGCTCATCGACGTTGGCTCGGGCAGCCGGCCGCTTCGTGAGGCGTTTGCCCACCCGGAAGCCCGCCAGCACCTGAGCATCATCGGCTCGCATCCCATGGCCGGCACCGAACGCCGCGGCTATGCCGCTGCACAGGCTGATCTGTTCGACGGCCGCAACTGGGCGGTGCTGAAGGATGGCCCCCAACCACGCCCCGCCGACGCCCTGCGAGTCATCCAATGGGTGCTGTCACTCGGCGCCCGCGCCATCTTGCTGGAGGCCGAGCGCCACGACGAGGCGGTTGCCCGCACCAGCCACCTGCCCCATATGCTGGCCATGGCGCTGGCCCGGACCGCCTATGCGGACCCGCTGGCCACGCTGCGCTACAACTTTGCTGCCGGCTCCTTCCGCGACGGCACACGCGTGGCTGACAGCGAACCCGCGCTGACTGCCGCCATGTGCCACGAGAACGCCGCCGAGCTGGCAGCCGCGATGGACGAGTGCCTGCAACTCCTCACCACCGCCCGGCGCCACCTGCGCCAGGGCGGCGCCGAGCCCCTGCTGGCCGACTTCCAGCTCGCGCGGGACCTGAAAGCCCAGCTCAAGCAGGCGTTCGAGCACATTGCCGAGGAAGCCCTCCGTGAGGACGACCTCGCCATGTTTGACCGTTTGCTCGACGCCTGCAGCCATGGCGCAAAGATCGCTTCGCTGACCCCTTGCAGCGATGCCGCGATGCCCCGTTGGCAAGCCCGCCTTGAACGCCCCCACCAGTTACCTGAAGAAGCCCCGACCGCGAGATGAACCCGTACCTGGACAAGTTGCAGCCCTACCCCTTTGAGCGGCTGCGGGCGTTGAACGCCGCCATCACGCCCAACCCGGCTTTTGGGCACATCAGCCTCGGGCTGGGCGAACCACGCCACGAGGCCCCCACGCTCATCAAAGAGGTCTTGGCCCGGTCCATGAGCGGCTTGTCGCACTACCCCGCCACAGCCGGAACACCCGAGCTGCGTGAAGCCATCGTGGCCTGGCTGCACAAGCGCTACGGGCTCTCCATCGCGAGTGCGCAGGTGCTGCCGGTCAACGGCTCGCGTGAGGCGCTGTTCTCGCTGGCCCAGACCGTGGTCGACGGCAGCCAGCCCGGCGCCACCGTCGTCTGCCCCAATCCCTTCTACCAAATCTATGAGGGTGCCGCCCTTCTGGCCGGGGCGCAGACCGCCTTCGCCAACAGCGACCCGGCACGCAATTTCTGCGTCAACTGGGACGAGATCGACGCCGGCACCTGGCAACGCACACAACTGGTCTATGCCTGCTCGCCCGGCAACCCGACGGGCGCCGTGATGCCCCTGTCGGAATGGCAGACCCTGTTCGAGCTGAGCGACCGCTACGGCTTTGTGATCGCCTCTGACGAGTGCTACTCGGAGATCTACTTCCGCGAGGAGGCGCCGCTGTCGGGCCTGGAAGCGGCCGCCAAGCTGGGCCGGACTGACTTCCGCAACCTGATCGCCCTGACCAGCCTGTCCAAGCGCTCCAACGTGCCCGGCATGCGCTCAGGCTTTGTGGCGGGCGACGCTGCGCTGATCAAGAAATTCCTGCTCTACCGTACTTACCACGGCAGCGCGATGAACCCCATGGTCCAAGCGGCCAGCGCCGCCGCATGGAACGACGAAGCCCACGTCATCGAGAACCGCCAGCGCTACCGCACCAAGTTCGCCGCCGTGACGCCCATGCTGGCCGAGGTGCTGGACGTGGCCCTGCCGGACGCCGCTTTCTACCTTTGGGCTGGCGTGCCGGGGGGTGACGACGTGGGATACGCCCAGCAACTGCTCGCTCAATACAATGTTCAGGTCCTTCCCGGCAGCCTGCTGGCCCGGGAGTCCGGGGGCCTGAACCCCGGCGCCGGGCGCGTACGGCTGGCCCTGGTGGCCGACGAGGCCGAATGCCTTGAAGCCGCACAGCGCATCGTCTCCTTCACCCGCTCCTTCTCCTCCGCCGCTCAATGACTGCCGAACTGCAAAGCCTGATCGACCTCGCCTGGGACAACCGCACCTCCCTGGACCCCACCAATGCGCCGGAGTTGCGTGACGCCGTCGAGCATGTGATTGCCGAGCTGGACGCGGGCCGCCTGCGCGTGGCCGAGCGCCAGGGCGTGGGCCAATGGCAGGTGAACCAATGGGTGAAGAAGGCGGTGCTGCTGTCCTTCCGCCTGAACGACAACCGGCTCATGGGCGACAAGGACCTGACCTTTTTTGACAAGGTGCCCACCAAGTTCTCCGGCATGAGCGAAGCCCAGCTGCGCGCCACCGGCGTGCGCGTGGTGCCGCCGGCCGTGGCGCGGCGCGGCAGCTTCCAGGCCAAGAACGTGGTGCTGATGCCCTCCTACGTGAACATCGGCGCCTATGTGGACGAGGGCGCGATGGTGGACACCTGGGCCACCGTCGGCTCCTGCGCCCAGATCGGCAAGAACGTGCATCTGAGCGGCGGCGTCGGCATCGGCGGCGTGCTGGAGCCCCTGCAAGCCAACCCGACCATCATTGAAGACAACTGCTTCATCGGTGCGCGCTCCGAGGTGGTCGAGGGCGTGATCGTCGAGGAGAACTCGGTGATCTCGATGGGCGTCTACATCGGCCAGAGCACCCCGATCTACGACCGCGCGACCGACTCGGTCTCCTACGGCCGCGTGCCCGCAGGCTCGGTGGTGATCTCGGGCTCGCTGCCCAAGGACAACGGCCGGTACTCGCTGTACGCGGCCATCATCGTCAAGCGGGTGGATGCGCAAACGCGCTCCAAGACCAGCATCAACGAACTGCTGCGCAGCTGAATATGGCAACTGGCGGAAACATGGAGCGCATCCTCCGGCTGATGGCCGAGAAGGGGGCGTCTGACTGCTACCTCTCGGCCAATATGCCGGTGCTGATCCGCATCAATGGCCAGACGGTCCAGCTGTCCGACCAGATCCTGACGCCGCCTCAGCCCCGCCAGTTGATCTCCGAGATCATCGACCCGGCAAGCCTCGCCGAGCTCGACAACTCAGGCGAGCTCAACCTGGCCGTGTCGGTCAGCGGCGTGGGCAGCTTCCGGCTGTCGGGCTTCCGCCAGCGTGGCTCGATTGCCGGCGTCTTCCGCCACATCCCGCACAGCATCCCTTCGCTGGAAAGCCTCCGGCTGCCGCCGCTGCTGGGCACCATGATCCGCGAGAAGCGTGGCCTGATCCTGATGGTGGGCGCCACCGGCACCGGCAAGAGCACCACGCTCGCGTCCATGCTGGAGCTGCGCAACCAGACGATGACCGGGCACATCCTCACCATCGAGGACCCGATCGAGTACCTGTTCAGCAACAAGCGCTCGGTCGTCAACCAGCGCGAGATCGGGCGCGACACCGCCTCGCTGCAGGTCGCGCTCAAGAACGCGCTGCGCCAGGCCCCAGACTGCATCCTGATCGGCGAAATCCGCGACCGCGAGACCATGACGGCCGCCTTGTCCTACGCGCTGTCCGGCCACCTGGTGGTGGCCACCTTGCACGGCAACAACACCTACCACGCGCTCAACCGCATCCTGTCCTTCTACACACCCGAGTCGCGCCCCGCCCTGCTGAGCGATCTCTCGGCCGGCCTCAAGGCCATCGTCTCGCAGCGACTGGTGCGCGCGGTGGCGGGAGGCCGGGTGCCCGTGGTGGAGATCCTGCACAACACCAAGCTCACCTCCGAATTGATCGAGCAAGGCGACTTCCCCGGCGTCAAGGACGCCATGGAGAAGTCCATCGCCGAAGGCTCGCAGACCTTCGAAGAGAACTTCGCCCAGTTGATCAACGAGGGCGTGATCACCCGCGAGGAAGGCCTGGCCTTCGCCGACTCGCCCACCAACCTGCTGTGGCGCCTGCAGAACAGCGCCGCAGGTGACCGCCCCTCCGCTGGCCGCAAGGAAGAACGCGCCAGCGACGATGCCTCCTTCACCGAAATCACGCTCGACGTTCGCACCTCCCCTTGAAACTTCTGGCCTGTATTGAATCCATCGCCGCCCGCCTAGACCAGGCGGGCGTTTTTTTCGGCCACGGCACCGCGAACGCGTTTGACGAAGCCGCCTGGCTGGTGCTGTGGCGCCTGGGGCTGCCACTGGACGCCCTGGACGCGCACGCCGACCGCAGCCTCGACGCCGCAGAGCTGCAAGCCATCGACGCCCTGGTCGCGCAGCGCATCAGCACCCGCAAGCCCATGGCCTACCTGACGGGCGAGGCCTGGCTGCAAGGTGTGCCCTTCCACATCGACGAGCGCGCCATCGTGCCGCGCAGCTTCATCGCCGAGCTGCTGGCCGACGGCAGCATCGACCCATGGCTCTCGGAGTCCACGCATCGCGTGCTGGACCTGTGCACCGGCAACGGCAGCCTGGCCGTGCTGGCCGCCATGGCCTGGCCCGAGGTGGCGGTGGACGCACTCGACCTCAGCACTGACGCCCTCGCGGTGGCCAAGTGCAACGTCGAGCGGCATGGGCTGTCTGAGCGCATCCGGCTGCTTCAAGGCGACGGGTTGGCGGGTTGCAACCCGCCCTACGACCTCATCCTGTGCAATCCGCCCTACGTCAACGCGGCCAGCATGGACGCCTTGCCGCCTGAATACCGCGCCGAGCCCGCGCTCGCCCTGGCCGGCGGCGCCGACGGCATGGACTTCATCCGCCAGTTGCTGCACGACGCACCTGCCGCCCTGGGCGAGCACGGTGTGCTCGTGCTCGAAATCGGCAACGAGCGTGCGCACTTTGAAGCCGCCTTCCCCCAGCTCGAAGTCGTCTGGCTGGAAACCTCAGCCGGCGAGGACCAGGTGCTGCTCGTCACGCGCGAGGCCTTGCTGTGATCACCCTACGCGACATCACCCTGCGCCGAGGCCTCAAGGTCGTTTTGGACGGCGCTTCCGCCACGCTGCAGCCAGGCGAAAAGATCGGCCTCGTCGGCCGCAATGGCGCCGGCAAGTCCAGCCTCTTCGCGCTGCTGACCCACCGCCTCAGCAACGACCGCGGCGAGGTCGAGGTGCCCCGGCATTGGCGCCGGTCTGAGGTGGCGCAGAACATGCCCGAGACGGACGACGGCGCGACCGACTTCGTGCTGGAGGGCGACCAGCCCTTGATGGCCGCGCGCGCCGCACTGGCAGCCGCCGAAGCCGCCAATGACGGCCACGCCATGGCCGACGCGCACGCTGCCTTGGCCGATGCCGGCGCTTTCGATGCCCGCTCCCGCGCCCAGGCGCTGCTGATGGGCCTCGGCTTCAAGACCGAGCAACTCGATGCCCCGGTCAACAGCTTCTCGGGCGGCTGGCGCATGCGCCTGCAACTGGCCCGCGCGCTGATGTGCCCGGCCGAACTGATGCTGCTCGACGAGCCCACCAACCACCTGGACCTGGATGCCCTGGTCTGGCTCGAAGCCTGGCTGCAGCGCTACGACGGCATGCTGATCGTCATCAGCCACGACCGCGAATTCCTCGACGCCATCACCAAGGTCACCCTGCACCTCGACGAAGGCAAGCTCACCCGCTACGGCGGCAACTACACCAGCTTCGAGACCCAGCGCGCCGAGCGCATGGTGCTGCAGCAGGCGGCGTTTGCGAAGCAGCAGGAAAAGGTCGCCCACCTGCAGAAGTTCATCGACCGCTTCAAGGCCAAGGCCAGCAAGGCCAAGCAGGCCCAGAGCCGCGTCAAGGCCCTGGAGCGCATGGAGAGGTTGGCGCCCGTGCTGGCCTCGGCCGACTTCAACTTCGAGTTCCGCGAGCCGCTCAACCTGCCCAACCCGATGCTGATGTTCGACGAACTGTCGGCCGGCTATCGCACCGAGGCGGGCGACAAGATCATCGTGCGCGGTGTCGACCGCTCAGTGCTGGCCGGCCAACGCATCGGCATCCTCGGTGCCAATGGTCAGGGCAAATCCACCTTGGTCAAGACCATCGCCGGTTCGCAGCCCCCGCTGGCCGGCACCATGACCCAGGGCAAGGGCCTGTCCATCGGCTACTTCGCCCAGCAGGAGCTGGACGTGCTGCGCCTGGACGAAGGCCCGCTCGCCCACATGGTGCGCCTGGCGCGCGACGTCGGCCCCCAAGGGCGCGAGCAAGAGCTGCGCGACTTCCTTGGCCAGTTCCGCTTCACCGGCGACATGGTCAACCAGCAGGTCGGCAGCTTGTCCGGCGGCGAGAAGGCGCGCCTCGTCCTGGCCATGCTTGTCTGGCAGCGCCCCAACCTGCTGCTGCTCGACGAACCCACCAACCACCTCGACCTCAACACGCGCGAGGCCCTGTCCATGGCGCTCAATGAGTTCGAAGGCACCGTCATGCTCGTCAGCCACGACCGCGCGCTGCTGCGCGAGGTCTGCGACGAGTTCTGGCTCGTCGCCGATGGCGTTGTCAAACCCTTTGATGGTGACCTGGACGACTACCAGCGCTGGCTGCTCGACCAGAGCAAGGAAGCCTCCCGCGCCGCAAAGAAGCAAGCCTCCGCTGCCCCCGCTCCCGCTCCTGTCGCGGTTGCTGTTGCAGCGCCTGCGCCACCGCCCGCCTCCCGCGAGGACCGCAAGGCCTCCGGCCAGGCTCGCGCCAAGCTCGCCGAGCAAACGCGGCCCCTGCGCCGCGAAATGGATGCCATCGACAAACGCCTGCACCAACTGGCCGCCGAGCGCACCGACATCGAGACCCAACTCGCCGAGGGTGCCGCCGCCGCTGCCATCGCCGAAATGGGCCGCCGCCTCAAAGCCATCGGCGACCAGATCGAGGCCGATGAACTGCGCTGGCTGGAACTGAGCGAGCAGATCGAAGCCCTGGGCGCCACCGCCTCTTAGGCGCCCGGGCACAGCCTCTCACGCAGGCGTTAGCGAGTTCCACGCAGACAAAGAAAAAGCCCAAGTCCTTGAAGGACCTGGGCCTTTGGGCTTCAGCGCAATCGCTGAAAGTTTGGATGGTGGGCCGGGGTCACTTGAACTGTTGACCTAAGCCATTGTCAGGAAACAACTTACTGAAGCGGCCCCCGACGAGTTACCCGGAAAGTTACCCGGTCAGTGCGCCGCTTGAAGTAGTTTCGAGGCCCTCGGCTTGGCTTTCGGCGCCCTCCCCGGCCACGCCCGCGCCAGGCTGCCGAACGTCCGCCAGCACGCCGGCCAGCCGCTCCAGGTCGAGCGCAGCCCGCAGGAGCTTCACCTCCAGCAGCGCGCCGAGGTACTCGGGCACCCAATCGGGAATCGGCGTGATGGCCTTGCGCCAGCGCCAAACGGTGTTCGGCACCAGGCCCGTGCGACGGCAGAAGTCCGCCGCCTTGATGCCTAGCTCTTCAAGGGCTGTATCGAACTGCTCGGGAGTCATCTTTTCCTTCCTGCCTCATGGGGCCTCAACCGCTACGCTGCACGCAGCGTAGCGCATTACATTGAGTAGATCAACAATGCATTTTATCTACTTTCATTTAACATAACGCCGGTTAGGAACAAACGCGCGGGCCTGTTGTCCACACCCCTACCGGCCGCAAACCCGCATGGATACTGGGCTTGCGGCCGATGCCCAAAAATGCAGCAACTCTAACCCCTGCGCAATTCCGCAAAATGTAGATTGTCGATTCAAGTTATCCACAGGCGCACTCGGTGCGTTACGGTGAGTGCAGCCAGCCCAATCCCGGCCATGCTGTTTTGCAGCGGGGACAGCGGGGACACGGGGACAGCGCATGCAAGCCATTGATTTACAAGGTAACGTCTGTCCCCACAGGCCCAGATTTTGTCCCCGCCTAGGTTTGCAGGCGGGGACAAGGTAGAGGATGAACTTAGTCATTCATCTACAAGCGTTCGTTTTTCAGGCGCTGCCTGCCAGTGCGCGTCAACGTGTCCAGGCCCCGAAGGATCACAGCCAGCCACCTGGAGCGCGCGGCATCCATCCTCACAATGTAGAGTCGTCGGGTCGAAGCGCCCCGGCCAGCAGCGCCCACGGCGCGCAGACTGCCACCGACGCTTGCGCGTGGTCCTTCAGCCTGTACAGCGTCAGCGGCCGATTGGCGCCGGGTGCGCGCGCAGTTCCGCAGCGCTCCAGCTCGCCAGCCGTGGCCATGTTCACCAGCGTGCGATTGATCAGCGTCTGCTCGGCCGCGCTGACGCTCGGCAGTTCCCCGCTCTCCACCAGGCGAGCAGCAACCGCGTACCGATGCAGCGGCGCCGGGGCTCCTGTGAAAATCCCCAGGAGCGCGATGCGCATTTCCCCGCGCGGCCTCCCGCCCGCTCCGGTCACAGCTCATCGGCCAGTACAGACGCCTTCACATGGAAGAGCTTCACCTTTCCCAGGCCTGGCACCCGGTGGCTACGGGTCAAGCGCCCGGCCTCGTGCTCCAGGTGGCCACGTTGGCGCAGCAGCTCAGCCACGGCGCCAGCGTCCAGGCCCTTGCACACCTCACGCTTCCACGCCTCAGGCAGAAACAGGTATTCCGTTGACGAGTGGAAGCTGTCCGTTGACTCTGGGTTGCTGCGCTTGTCGATGTAGGCCTGTGCCTCGTCGAACTTCACCGGCTTGCCGTCTTCGTCAATCTGGCGCCGGAAGCCCGCCCGCAGTGGCGTGTTGGGCCTGTGGTCGTCGTGCGCCCGGTGCAGCCAGGTCATCAAGGCATCGCCGTTCTTCTCAATCCAGGCCTTCACCTGGCCAAGCATCGCGGCCTCTTCGCCGTTGCCGGAGTGCCCACGTGCGGTCAGCCAGTCATCGAAGCAGCGGCGCGCGGCCGTGGTGGCCACGTTGGAAGCCCAGCCCGTGATTCCGGCTTCGCTGGCCAAATCGCCCGCCACCGCCACCAGCGCAAACCGCCTGGCCACGCGGCGCACCTGTTCACCCGCACCGCCTGGCAACAGGTCGGCCATCACTGCGGCCAAGGCCTCGCGCACTCGCTCGGGCAGGCCGGCTTGATGCGCACACGCCCACTCCAGCCAGGCGCGGCCGGCAACGCCATAGCAGCGCGCAGCGGCCCCCGTGATGGCCTCCACCAGGGCGCCGGCCGACGCATGCCCGTGCAGGGCTTCAACCCCACCCATGCCCTGGCCAGCGTCTAGCGGAATGTCCACCATGCGCACCTCTTGACCGGCCATCACGCGCTTGCCGGCCTCTGCCATGTGGGTGGAGAGGCTCACCTCACCCGACGACAGGAAGAGCAGGCGCCAGGTGCGTTGCTTGCGGTTCAGCCCGCCCCGTGTGTTGCGGCCCTTCTCCTGTTCGTTGGCCAGCATGTAGGCGCACTCGCCGGCCTTGTTGGCGTCGAGCTGGGCAATCTCGTCCAGGATCAGCAGCCCGTCGCTGTGCTGCACGGCCGTGGCCTCTAGGGCGTTGTCGGTCGTGCGCCAGCGCTTCACATAGTCGGGCCGGCCCCACACGCTGGCCGCGATGCGCAGCGCCGAGGTCTTGCCCTGGCTTGACCCTGAGCGGAAGTGAAAGCCCCCGCTCTCAACGCCAGCAGGCAGCAGCAAGGCCCCAGCGAATGCGCAGCTCAGCGCGAAGACAAAGCGGCTATTGCCCACGCACAGGGCCGAAACCTCACGCTGCCAGGTGGCCAGCTCGCCGCGCTGGCGGAAGGTGTCTTCCATGCCCGCTTCGCTTTGGAAGACGTAGCGCCGGCCCTCAGTGCCGCCGATGCAGCGACTCGGCAGCACGTAGGCCCCGCCATGCCAGCCAACGCGATCCGTGCAGGTGACGCGCTCGGCCGGGTTGCGGGTGTTGATGTACTGGCCCACGCGGTTGCGCGCCGTGGTGCCGTAGGCCATGGGCAAGCCCATGTCTCGCAGCCGGCTTGCCCACTCGGCACCCTCCCCGCTCAGCATCGCGTCAGGCATGGCCCAGGTCTTGGGGTTGCCGTCCGGGTCGCTGAACTCGATCAGGTAGCCCCAGCCGTTGGCATCGTCGGCACGGGTGCGCGCCGTCACTCGCAGCGGGGCGCACACCCACTGCGCGCGCTCTTCGCCGTCGCTGCCGCGCGTGATGAACCAAACGCCCGCGTCATCGAGCCTGAAGGGATCACGCGCACCAGGCACGCCGGCCACAGAATCAGCCTCTGGGGTGCTTTCTTCTTCGTCGGCAGGCGCTGGCGCGTCCGGCCCTCCGTTCGGCGCTTCTGCGGCCGTTGCGTGGGTCTGGCGTGGCTCGGTCGTCTGGCGCGGCTTGCGGGTCTTGCCCAGTGTCGACGCGTCAGCCGCTGCGGCCACTTGTGCGGCCACCTCGTCCAGGCCCAATTCGTCGGCTAGGTCGTTGAAGTCGCTGCCTTCCTCGGTCAGCCCTTGCGGCAGCAGCGCCGCCGCAGCGCAGCCCAGGGCCTGGAGCTTGCGCGCCGCCTTCTCGGCGCCCTCACGGCCGGGGTTCTTGCCGCTGCGCGCCTCGGTGGCCGTGTCGTTGTCGCCGCACACCAGGAAGCGAGCGCCAGGGAAGCGCACCGGCATGGCCTCGGCCACGGCTGCCAGGTTGCCGGCATCGAAGGCCACCACAGCGGGCAGGCGGCTCGCCTCGTGCAGGCTGGCGGCCGTGGCGTAACCCTCGGCCATCAGCACCAGGCCGGGCACAGCGTCCGCAGCCGGCGCGCTGCCGATCACATGGAACAGCCCGCGTTTGCGGCCACCCGAGAGGAAGCGCTTTTCCGTGAGGCCTCGGGCCTGCTCTTCGTCGGTGGGCGGGCGCGGCGCGATGCGCTGCAGGTTGTGCAGCTCGCCGGCAGCATCACGCATGGGCACCAGTAGCGTCCCATCCGGCAGGAAGCGCACCCCATGGGCCTGGACGCCCTTGCGCTGCAGGTAAGGGCTCTCACCCGTCCCCGAAGCCTTGGCCCACAGCTCGGCCGCATCCCGCGCGGCCTGCTCTGCACGGCGCCGGTACTTCTCGGCCTCAGCCGCTTGCGCAGCCTGGCGCCGGGCGAGCTGTTCGGCGTGCTGCCGCTCCTGCTCGGCCAGGGCCTCGGGGCTGAGGGCCGGGCTGGCGTCATCAGGGAAGCGGAAGCCGTGCTCCTTGGCAATGCCAAAGAGCGTGCCCACCGTCACCCGGCCGCCCGCCTTGATGCTGCGCCAGGTGTCGCGGGCATCGGTGAGGCTGTAGCCCTCGGCCTGGCTGCTCCAGTCGTTCCAGAGGTCGAAGCCCTCGGCCCCCAACTCGGCCTTGACCGCCATGCCGATGCGCACCCAGGTTTCGCGGTCAAGGCTGGCAGGGATGCAGCCAAGCGCCTGCCGGATCAGCTCGGGCGTGATCGCGCGCGGAGTCCTTGGCCCCCGATGCTTGCGGGCGTTCAAATCAGGCCCCTCTCAGCGAGGCTTGTCGCTTCCTGCCGGCTAACCACGATGTGATCGATCATGTTCACGCCGATGCTCGTCATCGCCCTGATGACCGCATGCGTCAGCAGCTCATCGGCGCGGCTGGGTGTCGAGTCTCCTGATGGGTGGTTGTGCGCCAGGAAGACGGCGCTCGCGTTGTGGGCTAAGGCGCGGCGCGCAATCTCCCGTGGATAGGCCGCCACTTCGGAGAGCGTCCCTGTGAACATCTCTTCAAACGCGATCAGGCACAGCTTTGCATCCATGAACGCCACCGCGAAGTGCTCGTGGTCAAGGTGCGCAAGATGCAGGAAGGCCAACCGCTTGACTCGCTCGGGTGTCGTCAGGTCGTGCTGCGGTCGTTGTGCGCTCAGACGGCGCGTAAGTGCGGCGATAGCGGCGTCTATCAGCGCGGACTCCTGCGCCTCCAGCGATTGCCCTAACGCGGGCGGCACGAGGTCTAGCCAGCTTGCGGGCTTAGTGCTCGCAGGCTTCGGCGCGGGCCTGGATGCGAGCGACACAACACCCGGCCCGTGTCGTCCCTTTCGGCACGGCTGGGCTACGGGTGCGACGGCTGCACTGGGCAGCCGGCGCACGTTGGCGGGCACTGAGGCCATGGCTTCCAGGCTGTGCGCCTTCAGCACGCGAGCGGGGATGCTGCGTTCAGTGTCGGTACTCATTGGCCACCCTCCAGCCACTGCAGTGTGAGCAGCGCAGCGGGCCAGCTCAGCCGGCCGCGCAGCGCGGCGCGCAGCACGATGAAGCGCGCCATGCGGCGCAGGTAGTGAGGGGGCGCGGCGGGCGCAGGGCGTGCCGGCGTCGGCGCGGGTGCGGCCAGGCGGCCGGCTTGGGTTGCGGTCATGGTCTACAGGCTCCTGAATGAGCGACTGAGGACACCAGCCGTCGCCGTTTTCAAGCGGCAGCGGGTGGGCGGGATGTTGAAAACACGAATTCAGTCGTGCGGCCAGCCTTGCGGGTAGGCCCATCCCGCCCCATGACTCGAAAAAATCGGGGCGTGACAAAGCCGCACTGTCGGGGCGGCCAACCGCTGAATTTGAGGTGTTTTCAAGCACCTGCGGCCAGTGTAGCGGCGCGGGCCTGGATCGGGCAAAGGTGGACATGCGGTGGCCTTCAGGGTGTCGAATGAACCAGGCCCAAGATGGGCCATCGCGCGTGGCGCGTCGGCGCCCAGCTACTCGGGCTCGGCCTCTGGATCAACCACGTCGAAGCGGCCTGGCATGCTTTGCACCACGAGGTGTGCAGAGTCTTCCCAGGTAAGCCGCAGCACGTCGCCCAGGGGTGCGCCGGGCATATGCCTGCCGGCCACAATCTCGGCCCGAAGTTGCTCGCCATTGAAGGCTGAGGGATTCAAGCGAAGCCCTCCAGATTGCCGCATTGCTCGGCCATCACGTCGAGCAACCATCTCAGCGCTGAGCAGCCAGTCGCGGCCGTGCGAGAGCGCCCGGAAACATGCCCAGCCCGCAGCTTGACCAGGATCACGCTCAAGCGCCGCGCCTATCAAGCGCAGTAGTCGCGACCAGACCTCGGACTCCGACAGCGGAAGCGGCGTTTGCGCCGGAGCATGTTCGAGGACTCGCAGGCGTCCTGCATCCGGGTTGCGGGTGAGCTCGTCGCAGGCAGCCCGAAGCAAATCCTGGGGCCAATAGGCTGACTCCAGAAGGCGAATGAGCGAGCGCGCTACGAGACTGCCATAGCCGGCGGCGTCGCGAGCGCGAGCGATCACGCTCGGCGCGTCAAGAGTGGCGCCATGCGCCCAGATCCCGCCGGCGCTCATTGGTGCACCTTGCCTGCTTGCGTGATGCGATCCTGCACCCACTGCAAGACCGCCGACTCTGGCCAGGCCACACAGCGGGGCGTCACCTGAACGCAGCGGGGGAACTCGGCCGGCACGCGCTTCATGAGAAGGTACAGCGTGGATTTCTTCAGGCCAGTAAGGGCTTCAACTTCTGGCAGACGCAGAAGGCGATCCCGCTTCACCTGCGGGCGAGTTTCAGAGACGAGATGCATGGCGACGACTCCAAGGAAGTGCAGTTGCGATGAACCGCATCGTTCCCGGCTGCGCACCCTTGCCGCGCCTTGCAAATGCCGCGCAAGTGGTGCGACAAGGTGTGCCGCACTCTGTAGGCGTCTATTTCCGCCGCAGCGCTGCGGCAGCGGATTGCAAGGGCTGCAAGGGCGCACCGCACGCCTGCAACGCTTCCAGCGAAGGCCTCCATCCGTCTTTTGCTTGCACGCCCTGCAGCGCACCAGACGGACGTAGTGGGCCAATCAGCTCTACCACCCGCTGGCGAGAGCAGCGGGCCAGCTGCGCCAGCTGACGGCCTTTGAGGCCGTCGCGGTGCCGCGCGATGAAAAGCGAATCTCGATCAGCGTCTGACCAAGGCTCGCCAGGCTCATGAATCAAGGGTGCGCTCGACGGCTTCAGCGTCGCCAGCGCAGGCAAGCGCTCGGCCACCATGGCGGCACTCTGCGACGAGCCTCCCCGGTGTCGCACGAAATCGCGCAATTGCCGCTCATCGAAGTCCCGCAGCGCCTCTGCCACAGTTGGATTCACAAGGCGGCGCCATTGTTCGCGAAGCTGGCGGTCCTCTTCGCTCTTGATGATGAGATAGGCCTCGTCCGCTGTCACTACCGTCATTGCAGTCCCCGCCCCGCATCGAAGAAGCACCGCGCCGCCTGGCGGGATTCAGGCGGACCGGCTGGGATCAGTAGCCAGTGGCGCGGTGCGCCCCGAATTCTCGCGCTGCAAGCTATCCGGCTGAGCATGCTGACCTTGAGCCGTGGCGCGCCGGGCGGCGGGGGCGCCGGGCAATGCCATCCGCGCCACGCTTCCAGGGGCGTCCATGGAGCGCCAGCAGAGAGGGCGCAGACTGGCCGCAGTCGTCACCCTTGGCGGACGCAACACACCCCCGAAACCACCTTTCCGCCAGCGTCCAGCAGGCCCACCCGCAACACCTTGGCGGGCGCAGGCGGAACCACTCCAGCTCGGCTGAGCGTTGCCTATGCACAGGGCCAGCAGGCTAGGGCACTCCCTCGGCTTGAATCACCCGCACCAGGAAGTGAGGCGGAAGGACCCACGACTTCTAGGCCGAAGCATCGAGGCGAGGGCAGATCGATAGACAGAGTGAGGTGATAGGTTCTCTCTACTGTCCCCGTGTCCCCGTTTTGTCCCCGCCTCTGTCCCCGCCTACCGTCCAAGCACGCCGACTGGCCGCAAACCCGCATGGATACTGGGCTTGCGCCCTGAAGGCCCCACCGCTTGCCCTGCCCTGTCCCCGTGTCCCCGCCTGTTCTGCACGCGCCAGGCCGGCCGACTGAGCCAAACGCCAGCCGTCATCGGCCTGGCGCCCCCTTTCGCACCCGCCCAGCGCGAAGAGAAGCCCGCCCGCGCCCCTCAGCGCGCGCAGCAAAAAGGGGCCGGCTGGCCCCTTGAGGTGTTGACGTGGTGAGTGCCGGCGCCGGCTACGGATCAGGCGGCGCGGCCGTTGATGGGCACAACGTCAGCACCCAGGCGCAGGCGGTCGAGGTAGTCGGCCCATGTCTGCATCATGGCCTTGCGCTGCTCTACGTACTGGGTGCGGTTGTAGGCCCGGCCCAGGGCGTCCGGCACCGCGTGTGCGAGCTGGGCCTCCACAACCTCGGGGGCCACGTCCAGGCGTTCGGCCAGCATGGTGCGGGCCATGGCCCGGAAGCCGTGCGCCGTCATCTCGTCGTTGCCGTAGCCAAGGCGGCGCAGTGCGCTGCGCACTGTGTTTTCGCTCATGCAGCGCAGGCGCGACGTGAGCGCAGGGAAGACGAAGCGCCCTTCCCCTGTGATCGCCTGCAGCTCAGCCAGCAGGGCCACGGCTTGGCGAGCGAGGGGCACCAGGTGGGGCGGGCCGTCTACCTTGTCGGCCTTGGTGCGCTTCATCAGCGCGCCGGGCACTGTGAGCATGCCGGCCTCTAGGTCGATCCAGGCCCACTCAAGGTGTCTCAGCTCACCCGGGCGCAGCAGAAGCAGGGGCGAGAGCAGCAGGGCCGCGCGTGTCACGGCCTGGCCGGCGTAGTCTGCCGCCGCGCGCATGAGCTTGGCCACCTCGGCCGGCTCAGTCAGTGCGGCATGGTGGCGGGCCTGGACGGGGCGCAGTGCGTCCCGAAGGTCTGCGGCCGGGTCGCGGGCACAGGCCCCCGTCGCAATGCCGTAGCGGAAGACCTGGCCGCAAGCGTCCTTCACGCGGTGGGCTGTCTCGATGGCGCCTCGCGCCTCAACGCGCCGCAGCACGGCCAGCAGCTCGGGCGCGTCCACCTCGGCCAGCGGGCGCCGGCCGATCCAGGGGAATACGTCCTGCTCCAGGCGCAAGCGGGTGCGGGTGTGGTGCCCCTCGCTCACCTTGCCCGCGTGCACGGTGGACAGCCAGTCGCGGGCCACGGCCTCAAATGAGCCTTCAGGCGGTAAGCCGGCCTCTTCTAGCGCCTCGACCTTGGCCACCTGGGCTTGTGCTGCCTTGTCCGCCTTGCGCAGCTCGCTCGGGTCTGTCCCCGCAGCGACCTGGCGCCGGGCCTCGTCGCGCCTGGCGCGGGCCTGAGAGAGCGAGGTGTCAGGGTAGGTGCCGAGGGAGAGCATGCGCTCCTTGCCGGCCAGCCAGTACCGCAGGCGCCACCAGCCCACGCCCGTGGGCCTCACGTCGAGCACCAGGCCGGCACCGTCGCTGACCTTGCGGGCCTTGCCCGAGGTTTCCGCGTCCTTGATGGCCGCCCGGATGGCCTTGTCTGAGAGAAGCTCGCTTCCTGCCATGTCGCCCCCATGACCCGGGAACCAGACCGGGTAACTCTGCGGGGCATGTTACCCGGTTGACCCGAGTTACCCTGAAAGTTACCCGGCCAGATGCCGGAAGGTGGCGCACTTACCCGGACTCTGGCGGACAAAGAAAAAGGCCTAAGTCGTTGATTGACTTAGGCCTTTTGGACTTCAGCGCACCTTGCTGAACTCTAGGATGGTGGAGCCGGGGGGAATTGAACCCCCGTCCGCAAGCCATCACCGGGCAGATCTACATGCTTAGCCGGCTGATTTGAATCTCGCGGTCAACTCGCGCAGTGGCACGCTAGCTTTCCCGCCAGTCACTTGATCTTGCAGCCCACCGAGTGACCCGGTGAACTGCCAGCCGATGTGAATGACTTCTCAGCACTTCAGACCTTGCGGTCTTGGTACCCGGCCCATCGGCCAACCGTTGAGAAGCTCAACCGCAATTAAGCGGCGAGTGCGAACGTAGAGTCGTTTGCAGTTACTTTTTTTCCAGTGGATTTACGAGCGAACTGGTGCTCGGCATGCCCCACCTCGGATCCGCACCTACGTCGAAACCGGGTCGGCCCCGTGGACCACATCTTAGGCCAGCTTGAGGCAATTCAAGAGCTGGAGCGGCTCATCGATGAGCGCGTCTGCACCCCAGTGCTCGATGGCACGCTCAAGGCCCAGATATCCCCAGCGCACGCCAACGGTCCGCATGCCAGCCGCGCGTCCCGCTTCGATGTCGCGCGGGTCATCGCCCACGTAGAGGCAATCGCGGGGGCTGACCGCCAGCGCGAGGCAGGCATGCATCAAGGGCGCGGGGTGCGGTTTGCGGTGGGCAGTGGTGTCCCCACCCACGAGCACGGCGGGCTGCAAGCCCAGGCCTTGGCATAGCGGCGCCGCCAGCGCGTGGCTCTTGTTGGTGACGATGCCCCAGGGCAGGCGGGCGGCTTCGAGTGCCCTCAGCAGCTGAGGGATGCGCTCGAAGAGCGCGGAGTCCTGTAGCAGCACCTCCGCGTAGCGGGACAGGTACTCCTCCCGGCACGCGTCGTAGCCAGGGTCACCGGCCTGCATGTCGAAGGCGACACGCAACATGCCCCGCGCGCCTGAGCCGCAGTGCGCCCGGTAGGCCCCGGGATCCAAAGGCGCCATGCCACGGGCAACGCGCATCGCATTGGCAGCTGCCGCAAGATCCGGCGCGCTGTCGACCAGCGTGCCGTCGAGGTCGAAGAGCACGGCCTGGGGCCGCACGCTCAAACGTCCGTCGGGCGCTGGCACGCCATCAGGTAATTGACGTCGGTATCGGCCCCGAGCGAATAGGTCTGCGTCAACGGGTTGTAGCCCAAGCCGCGCATGGCCACGATCTCCAGGCCAGCACCCCGGCACGCCTCGGCAAGCTCTGAGGGCCGGAGGAATTTCTGATACTCGTGCGTGCCCTTGGGGAGCATGCGCAGCAGGTACTCGGCACCGACGATCGCCAGCATGAAGGATTTGAGATTGCGGTTGAGGGTCGAGAAGAACACCCAGCCGCCAGGCCGCACCAGCGTTGCACAGGCCCGCACGACCGACCCTGGGTCGGGCACGTGCTCGAGCATCTCCATGCAGGTCACCACGTCAAAGGACGCCGGCTGCTCGGCCGCCAGCGCTTCGACGGCCACCTCCCGGTAGCGAACACCTTGCGTCTGCGCCTCAAGCGCATGCAGCTCCGCCACCCGCAAGGGTTTGGTGGAGAGGTCGATGCCCAACACCACGGCACCACGCCGCGCCATCGAGTCGGCCAGGATGCCGCCACCGCAGCCCACGTCGAGGACCTGCTTGCCAGAGAGCACCGCCAACTGGTCGATCCAGTTGAGCCGAAGCGGATTGATCTGGTGAAGCGGCTTGAACTCGCTCTCCGGGTCCCACCAGCGGTGGGCCAGCTCACCGAATTTCGCAAGTTCCTGGGGATCGGCGTTGATCATGAGTGGCGACTACAAAGAAAAAGCCCCGTCAGCGGGAACTGGACGGGGCTGTTGGCGAAACGGCGCGCTCAGCGCGCCTTTCGATCACTTGCGGCGGGTACCGACGACCTCAATCTCGGTGCGACGGTTCTTGGCGCGGCCATCAGCGGTCTTGTTGTCCGCCACGGGCGCCTTCTTGCCCTTGCCTTCGGTGTAGACGCGGTTGGCTTCAACACCCTTGCTCACCAAGTAGGCCTTGACGGCTTCGGCGCGCTTGATGGACAGCGTCTGGTTGTAAGCATCGCTGCCGACCGAGTCGGTGTGACCCACGGCGATGATGACTTCCAGCGCGATGGACTTGGTCTTGCTGACGAGGTCGTCCAGCTTGGCCATGCCCTCAGCCTTGAGAGTCGCCTTGTCGAAGTCGAAGAACGCATCAGCCGCGAAGGTGACCTTCTCGCTCAACACCGGGGGAGGCGGAGGAGGCGGCGGCGGGGGAGGCGGCGGGGGGGGCGGCGGAGGCGGGGGAGGAGGCGGCGGGGCAACGACCTTCGGTGCCTCCTTGATTTCGCCATCACAACCCTTGGCGGCGGTGGCCGGCGTCCAGAAGTTGTCGCGCCAGCAATATTCGTTGGTGCCGTTCTTCCAGACGGTGCCGTCGGTGGAACGCCAGTTATCGATCGCCTGGGCGAAGGCGCTTGACGACGCCACCGCTGCAACCGCGGCGACCGTCACGAGCGACGCCACCCGATTCAGTTTCTTCATGATTCTCCTCTCAAGGATTGCCGCAGACGCCCTGCGCGAGATCAAGGTTCGAACCCATCAACCCAGGGAAAACCGCATGTGCGGGTATTTCCTAGGAACCGGTTCATTGTGCCATAGGGCCCCAACCGAGATGCATTGTGGAGGCGCCTTGCTGGCACCGCGTGACGCCTGTTGCGCTGCAACGACATGACCCTCGCGCCGCTTAGAATCCCAGGCTTTCGCTCAGCCTGTGCAGGGCCCCTTCGAGTAGCCCGGAGATCGACGACGCATGACCCAGTTTGCCAAGGAAACCCTGCCCATCAGTCTCGAAGAGGAGATGCGTCGTTCGTACCTCGATTACGCGATGAGCGTGATCGTGGGGCGTGCGCTGCCTGACGCCCGTGATGGCCTGAAGCCGGTGCATCGCCGCGTGCTGTTTGCGATGCACGAGTTGAACAACGACTGGAACCGGCCGTACAAGAAGTCGGCCCGTATCGTCGGCGACGTGATCGGTAAGTACCACCCGCACGGCGACACGGCGGTGTACGACACCATCGTCCGTCTGGCGCAGGATTTCTCGCTACGCCATATGTTGGTGGATGGCCAGGGCAATTTCGGTTCGGTCGACGGCGATAACGCCGCTGCGATGCGATACACCGAAATCCGGCTCGCCAAAATCGCCCACGAAATGCTGGCCGATATCGACAGGGAAACCGTCGATTTCGGGCCCAACTATGACGGCAGCGAAAAGGAACCCCTGGTTCTGCCGACCCGTTTGCCAAACCTGCTGGTGAATGGCTCAGCGGGTATTGCGGTGGGGATGGCAACCAATATCCCGCCGCATAACCTGAACGAAGTCGTCGACGCCTGCCTCTTTGCGCTGCAAAAGCCCGACGCCACCGTTGATGAGCTGATGGAAATCATCCCGGCGCCGGACTTCCCGACGGCCGGCATCATCTACGGCCTCTCAGGCGTGCGCGACGGCTACCGCACCGGGCGTGGCCGCGTGGTGATGCGCGCCAAGGTGCACTTCGAGGACATCGACAGGGGCGCCCGCCAAGCCATCATCGTTGACGAGATCCCCTACCAGGTCAACAAGAAGACGCTGCTTGAGCGCATTGCTGAGTTGGTGCACGAGAAGAAGATCGAGGGCATCAGCCACATCCAGGACGAGTCCGACAAGTCGGGCATGCGGGTGGTGATCGAGCTCAAGCGCGGCGAGGTCCCGGAGGTGGTGCTGAACAACCTCTACAAGCAGACCCAGCTGCAAGACACCTTCGGCATGAACATGGTCGCCCTGGTGGACGGCCAGCCCAAGTTGTGCAACCTCAAGGACATGATCGTCGTGTTCCTGGAGCACCGACGCGAGGTGGTGACCCGGCGCACGATCTTTGAGCTGAGAAAGGCGCGCGAGCGCGGCCATGTGCTGGAAGGCCTGGCCGTGGCGCTGGCCAACATTGACGAGTTCATCGAGACCATCAAGAACTCGCCAACGCCGCCGGTAGCCAAGGCAGCCTTGATGAGCAAGAGCTGGGATTCGTCGCTGGTGCGCGAAATGCTCGCGCGGGCCGAAGGTGGCAGTGCTTCCTATCGGCCCGACGGCCTGGAAGCCCAGTACGGCATGCAGGCGGATGGCCTCTACCGCCTCTCGGACACCCAGGCCAGCGAAATCCTCCAGATGCGTCTGCAGCGCCTGACGGGCCTGGAGCAGGACAAGATCGTCGGCGAGTACAAGGACGTGATGGCGCAGATCGCCGATCTGCTCGACATCCTGGCCACGCCTTCGCGTGTGACCACCATCATTGGCGACGAGCTGAACCAGATCAAGACCGAGTTCGGCCAGACCAAGCTGGGCGCCCGCCGCAGCGTGATCGAGCACAACGCGCAGGAACTGGGCACCGAAGACCTGATCACCCCGACCGACATGGTCGTGACGCTCTCGCACACCGGCTACATCAAGAGCCAGGCACTGAGCGAGTACCGCGCGCAGCGCCGTGGCGGACGCGGCAAGCAGGCCACGGCGACCAAGGACGACGACTGGATCGACCAGCTCTTCATCGCCAACACGCACGACTGGATCCTGTGCTTCTCGAACCGTGGTCGCGTCTACTGGATCAAGGTCTGGGAAGTGCCTCAGGGCTCGCGCAATTCGCGCGGCAAGCCCATCGTCAACATGTTCCCGCTGCAGCCGGAAGAGAAGATCACCGTCGTGCTGCCGCTCACCGGCGAGTTCCGCAGCTTCCCAGAAGATCACTTCGTCTTCATGGCCACGGCGCTGGGCACCGTCAAGAAGACCGCCCTCCCCGACTTCAGCAACCCGCGCAAGGCCGGCATCATTGCCGTGGACCTTGACGAGGGTGACTTCCTGATCGGCGCGGCGCTGACCGATGGGCATCACGACGTGATGCTGTTCAGCGATGGCGGCAAGGCCGTGCGCTTCGATGAGGACGATGTCCGCCCCATGGGCCGACAGGCGCGCGGCGTGCGCGGCATGATGCTGGAGCCCGACCAGCGCCTGATCGCCATGCTGGTGGCGGAGGATGAAACGCAGAGCGTGCTGACGGCCACCGAAAACGGCTATGGCAAGCGCACCTCCATCGTCGAGTACACCCGCCACGGCCGCGGCACCAAGGGCATGATCGCCATCCAGCAAAGCGAGCGCAATGGCCGCGTGGTGGCGGCGACCCTGGTGCGTGCTGAAGACGAGATCATGCTGATCACCGACAAGGGCGTGCTCGTGCGCACCCGCGTCAGCGAGATCCGCGAGCTTGGCCGCGCCACCCAGGGCGTGACCCTGATTGCGCTGGATGACGGCAGCAAGCTGTCCGGCCTGCAACGTATCGTGGAGAACGATGCGAGCGACGATGACCAAGAAGCCGCACCAGACGCCGCCCCCGACTCTCCTCAGGATTGATATGAACCCCCTGCGCACATCGCTTGGCAACACCCCACTCGGCGCCCTTTTGCTGGCCGGGCTTCTCGGCAGCTCCCTGGCCTGGGCCGCCGACGCGCCGGCCAAGCCCATCGCCGGGCTCAGCAAGGCCGAGTTGATCACTCGCATCACTGAGCACCAGCGCAGCCTCGCCGATTCATTGGCCAACTCCGTCGTGCAGGGCCCGATGGCGCCGCTCGTCACCGCCACCCGTGCCGCCATGCAGCAGGTGCCGGCCGACAAGCGCGAAGCCACGGCCAAGGCGCTGGACGCTGAGCTGCGCAAATTCGTCGAAGAGAACGTGGGCTACCTGCGCGAAAAGGCCTTGCAGGCCCTGCCTGGTACCTCCAGCGCCATCCTGGAAGAGCGCTTCAACGAAGACGAGTTGCGCGAGATCCTGACCTGGATGGAAGCGCCGGTGAACCGCAAGTTCGGCACCGCCCTTGGCGAGACGCAAAAGCGCCTCGCCGAGAAGGTCGTGCCCGAAGCCGGCCCGACGCTGGAAGCCCGCTTCCGTGCGCTGCAGACCTCCGTTGCCAAGCTGCTGGGCCTGCCGCCTCCGGGTGCCGCGCGTCCTGCCAATGCACCGCCAGCGCCTGCATCGGCCGCACAGCCCAAGAAGTGAGGCCATGAGCCAACGCCCCTACAACTTCGCCGCCGGCCCGGCGGTGCTGCCTGAGGACGTGCTGCGCCAGGTCGCGGCCGAGATGCTCGACTGGCACGGCTCCGGCATGAGCGTGATGGAGATGAGCCATCGCGGCAAGGAGTTCATCTCCATCGCCGACACGGCCCAGCGCGACCTGCGCGAGCTGCTGCGCGTGCCCGACAACTTCCGTACCCTCTTCATGCAGGGTGGTGGCCTCGGCGAGAACGCCTTCGTGCCGCTCAACCTGTCGCGCGGCGGCAAGGTGGACGTGGTGCTGACGGGCTCGTGGTCGCGCAAGAGCGCTGGCGAGGCCCGCCGCTATGCCGACGTGCACGTCGCGGCCGACGCGGCGGACTCCGGCCGCATCCCCGAGCACTGGGACCTGCGCCCCGATGCAGCCTATGTGCACGTCTGCACCAACGAAACCATCGACGGCCTCGAGTTCCACGAGCTGCCCGTGGTGCCAAACGACGTGCCGCTCGTGATCGACTGCTCGTCGCACGTGCTGTCCCGGCCCATCGACTGGTCTCGCGTCGGCCTGGCATTTGCCGGCGCCCAGAAGAACCTCGGCCCGGCCGGCCTGACCCTCGTCTTCGTGCGTGACGATCTGCTGGGCCACGCGCTGGACATCTGCCCTGCCGCCTTCAACTACGAGACGGTGGCCAAGGCCGACTCGATGTTCAACACCCCGCCCACCTTCGCCATCTATGTGGCCGGGCTGGTGTTCCAGTGGCTCAAGCGCTTCGAGTACCAGGGCCTGAAAGGTCTGGCCGCGATCGAGCAACGCAACATCGACAAGGCCAAACTGCTCTATGGCGCCATCGACGCTTCGTCGCTCTATGTGAACCGCGTGCACCCCAGTTGCCGTTCGCGCATGAATGTGCCCTTCTTCCTGAAGGACGAGCGCTTGAACGACGGCTTCCTTGCCGAAGCCAAGGCCGCTGGGCTGCTGCAACTCAAGGGACACAAGTCGGTCGGTGGCATGCGTGCCTCGATCTACAACGCCATGTCGATGGAGGGCGTGCAGGCGCTGGTGGCCTTCCTGAAAGACTTCGAGGCCCGCCATGGCTGACCCGCAAAAGCCCGTGGCCACGCCGGCCCTGGCCGCCCTGCGCGACCAGATCGACGCGCTCGACCGCCAACTGCTCGACCTGCTGAACCAGCGTGCCCGCGTGGCCGAGCAGGTCGGCGAGATCAAGCGCCTGGAGGGCAGCCCTTTCTTCCGCCCCGACCGCGTGGCGCAGGTGATCCGCAAGATCCGCGAGGCCAACCCCGGTCCGCTGCGCGGCGAGCACGTCGAGGCCATCTGGCGCGAGATCATGTCGGCCTGCCTGGCACTTGAGTCGCCGCAGCGCGTCGCGGTGCTCGGCCCGGTCGGCACCTTCTGCGAGCAGGCGGCGCTGGAGTTCTTCGGCGGTGGCGCCGACCTCGTCTATTGCGCCAACTTCGACGAGGTCTTCCATTCCACCGCTAGCGGTGGCGCCCAGTTCGGCGTCGTCGGCGTCGAGAACATGACCGAGGGCGTGGTTACCCGGTCACTCGACCTGTTCCTTCACACGCCCTGCCACGTCGTGGGCGAGGTGTCGCTGCTGATCCGGCACAACCTGATGCGGCTGGAAAAATCACTCGAAGGCGTCGAGGCCGTGCTGGCCCACCCGCAAGCCCTCGCGCAATGCCAGTCCTGGCTCAACAAGCACCTGCCCAACGCCGAGCGCCGGGCTGTGTCGAGCAATGCCGAAGGCTCACGCCTGGCGGCCACCAATCCTGCCTGGGCCGCGCTGGGCAGCGAACGGGCCTCAACGCTCTTCGGCCTGCACATCGTGGCGCCGGCCGTGCAGGACGAGGCCTACAACCGCACGCGTTTCGCCATCATCTGCCTGCCGCAGACCATGGAGATGCCGCCGCCCAGCAGCCGCGACTGCACCAGCCTCATCGTCTCGGTGGCCAACCGCCCCGGCGCCATGCATGACCTGCTGGTGCCGCTGAAGACGCACGGCGTGTCCATGACGCGCCTGGAGTCCCGCCCGGCCCGCACCGGCCAGTGGGACTACTACTTCTACATCGACCTCGACGGTCACCCCAGCCAACCCCACGTTGCAGCAGCACTGGCAGAACTGCGCGAGATCTGCGCGTTCTTCAAGCTGCTCGGCGCCTACCCCCTGAAGAGTTGAAGTCCACCATGTACCAGCAGCTAGGCGTGATCGGTTGCGGGCTGATGGGCGGCAGCTTTGCGCTGGCGCTCAAGAAGGCGGGGCTGGTCAAGCGCGTGGTGGGCTACAGCAAGTCGCCGTCCACCACCGAAGCCGCCCGCAAGCTGGGCGTGATCGACGTCGCCGCCGAGTCCGCCCTGCTCGCCGTCTCGGGCTCCGACATCGTGTTGATCGCCGTGCCCGTGGCCGCCACCGAGGCCACCCTCAAGGCCATCCGGCACTTGGTCAACCCGGGCGTGCTCTTCATGGACGTGGGCTCGACCAAGTGCGATGTCGTCGACGCCGCCAAGCGCGCACTGGGCGACCGGGTCGCGGGCTTCGTGCCCTGCCACCCTATCGCTGGCAAGGAAGCCGGCGGCGTCGCCAACGCCGATGCGGCGCTTTACCAGGGCTGCAAGGTCATCATCACGCCCTCCCCTGTGACCGACCCGGCCCAGGTGCAGCGCGCCACCGATGTGTGGTCAGGCATCGGCGCCCAGGTCGTGCGGATGCGGCCCCAGCACCACGACACGGCCTTCGCCGCCGTGAGCCACCTGCCGCACCTGCTGGCTTTCGCCTACTTCAACGCCGTGGCCACCCAGGCGCGCGGGCCGGACTTCCTGTCGCTGGCCGGCCCGGGCTTCCGGGACTTCACGCGCATCGCAGCGAGCGAACCCGCCGTCTGGCGCGACATCCTGCTGGCCAACCGCGCCGACCTGCTGGCGCAGGCCCACAAGTTCCGCGAGGCGCTGGATGGCTTCGAGCGCCTGATCGAGAGCGGCGACCCCGTCGCTCTGGAGGCTGCCATCCGCAAGGTCTCCGACGCCCGCGCCTCCTGGCAACTTTCAGACCGACCCAGCCCCACAGGCTCCAACCCTGCAGCCCGCCCGGGCGGCAAGTGATGTTCAAGATCCCCTTCCTCGACCTCCCGCCCCTGCGCAGCGCCGCAGGCACCGTGCGCCTGCCCGGCTCCAAGAGCATTTCCAACCGCGTGCTGCTGCTGGCTGGCCTGTCTGAAGGCCGCACCGTCGTGCACGACCTGCTGGCCTCCGACGACACCGCCGTGATGCTCGACGCCCTACGCGCCTTGGGCTGCGGCGTCGATGTGCAAGCCGGCGGCCCCGTTGTCATCGACGGCATCGGCGCGACCGTCAAGGTGGCCGCGGCCAAGCTCTTCCTGGGCAACGCAGGCACCGCCATGCGCCCGCTCACCGCCGCGCTGGCCGTTCTGGCTGCCACCCAGGGTGGCAGCTTCGAGGTTTCGGGCGTGCCGCGCATGCACGAGCGCCCGATTGGCGACCTGGTCGATGCGCTGCGCGGTCTGGGCTGCGCGATCGACGACCTGGGCAAGCCGGGCTACCCGCCGCTGCGCCTGCATGGGCCGTCCAAGCTTCGCTTGAGCGAAGCCGTGCGCGTGCGCGGCGACGTGTCCAGCCAGTTCCTGACCGCCTTGCTGCTGGCGCTGCCCCTGGTGGCTGAGCAGGACGTGCGGATCGAGGTGATCGGCGAGCTGATCTCCAAGCCCTATGTCGAGATCACCCTGGCCCTGCTGGCGCGCTTTGGCATCCAGGTCCGCCGCGAGGGCTGGCAAGCCTTCGTGATTCCGGCCGGCAGCCGCTACCGCTCGCCGGGCGAGGTGTTCGTCGAGGGCGACGCGTCGTCGGCGTCCTACTTCGTGGCGCTCGGCGCCATCGCTGCCACGGGCACGCCCATCCGCATCGAAGGCGTGGGCAGCGAGTCCCTGCAGGGCGACGTCCGCTTTGCCGAAGCCGCCATCGCCATGGGCGCCGCCGTCACCACGGGCCCCAACTGGCTCGAAGTGAAGCGCGGCCAGTGGCCGCTGCGTGGCATCACCCTCGACTGCAACCACATCCCCGATGCCGCCATGACCCTGGCGGTGATGGCGCTGTACGCGGACTCACCCTCGACGCTGACCAATATCGCCAGTTGGCGCGTCAAGGAGACCGACCGCATCGTCGCCATGGCCACCGAGCTGCGCAAGCTCGGCGCCACCGTCGAGGAAGGCCCCGACTGGCTGCGCGTCGAGCCGCTCAAGGCCTGGCGGGCCGCCAGCATCCACACTTATGACGACCACCGTGTCGCCATGTGCTTCTCGCTGGCCGCCTTCAACGGCCTGGTCACCGAGGCGGCCGTGCCGGTCCGCATCCTGGAGCCGTATTGCGTCGCCAAGACCTTTCCGGACTACTTCGAGACCCTGTTCGGCGTCGTCACCGCGCGCAGCGAAGAAGTACCCGTGCTGACCGTGGACGGCCCGACCGCCTCCGGCAAGGGCACCCTGGCCCATGAACTCGCCGAGTCGCTCGGCTACCACGTGCTCGACTCCGGGGCGCTGTACCGCGCCACCGGTCTGGCGGCTGAGCGCGCCGGCGTCAGCTTCGACGACGGCGCCGCCCTCGGCCGCGTCGCCGCCGGACTCAAGCTGCGCTTTACCGATTACCGCGTCTGGCTGGGCGATGAGGACGTCACCGACGCGCTGCGCTGGGAATCCACCGGTCAGTTGGCCTCCCGCGTGGCCACAGTCCCCGAGGTCCGCGAGGCCCTGCGCCAGCTGCAGCTCGACTTCCGGCGCCCGCCTGGCCTGGTGGCCGATGGCCGTGACATGGGCACCGCCATCTTCCCGGGCGCGCCGCTCAAGGTCTTCCTCACCGCCAGCAGCCTCACGCGCGCCGACCGGCGTCATAAGCAATTGATGGCCAAAGGAATTTCGGCTAATATCGAGAGCTTGCGTGACGATTTGGAGGCGCGTGATGCCCGGGACAAAACCCGGCCGACATCGCCCCTGACTCCCGCGCAGGACGCGCGACTGCTCGACAACTCGGAGCAGACCATCGAGCAATCGAGGGATCTGGTGCTGAGCTGGTGGGCAGAACGCTCGCCCTTCAAGCCCATGGCTTGAGGCAGCAGCGGGTGGTGGCCTTCGGGCCTGCCGCCACGCGTCAGGGCCCGCCGCCCTTCCCTCCCGAGCCTGCTCCTTCACGGACAGCTCCTGGACGTCAGTCCAGCCGAGGGCGGCGATGTCAACAACCTAACCCGCAGCAATTGCTGCACGCCGATGTCCTCGCAACGAGGCATCACAGGAATCTCAACCATGTCCCAAACCCAAGCAGCCTTCGGCGCCGAATCCTTCGCCGCCATGTTCGAGGAATCGCTCAAGCAGGCCGATATGCGCGCCGGCGAAGTGATCTCGGCCGAAGTCGTCCGTGTCGAGCACAGCTTCGTGGTCGTCAACGCCGGCCTGAAGTCCGAGGCCTATGTGCCCATCGAAGAGTTCAAGAACGACCAAGGCGAACTCGAAGTGCAAGTCGGCGATTTCGTCTCGGTGGCCATCGACGCCATCGAGAACGGCTACGGCGACACCATCCTCTCGCGCGACAAGGCCAAGCGCCTGGCCTCGTGGCTGAGCCTTGAGACGGCCCTGGAGTCTGGCGACTTCGTGACCGGCACTGTCTCCGGCAAGGTCAAGGGCGGCCTGACCGTCCTCGTGAACGGCATCCGCGCCTTCCTGCCCGGATCGCTGCTGGACACCCGCCCGGTGAAGGACATGAGCCCCTTCGAGGGCAAGACCATGGAATTCAAGGTCATCAAGCTCGACCGCAAGCGCAACAACGTCGTGTTGTCGCGTCGCGCTGTCGTTGAGGCCTCCATGGGCGAAGAGCGCGCCAAGCTGCTCGAGACCCTGCAAGAAGGCGCCATCGTCAACGGCGTGGTCAAGAACATCACCGAGTACGGTGCGTTCGTGGACCTCGGCGGCATTGACGGCCTGCTGCACATCACCGACATGGCTTGGCGCCGTGTCCGTCACCCGAGCGAAGTGGTGACGGTGGGTCAAGAGCTGACCGCCAAGGTCCTCAAATTCGACGCCGAGAAGAACCGCGTTTCGCTGGGCATCAAGCAACTGGGCGACGACCCCTGGTTCGGCGTGGCCCGCCGCTACCCGACCGGCACCCGCCTGTTCGGCAAGGTCACCAACATTGCTGACTACGGCGCCTTCGTCGAGATCGAACCCGGCATCGAAGGCCTGGTGCACGTCTCCGAAATGGACTGGACCAACAAGAACGTCGCACCCGCCAAGCTGGTTTCGCTGGGCGACGAGGTCGAGATCATGGTTCTCGAGATCGACGAAGACAAGCGTCGCATCTCGCTGGGCATGAAGCAGTGCAAGGCCAACCCCTGGGAAGAGTTCGCCGAGAACGTCAAGCGCGGCGACAAGGTCAAGGGCCCCGTCAAGTCGATCACCGACTTCGGCGTGTTCATCGGCCTGGCCCAAGGCATCGACGGCCTGGTGCACCTGTCCGACCTGTCCTGGAACGAGCCCGGCGAAGCTGCCGTGCGCAACTTCAAGAAGGGCCAGGAAGTCGAAGCCGTCGTCCTCGGCGTGGATGTCGAGCGCGAGCGCATCTCGCTGGGCATCAAGCAACTCGACAGCGACCCGTTCACCTCCTACACCTCGATCAACGACCGTGGCCAGTCCGTCACCGGCAAGGTCAAGACCGTGGATGCCCGTGGCGCCGAGATCGAGCTGGCTGACGACGTCACCGGCTACCTGCGCGCTTCGGAAATCAGCCGCGACCGCGTCGAAGACGCCCGCAACGTGCTGAAGGAAGGCGACGAAGTCACCGCCGTCATCGTCAACGTGGATCGCAAGACCCGCAACATCCAGTTGTCGATCAAGGCCAAGGACAGCGCCGACCAGCAAGAAGCCATGCAGCGCCTGGCCCAGACCAGCGAGCGCGAGAACGCTGGCACCACCAGCCTCGGCGCTCTGCTGCGCGCCAAGCTGGACAACCAGGGCAACTAAGCTCCGGGTTGACACGCCGGTCCCGCAACGGGGCCGGCGGGTATGCTCTCCCACAGGCTCGCAGTGTTGCCACCGCGAGCCTGTTTCACTTCCAGCGTTTCAGCCATGACCCGCTCCGACCTCGTCACCCTGCTCGCCGACCGCTTTCCGCAGCTGACCCAGCGTGACACCGAATTCGCGGTCAAGACCATCCTCGACGCCATGAGCGACGCCCTGGCGCGCGGCCATCGCATCGAGATCCGGGGCTTTGGCAGCTTCTCCATCAGCCGCCGCCCGCCTCGCATGGGCCGCAACCCGCGCAGCGGCGAACAAGTCCAGATCCCCGAGAAGCTGGCGCCCCACTTCAAGCCCGGCAAGGCCCTGCGCGAGAGCGTGGACGCCAACCTGCCCGTGAAGGACTGAGAGAGGCATTCGCCCATGCGCACCCTGGTCTGGTTGCTGCGCGGCTTCCTGTTCTTTGCGCTGTTCGCCTTTGCGCTGAACAACAACCACGAAGCCAGCCTGCGCTGGTTCTTCGGGCATGAATGGCGCATGCCGCAGATCATCATCGTGCTGATCGCCTTTGGTTGCGGCTGTGCGTTTGGTGTCCTGGCCATGGTGCCGGCCTGGTGGCACCACCGCCGCGCCGCCCGCCGCAGCGAGGCCCTGGCCGACCCCACACCACCGCCGGCGCCTGCCGCCGCGCCGCCGCATCAAGATGGAGTTTGATCCCCGCTGGCTGCTGTTCGTGCTGCCGGTCGCGTTTGCGCTCGGCTGGCTGGCCTCCAAGCTCGACGCCCGGCAATGGAAGCGCGAGCAGCGCGAATCGCCCAAGCCCTACTTCAAGGGTCTGAACCTGCTGCTGAACGAGCAACAGGACAAGGCCATCGACGCCTTCATCGAAGCCGTCCAGAACGACCCCGACACCACCGAGCTCCACTTCGCCCTTGGCAGCCTGTTCCGCCGCCGGGGCGAGACCGAGCGCGCCGTGCGCGTGCACGAGCACCTGCTGCGCCGCGCCGACCTCAGCAAACCCGACCGCGAGCGCGCCCAGCACGAGCTGGCGCAGGACTTCTTCAAGGCCGGCCTCTTCGACCGCGCCGAGGCCGCCTACAGCGAGCTGCGCGGCACCGCCTTCGAGCGGGAGGCCCGGTTGGCCCTGCTGTCGCTCTTTGAGCGTTCACGCGACTGGGCCCGCGCGGCCGAGGTCGCCGCCGAGTTGGAAGCCGCCGGCACCGGCTCCTTCGCGCAGCGCATTGCCCATTACCTGTGCGAGCAGGCCCTGGTCGCCCAGAGCCAAGGCCACCCCGACCTGGCCCAGAGCCTGCTGCACCAAGCCCAGAAGCGCGCCCCCGAGGCCGCGCGCGCCTACGTGCTGCTGGGCCAACTGCTGGCCCAAGGTGGTGATGCGCCCGCCGCCTTCGAGCAGTTCAACCGCCTGCTCAGCACCAACCCGCCGGCCTTCAACCTCGTGGCCATGGACTACGCCCAGCTGGCCCAGGGCCTCCAGCGCCAGGCGGCTGCGTTGCAGACCCTGAGCGCCCGCTATGAGCAGGCGCCGAGCATGCCCTTGCTGCGTGCGCTGGAGCTGCTGGACCCCGCCGGGCACCGCAGCCGCCTGGTGCGCCACCTCAAGGCCGCCCCCGCCCTCTCGCCCTCGCTCTCCGCCGCCACCGAGCTGTTCAAGCTGGAGGCGCCGGCCCTGCCCGCCGACGAGCAAGCCCCGCTGCTGCAGACCCTGGAGCACGCCTGCCGCCCCTTGCGCCGTTACCGCTGCGCCGCCTGCGGTTTTGAAGCGGCCCACTACTTCTGGCAATGCCCTGGCTGCCTCAGCTGGGACAGCTACCCCCCAACCTCCGTTGAGGAACTCGCTTGATGAGCGCCGTCAACCCGCCCACCGCTCCCGATCAGCAGAGATTCATCATCTGCATGAAGTGGGGCACCAAGTACGGCCCCGAGTACGTCAACCGCCTCTACGGCATGGCCGCGCGCCACCTCAAGGGTGCGTTCCGCTTTGTCTGCTTCACCGATGACTCGGCCGGCGTGCGCCCCGAGGTCGAGTGCCTGCCGCTGCCCGAGACCCACGCCAAGGCCGGCAAGCGCGATGGTGGCTGGAAGAAGCTCGGCACCTACCAGGCTGACCTCTTCGGCCTGCAAGGCACCGCCCTCTTCCTCGACCTCGACGTCGTCATCGTCGGCGACCTGACCGAGTTCTTCGAAGTGCCCGGCGAGTTCCTGATCATCAAGGACTGGAAGCGCCCCTGGCGCGTCACCGGCAACTCCTCGGTCTACCGCTTCCGGCTCGGCGCCCATGCCGACGTGCTGCAGCACTTCATCGATCACCAGGACGAGGTCCGCGCCAAGTACCGCAACGAGCAGGAATTCCTCAGCCACCACCTGGCCGCCCAGGGCAAGCTCGGCTACTGGCCCAAGCACTGGTGCGCCAGCTTCAAGTACCACTGCCTGCCGCTGTGGCCCACCAGCTACTGGCGCGACCCCTTCATCCCTGCGGGCGCACGCGTGCTGGTCTTCCACGGCGTGATGAACCCGCCCGATGCCTTGGTCGGCCGCAGCAATGGCAATTGGCGCCACGCCCGGCCGGCCCGCTGGATCTCCGACCACTGGAGGGAGTGATGCTGGACGCCATCGTCACCGTGGCAGCCACCGACTGGTCGGCCGCGCTGGGCGGCCTGGTGTCTGAGCTGGAAGCGGGCAAGGTGTTGTTCTTCCCGGCCCTGCGCTTTGAGCTGGACCGGGACGAGACCGCGCTGCTGCGCCCCGATGTGCGCGACCCCAAGTCCCGCAACATCAGCCTGCGGCCGGATGGCAACCTTGCAGGCGCCGCCGTCACGGGCACCGAGCACGGGCGGCTCGGCGCCATGATCGGCCGCTTCGCCAGCCAGGCGCGGGCGTTGATCGATGCCATCGCGCCTAGCTACCGCACGCACCTGCGCGCGGCACCAGCGAGCCTGCGCCCCAGCCAGGTCGAGTCCCGCCAGCAGTCCTGGCGGGCCGACGACCGCCGGCTGCATGTCGATGCCTTCCCGTCCCGCCCCAACCGCGGCGAACGCATCCTGCGCGTCTTCACCAATGTCAATCCGCACGACGAAGCGCGCGTCTGGCGCGTCGGCGAGCCCTTTGACGCCATCGCCCGGCACTTCGTGCCACGCGCCAAGCGATACACCCCCTGGCAGGCGCACGCACTCAAGACCCTGCGCGTCACCAAGTCGCTGCGCAGCGAGTACGACCACCTGATGCTGCAGCTGCACGACGGCATGAAGGCCGACATGGCCTACCAGCGCGACTGCCCGCAGCTCACGCACGCCTTTCCGCCGGGGTCCACCTGGGTCTGCTTCTCGGACCAGACCTCCCACGCAGCGATGTCGGGTCAGTACATGATGGAGCAGACCCTGCACCTGGCCGCCCAGCACCAATGCAACCCGCAAGCCAGCCCGCTGGCCATCCTGGAGCGACAGCTGGGGCGGCGCCTGACCTGAGAGCCTGTGAACAAGTCCTGGCTCAGCGTCCTCATCCCGGTCTACAACGTCCGGCCCTTCCTGGCCGAGTGCCTGGCCTCGGTGCTGCAGGACGGCATCGAAGGCGTTGAGGTGCTGATGCTGGAGGATTGCTCGACCGACGGCAGCGACCGCCTCGCCGCCGAGCTGGCTGCGCGGCACGCGCCTCAGGTCCAGCTGCTGCGTCACGCCCAGAACGGCGGCCTCAGCGCGGCCCGCAACACCTTGCTGGATGCCGCCCAGGGCGACTACGTCTGGTTCCTCGACTCGGACGACCTGCTGCTGCCCGGCAGCGTGCGAGACCTGCAGGCCTGCCTCGAACGCTTTCAAGCACCGGATCTGGTGCTTTGCGACTTCCGCACCGTGCGCGAGCGCTTCCAGCTCAAGCACCGCCTGCGCGGCGAGCTGCACTTCCACACCTTTGCCGGCCCACCCCGCACCCGGCTGAGCGACCGCGCGGCCCTGCTGCGCGGCGCGTTTGACCGAGGCCACCTGCACAGCTGGAGCAAGATCGCCCGCCGCGAACTCTGGGAGGGGCTGCGCTTCCCGGTCGGCCGCTACTTCGAGGACATGGCCACCACGCCCGCGCTGCTGCTGCGCGCGCGCAGCTACGTCTACATGGACAGCGTCTGGGTGGGCTACCGCCAGCGCGCTGGCAGCATCCTCGCCAGCAACACCGTCCGCAAGGTGGACGACATGATGGCCGCGCTGGCGCCGGTGCCCGCGCTGCTGGCCGCCCAGCTCCCTTCGCTCGGGGCCGAGACCGACTTTGCCGCCGGCTACTACGCCGCCAAGACCTTCGTCACGGCCTGCCGCTTCGAGGGTCGCCGGGGCGACCCGGCGCGCCTGGCCCAGCACCTGCAGTCCTTCGAGGCCATGAGCCCGCTGGCGCCTGCCGCCGTCGTGGCCGGCTGCCGCGCACGCGGCTGGTGGTGGCGGGCGCTGCGCGTGGGCTATTGGCTCGGCCGCGCCACGGCCGCCAGCAAGGCCTCGTAGCGCGCCAGCATCAACGCCTGGCTGTGGGCATGCAGCGCCTGCTCGCGCGCAGCCGCCCCCAGCCGCGCCGCCAAGGCCTCGTCGCCCAGCAAGCGGGCCAGGGCCGCCGCCAACGCCTCGGGGTCGGCCTCGGGCACCAGCAAGCCCGTCACACCGTCTTCCAGCACGCCTTCCACACCGGGCACATTGCTGGCCACACAGGCGCAGCCTGCGGCCATCGCCTCGACCAGGGCCAGGGGCATGCCTTCCCAGTGCGTGGACAGCACGAAGATGCGCGTCTGCATCAGGCGCGCCGGCAAGTCGGCCACGTGCCCAACCCAGTCGATCTGGTCAAGCACCCCCAGTTGCTGCGCCAGCGCACGGCAGGCCTGCTCGGCACGGCCCGAGCCCGTGCCTGCCAGCACCAGGCGGGGCTGCGGGCCTTGCTCGCGCAGCCGCGCCAGCGCGCGGATCAGGGTCGGCTGGTCCTTCTGGCGTGCGAAGCGGGCCGACATCAGGATCTGCGGCAGGCGCCGATCAAAGGGCTGCGCGTCGGCTGCCGCGAAGCGCGTGAGGTCGATGCCGTTCGGGATTGCCAGCGTCTTATCTGGCGGCAGGCCCAGGCGCAGCAGCGTCTGCCGCGCGCCCTCGGACACGCCCACCAACGCCGCGCTGTGCTGCGCCAGGCGCCGCGTCCACCAACGCGACCACGGCGTGTAGCGCTCAAGCGTGTTGTGCTCCACCTGCACCAGCACCGGCACGCCCGCCTTGAGCCCCGCGCGGCGGCCCAGCAGGTGCTCGGGGAAGCCATGCGCCAGCACGGCCTGGGGCTGCAGCGCGCGCAGCAGCGCCGCCAGCTGTGCCACCGTGACCGCATGCGCCCAGCCCGACACCAGATGCACCTCCAGCCCCTCGGCCCGCAGCGCCTCGACGCGCTGCATCGGCGTGTGCCGCTTGCGGCGCAACACCAGCACGGGCTCGAAAGGGCCCGAGCGCCGGGCGGCGCGGCACAGGTCAACGGCCACCTGGGTTGCGCCCGAAAAGCCCCCGGTCACGAAGTGCACGACGCGGGGACGTTGCTGACCTTGCATGGGGCGTCGGCTGGGTGAGGCTCAGAGCTTGAGAGTTTTTCGGCCGAGCCCGAAAGGCGGGTCAAAACGCCCCCGATCTAGGTGCAAAGCACAGCCATAGCTCGGGCTATGGCGCGCATTTGCAACGACGAGCGGGGGTGTTTTGGCGTGCAAGGCGGGCATGGACGAAAGACTCTCAAGCTCTCAGGCATGGCGGGCGAGTATAGGAACGACAATCGCGCCCCTATGTCCGCTGAAGCCACCAAGCCCCTGGCCTCCCGCCTGTGGACCTTCGTCAAGCCGCACCGCGCGGGCCTGGCGCTCACCTTCCTGGCCTACCTGGGTGCCGCAGGCACCGAGTGGTTCATTCCCAAGCTCACCGGCTATGTGTTTGGCGGTGGCTTCGAGCGCGATGCCTTCCACCTGGCCTGGATCCCCGTCGTGCTGGTGGGGCTCTTCACCGTGCGCGGGCTGTGCAGCTTTGCGGGCCAGTACCTGTTCCAGTGGACGCTAACGCGCAGCGTGATGGACTTCCGCACCGCCCTGGTCGAGTCGCTGTTGCGGCTCGATGCCCAGGTCTACACGCGCATGCAGTCGGGCGCGGCGGTCACCAAGGTGGTCAATGACCCGCAGCAGATCCTGTGGCTGCTGGGCAATGTCGGCATGGCGGCGCTGCGCGACGGGCTGCCCGCCATCGTGATGCTGGTCTTCCTGTTCCAGCTCAACTGGCGGCTCACGCTGATCGCCCTCATCGTCACGCCGCTGATGGGCTGGCTGATGCGCAAGGTCAACCACCGCGTGCGGCGTGTCGCCTCGCAGGCCTATGACGCCCAGCTCGACCTGGCCAATCGCGTCGAAGACCTGGCCCGCGCCTGGCGCGTGATCCGGCAGTTCGGGGCCGTGCCGGTGGAGCGCCAGCGCTTTGCCGAGGTGGCGCAGTCGGTGCGCCGCAATTCGCTCAAGACCTCGGCCGCCTCGGCCCTGGCGCAGCCGGCCTCGCAGTTCGTGGCCAGCATCGGCATCTCGCTGATCCTCGTCATCGCGGTCTGGCAGATCCGCACCACGGGCGAAGGCGCCAAGGCCTTTGCCGAGTACGTCACCGCCCTGCTGCTGCTCATCTCCAAGCTGCGCCATCTGTCGGATCTCAGCCAGCCGGCCACACAGGCCATGGTCATCGCCCGGGGCTGCATGGAGCTGATGGACGCGCCCAAGGAGCAGGACCAGGGCACGCTGGAACTGCCCGGCCCGGCCAAGGGCGACATCGAGCTCGACGCCGTGCAGCTCACCTACCCCGGCGCCACCACGCCGGCACTGGATGGGCTCTCGCTGCGCTTCGCGGCCGGGCAGACCACCGCGCTGGTAGGCGCCTCAGGCGCGGGCAAGAGCTCGGTCATCCACCTGCTGCTGGGCTTCGACCACCCCGACGCCGGCGCCATCCGCCTCGACGGCCAGGACATCGAGCAACTGACCCGCGCCAGCTTGCGCCGCCAGTTCGCCGTGGTGTCGCAGGACATCGTGCTCTTCGACACCTCGGTGGCCGACAACATCGCCTACGCGCAGGTGCGTGACGAAGCGCGGCTGGAGGCTGCCCTCAAGGCCGCCCACCTGTGGGACTTTGTGCAGACCCTGCCCGAGGGGCTGGAGACCCCCATTGGCGCCAACGGCAGCAAGCTCTCGGGTGGCCAGCGCCAGCGCGTCGCCATCGCCCGCGCGCTCTACAAGGACGCGCCGATCTGGATCTTCGACGAGGCCACCTCCGCGCTCGACACCGAGAGCGAGCGCGCGGTGCAGCAGGCGCTGGAGGCCTGGCAGGGCCGCAAGACCTTGATCGTGATCGCGCACCGCCTCTCCACCATCCGCGCGGCCGACTGCATCCACGTGCTGGGCAATGGCCGCCTGGTCGAGTCCGGCAGCCATGCCGAGCTGCTGGCCCGCGACGGTGCCTATGCCGCCATGGTGCGGGCCCAGAGCGCCGAAGGATGAAGCGCCGGCGCGCGCTGCTGCTGGCCGGCGCCCTGCTTGCCAGCCCGGTGGCTGGGTTCGCTCAGACGGTGGCGCTGGTCGAGGTCAACAGCGCCAGCCGCGCGGCGCTGGAGTCGGTGCCCGGCATCGGCCCCCAGCTTGCCGAGCGGCTGCTGGCTGCGCGGCCCTTCACCGGCTGGGCGGACCTGCTGCACCGCGTCAAAGGCCTGGGCCGGGCCAGCGCGCTCAAGCTCTCGGCACAGGGCCTGCGCGTTGCCGGCGCCGCGCTAGACGCCGCCAGCGAAGCCCGCTGAGCGGCTGCGCCGCAGCCGAACCGGGTCCACATCGGGCGCCTGCTCGGGCCAGCCAAAAAAGCGCTGCACCTGCGAGCGCATGGCCAGGGTGTCACTCATGCCGAGGTTGATCAGCTCGTTCACAAAGCTGGGCTCAAAGAGCAGATAGCTCAGCAGCGCCGCGCCGCTGGACTTCTTGCCCTGGCCGCTGGCGCCCAGGGCCTTCATCAGCGCGCGCATCGAGGCCGGCAAACTGGCCTGGTGCTCGCCGGCCAGCTCGTCCAGCCGGCGGCTGGGCGCAATCACCAGCAGCTCGATGGGCCGCAGGTCGGACGCATCGAGGCTGTCCTTGGGTAACAGGGACAACGTGCGGTTGATGCGCCGCAGGCGCTCCACGTCCACCGACAGCGCGTCCAGGAAGATGCTGGACAGCGCGTGGCCGGCCACCAAGGCCATGCCTGGCGCTTCGTCCGACACGCGGTGGCGCGGGCCGCCCGGCTCCTTCATGCGTCCGGCACCAATCACCAGCACGCGGTCAGCCCCCAGGTGCACGGCCGGCGAGATGGGCGCGCTCTGGCGCATGGAGCCGTCACCAAACCACTCGTCCATGCCCTCCAGCTCCAGCGCCTCGGCCGGGAAGATGAAGGGGATCGCCGACGAGGCCATCAAGTGGCCCAGGGTCAGCTGCGTGCGCACGGCCATGCGCTGCTCACGCAGCCAGGGCTCGATGGCCTGGTGCGTTTGATAGAAGGTGACGTGCTGGCCCGAGGTGTAGCTGGAGCCCGAGAGCGCCATCGCGTGCAGATGCCCGCCGGCCAGCATGGCCTCGATGCGACTCATGTCCAGATACTTTGAGAGCAGGCTGCGCAGCGGCGTGTTGTCCAGCAGGCTGCGCGGCCGGCTGCGCGTCCAGCGCGCCAGCGCCCACCCGAGGCTCAACATGCTCAGCCAGCGCGCGCCGCTGCGCACGGCCTCAAACGCATCGGCACGGTAGATGGACTCGACATGCAGGCCCTGCCAGAGGTGCACCAGGCCATCCACGGCGCCGTCAAAGTCGTCCGCATGGCAGGCCAGGGTCGAGGCATTGATGGCGCCGGCCGAGGTGCCGCTGATCACCGGGAAAGGCGCGCCTTGCACGGCGCCCGCATCGCGCCGCAGCTGCGCGATGGCCGCGAGCACGCCCACCTGGTAGGCCGCCCGCGCGCCGCCGCCGGTCAGGATCAGACCAGTGCGGGCTTCGCGTGGAGGGCGGCGATCCGGGCTGTTCATGGGCGTGGCGTCATCCAGCGTCAAACACCACTTCGGCCTCGCCACCCAGGCGGGCCAGGGCCTCGTCGGCCGGCCACAGGCGGCTTTGCTCGCCCAGGTCGACCAGCCATTGAGCGCCAACCTCAGCACCCACTGCGGGCCCGCTGCCAGCCTCGGCCCGCAGCGGCACCCGCAGCATCAAGCCCTGGCGCGTGGTGCCTTCGTCGGTGGCCACCTCGCGCGGCGGGAACTCGCGCACCAGCGCCGCCAGCTTGTCCACACCGCCCAGGCTGCGCACCAGCACATGCCGGCCAAAGCGCGCCCGCGCGGCGGCGAGGCTCCACACGGCCTGCACATTGAAGCGCAGCCCGCCTGAGAAGCGGTCGTTCTGCACCCGGCCCTGCGCAATGATCAGCTCGTCCTCGGCCAGCAGCTCCTTGTTGGCGTTGAGCAGCTCCTCGTTGGCAACGGACTCGATCACATCGGTCTTGTCGTCCAGCTTGAAGATGCCCACGCGGCCGCGCTGGCCGTTGATGATGCGCAGGTCAGACACGATGCCGGCGATGGTGACGGGCTCGCGGCTGTCGACGAGGTCGGCAATCGCACGCTTGACCATGCGGCGCACCTCATCGCTGGATTGGTCGAAGAGGTGGCCCGACAGGTAGTAGCCGATGGCCGTCTTCTCATGGCCCAGGCGCTCCTTGATGCTCCAGGGCGCGGCCTCGACGAGGTCGGGCTCGGCGGTGGAGCTGGCATGCGAGTCGCCAAAGTCGAAGAGGCCACCCTGGTCAGCATTGGCCTCCTGGGTCTCGGCGTGGGTGTAGCCGCGCGCCACGCTGGCCAGCAGGCGGGAGCGCTCTGCATAGAGGCTGTCAAAGGCACCGGCCTTGATCAGCGCCTCCACCACGCGCTTGTTGACCGACTTGCGGTCCACGCGCAGGCAGAAGTCGTAGAAGGACAGGAAAGGCCCACCGCTTTCGCGCGCCGCGACGATGGCCTCGATGGCGCCGCGCCCCGTGCCCTTGATGGCACCGAGGCCGTAGTTGATCGAGCGATCGGTGAGGGGCTCGAACCGGTAGACGCCCTTGTTCACGCAAGGCGCCTGGAACTCGATGCCAAAGGTCTTGGCGTCTTCCATCAACACCTTGAGCTTGTCGGTGTCGTCCATTTCGATGGTCATGTTCGCGGCGAAGAACTCGGCCGTGAAATGCACCTTGATCCAGGCCGTGTGATAGGCCAGCAGCGAGTACGCGGCCGCGTGCGACTTGTTGAAGCCGTAGCCCGCAAACTTCTCCATCAGGTCGAAGACCTCGTCGGCCTTGTCCTGCGAGATGCCCTTCTCCGCCGCCCCCTTGCGGAAGATCTCGCGGTGCATGGCCATCTCTTCGGCCTTCTTCTTGCCCATGGCGCGGCGCAGCATGTCGGCGCCGCCAAGGCTGTAGCCGCCCAGCACCTGGGCGGTCTGCATCACCTGCTCCTGGTAGACCATGATCCCGTAGGTCTCAGACAGCACGGGCTCGGTCAGCGGGTGCGGGTACTCGACCACCTCCTTGCCGTGCTTGCGCGCCACGAAGGTCGGGATCAGGTCCATCGGGCCCGGGCGGTAGAGCGCGTTGAGGGCGATCAGGTCCTCCAGCCGCGAGGGCTTGGCGTCCCGCAGCATGCCCTGCATGCCGCGCGATTCAAACTGGAACACGGCCTCAGTGCGGCCGGCCGAGAAGAGCTGGTACACGGCCCGGTCATCGAGCGGGATGGTCTCGAAGGCGAAGTGCGCCTGCCCCGCATGGCGTTTGACGATGAACTCCTTGGCCAGCTCCAGGATGGTCAGCGTGGCCAGACCAAGGAAGTCGAACTTGACGAGGCCAATGGCCTCGACGTCGTCCTTGTCGTACTGGCTGACGGCCGAGGTCGAGCCCGGCTGCTGGTACATGGGGCAGAAGTCGGTGATCTTGCCCGGCGCGATCAGCACGCCCCCGGCGTGCATGCCGATGTTGCGCACCATGCCCTCGACGCGCGCGGCCAGCTTGAGCAGCTCGGCCACCTCTTCGTCGGCCGCCTCGCGCTCGTTCAGCTCGGGCGCCTCGTGGCGGGCGTAGATGAGCTTGGCCTTCTCGGGGTCGAAGTCGGGCGGCAGCGTGGCCAGGGTCACCGTCTTGCCCGGCGGCGCGGGGATGAGCTTGGCGATGCTGTCCACATGCCCATAGCCCATGCCCAGCACGCGGCCGATGTCGCGCAGCGCGGCCTTGGCAGCCATGGTGCCGAAGGTGGCGATCTGGCTCACCGCCGGGCGACCGTATTTGTCCTTGACGTACTCGATCACGCGGTCGCGGTTGCCCTGGCAGAAGTCGATGTCGAAGTCAGGCATCGACACCCGCTCGGGGTTCAGGAAGCGCTCGAACAGCAGGTTGTAGGCCAGCGGGTCCAGGTCGGTGATGGACAGCGCATAGGCCACCAGCGAGCCCGCGCCCGAGCCCCGGCCCGGGCCCACCGGGCAGCCGTTCTGCTTGGCCCAGCGGATGAAGTCCGACACGATCAGGAAGTAGCCGGGGAAGCCCATCTTGATGATGGTCCCGAGCTCGAACTCCAGCCGCTCCACGTAGCGCGGCCGCTCGGCATCGCGTTTGGCCGGGTCGGGGAAGAGCAGCGTCAGCCGCTCCTCCAGCCCCGCAAAGCTCAGCTCGCGGAAGTACTGCTCCATCGGCATGGGCGTGCCGTCTTCCAGCAGCGGCGTCGGGAAGTTGGGCAACTGCGGCTTGCCCAGCACCAGGGTCAGCGAGCAGCGCCGCGCGATCTCCACCGTGTTGGCAATGGCGGTCGGGATGTCGGCGAAGAGCTTGCGCATCTCGGCCTGGGTCTTGAAGTGCTGGCTGGGCAGGAAGCGCTTGATGCGCTTGGGGTTGGCCAGGGTCTCGCCCTCGGCCACGCAGACCCGCGCCTCGTGGGCGTCAAAGTCCTCTTCGGCCAGGAACTGGATGGGATGCGTGGCCACCACCGGCAGCTGCAGCTCGGCCGCCAGCGGCACCGTGGCCTGCACCAGGGACTCCTGCCCCGGCAGGCCGGCGCGCTGCAGCTCCAGGTAGAAGCGCCCCGGGAACAGGGCCGCCAGTTGGCGTGCCGACTCGCGGGCCCGCACCGTGTCACCCTGCTGCAGGGCCTGGCCCACGGTGCCGTGCTGGGCGCCGGACAGGCAAATGAGGCCGGCATTCAGCTCGGCCAGCCACTCCAGCTTGAGGCAGGCCTGGTTGCGCAGCACGTTCTGCAGCCAGGCGCGCGAGATGAGTTCGGACAGATTGAGGTAGCCGGTGCGGTCCTGCACCAACAGCAGCAGGCGCGAAGGCGGGCGGTCCGACGCGTCGGGCTCGACCCAGCAGTCGGCCCCCAGGATGGGCTGCACGCCCTTCTTGCGGCACTCGCCATAGAACTTGACGCCGCCAAAAAGGTTGGCGAGGTCAGTGATGGCCAGCGCCACCTGGCCATCCTTGGCCGCCGCCTTGGCCGCGTCGTCCACCCGCAAGGTGCCGTCCACGACAGAGAACTCGGTATGCGTCCGCAGGTGGACAAAAGGCGCGGCAATCTCGGGGCTGGTCATTGGGGAATTCTAGGGAGCGCACGCGCAGGCGAAGGACCAAACTCCCCGGCACTATCCCGCCCTCTGGCAACCCACGAACATGGAGCCCGGAGCGGAGACAATTTCGCCCACCATGAAGTCCGGCCCCATCCTCAACATCTCCTGCTACCAATTCGTCTCCCTGCCCGACTGCGCGGCCCTGCGAGACCCGCTCTACCAGCGCGCCGCCGAGCTGGGCCTCAAGGGCACGGTGCTGCTGGCGGAAGAAGGCATCAACCTCTTCCTGGCCGGGCCTGCCGAGGCGGTGAACGCCTGGGTGGCGACGCTCAAGCAAGACGCCCGTTTTGCCCCGCTAGCCCCCAAGGAGAGCTGGAGCGAGGCGGTGCCCTTCAAGAAGCTGCTGGTCAAGGTCAAGCGCGAGATCATCCGCATGGACCGCCCGGCCATCCGCCCCGACTGGCTGCCCCGCGCCCCCGCCCTGCCCGCCGCCACGCTGCGCCGCTGGCTGGACCAGGGCCACGACGACGAGGGCCGCCCGGTGGTGATGCTGGACACCCGCAACGGCTTCGAAGTGGACGAGGGGGCGTTTGACGACTGCATCGACTGGCGCATCACCAAGTTCAGCGAGTTCCCGGCCGCCGTGGCCGCCCACAGGGCTGAGCTGGAAGGCAAGACCGTGGTCAGCTACTGCACGGGCGGCATCCGCTGCGAGAAGGCGGCCATCGTCCTCAACGAGGAAGGCCTGCACGCCTATCAGCTGGAGGGCGGCATCCTCAAGTACTTTGAGGAGACCGACGGCGCCCACTACCACGGCGCCTGTTTTGTCTTTGACGAGCGGCGCGGCGTGGCGGCTGATCTCTCGCCTGTGGAATGAACCTAGAAACGGCAGTTGGGCAGGCCCGAGGGGCTGTCGAGGCGGGACGCTGGCGAGGCGCGCCGACGAAGTGGGCTGATGCCCACGAGAAGAAGCAACGCGGCCAGCGGCCCGAAGCGGCAGACCAGCGGGCATGCAGCGTTCTTCACAGAAGCGGTGAACACGCCTGGGCACCTAAGGTGTGAATGGGAAAGACCTTCCGATGAATGGCGAGCGGTCAACTGCCGGTTCTAGGTTCCCGGAATTCCTCCGGCGCCTGCTCGGCGGCCTGCTGCTGCTCGGATGTCTGGGCATGGCGGCCACCCGCGCGCCGGACCGGCCGCTGGAATCCCTCGTCGCCCGCTGGGCCCCGACACCCTCGCAGTTCATGGAGCTGGACGGCCAGCTCATCCACCTGCGTGACGAAGGCCCGCGCAGCGACCCAGCGCCGCTGCTGCTGATCCACGGCACCAGCGCCAGCCTCCACACCTGGGAGGGTTGGGCCCGCCAGCTCTCACACAGCCGCCGCGTCATCAGTCTGGATCTGCCAGGTTTTGGCCTCACCGGCCCCAATGCCTCCGACGACTACAGCACCCCAGCCTACGTGGACTTCATCCAGCGCCTGATGCGCCAGCTGGACCTGCCGCCCGCCGTCGTGGCGGGCAACTCCCTGGGTGGCGAGATCGCCTGGCTGCTGGCCGCGCGCCACCCCGAGCGGGTCAAGGCCCTGGTGCTGATCGACGCTGGCGGCTTTGACTTCGAGCCGGAAGAGCTGCCGCTGGGCTTCCGCCTCGCACGCATGCCCGGCGTGCGGCACTTGACGCGCTACTTCCTGCCCCGCGCCGCCGTCACGCAGAGCCTGCAAAGCGTCTACGGCGACCCGAGCAAGGTCAGCGCCACCCTGGTGGACCGCTACTTTGAGTTGACGCTGCGCGAGGGCAATCGCGAGGCCCTGATCCGCCGCTTCGAGCAGCTGAACCTCGGCGCCTACCTGCCCGAGCTGGCCCGCGTGCACCAGCCCACCTTGCTCCTGTGGGGCGGGCACGACCGATTGATCCCGCCGCGCTGGGGCGATGCCTTTGCGCAAGCCCTGCCAGGCAGCCGGCTGGTGCGCTTTCCCGCGCTCGGCCACGTGCCGCAGGAAGAAGACCCCGCTGCCACACTAGCCGCTTTGGAGCCCTGGCTGAAAGCCCTCCCATGACCCAACCCGAACACCATCACCTGCACCGCGAGATCAATGCCCGCCAGCTGGGCATGCTGGCCATTGGCGGCGCCATCGGCACGGGGCTGTTCTTTGCCAGTGGCAGTGCCATCTCGCAGGCCGGGCCCGGCGGTGCGATGCTGGCCTATCTGGTGATGGGCATGGCGGTCTACTGCATGATGCAGTCGCTGGGCGAGATGGCCACGCAGCTGCCCGTGGCCGGCTCCTTCGAGGCTTATGCCGAGCGCTTTGTCGATAAGTCCCTCGGCTTTGCGTTGGGCTGGAACTACTGGTTCTCCTGGTCCATCACGCTGGCGGCGGAGTTCGTGGCCGGGGCGCTCATCGTCAAGTTCTGGTTCCCCGACAGCAATGCCACGCTCTGGGCCATGGGTTTTTTCGTGGCGCTGATGGCGCTCAACCTGCTCTCGGTGCGCGCCTTTGCCGAGGCCGAGTACTGGTTCGCCAGCATCAAGGTGACGGTGGTGCTGGTCTTCCTGGTCATCGGCGTGGCCTTGATCCTGGGCCTGCTGGGCGGTGACGCCGTGGGCCTCAAGCACTGGACGCTGGCTGACCCGGTGAGCCACACGCAGGCGCCCTTTCCTGGCGGGATCACAGCCATCCTGATGGTCTTCCTGGTGGCGGGCTTTTCCTTCCAGGGCACCGAGGGCGTGGGCCTCGCGGCGGCTGAAGCGGCCGACCCGCAGCGCAGCGTGCCCCAGGCCATCCGCTCGGTGTTCTGGCGCATCCTGATCTTCTACGTCGGCGCCATGTTCATCGTCGGCACCGTCATCGCCTTCAACGACCCCAACCTGCTCAAGGGTGAGGCGGGGGGCGTGGCCTACTCGCCCTTCACCCTCGTCTTCCAGCGCATCCCCGTGGTGGGGCCCTATGCGGCGCACTTGATGAACTTCGTCATCCTCACCGCCGTACTGTCGGCGGGCAATGCCTCGCTTTACGTCTCCTCCCGCATGCTGCAGGCCATGGCGGACCGTGGCGCGGCACCCACCTTCTTCGGCAACCTGAACCGGCGCGGCGTGCCTGTGGCGGCCGTCTGGGCCACGGGCCTGATGGGTGCGCTGGCCTTCCTGGCCAGCACGGTAGGTGAGCAGAAGATCTACCAGATGCTCTACAACGCCTCGGGCCTGACGGGCTTCATCATCTGGCTCGGCATCGCCATCTGCCATCTGCGCTTCCGGCGCGCATGGGTAGCGCAGGGTCGCTCGCTCGACCAGCTCAAGTTCCGGGCGCGCTTCTTCCCCGTCGGCCCCTGGCTGGCGCTGGCGCTCTTCGTCGTGGTGGTGTTCGGCGCCAATGTCTGGGTCTTCCAGGCCGAGCAGTTCTCGTGGTTCGACTTCATCACCAACTACGCGCCCATCCCCGGCGTGCTCTTGCTCTACTTCGGCCACAAGCTCGTGCGCGGCACGCGCCTGGTGCGCCCGCAGGACGCACGGCTGGACCCCGAGCCTGAGGAGACCTGAATGCAGCTCGTCAAACACCCGCTCCTCTCCCCCGCCCCCGGCACCCAGCGCGAGCTGGTCTCGCTGCACTACGGCACGCCGGGCTCAGCGGCTGGCAAGGCCTACATCCAGGCCTCGCTGCACGCCGACGAGCTGCCCGGCATGCTCACCGCCCACCACCTGCGCCGCCAGCTCGCCGCGCTGGAGGCGGCAGGCCGCATCGTGGGCGAGATCATCCTCGTGCCCATGGCCAATCCCATCGGCCTCTCGCAGCATGTGCTGCACAGCCACCTCGGCCGCTTCGAGCTGACCACGGGCGAGAACTTCAACCGCCACTACCCCGACCAGATCGAGGCCGTGGCCACCAGCGTCGAAAGCCAGCTCGGGCCCGACCCGGGCGCCAACGTCCGCATCCTGCGCACCGCACTGCGCCAGGCTATCGAGACGTCCCCCGTCGAGACCGAGTTGCAATCGCTGCGTCGCACCCTGCTGCAACTTTCCTGCGACGCTGACATCGTGCTCGACCTGCACTGCGACGCCGAGGCCGTGGTCCACCTCTACACCGAGAGCCCCTGCGCCGAGGCCTGCGACCCACTCGCCCGCTTCCTGCGCTCGCGCCTCACCCTGCTCGCCATGGACTCGGGTGACAACCCTTTTGACGAAGCCTGCTCCCAGGTCTGGTGGAAGTGGAAAGCACGCTTTGGCGACCGTTTCCCCATCCCGCAAGCTTGTTTGTCCGTCACCGTCGAGCTGCGCGGCGCCACCGACGTGACCCACGAGCTGGCCAGCCAGGATGCCCAGAAAATCATCGACTTCCTGCACTGGCGCGGCCTCATCAGCGGAGCTAAACCTGCCCTGCCCGCCCCGGTCGGCGACGCCCGCCCCCTGGCCGGCAGCATGCCCATCAAGAGCCCCGCCACCGGCGTGCTCACCTTCTTGAAGCCCATCGGCACCGACGTCAAAGCCGGCGACGTGCTGGCCCACGTCATCGACCCCATCACCGACGAAGTCACCGAACTGCTCAGCCCCGTCGACGGCCTCTTCTTCGCCCGCGACTTCCTGCGCTTTGCCACGCGCGGGATGCGGGTGGCAAAGGTGGCAGGGAAGGAAGCGATCAGGACGGGGAAGTTGTTGGGCGCGCGCTAGGTATCCGCACCTTGCCCCGCGAGGGTCCGAAACGATACGCAGAGCCGAAGTCCCTGGCGAGCACTGTCCAAGGAAAAGAGATCATGCAGCGACGTCCAACAGCCGACATTCGCTTGCGCACACCACCAAAAGTGCGCACACGGAATGTGACGTGGGAGCAGTTCAAACGCGCCATCGCGCCGACACTCGAAAGCAACGGCGCTTGGTTCTTTAGGGGCCAACGCGACAGTAAATGGCGCCTACAAACGTCACTGCACCGTACAACGATCGTAAGGAACATCCCCGAGCTCAAGCGGTACTTTGAGGTCGTAGTTCCGAAGGTCCACGATGCCCTAGAGGCTTGGACTGGCAAGGCCTGGAACTATTCGCACCCACTCGGCCTCGCGGAGTTGCTTGCCTTTCTCCAGCACAACGGTTTTCCAACTCCGTTGCTCGACTGGTCGCTCTCCCCCTACGTCGCTGCGTACTTTGCGTACGAAGGAATCAATCACTTTGCTCCGCAATCGGACCGAGTCTCGATCTACAGCTTTCACGCCACGGCGTGGCAAGGTTGTTTCAGGCAAGCAACCGACGTCGGTGACCCGACTCCACACGTCTCCATCTTGACCCCGCGCATGGTGGGCAACCACAAGCTTGCGCTTCAGCAAGGCTGCTTTACTTGGAGCAATCTGCCCGACGTCGAAACGCACATCCGTCTCAATGAGGCTCGTGAGCAAAGATTTCTCACCAAGTACAACCTACCGACGTCGGAGCGCCCCCGAGTAATGGCAGAACTCAAGCTGATGGGGATTACCGCAGTAAATCTGATGCCCTCAGTTGAGTCTGTCTGCAAGAAGGCACTCGAAGACCTGATTGGTCTTGCCCCAATAGAAAAGGGAACCTAAGGGTGCAAACGCACCGCTGGCAGTTCTGGATCGACCGCGGGGGCACCTTCACCGATGTGGTGGGCTGCGCGCCTGATGGGCGATTGCACACGCTCAAGCTCCTATCCGAGAACCCTGAGCAGTACCGTGACGCGGCGGTGGAGGGCATCCGCCGCTTGCTGGACTTGAAGCCCGGCCAGCCCATCACGCCCGCCCAGGTGGCCTGCGTGAAGATGGGCACCACGGTGGCGACGAATGCGCTGCTGGAGCGCAAGGGCGAGCCCACGCTGCTGGTGACGACGCGGGGCTTTCGCGATGCGCTGCGGATCGCCACACAAGCGCGGCCCCGGCTCTTTGACCGGCACATCGTGCTGCCCGAGCTGCTCTACAGCCAGGTGCTGGAGGCGCAGGAGCGCGTCAGCAGCCTGGGCGAGGTGATCGCGCCGCTGGACCAAGGCCAGTTGCGCACCGGGCTGCAGGCGGCCTGGGATGCGGGCTTGCGGGCCTGCGCCATCGTCTTCCTGCACGGCTGGCGCTACGCGGCGCACGAGGCGGCGGCAGCGCGGCTGGCGCGGGAGTTGGGCTTCACGCAGGTGTCGGTCTCGCACGAGGTAAGCCCGCTGATGAAGCTGGTGCCGCGCGGCGACACGACCGTGGTGGACGCGTACCTGACGCCCATCCTGCGCCGCTATGTGGACCGCGTGGCGACCGAGATACCGGGCGTGCCGTTGCACTTCATGCAAAGCTCGGGCGGGCTCACGCAGGCTGCGCGCTTCCAGGGCAAGGACGCCATCCTCTCGGGCCCCGCAGGCGGCATCGTGGGCATGGTGCGTACCGCACAAGCTGCAGGCTTTGGCCACGTCATCGGCTTTGACATGGGCGGCACCAGCACCGACGTCAGCCACTGGACGCTGGATGGCGCCGGCGACTTCGAGCGCGCGTTCGACACCCAGGTGGCCGGCGTGCGCATCCGGGCGCCGATGATGAGCATCCACACCGTGGCGGCAGGCGGTGGCTCCATCGTCCGCTTTGACGGCACGCGGCTGCGCGTGGGCCCTGAGTCAGCCGGCGCCCACCCGGGGCCGGCCAGCTACCGGCGTGGCGGGCCACTGACGGTGACGGACGCCAACGTGCTGCTCGGCCGCATCCAGCCGGCGCACTTCCCGGCCGTGTTTGGGCCGGCGGGCAATGAGTTGCTGGACGCCGCCGTGGTGCACCAGCGCTTCGAGGCCCTGGCCGCCGAGATGCAGGCTGCCACCGGCCAGCCGCACAGCGCCGAGAGCGTGGCCGAGGGCGCGCTGCAGATTGCGGTGGCGAGCATGGCCAATGCGATCAAGCGCATCTCCGTCGCACGCGGCTACGACGTGACGCGCTATGTGCTGCAGACCTTTGGCGGCGCCGGCGGCCAGCACGCCTGCGCGGTGGCCGAGCAACTGGGCATGCAGCAGGTCTATCTGCACACCATGGCCGGCGTGCTTTCGGCCTACGGCATGGGCCTGGCCGACCAGACGGCCTCGCGCCAGCAGCAGCTGGAGCGCCCGCTGGACGCTGAGGGCCTGCAGGCCGCGCACGCACTGACTGCAAGCCTAGGCCACGCGGCCCAGGCCGAGCTAGAGGCGCAAGGCGTACCCGCGCCCGAGCTGCGCCCGCAGTGGCTGCTGCGCTACGCGGGCACCGACACCGCCCTGCCCTGCCCTCCGGGCACCGAGGCCGAGCTTCGCACCGCCTTCGAGGCCGCCTACCGCCAGCGCTATGCCTTCCTGCTGCCGGGTCGCGGCTTGGTGATCGAGTCGGTCACCGTTGAGGCGCGCAGCCCGCGAGTGGCCCTCTCTGCAGCGATCGACGCTGCCATCCCTGAGCACCACCCGGCCCCGCTGGAGCACGTGCCCTGCTTCCATCACGGCTGGCGCGCGGTGCCGCTGTTCCAGCGCGAGGCGCTGACGCCTGGCGCCGTGATCGATGGCCCGGCGGTGATTGCCGAGCGCAATGCCACCACCGTGGTCGAACCCGGCTGGCAGGCGCGCGTGAGCGTGCAGGGCTTGGTGCTGACACGGCTGGCCACCCACAGCGCAGCGGAAGAAACCACCTCAACGGCCACCGACCCCGTGCGCCTGGAGGTCTTCAACCACCTGTTCATGAACATCGCCGAGCAGATGGGCCTGCGCCTGCAGAACACCGCCAGCTCGGTCAACATCAAGGAGCGGCTCGACTTCTCCTGCGCGCTGTTCGACGGCGCCGGCCAGCTGATCGCCAACGCGCCCCACATGCCCGTGCACCTGGGTTCGATGAGTGAGTCCATCCGCAGCGTGATCGAGCGCAACCCGGGCATGCGGCCGGGCGATGTGTTCGTGCTGAACGACCCGTATCACGGCGGCACCCACCTGCCCGACATCACGGTCGTGACGCCCGTCTGGATCGATGCTGAACGCCCGGCTTTCTACGTCGCCTCACGTGGCCACCACGCCGATGTGGGCGGCATCACGCCGGGCTCCATGCCGCCGTTCTCCCACACCATTGCCGACGAAGGCGTGCTGCTGGACAACGTGCTGCTGGCTTCAGGCGGCCAACTGCGCGAGGCCGAGATCCGCGCGCTGCTGGAGCAAGGCCCTCACCCCGCGCGCAACCCCGACCAGAACCTGGCCGACCTGCGCGCCCAGATTGCCGCCAACGAAAAGGGCGTGCAGGAGCTGCAAGCCCTGGTCGCCCACTGGGGCCTGGCCACCGTGCAGGCCTATATGCAGCACGTGCAGGACAACGCCGAGGAAGCGGTGCGCCGCGCGATCTCGCGCCTGCAGGACGGCAGCTTCCGCCTGCGGCTCGACAACGGCGCTGAGATCGCCGTCAGCGTGCGTGTGGACACGGCTGCCCGCAGCGCCACCATCGACTTCAGCGGCACCAGCCGCCAGCAACCCAACAACTTCAACGCCCCGCGCGCCATCACCACGGCCGCCGTGCTCTACGTCTTTCGCGCCCTGGTGGACGATGACATCCCGCTCAATGCCGGCTGCCTCAAGCCCCTGCACATCGTGGTTCCCGAGCACAGCCTGCTCAGCCCCCAGCCACCGGCCGCCGTGGTGGCCGGCAATGTCGAGACCTCCAGTTGCATCACCAATGCGCTGCTGGGTGCGCTGGGCGTGATGGCCGCCAGCCAGTGCACGATGAACAACCTGAGCTTTGGCAATGCGCGCCACCAGTACTACGAGACGCTCTCGGGCGGCTCGGGCGCAGGGCCGGGTTTTGACGGCACCGACGTCGTCCAGACCCACATGACCAATTCCCGCCTGACGGACCCCGAAGTGCTGGAGTGGCGCTTCCCGGTGCGGCTGGAGGGCCACCATATCCGCCAGGGCTCCGGCGGCGCCGGCCGCTGGCGCGGTGGCAATGGGGCCGTGCGGCGCATTCGCTTCCTGGAGGCGATGATGGTGTCGGTGCTCAGCAATGGCCGGGCTGAAGGGGCGTTTGGTCTGGCCGGCGGCGCAGCGGGCTTGCCGGGCGTCAACCTCTTGGAGCGCGCCGATGGCAGCACGGAGCCCCTGGGCGCATGTGCCGAAGTGGCGGTGGCGCCGGGCGATGTGATCGTGATTGAGACGCCCGGCGGTGGCGGCTGGGGTGATGGCTCGGGCGGCGGATCATCCACAGCCTGAGCGATTGAGCCCCTCGGTTCTGCGGTGCATCGCAGGCTGTGTGCCCGGCCGCGAGCGGCGCGCTAAGGTGGCGCCTATCGCGTTTCAAGGAGTCCCCATGCGCCGCCATCTGCTCACCCTCAGCCTCGTCACAGGCCTGCTGGCCCTCACTGCCTGTAGCGAAGACGGCAGCGGCCCCAAGGACGCTGGCCTTCAGCTGCATGACCGCACCACCGCTGCCGACGTGGGCCTGCCGGTCTACCCCGGGGCCACGCAGCGCAAGCCCAAAGAGGGCGAGTCAGGCAATGGCGGCAGCGTGGGTGCCTGGGTGGGCGACTTTGGCCTGCAGGTGCACGCCGTTCAGTTTGAAAGCGCCGACACGCCCGACCAGGTGGCGGCCTTTTATGCCGACCAGATGAGCCGCGAAGGCCCGGTGCTGGACTGCCGGCACCCGGCCACGCGCGCCAAGCAGCCCGAAGGCGAACCCGAGCGGCTGCGCTGCGACGACAAGGTGCCGCCCGCCGGCCACTTCGAGTTCCGCGTGGGCGAGGCCAAGAAGTTCCGCGTGGTGCACATCGAGCCGCAGGGCGACAAGGAGACGCGCTTTGAGATGGTGCGCATCCAGATCGGCCGCTGAGCTGCGGCTCGATCCGGTGACGCCGCTTACCAACGCGTGTGCACGTAGGGCTTGACCCCGCTGGCATAGATCTCGGCCAGTTGAGCCATCAGCGCGGGTGAAAGCTCGGGCAGGTCGGCCGCAGCGACGTTGTCGGCCACCTGGTCCGGCCGCTTGCCGCCGGGGATGGTGCAGGTGACGGCGGGGTTCATCAGGATCCAGCGCAGTGCGAGCTGGGCCATGCTCATGCCGGCCGGCACCAGCGGGCGGATGCGCTCAACGGCGGCCAGGCCGGCGTCGTAAGGCAGGCCCGAGAAGGTCTCGCCCTTGTCAAAGCCGGCGCCGTCACGGTTGAAGTGGCGGTGGTCGTCCTCGGCAAAGGTGCTGGTGGCCGTGAGCTTGCCGCTGAGCATGCCGGACGACAGCGGCAGCCGGGCCAGGATGCCGACCTTGCGGGCCTGTGCCAGCGGCAGGAAGACCTCGGCCGCGCGCTGGCGGAAGAGGTTGAAGATGATCTGCACCGACTGCACGCCGGGGAAGTCCAGCGCCTTGATGGCCTCTTCGACCTTCTCGACGCTGACGCCGTAGTGGCGCAGCTTGCCTTCCTTGACCAGGCGGTCGAGGCCGTCAAACACCTCGGGCATGTAGAAGGCCGTGGTGGGCGGGCAATGCAGCTGCAGCAGGTCGATGGTGTCGGTCTGCAGGTTCTGCAGGCTGCGCTCGACAAAGCTGCGCAGGTCGAGGTAGCCCTCGGCGGTGTGCGGATTGAGGCGGCGGCCGGCCTTGGTGGCGATGTAGAAGTTGTCGCCGGGCCGCTCCTTCTTGAGGCGGGCCAGCAGGCGCTCGCTGTGGCCGTCGCCATAGACGTCGGCGGTGTCGAAGAAGTTCACGCCCAGGTCCAGCGCCTTGTGCAGCGCGGCCATGGAGGCAGCGTCGTCGGTGGGGCCCCAGGTGCCACCAATGGCCCAGGCACCGAAGGAGACGGTGGAGACCTTCCAGCCGGTGCGGCCGAGTTCGCGGTATTGCATGTCTTTGGAAGCTAAGAGGTTGGGAGAACGCCGTCAGAGGGCGGCAGCCCCGGAGTGTCTCAAGAAACCGCTTGCAAGGCGCGCCGCAGGGCCACTTGTGACAGCTCTCAGGGCTTGGGCGGCCTGTTGCCGGCAAAGGCCTCTGGCTCGTCGGCGTACACCGCCGCGCGGATGGCCTTGTTCAGCCGTGCGTCGCCGGCCGGGAAGAACTGCGAGAACAGCACGGTGACGATCTGGTGCTTGGGGTCGACCCAAAACAGGGTGTTGGCCGCGCCGTCCCAGAAGAATTCACCGGGCGCGCCCGAGACATCGTCCCGGTGCCGGGGTGGCCCGACGCGCACACCGACGTTGACGCCAAAGCCGGTGTTGCCCTTGTCGGGCAGCCACTGCCGGTCCGTGACGCTGTCGGCCAGCACATTGGTGGCCATCAGGCGCACGGTCTCGGGCTTGAGGATGCGAGCGCCATTGGGGCCGACGCCTTCAGCGAGCAACATGCGCGCGAACTGGGCGTAGTCGTCGAGCGTGGAGACGAGGCCGCTGGCGCCAGGCTTTTGCGCCCAGTTCTTGCGGTTGAAGGCATGGGCCTGCGCGTCGGGCTGGCGCTGGAAGCTGCCGTCTGGCTGGCGGACGTAGGTGGCCGCGAGCTGGCCCAGGTCGGCATCCTGGTCGGCCACGACGTAGCGGGTGTACGTCATGCCCAAGGGCTTGAAGATGTGCTCGGCCAGGTAGACGTCGTAGGGCTGGCCAGAGACTTTCTCGACGAGGCGAGCCTGGATATTGGTCGGGATGTCGTAGCGCCACCGGGCTCCGGGCTGGTGAACCAGCGGCAACCTGGCGGCGATGCGCGCTAGGCCTCGCAGGTTGGTGTTCCAGGAGGCGCCCGCCCAGGCTTCGTCTGCCAACTGCTTGAGGCCGTCCGGCAGGCCAGCGCCTGCCGCAAAGCCGGCGGTGTTGCGCCCGAGGTCACGAATGGTGAGCGGGCGGTCGAGCGCCACGGTCTGCGGGTCGGCAGCCGTGCCGCCGGCCCACACGCGCAGATTGCCAAACTCGGGCAGGTGCTTCTCGATGGGGTCGTCCATCTGCAGCTTGCCCTGCTCCTGCAACTGCAGCAGGGCCACGGCGGTGACGGGCTTGGTCATCGAGTAAATGACGGCCAGGGTGTCACGGGACATGGCCCGGCCAGCTTCGCGGTCCGCCATGCCGAAGGCGCCGAAGTAGGCCTCCTTGCCCTGCTCGAACACCAAGGCCGAAACGCCGACGACCTCGCCTCGCTGGACCATGCCAGAGAGCGTCGCCTCAAGGCGCGTTGGCACGACCAGAGGCGCTGCCAGGCTGGTCAGCGGCACCAAGGCCGCAAGGAGAAGGGTGCGCAGGGTTTTCATGGGCGAGGCCTTCAGGGCTTGGCGGCGGCGGGGCGCGGCGGCTTGTTGGCCGAAGAGGCCTCGGCATCGTCGGCGTAGACGGCATCGCGGATGGCCTTGACCAGCTTGGGGTCGCCCGGCGGCAGCAACTGGGTGAACAGCAGGCCCACGATCTGGTGCTTGGGGTCGACCCAGAACAGGGTGTTGGCGGCGCCGTCCCAGAAGAACTCGCCGACCGGACCCGAGGCGTCCTCACGGTTGCTGGGCGGCGCGGTGCGCACGGCGAAGTTGATGCCGAAGCCGACATTGCCCTTGGTGGGCAGCCAGGAGCGCTGGGTCACCTCAGGCGCCAGCGCATTGGTGGCCATCAGCTTGATGGTCTCGGCCTTGAGCAAGCGCCCGCCGTTGGGAGCCACACCGCCATCCAGCAGCGCGCGTGCGAACTGGGCGTAGTCGTCGATGGTCGAGACCAGGCCCGAGCTGCCGCCCTTGAGCGGCCAGTCGCCGAGGTTGTAGGCGTGGGCCCCGGTGTCGGGGATGCGGTGCAGATGGCCCTGATTGGGCGGGTTCAGCTGACGCTGATAAGTAGGCGCCAGCTTGAGGACGTCAGCGTCCGTGGGCTTGACGACGTAGCGCGTGCTCTTCATCCCCAGCGGCTTGAAGATGTGCTCGGCCAGGTAGACGTCGAGCTTCTGGCCGGACAGCACTTCGACGAGGCGGCCTTGCACGTCCATCGAGGGGCCGTACATCCACTGCGTGCCGGGCTGGAAGGCGAGCGGCACCGAAGCGATGCGGCGCGAGGTCTCGGCCAGGTCCGCCAGCCAGCCGTTGACGTGCACCGCCTGGTAGGCGCGCAGCAGCCCCGGCGGGTGGTTGCGGCCTTCCGGGAAGCCGGCCGTGTGGCGGCCGAGGTCGCGGATGGTGATGGGGCGCTTGAGCGGCTCGGTCAGCGGCTTGCCGTCGGGGCCGTCGCCCACGTAGACGCGGGCGTTGGCGTACTCGGGCAGGTACTTGGCCACCGGGTCGTCGAGCTGGAACTTGCCCTGCTCGTAGAGCTGCATCAGGGCCACGCCGATGACGGGCTTGGTCATCGAGTAGATGACGGCCAGCACATCGCGCGACATGGCGCGCTCGGCATCGCGATCGGCCTGGCCAAAGGCGCCGAAATAGGCCTCCTTGCCGTTCTCAAACACCAGGGCCGAAACGCCCGCCAACTCGCCCCGCTGCACGAGACCAGAGAGCGCGGCGTCCAGCCGGGCGGGCGCCACCAGCGGGGCCGACCAGGACGACAAGGGAAACAGCAGAGCAAGCGCGACGGTGCGAAGGCGTTTCATGGGTGATGTGGAGTGGGGAGGGATGGGAGGGGTGCAAAGAAAAAAGGCCGCCGTGCTTGTACACGGCGGCCTGTCGTTCAGGCAAAAGTCAGTGCCGGATCACTTGGCGGCAGAGGCGGCCGGCGCTGCAGCAGCGGCTGCGGCCTTTTCCTTCTCGAGGGCCTTCATGTCGCGCTCGTCGTAGTCCTTGCCCATGCACTGGGTCTTCCACTTGTCGTTGGCGTCGTAGTGGGCTTCGGTGCGCTTGTCGATAGCGGCGAATTGGGCTTCCAGGGCGTCCACCTTGTCGCCGAAAGCCTTGCGCTTGGCGCGCTGCTTTTCGTCAACTTCCTTGAGCTTGGTGACCGCAGCGTCGAAGTCCAGACGCTTCTTCTCGAAGGCTTCCATGCGGGCCTTCTGGGTGGCCTTGTCCATCTTGGAGCCATTGGCCTGGATGTCATCGCGGTCCTTGATGATGGCATCGCGGTCCAGCTTCACGCCATCGGCCTGCTTGATCAGCTCGGCCTCACCGGCTTCGACCTCGGCGCGCTCGGCCTTGAGCTCGGTTTCCGTCTTCTTGAAGCCAGCTTGCTCGGCCTTGATGGCGGCGGCTTCGGCTTGGTTGGCGTCCTGCATGGCCAGGCAGCTGCGCAGCTCGTCGCGCGTCAGCAGCTTGGCCTTGGGCTTGGCAGGTGCAGCCGGGGTTGCTGCGGCTGCGGGTGCAGGCGCTGCCTTGGCGGCAGCGGGCTTGGCCTCAGCTTTGGGCTTGGCCGTGGTCTGGGCCTGGGCCGAGACAGCAAAGGACAAGAGCAGCGAGATCGAGAGCAGGGTGCGTTTCATGGCGGAGATGGAGGAAGTGGCGCTTTCGTGAAGCCGAAGCGGGATCAAGATGATGCCACGGGATAATCGCTTGACCCCCTCCTTTGGTTGACCGCATGGCGCTCAAGGCCACCATCTACAAAGCACAGCTGCAGATTGCCGACATGGACCGCCACGTCTATGGCGACCACAACCTGACGCTGGCCAAGCACCCCAGCGAGACCGACGAGCGCCTGATGAACCGCGTGCTGGCCTATGCGCTCAATGTGCCGGCCGACGATTTGCGCGGCAAGTTGGAGTTCACCAAGGGTTTGTCCGATGTCGATGAGCCGGACCTCTGGCAGCGCGATCTGACCGGCGAGGTGGTCCACTGGATCGACCTCGGCCAGCCCGACGACCGCCGGCTGATGAAGGCGCACGGCCGCAGCGAGCGGGTGTCGGTCTACAGCTACGCGTCGTCCACCCCCGTGTGGTGGAGCGGCATCGACAGCAAGCTCACGCGGGCCGAGCGCGTCCAGGTCTGGCAAATCCCGGCCGAGCAGTCCGCCGCCCTTGCCGCCTTGGCGGAGCGCAGCATGCAGTTGCAGATCAGCATCCAGGATGGCTCGGTCTATGTGTCCACCGCCACCCAGAGCGCTGAAATTCATCCCCAGTTGTTGAAGGAAGCGCGCGCATGAGCCTCGTCGTCGAGCATCGCCCGCAGGAGTCACGCTTCGTGGTGGCTTTGTCTGCCCAGGGGCCGTTTGCCCAGCTTGACTACGAAGTCGCCGGGGCCGTCTGCACCTTCACCCACACCATCGTGCCGCCCGAGTTCCGCGGCCAGGGCGTGGCAGCACAGCTCGTCGAGGCCGGCCTGGCCTGGGCGCGCGCGCAGCAGTTGCGCGTCGTGCCGGCGTGCAGCTACGTCCACACCTACATCCAGCGCCACCGCGAGTGGCAAGACCTGCTTTCCTGAGACCCAGACCTTTCAAGCCATGAGCACCATCCTGCAATCCCTCCCCCTCGGCCAGAAGGTCGGCATCGCGTTCTCCGGCGGCCTGGACACCTCGGCCGCCCTGCATTGGATGAAGAAAAAGGGCGCCCTGCCCTATGCCTACACCGCCAACCTCGGCCAGCCCGACGAGCCGGACTATGACGAGATCCCGCGCAAGGCCATGCTCTACGGCGCCGAGAAGGCCGTGCTGGTGGACTGCCGCGCGCAGCTGGTGGCCGAGGGCATTGCGGCCCTGCAGGCCGGCGCCTTCCACATCTCGACCGGCGGCCTCACCTACTTCAACACCACGCCCATCGGCCGCGCCGTGACGGGCACCATGCTCGTCGCCGCCATGCAGCAGGACGACGTCAACATCTGGGGTGACGGCAGCACCTACAAGGGCAATGACATCGAGCGCTTCTACCGCTACGGCCTGCTGACCAACCCCTCGCTCAAGATCTACAAGCCCTGGCTGGACCAAACCTTCATCGACGAGCTGGGCGGGCGCGCCGAGATGTCGGCCTTCATGACGGCCAATGGCTTCGCCTACAAGATGAGCGCCGAGAAGGCCTACTCAACCGACTCCAACATGCTCGGCGCCACCCACGAGGCCAAGGACCTGGAGCACCTGAGCAGCGGCATCAAGATCGTCAACCCCATCATGGGCGTGGCCTTCTGGCGCGAGGACGTGGTCGTCAAACCCGAGACGGTGTCGGTGCGCTTTGAAGAGGGCCGCCCGGTGGCGCTGAACGGCGTCGAGTACCCCGACCTCGTCGAGCTGATGCTGGAGGCCAACCGCATTGGTGGCCGCCATGGCCTCGGCATGAGCGACCAGATCGAGAACCGCATCATCGAGGCCAAGAGCCGCGGCATCTACGAGGCCCCTGGCCTGGCGCTGCTGCACATCGCGTACGAGCGCCTGGTCACTGGCATCCACAACGAAGACACCATCGAGCAGTACCGCGACAACGGCCGCAAGCTCGGCCGCCTGCTCTACCAGGGCCGCTGGTTCGACCCGCAGGCCCTGATGCTGCGCGAAACCGCCCAGCGCTGGGTGGCCCGCGCGGTGACGGGTGAAGTGGCGCTGGAACTGCGCCGTGGCAACGACTACTCGCTGCTCGACACCCGAAGCCCCAACCTGACCTACCAGCCCGAGCGGCTATCGATGGAAAAGGTGGCCGGCGCCTTCAGCCCCGCCGACCGTATCGGCCAGCTGACCATGCGCAACCTCGACATCACCGACACGCGCGACAAGCTGGGCGTCTACACCCAGACCGGCCTGCTCGCCGGCGGTGGCCTGCCCAAGCTCGGCAGCTAAAGCCCCACGACGCAAGGCCCCTGCGGCCGGATGGCTTGCGGCACTGGCGAATACTGTATAAAGTCACAGTATTCGCCAGGAGCCCACCATGCACAGCCACTACCGCCAGAACTACATCCCCGGCCGCCCCCTGCCCCGTTGGCTGGAGGTGCTGCTGCGCTGGCTCTGAGCCATTCAGCTCAGAACTCGTCTGCCACCCGCAAGAAACTGGCAAAGCGCGGCACGCCGGCCTCGGTCAGGTCCCGGTACCGGTAGCTGACCTTGCTGCCCACCGGCGGCGGCTGGCGGCGCTGGGCCTCGCTGAAGCCCGTGCCGAGCTTGAAGCGGACGCCCTCGGGGGTCTGCACCTCCAGTGCCCCCAACTGCCCCGCAAACCGGCCTTGGCCCGGCACATGGGCAAGCACCACGGCCTCGGCATCCATGGTTGGCTTGAGCTTGAGCAGCACGTCACTGCGCCCCTGCACCACCGGCGCATCGGCCCGGTGCAGCATCAGGCCCTCGCCACCCTCGGCCACCACCGCCTTGAGCCGTGCGCGCAGAGCAGCGGCATCAGTCAGCTCGCGCTGCTCGACAGCGCTCACCGCACTGCCCTGCAAGCCGGCCACCAAGGCTTTGATCTGCGCCGCACGCTGCGCAAAGGGCCCGCGCCCCTGCGGCAGTTCAAACACTTGATAGCTGATGTCGCGCCATTCGGCGTCCAGGGGCTCCGTGCGTCGGACCGCTGCTGAGAGCCGCTCAAAACTGCGCCGCCCCATCCACAACTCACCGTCCAAGGCCAGCGGCGGCAGCATGGCAATGAACCATCCTGGCGCGGCGATGGTGCGGCCACTGCGGAACCTCAGGGCCTGGCCGTCCCACAGCGCCCGCACGCCATCGAGCTTCTCGCTGACGAGATAGCCCTTGGGGTCGATCGACGCCGGGGCGTTCTTGGCCAGCAAGGGCTCCGGCAGGCCCGCAAGCGCCCCGAGCGGAACACCCAGGCCCGCGAGCCAGAGACCGAGCTCACGCCGGCGCATCACAGCACCACCGGTTCCGGTTCCAGCCGAATCCCAAATCTCCCATAGACGCTCTCCTGGATGGCCCGCGCCAGAGTCACCACCTCGGCGCCCCGCGCGTCGCCCTTGTTCACCAACACCAGTGCCTGCTTCTCGTACACCGCCGCGCCGCCCACGGTTTTGCCCTTCCAGCCGCAGGCGTCGATCATCCAGCCCGCCGCCAGCTTCACGCTGCCATCGGGCATCGGGTAGTGCACGATGCCTGGGTCGCGGCTGATGATGTCGCGGCATTGCTCGGCTGTCACCACCGGGTTCTTGAAGAAGCTGCCGGCATTGCCGATCACCGCCGGGTCAGGCAGTTTGGCGCGGCGGATGGCGCAGATCCAGTCAAAGATGGTGCGGGCATCCGGGTGGGTGTTGCCCGTCTCAAGCATGCGGCGCTCCAGCTCCAGGTAGCCCAGCACCGGCACCCAGGGGCGCGGCAGGCGCAGGCGCACGTGGGTGATCACGCTCTTGTCCGCAAGGCCGCCAAAGTCGCTGTGCTTGAAGACGCTGTCCCGGTAGCCAAAGCGGCAGACCTCGGCCGGCAGCAGCGCTGGGCGGCCGGTGACGAGGTCCATGACCGCGACGGACTCGATACGGTCCTTGATCTCCAGTCCGTAGGCACCGATGTTCTGCACCGGCGCCGCACCGGCGGTGCCGGGGATCAGGGCCAGGTTCTCCAGGCCCGGGTAGCCGTTGTCCAGCGTCCAGGCCACCACGTCATGCCAGCGCTCGCCGGCACCGACCTCGACGATCCAGGCGTCCTCGCGCGTTTCGAGCAAGCGAATGCCCGTGATCTCCACCTTCAGTACCAGCGGGTCCAGGTCCTTGGTCAGCACCAGATTGCTGCCACCGCCCAGTACGAACTTCGGCGCTCGCCCCAGCTCAGGGTGGTCCACCACGCGCCGGACATCGGCGGCCTCCCGGACGCGCACCAGGCGCCGCGCCACGGCCGGGAGCCCGAAGGTGTTGTAGGCCTTGAGGTTGACGTCGACCTCGATCTGGAGGGCTGACGCCCCGTTTGGGGGGGCAAGATTGGGTCCGGGCATGTGACAATTTTCCGCGATTCCACTCCAAGTTCTTCTCGCGCCTTATGCCCAGCTTTGACACCGTCCTCGAACCCGACATGGTCAAGATCAAGCATGGCGTGGACAACAGCGCCAAGGAGATTGGCACGCGCTTCGATTTCAAGGGCACGGGCGCCAAGGTCGAGCTGAAGGAGAAGGAGAAGGAAATCCACGCCACCGGCGACGGCGAGTTCCAGCTCGAACAGATCGAAGCCGTGCTCTACGGCAAGCTGACCAAGCAGGACGTCACGATCAACTTCCTCGACAAGGCCGAAAAGATCGACAAGCTGGGTGGCGACAAGGTCCGCCAGGTCTACAAGATCCGCGACGGCATCGCTGCAGACCTAGCCAAGAAGATCGTCGGCTCCATCAAGGACAGCAAGCTCAAGGTGCAGGCCAGCATCCAGGGCGACACCGTGCGCGTGACCGGCAAGAACCGGGATGACCTGCAGACGGCCATTGCGCACCTCAAAAAGTCCTTCAGCGACACCCCGCTGAACTACAACAACTTCCGGGATTGAGACCGTGAAGCCCCTGGTTCTGCTCGCTGCGCTGGTCTGCTGTGCTGCACTGGCCGCTGACGGCCCGAGCCGCGTGCAGCTGAATGGAACGCTGGGCAGCCGAGCTGCCGTGCTGGTCATCGACGGCAGTGCGCGCACCGTGCATGTGGGCAACACGGTGCAGGGCGTCAAGCTCTTGTCGGTGGACGGACAACAGGCGGTTGTCGAATTCAACGGTCGCCGCGAGGCACTCACCCTTGGCAGTGCGCCCGGTCATGTTTCGGGCGGCCCGGCACCCTCGCAGGCCCGCACCATCGTGCTGCCGGGCGGCTCAGGCGGACACTTCACCACGCTGGGCAGCATCAACGGCCAGACCACGCAGTTCCTGGTCGATACCGGCGCCACCAATGTCTCGCTCAGCCAGGTCGAGGCCGACCGCCTGGGCCTGCGCTACGCCTATGGCCGGCGCATCGTCACCCAGACGGCCAACGGCCTCGTGCCCGCCCACCTGATGCTGCTCAGCAGCCTGCGCGTCGGCGACGTCGAGGTGCGGGACGTCGAGGCCATCATCGTGCCCGCCGCCATGAGCCATGTCCTGCTGGGCAACAGCTTCCTCAACCGCTTCCAGATGAAGCGCGAGAACGATGTCATGACGCTGGAGCTGCGCTACTGAGCATCACTGGGGCTGACCCCTATCATTCGGCTCCCCGGTTTTCCCGTGCGGCGCCCATGAGCCAGCCTCGATCCTTCCCCCGCCTCTCCGTCGTCCTCGTCGCCGCCGCGCTCGCCTTTACCGGCGCATCAGCTTCTGCGCAGACCAGCAAGGAAAAGGCCGCCCGCTTCTATGAAGACGCGCTGACGCGCTTCGAGAAGAAGGACATCCCCGGCACCATCATCCAGCTCAAGAACGCGCTGCAGGCCGACAAGACCCTGCTGCCCGTGCAACTGCTGCTGGGACGGGCCTTGATGATGGATGGGCAGGCGGTGGCGGCCGAAGTTGCCATCACCGAGGCGCTGCGCCTGGGCGTCGACCGCGCCGAAGTGGTGGTGACGCTCGGTCAGTCCCTGCTGGCCCAAGGCAAACACCAGCAATTGCTCGAACAACCCCGCATGGCCCCTGCGGGCCTGCCCAATGGCGTACGCCAGCAGGTGCTGCTGCAGCGCGTGACCGCCTACGCCGACCAAGGCGACACGGCCAACGCGCTCCGCACGCTGGAAGAGGCGCGCAACATCGACAAAAACGCGGCCGAAGTCTGGACGGCCGAGATCCCGCTGCGCCTGCGCAATCGCCAGTACAAAGAGGCCCTGGCCGCGGCCGACATGGCGCTCAAGCTGGCACCCGACGCGGCCGAGGCGCACTATCAGAAGGCCACCATCGCGCACAGCCGCGCTGACGCCGCCACAGCGCTGGCGGGCTACACCAAGGCGCTGTCGCTCGACCCCAATCACTCGGAAGCCCGGATTGCACGCGCCGGCCTCAACCTCGATTTGAAGCGCGATGCCGACGCGCAAGCCGACATCGACGAAGCCCGCAAGCGCTCGCCCCGTGAACCCCGCGCTGCCTACCTCCGTGCCGTGCTGTCGGAGAAGCAGGGCGACCGTGCAACGGCCAAAGCCGCGCTTCAGGACGTGGTCGCGCTGCTGGACCCGGTGCCGATCGAATTCATCCGGTACCGGCCCCAGCTGATGCTGCTCAACGGTCTGGCGCATTACGCCTTGGAGGAGACCGGCAAGGCCAAGCCCTTCCTGGAGAGCTTCTACCGCTCCCAGCCTGCGACGCCGGTGGCCAAGCTGCTCGGCCAGATTTATATGCAGGAGAAGACGCCCGAGAAAACCATCGAGGTCCTTGAGGCTTACTTGCGCGGCTATCCAGGCGACGGACAAGCGCTCACGCAACTGGCCGTCGCGCACCTCGCCAAGGGCCGCCCGGCCAAGGCCGCACAGCTGATGCAGGACGCCCTCAAGGCGAAGGACGCGCCCGAATACCGCACAGCCCTCGGCCTTTCGCTGATTCAAAGCGGTGACGTCGGCGCTGCTACCAAAGAGTTGCAGGCCGCATTCAAGAAGGACCCCCGCCAGATGCAGGCCGGCATGAGCCTCATTGGGCTTCACCTGCGAGAAGGGCGCCCACAAGACGCGGTCGTCATCGCCGACCAACTGGTGCGACAACAACCGACCAACCCCGTCGTGCTCAACCTGGCGGGTGTCGCCAAAGCACAAAGCGGTGACTTTGCCGGCGCGCGGCGAGCCTTCGAGTCCGCCCTGGTTGCTGACCGGAACCTGCTCTCCGCCAAGCTGGGCCTGGCGCGCATCGACATCGCCACCAAGGCCTTCGATAGCGCCATGTTCAGGCTCAAGGAATTGCTGAAGGCCGATGAGCGCAACACGGAGGCGCTCTACGACATGGCCGTCCTCCAGGAGCGCTTGGGCAAACCGGACGAAGCCCAGCGCTGGCTGGAACGGGCGGCCGAGGTGTCTGCCAAGAATGACCCCGCGCCGAACTACGCGCTTGTCGAACTGCACTTGCGCCAGGGGCGTGCCAGCCAGGCACTGGAGGCGGCAAAGGCCCTGCTGGCCAAACTACCGGAAGACGTCAGGGCGCTCTCCACCTACGCCCGGGCCCAAATTGCTTCCGGTGACGCGGCTGGCGCCAAACAGTCGCTGCTGAACGCGTCCCGGCGCGCCGGCTTCGACGCCGCGCAGCAGGCCGAGGTCGCCGCGCTGCAGCTCGATCTGGGAGACCTCGACAACGCCGCTTACAGCCTGGACAAGGCTCTCAGCAACAGCCCCGACCACCTGGCTGCCAACGTCTTGATGACCAGTGTCGAGATCCGACACAACGAACTGGCCAAAGCCGAGGCACGTGCAAAACGCATCGTCGCCAGCCACGCCAAGCTCCCGGTCGGCTACCAGTTGCTCGGTGATATCGCGAGCGCACGCGGCCAGAACAGTGCCGCTGCCGACGCCTACCGACAGGCCCATCGCAACCGCCCAAGCAGCGCCACCGCACTCTCCCTGATCAAGCTGCTCAGCGCCCAAGGCGCCGGCAACGAGGCCAAAGCCGTCGCCGATGGATGGCTGAAGTCCAACCCGCGCGACCTCGCCGTGCGCCGGGCCCTGGCCGACCATCTGGCACGGACGGGCGACTACCGCCGCGCCCGGACCGAGTACGAAACCGCGATCAAGCAGGGCACGGCCGATGCCGAACTGCTGAACAACCTGGCCAATGTGCACCTGCAGCTCAAGGACGCGAAAGCCGCCGTCAGTGCCGCCGAGCAGGCACTGGCGGCCGCCCCGAGCAATCCGGTCGTCATTGACACGCTGGGTTGGGCCCTCTTCAAGGACGGCAGATTCGACGCTGCCCTGCTCAAGCTGCGTGACGCACGCCTGCGCGCGCCAGCCAACCCAGAGATCCGCTTTCACTTGGCCTCAGCACTGGCCCAGTCCGGTAAACGGGCCGAAGCCCGCGAGGAACTTGTCAACGCCTTCCGAGACCACCCCCATTTCCCAGGCGAAGCCGAGGCAAAAGCCCTGCTTGAAACACTCAAGTGAGGGGGCCTCGCCACCCCGCAAGCTTGTCGAGCCCTCTTACACTTCGTTCCATCGTAGTGCGCCAACCAGCAACTAAGTCTTTGATCCACAAAGCAGGTTGAAAGTTGGCACAGATGCTGCAGTAGCCTCAGCATTGCCGACTCACCGGTCGACCAAACATTTACGGGACGATTCGCCATGCAAAAGAACTTCTCTCTCAAACTGGGCCTGCGTAGCGTGTTTACCGGCGCGCTTCTGCTGGTGTCCTCTTCGAGTATGGCGGCTTCCACCTGGTCCCTCAGCGGCTGCACCCAGGGTGCGACCAACGCCAACAATTTCGGGAACAGCTACAGCTGCTCCGCTGGCGGAAATACCGTCTCTGCTTTCGCCTTCGGCTCCAACGGAACCTCCTATGCTGCAGCTCGCATGGCTGACTGGGGTTCTGGCAGCGGGCTTGGCGTCGAAAGCGTTGTCGATGGTTTGGGTACGGCGTCCCCCGAACACGCGATGGACAACAACCCCTCCGGCTCGCCGGATCTGATTGTTCTGAAGTTCACCACTGCCGTGGCGCTGGACTATGTCAAGCTGGGTTGGACCTCCAGCGACGCCGACATCACGGTGATGGCTTACACGGGCGCTTTGACCGGGTCGACAGACCAAGCGAAAGCCACCAACTTGATCGGTGGCAAGACGGCAAGCAATCTGACGACTGGCGGCGCAGGTGCTGGTTGGGCCATGGTGTCCAACTACGGCGACGCCGATCCGTCCGGTGCGACGGGCGATGCGGCCAGCGGCACGGACGTCAAGTACGTCAACTCCTCCAATGTCGTTTCCAGCTGGTGGCTCATCAGTGCCTACAACTCTGGTTTCGGCGGTGGCACGCTTGACTCTTTGGCTGACTACGTGAAGCTGCTGTCGGTCGCAAGCAAGGACATCGTGCCGCCCCCTCCCGGCGTCAAGGTGCCTGAGCCTGCCAGCCTGGCCTTGACCTCTCTGGCCTTGCTGGGTGCATTCGGTGCTCGCCGCCGCCAACTGCGCAAGCAAGCCTGATCGGTCACTGCTCGCTCGGCACAAAGGCACCCTCCGGGGTGCCTTTTTGTTTGCGCGCTCCCATGGCTGCAAGAGCGCCGAGTGTCTCGTGACGGACAGCAGATGGACGCCCCTGCGTGCTAGAACCTGCATTCAACTAGGCAAACCCATGAGAGCAGGGATCGCGCGATGGACTTGAAGCTCACCGATGCCGAACTCACCTTTCGCGACGAGATCCGGTCCTGGCTTCGCGCCCATTTGCCTCCTGCTCTAAGTAGCAAGGTCCGACAAGGCCAGCGGCTTACAAAGGCCGACCACCAGGGCTGGGCGCGTACCCTGGGCGCCAAAGGTTGGCATGGTTACGGTTGGCCACCCGCCTTTGGCGGGCCGGGCTGGAATGCCGTTCAGAAGCACCTCTTTGAAGAAGAATGTGCGCTCGCCGGGGCGCCACGCATCGTCCCCTTCGGGCCAGTCATGGTGGCGCCGGTCATCATGGCCTTCGGGACGGCCGAGCAGCAGCAGCGCTTCCTGCCCGGCATCCAGAGCGGTGAGGTGTGGTGGAGCCAGGGCTATAGCGAGCCCGGCTCAGGATCTGACCTCGCATCGGTCAAGACCCGTGCCGTGCGCCAGGGGAACCGTTACATCGTCAACGGCCAGAAGACCTGGACCACCCTCGGTCAGTACGGTGATTGGATCTTCTGTCTCGTGCGCACTTCGACCGAGGGCAAGCCGCAGGCGGGCATTTCCTTCCTGCTGGTCGACATGAAATCGCTAGGTGTCAGCGTCCGGCCCATCATCATGCTGGACGGTGAGCACGAGGTGAACGAAGTCTTCTTCGACAACGTCGAGGTGCCCGTCGAAAACCTGATTGGCGAGGAGAACAAGGGCTGGACCTATGCCAAGCACCTGCTCGCCCATGAGCGCACCAATATCGCCGACGTGAACCGCGCCAAGCGCGAACTGGAGCGCCTCAAGCAGATCGCCAAGGCCGAGGGCCTGTGGGACGACACCCGCTTCCGCGACCAGATCGCGGCGTGCGAGGTGGACGTGGTGGCGCTGGAGATGATGGTGCTGCGCGTGCTGTGTGCCGAGCGCAGCGGCAAGCAGTCGCTCGATGTGGCCGGGCTGCTCAAGATCCGGGGCAGTGAGCTGCAACAGCGCTACACCGAGCTCATCATGCTGGCCGCCGGCCCCCTGGCTCTGCCCGCCATCCATGAGGCCATGGAGGCCGGATGGCAGGGCGACCAATGGCTGGGTGGCGCCTGGATCGGAGGCGCCGCCTACGCCGCCCCGGCCCTGGGCAGCTACCTGAACACCCGCAAAACCACCATTTATGGCGGCTCGAACGAAGTGCAGCGCAACATCCTTGCGCAAACCCTGCTCGGCTGAGGTGCCCCATGGACTTTGACTTCAGCGACGACCAAGAGGCCCTGCGCGCCGCCGTGAGGCGATTTGTCGACAAGGACTACCCGTTCGAGCGCCGCCGCAAGACCGTTGCGACCGGCGGATTCAGCGCCGAAATGTGGCAGGCCCTGGCCGGCCTGGGGCTGACCGCACTTGCGGTACCGGAGGCCCACGGCGGCCTGGGCTGGGGGCCTGTCGAGGCCATGATTGCGATGGAAGAGCTGGGCCGAGGCCTGGTGCTCGAACCGCTCGCACAAGGCGCCTTGATCGCGCCGGCCCTGCTGGCTGCGGGTGCGCCTGAAGTGGCCGCGCAATGGTTGCCACGCATCGCCGCTGGCGACGCCCTCGTGGTGCTGGCGCACCAGGAGCCACGCGCACGCCACCGCCTCACCGCTGGGCAGACCCAAGCGCGCGAGCAACGCCTGACCGGCCACAAGAGCCTGGTACCCGCCGCCGCCCATGCGCAGGCCTTCCTGATTCCCGCGCTGGATCTCGAATCGCCAGCGAGCACCTCGCTTTATCTGGTGCATCGCGAGTCGCCGGGACTCAGCTTGCGGCCCTATGCCTTGCATGACGGCAGCAGTGCCGCCGAACTGCATCTGGCCGACACGCCCGGCACCCGCATCGCGGGCCCGGTGGCTGGCCAGGCCCTGCTGGAGCTGGCGGCCGACATTGGCATCGCCGCCCAAGCCGCCGAGGCCGTGGGGGTGATGGAGCGCCTGCTCGAACTCACCATCGACTACATGAACACCCGGCGCCAGTTCGGCGTGCCCATCGCCAGCTTCCAGGCCCTGCGCCACCGGGTGGCGGACTGCAAGATGCAGCTGGAGCTCGCTCGGTCCATGAGTTACTACGCCACGCTGCGGCTGACCGACGAACCCGCTGTGCGTCGCCGCGCGCTCTCGCAGGCCAAGGTGCAGCTTGGTCAGTCGATGCGATTCGTCGGCCAGCAATGCACGCAGTTGCATGGCGGCATCGGCGTGACCGACGAGTACCTGGGCAGCCACTTCTTCAAGCGCCTCACGGTGATGGAGCTGCAGTGGGGCGACACCCTCCACCACCTCGGTGAAGTGAACCAGCGCATGCTCGACACTGCGGGCGTTTTCGCCTGACACTGTCTCTTTTGCCGGAGCCCGCCATGTTCCTTCGCCGCCCCCACCTGCCACTCGTCTTGCTGCTGCTGACGCCCCTGGCTTGGGCCGACGGCATGAAGCCCGGGCTCTGGGAAATGAAGCAGGCCGCCCAGCTCTCGCCCGAGCGCCAGGCGCAAATGGAAAAGGCCCAGAAGGCCATGGCCAATATGCCCGCCGCACAGCGCCAAATGATGGAGCAGATGATGGCCCAGCGTGGCGTCAGCATGAACCTTGGCGCGGGTGGCGGCAGCATCAGCGTCAAGAGCTGCATCACGCCCGAACAGGCCGCCCGGCATCAAGCGCCGGTCGGGCATGAAGGCCGCTGCACCCAGGACACCAAGCGCGATGGCGCCGTCGTGCGCACGCACTTCGTCTGCACCGACCCGGCATCGGAAGGCGATGCCACCATCAGCTTCAGCAGTGACGAGGCCTTCACCACCCAGGTCCAGGTGCGCCGCGTGTCCGCCGCCGGCAAGCCCGAGACCATGAACCTGCAAGGCGAAGGCCGCTGGCTGGGCGCCGACTGCGGCGACGTCAAGCCTGCCGGTGCTGGCGTCAAGCGCTGATCTTGCGGCTCTCCCAGATCCTCTTCACCCAGGGCTTCGGCACCCGCCGGCTTTGCGCTGGCCTGGTGCAGCACGGCGAGGTGCGCATCGGCGGCCAGGTCGTGGACGACCCCGAGGCTGACTTCGACCCCGAGGGCCTGGTCTTCGAGGTCGGCGGCCAGTCCTGGCCCTATGCCGAGAAGGCGCTGATCCTGCTGCACAAGCCGGCGGGCTTTGAGTGCTCGCAAAAACCCAAGCACCACCCCAGTGTGCTGTCCCTGCTGCCGGCACCGCTGCGCGAACGTGGCGTGCAGCCCATCGGGCGGCTGGACGAAGACACCACCGGCCTGCTGCTCTTGACCGATGACGGCAGCCTGATCCACAAGCTCACCTCGCCCAAGCACCATGTGCCCAAGGTCTATGAGGCGCGTTGCAAGCATGCGCTGACGGAAGAGGCCGTGGCGCAGTTGCGCCACGGCGTTGACCTGCACGAACCCGGTGGCCGCAGCGAGCATGTGGTGGCGGAAGGCGCCGAGATGGCCGACGAACACCTGCTGCGCCTCACGCTCGTCGAAGGCAAGTACCACCAGGTCAAGCGCATGGTGGCGGCCATTGGCAACCGGGTCGAGGGCCTGCACCGCAGCCGCTTTGGCGCGCTGGCGCTGCCCGCCGATCTGGCGCCCGGGCAGTGGCAATGGGTGCCGTCGCCACGTGCCGTTTGGGGTGACTGACTGGGTGACTGACACAATCCCGCGATGCGAGTTTTCCGAGGCGTCCACCACCCCGAGCTGGCGAGCGCCTGTGCGCTGACCATCGGCAACTTCGACGGCGTGCACCGGGGCCACCAGGCCATGCTGGCGCTGCTGCAGTCCGAGGCCCGGCACCGCGACCTGCCGACCTGCGTGCTCACCTTTGAGCCCCATCCGCGCGACTACTTTGCGGCCAAGCTTGGCAAGCCCGAGATGGCCCCCGCCCGCATTGCCACCCTGCGCGACAAGCTGGCCGAGCTGGAACGCTGCGGCATCGACCAGGTGGTGGTCCTGCCCTTCAACGACGCCCTCGCCTCGCTCCCGGCCCAAGACTTCATCCGCCAGGTGCTGATCCAAGGACTGGGCGTGGGCTATGTGCTGGTGGGCGACGACTTCCGCTTTGGCGCCAAGCGCCTGGGCGACTACGCCACGCTGGACGCCGCCGGCCGCGCCCAGGGCTTTGATGTCGCCCGCATGCTCAGCTACGAGGTGCATGGCCTGCGCGTCAGCAGCTCGGCCGTGCGCGATGCCTTGGCGCGCGGCGACATGACCGCCGCCGCCGCCCTGCTCGGCCGGCCCTATGCGATCAGCGGTCACGTTGTGCATGGCCGCAAGCTCGGGCGCCAACTCGGTGAATCAAGCCCCGGTGCGGCCGACGGCTTCCGGACGCTGAACCTGCGCTTCACGCACGACAAACCGGCCGCCCAGGGCATCTTCGCGGTGCTGGTGCACGGCCTCAGCCCCGAGCCGATTCCCGGCGTCGCCAGCCTCGGCCGCCGGCCCACCGTCGAGGACGCGGGCCGCGTGCTGCTGGAGGTGCACTGCCTCGCGTGGCCCCTGGGGCCGGAGGGGGGCTACGGTAAACTGGCCCGCGTGGAACTGCTGCACAAACTCCGCGATGAAGCCCGCTACGACGGGCTCGATGCGTTGACGGCAGCCATTGCGGCCGACACCGCTGCGGCCCGTGCTTTCCTGGCTGCCCACGCGGCCGAGCGTCGCCAGACCACGCGCGACCGAATTTGACGGCCTCTCGTCGCCGTCCTCCCGCCTCCTGAACCGCTTGCCTCGTCAGGCTTCTCGCGCCTGACCGTCCGCCATGAGCACTCCTGCCAGCACCCCCGACTACCGCGCCACCCTCAACCTGCCCGACACGCCCTTCCCCATGCGGGGCGACCTGCCCAAGCGCGAGCCCGCTTGGGTCAAGGCCTGGGAGGATGGCGGCGTCTACAAGCGCCTGCGTGATGCCCGCTGCGGCGCCCCCAAGTTCATCCTGCACGACGGCCCGCCCTACGCCAACGGCCAGATCCACATCGGCCACGCCGCCAACAAGATCCTCAAAGACATGATCGTCAAGGCGCGCCAGCTCAAGGGCCTGGACGCTGCCTACATTCCCGGCTGGGACTGCCACGGGTTGCCCATCGAGAACCAGATCGAGAAGACCCACGGCCGTGGCCTGCCGCGCGACGAGGTGCAGGCCAAGAGCCGCGCCTACGCGACCGAGCAGATCGACGCCCAGCGCACCGACTTCAAACGCCTCGGCGTGCTGGGTGACTGGGACCACCCGTACAAGACCATGGACTTCGCCAATGAGGCGGGCGAGATCCGGGTGCTCAAGCGACTCTTCGAGCGCGGCTTTGTCTACCGGGGCTTGAAGCCCGTCTACTGGTGCTTCGACTGCGGCTCCTCGCTGGCTGAGTTCGAGATCGAGTACGCCGACAAGCAGAGCCCGGCCGTGGACGTCGCCTTCCTCTGCGCCGAGCCCGACAAGCTGGCCGCCGCCTTCGGCCTGCCGAAGCTGGAGAAGGACGCCTTCACCGTCATCTGGACCACCACGCCCTGGACCATCCCGGCCAACCAGGCGCTCAACCTCAACCCCGAGCTGCCCTATGCGCTGGTGGACACGGCCAAGGGCCTGTTCCTGGTGGCCGAGGCCCTGGTCGAGAAGTGCCTGGCCCGCTGGCAGCTCGAAGGCCGCGTGGTTGCCACCACCGCCGGCAAGCAGCTGGCGATGCTCAAGTTCAAGCACCCGCTGGCGCATGTGGACCCCGGCTTCGATCGCGAGAGCCCCGTCTACCTGGCCGACTACGCCACCGCCGAGGATGGCACCGGCGTCGTCCACTCGGCGCCGGCCTATGGCCTGGACGACTTCCAGTCCTGCATCTCGCACGGCCTGAAGTTCGACGACATCAAGAACCCCGTGCAGGGCAATGGCGCCTACGCGGCCGACCTGCCCCTGTTCGGCGGCCAGCACATCTGGAAGGCCAACCCCGTCGTGGCCCAGGCCCTGCAGGATGCCGGCCGCCTGATGGCGCAAAGCAAGCTCACCCACAGCTACCCGCACTGCTGGCGCCACAAGACGCCGGTCATCTACCGCGCCGCCGCGCAGTGGTTCGTGCGCATGGACGAGGGCGAAGGTCTCTTCACGCAAGACAAGGCCCCGCAGAGCCTGCGCAAGACCGCGCTCGCCGCCATCGAGGCCACCAGCTTCTACCCAGAGAACGGCAAGGCCCGGCTCTACGACATGATCGCCGGCCGGCCCGACTGGTGCATCTCGCGCCAGCGTGCCTGGGGCGTGCCCCTGCCTGTCTTCCTGCACAAGATCACCGGCGAGCCGCACCCCAAGACCATGGAATTCATGGAGCGTGCCGCCCAGCTCGTCGAGCAAGGCGGCATCGAGGCCTGGTCGCAGCTCGATGCGCGCGAGTGGCTGGGTGCCGAAGCCGACGAATACAGCAAGGGCCAGGACATCCTCGACGTCTGGTTCGACTCCGGCTCCACCTTTCAGCACGTGCTCAAGGGCAGCCATGCAGGCAGCGCGCACGCCGAGGGCCCCGAGGCCGACCTCTACCTCGAAGGCCATGACCAGCATCGCGGCTGGTTCCACTCCTCGCTGCTGATCGGCTGCGCCCTGTATGGCCGCGCGCCCTATAAGGGCCTCTTGACCCACGGCTTCGTCGTGGACGGCCAGGGCCGCAAGATGAGCAAGTCGATGGGCAACGTCGTCGCGCCCCAGACCGTGTCCGAGAAGTACGGCGCCGAGATCCTGCGCCTCTGGACCGCTGCCACCGACTACTCCGGCGACCTCGGCCTCGACGACAAAATCCTCGCGCGCGTGGTGGACGGCTACCGCCGCATCCGCAACACGCTGCGCTTCCTGCTCGCCAACACCAGCGACTTCGACCCCTCGCAGTCCGTGGCCGCGAGCGAACTGCTGGAGGTGGACCGCTACGCGCTCGCCCGCGCGTCGCAATTGCAGGCCGACATCCTGGCCCACTACGAGCGCTACGAGTTCCACCCCGTCGTGGCCAAGCTCCAGGTCTTTTGCTCTGAAGACCTCGGCGCTTTCTACCTCGACGTGCTGAAGGACCGGCTCTACACCACCGCCCCGCAGTCGCTCGCCCGCCGCTCGGCCCAAACCGCGCTCTGGCAGATCACGCAAGCCATGCTGCGTTGGATGGCGCCTTTCCTCAGCTTCACGGCCGAGGAGGCCTGGACGCTAGTCGGCAAGAGCGAGAGCATCTTTACCGAGACGTATTGGGACTTTGGACAAGTCGATGCCTCGTTGCTGGACAAGTGGTCTCGCATCCGCGAGGTTCGCGACTTGGCAAACAAGCAAATCGAAGCAGTTCGAACGACGGGCGCCGTCGGCGCATCGCTCCAAGCTGAAATCGAGATCGCGATCCCAGAAAGCCATGCGGATCTGCGCACTGCCCTTGAAAGCCTGCGCGACGACCTGCGCTTTGTCTTCATCACCTCGGCCGCGCGCCTGGTTGCGGGCAGCGAGTTGGCCGTCGCCGTCACCCCCAGCCCCCACGCCAAGTGCGAGCGCTGCTGGCACTACCGCGAGGACGTGGGCAGCAACCCGGCCCACCCGGGCCTGTGCGGCCGCTGCGACAGCAACCTGCACGGCGCGGGCGAAACCCGGCGGGTGGCCTGATGGCGACCAAGGGCAAGGCGGGGGGCTTCAGCCTCGGGCCGTGGCTGATGATCGCGGCCATCGTCATCCTGGCCGACCAGTTCACCAAGGTGCTGATCGTGGGCAGCCTGACGCTGGGCGAGGTGCGGCCTGTCACGGCCTTCTTCGACATCGTGCGCGCCCACAACTACGGCGCCGCCTTCAGCTTCCTTAACCATGCAGACGGCGCCCAGCGCTGGTTCTTCCTGGGACTGGGCGTGGTGGCGGCAGGCTTCATCGTGTGGCTGCTTCGCAAGCACGCCGGGCAACGGCTCTTTTGCTGGGCGCTGAGCCTGGTGCTGGGCGGCGCGCTGGGCAATGTGCTGGACCGCATCTGGCACGGCTATGTGGTCGACTTCGTCCAAGTCCATTACGCGGGCTGGTATTTCCCCGCTTTCAACGTGGCAGACAGTGCCATCACCATCGGCGCCATCCTCCTGATCCTGGATGAGCTGCGCCGTGTCCGACGCTCCTGACCCCACGCCTGAAGTCCCGGCCGTCTACCAACCCTATGTGCCCGAGCCCAATGTCAGCGCGGGCCCACTGCTGAACCGGCTCTCCCTCGCAGCACCCTTTGGCTGGCTGCGGCAGGGCTGGCAAGACCTGTGGCGCGCGCCCAGCGTCAGCCTCTTCTTCGGGGTCTGCTTCTTCGTGATGGGGCTGGCGGTGCTGCTGGTCTTCAAGCACGCGCCGCTCTACACCCTGGCCTTGTGCGCCGGCTTCCTGCTGCTGGGGCCCTTCCTGTGCCTGGGGGTCTATCAGGTGAGCCGGCGGCTGGAGCGCGGCGGCGTGCCCACGCTGGACGACGCCATGGGCGCCTGGATGCCCCGCATCGGCCAGATCGCCATCTTTGGTGCCGTGCTGCTGGTGCTGGAGATGCTGTGGGGCCGGGCATCGCTGGTGGTGTTCGCGGTCAGCTTCCAGGGCATGCCGGACTTTGCCGGCTCCATCCAGAAGCTGCTGGACCCGCAGAACCTCAACTTCATCGTCGCCTACCTGACGGTGGGCAGCATCTTTGCCGGGCTGATCTTCGCCTTCAGCGTGATCGCCATGCCCATGCTGCTGGACCGCGACACCGATGCCGTGACGGCCGGCCTGGCCAGCTTCAAGCTCTGCCTGACCCAGCCGGTGGTGATGTTCGTCTGGGGCGTGCTGATCACCAGCCTCATCGTGCTGGCGATGCTGCCCTACTTTGCGGGCCTGCTGATCGTGGGGCCCTGGGTGGGGCACGCCACCTGGCATGCCTACCGTGCGGCGCTGGCGACCGATGCCGCGCCAGAGTCCGTCACGGCGCCAGGCGCGCTCTGACTCAGTTCCGCCAGGCGATTCCCATCGTCAGCGAAGCCGCATTGCGGCGTTCGGTCAGCGGGCTGGCCGCTGCGGGCCCGAGCAGGCGGCTCACGCCCGTGGACCCAAAGGCCAGCCAATGCGGCGCCAGGCGGTGCGTGAACCCCACGCCCGCATAGGTGGACCGCAGACCCGCACCGGGCTCATACGCCGGCCGACCTGAAGCAAGGCTGCCCGCCGCATCGATGCCGAAGTAGCTGCGCATGTTCTGCGCATTGGCCGCCGATATGCCGCCGCTGGCCGTCCACTCGGTGTCGTGTGAGCGATAGAAGCGCCAGCTCAGGTCCACCCCGCCGGTCAGGCCGCCATTGCGGCCCAGCAGGTCCTGCGAGGCGCCGGTAGTCAGCGCCCAGTCTGGGGCCAGCGCATAGGTAACGGCGAGCCGGGCGCGCAGCGTGCGGCGCACATCGGGCAGGCCCTGGGTGGTGCGGGCCTCGCCGCTGTCACGGCCGCTGTCAAAGCGCATCGCGAGGTTGACGCGCCAGGGGCCCTTGTTGAGCAGCTCGGTGCTGGCGCCCGGGCCGGCACCGCCGCGCCCGAAGCCCAGCAGTGAACTGCTGCCCGAGGTGCTCAGCCGCCAGCGGCCCCACTGCAGGGCCCACAAGGGCTTGAACTTGAGCGTGTAGCGGGCAGCGCCGTCGTACTCGGGCCGCTCCACGGCGCCGACACCCAGCAGGTAGCGCAGCGGTGGGTCCGAGGGCTCTGGCGGGTTGGCAGCCGGCTGGGCCGCAGCCACGCCAGACATCAGGACCAAGGCACTGAGGACGAGCTTCATGCGGCAAGCGTAGCAGCCCGTAGACTCATGGCAAAAGGAGCCCCCACATGCTTGACCGCCGCACCAGCCTTCTCGCCCTTGCCTCTTTGGCCGCCCTTGGCCCCCTGCCCGCCCGTGCCAACAACGGCGCTCCGCTGCGCCTGCTGGTGGGCTTCCCGCCCGGCGGCGGCACGGACGCCATCGCGCGCGTGCTCGCCGAGGCGCTGCAGCCACTGCTCGGCCAGACAGTCATCGTCGAGAACAAGCCCGGCGCGGGTGGCCAGCTCGCCGCCCAGGCCCTGAAGGCGGCCGCGCCTGATGGCAACACCCTCTTCCTGAGCCACGACCACAGCATCTCCATCCTGCCGCTGACGCTCAAGAACCCGGGCTTCAACCCGCAGCAGGACTTTGCCTATGTGGCTGGCTTTGCCACCTTTGCCAATGCCGTGGCGCTGTCTGGCGGCACGCAGGCGAGCAACTTCAAGGACTATGTCGCCCTGCTCAAGCGCCAGGGCGGCCGGGGCAATGTGGGCATCCCGGCGGCCGCGTCGGTGCCAGAGTTCCTGGTCAAGACCTTTGGCGAGAAATTCGGCCTGGAGCTGGTGGCCGCGCCCTACCGCGGCAGCGCACCGATGCTGCAGGAGATGATGGGCAACCAGATCGGCGCGGGCGTGGGCTCGGTGCCCGACTTCATCACCGCGCACCGCGACGGCAAGATCCGCATCGTGGGCGTGATGGGCCGCGAGCGCCAGGGCGTTGTGCCCGAGGTGCCGACCTTTGGCGAACTGGGCCTCAAGGGTTTTGAAGAGCTGCCCTACTACGGCCTCTTTGCGCCGGCCGGCACGCCGGCTGCCGTGCAGCAACGCATCTCGGCCGCGCTGGCCAAGGTGCTGGCCGATCGCTCGGTCTACGCCCGCCTGACGGCCCTGGGCCTGTCGGTCGCGCATGTGCCGGGCGAGGAACTGGCCCGCCGCGAGCGCGCCTACTCAGCCACCTGGGCCGGCATCATGAAGGCGGCTGGCTTCAAGCCCCAGTAAGTCAGACAGCTTGAGGCGCTCCCAGTCGCTGCGGCGCCAGAGCTCCTCGCGCACGCCCTGCCGCTCCAGCAGCAGGGCGCCGATCAGCGGTGCCACCGGTGTCTCGGTGGGGTCGCCCAGCAGCACCAGGCGCTGGGCGCCTTCTTCTTCGAGCCGGCCGATCAGGTCGAGGCCGACCAGGGTCTCCAGCACCGGGCTGAGTTGCAACGGGTCCACCCGCAACGCATAGGCCAGGCGCAGTTGGCTCAGGCCCTGGCCGCCGCGCTGGCGGGCCGCCCACAACGCGCGCAGGGCCTCCAGCGCCACGGCGAAGGGCTGGCCCGGCGTGGCGGGCCGCAGGTGCAGCCGCCCCATCAGGGCCGGCGCATTGGCCGCCAGGATGGCGCCGAGCAGCACGATCACCCAGCCCAGGTAGATCCAGATCAGGAAGATGGGCACGGTGGCAAAGGCGCCGTAGACCGTGGAGAGCGTGGGCACCTTCTTCACATACCAAGCCAGCAAAGCCTTGGCGATGGCGAACCCAAGGCCCACAAAGGCGCCGCCGATGAAGGCATGGCGCCAGCGCACATGGGTGTTGGGCACGTAATGGAAGAGCCCGGCGATGGCGGCCGCCAGCAGCAGCACCTCGGCGCCGTCGAGCACCGTGGACAGCCCGCTGGGCAGACGATCCAGATAGCCTTGGCTGGCGCTGATGGCATAACTGGTGCCCGTCAGGCTCGCGCCCAGCACTAAGGGCCCGAGGGTGAGGGCCGCCCAGTAGACGAGCACGCGCTGGGCAATCGGCCGGGGCCGCGTGACGCGCCAGATGCTGTTGAGCGTGCGGTCGATGGTGAGCATCAAGGCCAAGGCCGAGACGACAAGCAGGATCAGGCCCACCGCGCCCAGCCGATTGGCCTTGGTGGCAAACAGCGTGAGCGACGCCAGCACCGGCTTGGCGATGTTGTCGGGGATCAGGCTCTTGAGGAAGTACTCCTGCAGCGCGCCCTGGAACTTGCTGAACATCGGGAAGGCGGTGAAGAGCGCCAGCGCCACCGTCAGCAAGGGCACCAGGGAGATGAGGGTCGTGAAGGTCAGGCTGCCGGCCGTGAGGCCGAGGCGCTCCTCGCGGAAGCGCTGGCGGAAGGTGGCCAGGGTCTGCATCCACGGCCAGGCCAGCAGGTCGGCCAGGAAATTGCGTGCAAAGACGACCGGATTGCGCGACAGCGGCCGCTCGGCGGCATCGGAAAGAGCTTCAGGCATGGCTTCTATGATGCCAGCCATGTTGCCCGACCCCAGCCCCCGCACCCAGGCCAGCGCGGCGGAGCGCCTCTCGCGCAGCCTGACGCTGGGCGGCGTCTTGGCGCTGTTTGCCTTGTGCCTGGCCTGGGAGGCCTGGCTGGCGCCCACCGGGCGCGGCACGCTGGCCGTCAAGGCTCTACCCCTGCTGCTGCCGCTGGCCGGGCTGTGGCGCTACCGGCTCTACACCTACCGCTGGGTCAGTCTCTTTGTGTGGCTCTACGCCACTGAGGGCCTGATGCGCATGGGCGCCGAGCCCGGCATCGGCCGCTGGCTGGCGGTGGGCGAGGTGATCCTCAGTGTGCTGATCTTTGTTGGCTGCTCGATGCAGGTGCGCCAGCGCCTGGGAGCAGCCAAGGCAGCCTGAGCCATGCCGACGCCCTTCCATCAAGCACTGCGCGCGCTCCTGGGCCCCAAGGGCGCCCTGCCGGCGGATGGGCTCTCCAGCTACGAGACCGACTGGCGCAAGCGTTACCCGGGCCGCGCCATCGCCGTGGCCCGCCCGGCGACAACTGAAGAAGTGGCCCGCACGGTGCAGCTGTGTGCCGAGTGGCGCGTGCCCATCGTGCCGCAGGGCGGCAACACCGGCCTCGTGGGCGCCTCGACGCCCGATGACACCGGCACCCAGCTGGTGTTGAGCCTGCAGCGTCTGCGCGAGCTGCGCGCCATTGACGCCGACAACCTCAGCCTGACCGCCGAAGCCGGCTGCGTGCTGGCCGACCTGCAGGCCGCCGCCGCCCATGCGAATCTGCTGCTGCCCTTGAGCCTGGCAGCCGAAGGCAGCTGCACCCTGGGCGGCAACCTGGCCACCAATGCCGGCGGCACCCAGGTGCTGCGTTATGGCAATGCGCGCGAGCTGTGCCTGGGTCTGGAGGTGGTGACGCCGCAGGGCGAGATCTGGCACGGCCTCTCGGGCCTGCGCAAGGACAACACCGGCTACGACCTGCGCGACCTCTTCATCGGCAGCGAGGGCACGCTGGGCATCATCACGGCCGCGACGATCAAGCTCTACCCGGCTCCGGCAGCGCGCAGCACGGCCCTGGTGGCATGCCCGTCACTGACCGCCTGTGTGGCACTGCTGCGCCTGGCGCGCCAGCGCCTGCACGACGGGCTGACGGGCTTCGAGGTGATGAACGCCGAATCCATGGCCCTGGTGGGCGAGCAGCTGCCGCAGGTCCCTCGCCCGCTGGGCACGCCGCCGTGGACGGTGCTGATCGAGCTGTCCAGCAGCGTCGGCACAACCGCCGCGCAGACCAGCCTGGAAGCCATGCTCGAAGAAGCGCTGATGCAGGACCTGGCCGACGACGCAGCCGTGGCGCAGAACGTGCAGCAGGCGCGCGGCATGTGGCAGCTGCGCGAGTCCATCCCGCTGGCCCAGGCGCAAGCCGGGCTCAATATCAAGCACGACATTGCGCTGCCCGTCTCGGCCATCCCGGATTTCGTCACGCGCGTCGATGCGCTGGTACTGCGCCATGCGCCCGGTGCGCGGCTGATCGACTTCGGTCACCTGGGCGACGGCAACCTGCACTACAACGTGCAGGCGCCGGTCGGGTCCGACGCGGCGGCCTTTCTGGCTACCTACGAGGCGGCGATCAACGAGATCGTCTACGACGCCGTGCAGCTGGCCGGCGGCTCGATCTCGGCCGAACACGGCATCGGCCGGCTCAAGCGCGAGGAACTGGCGCGGCGCAAGGACCCGACGGCCTTAGGCCTGATGCACGCGATCAAGCGGGCGCTGGACCCGCTTGATCTCTTCAACCCAGGGCGGGTGCTGTAGGCGGGCGGCGGCCAGAGGCCAAACGCACGGCCCACACGAGGCCACGCCACACAGCGCGCAGCAGCACCAGGGTCAACACCGCTTCGACCAAGGTCATCACGAAAGCCCCGAAGGCCGTGAAGCGCGGCGCACGGCGGTGGAACTTGGCAATCGCCCGGTCACGCTTGATCTCAATGCTGTCGTAGAAGGTCGGGACGACCAGCAGCGTGAGCAGCGTCGAGGTGATGGTGCCGCCGATGATGGCAACCGCCATGGGCCGGTAGAACTCGCCGCCCTCACCAATGCCGATGGCCACCGGCAGCATGCCGGCAATCAGCGCGAAGGTGGTCATCAGGATGGGGCGGAAGCGCTTGCGGCCGGCGTGCATCAGGGCCTCTTCGCGGTCGATGCCGGCGGCCTCCTCCTGGCGCGTGGCGTCGAGCAGCAGGATGGCGTTCTTGGCCACCAGACCCATCAGCATGATCACGCCGATCAGGCTCATCAGGTTGAGCGTGCCGCGCGTGAGGATCAGGGCCACCACCACGCCGAAGAGGCTGAGGGGCAGCGAGAGCATCACGGCCAGCGGTGCGCTGAAGCTGTTGAACTGGATGACGAGCACGAAGTACATCAGGGCGATGCCGCTGAGCAGCGCGGTGATCATGGCCGTGAAGACGATCTGCTGATCCCGCGCGGAGCCGGCCAGCTCGATGCCAAAGCCGGGCGGGAAGTCGATGGACTTGGCCAGCTTCTGGGCCTCGGCCGTGATCTCGCCAGGCGAGCGGCCCTGGGCATTGGCGCTGACGGTGATGGTGCGCTTGCTGTCCGCGTGCTGGATCTGGCCCGGGCCCTTGCCCATGGTGACCGTGGCGATCTGATCCAACGGGACCATGCGGTTGGTGCCAGAGACGGCGATGGGCAGGCGCTCGATGTTGGCGGCGTCGACACGGTCAGCCGGGTGCAGGCGCACGGCCACGTCGCGGGCCTCGCCGGTGGGGTCCACCCAGTCGCCCACTTCCACGCCGGCAAAGGCCACGCGCAGCGCCTGAGCGGCGTCGTTGACCGAGATGCCGAGCTGGTTGGCCAGGCCGCGGTCCATTTCGATCTGCAGCTCGTTCTGCGGGTCCTGCTCGGAGTAGCCCACATCCACCGCGCCCTTGATGCCCTGCATGGTCTTGACGAAGGCCTGGGTCAGCTCCTGGAGCTTGCGGGTGTCGGTGCCGTAGAAGCGGATCTGGATGGGTTTCTGGGCGCCGTTGTTGAGGTCGTCGAGCACCACGTACTCAGCGCCGACCAAGCGGCCCAGACGCTCGCGCAGGTCCTTGGCAACCTCAGCGGCCGAGCGCTTGCGGGCCGTGCTGTCGCCGATGTCCACATAGACGCGGCCCCCGCTGGCATTGGGGTAGGCCGAGGTGGCCTTGGTCTCGGGCATGGTGGAGGCCAGCGCAGCGGCAGCGTCGAGCTTGAGCTTGGCGTAGTCAAGGCTGCTGGACGCAGGAGCGCGCACCTCGACGGCCAGGAAGCCGGCGTCCGCCTGTGGCAGGAAGCTGGAGCCCCCGGCCACGATCTGCAGGCCGATGGCCGCAAAGAAGCTGGCCACGGCAAAGGCCGTCATCCAGCGCCGGTGGTGCAGTGCCCAGGCGATGACATGGCCGTAGCTGTTGGCCACGCCGTCGAACCACTCGTTGAAGCGGTGCAGGACCTTGCTGATCCCGCGCTTCTCGGCATGGTGATAGCCCGGTGGGTCGCCCCAGTAGGCGGAGAGCATGGGGTCGAGCGTGAAGCTGATCAGCAGCGACACGATGACCGAGGCCACCACGGTCAAGGCGAAGGGTTTGAACCACTGGCCGGGGCCATTGCCCATGAAGGCCACAGGCACGAACACGGCCACGATGGCAAAGGTGGTGGCAGCCACGGCCAGTCCGATCTCGGCCGTGCCTTCACGGGCGGCGGTGACGCGGTCGCTGCCGCGCTCCATATGCCGCACGATGTTCTCTCGCACCACGATGGCGTCGTCGATCAGCACGCCGATGGCGAGCGACAGGCCGAGCAGGCTCATGAAGTTGAGCGAGAAGCCCATCAGCCACACCGCGATGAAGGCCGCCAGCACCGAGGTGGGCAGGCTGAGCGCGGTGATCAAGGTGGAGCGCCAGCTGTTGAGGAAGGCATAGACCACGAAGATCGTCAGCCCGGCGCCGAAGAACAGTGCGTGCGTGACGTTATGCAGGCTGTTCTCGGCGTCCTTGCCGCCGTCCTGGGTGATGTCGAGGATGGTGCCTTCGGGCAACTCCTTCTTGATCTCATCGACGAGCTTGCGGGCTTCGTTGGCCACGGCGACGGTGGACGCATCGCGCGAGCGGGTGATGTTCAAGCCCACATTGGGCCGGCCATTGCGCAGGCTGTAGCCGGTCATCTCGGCAAAGCCGTCCTTGACCTCGGCCACCTGACCCAGGCGCACGACATCGGTGCCACGGCGCTTGATGACCATCTGCTCGAACTCGGACGGGCTTTCCAGCCGGCCCAGCAGGCGGATGCTTTGGTCCTCCAGCTCGCCACGCACCTTGCCCACCGGCGCGGTGGTGTTCTGGGCGCGCACGGCATTGGTCACCTCGGTGACCGAGACACCGAACTCGCGCAGCTTCTCGGCGCGCAGCAGGATGGACAGCTCACGACGCAGCGCGCCGTTCACGTTGACGACTGACACGCCGGGGATGCCACGGAAGCGCTCGGCCAGTTGGTCCTCGGCCATGCGGCTGAGTTGCGCGTGGCTTTGCTTGCTGCTGGACAGCGAGAGCTGCAGGATGGGCTGGGCACCCGGGTCGGCCCGGTTGATGATGGGCTCGCGAATCTCGGTGGGCAGCTTGTAGCGCACCGAGGCGATGGCGTTGCGCACCTCGTCGGCGGCTTCGATCATGTTCTTCGAGAAGTCGAAGAACAGGACGATGGTGGCACTGCCCTCGCGCGAGGTGGACTGCGAGCGGTCCACGCCCGAGATGCTTTGCAGCGCCTTCTCGATGCGGTTGACGACCTCACGCTCGACGGTCTCGGGAGACGCGCCGGGGTAAGGGATGTTGATCACGAGCACCGGCGGCTCGACCTCGGGGAACTGGTTGACCTTGAGCTTGGACAGCGCCAAGAGGCCCACCAGCATCAGCCCGATGATGACGACGACGGTCGCCACGGGCCGGCTGATGCTGAAGTTGGAGAGGAACATGCGTGTCTCCTTGCGGGCTTACTTGCTGGCGGCAACGACCGGCGCGGCGGCCACGCCCGAGGCGGCGCCGGAGCCTGGCTTGACGCGGACCACGGCGGCGTTGTCGCTGAGGCTGCCGGTGGGTGCGCGCAGCACTTCATCGCCCAGGGCCAGGCCCGAGCTGATGACCACCTCACCCCGGCGCTCGTCGCGTTCACCCAGGGTGACGTTGACCTTCTTGAGCTGGCTGCCCGCGATCTTCCAGACAAAGGCGCTGTCGCCCTGGCGCTGGACCGACCCTTCAGCCAGCACCAGCGCGCGACGGTCGGCGCTCTCGACACGGCCTTCGGCGTACAGGCCGGCCACCTGCGGCGCCTTGGCCGGTTGGTCGAAGCTGGCGATCAGCTCGACCTGGCGGGTGGTGGCATTGGCAGCGGCGTCGATGCGCGCCAGCTTGCCGCGGTACTCGACATCGCCAAAGCCATTGACGCGGAACGAGACCGCCTGGCCGATCTTGAGTTCGCCCAGCCGGTCGGCCGAGACCTGACCCTCGAAGCGCATGGAAGCGGGGTCGATGACCTTGACCAGTTCGCGGCCGACCTGGACGGTGTCGCCGACCGAGACCTTGCGCTCGCTGACCACGCCGTCGAACGGCGCCCGCACCTCGGTGCGCGAGACCTGCTGGCGGGCGGTGACGACACGTGCCTTGGCAGCGGCCAGCTCGCTCTGGGCCGAGTTGCGGCGCACTTCGGCGTCTTCCAGGGCTTGCATCGAGGTCATGCCCTGCTGGTTGAGGGTGCGCTGACGGGTCAGCACGCGCTCGGTCTGCTCGAAGCTTTGCTGGGCAGCGCGCAGGGCTTCTTCGGCCGAGGTGAGGCTGTCGCGGATGGCGGTGGCGTCGAGGCGGATGATGAGGTCGCCCTGGCGCACGCGCTCGCCGTTGTCCTTGGCGACCTGCAGCACGATGGCGGCCACTTCGGCGCGCAGGTCGGCCCGGCGTGCCGGCTGGATGGCACCGGTGATGACTGGAGCGCCGATCAGGCCACTCTGGGTCACGGCCCGAACGTCTTCAGGCGCAATCAGCAACGCAGGCTTGGCCTTGACGTCCTTGTCGGCGGCGGCGTCCTTCTTGCCGCCACCACAGGCAGCAAGCGCGAGCGCCACGGTCACGGCGATGGCCCACGGACGACCGCGTCCGGCAAAGGGTTGGGGCTGGCTTCTCACCAGGGCGGTAAGCGTCATGGGCTTGACTCCGGAATTGGCGGCCGAGGCAGGGAATGCGGCCGAGGCAGGATGTTGGGAGATTAGCGCTCAGTCGTGTCAGCGACAGAGGTCACGGGCGGCATTTTCCAGGTTTGACCAGCGCTTTCGGCGCGATGCGACCAGCGGGGCGCAATGCGGGATGAGTTGCAGCCCAGGCGGACTGAACGGCGCCGGCCGGCGCGCCGACCGATCAGGTCTTGAACCAGTTCAGCGCCCACTCGCCGCGCTGCCAGCGTGAGAGCCAGAGCAGACCGATCAGGGTCTTGGCGTCCGTGACGCGGCCGTCCGCGCACATCGCGTCGAGCTCCGCCACCGAGAGCTGCGCGAGTTCGAGGAACTCGCCATCGTCCAGATGCTGGCGTCCGGCGGTGAGCCCGCGCGCGAAGTAGATCTCGATGCCTTCGTCTGAGTAGGCGATGGCGTTGTGGAGCACGCCGGCATGCGCCCATTCGCGTGCGCGATAGCCGGTCTCTTCTTCGAGTTCGCGCACGGCACAGTCAAAGGGCGGCTCGCCGGCATCCAGCTTGCCGGCCGGGAACTCCAGCATCACGCGGCCCATGGGGTAGCGGTACTGGCGCTCCATCAGCAGGCGGCCATCGTCGAGAAGCGGCACGATCATGACCGCACCCGGGTGGCGGATGAACTCGCGTGTCGCGACCTTGCCATCCGGCAGTGCCACCTGGTCACGCTGGACGTGCAGGAAGTTGCCTTCGAACACGGTCTCGCTGCGCTGGCAGCGCTCGATGAGGTGGTCGTCAGGACTCGGCATGGGGGTGCCGGCGCAGATAGCGCCACACAAAGCCAGGGAAGCCCAGGGTCACGAACAAGCAGGCCCCTGCGGCATAGAACTCCCAGCCTTGGGGCACCCGCTGCCCGATGCGGGCCTCGGCAAAGGCCCCGACACCGTAGGTGAGCACGGCCATCAGCACCAGCTCCAACACACGCCAGCCGGCGGCCTTGGGTGCGCGGCAAGGGCCGACGATGAGGAGGCGCTCGGTCAGATAGGGCAGGTTCGCGGCCAGCACGGCCACGATCAGCACTGCAACGATGGCCGTGCCTTGGTCCACCCGTGGATCAAGACGCGAGCGCGCGCACGATGGCCTGGGCGCACAGCGCCATCAGGCCGCCGGGCAGCAGGCCGAACACCAGCACGGCGGCGCCATTGAGCGACATGACGAAACGAACGTCAGCGGGCGCCGTGATGGCGGCGGTGTCGGTCGGCTCGTCAAAGTACATGACCTTCACGACGCGCAGGTAGTAGAAGGCGCCAATCAGCGAGATGACCACGGCGAAGACGGCCAGCTGGACATAGCCGGCCACGCCGGTGGCGACCAGGGCTTGCAGCACGGCGAGCTTGGCGTAGAAGCCGACCATCGGCGGCACACCTGCCAGCGAGAACATGAACATCGTCATCACGAAGGCGAACCAGGGGCTGCGCTTGGCGAGGCCAGCGAAGTCCTTCAGCTCTTCAGCCTCAAAGCCCTGGCGCGACAGCAGGATGACCATGCCGAAGGTGCCCAGCGTCGTCATCACATAGGTGACGACATAGAACATCGCCGAGCTGTAGGCATTGGTGGCCGACAGGGTGTTGTCATTGACCACGCCGCAGCACATGCCCAGCAACATGAAGCCCATGTTGGCGATGGTCGAGTAGGCCAGCATCCGCTTGATGTTGGTTTGCGCAATGGCGGCGAGATTGCCGATCAGCAGCGACAGCACCGACAGCACGATCAGCATCTGCTGCCAATCGACAGCCAGCCCGATCATGCCCTCGACCAGCAGGCGCACCGTGATGGCAAACGCAGCGAGCTTGGGGCCACCGCCGATGAGCAGGGTCACGGCCGTAGGCGCGCCTTGGTACACATCAGGCACCCACATGTGGAAGGGAGCGGCACCGAGCTTGAAGGCCAGGCCAGCCACCACGAACACGACGCCAAACACCAGCACGCCCTTGTTGGGCACACCGCCAGCAATCACTTCAAAGACCTTGGGGATCTCCAGCGAGCCGGTGGCGCCGTACATCATCGACAGGCCATAGAGCAGGAAGCCGCTGGCCAAGGCACCGAGCACGAAGTACTTCATCGCCGCCTCGGTGGAGACGGCGTGATCGCGCCGCAGGGCCACGAGCGCGTAGAGCGACAGGCTCATCAGCTCCAGGCCGAGATAGATGACCAGGAAGTTGTTGGCCGCGAGCATGACGTTGATGCCCAGCAGCGAGAACACGCTGAGGATGAAGAGCTCGCCCTTGAGCATCTCGCGGCTGGCCGCGTAGGGGCGCGCATAGACCAGGGTGATCATCGTGGCCACGCAGGCAAAGCCCGCGAGCAAATGCCCCATCGGGTCGGCCACCACCATCTGCTGCATCGCGTAGACGGTCAGCCCGGCGTCGAAGTGGTTGAAGTGCATCAGCGCCGTCAGGGCGAGGCTGAGCTGGGTGAGCCAGTAGGTGGGGCGGCGCTCCGGGTCGGTCACCCAGAGGTCGACCAGGGCGACCAGGCAGCCCATGGCCAGCAGAAAGATCTCGGGGTAGACCGCGAGCCAGTTCATGTCGTTCATCTTGGGTCGCCCTCAGGGAACAATCTTGCTCTGAGCGACGTGCTTGAGCAGTTCGGTGACCGAGACGTGCATCACATCGGTGAAGGGCTTGGGATACACGCCCATCCAGAGCACGGCGATGGCCAGCACGGCCAGCATCAGGAACTCGCGCGCATTGATGTCGGTCAGGGCGCGGACCTTGTCGTTGGCCACATCACCAAAGTAGACGCGCTTGATCATCCACAGCGTGTAGGCCGCACCAAACACCAGGGCCGTGGCTGCCAGCGCACCCAGCCAGAAGTTGGCCTGCACGGCACCCAGGATGACCATCCACTCGCCGACGAAGCCGGCCGTGGCGGGCAGACCGCAATTGGCCATGCCGAAGAACACGGCGAATGCAGCGAAGGTAGGCATGGTGTTGACCACACCGCCGTAGGCCGAGATCTCCCGCGAGTGCACGCGGTCGTAGAGCACGCCGATGCTCAGGAACATCGCGCCCGAGACAAAGCCGTGCGAGATCATCTGCACGATGGCGCCGGACACGCCCAGCTCGTTGAAGATGAAGAAGCCCAGGGTCACGAAACCCATGTGGGCGATGGACGAATAGGCCACCAGCTTCTTCATGTCCTTCTGCACCAGGGCCACGAGGCCGATGTAGATGACACCGATGATCGACATCGCGATGATCAGCCACGCCCACTCGTGGGCGGCATCCGGGGCGATGGGCAGCGAGAAGCGCAGGAAGCCATAGCAACCCAACTTCAGCATGATGGCCGCCAGCACCACCGAGCCGCCGGTAGGCGCCTCGACGTGGGCATCGGGCAGCCAGGTGTGCACCGGCCACATCGGCACCTTGACCGAGAACGCCGCCAGGAAGGCGAAGAACAGCAGGGTCTGGGTGTGCCCGTTCAGGGGCAGCTTGTGCCAGGTCTGGATGTCGAAGCTGCCGGCCGACTGGTAGTACAGGTAGAGCAGCGCGACCAGCATCAGCAGCGAGCCCGCCAGCGTGTACAGGAAGAACTTGAAGGCCGCGTAGACGCGCCGCGGGCCGCCCCAGACGCCGATGATGATGTACATCGGGATCAGGGTCGCCTCGAAGAACACGTAGAACAGCATGCCGTCGAGGGCCGAGAACACGCCGACCATCAGACCCGACAGGATCAGGAAGGCGCCCATGTACTGGTTGACACGGGTGTCGATCACCTCCCAAGCGGAGATCACCACGATGACGGTGATGAAGGCCGTCAGCGGCACGAACCACATCGAGATGCCATCCAAACCCAGGTGGTAGCGGATGTTGAAACGCTCGATCCAGGCCTGGTTCTCGACGAACTGCATGGCAGCCGTCGAGGTATCGAACCCGGTGATCAGCGGCAGCGTGACCAGGAAGCTGGCCAGAGCCGCCACCAAGGCCAACCAGCGCACGGCCGGGGCGTTCTCGTCACGCCCAAGCGCCAGCAGCAATGCGCCGCAGACGATGGGCAGAAAGATTGCAAGACTCAGCAACATTCTTGTTCTCCGCCTTCAGCTCATTGGCCCAGCAGGGCTTTGAACTGAGGCTCGATATACGGCCAGAGCTTCCAGGTCATCAGACCCACCACGCCCACGATCATGACCAGGGCGTACAAGGGCAACAGGCCGGTCTGCAGGCGCCGCACCAAGCCGGCGATGCCACCGATGGCATGGGCCGAGCCATTGATGACCACGCCGTCGATCAGGCCAGCATCACCGCCCTTCCAGAGCCCGATGCCAATCCAGCGCGCAGCGCGGGCCAGGATGTTCTCGTTGATCCAGTCCATGTAGTACTTGTTTTCCAGCACGACAACGACAGGGCGCAGGACCTTGGCGATGGTGGCAGGAACAGACGGCACCAGCATGTAGAACACGTAGGCCGTGACAACACCGCCCAGCGCCAGCCAGAAGGGCAGCGTCGTGAAGGCATGCAGGGCCATCGCCGTGGCGCCGTGGAACTCCTCAGTCAACTCATGCATCGCATGGTGGGCGTGCGAGTTCACGAAGATGGCGTCCTTGAAGAAGTCGCCATACAGCATGGGCTGGATCGTCAGGAACCCAATCACCACCGAGGGGATGGCCAGCAGCAGCAGCGGTGCCCAAACCACGGCGGGCGACTCGTGCGGGGTATGCGCATGGCCATGGCCGTGATCGTCGTCGTGGTGATCGTGCTCGCCCGGGAAGGGCTTGTGATGGAAGTGCTCCTTGCCGTGGAAGACCAGGAAGTACATCCGGAAGGAATAGAAGGCGGTGACGAAGACGCCCAAGGTCACGGCGAACTGCGCGAAACCGGCGCCCGGGAGGTGGCTGGCATGCACGGCCTCGATGATCGAGTCCTTGGAGTAGAAGCCCGAGAAGAACGGCGTCCCGATCAGCGCCAGCGAGCCCAGCAGCGAGGTGATCCAGGTGATCTTCATGTACTTCCAGAGGCCACCCATGTTGCGGATGTCCTGATCGTGGTGCATGCCGATGATCACGGAGCCAGCGCCGAGGAACAGCAGGGCCTTGAAGAAGGCGTGCGTCATCAGGTGGAAGACGGCCACCGAGTAGGCCGAGGCGCCGAGCGCCACCGTCATATAGCCCAGCTGCGAGAGCGTCGAATAGGCCACCACGCGCTTGATGTCGTTCTGGATGATGCCCAGGAAGCCCATGAAGAGCGCCGTGATCGAGCCGATGACGAGCACGAAGTTGAGCGCCGTGTCCGACAGCTCGAACAGCGGCGACATGCGCGTCACCATGAAGATGCCGGCCGTCACCATGGTGGCGGCGTGAATCAGGGCCGAGATCGGGGTCGGGCCTTCCATCGAATCGGGCAGCCAGACGTGTAGCGGGAACTGGGCCGACTTCCCCATCGCGCCGATGAACAGGCAGATGCAGGCCACGGTCAGCATCATCCAGTCGCTGCCGAAGATGCCGGTCAGGATGGGCGCATTGAACTTGACCTGGGCCAGGTCGTTGGACTTGGCGAAGATCTCGGCGTAGTTGAGCGAGCCGGTGTAGGCCACCAGCAGGCCGATGCCGAGGATGAAGCCGAAGTCACCCACCCGGTTGACCAGGAAGGCCTTCATGTTGGCGAACACGGCCGTCGGCTTCTTGAACCAGAAGCCGATCAGCAGGTAGGACACCAGGCCCACCGCTTCCCAGCCGAAGAACAGCTGCAGCAGGTTGTTGCTCATGACCAGCATGAGCATCGAGAAGGTGAACAGCGAGATGTAGGAGAAGAAGCGCTGGTAGCCCGGGTCCTCTTCCATGTAGCCGATGGTGTAGATGTGCACCATCAGGGACACGAAGGTCACCACGCACATCATCATGGCGGTCAGGCCGTCGATGAGGAAACCGACCTCCATCTTCAGGCCGCCGAGCGTCATCCACTCATAGACCGTGCCGCTGAAGCGCGCGCCATCCGAGGCCACGTCCTTCAGCGTCATGGCTGACAGGATGAAGGCCACCAGCACACCGAGGATGGTGACGGTGTGCGCGCCGCGCCGGCCGATCAGCTTGCCAAAGAAGCCCGCCAGCACCGCCCCGACCAAGGGCGCGGCGGGGACGGCCACCAGCAGGGATTGCGAAAGTTCTTGTGACATCGTTCGTATCGCCGGTCTGGGGGTCAGCCCTTGAGGGCGTCGAGTTGTTCCACGTCGATGCTGGCGCGATTGCGGAACAGCACGACCAGGATGGCCAGGCCGATCGCAGACTCAGCCGCCGCCACCGTGAGGATGAAGAACACGAAAACCTGCCCCGCCATGTCGCCCAGGTAGTGCGAGAAGGCGATGAAGTTCAGGTTGACCGCCAGCAGCATCAGCTCGATGGCCATCAGCAGCACGATCAGGTTCTTGCGGTTCAGGAAGATGCCGATCACCGACAGCGCGAACAGCAGCGCACCCAGGGTCAGGAAGTGCCCAAGCGTCAAGCTCATGCTTGGCCTCCTTCATTACCAGCAGCAGGTGCGGCCGCATGCACCGTCGGGGCCACCTTGATGACGCGCAGGCGTTCGGCCTTGGTGACCTTGACCTGCTCGCTCGGGTCCATGTGACGCGAGTCCTTGCGCGCCCGCAACGTGAGCGCAATGGCGGCCACGATGGCGACCAGCAGCAGCACGGCCGCGATCTGCAAGGGGTAGAGGTAGGCGGTGTAGATCTCGATGCCCAGCAACTTGGAGTTGCCCATCTCGACGGCCGCCGCGGAGAGCTCAGGCGCCTGCTTGAGCTGGAAGCCTTGCATCAGCACAACGCCCATCTCCAGAGCAATCAAGGCGCCCACGGCTGCGGCGAGCGGCAGGTGCGACCAGAGGTTCTCGCGCACGCCGTCCTTGTTGAGGTCCAGCATCATCACGACGAACAGGAACAGCACCATCACAGCGCCGATGTAGACGAGCACCAGCGCGATGGCCAGGAACTCGGCCTTCAGCAGCATCCAGACGCAGGACGCGGTAAAGAAGCTCAGGATCAGGAACAAGGCCGCATGCACCGTGTTGCGCGCGGTGATGACCCGGAAGGCCGCACCGAGCAGCACGACGGACAGGGCGTAAAAAATCAGGGTGGTGGTGTCCATGGAAATCCAGCCAGGGCTGAGGGCGTCTTGGCCACTCAGCGGTACTTGGCGTCGGCCTCCTTTTGCGCGGCGATGTCGGCTTCGTAGCGGTCCCCAACGGCCAGGAGCATGTCCTTGGTGAAGTAGAGGTCGCCACGCTTTTCGCCGTGGTATTCGAAGATATCGGTCTCGACGATGGAGTCGACCGGGCAGCTCTCTTCGCAGAAGCCGCAGAAGATGCACTTGGTCAGGTCGATGTCGTAGCGCGTGGTGCGGCGGCTACCGTCGGCACGCACATCGCTCTCGATCGTGATCGCCATCGCCGGGCAGACGGCCTCGCACAACTTGCAGGCGATGCAGCGCTCTTCACCGTTCTCGTAGCGGCGCAGCGCATGCAGGCCACGGAAGCGCGGCGACAGCGGCGTCTTTTCCTCTGGGAACTGGATGGTGATGTTGCGAGACAGGAAGTGCCGGCCGGTCAAGGCCATGCCTTTCAACAGCTCGGTGAGCATGAAGCTCTTGGCGAAGCTCAAAAAGGTAGACATCGGCTTACTGACTCCGCAGAGCCGCCTCGAGGAGGCAGTCGCCCCTTTGGGGGGCAGAGAACGAAGTGAACGTCGGTGCGGTCATGTCACTTCCAGATGTTGAACGGGGTCTGCATCCAGATGCCGACCACGATCAGCCAGACCAGGGTGACGGGGATGAAGATCTTCCAGCCCAGGCGCATGATCTGGTCGTAGCGGAAGCGCGGGAAGGTGGCACGGACCCAGAGGAACATGGTCACGACGACAAAGGTCTTGCCGAACAGCCAGGCCCAATTCCATAGCGCCATCGTGTTCTGGATGAACTCGGGCGTCTGCATGCCGAAGAGGCTCCAGGACACCGGGGCGCTCCAGCCACCAAGGAACATGATGACGGCCAGTGCGGACACCAGGATCATGTTGGCGTACTCGGCCAGGAAGAACATGGCGAAGCTCATGCCCGAGTACTCGATCATGTGGCCAGCGACGATCTCGGATTCGCCTTCGACAACGTCAAACGGGTGGCGGTTGGTTTCAGCCAAGCCGGAGATGAAATAGACGACGAAGATGGGCAGCAGGGGCAACCAGTTCCAGGACAGGAAGTTCAGGCCCTTGGCCGCGAACAGGCCCTGCTCCTGCGACTGCACCACGGCGGTCATGTTCAGCGAGCCAGTCACCATCAGCACCACGACAAGCGCAAAGCCCATCGCGATCTCGTAGCTCACCATCTGGGCCGAGGCGCGCAGCGCGCCCAGGAAGGCGTACTTCGAGTTGGACGCCCAGCCGGCAATGATCACGCCGTAGACCTCAAGCGAGGTGATCGCCATCAGGAACAGCAGGCCGGCATTGACATTCGCAACCGCAGCGTCGGGACCAAAGGGCACCACAGCCCAGGCCGCCAGCGCCGGCATGATGGTCATCACGGGGCCCAGGAAGAACAGGCCCTTGCTGGCTGCCGACGGCGTGATGATCTCCTTGAAGATCAGCTTCACGGCATCGGCAATCGGCGTGAGCAGGCCATAAGGGCCGACACGGTTCGGCCCGGGGCGGATCTGCGACCAGCCAATGGCCTTGCGCTCCCACAAGGTGAGGTAGGCCACGCAGATCATCAGCGGCGCAACGACCGCGATGATCTTGATCAGGCTCCAGACCACGGGCCACAGCCCCCCCAGCAGGGAGGCACCGGTTTGGAAAAGGGTCTCGATCATGGGGCTCAGACCTTGCTCAGCGTGAGGGTGCCCTGCGCCGCGCCCAAGGCTGCGGTTTCAGCAAGGCCAGCAGAGACGCGGACGACGTTGGCTGGCAATGCGGCTTCGAGCTTGGCCGCCAGCTGAACGGCACGGCCATCCTGGACGACGCGCACACGATCACCGGCCGACAGGCCCAGCTCAGACCACAGGGTTTGAGGCAGCCCGGCCATCGCGGCATCGCGCGCGTCAGACGTGGCCTGCAACGAGGGCGAATGGCGCACCAGCTCATCGGCCGCGTAGATCGGCACCGGGGCGTAGCGCTCGAGGCCAGCGGCCGCAGGCGTTGCCACCGGCGTGGCTGCGGTCGCATTGCTGAGACGCGCCGCCAAGTCGGGCGAGGCGCCCAGCGCAGCGTCACGCACGGCCTCGCTGCTCTGGTAATCAAAGCCGGCGAGGCCGAGCAGATTGCCCAGCACACGCAGGATCTTCCAGCCCGGACGCGTGTCACCCAGCGCCTTCACCACGCCCACAAAGCTTTGCAAGCGACCCTCGGCGTTGACAAAGCTGCCGGAGGTTTCGGTGAACGGGGCCGTGGGCAGGAGCACGTCGGCGTAGTCGAGGCCCACCTTGAAGGGGCTCAGCACCACCACCAGCTCGGCAGCGTCGAGCGCTGCACGGGCGGCCACCGGGTCGGCGGCGTCCAACTCGGGGTTGGTCTGCAGCAGCACCGCTGCCTTGAGTGATGTGCCCGAGAGCATCTGGGCGGCATTCAGGCCACCGGCCTGAGGCTGGGCCTTGACGAGCTGCGCACCCACCGTGTTGGCGGCGGCTGTCAGATAGCCCACCTTGGCACCCACCTGCTGGGCGATCCACTGCGCAAGCGCCAGCAGGCTTGATGCGGCCGGGTGGTGCGCGGCGCCATTGCCCAGCAACACGGCCTTCTGGCTGCCGGAGAGCAGGCTGTCAGCGATGGCGCGGGCCTCCGCCGTGACGGGAGCATCCAGCGGGGCCGTGCTGCCCTGGCTCTGCGCGATGGCACTGGCCACCGCAGCCAGCGCGTTCACCCAGGCCGAGGGAGCCGCCTGGACTTGGGCGGCGACGGGCATCAGCCAGTCATCGTGGCCCACGCCGACGCGAGTAATCTGGGCGCCATGCCGAGCCGCTTGGCGCAAGCGCGCGGCGAAGAGCGGATGGTCCTTGCGCAGCACCGAACCCACCACCAGGGCACGGTCGAGCAAGGAGAGTTCAGCGATGCTGCAACCCAGCCACTGAGCCTGGCCCGCAGGAGCGGCGAGGCTGAAGTCCTGCTGGCGCAGACGGTGATCGACGTTGTCGCTGCCGAGGCCGCGCATCAACTCGCCGAGCAGGTGCAGTTCCTCAACGGTGGCGTGGGCGGAACCCAAGGCGCCGATGGCTGCTGCGCCGTGCTCAGCCTTGACAGACTTGAGCCCATTGGCCACGTACTCGAGCGCCACGCTCCAGTCGACCTGCTTCCACGCCCCACCCTGCTTGATCATCGGTGCGCTCAGGCGCGCATCGCTGTTCAGGGCTTCATAGCTGAAACGGTCGCGGTCGGCGATCCAGCACTCGTTGACGTCCTCATTCTCGAGCGGAACGACGCGCAACACCTGGTTGTTCTTGACCTGGACGACCAGGTTGGCACCGGTCGAATCGTGCGGGCTCACGCTCTTGCGGCGCGAGAGCTCCCAGGTGCGGGCGCTGTAGCGGAAGGGCTTGCTGGTCAGCGCGCCCACCGGGCAGACGTCGATCATGTTGCCGGACAGCTCACTGTCCACCGTGCGTCCGACGAAGGTCTGGATCTCACTGTGCTCGCCGCGGTGGGCCATGCCCAGCTCCATCACGCCGGCAATCTCTTGCCCAAAGCGGACGCAACGCGTGCAGTGGATGCAGCGGCTCATCTCCTCCATCGAGATCAGCGGGCCGACGTTCTTGTGGAAGACGACGCGCTTTTCTTCGGAGTAGCGGCTCTTGGAGCCGCCATAGCCCACGGCCAGATCCTGCAGCTGGCACTCGCCGCCCTGGTCACAGATCGGGCAGTCCAGCGGGTGATTGATGAGCAGAAACTCCATCACCCCTTGCTGGGCCTTGACGGCCTTGTCGCTCTTGGTGCGGACGATCATGCCCTGCGTCACCGGCGTGGCACAGGCCGGCAGCGGCTTGGGGGCCTTCTCCACTTCCACCAGGCACATCCGGCAGTTGGCGGCGATGGAGAGCTTCTTGTGATAGCAGAAGTGAGGGATGTAGGCACCGGCCTGCTCAGCCGCATGCATGACCATGCTGCCTTCGCGGACCGAGACCTTCTTGCCGTCGAGTTCGATTTCAACCATGGTGGCGTTCCTCGGTGGCTCTCAAGTTGGAGCCACCAGGGGCTTCTTGTGTTCGATCAGATGCACGAACTCGTGCTTGAAGTGCTTCAACATCGCGCGCACCGGCATCGCAGCCGCGTCACCCAGCGCACAGATGGTGCGGCCCTGGATGTTGTCGGCAACGGAGTTCAAGAGGTCGATGTCCTCTAGGCGGCCCTGCCCGGCGTAGATGCGCTCCAGCACACGATGCATCCAGCCCACGCCTTCGCGGCAGGGCGTGCATTGGCCGCAGGATTCGTGCGCGTAGAAGTAGGACAGTCGGAGCAGGCTCTGCGCCATGCAGCGCGAGTCGTCCATCACGATGACAGCGCCCGAGCCCAGCATGGAGCCGGCCTTGGCGATGGAGTCATAGTCCATCGTGCACTGCATCATCACGTCGGCCGGCAGCACGGGGGCTGACGAGCCACCGGGGATCACGGCCTTGAGCTTGCGGCCCTTGCGGACGCCGCCCGCCAGTTCCAGCAAGGTCGAGAACGGCGTGCCGAGCGGGATCTCGAAGTTGCCCGGGTTCTCCACATCACCCGACACCGAGAACAGCTTGGTGCCGCCGTTGTTGGGCTTGCCGATCTCCAGGTAGGCCTGGCCGCCATTGCGGATGATCCAGGGCACCGCCGCGAAGGTCTCCGTGTTGTTGATGGTGGTCGGCCGGCCATAGAGACCGAAGCTGGCCGGGAACGGCGGCTTGAAGCGCGGCTGGCCCTTCTTGCCTTCCAGCGACTCGAGCAGCGCGGTTTCTTCACCGCAGATGTAGGCCCCGAAACCGTGGTGGGCGTGCAGCTGGAAGCTGTAGTCCGAGCCCATGATGTTGTCGCCAAGGTAGCCAGCGGCACGCGCTTCTTCAAGCGCGGCTTCGAAGCGCTCATAGACCTCGAAGATCTCGCCGTGGATGTAGTTGTAGCCGACCTTGATGCCCATCGCGAAGGCGGCAATGGCCATGCCTTCGATGACGATGTGCGGGTTGTGCATCAGGATCTCGCGGTCCTTGCAGGTGCCGGGCTCGCCCTCGTCCGAGTTGCAGACCAGGTACTTCTGGCCCGGGAACTGGCGGGGCATGAAGCTCCACTTCAGGCCGGTCGGGAAGCCGGCGCCGCCACGGCCACGCAGGGCCGAGGTCTTGACTTCGGCGATGACCTGGTCGGCCGTCATACCCTCGCCGCCATCCTTGCCGAGGATCTTGCGCAGGGCCGCATAGCCGCCACGCGCTTCGTAATCCTTGATCGACCAGTTGCTGCCGTTCAGGTCAGCGTAGATCTGGGGCGAGAGGTGGCGTCCATGGAAGCAGGTCTCCGCCCCTGTCGCCTGAAACTTGGTGAGGTCCAGCGTCATGGTGTTCAGGCCTTCTGGCTCGCCGCGTCGGCGCGCAGGGTGTCGAGCAGCGCATCGAGACGATCGTTGCTCATGAAGCTGCACATCTGGCGGTCATTGACCAGCATCACCGGCGAGTCGGCACAGGCGCCCAGGCACTCGCTCTTCTGCACGGTGAAGAGCCCGTCCGCCGTCGTGCCGCCCTGCTCGATGCCGAGCTTGCTGCACAGGTGGTCCAGCGCCTTCTGTCCATCGCGCAGTTGGCAAGGCAGGTTGGCGCAGACGTTCAGCTTGTAGCGCCCAACGGGGCGCTGGTTGTACATGTTGTAGAAGGTCGTGACCTCATACACCGCAATGGCGGGCATGCCGAGGTAGGCCGCAATCGCGTCTTCGCTCTCGCGGGGCACATGGCCCAGCTCCTGCTGCACGATGGCCAGGCAGGCCATGACGGCCGACTGGCGTTGCTCGGACGGGTACTTGGCGACCTCGCGGTCGAAGCGCGCACGCGTGGCGTCGCTCAGCACGTAGGGGGTGGGGGTCGTGGTCATCGTGAGGTCAACGATCGATTTCGCCGAACACGATGTCCATCGTGCCGATGATGGCGACAGCGTCCGCGATCATGTGACCGCGGCCCATTTCGTCGAGCGCGGCCAGGTGGGCGAAACCAGGCGCACGGATCTTGAGGCGATAAGGCTTGTTGGCACCGTCGCTGACGATGTAGATGCCGAACTCGCCCTTGGGGTGCTCCACGGCGGCATAGGCCTCGCCCTCGGGCACGCGGAAGCCTTCCGTGAAGAGCTTGAAGTGGTGGATCAGCTCTTCCATGCTGGACTTCATGTCCACGCGCGAGGGCGGCGCTACCTTGTGGTTGTCAGTGATGACGGGGCCAGGGTTGGCGCGCAGCCAGTCCACGCATTGCTTGACGATGCGGTTGGCCTGGCGCATTTCCTCGACCCGGACCACATAGCGGTCATAGGTGTCGCCGTTGGTGCCGACCGGGATGTCAAAGTCCATGCGGTCATAGACGTCGTAGGGCTGGGTCTTGCGCAGGTCCCAGGCAATGCCCGAGCCGCGCAACATCGCGCCGGTGAAGCCGAGGTTCATGGCCCGCTCGGGCGACACGACACCGATGCCCACGGTGCGCTGCTTCCAGATCCGGTTGTCGGTCAGCAGGGTCTCGTAGTCGTCGACGTTCTTGGGGAAGCGGGCGCTGAAGTCGTCAATGAAGTCCAGCAGCGAGCCCTGACGGTTCTCGTTCAGCTGCGCGATGGTCTTCGCGTTCTTGATCTTGCTGACTTTGTACTGGGGCATGCTGTCCGGCAGGTCACGGTAGACCCCACCCGGACGGAAGTAGGCCGCGTGCATACGCGCACCCGACACCGCCTCGTACATGTCGAAGATGTCCTCACGCTCGCGGAAGCAGTAGATGAGGATGTTCATCGCACCGCAGTCCAGACCGTGGCAGCCCAGCCAGAGCAGGTGATTGAGAATGCGCGTCAGCTCCGCAAACATCACTCTGATGTACTGCGCCCGCAGCGGCACCTCGATGCCCAGCATCTTCTCGATGGCCAGGCAGTAGGCGTGCTCGTTGGCCATCATCGACACGTAGTCGAGACGGTCCATGTAGGGCAGCGACTGGATGAAGGTCTTTTGCTCGGCCAGTTTCTCGGTGCCGCGGTGCAGCAGGCCGATGTGGGGGTCGGCGCGCTGGATGACTTCGCCATCCAACTCCAGCACCAGTCGCAGCACGCCGTGCGCGGCCGGGTGCTGGGGGCCGAAATTCAGCGTGTAGTTCTTGATCTCTGCCATAGCGTTTGAGTCAGAGCCCGCCGTAGTTGTCTTCGCGGATCACGCGCGGCGTGATCTCGCGGGGTTCGATGGTGACCGGCTGATAGACCACGCGGCGCTGCTCGGGGTCATAGCGCATCTCGACGTGGCCCGAGACCGGGAAGTCCTTGCGCATCGGGTGACCAATGAAGCCGTAGTCGGTCAGGATGCGGCGCAGGTCCTCATGGCCTTCAAAAATGATGCCGTACATGTCGAAGGCTTCGCGCTCGAACCAGTTCGCCGAACTCCAGACGCCATTGACCGAAGCGACACAGGGGAAGTCGTCGTCGGTGGCAAAGGTCTTGAGTCGCAGGCGCCAGTTCTTGCTGACGGACATCAAGTGGCTGACGGCCGCAAAGCGAGGGCCGTCATAGGCACCATCCTTGTAGCCCTCATAGTCCACGCCGCAGAGGTCGATCAACTGCTCGAACGCCAGGTCGGCGTCGTCACGCAGCGTCGTCGCAACGGAAAGGTAGTCGGCCGCAGGCACCGTGAGGGTCAATTCGCCGAGCGCCGAGCGCACGCTCACGCGGTCGCCGAATCGCGCAGCCAACAGCTGGGCCAGGGTATCGAGGTGTGCACTCATGCTGTCTGGAACCTTGCTCAGCGCGCGATGGTGTTCTCGCGACGAATCTTGGCCTGCAATTGCAGGATGCCGTAGAGCAGCGCCTCCGCCGTGGGCGGGCAGCCAGGCACGTAGACATCCACGGGCACGATGCGATCGCAGCCGCGCACCACGGAATAGCTGTAGTGGTAGTAGCCACCGCCGTTGGCGCAAGAGCCCATGGACAGCACCCAACGCGGCTCAGCCATTTGGTCATAGACCTTACGCAGAGCCGGCGCCATCTTGTTGCACAGCGTGCCGGCCACGATCATCAGATCGGACTGCCGCGGACTCGGCCGGAACAGCATGCCAAAGCGGTCGATGTCATAGCGCGCCGCACCGGCATGCATCATCTCCACCGCACAGCAGGCCAATCCAAAGGTCATCGGCCAGAGCGAACCGGTCTTGGACCAGTTGATCAGCTTGTCCACCGAGGTGGTGACGAAGCCCTCTTTGAGGACGCCTTCAATTCCCATATGAATGCACCTTTAACGGGAACCGCAGCGGGAAGCGGCGATTCACCTCACCTGGCCGCCGCAAGCACAGCAACTGAAGCGGCTGTACTCTTGCAGCGGACGCACTGTCATTCCCAATCCAGGGCGCCCTTTTTCCACTCGTAGGCAAAGCCCACGACCAGAATGCCGAGGAAGATCATCATGGCCCAGAAACCTGACGCCCCGATTTCCTTGAGCGCCACCGCCCAGGGAAACAGGAACGCGATTTCCAGATCGAAAAGAATGAAAAGGATGGCGACGAGGTAGTAGCGCACGTCGAACTTCATGCGCGCGTCCTCGAAGGCTTCAAAGCCGCATTCGTAGGGGGAGTTCTTGGCTTGATCCGGCCTATTCGGCCCAAGCAGCGCGCCCAGGATCTGGGGAGCAATCCCGACAACCGCGCCCACCAAGATGAAAAGGATGACGGGCAGGTATTGTTCGAGATTCATCGTGCGCTATTCAATGCTCTGAGAGAGGCGCGACTCGAGGAAAGCCACCGTACACGCTCTCACCCACGAAAAAGGCGCGCCACCAGCGAAAACTACCTTCGCAAGCAGTGCGCCCGCTTCGCTCTCCAGCAGTCAAGACTCATGGAGCGTTGACTACGGAGGGCTTGGACAGGATGCCGAAGCAAGTGCTCAAGCATCCTAGCCGATGTCTGGTGCCGTCGGCGAGACTCGAACTCGCACAGCTTTCGCCACTACCCCCTCAAGATAGCGTGTCTACCAATTTCACCACGACGGCTTGGCGGAGCTGCCTGGCGCCACAAATCGACTGCGGCAACAAGCATTTCCACTGCCCTCACCAGCATTGGTAATGCCAGTCAGAACAGCCTCAAATTCTATACCGAAAAGTGGGGGATACCTGAGGCCTCCCGCCACTTTTGTGCAGTGCTCACTGGGCAGCCGAGGCGCCTTGCGCCGGGGCCTGCAAGGCACCCGGAATGGCGGCAGCACCGGAGGCGGCAGGGGCTGGCGCCGTGACGGCCGCAGGAGCGCGATCGAGCGAGCGATCCACGGAGCTGGCAGCACCGCCCCGCCCATTGGCAAGGAAGGCCAGCGCCAGCGTGCACCCGAAGAACAGCGTCGCCGCCACCGCCGTGCTGCGCGACAGGAAGTTCGCACTGCCGGTAGCACCGAACAGGCTGCCCGACGCACCACTGCCGAAGGATGCGCCCATGTCGGCGCCCTTGCCATGCTGCACGAGCACGAGGCCAATGATCGCCAGCGCCGACAGCAGCTGAACGATCAGGACCAGGTTAGAAAAGAACTGCATTCCAGTTGCTCCAAACGAAAGGAAATCAGGCGCTGGCCGCGCGGCAGATGGCGGCGAAGTCGACCGCCTTGAGCGCCGCCCCACCGATCAGTCCGCCGTCGATGTCGGCCTGGCCAAAAAGTTCGGTGGCGTTGTCAGGCTTGACGCTGCCGCCGTAGAGGATGCGCATGCCGTCAGCGCGCTCGGTGGCGGCGCGCAGTTGCGCGCGCAGCACCGCGTGGACGGCTTGAGCCTCGGCCGGCGTGGCGGTCAGGCCCGTGCCGATGGCCCAGACGGGTTCATAGGCAACGACCATCTCACCGCAGCAATGGCCGAGGGTATGGATGACGGCGGCGAGCTGGCGCTTGACGACCGCTTCGGTCTGGCCGGCTTCGCGTTCGGCACGGGTTTCACCCACGCAGACGATCGGCGTCACGCCATGGGCCAGGGCCACCTTGGCCTTGTCGGCCACCAGTTGGTCCGACTCGGCGTGGTAGGCGCGGCGCTCCGAGTGACCCACGATCACGTAGCGGCAGCCGACGTCAGCCAGCATCAGGGGCGACACCTCGCCGGTGTAGGCGCCCTGCTCGTGAGCCGAGCAGTCCTGGGCGCCGTAGCCGATGGCGGTGCCAGCCAGCGCAAGCGCCGTGTCGGCGATGTAGAGGAAAGGCGCGCAAACAGCCACGTCGGCCGTCCAGGGCCCCGCATCCTTGAGCCCACCCAAAAGTTGAGCGTTCGAGGCGCGATTGCCATGCATCTTCCAATTGCCGACGACCAGTTTCTTTCTCATCTTGTCTCCGTTACCAGGTAAGCACGATCTTGCCGATGTGCTGGTTGGACTCCATCACTGCATGAGCCTGCGCAGCGTCTTCAGCCTTGAAAACGGCATGGAGGACGGGGCGAACCAGCCCCTTCTCCAGCCAGGGCCACGCTTGCTGGCGCAAGGCCCGGGCGATGCCCGCCTTGAACGCTGCCGAGCGAGGCCTGAGGGTCGACCCAGTGATGCTGAGTCGACGTCGCAATAACTGGCCGGCGTCGAAGCGCGCATCGGTCCCGCCTTGCACGGCGATGATGGCGATGCGGCCGTCGTCGGCCAACGCTTGGATGTCGCGCGCGATGTACTCGCCAGCGACCATGTCGAGGATCACGTCCACCCCGCGGCCATCAGTGGCAGCTTTGGCTTGCACCACAAAGTCCTGCTCGCGGTGGTTGATGACATGGTCTGCGCCCAGCTCGCGGCAGGCGGCCGCCTTGGCATCGCTGCCCACGGTCACCAGCACGCTCGCGCCATGGGCCTTGGCGAGCTGGATGGCCGTCACGCCGATGCCGCTGGCACCGCCATGCACCAGCAGCGTCTCACCAGGTTGCAGGCGGGCCCGTTCAAAGACATTCGCCCACACGGTGAAGCAGGTCTCTGGCAGGCTGGCTGCTTCGGGCAAAGACCACCCGGCCGGCACCGGCAGGCAATGCCCGAGGTTTGCCACGCAGTACTCGGCGTAACCACCGCCCGCCACCAGCGCGCAGACTGCATCGCCCAGCTTGAACCCAGCAGCCGACAAAGCCGCCGCATCGCCGTCGACGATCTCGCCCGCCACCTCAAGACCAGGCAACTCACTGGCGCCCGGCGGCGGCGGATAGACGCCCTTGCGCTGCAGCACGTCCGGACGATTGATACCCGCCGCCCGCACGCGAATCAAGCACTCGCCCGCACCCGCGACGGGGCGCTCGCGCTCCACCGTCTGCAGGACCTCGGGCGCGCCTGGGCGCGTGATGGCGATGGCTTTCATGCCGGGCAGGCGAGGCCTTGGATCACTCGGCGGCCGGTGCCGCCACAGCTTCAGCCGGCGCGGGAGCAGCTTCACGCGGCTCGCGGTCCAGCAGGGCCTTCATGGACAGCTTGACGCGGCCCTTTTCGTCGGTCTCGAGCACCTTGACCTTGACGACTTGACCTTCCTGCAGGAAGTCGGTGACCTTCTCGACACGCTGGTGCGCGATCTGGCTGATGTGCAGCAGGCCGTCCTTGCCAGGCAGCAGGTTGACCAGGGCACCGAAGTCCAGGATCTTGACGATCGGGCCTTCGTAGATCTTGCCGACTTCGACTTCGGCGGTGATCTCGGCGATGCGCTTCTTGGCGTGCTCGGCCTTCTCGGCGTCGGTCGAGGCGATGGTGATGGTGCCGTCTTCGCCGATGTCGATGGTGGTGCCGGTCTCTTCGGTCAGCGCGCGGATGGTGGCGCCGCCCTTGCCGATCACGTCACGGATCTTCTCGGGATTGATCTTCATGGTGTAGAGACGCGGCGCGAACTGCGACACCTCGGTATTGGCAGTGCCCATGGCCTCGACCATCTTGCCGAGGATGTGCAGACGCGCTTCCTTGGCCTGCGCCAATGCGACCTGCATGATCTCCTTGGTGATGCCCTGAATCTTGATGTCCATCTGCAGGGCGGTCACGCCGGTGGCCGTGCCAGCCACCTTGAAGTCCATATCGCCCAGGTGATCTTCGTCACCCAGGATGTCGGTCAGCACCGCGAAGCGGTTGCCGTCCTTGATCAGGCCCATGGCGATACCGGCCACGTGTGCCTTCAGCGGCACGCCAGCGTCCATCAGCGCCAGGCAGCCGCCGCAGACGGAAGCCATGGACGAGGAGCCGTTCGACTCGGTGATCTCGGAGACCACGCGCAGCGAGTAGGGGAAGTCTTCCTTGCTCGGCAGCACAGCAATCAGCGAGCGCTTGGCCAGGCGGCCGTGGCCGATCTCGCGGCGCTTCGGGCTGCCCACGCGACCCGTCTCGCCGGTGGCGAAGGGGGGCATGTTGTAGTGCATCATGAAGCGGTCTTCGAACTCGCCGTCCAGCGCGTCGATGCGCTGGGCGTCACGGTCGGTACCCAGCGTGGCGATGACCAGGGCCTGGGTTTCACCACGCGTGAACAGCGCCGAACCGTGGGTGCGCGGCAGCACGCTGTTGCGGATCTCGATGGGGCGGACGGTGCGGGTGTCGCGGCCGTCGATGCGGGGCTCGCCAGCCAGGATCTGGCTGCGCACGATGCGGGCCTCGATCTCGAACAGCAGGCCTTCGACTTCGACCTTGTCGAAGGCGACGCCTTCAGCGCTCAGCGCCGCAAAGACGTTGGCGGTAGCTGCACGGCAAGCCTGGGTGCGGGCCTGCTTGGAGCGGATCTGATAAGCCTCGCGCAGCGGGCCTTCGGCCAGCGCGGTGACCTTGGCGATGAAGGCCTCATCCTTGGCGGGGGCCGTCCAGCTCCAGGTCGGCTTGCCAGCTTCCTTGACCAGCTCATTGATCGCAGCGATGGCGACATTGCCCTGCTCGTGGCCATAGACCACGGCGCCCAGCATGACTTCTTCGGACAGACCGACGGCTTCGGACTCGACCATCAGCACGGCAGATTGCGTACCGGCCACCACCAGGTCCATCTGGCTGTTGACCAGCTCGGACTTGCTCGGGTTGAGCACGTACTCGCCATTGACGTAACCCACGCGGGCGGCGCCGATGGGGCCATTGAACGGGATGCCGGAGATGGCCAGCGCAGCCGAGGTGCCGATCATGGCGGCGATGTCGGCCTGGACTTCCGGGTTCAGCGACAGCACGTGGATGACGACCTGGACTTCATTGAAGAAGCCTTCGGGGAACAGCGGGCGGATCGGGCGGTCGATCAGGCGGCTGGTCAGGGTCTCGTGCTCGGAGGGGCGGCCCTCGCGCTTGAAGAAGCTGCCGGGGATCTTGCCGGCGGCGTAGGTCTTTTCGAGGTAGTCAACGGTCAGCGGGAAGAAGTCTTGGCCAGCCTTGGCCTCGGTCTTGGCGACGACGGTGGCCAGCACGACAGTGCCTTCAATGCTGACGACGACCGCACCGGTGGACTGGCGAGCCACTTCGCCGGTTTCCAAGGTGACGCTGTGGTTGCCCCACTGGAAGGTCTTGCTGACCTTGTTGAACATGGACATGGATCTCTCCTGGTTTTGATGAAGGCGCGATATCGCGCCGGGATCTACCGGGAGCGGGACTGGGTTTGGCGTGATGCCATTCCAGCGGGATTCAGGCGAACCCCCTTGGAATGACACATCCCCGCCACGTCAGTTCAGCTTCCGGACGAAAGACAAAGAGCCTGTCAGGGCAAAACGACCAGACAGGCTCTTCATCAGATGCGTGCGATTACTTGCGCAGACCCAGCTTCTGGATCAGGGCCGTGTAGCGGGCAGCGTCCTTGTTCTTCAGGTAGGCCAGCAGGCTCTTGCGCTGGTTGACCATCTTGAGCAGGCCGCGGCGACCGTGGTGGTCCTTGGCGTGGGTCTTGAAGTGGGGGGTCAGCTCGTTGATGCGAGCGGTCAGCAGAGCGACCTGGACCTCGGGGCTGCCGGTGTCGGCGGCGGCACGGGCGTGGGCCTTGACGATGTCTGCCTTGTTGATGTCTGCGATGGACATGTGGATTCCTTTGGTGTTCCAGACGGTCGGAAGGCCGCTGCGAAACAAGCAAAGGTCGCAGACGGTTTCCGGGGTTGACTTGCGGACGCGGGTGAAACCGACCCACGCCGTGCGATTGGCTCTACAGCACAGAAGCCTGTGATGCAAAACTGGCTGAGTATACCGAATCAGGCACCGCAAAGCCCCGTTCAGCCGAGCAAGCGGGAGCAGATAGGCGCTCACCCCGCGAATTCAAGCGGCCTGGCAACGATATTTGAGAGAACGCAATCAGCGCCGCTTTCAGGCCTTGAAAGCCCGTCGAGCGCACGCAATTCGGGCTCATCGGTTGCTGCTCCCGACCTCGTTAGAAGCAGCGAAACACCCTGGAGACTGACCATGTTCCTCGTGCCTGTGAATCGCAATCTGTCCCAACTCTCTCGCTCGCTGGATCGCTTCTTCGACGACGGCCTGGGCCTTTTCAACGACACCCGCGACGCCGACGCCGCTGCGCTGCGCAGCCCCTTGCTGGACGTGACCGAGACCGAGGCGGCCTACACCGTCAAGCTGGACGTGCCGGGCGTGCCCAAGGACGCCGTCAAGATCAACATCGAGGGCCGTCGCGTCACCATCGACGCCGAGCAGAGCCGCGACACCGAGAAGAAGGACGGCGAGCGGGTGCTCTACCGGGAGCGCAGCGTCAGCCGCTTCTCGCGCAGCTTCACGCTGCCGCAGGAGATCAATCAGACCGAGTCCAACGCAGCGCTGGAGCACGGTGTGCTCACCCTGACCTTGGTCAAGCGCACCGCCAACGGCGGCACCACGCTCAAGGTGAACTGAGCTCGGCCAGGTCCCAGCGCGGCCGCACCTCGAAGCTGCCGGCCGCGTCTGCGGGCGCCAGGCCGCGTTGCACCCGCAGCGCGGCCGCCATGGCGATCATGGCGCCGTTGTCGGTGCACAGCTGCAGCTCCGGGTAGTGCACGCGGATGCCGCGCTTGGCACAGGCGGCGTCCAGGGTCTCGCGCAAATGCCGGTTGGCCCCCACGCCGCCGGCCACCACCAGGCGCTTCAAGCCGGTCGTCTTCAGCGCCAGCAGGGCCTTCTTGAGCAGGCATTCGACGATGGCCGCCTGGGTGCTGGCAGCCAGGTCGGCGCGCGATTGCTCGCAGACATTGGGCCCCAGCTTCTTCACCTGCGTGAGCACCGCCGTCTTGAGGCCCGCAAAGCTGAAGTCCGGCTTGCCGCTGTGCAACAGCGGGCGCGGCAGGTCGAAGGCCTCGGGGTTGCCAAACTCGGCCAAGCGCGCCAGATGCGGCCCGCCGGGGTAAGGCAGGCCCAGCAGCTTGGCGGATTTGTCGAAGGCCTCGCCGGCGGCATCGTCGATGGTTTCACCCAGCAGCTCGTAGTCGCCCACGGCGTCCACACGCATCAGCTGGGTGTGGCCGCCCGACACCAGCAAGGCCACGAACGGGAACTCCGGCGGGTCGGCGCTCAGGAAGGGCGACAGCAGATGGCCTTCAAGGTGATGGATAGGCAAGGCGGGCCGGCCCAGCGCTGAAGCCAGCGACACCGCCACACCCGCCCCCACCAGCAGGGCCCCGGCGAGCCCAGGCCCTTGGGTGTAGGCCACCATGTCGACGTCGGCCAGGCCGAGCCCGGCGTCCCGCAGCACCTCCCGCGCCAGCGGGATCACACGCCGCACGTGGTCGCGCGAGGCCAGTTCGGGCACCACACCGCCATAGGCCTGGTGCATGGCGATCTGGCTGTGCAGCGCATGGGCCAACAAGCGCGGCGGCGCATCGCCCTGCACCTCGATGAGCGCAACGCCGGTTTCGTCGCAAGACGACTCGAAGCCGAGGATGCGCACCGCGCTCACGGTCAGTTGCGTTCCTTGGCGTGGTTGATCGAGTACTTGGGGATCTCGATGGTCACGTCCTGGCCGCCCAGGATGGCCTGGCAGGACAGGCGCGAATCAGGCTCCAGGCCCCAGGCACGGTCCAGCATGTCTTCCTCGCCCTCTTCCATCTCGGACAGCGAGCGCGCGCCCTGGCGCACGATGACGTGGCAGGTGGTGCAGGCGCAGACCTGGTCGCAGGCGTGCTCGATGGGCACGTCGTGCTCCAGCAGCGCCTCGCAGATCGAGGTGCCGGGCGGCGCCGACACCTGCCGGCCCTCGGGGCAGTACTCGGCGTGCGGCAGGATGGTGATGACGGGCATGGTTCAGAGGGAATTCAAATCGCGGCCCGCCAGTGCGCGGGCAATGCTGCGGTTCATGCGCTCGGCGGCAAAGCCTTCGGTGGCTTCGGCGAGCGCCTTGGTGGCGGCCTCGATGCGATCAGCATCATCGGTCATGGCGGCCAGGGCGGAGAGCTGCTGCTCCAGTTGCGCGCGCTCAGGCTCGGGCAGCAGGTCGCCATCGGCGGCCAGCGCGCTGCGCGTGGCCAGCACCATGCGCTCGGCCTCGACCCGCGCCTCGCGCAGCTTGCGGGCGTCCATGTCGCGCTCGGCACTGGCAAAGCCGTCTTGCAGCATGGCGGCGATCTGATCATCGGCCAGCCCATAGCTGGGCTTGACGGCGATAGCCGCCTGCACGCCGGAAATCATCTCCTGGGCCGACACGCTGAGCAGGCCGTCGGCATCGACCTGGAAGGTGACGCGGATGCGCGCCGCGCCGGCCGCCATGGGCGGGATGCCACGCAGCTCGAAGCGCGCGAGGGACCGGCACTCCGACACCAGCTCGCGCTCGCCCTGGACGACGTGCAGCGCCAGCGCGGTCTGGCCGTCCTTGAAGGTGGTGAAGTCCTGCGCCTTGGCCACGGGGATGGTGGCATTGCGCTCGATGATGCGCTCCACCAGGCCGCCCATGGTCTCCAGCCCCAGCGAGAGCGGGATGACGTCGAGCAGCAGGATCTCGCCATTGGCGGCGTTGCCGGCCAGTTGGTTGGCCTGGATGGCGGCGCCCAGCGCCACGACCTCGTCGGGATTGAGATTGGTGAGCACCTCTCGGCCGAAGAGCTGGCTGACGGCGGCGCGCACACAGGGCATGCGCGTCGAGCCGCCCACCATCACGCAGCCTTGCACATCGGCCGGCCGCAGCTTGGCATCGCGCAGCACGCGCTTGACGCTGGAGAGCGTGCGCGCCACCAGCGGCGCCACCAGGGCGTCGAAGCCCGCACGGTCCACCCGCACGCGCAGCTCGCCGGCTTCGAGTGCCGCCGTCAGCCAGGTCTCGTCGGCATCGGTCAGCGCCTCCTTGGCGCGGCGGGCCGCCACCAGGAGGCGGCGTTTGTCCTGCGCGGTCGAAGCCACCAGGCCCGACTGAGCCAAGGCCCAATCGGCCAGCAGCCGGTCGAAGTCGTCTCCGCCAAGCGCTGCGTCGCCCCCGGTCGCCACCACTTCGAACACGCCGCGCGCCAGGCGCAGCAGGGAGATGTCGAAGGTGCCGCCGCCGAGGTCATAGACGGCATAGAGGCCCTCGGCGGCGTTGTCCAGGCCGTAAGCGATGGCGGCCGCCGTGGGCTCGTTGATGAGGCGCAGCACCTTGAGCCCGGCCAGCTCGGCGGCGTCCTTGGTCGCCTGGCGCTGGGCGTCGTCGAAGTAGGCCGGCACGGTGATGACGGCGCCGAACAGCTCGTCGTCAAAACTGTCCTCGGCGCGGAAGCGCAAGGTCGCCAGGATCTCGGCCGAGACCTCGACGGGGCTCTTCACGCCCTCGCGGGTTTCGATGGCCAGCATGCCGGGGCGGTCGATGAATTGGTAGGGCAGCTTGCCCGCATCGGCCACGTCGGCCAGCGTGCGCCCCATGAAGCGCTTGACCGAGACCAACGTGTGCTCGGGATCGTCGGCCTGCGCTGCCAAGGCCTCGGCGCCGATCTGCCGCCGGCCGTCGCCCAGGTAGCGCACGGCAGAGGGCAGGATGACCTGGCCAGCCGCATCGGGCAGGCATTCGGCCACGCCGTGGCGCACGGCGGCGACCAGGGAGTTGGTGGTCCCGAGGTCGATGCCGACTGCGATGCGCCGCTGGTGCGGATCGGGCGAGGCGCCGGGTTCGGAAATCTGCAGCAGGGCCATGGGGATCAGTCGTTCTCAAGAGCCACGAGACGCGCCTCGGCATCGGCCCGGAAGCGGCGGATGAACATCAGCGCCCTCACCTGCTCGGCCGCCGCCGGGGCGTCATTCGCTACATCGAGCAGGCGCTGCAGCTCGGCCACCATCGCGGCCTCGCGGTCCAGCGTGCGGTCCAGCACGGCCTCCAGGGCGGCGGTATCACTCGCCTCGTCCAAGGCTTCGCGCCATTCCATCTGCTCCATCAGGAAGCTGGCCGGCATGCGCGTGTTGCTCTCGGCGCCGATGGCAGCGCCGCGCAGCTCGCACAGGTAGGCGGCGCGGGCCAGCGGGTCCAGCAGGCGCTGGCGTGCCTCGTTCACGCGCACCGCCCATTGCATGGCCAGGCGCTGAGCGGCGGCGCCGTGGGCGGCAAAGCGGTCAGGGTGCACCTCGGACTGCAAGGCCTTCCAGCGCGCGTCGATGTCGGCGCGGGACTGCTCGAAGCGCTCGGGCAGGCCAAACAGGTGGAAGTCGTTGTCGTCCAGACGCATGGCGCAGGGTGGGAAGCAAAAAGCGCGGCAAGTGCCGCGCTCAACGAGAGGGGTTCAGGCGGTCAAACACGGAAAGACTCACCGCAGCCGCAGCGGTCCTTCTCACGCGGATTGCGGAATTTGAAGCCTTCGTTCAAGCCCTCGCGGACGAAGTCCAGCTCGGTGCCATCCAGGTAGGGCAGGCTCTTGGGATCGATCAGCACCTTGACCTCGTAGCCCTCGAAGACGACGTCCTCGGGCGCCACGTCGTCGGCGTACTCCAGCTTGTAGGCAAGACCCGAGCAGCCCGTGGTCTTGACGCCTAGCCGCACGCCCACGCCCTTGCCGCGCTTGGCGATGTAGCGCTTGACGTGGCGAGCAGCCGCTTCGGTGATGGTGACAGGCATGCCGTCAATCTGCCTTGTGCTTGGCGCGGTAGTCGTCCACGGCTGCCTTGATCGCGTCTTCCGCCAGGATGGAGCAGTGGATCTTGACCGGGGGCAGCGCCAGTTCTTCGGCGATCTGGGTGTTCTTGATCGTCAGCGCCTCATCCAGGCTCTTGCCCTTGACCCACTCGGTCACGAGCGAGCTGGAGGCGATGGCCGAACCGCAGCCATAGGTCTTGAACTTGGCGTCCTCGATCTTGCCGGTGAGCGGGTTGACCTTGATCTGCAGCTTCATCACATCGCCGCAGGCCGGCGCGCCGACCATGCCGGTGCCGACGTCTTCGTCCGCCTTGTCGAAGTTGCCGACGTTGCGGGGGTTCTCGTAGTGGTCAACGACCTTTTCGCTGTATGCCATGACTCAACTCCTCGAATTCAGTGTGCCGCCCACTTGATGGTCGATAGATCGATGCCATCCTTGTACATATCCCACAGCGGCGACAGCTCGCGCAGCTTGGCGACGCGGTCCTTGAGCACGCTGACGGCGTAGTCGATCTCTTCCTCGGTCGTGAAGCGCCCGATGGTCATGCGCAGGCTGGAGTGCGCCAACTCGTCGCTGCGGCCCAGGGCGCGCAGCACATAGCTGGGCTCCAGGCTGGCCGAGGTGCAGGCCGAACCCGACGACACCGCCAGACCCTTGACGCCCATGATCAGCGACTCGCCCTCGACATAGTTGAACGAGATGTTCAGGTTGTGCGGGACGCGGCGTTCCAGGTCGCCATTGATGAAGGTCTGCTCGATGCCGGAAAGGCCATTCAAGAGGCGCTGGTGCAGCATGCGAATGCGCTCGCCCTCGGTAGCCATCTCCTCGCGGGCGATGCGGAAGGCTTCGCCCATGCCGACGATCTGGTGCACGGGCAAAGTGCCCGAGCGCATGCCGCGCTCATGGCCGCCGCCGTGCATCTGGGCTTCGAGGCGCACGCGGGGCTTGCGGCGCACGTAGAGCGCGCCGATGCCCTTGGGGCCATAGGTCTTGTGCGAGGCCAGGCTCATCAGGTCGATGGGCAGCTCGGCCAGGTTGATGGCGACCTTGCCGGTGGCCTGCGCCGCATCGACGTGGAAGATCACGCCGCGCTCGCGGCAGAGCTTGCCCAGCGCCTCGACGTCCTGGATCACGCCGATCTCGTTGTTCACGTACATGACCGAGGCCAGGATGGTGTCGGGCCGCAGTGCCGCCTTGAAGACCTCGAAGTCCAGCAGGCCGTTCTCCAGCACGTCAAGGTAGGTCACCTCGAAGCCCTGGCGCTCCAGCTCGCGCATGGTGTCGAGCACGGCCTTGTGCTCGGTCTTGACGGTGATCAGGTGCTTGCCGCGCGACTGGTAGAAGTGGGCGGCGCCCTTGAGCGCGAGGTTGTTGGACTCGGTGGCACCCGAGGTCCAGACGATCTCGCGCGGGTCGGCACCGATCAACTCGGCCACCTGCACGCGCGCCTTCTCGACGGCCTCTTCGGCCTCCCAGCCCCAGGCGTGGCTGCGAGACGCCGGGTTGCCGAAGTGCTCGCGCAGCCAGGGGATGATGGCGTCGACCACGCGCGGGTCGCACGGCGTGGTGGCGCCGTAGTCCAGGTAGATCGGGAAATGCGGGGTCATGTCCATGGCGAAGACGGGGCGCCCCTGTTCTCAGGGCAACCTCGGATTATCGAGTCACTTGGTGGTGGCTGCGCCCAGGGCGAAGACGCTGTTCGGGGCCGTCACGCGGATGGGCTTGAGCACCGGCTGGCTGGAGATGGCGCGCTTGATGGGCGCGGCTTCGATCTCGATGCCCTTGGCGCGCTGGTCGTCCACCAGGCTGCGCAAGTTGACGGACTGCAGGTACTCGAACATCTTGGTGTTCAGGTTGGTCCACAGCTCGTGCGTGATGCAGCGGCCGGTGTCGTCGCCCATGCAGTTGTCCTTGCCACCGCAGCCGGTGGCGTCCACGGCTTCGTCAACGGCGGCAATGATGTCGGCCACCGTGATGTCCTCGGCCTTGCGACCGAGCGAGTAGCCACCGCCCGGCCCGCGCGTGCTCTCGACCAGCTCGTTGCGGCGCAACTTGCCGAAGAGCTGCTCCAGGTAGGACAGCGAGATCTGCTGGCGCTGGCTGATGGCGGCCAGGGCCACCGGGCCGTTGTGCTCGCGCAGGGCGAGGTCCAACATGGCGGTGACGGCGAAACGGCCTTTGGTGGTGAGACGCATGCGAACTCCTTCGTTCTGAGGCGTACCGAGGTCGTTGCCAGCCCGGGGCAAACCCTGAGCCAATTCCGACCAAATCATTTCCGATCATTTTAGTCGGCTACTGATCCGGATTCACCCTCATACGCAAACCCACAGGCCTTCAAGGGGTTTTGCGGCTCAGCGCCCCTTGCGGGCGGCAGAGATGGGTACGACCTGGTCGGGCACGCGGGCACCAAAGGCCTGTTCGCGCAACTGCGCAAGCTGGTCGCGCAGGCGGGCTGCTTGCTCGAACTCCAGGTTGCGGGCGTGCTCCAGCATCTGCTTTTCGAGCTGGGACATGCGCTTGGCCAAGTCCTTCTCGGACAGCTCCTCGACCTGGGCGGCGGCCAGCAGTTTCTGGTCGTCGGCCTTCTCGGCGTAGACGCCTTCGATCAGATCCTTGATGCGCTTTTGCACGCCGCGCGGCGTGATGCCGTGAGCTTCGTTGAAAGCCATCTGCTTGGCACGGCGGCGCTCGGTCTCGCCGATGGCGCGGCGCATCGAGTCGGTCACCACATCGGCGTAGAGGATGGCGCGGCCATTGAGGTTGCGCGCGGCGCGGCCGATGGTCTGGATCAGGCTGCGCTCGCTGCGCAGGAAGCCTTCCTTGTCGGCATCGAGGATGGCGACCAGCGAGACCTCGGGGATGTCCAAGCCCTCGCGCAGCAGGTTGATGCCCACCAGCACGTCAAAGGCCCCCAGCCGCAGGTCGCGCAGGATCTCGACACGCTCCACCGTGTCCACGTCGGAGTGCAGGTAGCGCACCTTGACGCCGTTGTCGGACAGGTAGTCGGTCAGCTGCTCGGCCATGCGCTTGGTCAGCGTGGTGATGAGCACGCGCTCGGCGGCCTCCACGCGCAGACGGATCTCCTGCAGCACATCGTCCACCTGATGCGTGGCGGGGCGCACCTCGACGATGGGGTCCACCAGGCCCGTGGGCCGCACCACCTGCTCGACAACCTGGCCGGCGTTGCGCTTTTCGTAGTCCGATGGCGTGGCCGAGACAAAGATGGCCTGGCGCATCTTGCGCTCGAACTCCTCGAACTTCAGCGGCCGGTTGTCCAGCGCCGATGGCAGCCGGAAGCCGTACTCCACCAGCGTGGTCTTGCGCGACTTGTCGCCGTTGTACATGGCGCCAAACTGGCCGAGCGTGACGTGGCTCTCGTCCACGAACATCAGCGCGTCGGGCGGCAGGTAGTCCACCAGGGTCGGCGGCGGGTCGCCCGGCTGGGCCTGGGACAGATGCCGTGTGTAGTTCTCGATGCCCTTGCAGTGGCCCACCTCCTGGAGCATCTCCAGGTCGAAGCGAGTACGCTGCTCGATGCGCTGCGCCTCGACCAGCTTGCCCTCCTTGACGAAGAAGCCCACGCGCTCGCGCAGTTCGGCCTTGATGGTCTCGATGGCCGCCACCACGCGCTCGCGCGGGGTCACGTAGTGGCTGCTGGGGTAGACGGTGAAGCGCGGGATCTTCTGGCGGATCTGGCCGGTGAGCGGATCAAATAGCGACAGGGTCTCGACCTCGTCGTCGAAGAGCTCGATGCGCAGTGCCAGCTCCGAGTGCTCGGACGGGAAGACGTCGATGGTGTCGCCACGCACGCGGAAGTGCCCGCGCGAGAACTCGATCTCGTTGCGCGTGTACTGCATGCGCACCAGTTGGGCGATGGCATCACGCTGGCCCATCTTGTCGCCCACGCGCAGCGTCATCACCATCTGGTGGTAGTCGCTGGGGTTGCCGATGCCGTAGATGGCTGACACCGAGGCCACGATCACCACATCGCGTCGCTCCAGCAGGCTCTTGGTGCAGGAGAGCCGCAGCTGCTCGATGTGCTCGTTGATCGCGCTGTCCTTCTCGATGAACAAGTCGCGCTGCGGCACATAGGCCTCGGGCTGGTAGTAGTCGTAGTAGCTGACGAAGTACTCGACCGCGTTCTTGGGGAAGAACTCGCGCATCTCGCTGTAGAGCTGCGCGGCCAGGGTCTTGTTGTGGGCAAAGACGATGGCCGGCCGCCCCATGCGGGCGATCACGTTGGCCATGGTGAAGGTCTTGCCCGAGCCCGTGACGCCCAGCAGAGTCTGGAAGCTCAGGCCGTCGTTCAGGCCCTCAACGAGCTGGCCGATGGCCGTCGGCTGGTCGCCGGCCGGAGGGAAAGGCTGCCAAAGCTGGAAGGGCGAGCCTTCGAAGGTGACGAACTCACCCTGACTGGCAACCGGGTCGGCTCCAGGGGCGGGTTGAGCGTTCGAGACATCTTGCATGGGGGAATCCCGAGGTTCACAGGCAAAATTGCTGCGCTGCGCAACCGTACAGGTTAGCGCAGACCCTCTTCTCCCCGGCGCTCACACGCCCTTCCCTGCTGACAACGTCTTTTCAGGAAGCTTTTCATGTCCGCCCTGTTCTCCGCCGTCACCCTGGCTCCGCGTGACCCCATCCTGGGTCTGAACGAGCAGTTCAATGCCGACACCCGCCCCACCAAGGTCAACCTCGGCGTCGGCGTCTATTACGACGAGAACGGCAAGCTGCCCCTGCTGAAGTGCGTGCAAGCCGCCGAGGCCGCCATGGCCGCCGCCCCCAAGCCGCGCGGCTACCTGCCGATCGACGGCATCGCCGCCTATGACGCCGCCGTGCAAGGCCTGGTGTTCGGCAACCACGAGGCTGTGGCCGCGAAGCGCGTTGCCACCGTGCAAGCCATCGGCGGCACCGGCGCGCTCAAGATCGGCGCCGACTTCCTCAAGCACCTCGGCCCCAATGCCAAGGTGCTGATCTCCGACCCGAGCTGGGAGAACCACCGCGCCCTGTTCACGCAGGCCGGCTTCACCGTCGAAACCTACCCCTACTACGACGCTGCCGTGGGCGGCATCAACGTGGCCGGCATGCTGGCGGCATTGAATGCGGCACCCGCCGGCACCGTGGTCGTGCTGCACGCCTGCTGCCACAACCCGACCGGCTATGACCTGACCGACGCCCAGTGGGGCGAGGTCGTCGCCGTCTGCAAGGCCAAGGGCCTGGTGCCCTTCCTCGACATGGCCTACCAGGGCTTCGGCTTCGGCATCCAGGAAGACGGCGAAGCCGTGCGCCAGTTCCTGGCCGCCGGCCTGTCCTTCTTCGTGTCCACCAGCTTCTCCAAGAGCTTCTCGCTCTATGGCGAACGCGTCGGCGCGCTGAGCGTGGTCTGCACAAGCGCCGAGGAATGCACCCGCGTGCTCTCGCAGCTCAAGATCATGGTCCGCACCAACTACTCCAACCCGCCGACGCACGGCGCCCAGGTCGTCGCCCAAGTGCTGACAACGCCTGAGCTGCGCGCGATGTGGGAAGGCGAGCTGGCCGGCATGCGCGAGCGCATCAAGGCCATGCGCGGCGCGCTGGTTGCGGCTCTCAAGGCTGCCGGCGTCACGCGCGACCTGAGCTTCGTCACCGCCCAGAAGGGCATGTTCAGCTACTCGGGCCTCACCGCCGCCCAGATGCAGCGCCTGCGCAATGACTTCGGCGTCTATGGCGTGGACTCGGGCCGCATCTGCGTGGCCGCCCTGAACGAGAAGAACCTGCCCGCCGTGGCGGCCGCCATGGCCGAGGTCATCAAGGGCTGATCAAGCCCCGCTTCTGTCAAGCGTAAAGCGAGGCCGCTCGGGAGAGCGCCCTCGCCTGCCACCAGGCCGCGGCTGACGCGCGCCTGCGGCGGCAGCACCCAAGAGCCATGACGGCATGGCTCCCCGATAGGCCATCTGGCCGATGCCCGATCCGCCCGCGATCGGAACACTGACGACTCCTCAACAAGCCCCACCAAGGAGCCGTCATGCCCCCCACCACCCCTGCCCGTCACGACCTCTACGCCGCCATCCACAAGGCCTTGCGGCACTTCATGGTCGACACCCTGATGCGCCTGAGCCGCGTTGATGTGGCTGACCCCGAAGACCTGCAGCAGACCCTCGGTCAGCTCGACGAGCTGCTCATCCTGTGCGGCCAGCACCTGCACAACGAGAACAGCTTCATCCACCCCGCCCTGGAAGCCGGCCGCCCCGGCGTGAGCGCGCGCATCGGCGCCGAGCACGAAGAGCATGTGCAGGCCATCGCCGAGCTGCAAACCGAGCGGAAGGCACTGGCCGCCAACCCTCAGCCAGCGGGCGCGCTGCGCGTCTACCGCCGTCTGAGCCGCTTCGTGGCCGAGAACTTCGAGCACATGCTGGTGGAAGAGACGCGCCACAACGCCGCCCTGTGGGAGCTCTACACCGATGCAGAGCTTGATGAACTGCACCAGCGCATCTTGCAGAGCCTGCCGATGGAGGAGGTGCAACTGGTCTGGCGCTGGCTGGTGCCGGCGCTCAGCCCACAAGAGCGCGCCGACATGATGGCCAGCATGCCGCCGCCCGTGCGCGACATGGCCCTGGACGTCGCCCAGGCGCGCCTGAACCAACGCGACTGGGCCAAGCTCTGCCGCGCCCTGCAGGTGGCGCCAATGCCCGGCCTGGCGGCCGCATGAACACCGCCCAGCCCCATGCCACCGGGCTGTCGCGCCGCCGTCTGCTGGGAGCAGCAGCCAGCCTGAGCCTGGCGGGCAGCCCCCAGGCCCAAGCCCTGCTGGCCACAACGCCAGCGCCGACGCTGGGCTGGCGGCTGTGGTTTGGCGCGATCGACGCCATCCGCCGCCCCGCCCACCTGGCGGCCTGGATGGGCCACGCCCAGGGCATGGTGGCCACGCCCCTGCAAGTGCAGCCCGGCCACCCGCCGGCGCTGCACGCGCAGGCCGGTGGCGAGCCGCTGGCACGCTGGCTGGAATGGGCCGAGCAAGCCGCACTGCCCAGGCCCCGTGCTGCTGCCGCTCAGGCGCAGGCGCTGGATGCCCAGGTCGCCCGTTTGGCCACGCCCAGCGGACGCCGCGCCTACCTCGGCCCTGGCGAGCGGCTGCCCTTGGCACCGTTTCTTGAAGGCGCCGGCCTGACGGTGGACACAGCAGCAGCCCCCGAGGTCGTCGAGGACGAAGCCGCCCACGCCCTGCGCCGGCTGCTGGTGGTGCAGCCGCTGCCCGCCTGGCAGACCCTGCTGCGCCTGCGCAGCGTGCCGCTGCTGAGCCCGCTGGAGCCCACCGAGATTCCCCGAGCGCTGCACACCGCGCGGCGCCGCTGGCTGGCGTCTGTGTCGGCCGCTGCGGGCACGCCGTCAGCGCCTCACCCTGTCACCGCCTGAACACCACTTTGGAAACCTCATCATGAAATCTTCGTTTCGTTCCTCGGGCTGGACGCTGTCCGCCCTGTTCGCCTGGCTGGCGCTCAGCCTGTCCAGCGCGCAAGCCGCACAGCCCTTGAGCTTCAGCTTCCTGCAAACCGGATTTGCCGACGGCGCCGTGCTGTCCGGCCGCCTGGTGGGCGAGGACGCCGACGGCGACGGCTACCTGGTCAATATCGAGCTGTCCGCCTTCGAGCTGCACTGGAGCGGCAACCGCGCCGTGGCAGCGTTTGACCACGGCATGGACGACCGTGCCAGCCTCTATCTGCACCTGCCCGATCTGCGCCTGGAACACCTGGCCACCACCAGCTTCGGGCCCGATGGCGAGCGCCTGTTTGCCTATGACAGCTATGGCTGGCCTGGTTACGACATCCCCGGCCGCATCAGCGACGAACGCGATCAATTGCTGTCGCTCAGCTGGGAGCCCGTCCAGATCACGGCTGCGGTGCCTGAGCCCCAGGTCCTGCCCATGATGCTGGCCGGCCTCGCCGTCGTGGGGCGCCTGCTGCGTCGCCGCAACCGCCCGGCGCCGGCGCGCTGATCGCCGGCCTCAATCCGGCCGCTGGCGTGGCGGATGGCGCACCCGCGCCGACGCCTGTCACGCCAGTGCCGCGCAAAGGTCAGAGGACGGCGCTACCATTGGGTCATGCTGCACCGCACCATTTCGCGGTGCCCCCTACTCGGCCGGAGGGCAGACCCATGCTTTACCAGTGGTATGAGACCCAGCGAGCGCTGATGGCGCCGTTCTCGGAGTTCGCCAGCGCGGCTTCCAAGCTTTACAACCACCCGCTCTCGCCCTTCACGCACACGCCGCTGGCGCAGCGCGTGTCCGCCGGGCTGGACCTGGCGCATCGCCTGGCCAAGGACTATGAAAAGCCGGAGTTCGGCATCCGCACCACCGAGGTGGCCGGCGTCGAGGTCGCGGTGCAGGAGCAGGTGCCCATCAACAAGCCCTTCTGCCGGCTGCTGCGCTTCAAGCGCTTCACCGACAACCAGGCCGTGCTGGACGTGATGCGCCAGCAGCCCACCGTGCTGGTGGTGGCGCCGCTCTCGGGCCACCACTCCACGCTGCTGCGCGACACGGTGCGTTGCTTGCTGCAGGACCACAAGGTCTTCATCACCGACTGGACCGATGCCCGCATCGTGCCGGCCGAAGTGGGCCCCTTCCACCTCAACGACTACGTGGCCTATGTGCAGGAGTTCATCCGCTACATCGGCCCCGAGGTGCACGTGATCTCGGTCTGCCAGCCCACGGTGCCTGTGCTGGCGGCGGTCTCGCTGCTGGCCTCGGCCGGTGAGTTCACGCCGCGCTCGCTGACCATGATGGGTGGCCCGATCGACGCGCGCAAATCGCCCACCGCCGTCAACAACCTGGCCATGAACCGCTCCTACGAGTGGTTCGAGAACAACGTGATCTACCGCGTGCCACCCAACTTCCCCGGGGCGGGCCGGCGCGTCTACCCCGGCTTCCTGCAGCACAGCGGCTTCGTGGCCATGAACCCCGATCGCCACCTCAGCTCGCACTACGACTACTTCCTCGACCTGGTGCGCGGCGACGGCGACAGCGCCGATTCGCACCGCCAGTTCTACGACGAATACAACGCCGTGCTGGACATGCCGGCCGAGTACTACCTGGAGACGATCAAGGTCGTCTTCCAGGACTTTGCCCTCGTCAACGGTACATGGGACGTGAACGGCTCATTGGTGCGCCCGCAGGACATCACTGCGAGCGCCCTGTTGACCGTTGAGGGCGAGCTGGACGACATCTCGGGGGCCGGCCAGACCCGTGCCGCCCACGAGCTCTGCACCGGCGTGCCAAAGGCCCACCAGAAGCACTTCGACGCCATGGGCGCGGGCCACTACGGCATCTTCTCGGGCCGCCGCTGGCGCGAGAACGTCTACCCGGCGGTGCGCGAATTCATCGCCAAGTACGACGCCGCCCCGCTGGCAGCCCCGCCCAAGCCCGCGCGCAAGGCTCCGGTGAAAGCTGCGACAAAGGGGGCTGCAAAGGCCGCCGCCAAAACCACGCGCCCCGCGCGCCGCGCCAAGGCGTGAAGGCCCAGGCCGACCAGATCGACGACGCCCTTCCGCAGACGCAGTGCACGCGCTGCGGGTATGTGGACTGCCGCAACTACGCCGAGGCCATGGTCGGTGGCGAGGCGGGCATCAACCAATGCCCGCCCGGCGGGGCCGAGGGCATTGCCCGCCTGGCGGCCCTGACGGGCCAGGCGGTGATCCCGCTGTCGCCCGAGCACGGGCAGGAAACACCGCGCGGCCTGGCCGTGATCGACGAGGCCTGGTGCATCGGCTGCACGCTGTGCATCAAGGCCTGCCCCGTGGACGCCATCGTGGGCGCGCCCAAGCTGATGCACTGGGTCGTCAATGCGCAGTGCACAGGCTGCGAGCTTTGCGTCCCCGCCTGTCCGGTGGACTGCATCCAGATGCGCCCCGAGACCACCACCACCGGCTGGGCCGCCTGGAGCCCTGCGCAGGCCCGGCAGGCGCAGGAGCGCTACCGCTTCCGCGCCCATCGGCGCCACCGCGAGGCCGAAGAGAACGAAGCCCGCCTGGCCGCCAAGGCACGCGCCAAGCTGGCCGACCTGCCCGCCCACACCAAGGGCGCCGAAGGGGCCGAGCTGGAGCGCAAACGCGCGGTGATCGAAGCCGCCCTGGCCCGCGCGCGCGCCAAACGTGGCGCCTGAGGCTGCGCCGAGAATGCGGGCATGACGCCCGCTCAGATCGAACGCTTCTTTGCCACGCTGCAGCGCGCCAACCCGGCGCCGCAAACCGAGCTGGAGTACGCCAGCGTCTTTGAGCTGCTGACGGCCGTGCTGCTGTCGGCCCAGGCGACGGACGTGGGCGTCAACAAGGCCACGCGCCGGCTCTTCGCGGTGGCCAACACCCCGCAGAAGATCCTCGCACTGGGGCAGGACGGCCTGGAGTCCTACATCAAGACCATCGGCCTGTACCGCAGCAAGGCCCGCCACCTGATGGAAACCTGCCGCCTGCTGATCGACCGGCACGGCGGCCAGGTGCCGCGCTCGCGCGAGGCGCTGGAGGCCCTGCCTGGCGTGGGCCGCAAGACGGCCAACGTCGTGCTCAACGTCGCCTTTGGCGAGCCCACCATGGCAGTGGACACGCACATCTTCCGCGTCAGCAACCGCACCGGTCTGGCGCCGGGCGCCACGCCGCTGGCCGTGGAGCAGGGCCTGTTGGCCCGCGTGCCCGAGGCCTACCGCGTCGACGCCCATCACTGGCTGATCCTGCATGGCCGCTATGTCTGCCAGGCGCGCAAGCCGCAATGCAGCCATTGCACCGTGATCGCCGAGTGCGACATGGGCTCCTCTCTAAAATCAGCTGCTTGATCCCTGGAGCCGCGCATGCCGAGCCTCACCGACCTGACCGAACGCGTGGAGCGCCTGCTGGTGCGCCACGAGGAACTGCTGCGCAAGGAAGCACTCCTGCAGGAGCAAGTCACCACGCTGACGCAGGAACGCGACAGCCTCAAGTCCCGCCTCAACGCCGCACGCGCCCGTGTGGATGCGCTGCTGGACCGTCTGCCAGCTGAGGCCAGCGGCAACAAGGAGAACGCAGCGTGAAGCAGATGGAAGTCACCATCCTCGGCCAGAGCTACCTGCTGGGCTGCCCCGAAGGCGGCGAGGCCGCCTTGCAGCAAGCCGTGGCGCAGGTGGACCGCGAGATGTGCGCAATCCGCGATGCCGGCAAGGTCAAGGCACGCGAGCGCATTGCCGTGCTGGCCGCGCTCAACCTGGCCTATCAATTGGCCGAAGTGCCGCGCACGCCGGCCGTCAACGCGTCGGACATCGACGGCCTTGTCAAGCGTCTGGACGAGGTACTCGGTCACGATGGCCAGCTGCTCTGAGCCCCGGCGGCAAACGTAGAATCCCTCTCGTCCATCGCATTCGCGTGGGTCCTATATTTCCTTGAACCGATGCTCTTTGGAGCCCGGGCTTGGAACATGCCGGATGGGCGTGATCGTCTCGCGTCAGATGAACCCGAAGTCCGGCTGACCTCGCCCACCTGAATCCCCCTGGGTTCAGGAATGCGGCCCACGGCTTGTGATGGACACCCCCCAATGAACTACTGGCTGATGAAGTCGGAGCCCGACGAGGCTTCCATCGCAGACCTGGAGCGCGCGGGCCAGTTGCCCTGGACCGGCGTGCGCAACTACCAGGCCCGCAACTTCATGCGCGACGCGATGCGCGTCGGGGACGGCGTGCTCTTCTATCACTCGTCCTGCCCCGAGCCCGGCGTCGCCGGCCTGGCGGAAGTGGCCAGCACGGCCTACCCGGACGCCACGCAGTTCGACCCCGCCAGCAAGTACTTCGACCCGAAGAGTTCGCCCGAAGCCCCGCGCTGGCTGCATGTGGACGTGCGCTGGCGCCGCACCACGCGCCTGCTCTCCTTGGCCGAGATGCGCGAAGCGCCGGAGCTGGTCTCGCTACGGGTGCTGCAGCGCGGCAACCGCCTTTCGATCACGCCGGTGTCGCCCAGTGAGTGGGCCGCCGTGCTGAAACGGCTCGACGCATGAGCCCGGTGCTGATCGTCGAGCTGGCAGCGCTGGGGCTGAGTTCCGGCTTCCTGGCCGGCCTGCTGGGTATCGGCGGCGGCATGCTGATGGTGCCCTTCCTAACCTTCATCCTCGGCAGCCTCGGCACATCACCCGAGCTGGCCGTCAAGATGGCCATCGCCACCTCGATGGCCACCATCATGTTCACCTCCATCTCCTCCGTGCGGGCGCACCACAAGCGCGGCGCGGTGCGCTGGCCGGTGGTGGTGGCCATGGCGCCGGGCCTGGTGATCGGCGGGTTGCTGGTGGGGTTTGGCCTCTTCGCGCTCATCAAGGGCGCCTGGCTGGCGCTGGCATTCGCGGGCTTCGTTAGCTTCTCGGGCTGGCAGATGCTGGCCAATCGGCGCCCCGCACCCAGCCGCGCATTGCCCGGCGCGCTGGGTCAGCTGGGGGCTGGCACCGGCATCGGCATGCTCTCCGGCCTGGTGGGCGCGGGCGGCGGCTTCGTCAGCGTGCCCTACCTGGTGTGGTGCAACGTGCCGGTTCACACCGCCGTGGCAACGAGCGCCGCGCTGGGCTTCCCGATCGCCTTCGCCAACACCCTGGGCTATCTGTTTGGCCATCCAGAGGGCCAGGCCCTGCCTGGCACCGTCGGCTACGTGTACCTGCCAGCGCTGGCCGTGATCGCGGCGGCCAGCGTGCTGATGGCCCCGCTGGGCGCCAAGGCCGCTCACGCGATGAATGTGGCCCAGCTCAAACGCGCGTTTGCCTACCTGCTCTTCGCGCTGGCGGCCTACATGCTCTTCAAGGGCCTGCAGCCGCTGCTGGCCTGAGTTCAGGCAAACGGGATGGGCGCCAGGACCACCTGATTGCCGCCGCGCCGCTGCGCTTCAGCCACCGCAGACTCGCTGGCCTGCATCAACTCTGCATGCCCAGAGGCCGTGTGCGGGAAGCTGGAAACGCCCATCGACACCGACAGGCCCACGTCCACCCCGTGGAAAACCACGAGCTGCGCGTTGCACTGGCGCCGCAATTGCTCCATCCGGGCATGCGCGGTGGCGAGCCCGACGCCCGACAGCAGCAATGCAAAGTGGCGCGCATCCACACGGCAGGCGGCATCCATCGCCCGGGTGTTGGCCCGCAGCATGCGACCCAGACCTTCCAGCATGCGCTGCTCCACGGCCTCGTCCACGGCACCTTGTGGCGGCGGGTCGAGCGCGATGATGACGAGCGCAAACTCGCGGTGCTCGCGCTGCGACAGGTCGATTTCGCGGCGCAGCGAATCGTCGAACTGCGCGCGCAGGTAGAGGCCAGACACCTCGTCCCGCCCGGAGCCCGACTCCATCTCGCGGCGCAGCGATTCGAGTTGCGCCTGCAATTCTTCGATCTGCGTGAGTGCGCGCTGCAGTTGCCCTTCGCGGAGCTTGTCCTCGGTGCGGTCTTGCCAGACCGCCAGCAAATAGCCCTCGCCCAAGGCGCAGCGCGTGACACTGAACTCGCGCTTGCGGCCGCGCACGTCCAGGCGGTGCTCGTTGATCAGCACGGTGCGCTGGGCCATGGCCGTCTGCTCAGCCCGGCGCAAGCCGCTGGTTTCCTCGGCCTTGAGCAGTTCAGCATCGGTGCGGCCGACAATTTCGGCGCATTCGAACAAGGCGGCCAGGCCCGCGCTGGCAAACACATAACGGCCCGTGCCAACCGCCTTGATGCCGACGAAGCCGCCAAAGGGCTCCACGAGCGAGAGCAGGCCGGTCGCGCAGGCGCGCTCCAGCTCGCCATGCTCCTCCAGCCATGCTTCCAGCGTTGGTGCCTTGCTCGACGTGCTCGAGTCCGCTTCCATCAGAGGTCCATCCATGTGCAGCAGCGCTTGGGAGGTTCAGGCGGTTTCAAGACCGCGACAAACTCCCCTTGGTCTGCGCATGCTAACGAGTTTCGGCATCACCTCAGGCCATTGGTATTCCCAAGAACGAGGAAGCCTGCTCGAAGTGCACCAGGCCAGAATGCGGGGCACGCAGAGCCTGAGAAACTCGCCAAGCGCCAGTATTTTGCTTACGCATGGAATTCCGGATAGAATCCTCGGCTTTGCTAGCAAACCCTGCGTGTCGATTCGAGGTTCACGGTTGGATCACCGGCCCACGACGCGATCCCCGAATACCGAGCGCATCCGAAGGAAATCAATGACCACCATCCGCGTCAAGGAAAACGAGCCGTTCGACGTTGCCCTGCGTCGCTTCAAGCGCACCATCGAAAAGCTGGGCCTGCTGACTGACCTCCGCGCCCGCGAGTTCTACGAAAAGCCCACCGCCGAGCGCAAGCGCAAGAAGGCTGCGGCCGTGAAGCGCCACTACAAGCGCGTGCGCAGCATGCAACTGCCCAAGAAGCTGTACTGATGCCTGCCTCCTGAGCCTTGCGCTCGGGGCCGACACCTGCCGATGACCCGCCACAGGACGCTGTTGCGGGTCATTTCATTTCTGCCCAGCATTCCCTGCACACCATGAGCCTCAAAGATCGCATCACCGAAGACATGAAAGCCGCCATGCGCGCCAAGGACAGCGAGCGGCTGGGCGCCATTCGCCTGCTGCTGGCGGCGGTCAAGCAAAAGGAAGTGGATGAGCGCATCACGGTCGACGACACGGCCCTGATCGCCATCGTGGACAAGCTGATCAAGCAGCGGCGCGACTCGATCACCCAGTTCGGCGCCGCGGGGCGCGATGACCTGGTGGCCAAGGAATCCGCCGAGCTCAAGGTGCTGGAGGCCTACCTGCCCGAGCGCCTGAGCGCTGACGAAGTAGCCGCGCGCGTGAAGGCCCTGGTCGCAGAACTCGGCGCCAAAGGCCCGGGCGACATGGGCAAGGTCATGACAGCGGCGAAGGCCGCATTGAGCGGTGTCGCCGAGATGAGCCAAGTTTCCGCAGCCGTCAAGGCTGCGCTCAACCCTGCGAGCTGAGCCATGCAACTGCCCTGCCAAGCCCTGACCGACGACCTTGCCGTTGCCCCCCAACTGCTGCCCGAAGCCATGGCCGCCGCAGCAGCCGCCGGCTTCAAGAGCGTGGTCAACAACCGCCCCGACTTCGAGGGCGGCCCCGACCAACCCACCAGTGCCGCCATTCAGGCGGCTGCTGAGGCTGCCGGGTTGGTTTACCGCTTCCTGCCGGTCAACGGGGGCTACCAGTCGCCCGAAGAAATCGAGACCATGGCGGGCCTGTTGGAAACCCTGCCGCGCCCCCTCCTCGCCTTCTGCCGCTCAGGGGCCCGCAGCACTCGGCTGATCGCTGCCGCACTGCAGCGCTGATCGCCTGGGACTTTCCCTGAAGCACAGCGCATTTCAGGCGCTGTTCAGCCCCAGATCGCAAAATCCTCGCCATACCCCGATGCGCCTTGCGCCGGGGCTGCGCCTTGCTGTTTGGGCGCCAGGCGCGCAATGGCTGGCCGGGCTCGGGCGGCCGCGATCTGCGACTTCTCGCTTCATGGAGATTCCGTGTCCTCATTACTTCCACTCTCTCGAGGCATCGATCGCCTCAACGAATGGGTCGGTCGCTGGGTAGCCTGGCTGGTACTGGCCACGGTCCTGATCAGCGCGGGCAATGCGGTGGTTCGAAAGGTGTTCAACACCAGCTCCAACGCCTTGCTTGAGATCCAGTGGTATCTGTTCGCTGCGATCTTCCTACTCGCGGCCGGCTACACGCTGCTGCGGCAAGAGCACGTCAAGATCGATGTGGTGCTGGGTCGCTTTTCGCGGCGCACCCAGATCAAGGTCGAGATCTTCGGGCTCGCGGCCTTCCTCATGCCCTTTGTGGGCATCACCATCACCTTGGTCTGGCCTTTGGTGGTGCGGGCCTATGTGACTGGTGAGCAGTCGGGCAATGCGGGCGGTTTGATCCGGTGGCCCGTGTTTGCACTGCTGCCGGCTGGCCTGACGCTGCTCGGACTGCAGGGCGTGTCGGAAGTGATCAAGCGCGTCGCCTTCCTCAACGGGGTGATTAACGACCCGGGACGCAAAGCCAACGAGAAATCCGCCGAAGAAGAACTCGCTGAGGCAATCCGTGCCCAAGCGGCCGCCGCTCCGGAGGCCAAGCCATGATGGAGTTCTTCCAAGCCAATATGGCGCCGATCATGTTCGGCGGCCTGATCCTCTTCCTGCTGATGGGCTTCTCGGTCGCCTTCTCCCTGGCGGCTGCAGGACTGGCCTTCGCGTTCGTCGGCATCGAGCTCGGCATGTTGCCGGCAACGCTTTTGCAAGCCCTGCCCTTGCGCATCTTCGGGATCATGCAGAACGAGACGCTGCTGGCGATTCCGTTCTTCACCTTCATGGGCCTGATCCTTGAGCGCTCGGGCATGGCGGAGGACTTGCTCGACACCATCGGCCAGTTGTTCGGCCCCATCCGAGGCGGCCTGGCCTATGCGGTGATCTTCGTGGGCGCCATGCTCGCGGCCACGACGGGCGTGGTGGCGGCTTCAGTCATCTCGATGGGCTTGATCTCCCTGCCCATCATGCTGCGCTACGGCTACGACCGCCGCTTGGCTGCCGGCACCATCGCGGCATCGGGCACGCTGGCCCAGATCATCCCGCCCTCGCTGGTGCTCATCATCATGGCCGATCAACTCGGCCGCAGTGTGGGCGACCTCTACAAGGGCGCCTTCATTCCCGGCTTTGTGCTGACGGGGCTCTATGTGGGCTACGTGTTGCTCATCACACTGATCAAGCCGCACTGGGCGCCCGCCCTGCCGCCCGAGGCCCGCACCATTCGTGAGGACGACGGCAGCAGCGGCCAGCGCTCCTTGCTCGTGCTGTTCGTCGTGTGCACGGCGGCGGCCGTGGCGTTCAGCCACTCCCGCCCCGAGGGAACCCCGACCGACGAAAACATCGTCACCTCAATGTCCGTGGGCGTGGGCCTGGCCTTTGCGCTCGCCGTGGCCAACCGGGTGCTGCGCCTGGGCCTGCTGTCGCGCATGGCCGAGCGCATCACCTTCGTGCTGATCCCGCCGCTGGCGCTGATCTTCCTGGTGCTGGGCACCATCTTCCTCGGCATCGCCACCCCGACCGAGGGTGGCGCCATGGGCGCCGTGGGCGCCTTGGTGATGGCCGTGGCGCGCAAGCGTCTGGCCTTGCCCCTGCTCCGTCAGGCCATGGACACGACGATGAAGCTTTCCTGCTTCGTGGTCTTCATCCTGGTCGGATCGACGGTTTTCAGCCTCACCTTCCAGGGGGTGGACGGGCCGCGTTGGGTGGAGCATCTGCTGTCCAGCCTGCCAGGTGGCCAGCTCGGCTTCCTGATCGTGGTGAACATCCTGATCTTCCTGCTGGCCTTCTTCCTGGACTTCTTCGAACTTTCCTTCATCGTGGTGCCGCTGCTGGCGCCAGTGGCTGACAAGCTCGGCATCGACCTGGTCTGGTTCGGCGTGCTGCTGGCGGTGAACATGCAGACCTCCTTCATGCACCCGCCCTTCGGCTTCGCGCTGTTCTATCTGCGCAGCGTCGCGCCCACCCAGGACTACAAAGACCGTGTCACCGGCCGCCAGGTCGCGCAGGTCACGACCGGCCAGATCTATTGGGGTGCCGTGCCTTTCGTGTGCATCCAGATCATCATGATCGGGCTCGTCATCGGCTTCCCGGGCATGGTCTCGGGCGGTCTGGACCGCAAGGCCGAGGTCGACACCAGCAACGTCATTCTTGAAGTGCAACCACCTGATGAGCCGAAGAAGGATGTGGACATGAACCAGCTCTTCGGCTTGCCCGAAGCCGCCAGCGCCGCGTCCAAGTGAGCCCAAGCAAAGCGCCGACTGAAGTCGGCGCTTTGGCTCACGACGACCCGTCACTCGGCTCAAGTCTCCCTGTTTGCCGAGCATGAATCCCTCAACGCTTGAAATCATCGGCGCCCTGCTCTTTGCAGTGGCGCTGATCCATACCTTCTCCACCAAGTTCTTCGAGCGCCTCGCCCATCGCCAGCCCAAGCACGCAGGCTTGTGGCACCTGCTGGGTGAGGTCGAGATCGTGTTCGGCTTCTGGGCTCTGGTGCTGGTGCTGTTCATCTTCGGCCTGCAGGGCAAGCATCAGGCCACGCAGTACCTCGACAGCCGCAACTACACCGAGCCACTGTTCGTCTTCGCCATCATGGTGGTGGCCGGCACGCGGCCAGTGCTGCAGTTCGCGCGCGATCTCGTCGGCTTTGCGGCTGGCGCCTTGCCGCTGCCTCGTGCGATGGCGCTGAGCTTCCTGACCCTCACGCTCGTGCCCCTGCTCGGCTCTGTCATCACCGAACCGGCCGCCATGACCCTCGCAGCCTTGATGCTGCGTGACGGCCTCTTCCAGCAGAACGTCAGCCAACGGCTGCGCTACGGCGTGGTGGGCGTGCTGTTCGTCAATGTGTCGATCGGCGGCACGCTGACGCCGTTTGCCGCCCCGCCTGTGTTGATGGTCGCCGCCACCTGGGGCTGGGACATGGCCTATGTGTTCGGCCACTTCGGCTGGAAAGCGGCACTCGCCGTCACGACCAACGCGGCCGTGCTGACCCTGCTGTTCAGCAAAGAGTTGCGGCGCCTGGGAGTAGCTACCCCGACAGGCATCGGGCCGCGGGTGCCTGCGTCCATCGTCGCCGTGCAGTTGCTCTTCCTGGTGGGCGTGGTCGTGTTCGCGCACCACCCACCAGTCTTCCTGGGCTTGTTCCTCTTCTTCATGGGCTTCGCCACGGCCTACAAGGACCATCAGGATCGCCTCATCCTGCGCGAGGGGCTGCTGGTGGCCTTCTTCCTCGCCGGCCTTGTGGTGCTGGGTGGCCAGCAGCAGTGGTGGCTGCAGCCCGCGCTACTGGCCATGAACGCCGACGCCGTCTATTGGGGCGCCACGGCCCTCACCGCTATCACCGACAACGCGGCGCTGACCTACCTGGGTTCGCTGGTACCGGGCCTGAGCGCCGAGTTCAAGGTCGCCCTGGTGGCGGGTGCCGTCACGGGCGGTGGCCTGACCGTGATCGCCAATGCGCCCAACCCTGCAGGCTTCGCCATCCTGCGCCCGCACTTTGAAGACCAGACCATCCACCCGCTGGGCCTGCTGTTGGCGGCGCTGCCGCCCACCCTGGTAGCAGCCTGCGCCTTCAGGTTGCTCTGAGGCTTCGCCGGCTGCGCCAAGCGCCGGGCACAAAAAACCCCTGATGCTTGCGCAGCAGGGGTGAACACCAGAGGAGCCTGGCACCGCGCGGGAGCGCGGCACCAGCAATCATCAAACTCAGAGCTTTTGCGACTGCATGAAGTCGTCAAAGCCCGCTTCCGCGAAGCGGAACCACAGGTTCTGGTCGCGGCGGAAGTTGGCGTAGTCCTCGTAGACCTTCTTCCAGTTCGGGTTCTTGCCCGACAGCTCGGCGTAGACGGCCATGGACTCCTTGAAGGCCGCCTCCATCACGTCCTTCGGGAAGCGGAACAGCTTGGTGCCCGAGCCCACGAGCTGCTTCAGCGCAATGGGGTTCTTGGCGTCGTACTTGGCCTGCATGTCCACGTGCGCCGTGTAGGTGGCGGCTTCGAGGATGGCCTTGTACTCGGGGGTCAGCGAGTCATAGGCCTTGGTGTTGACGTAGAAGTCGAGCTGCGGGCCGCCTTCCCACCAGCCGGGGTAGTAGTAGTTCGGGGCGACCTTGTTGAAGCCGAGCTTCTGGTCATCGTAGGGGCCCACCCATTCAGCGGCATCGATGGTGCCCTTCTCCAGCGCCGAGTAGATCTCGCCACCAGGGATGTTCTGCGGCACGCCGCCCATGCGCTCCAGCACGCGGCCAGCAAAGCCGCCGATGCGCATCTTCAGGCCCTTGACGTCGGCAACGCTCTTGATCTCCTTGCGATACCAGCCGCCCATCTGGGCGCCCGTGTTGCCGCCCGCGAAGTTGATGATGTTGTAGTTGCGATAGAACTCGCGCATCAACTTCATGCCATTGCCTTCCACCATCCAGGCCGTCATCTGGCGGCTGTTGAGGCCGAAGGGGATGGCGCAACCGATGGCGAAGGTCTCGTCCTTGCCGAAGAAGTAGTAGGGCGCGGTGTGCGCCATCTCGACGGTGCCTTGCTGCACACCATCCACCACGCCGAAGGGGGGCATCAGCTCACCGCCCGCATGGGTCGAGATCTGGAACTTGCCGCCGGTCATCTCGCTGACCTTCTTGGCCATGACTTCGGCCGCACCCCAGATGGTGTCCAGCGACTTGGGGAAGCTGGACGCCAGGCGCCAGCGGATCTGCGCCTGTGCATGCACGATGGCCGGCGCACTGCCCGCCGCAAGGACGCCAGCCAGACCGGCTTTGCGAACAAAGGAACGACGCTCCATAAACTGTCTCCTGAAGGGTTGTTGCAAGGGAACCGAATCGATTCTAGGAACGCGATTCAGGCGCTCCGCATCGGGCTAACCCGCGAGATTTCACACAGTTTCATCGAACTTTCGTGGGGTGAAACCAAGCCTGACAACGGCCTTAAAACACCGCCCGCAAGCGGCAGGTGGTGCGTTTGGCATGTGCCCGCCTCACCGGGCTTCACCGGCTCAGTGGCCGGCCAGCTTCATCCGGTCGATCAGCACCGAGCCTACGGTCTTGGCGCCCACCGTGTAGGCGTCCGCCCCGATGCCGACGATGCCACGCAGCATGTCCTTGAGGTTGCCAGCGATGGTCACCTCATGCACCGGGTAGGCCAGTTCGCCGTTCTCGACCCAGAAGCCGCTGGCGCCCCGCGAGTAGTCGCCCGTCACGTAGTTGACGCCCTGGCCCATCAGCTCAGTGACGAAGAGCCCGGTACCCAGACGACGCAGCATGGTCGTCAGGTCGTCGCCCGGCGCCGTGGCGCTGCTGCGCATGACCAGGTTGTGCGAGCCCCCGGCGTGCCCCGTCGTGCGCATGCCCAGCTTGCGCGCCGAGTAGCTGGACAGGAAATAGCCCTGCAGCACGCCGCCTTGCACCACGCTGCGCGCGCGGGTGACCACGCCTTCGTCGTCGAAGGGCGAGCTGCCCTTGCCCTTGGTCACATGCGGGTCCTCGTGCACGTCCACATGGGGCGCCAGCACGGGCTGGCCCAGGCTGTCGAGCAAAAAGGTGGTGCGGCGGTACAGCGCGCCGCCACTGGTGGCCTGTACCAGGGCGCCCAGCAGGCCCACGGCCAGGGTGTTCTCGAACAGCACCGGCACCTCGGCCGTCTTGACCTTGCGTGCCTTCAGCCGCGCCAATGCGCGCTCGGCGGCGTAGCGGCCCACAGCCTCGGGCGAGGCCAGATCGGCCGCGTCGCGCATCGAGCTGTACCAGGCGTCACGCTCCATGCCGGCGCCCCGGCCGGCAATCGGCGCGACCGACAGCGAATGCCGCGAGCTCGCGTAGCCGCCCCGGAACCCGCGCGAGTTGCCCATCCAGAAGTGCGACTGCTGCGCCGACACCGACGCGCCTTCGCTGTTGGTGATGCGCTTGTCGGTGGCAAAGGCGGCCGCCTCGCAGCGCAGCGCGATCTCGGCAGCCGCTTGCGCGTCGATCGCCCACGGATGGAAGAGGTCCAGCGCTGGTCGCGTAGCTGCGTCCAGCGCCAGGTCCTCGGCGTTCGGCAGGCCGGCAAATTCGTCTTCGGCGGTGAAGCGGGCAATGTCGTAGGCGGCGCGCACCGTGTCGCGCAAAGCCTGGGGCGAGAAGTCCGACGTGCTCGCATTGCCGCGCCGCTGGCCCAGGTAGACGCTGACGCCCAGCGACTTGTCACGGTTGCGCTCGACGTTCTCCAATTCCCCCCGGCGGACCGAGACCGACAGGCCGCAGCCCTCGGACACTTCGGCACCGGCATCAGAGGCGCCCAGACGCCGCGCTTCGGCCAAGGTGTCTTCGATCAACTGCTGGAAGCTTTCGGGCGCGAAGCTGAAGCCGTCTTGAGGCTGGGGCATGTCGGTGAATGCGTTGGGGTGGGCGAGAATGATAAGACCCGTGATTGAGCCCGCCCGCCGCAGCGCCAAGCTGTTCAGGGCCGCGACGATGCAAGTCGATTCCCAAGCAGACCTCCCCCCCGACGACGACGACTTTGAGCGTCCCAGCAAGACCCAGCTGAAACGCGACATGGCTGAGTTGCAGAAGCTGGGCGAAGAAATGCTGACCTTGCCCGAGTCGCGCTGGGAGCCGCTGGCCCTGCCCGAAATCTTGAGCGACGCACTCAAGGCCGCCAAGAAGATCACCAACTTCGAAGGCCGGCGCCGACAGCTGCAATACGTGGGCAAGCTGATGCGCAAGGTCGACCCCGAGCCCATCCGCGAAGCCGTGGCGGCCTTCAAGCTCGGCCATGCGCAGGACGCCCTTAAGCTGCACCAGGCCGAGCACTGGCGCGCCCGCCTGCTGGCCGATGACAACGCGCTGCAGGCCTTCCTTGCCCAACACGGTGAGATCGACGTGCAGCAACTGCGCAGCCTCGTGCGTGCCGCCCGCAAGGATGCCTCTGGCGCCCCTGAGAAGCGCAATGGCCGCGCCTACCGTGAGCTGTTCCAGTTCATCAAGGCCAGCGAGGTGCGCGATGGCGACGCCTGAGCCGGTCCGCATCGGCATCGTCTCCATCAGCGACCGCGCCTCCACCGGCGTCTACGAAGACAAGGGCCTGCCCGCCTTGCAGGCCTGGCTGAGCACTGCGCTCAAGAACCCCATCGAGTTCGTGCCCCGCCTCATCCCCGATGAGCGCGGCCGCATCAGCGAGACCTTGATCGAACTCGTCGACACCGCCGGCTGCCATCTCGTGCTCACCACCGGCGGCACCGGCCCTGCGCTGCGCGACGTGACGCCCGAAGCCACGCTCGACGTCGCCGACCGCGAGATGCCAGGCTTTGGCGAGCAGATGCGCCAGATCTCGCTGCACTTCGTGCCCACGGCCATCCTGTCGCGTCAGGTGGCCGTGATCCGCAAGCAGGCCTTGATCATCAACCTGCCCGGCCAGCCCAAGGCCATCGCCGAGACCCTGGCCGGCCACCCGGCCGCCAGCGGCATCTTTGCGGCGGTGCCCTATTGCATCGACCTGCTCCAAGGCCCTTACCTCGAAACGAATGACGAGGTCTGCAAGGCCTTCCGACCCAAGTCAGCCCAACGCCCCGCCCCATGAGCACCACGGCCACCTTCCACCAGTACGAAGACTTCATGCGCCATGTGTCAGAGCATGGCGTGCAAAAGAGCGACCGCACCGGCACCGGCACGCGCAGCGTGTTCGGGCACCAGATGCGCTTCGACTTGAACCAAGGCTTCCCCCTGGTGACCACCAAGAAGGTCCACCTCAAGTCCATCATCCTGGAGCTGCTCTGGTTCCTGCGCGGCGACAGCAACGTCAAGTGGCTGCAAGAGCGCGGCTGCTCGATCTGGGACGAATGGGCCCGTGCGGACGGCGACCTCGGCCCCGTCTACGGCGTGCAGTGGCGCAGCTGGCCCACGCCCGACGGCGGCCATATCGACCAGATCGCCGAGGTGGTCAAGCAGCTCAAGACCAACCCCGACTCGCGCCGCATCATCGTGAGCGCCTGGAACGTGGCCGAGCTGTCCAAGATGGCCCTGATGCCCTGCCACGCCTTCTTCCAGTTCTACGTGGCCGAGGGGCGGCTGTCCTGCCAGCTCTACCAGCGCAGCGCCGACATCTTTCTCGGCGTGCCCTTCAACATTGCCAGCTACGCCCTGCTCACCCAGATGCTGGCCCAGCAGTGCGACCTGCAGCTCGGCGACTTTGTCTGGACCGGCGGCGATTGCCACATCTACGACAACCACGTCGAGCAAGTCCGCACCCAGCTCGCCCGCGAGCCCCGCCCCGCGCCCACCATGCTCATCAAGCGGCGGCCGGCCAGCATCTTCGACTACGAGTTCGAAGACTTCGAGCTGCAAGGCTACGACCCCCACCCGGGCATCAAGGCGCCGGTGGCGGTATGACGAGGATCACCCTCGTCGCAGCGGTTGCCCGCGACGGTGCCATCGGCCGCCAGAACGACCTGCTCTGGCGCGACCCGCTGGACATGGCGCGCTTCAAGGCGCTCACGCTGGGCAAGCCGGTCATCATGGGCCGCAAGACCTGGGACTCGCTGCCGCCGCGTTTTCGACCACTGCCCGGCCGGCGCAATCTGGTCGTCACCCGCAGCAGCGCCACCTTTGACGGTGCCGAATGCTTTGACAGTTTTGAGGCCGCACTCGCTGCCTGCTCGGAGCCCGAGGTCTGCGTGGTGGGGGGCGGCGAGATCTACGCCCTCGCCCTGCCCCGCGCGCACAGGCTCGCGCTGACCGAAGTGGCGCTTGATTTCCCCGACGCCGACCGCCATTTCCCGGCCTGGCAGCCCCTGGATTTCGTTGAGCACGCGCGTGAGTCGCACCTGAGCGCAGCTGGCGTCCGCTTTGACTTTGTCGACTACCTTCGCAAGGAGACCTGATCCATGTCCTCCGGTGGCTTTCACGTCCACGGCCCGCATGACCATGAGCTGGAGCACGCCGCCCAGCACGAGCCCAAGGGCTTTGCCGGCCAGCTCGCCGTCATCACCGCCATCCTCGCCACAGTGGGCGCCTTCTTCTCCTACATGGGCGGCGCCACGCAGGCCCAGGCAGGGCTGCTGAAGAACGACGCCGCCATCAAGAAGACCGAGGCGGCCAACAAGTGGAACTACTTCCAGTCCAAGAGCAGCAAGCAGAACCTGGCCGAACTGGCGCTGGAGCTGGTGGCCACTGAAGACCAGCGCGCCAGGTACCGCGACAAGATTGCGCGCTACGAGAAGGAAAAGAACGACATCAAGACCGAGGCCGAAGCCTTGGAGGCCGAGTCCAAGCACCTCGACGACGAAAGCGCCGAGCAGATGCACCTGCACCATCGCTGGGCCCAGGCCACCACGGCTTTGCAAATCTCGATCGCCGTGGCCGCCATCGCGCTGCTGACCAAGCGCCGCTGGATGGAATGGGCCACGCTCGGCGTGGGCGGCGTTGGCATCGTGCTGGGCATTGCGGCCTGGCTGCATCACTGAACCTGGCCGCGCCAACAAAAAGCCCCGAGGGTCTTGCGACCGTCGGGGCTTTCTTACTTCTGGTGGGCGGTGCAGGGTTCGAACCTGCGACCCCTGCCGTGTGAAGGCAGTGCTCTACCGCTGAGCTAACCGCCCGGTATTCGGGTTTTGACGCGTCGGGTGGTGGGCAGTGCAGGGTTCGAACCTGCGACCCCTGCCGTGTGAAGGCAGTGCTCTACCGCTGAGCTAACTGCCCGAACGCGAATCCGTCTCCGGGGAGCCCGCGATTATGCCACGCTCGGGCTGGGTTCGAGCTTGCGCCACTGGCTGGCGCCGCCGGCGGCCTTGTCCAGGTCGGCCAGCATCTTGGTGTGTGCGGCGCGCTCGGCTTCGCTGGCCGCCAGCACCGGCAGCACGAAGCTGCTCAGGTCAACGGCTTCTAGGGCGCTGAGTGCCTCGCCGGGCGTGGCTTCCACCTGTTCGTCTACCAGCAGCGCGTCCTGGCCGCGCGTGAGGCGGATATAGACCTCGGCCAACAGCTCGGCATCCAGCAAGGCGCCGTGGAAGTGCCGCTTGGAGTTGTCCACCTCTAGGCGGCGGCACAGGGCGTCGAGTGAATTGGCCTTGCCGGGGAACTGCTCGCGCGCCATCAGCAGCGTGTCGCGCACGCCGGCCACGTGGTCGGTGAGCACGCCGCGCTTGAGGCGGCGCAGCTCGGCGTTGACAAAGCCCACGTCGAACGCAGCGTTGTGGATCACCAGCTCCGCATCGGCCACAAACTCCAGAAACTGCTCGGCGATGGCGGCGAACTTGGGCTTGTCGGCCAGGAACTGGTTGGTCAGCCCGTGGATGCGGATGGCCTCCTCGGGCACCTCGCGCTCGGGGTTGATGTGCAGGTGCAGATGCCGCCCGGTGAGCTGGCGGTCAACCATCTCGACGCAGCCAATCTCGACGATGCGGTCGCCCTTGTCGGCGTCAAGGCCCGTGGTTTCGGTGTCGAAGAAGATCTGCCTCATGCGGGCCTCCGGTTGCGCTGCATCGCCCAGATGAAGATGGCCAGCCCGGCCGCAATCATCGGCAGGCTCAGCCACTGGCCTTGGCTCAGACTCAGGGCCCGCAAGCCCAGGAAATCGTCGGGCTCGCGGAAGTACTCGGCCGTAAAGCGCAGTGCGCCGTAGCCCATCATGAAGACACCCGAGATCTGCCCCGTGGCCCGCGGCTTGCGCGCGTAGAGCCACAACACGACGAAGAGCAGCAGGCCTTCGCCCAAGGCCTGGTAGATCTGGCTCGGATGCCGGGCCACGCCGTCATGCGCCTGCGGAAAGACCATCGCCCAAGGCAGATCAGCCGGCGCCGGCCGCCCCCAGAGCTCGCCATTGATGAAGTTGCCGATACGCACCGCCGCGATGCCGGTGGGCACGCAAGGGCCGACCAGGTCGGTCACCTCAAAGAAGCCGCGCCCGCGCCGCCAGCCAAACCAGGCCAGCGCCAGCAGGACGCCCAGCAGCCCGCCATGGAAGGACATGCCGCCCTTCCAGACCTGCAGCACCTCCAGCAGGTGCTCGGCGTAGTAGCCGGGCTTGTAGAAGAGGCAATAGCCCAGGCGCCCGCCGAGGACGACGCCGAGCACGCCAAAGAACAGCACATCGTCCACGTCGCGGGCGGTCCAGCCGACGGCCGCATGCTGGGGCATGCGCGCGCGCCGCGAGGCCAGGAACATGAAGAGCCCGAAGGCGACGAGATAGGTCAGCCCGTACCAGTGGATGGCCAAGGGGCCGAGACGCAGGGCGATGGGATCAAACTCGGGATGCGTCAGCACGCTGGACTACCTCAGAGCAAAGCGGCCGGCATGATAGCCAGCCGCAGTCGCAGTCAGGGCCGCTTCTTCTCGCCCCGGCCCAGGGCCTCCATCGCCTTCTGCCGGCGGGCTTCCTTCTTGGCATCGAGGGCATCCATGGCTTTCTTCTGCGTGAGCCCGCTGGCGTCGGAGAAGGTCCACCACAGCCAGGCCAGCCCGAAGGGCGCGAGCACGATCAGCCAGGCGACCCAATCGCTGTCGCTGAACTTCGCCCAGCCGCCCAGGCGCAATGCCAACAAGACCACACCGACCAACACAAAAGCCATGCGCACACCATTGCGTCAGGTATCGTTGCGCGCACTGTAGTTCACCTCCCTCCATGAAAGGCGTTTTCCCATGAAGTCCTTGATCGTCCTGTCCATCGCCGCGCTCGCCGCCCTGCCCGCTGCTGCCAACCAGGAGCTGGCCCAGAAAAAGGCGTGCATGGGATGCCACACCCTCCAGACCAAGCTCGTCGGCCCGGCGTTCAAGGACGTGGCGGCCAAGTACGCCAAGGACAAGGATGCGGTGAAGAAGCTGACCGACAAGGTCATCAAGGGTGGCAAGGGCACCTGGGGCGAAATGGCCATGCCGCCCAACAACGTGACCCCCGCTGAGGCCGAGACCCTGGTCAAGTGGGTGTTGACCGTCAAGTAAGCGCCGGTCGCCCCTCAAAGACAAACAGGCCCCGCGGGGCCTGTTTGCATTTGTGGCGGCGCATTCAAGCACCGCAAGCGCCCCCCGGCGCCACCTCAGTAAGCCTGCCCCAGTTGCTCCAGGATCGCCGGGTTCTCCAGCGTCGAGGTGTCCTGCGTGACCGCATCGCCCTTGGCCACCGAGCGCAGCAGGCGGCGCATGATCTTGCCGGAACGGGTCTTGGGCAGGTTGTCGCCGAAGCGGATGTCCTTGGGCTTGGCGATGGGGCCGATCTCCTTGGCCACATGGTCGCGCAACTGCTTGGCAATGGCCTTGGCCTCGTCGCCGCTGGGGCGGGGGCGCTTCAAGACCACGAAGGCGCAGATGGCCTCGCCGGTGGTGTCGTCGGGGCGGCCCACCACGGCCGCTTCGGCCACCAGCTCGGTGCAGCTCACCAGGGCGGACTCGATCTCCATCGTGCCCATGCGGTGGCCGGAGACGTTGAGCACGTCGTCGATTCGGCCGGTGATGGTGAAGTAGCCCGTCTCGGCGTCGCGGATGGCGCCGTCGCCCGCCAGGTAGTAGCCCTTGAGCTCGGGCGGGTAGTAGCTCTTCTGGAAACGGTCCGGGTCGCCGTAGATGGTGCGGATCATCGACGGCCAGGGCTTCTTGACGACCAGGATGCCGCCTTGACCATTGGGCACGTCATTGCCCGTCTCATCGACGATGGCGGCCGTGATGCCCGGGAAGGGCAGCGTGCAGGAGCCCGGGACCAGGTTGGTCACGCCCGGCAGCGGCGTGATCATGTGGCCGCCGGTCTCGGTCTGCCAGAAGGTATCGACGATGGGGCAACGGCCGCCACCCACGTGCTGGTGGTACCACTCCCAGGCGGCGGGGTTGATGGGTTCGCCCACCGAACCGAGCAGGCGCAGCGAGGACAGGTCGTAGTTCTTGGGGTGCACGGCCTCATTGGTTTCAGCCGCCTTGATCAGCGAGCGGATGGCCGTGGGCGCCGTGTAGAAGATCGTGACCTTGTGCTTGGCAATGGTCTGCCAGAAGCGGCCGGCGTCCGGGTAGGTGGGCACGCCCTCGAACACGATCTCGGTGCCGCCCAGGGCCAGCGGGCCATAGGTGATGTAGGTGTGGCCGGTGACCCAGCCGATGTCGGCCGTGCACCAGAAGACGTCGCTGTCCTTGAGGTCGAAGGTCCACTTGGTGGTGAGCGCCGCGTGCAGCAGATAGCCGCCGGTGCTGTGCTGCACGCCCTTGGGCTTGCCGGTGGAGCCCGAGGTGTAGAGCAGGAACAGCGGGTGCTCGGCCTCGACCCACTCCGGCGGGCAGGTGGCGGACTGGCTGGCCATGGCTTCATGCAGCCACAGGTCGCGGCCTTCGGTCCAGCCGATCTTGCCGCCCGTGCGGCGGAAGACGATGACGCTGCGCAGCGTCGGGCAGGCACCGTCGGCCAGGGCTTCGTCCACGATGCTCTTGAGCGGCAGCGCCTTGCCGCCGCGCATCTGCTCGTCGGCCGTCAGCAGCAGCACGGCGCCGGCATCCTGGATGCGGTCACGCAGCGATTGGGCCGAGAAGCCGCCAAACACCACCGAGTGCGTTGCCCCGATGCGCGCGCAGGCCTGCATGGCCACCACGCCTTCGATGGACATGGGCATGTAGATGACGACGCGGTCGCCCTTCTTGATGCCCTGGGCCTTCAGCGCATTGGCCAGTTGGCTCACGCGGGCCAGCAGGTCGGCATAGGTGACGGTGGTGACGGCGCCGTCGTCGGCTTCAAAGATCAGCGCGTTGCGGCCACCGCGGCCGGCCTCGACGTGGCGGTCCAGGCAGTTGTAGGAGACATTGAGCTTGCCGTCTTCGAACCACTTGAAGAAAGGCGCATTGCTTTGGTCGAGCACCTTGGTGAAGGGCGTCTGCCAGCTGATCAGCTCGCGGGCCAGGCGCGCCCAGAAGCCTTCGTAGTCGCGCTCAGCCTCGGCCACGAGGGCCTGGTAGCCCGCCTCGCCCTTCACGTGGGCCTGGGCCACCCAGTCGGCGCTGGGGGCGTAAATGGCGGCAGTCGTCATGATCTAGTCTCCGTGTCGGCAAAAGGGATTTCGGCAAGCACTGTGCGCGGAGGATCTGACGAAGTGCTTACTCATGCCGCCCTACGGGTGATCCCTAGAATGCCCGCTTCCCCTCTACGACCCGGCTGGCCGCATGACCGTTCCCCTTCGCCCCCTGCCCCGCCTGATCTTTGCCAGCCGCTGGCTGCAGTTGCCGCTCTACCTGGGCTTGATCCTGGCGCAAGGCGTCTACGTCTGGCAGTTCTGGACCGAGCTGGTCCACCTCATCGAGGCGGCCTTCGGCAACCAGCATGCGCTGGAAATCCTGGTCAAGAGCATCGGCTACAAGGCCACGGACATGCCCACCGGCCTCAACGAGACCATCCTGATGCTGGTCGTGCTGGGCCTGATCGACGTGGTCATGATTTCCAACCTGCTGATCATGGTCATCGTCGGCGGCTACGAGACCTTCGTCTCGCGCATGGAGCTTGAGGGCCACCCCGATCAGCCCGAGTGGCTCAGCCATGTGAACGCGTCGGTGCTCAAGGTCAAGCTGGCCACCGCCATCATCGGCATCAGCTCCATCCACCTGCTCAAGACCTTCATCAACGCCGACAACTACAAGGAGCAGACCCTGCTCTGGCAAACGGTGATTCACGTGGCCTTCCTGCTGTCGGCCATGGCCATCGCCTACACGGATCGATTGCTCGTTCACCCCGAAAAGCACTGAACACCATGACCACCACCATCCGCTACGCCGACCTCGTCGACTCCGTCGCCGCCGCGCTGCAGTACATCTCGTACTACCACCCGACCGACTACATCGCCCACCTGGCCCGCGCCTACGAGCGCGAGCAAAGCGCCGCCGCCAAGGACGCCATCGCGCAGATCCTGACCAACTCGCGCATGTGCGCCGAAGGCAAGCGCCCCATCTGCCAGGACACCGGCATCGTCAACGTCTTCCTCAAGATCGGCATGGACGTGCGCTGGGAGGGCTTTGCCGGCTCCATCCAGGACGCCGTGGACGAAGGCGTGCGCCGCGCCTACAACCACCCGGACAACAAGCTGCGCGCCTCGGTCCTCAACGACCCCATCTTCGAGCGCAAGAACACCAAGGACAACACGCCCGCCGTGGTGTTCATGGAAGTCGTGCCCGGCAACACGGTGGACGTGACCGTGGCCGCCAAGGGCGGTGGCTCCGAGAACAAGAGCAAGGTCTACATGCTCAACCCAAGCGACAACATCGTAGACTGGGTGCTCAAGACCGTGCCCACCATGGGCGCCGGCTGGTGCCCGCCGGGCATGCTGGGCATCGGCGTGGGCGGCACGGCCGAGAAGGCGGCCCTGCTCGCCAAAGAAGCGCTGATGGACGACATCGACATGTACGAGCTGCTGGAGCGCGGCCCGAGCAACAAGCTCGAAGAGCTGCGCATCGAGCTCTACGAGAAGGTCAACGCGCTGGGCATCGGCGCCCAGGGCCTGGGCGGCCTCACCACGGTGCTCGACGTCAAGATCAAGACCTACCCCACCCACGCCGCCAGCAAGCCCATTGCCATGATCCCGAACTGCGCCGCCACCCGGCACGCACACTTCGTGCTCGACGGCTCCGGCCCCAGCTACCTGGAGCCCCCGAGCCTCAGCCTCTGGCCCGATGTGCACTGGGCGCCCGACTACAACAAGAGCAAGCGCGTTGACCTCAACGCCCTGACCCCCGCCGAAGTCGCCAGTTGGAAGCCGGGTGACACCCTGCTGCTCAACGGCAAGATGCTCACCGGCCGCGATGCCGCACACAAGCGCATCGCGGACATGCTGGCTGCAGGGCAGCCCCTGCCCGTGGACTTCACCAACCGCGTCATCTACTACGTCGGCCCCGTGGACCCGGTGCGTGACGAGGTCGTCGGCCCCGCCGGCCCCACCACCGCCACGCGCATGGACAAGTTCACCGAGATGATGCTGTCCAAGACCGGCCTCATCGCCATGGTCGGCAAGGCCGAGCGCGGCCCCGTCGCCATCGAGTCCATCAAGAACCACAAGTCGGCCTATCTGATGGCCGTGGGCGGCGCCGCTTACCTCGTGTCCAAGGCCATCAAGGCCGCCAAGGTCGTCGGCTTTGCCGACCTGGGCATGGAAGCCATCTACGAGTTCGACGTGGTGGACATGCCCGTCACCGTGGCCGTGGATGCTGGCGGCACCAGCGCCCACAACACCGGCCCAGCAGAGTGGCAAGCCAAGATCGGCAAGATCCCGGTCACCGTGGCCTAAGGCTCGCGTTGACCCCAAGAAAAAGGGGCCGCCCATGGGCGGCCCTTTGCTTGATGGATCAAACCCGGCTCAGCGCGGTGCCATCGTCAGCGCGGTCAGCTCGCCGGTGCTGGTGATGGCTCCCACGGACGGCAGCGTCATCACCGTGATGGTCTTGGGCACTTGCCAGGGCATGCCATTGGTCGTCCAGAGGCTCACATCGGTCGGGTAGGTGAAGCTGGCCTGCAGCGTGGGCAGCAGGGCCGACAGCAGCGGGCTGGAGCCGGCGGGGCCCTGGACCTGGAAGTCCTTCACCTGGAAGTTCACGCGGAACTTGCAGGCATTGCTGAAGCTCTTGGCCGCCGTGGTCACCGTCTCGTTCGCATCGCGGTTCACCACGAACTCGTACTTGATCACGATGGCCGTGGCCCCGCCCAGCGGCGCAAAGCCATCGGACACGCTCTTGCCCTTGACCGTGGCGGTCACGGCGATCTTGCCGCTGCTGCCGCCCTGGATGCCGGCATTGGTCAGGCGCTGCTGCCAGTCGGCCGGCTCATAGGTCGTGACTGTGTCGCTGGCGCCGGCAGCGGCGTCGTCTTGGCCCAGGGCGGCGCCCGTCACCGGGTCGAGGTAGATGGCTGTGTAACCCACCGAGGTGACCGAGCCACCGGTGACCGTCACCGTGCCCACCGTGGCTGCCGAGCCCTTGTAGCTGCCGCTCGCAAAGTCCCAACGCACGCTGTAGGGCGTGGAGCCAGCCGAGGTGGAGGTGTAGCGCATGGTGATCGAGTCACCCGCCTTGGCGACCAGCGGCGCGCATTCGTTGCCGGAAGCAGCGGGGGCTGGGGCCGGTGCGGGCGTGGGGGCCGGCGCCGGGGCGGGTGCTGGTGTCGGCGCTGGGGTTGGATCCGGAGCAGGTGCAGGTGCGGGAGCCGGTGTTGGTGCCGGCGTCGGCGCTGGCGCCGGAGCGGGAGCAGGTTCCGGGGCCGGCGTCGGCGCAGGGGCTGGAGCTGGAGCCGGAGCGGGCGCCGGAGGCGGTGGCGTGGGGGCAGCGTCCCCGCCCCCGCCGCAGGCCACCAGGCTGGTGGCGCTTACAAGGGCAAGGATGGCGAGGGGCCGAGGAGCAGGACGAATCGGTGCGCGCGGGGTCATGTCGGGATCTCCGGAGTAGAGGAATGGGAGGACTTCATTCCGTCTACGCAGATCCCAAAGCGCTAGTGGCTCATCGCACCCGCAAATAGGGGCTGCGGCCCATGCCGGGGGGCATCAAGCTTCAATTGCCGAGGGAATCCAACCCCAAATCCATGCACTAATCGGTCGGCATGCCATTCGCGGTGATTCGCGGTGATCCTCGCTTGTCACTGAAGTGCCTGCCTGAGCGGGTGGCGGTTTCACTGCGGGTGCGCTGGCCCGCGTGCTTCCGGGCTGGCCTCCATGGTCACTTCACCCGGTCGCTCTAACGTCTCCAGCAGGTCTCGTGCCGCTTGTTGCAGACGCTGACGCTGCGCGCTTGCGGCGGCATCGCCGCCCCAGGGCAACCGGCCCAGCAAGGCCAAGATGTCGGCGCTTTGCATGATTGCTACCGCATCTCCCTGGGCGCGCAGGCGCCGCATGGTCGCAAGGCTCTCGACCGCATCCTCTGCAAACCGAATGCCAGCCGGCCGGTTTCCCTCCAGCAAGGCAGCGGCAGCCCGCGCCGCTTGCACCAGAGCCAGTTGCTCAGCGTCGCCGGCGCGGTGCCGCAGATCGAAACTGACGCTCCCCCGCTCGATCAACGCCGCCAGCGCTGCGGCCCCTTGGACCGCCTCCCGGCGCCGCCCCAGCAGCGCTTGGACGATCACCACATCCGCTTCGACGCGGATGCGCTCAACGCGTGCCTCGTCTGTCTCCACGGCCACACCCGCCTTGGCGAGCACGCCCAGCAGTCGTTCGTACAGCATGAGCGCATCGGCCGTGTGGCCAGTGCGGAGTGCCATGCTCAGCGCTGCATGCAGCAGCGACGTGTAGTCAAGCCTGTGCATCTGGTTGCGAGGGTCGCCTTGCAAGAAGGTCTCTGTGCGCGCCAAGCCCCGCCGGTAGAACGCCTCCGCCTCTGCCATGTTCCCCAGGTGCCTGTGGGCGTCGCCCAAGTAGTAGTGCCGGCCCGACTCGATCCAGAAGCGCTCTTGCTCTCCATTGGGCAAGGCAAAGCTGCGTTCCGCCGCCTCCTGCGCCGCCTGCTCACCGCTGAGGGACTCATGGAATCGGCCGCGTATCGCATCCAAGCCAGCCTGTACGTGCAGCCCGATGGCCCGCACCTTCCAGGCCCGGGGCTGCTGCGGGAAGTCAAGCACCAATTGCTGCGTGCAGCTCAATGTCTGTTGCGCTGCCTCCAGCGCCTTGTCCAGTTCGTTGGTGCTCAGGTCATCGTCGACTGAATAGGCCAACGACGAGGACTGAATCAACGCGGCGCAGACGAAACTACGCAGCCGCAGCGACTCGGGTTTGAGCGCCGCAGCGCGCCGAGCATGCGTGGCGGTGCGCTGCATCAGTGCCATCGCCTCGGGCAGCTCACGCTGTTCGCGCAACACCGAGGACAGCCCCTCCAGGGACGCCACCATCGTGCCCTGCCAATCGCTGTTCTGCGACTGCCGAGACTCCAGCGGCTCCAACAAGGCCAGCGCCTGCTTGTAGTGCTCCTGCGCTGCAGCGAAATCGCCCACGTTGTGGTTGGAAGCGTGACCCTCCAGACGGGCCAAGCTGTTCAGGGCACGGGCCAGGTCAATGCGCTCGGCGTCTGTCTGGTCGGCAATGCCCTGCTGGCGCAAAAAGTATTCAGCCGCCGTCTTGGCCAATATCCGCTGGGCCTCCGTCACGCCCTGGCGCAGACTTTCATTCACTTCCAGCACCATCGAGTTGGCTAGCTTGCGCACATCGGCCAGGTGTCGCTGCGCCGCGTCTCGCGCAAGGCGAGCTTCATGGGCCTGCCAAGCAGTGCCGGCCAAGCCACCCACTAGCCCCAGAAAAGCCAATGAAGCCAGCCCCACCACGAAGGCATTGCGCTGCACGAAGCGGGAGGTCACGTAGGCCCAAGTGCCTGGCCCAGCGCTGACGGGGCGCTTGTCGAGGTAGGCGCGCAGGTCGGCGGCCAGCGCATCGACGCTGGCATAGCGGGCCTCGGGCTGCTTGGCCAGGGCCTTGAGCAGGATGCTGTCGAGGTCGCCGCGCAGGCGTTGGCGCATGGCCTCCCAGTCGGGGCCGACGAGGTCTGGCGGCAGGCGGCTGGGGCGGGTGGGGGTTTCGTCGAGCACGCTGCGCGCGGCGTCGGCGGGGGTGCTGGCGCTGCGGCCGTAGGGGCTGACGCCGGTCAGCATCACGTAGAGCAGCACCCCGAGGCTGTAGACGTCGGTGGCGGTGCCCACAGCCTCGCCGCGCACCTGCTCGGGGCTGGCGTAGCGGGGGCTGAAGGGGCGCTCGCCGGCGCGCGTCAGGGCGCTCTCGTCGTCGGTGGACTCAAGCTCAAGCGAGCCGGCATCGGGCACCGGCGCGGTGGCGTCCAGCGCCTTGGCAATGCCAAAGTCCAGCAGCTTGACCTCGCCCGACTCGGTCACCAGCACATTGGAGGGCTTGAGGTCGCGGTGCACCAGCAATTGCCGGTGGGCGTGGGCGACGGCGTCGGTCAGTTGCAGGAAGAGGCCGAGGCGCTCGGGCAAGGGGCGCCCTTCGCAGGCTTTGTCGATGGGCTGGCCGCTGACGCGCTCCATCACGAAATAGGGCTGGCCGTCAGCCGTGCGGCCGGCGTCCAGCAGGTGGGTGATGTGCGGGTGCGAGAGCCGCGCCAGCGCCTGCTGCTCCACCGCAAAACGCGCCAGCACGGAGGCCGAGCTGCGGCCGGCGCGCACCACCTTGATGGCGGCCTGGCCGGCGTAGGCGCCATCGGCCCGCTCAGCGAGCCACACCTCGCCCATGCCACCCCGCCCCAGCAGCTCGACCACCCGCCAGGCACCCAGGCGCTGGCCCACGCGCTCAGTGGGCGCTTCATCCGGCAGTGGTGTGGCCAATGCGGCCGCGCCCTGGCCCAGCACCCCGGCACGGGTCTCGTCAACAAAGTGCAGCAGGGAGCGCACCTCGGCCACCTGGGCCGGCGTCAGCGCCGGGTCGGCCAGCAGCGCCTCACGCCCAGAAGCGTCCAGCGGCAAAGCAGCCTCAAAAAGCGCGCGCACCTGGGCCCAGTCACTGGCGGCAGAGGGCTGAGGGTGGGTCACAAGGGGAAGCGGGGGCAGGTCTTATCCAGATTCAGAGCTTACGTGTCACAAGGCACTGCGCGCCCCGGTAGCTTCCTGGGTCAAGCCTACGCATCGGGGAGAATTTGGATCCATGAGCGACGTCGAATTCGACCTGGACCCTGCCGAAGTCACCCAGTGGCTGCAGCAGGTCGGGGCAGCGCGGCCCGAGGTGTCGAGCCAGCTCTTCGAGCGGCTCTACACCGACCTTAAGCGCGTGGCGCGCGCGCACCTGCGGCGCGAGGCGCCCGGCCACACGCTCAGTACCACGGCGCTGGTGCACGAGGCCTGGTTCCGCATGGCCGAGCAGAACCGCACCGCCTGGGAGAGCCGCGCCCACTTCCTGAGCGTGTCCAGCATCATGATGCGGCGCATCCTGGTCTCACACGAGGTGGCCTACCGTGCCGCCAAGCGCGAGGCCGACCTGGTGCCGCTGACGCTGGAGCACCTGGAGAAGATTGGCGGCGGCCAGAGCAGTGACATCGTGGCCGTGCACGACGCACTGCTGGCCTTCGAGGCCATCGACCCGCGCGCCGCCAAGGTGGTGGAGCTGCGCTTCTTTGGTGGGCTGGAGAACGAAGAGGTGGCCGAGGTGCTGGGCATCAGCCTCGCCACCGTCAAGCGGGACTGGACCCTGGCCCGGGCGTGGCTGGAGCGGGAGCTGGCGAGCCGGCCGTGAGCCGCACCTCGCGCTGCGGGTAGGGGATCGCCACCCCCAGCCCGTCCAGCGTCCGCAGGATCGCCAGGTTGACCTCCGACTTCACGCCGCCGGCGCCGTTCTCGGGGTCGGCAATCCAGAACACCACCAGCAGCTCCAGCCCATCGGCCGCGAACTGGTTGAGGTGCACCACGGGCCGGGGCTGCTCCAGCACGCGCGGCACTTCGGACACGGCATTGGCCAGGGCCTGCATCACGGCCGCCACGTCGCAGCCATAGGCCACCTGGACGAGGCTGGTCACCTGCACGCGCGGGTCGGCCAGCGACGAGTTCTCGACCCGCTGGGTGATGAGCAGCTCATTGGGCACGATGGCCTCGCGCCCGGTCAGCGAGCGGATCACGGTGTAGCGGGTCTTGATGTCGGTGACCTTGCCCTCAAAGCCATCGACCTTGACCATGTCGCCGATGCGCAGCGAGCGCTCCGCCAGGATCACGAAGCCGCTCACGTAATTGGCCGCGAGCTTTTGCAAGCCAAAGCCCAGGCCCACGCCTAAAGCGCCGCCCAGCACGCCCAGGGCCGTGAGGTCGATGCCCACGGCCGACAGGGCCAGGATGAGCCCGATGAAGAGCAGCAGCGCGCGCACCACGTTGGCGGCCATCTTGCGCATGGAGAGGTCGAGCGTGGTCTGGCGCATCAGCCGCGCCTCGATGCCCGCCGAGATCCACAGCGCCACCAGCATCACCAGCACCGCCGAGAAGCCGCCTTCGACAAAGTTGCGCAGCGTGAGCTTGACGCTGCCGAACTTCCAGCCCACGTCGTCCAGCTCGTCCAGCACCACCGGCAGCAGGCCGGTGATCCACAGCACCGTGGCGCCCCAGGCGATCCAGGAGCCCAGGCGCTCGGCCAGCTTGATGGCGCCGGACTGCGGCCAGGCGGCGGCCAGCACCCGCACCACCAGACGGATCAAGGCCAGCGACACCAGCACCGGCACCGCCAGCTTGAACAGCGCCGGGGCCAGCCCGAAATGCGGCAGCAGCAGCCGCGCGCCAAACACCAGGGCCAGCGCCAGCAGCGGGAAGAGCGCCCCGTCAAATGCACCACCAAGAGCGCCATCGCCAATCAACACCGTGCCCCGCGTGCCGCGCCGCGCCGCCCACCAGGCCACCAGCGCCGCCAGACCCAAGCAGGCCAGCAGCAGCGCCCATTCGCCCACAGCGGCCGGGCTGAAGACGCGGCCCAGCAGGGCCTCCAGCTCGGCAAAGTTCATCGGTCCGTGCAGGGCATTCATGCTTCAGTCATGCTTGATTCACGCTTCGCTCAGGGCTCGCACATGAACCCCCACGCTGCGAGCCAGGGCGCTGAGGTTGTAGCCCCCTTCGAGGCAGGAAACGACGCGCCCCTTGGCATGGCGCCGCGCCACGTCCAGCAGCTTGAGCGTGATCCATTCGTAGTCGGCCTCCACCAGCCCCAATTGGCCCAGGTCGTCGAGCCGGTGTGCGTCAAAGCCGGCCGAGATGAAGATCATCTCGGGCTTGAACGCCTCCAGTGCCGGCAGCCACATGGCCTCGACGATGTCGCGCACCTCGCCACCGCGCGTGTAGGCCGGGATGGGCACATTGACCATGTTGGTGCCCTTGGGCACGCCGCCGCAAAACGGGTAGAGCTCGTCCTGGAAGATGCTCACCATCAGCACCCGATCGTCGCCCGCAATGATGTCCTCGGTGCCATTGCCGTGGTGCACGTCAAAGTCCGCAATGGCGATGCGCTTGAGGCCCCGCACATCCAGCGCATGGCGCGCGGCAATCGCCACGTTGTTGAAGAAGCAAAAGCCCATGGCCTGGTCGCGCGTCGCGTGGTGGCCGGGCGGGCGCACCGCGCAAAAGGCGTTCTGGGCCTTGCCATCCAACACCAGGTCGGTGGCCTGCACGGCCGCGCCGGCGGCCATCAAGGCAGCACGCCAGGTGTACGGGTTGGCAACGGTATCGGGGTCCAGGGCCACGGACTCGCCGCTGGCCTCGCAGCGCTGCAACTGGTCGCTCAACTCGGCCACATAGGCCTGGGTGTGCGCGAGGGTCAGGTCAGTCAGCTTGGCGGGCTGCGCCTCCATGGGCTGCAGGCCGGCATCGAGGCCGGAGGCGATCAGCCAGTCGTTGATGGCGTCGAGCCGCGCCGGGCATTCGAAGTGGCCGGCGCCCATGTCGTGGCGGCGGCACTCGGGGGGGCTGAAGAAGGCGGTGGACATTTGCTATGGTCGCTGGCATGACGGCATCACACACACCGACCGCCCAATCAAAAGCCCTGTTGCGGGCTGTTCGAGACCAGATTAGCACGGTCATTCGGGGCAAACCGGCGCAGATCGCAGACGCCCTCACCTGCCTGCTGGCCGGCGGCCATCTGCTCATCGAAGACGTGCCCGGCGTGGGCAAGACGACGCTGGCCCAGGCCCTGGCCATCACGCTCGGCCTGCGCTTCCAGCGCAGCCAGTTCACCGCCGACCTGTTGCCCAGCGACCTGATCGGCACGACGGTGTACGAGCGCGAGCAGCAAGGCTTCGTCTTCCACCCCGGCCCGGTGTTTGCCCAGGTGCTGTTGGCCGACGAGATCAACCGCGCCGGGCCCAAGACGCAGAGCGCGCTGCTGGAGGCGATGGAGGAGCACCAGGTCAGCGTCGATGGCGTGTCGCACCGCCTGCCCGAGCCCTTCTTCGTCATCGCCACGCAGAACCCTAGCGAGCAGCTCGGCACCTTCCCGCTGCCCGAGTCGCAGCTGGACCGCTTCCTGATGCGCATCTCGCTCGGCTACCCCGATGCCCGCGCCGAGCGCGAGCTGCTGCTGGGCCAGGACAGCCGCGAGCAACTGGCCACCCTGCAGCCCGTGATGCAGCCCACCGACCTGCAAGCCGCACAAGCCGCCGTGCGCACCATCCACGCGGCGCCGCCCTTGATCGACTACCTGCAACTGCTCATCGACGCGACCCGCTCGGGCCAGTGGTTTGTGCAGGGCCTCTCGCCCCGCGCCGGCCTCGCCGTGCTGCGCGCCGCCCGTGCCCACGCCCTGCTGGCCGAGCGCGACTACGTCAGCCCCGACGACATCCAGGCCATCCTGCCCCAGGTCATTGCCCACCGTCTGCACCCTCGGCCCGGGGCTGGGCGTGGCGCGGTGGAGCAAGTGCGGGCGATGGTCGAGGCTATTCCGTTGCCGTGAACCACGGACACCATGCGAACGCACCTACTCGTCGCTCTTTGTCTGATGACCGCAGCAGCCTGCGGCTGTGCCACGCATCCTGTTGCCGAAACCCGCCCCATGCAAACCTGCGTGAAAGGCGCTGTACCGGCTGGCGTGTCCAGCGAGGCCTTCTCACTTGCCTTGAAGCAGGCGCAGCAGTTCGCCAACGAAACCTATGGAGCGGACTGCCATGTCTGTGCCGAGGTGATCGACAGCGCCGACACCTACCGGCTTCACATCACAAGCCCGATCGACACTTTGATCAACACGTCGGCCGGCCTCGATTTGAGGAAAGCGGATGGCCGTGTGATCAAGCGCTCCGTATGGCATTCCTGCCACGCGCGACTTGTCAGGAAAGCGGACTGACAAACCACTGAGGCACCCGCATCACCGTCTGTGCCGCCAACGGCATCTTGAGCTTCCCGACAGCATCGTGCAGTCGTGCGCGATGGGGGAGGCCATCCAAATGCCTTGCTGGTGCCTGCCTCAGCGGCTTGGGCGCAAGTCAAAGACAAAGTCGTCCGACTCCTCCACACCCGCAACGGCCTCCATGTCTGGCACCTGCTTAGACAAACTCTTGCCGTCCAGCCGCCAGCGGTAGTTTTCTTTCGCCCAATCAAATAGCTCTGAGTCCAGGCATCGAATGAGTTGCGCCTCAAAGTCAGGGCGGAGGTCTCGGCACGGCGGGCCCGCCTTCCACCATTGACGGTCGGGCAAAAGATGCAGGCCCTCGCTAATGGGTATCCACCACGCAAACAGCCGCCCTTCCGCCGTTCGAATGAACAGGACCTCGGCGCGCCTTTGTGCATGCTCTCCGGGATACCGGAGATAGCGATACGTGCCAGCCGAAAGGCCCGCAATTGACACGCGGGGACGTGCAGCCTCAGCGGCTGCCGTCGGCGCCAGGCTCTGCGTCAGCACGTAAGCGATAGCCGCCGATGCCATGAGGCTGAAGCCAGTCAATAGACGGACAAGTGTGGGGCGACTCATCCCGCCGAGCCTAGCGCAAGCGTCAGGGCGCCATCCCGTTCCCCGCCCAGCGCTCATGCGCCGACAGCAGGTGGTGCTGCATGGCCACCTGGGCCGCAAGGGGGTCGCGGGCCTCAAGCGCGTGCAGGATGCGTTCGTGCTCTCGCAGCGCGTCCTGCCAGGTCTGGCGTGTGTCGGCCTTGGCGCTGAGCTGCAGGGTGATCGGGCTGTAGCGGCCGTCAAAGAGTTCGGCCACCAAGCGCTCCAGCACGGCATTGCCCGCGAGGGCCGCGACGGCGACGTGGAAGCGGCGGTCGGCGTCCAGCGCACTGCGGCCGGCCTGCATGGCCTGGCGCATCTCGTCCAGCGCCTCGCGCACGGGGCGCAGGCCTTCGGGCGTGGCGCGCACGCAGGCCGGGGCCATCAAGGCGCCCTCGAGCATGGCGCGGGCTTGCATCAGCTCCATGGGGCTATCGCCCAGGCTGTCACCCAAACCTGCGGTGACGGCGGCGTCCCCAGCAGCGACTGCCGCTTCACGCACGTAGATGCCGGCGCCCATGCGCACCTCCACGCAGCCAGCAATCTCCAGCGCAATCAAGGCCTCGCGCACCGAGGGGCGCGACACGCCCAGCTGCTGCGCCAGCTCCCGCTCAGGCGGCAGGCGGCTGCCCACACCAAACTGCCCCTGGCGGATCAGCTCGCGCAGCCGGTCGGCGATCTGCTGGTACAGCCGGCGCGAGCCGGGGGCTTTGTCAGTGGCCCGCTCTGCGGCTCGGGTGGGGTCGTTCATCGTTGGCGCCTGGCTAAATGTAGGTAACGGGCTGCTTTTGGCCTGACCAATTCTAGGCAGAGCCTGCCGAGCGCTCAGAATGGTCAGGCCAATCTACAAAATTGCGTAAACTGGCCTGACCAAACCGCCCTCACCTGTCACCCTCCAGCGACCGTGACCTCTTCTGCCTCACCCCCACCCGCTTCACTTGCGGGCAAAACCGTCCTCATCACCGCCGCCGCCCAGGGCATGGGCCGCGCCAGTGCGCTGGCCTGCCTGTCCGCCGGCGCGAGCGTGATTGCGACCGACATCCAGGCCGAGGCCCTCGCCACCCTGGCCGCTGAGACGCCCCACCCCGAGCGCCTGCGCACCGCCGTGCTGGACGTGCGCGACACCGCGGCTGTAGCGGCCCTGGCCGCCACGCTGCCGCCGCTGCACGGCCTCTTCAACTGCGCCGGCTACGTGCACAGCGGCACGGTGCTGGACTGCGACGAGGCGGCCTGGGACTTCAGCATGGACCTCAACGTCAAGAGCATGTGGCGCCTGCTGCGCGCGGTGCTGCCCGGCATGCTGGCCGAGGCCGCTCGTACGGGCAACTCCGCCTCGGTCGTCAACATGGCCTCCATGGCTGGGTCGATCAAGGGCTTCCCCAATCGCTTTGCCTACGGCACCACCAAAGCCGCCGTGATCGGGCTGACCAAGGCCGTGGCGGCTGACTTCGTCAAGCAAGGCCTGCGCTGCAATGCCTTGTGCCCCGGCACCGTGGACACGCCCTCGCTGCGCGAGCGCATCAACGCCGCGCCCGACCCCGCGCAGGCCGAGCGCGACTTCATCGCCCGCCAGCCCATGGGCCGCCTGGCCAGCGTGGACGATATTGCGCCCATGGTCGTCTTCCTGCTCTCTGACGACGCTCGCCTCATCACCGGCCAGGCCCTGCTGGTGGACGGCGGCGTAACGATCTAAACCCCGCTTCAGGACCCTCAACATGAAACTCCTCCGCCACGGCCCCAAGGGCCAGGAACGCCCCGGCCTGCTCGACGCTGCAGGCCGCGTGCGCGACCTGTCTGAACACATCACCGACCTGACCGGCAGCGCCCTCACCCCCGCCAGCCTGGCCCGCCTGCGCGCACTCGACCTGGACAGCCTGCCCGTGGTGGCCGGCACCCCGCAGAGCGACCTGCGCCTCGGCCCCTGCGTGGGCCAGGTGGGCAAGTTCATCTGCATTGGCCTCAACTACGCCGACCACGCGGCTGAGTCCAACCTGCCCGTGCCCAAAGAGCCCGTCGTCTTCGCCAAATGGACCAGCGCCATCACCGGCCCCGATGACGAGGTCGAGATCCCGCGTGGTTCGGTCAAGACCGATTGGGAGGTCGAGCTGGGCGTGGTGATCGGCGAAGGCGGCCGCTACATCAGCGAGGCCGACGCCCTCAAGCATGTGGCGGGCTACTGCGTGGTCAACGACATCTCCGAGCGCGAATGGCAGCTGGAGCGCGGCACCCAGTGGGACAAGGGCAAGGGCTGCGACACCTTCGGCCCCATCGGCCCCTGGCTCGTCACGGCCGACGAAGTGCCCGACCCGCAGAACCTCAGCCTCTGGCTCGAAGTGGACGGCCACCGCTACCAAAACGGCAACACGCGCACCATGGTGTTCACCGTCGCGCAGATCGTCAGTTACCTGAGCCAGTTCATGAGCCTGCAGCCCGGCGACGTCATCTCCACCGGCACCCCGCCCGGCGTGGGCCTGGGCCAAAAGCCTCCGGTCTACCTGAAGGCCGGCCAGACCATGCGGCTCGGCATCGAAGGCCTGGGCACCCAGAGGCAAAAGACCGTCCAGGCTTAAGACCCGACTTTCAGCCCGACTTCCAGCCCGGCGCCCATGACCCGCATCACCTCGCTGCGCACGCTGGACGTGCGCTTCCCCACGTCCCAGCACCTCGACGGCTCGGACGCCATGAACCCCGACCCCGACTACTCGGCCGCCTACGTCATCCTGGGCACCGATACGGATGGATTGGAGGGGCATGGCCTCACCTTCACCATCGGGCGCGGCAACGACATCTGCTGCGCCGCCATCGAGGCCCTGGCCAGCCGCGTCGTGGGCCTGGAGCTGGACTGGATCGCTGCCGACATGGGCCGCTTCTGGCGCCACGTCACGTCCGACAGCCAGCTGCGCTGGATCGGGCCCGACAAAGGCGCCATCCACCTCGCCACCGGCGCCGTCGTCAACGCCGTCTGGGACCTCTGGGCCAAGGCCGTGGGCAAGCCGCTGTGGCGCTTGGTGGCCGACATGAGCCCCGAGGAGCTTGTGCGCTGCATCGACTTCCGCTACCTCACCGACTGCATCACGCCCGACGAAGCACTCGCCCTCTTCACCCGCGCCGCCGAGGGCAAGGCCGAGCGACTCGCCACCTTGGAGCGCGAGGGCTACCCCTGCTACACCACCTCGGCCGGCTGGCTCGGTTACCCCGACGACAAGCTGCGCCGCCTATGCCAAGAGGCTGTGGATGCCGGCTTCAGTCACATCAAGCTCAAGGTGGGCCGCGACCGCGCCGACGACATCCGCCGTCTGCGCATCGCCCGCGAGGTGCTAGGCCCCGATCGCTTCTTGATGATCGACGCCAACCAGGTCTGGGACGTGCCCGTCGCCATCGACTGGCTGCAGGACCTGGCCTTTGCTAGACCATGGTTCATCGAGGAGCCCACCAGCCCCGACGACGTGGAAGGCCACCGCGCCATCCGCGAGGCCGTGCTGCCGATGAAGGTCGCCACCGGCGAGATGTGCCAGAACCGCATCCTCTTCAAGCAGTTCATCATGCGCGGCGCCATCGACGTGGTGCAGATCGACAGCTGCCGCCTTGGCGGCGTCAACGAGATCCTGGCCGTCATGCTGATGGCCGCCAAGTACGGCCTGCCCGTCTGCCCGCACGCCGGCGGCGTGGGCTTGTGCGAGTACGTGCAGCACCTCTCCATGATCGACTACCTCTGCATCGCCGGCACCCGCGAGGGCCGCGTGATCGAGTACGTTGACCACCTGCACGAGCACTTCGTCGACCCCTGCGTCGTCCAAGGCGCCGCCTACATGCCACCCACCGCGCCCGGCTTCTCCATCACCATGAAGCCCGAGTCACTCACGCACTACACCTACAAAGGCTGACCCACATGGACCTCGGGCTCACCGGCAAAGTCATCCTCATCACCGGCGGCGGCTCCGGCATCGGCGCCGCCATCTGCAAACAGCTGCGGCAAGAGGGCGCCATCGCCATCAGCATCGGCCGGGGCGCCAACGCCCCTGAGGCCCATGCCCACATCGAGCTGGAGCTTCAAGACGAGCCCGCCTGCCGCGCCGCCGTGGCCCGCATCGTGGCCGAGCACGGTGCCATCGACGGCCTCGTCAACAACGCGGGCGTCAACGACTGCGTAGCCCTGAGCGCCGGAACCGCCCCTTTCCGCGCCTCGCTGGAGGCCAACCTCATCCACGCCTATTTGCTGGCCCACCTCTGCGAGCCCCAGCTCAAGGCCACACGCGGCGCCATCGTCAACATCGGCTCCAAGACCTCCATCACCGGCCAGGGCGGCACCAGCGGCTACACCGCCGCCAAGGGTGCCCTGCTTGCCCTCACCCGTGAGTGGGCCGCCGCCCTGCGCCACGACGGCGTCCGCGTCAACGCCGTCATCCCCGCCGAGGTGATGACGCCGCTCTACGCCAGCTGGCTCACCACCTTCCCCGACCCGGCTACCCAGCAAGCCAAGATCGAGCACCGCATCCCGCTGGGCCAGCGCATGACCACGCCCGACGAGATCGCCAGCAGCGTGGTCTTTTTGCTATCCAGCCGCAGCAGCCACACCACCGGGCAGTGGGTGTTTGTGGATGGCGGGTACACGCATCTGGATCGGGCCTTGGACTGAAAGAACAAGGCCCGCAACTTGCGGGCCTTTTTGCTGCGCCTTACTTCGTCATGCCATGCATGCGAAGCCAACTCACAAAGGCCTCGAACCAGCCCGTGCTCGTCGTCGTCTTCGGGTACATGCCGAAGCCGTGCCCGCCCTGCTCGTACAGGTGGAACTCGACCGGGCGCTTGGCGGCCTTCCAGCTGTCGATGAGCCCGTAGCCGGCGTTTGCGAAGAACGGGTCGTCAGCGGCCAACGCAATGAACAGCGGCGGCGCATCCGCTGGGACAGCCATCGGCGCCAGCGGGCCGTAGATGTTGCCGATGAACGCAGGCTTGGCGTCCTCGCCATTCGTCGTGGTCGCCATCGTCAACATGGCGCCCGCCGAGAAGCCCACCATGCCGATCCGCTGCGGATCGACATGCCACTCGGCAGCGCGCTTGCGGATCAAGGCAAACGCCGCGCGCGCGTCGGCAATCTGCGGCGCCAAGCCCGCCAGGAACTGTGCGGGATCAGGACGCGGTGGCGGCTGCTTGCCCGAGAACCGCTCCCGCATGGCCTTCTCGTTTTCTTCCAGATCAGGCAGCGTCTGGTTCAAGCGGTACTTGATGACGAAAGCCGCAACGCCCTTGGCAGCCAAGGCGCGGGCGACGTCCCAACCCTCGTTGTCCATCGACAAGCTCATGAAGCCGCCGCCAGGCGCCACCACAACCGCCGCACCGCTGGCCTTGGCCGGGTCGGGCAGGAAGGGCGTGAGCGTCGCCACCGTCACGTTGCGCGCGAAACGGCTGCCGTACTGCGTATGCCACACCTCAGGGTTCTTGGCGCCCGGCAGCGGGCCGGTGCCCAACTCGATCGCATTCGGCTGCGCCGGCGTGGCGATGGGTGTCGCCTTGTCGTCCGCCGCATGCGCGGGAACAGCGAGCGCCCCCGCCAAAGCAAGACCTGCGAACGCCAAACGCGATGTGACCGCCCGTGCGACGGCGAGTCCCGTCCAGCGATGTGATGTCTCTTTCAACCTGCTTCTCCTGTATTTGTGTGTTTGAGGAACTGGCCCAGAGGTTGTCCAGGGAGTCAGGACGCTGGCACCGGGCCAATGCTGGCAATCCCGCGAGGCTTACCAGGGGCACACCATATTCAGACTTCATCTTCAGCGGACAACTTCGGCAACAGAATCCAGTCGAGTTTCATGTCGAAAATGGAATTGCTAGTGCGGGCAACTGATCTCTAGCGCCCTCAATACAAGCAATCCTTGGAGGCGATGAGGTTGATGCCCGAGATGACGAGGTTGCGGCGCAGCACAGCCACGTCCGCGGGGGGGGGCGCCGGCCAGGCTTGCTCAGGGCGATGAACCTGCCAAGAAGCTGCGCACCACCGCCAGGCTCCGCTCGAGCTGGTCGTTGAACATGAAGTGACCCGCCTGCGGGATGACCTCCAAGCTGGCATGGGCGAAGTGGCCCATCAGCTTGCGTTGATGCGCTTCGCCAACCACGCGGTTGCAGCCGCCGGCGAGGAACAACGTGGGGCCTTGGAAGGCGTCGACACCCTTGCGAAAGTCCAGCTGCCTGCCAAAGGCCGGGTCGTCCATCATGCGGCCCATGGTCGCCTGGAAGTTTGAGCTGCCGAAGCGCCACGCCTGCAGTGCGGGCAAGCGGCCATCGCACATCTCGTCGGCGCCCTGCGTCAGCGGCAGCACCTGCAGCAGAAACCAGTCGTCGCGGGCATACGGGTCGCCCTCGGCGCGTACGAACCACTTGCTCATCCAGGCCTTGGTAAAGCCCCACATCACCGGCAAAGGCGGCATGCCGCCCGAGGTGAACACCTCGACGGTGGAGGCGTCCAGGAACGCGGGCTCGGCCAGGATCAGGCTGCCGACCTTCTCAGGGTGCGTGCCGGTGTAGGCCGAGGCGAGCATGGCGCCCCAGGAGTGGCCGAGCAGATGCACAGGCCGGCCCTGGCCGAACGCGGTGACGAAGGCATCCAGGTCGCTGATGAAGGTCTGCACGCTGATGCTGTCGGCCGGCACGCGCTGCGACAGGCCGGTGCCGCGCTGGTCGTAGAAGACGACGTGGTAGTCGTTGGCCAGTGCCTTCAGGCCCAGCAGGTAGCGGTAGTCGGCCCCCGGCCCGCCGTGCAGCACGATCAGCACGGGCTTGCCCGCCTCACCAAAGTGCTCGGCATGGAAGGCATGGCCGTTGAGGTCCACGCGTGGCAGGGCGGCATCATGCTCGACCGTGGGCGGCACGCGCAGCAGGGCGTGGGCCGGCAAGAGGCTGGCAACAAACAGCAGGCTGGTTAGCAGCACGGCTGCGACGCGTAGGCGATGATTTTTGAACATGGTGACAAGGCGGTCTTGGTGGACAGGCCCTCATGGTCGAATGAGCCGGCAATGACGCGCCACAACATTGGATAAGTTGCCCACCGATGACCCGATCCACGCAACCGCAGCCGCCCCAGGCTTCAGAGCCGCTGAGCAACGCTGATCGCCAGGCCCTGCTGGCGATCGCCAACGCGCTGGCGCCGCTGGACGAGGCCGCCATCGAGCCGCTGCTCCAGACCATCACCGTGCAACGCTTGGCGCCGGGCGAGGCGCTGCTGCGCGCGGGCGAGCCAGGCGCGCGCGAGTTCTTCGTGCTGGACGGCGTGCTGAAGTCCTGGGTGGGAGACGCGCAGGGGCGCGAGGTGACATTGGCCTTTCACGTAGGGCCAGGCGTGCTGACGCCTGCCATCGCCCGCGTGGTGAACGAGCGTTCTCGCGTGCACTGCCACGCGCTGACGGCGGCTGTTGTGGCCGGGTTCGAGGCGAGCCTGCTGCTGGACTGCATGCTGCGCGTCCCGTCCGTGCAACGCTGGGGCGATGCCGTCATGCGCGCCGAGTTGATGCGCCGGGTGGACCGCGAATGGGCACTGGCGGCCTTGCCGGCGATGGAGCGGCTGCAGCACTTCCGCGCGCAGTTTCCCGGGCTGGAAGCGCGCATTGCGCAGCATCACATTGCCAGCTATCTGGGCATCACGCCCGTGAGCTTGAGTCGCTTGCGCGCGCAGGAGCGCGCAGCGGCTGTGTAGTGCGAGGCGGGGCTCAGCCCTGCTCCGCTCTCACCTCATCCCCCACGCCAATCGCTCCCGCCTCCAGCACCCGCGCCGTCATGCCCCCATGCCCGCGCATGGCCGCGTAGCCGCCCACGCCCACGGCCTCTTCCATGCGTGAGCAAGGCTGGCAGGGGCCGACGATTTCGAGCAGCGCACCGCCCACGCGGACGCGGGCGTTCTTGAGGGCGATGAGGTTGATGCCGGAGACAACGAGGTTGCGGCGCAGGGCGGCCACGTCCACGGTGGGCACGCCGGCAAGTAGCGCGATGACGGGCAGGTGCTCGTGCTGGATCAGAGTGACCTGGCGGGTGGAGAGCTCGGCCTCGCCGCGCTTGCCAAGCCGGTCGTCAGCCAGGCCGATGCCGGCCAGGGCCAGCGTGGACGTGATGCAGCGCGCCGGCTGGCGCGGATCGCCACGCACGACGATGGCCTCGACACGGCCGGTGATATGGGGCGGCTTGAGCAGGTCGCGGATGGTCTTCATGCTGAGATTTTGGCGGGGGATGGATCGCCAAACGTCTCAGCAGCACGGGCGTGACCGCAGCTGCATGCGTGGATCACGCCCGTTGGGGCTTGGGTGCCCGGGCTGGCCGGGCCGGCCACCTTACTTGGCAGCCGCTGGCACCCGCGTCATGGTGATGCGGGCAGGGCCCTGGACCAGGGTTGCAGTCTGCGCCGGGCCAACTGCAGGCTCGAAGCGCAGGCTGACGTCCACCACGGTCGCGTACAGCTCGCGCGGGTGGCTGGCCTTGAGGGGAACGGCGGGCTGTCCCGGGGGCTGGGCCAGCAACTCGCCCTGGGGGCCGAGCAGGATCTTGATCTGGAACTGCGGGCCGGCGTAGTCGCCCACCAACTCGGCCTTTTGGGCGTCGCTCAGACTCAGGTCGGCACGCTGCGGCAGGTCGCCGGTGCGGGTCCAGACGTCGCCTTCACCATCGCCTTCGGCATAGACGCGCAGGCCGGTGATGGTGCCGTTGGCGCTGCGCTCGATGCTGATCTGCTCGACCGAGCCAGTCACGGCAAACCTGGCCGGGCCCACGGGCGTGAGCGCGGCGGCGCCGCCACCGGCGCGTTGGTGGGTCAGTGCGCCATCGGCCATGCGCAGCGAGCAGGACTCCTGGCCCTGCGCGTAGACGCCCTCAAAGGCCTTGAGCTGCTCGGCCGGCAGGCTCACCGCCGTGGGCTGCGGGAAGGGCTTGCCGGCGGCAAACGCGGCCAGTTGGCGGCCCATGAGTTCGAGATCCAGGCCGCCATCGGCATTGCGCAGCAGCGCCACGGTGACGCGCTGTGCCGGCAGGTATTGCAGCAAGGAGTTGAAGCCGGGAATGCCACCGCCGTGCGAGATCAAGCGCTCACCCCGCAGCGTGCCGACGAACACGCCGTAGCCGTAGTGCGGGCCTTGCGCGGTGCCCTCGGGCGTGGTCATGCGCTGGTAGGTGTCGGGCTTGAGGAAGGCGCCTTCGTGCAGCAGCTGGTTCCACCGCCACAGGGACTGCAAGTCGCCCACCAAGGCGCCGGCGGCATGCGGCTGGGTCATGCTGATCAGCGCGGCCGGCGCGAGCGCCGTGCCGTTGCCGCGTGTGTAGCCGCTGGCGTGGCCATCCACGATACGGTCTGGCGCGGGGTAGAACAGGGGCGACTTCAGCGTGGTGGCGGTTTGCCACCAGGGCTTGCCGGTGATGGCCTCGATCACGGCGCCCACCAGCACATAGCCCGAGTTGTTGTAGGCCCAGGCGCTGCCCGGCGCAAAGTCGGCCGGCTGGTCCTTGAACACCTTGACCAGCGCGGCGGTGTCGAGGTCATGGCGCACAAGGTTGCCCATGTAGCCGGGGATGCCGGTGTAGCTTTTGACCCCGCTGGTGTGGTTGAGCAGCATGGCCAGGGTGATGGCGCTGCCGTTGGGATAGTCGGGCAGGTATTTGGACAGCGGGTCGCTCAGGCTGGCCCGGCCTTCGTCCACCAGCTTCAGCAGCGTGGCCGCGCTGAACTGCTTGGTGACCGAGCCGATCCGGAAGCGATGCTCAGGCGCCAGCGGCACACCCAGCTCGATGCTGGCCTGGCCGCGCGCCGTCTGCAGCAGCAGCTCGTCACCACGCGCCACCAGCACCGCCACGCCGGGTCCCTTGGGGTCGATGTGCTGGCGCACCAGCAGCTCGGTGGCAAACCTGCCAACGGCAGCCGCGTCGGGCAGCGGCGCAGCCAGCGCTGAGAGTGTGGGAAGGGCGAGGCTCACCGCCAGCAGTGGCTGCCAGCGAATGGGGTGTGTCATGGAAGGGCTCCATCAGGGAAGGAGCCTGGATGCTGCCCACCGCGCCGGGGCCGCGCGAGCGCGGTGCGACAGGGCGCAGATCCGCCCGATCAGGTGCACGGGCGGGCGGATGGAGGAAGCTCAGCCCCTGAGCACCAAGCGCTGCGCACCAGGCGCCAGCACCTCACCCACCTCGGCCGCCGCCTCAAACCCGTGGCGCTGGAACACCGCCATCACATCTGCCACCGCCGCTGCGTCGCAGGACACGAGCAAGCCGCCACTGGTCTGCGGGTCGGTTATCAGGGCACGGTCGATGTCTGAGAAGCCTTCAGGCAACTGCACCTCGCCGCCGTAGCTGGCCCAATTGCGGCCAGAGGCGCCGGTGATGCAGCCGAGGCTGGCCAGGTCGCGCACGCCGGGCAGCAGAGGCACGCGGGGCCAGTCGAGGGCGATGGTGGCCTGCGCGCCCCGGGCCAGTTCCAGTGTGTGGCCGGCCAGGCCAAAGCCCGTCACATCGGTCAGCGCGTGCACGCCAGGCAGTGCGGCCAGCTCGGGGCCGGGGGTGTTGAGCCGGGTGGTGGTGTCGATCATGCAGGCATAGCCTTCGGGCGAGAGCCGTTCCTTCTTGAGCGCGGCCGAGAGCACGCCCACGCCGAGCGGCTTGCCCAGCACCAGCCGGTCGCCCACGCGGGCATCAGCATTGCGCTTGACCCGCTTGGGGTGCACCACGCCCAGCGCGACGAGGCCGTAGATGGGCTCGACCGAATCGATGGTGTGCCCGCCCGCGATGGGGATGCCCGCGGCGCGGCAGACCGACTCGCCGCCTTCGAGGATCTTGCCGATGACGTCGAGGGGCAACACATTGACCGGCATGCCCACCAGGGCCAGCGCCATGATGGGCTTGCCGCCCATGGCGTAGACGTCGCTGATGGCATTGGTGGCGGCGATGCGGCCAAAGTCGAAGGGGTCGTCGACGATGGGCATGAAGAAGTCGGTCGTCGCGATGACGGCGATGTCGTCGGTGAGCTGATAGACGGCCGCGTCGTCCGCCGTCTCGATGCCCACCAGCAGCTGCGGCGGCACCGGGAACTTGGCGGTGTTCTTGAGGATCTCGCTCAGCACGCCCGGCGCGATCTTGCAGCCACAGCCGCCGCCGTGGGAGAGGGAGGTGAGGCGGGGAATCGAGGTCAACGCAGGCTCCGTGAATGGCAGACGCGAAGTATCGAGGCCGGGCCGGATTCGAAGGTCTAATTCCTGCCTTGCTCCACCCACCCAACGCCGCCATGCAAACGATCCGCCGCGCCCTCCTCGCCACCGCCCTGCTCGCCGTTGCCGGCCTGGCCCAGGCCCAACAGGTCTTCCGCGTCACCGTCATCCCCGACGAGTCGCCCACCGAGCTGGCCCGCAAGGCCGAGCCGCTGGTGAAGTATCTGGAGGCCAAGCTGGGGATGAAGGTGGAGTTCACGCCGGTGACGGACTACGCCGCCGCCGTGGAGACCTTGATCAACCAGAAGGTGCAACTGGCCTGGTTCGGGGGCTTCACCTTCGTGCAGGCCTCGGTGCGCTCTGGCGGCAAGGTGATCCCGCTGGTGCAGCGCGAGGAGGACGAGCGCTTCAAGTCGGTCTTCATCACCGCAGACCCCGCCATCAAGACCCTGGCCGACCTGAAGGGCAAGGACGTGAGCTTTGGGTCGCAAAGCTCGACCAGCGGGCACCTGATGCCGCGCAGCTTCCTGCTGGCCGCTGGGCTGGAGCCTGAGCGCGACTTCAAGCGTGTGGCCTTCAGTGGCGCGCATGACGCCACCATCGCCGCCGTGGCGGCAGGCAAGGTGCAGGCCGGGGCGCTGAACGTCTCGGTGTGGGAAAAGTTTGTGGCCGACAAAAAGGTGGACACCGACAAGGTACGCGTGTTCTTCACCACCCCGCCCTACTTTGACTACAACTGGACCGTGAGCAGCAGCATGCCCGAGGCCCTGCGCAACAAGCTGGCCCAGGCCTTCCTGGCGCTGGACAAGAACACGCCCGAGGGCAAGCAGATCCTGGACCTGCAACGCGCCACGCGCTTTGTGCCCACCAAGGCCGAGAACTACAAGGCCATTGAGGCCGCCGCCCGCAGCGCTGGTCTGTTGTGAGCCCATGCGCCTGACCCTCGACTCGCTGCACGCCCGCCACCCGGCCGCCCCCAAGGGCCGCGACGCGTTGCGCGGCATCAACTTGGCGCTGCAGCCGGGCGAGCAGGTGGCGGTGATCGGCCCCTCGGGCGCGGGCAAGACGACGCTGCTGCATGTGGCGGCGGCGGCGCTCAAGCCCGCGCTGGGCACGCTGCAACTCGACGGTACCGACCCGTGGCAATTGCGCACTGCAGCGCTGCAGAGGCTACGTAGCCAGCTCTTCTTGGCGCCGCAAGTACCGCCGCTACCGCCGCGCCAGCGGGTGGTCACGGCCGTGCTGGCCGGGCGGTTGCCAGCCTGGGGTTTGCTCAAGAGCCTGCGCTCGCTGTTCTACCCGGCCGACATTGGCGGCGCCCACGCCGCGCTGGACCGCTTCGGCCTGGCCGACAAGCTCTTTGCCCGGGTGGACCGGCTCTCGGGCGGCGAGCGCCAGCGCGTGGCCCTGGCGCGGGCGCTGGTGTCGCCGGCCAAGCTGTGGCTGGTGGACGAGCCGCTTTCGGCGCTGGACCCAACGCGGGCTGAGACCGTGATCCGCACGCTCACGGCCGAGGCGCGCGAGCGTGGCGTCACGATGCTGGTCAGCATGCACCAGGTGGACACCGCGCTGGCGCACTTCAGCCGCATCCTGGGCCTGCGCGATGGCGCCGTGGCGTTTGACCTGCCCGCTGCCGACGTGAGCCGCGAGCATCTGCTGCAACTCTATGCCCAGCATGAAGACGAGCTGCACCAACCGCTAGCCTCGCCTGACGCGCCGGCGGCGGCGCCTGTGGTGATGCATTGCCGATGAGCGCTGTGGCTGAACGCAACGTCCACCGGGACCCCGCCTGGCTCGGCCGCGTGTTCTGGTTCTGCGCCGGCCTCGCCCTGCTGTGGCCGCTGCTGGTGGCGACCGAGTTCCGCCCCTGGGTGATGTGGACGCCCGAGAGCCGCGAGGCCACCGGGCGCTTCCTCGCGGCCTTTGTTCCTCCCGCCCTGGGCGCGGAGTTTTTGTTGATGGTGGCGCGCGAGACCTGGCGCACCGTGGCCATCGCCACGGCGGGCATCAGCCTCGGCCTGCTCATCGCCGTGCCGGCCACCTTGATGTCCACCCGCGTGCTCTCGGTCTCGGCGCTCTCGGGCCGCATGGCCCTGGTGCCCGCTGTGCTGCGTCAAAGCCTGCGCCTGCTGCTGGTGATGCTGCGTTCCATCCCTGAGCTGGTCTGGGCCCTGGTGTTTGTGCGCGTCGTGGGCCTGGGGCCCACGGCCGGCGTGCTGGCCATCGCACTCACCTACGGCGGCATGCTCGGCAAGGTGTATGCCGACATCCTGGAAAGCGGCGAGACCCCCGCCACCCGCGCCCTGTTGCTGAACGGCAGCGGGCGCCTGCAGGCCTTTGCCTACGGCCTGCTGCCGCAGAACGCGGGCGAGCTGACGTCCTACACCGTGTACCGCTGGGAATGCGCGATCCGCTCGTCCGTCGTGCTGGGCTTTGTGGGTGCCGGGGGCCTGGGCCAACAGCTCGACAGCTCGACCAAGATGTTTGCCGGCGGCGAGGTGGCGACCATGCTGATGGTCTTCGTGTTGCTCGTGACGCTGGCCGACAAAGTCAGCGCCTGGCTCCGCAAGGTGTTGGCATGAGACCCAAGCAAGCCGCCAACCTGCCCTACCGGCTGCCACCGCCGCTCTTCCATGCACGCAGCCGGGCGCTTTGGATCAGCCTGTCGCTGCTGGCCCTGGTCAGCGCCAGCTTCTGGAGCCTGGACCTGCAGTGGTCCGCCTTTTTGTCGCTCGAAGCCGCGCAGAGCATGGCGCGCTTTGTGGGCGAGTTCTTCCCGCCGGACCTCACGCCCCGCTTCGTCAACAAGGTGGCGCTGGCGAGCCTGGAGACCCTGGCCATGTCGGCGCTGGGCACGCTGCTGGCCGCCATCGGTGGGCTGCTGTTGGCCTTGCCCGCTAGCCGCACCCACGCCGCCGACCCTGCGCTGGCACGCGCCCCCACGCGGCTGCTGCTCAACGCGCTGCGCTCGGTGCCCGAGCTGGTGTGGGCCGCGCTGCTCTTGATCTCGGCAGGCCTGGGCCCGCTGGCCGGCACCTTGGCCCTGGGCCTGCACACCACGGGCGTGCTGGGCCGCCTGTTTGCTGAAAGCATCGAGAACGCCCCACCCGGCCCGGCCGCCGCGCTGCGCAGCCAGGGCGTGCCGGCGGGCCGCGTCTTCCTTTACGCCACCTTGCCCCAGGTCCTGCCGCAGCTGGTCTCCTACACGCTCTACCGCTGGGAGAACAACATCCGCGCCGCCGCCATCCTCGGGGTGGTGGGCGCCGGCGGCCTGGGGCAGATGCTGGCCTTCCACCTGGGCCTCTTCCAGATGGGCAAGACCGCCACCGTGCTGGCCGCGATGCTGGTGCTGGTGGCGCTGGTGGATGGGCTCAGCGCATTGGCGCGGCGCCTGATGGCCCGCTGATCAGAGCCCCGCGATCTGGGCGGCCAGCGCGGCAATGCCTGCGTCGCTGAGGTCGTCGCACGCCACACGCAGCGCGCCGCCCAACTCGGCCAGGTGCCGGCCTTGCGAGCGGGCGTAAAGCGGGTCGTAGTGCTCGCGCATCAGGCCTTCAAACAAGGGCGGCAGTTCGCCCGCCAGCGCCCAGGCCTGCCATTGCGCCAGGGTCTCCTTCGGCAGCAGCTCGCGCAGCGTGCCCAGCTTGTCGGCCAGGCCTTGCGCGTCATCGCCCAGCCAGGCGTAGTCGCGCAGCAGATAGGCCAGTCGCGCCTCAAAGCTCGCGGCAATCTCCACCACCGGGCTGGCCCGCAGCCGCGCCAGCACGGGCTCAGGCACCGTCAGCTTGCCAATGCGCCGGCTCTCGGCCTCCACCCACACGCGGCGCGTCAGGTCAAAGCGCGAGATCGCCAGCATCAGCTGGGTCTCGAAGCCCTTTTGCGTCGGCTGCGGCCGCCCCGGCATGCCGCCCAGCACCGAGCCCCGGTGCGCAGCCAGGTCCTCCAGGTCCAGCACCTGCTCGCCCTGCGCCGCCAGGGCCTGCAGCACTCGCGTCTTGGCGCTGCCCGTGGGGCCGCACACCACGCGCAGCTGCAGCTGCGGGCCCTTCAGCGCGATCTGCTCGATGACGTGCGCGCGCCAGGCCTTGTAGCCGCCCTTGAGCTGCTGGGCATCCCAGCCCACCAGGCGCAGCCAGTTCACAAAGCTGCCGCTGCGCATGCCGCCGCGCCAGCAATAGATCAGCGGCCGCCAATCCTTGGGCTTGTCGTGGAACAGCGCCTCCAGGTGCCGCGCGATATTGCGCGCGACCATGGCGCCGCCAATCTTGCGCGCCTCGAAGGCCGAGGTCTGCACGTAAGTCGTCCCCACGATGCGCCGCTCTTCATCGTTCAGCACCGGGCAGTTGACGGCGCCGGGCAAGTGGTCAAGCGCGAACTCGGCGGGCGAGCGCGCGTCGATGACGACGCTGAAGTCGCCAATGTCGGCAACGGTGGTGGGCTGGTGGCTCATGGGGATGGCAGGTGACCGGGCGGGGATGTTGCCATGCCGCGCCAAGCGGCCACGGCCACCCATAAACCCCAATGCCTGCCCGGGGTGTAAATCGAGGCCGCAAGGCCTTCCCGCAGCCTAAGCAGCGCCAGAATCACCCCTTCATTAGCTCGCTATCGATTCGCCATGCCGACGTCCCTGCGCCTTGCTTCCATCGCCCTGTGTCTCACTGGCCTTTTTGGGCTGGCCCAAGCCCAACCCGCCTCGGCGCCGGAGGCTGTGGTGCCGGATACCCCGGGCTCGGGCGCCTACCCGGCGCTTAAGGAGGAGGTCGCGTCGCTGCCGGACCACGTCGTCTACCGGCCGGCCAAGCTGGACGCGATCAAGCCCAAGCAGTTGGGCCTGTATGTGTTTGGCAATGGCGCCTGCTCGGACGACGGCGCCAGCTCGCGCATGCACCTGCTGGAGATCGCCTCGCACGGCTATGTGGCGATTGCGCTGGGGCGCATCCGCACGGGCCCCGGCGTGACGCTGCCGCTGGAGCCGCCGGCGCCGCGCCCGAGCGATGCGCAGGGCCGCCCGGTCTTCCCGCCGTCGCCCACCAATCACAAGGGCCTGATGTGGGCCATTGACTGGGCGCTGGCCCAGAACGCCGACCCCAAGAGCCCCTACTTCGGCAAGCTGGACCCCAGCGCCATTGCGGTCTCGGGCTTCAGCTGCGGCGGCCTGCAGGCCCTGCGCGTGGCGCCGGACCCGCGCGTGAAGACCTTGATCGTGATGAACAGCGGCATCTTCGTGCCCGGCACCGGCCCGCAGCACGCCGAGATGTCGCAGCCCAAGAGCCTGCTCGACCAGATCAAGGTCCCTGCGCTCTACGTGCTGGGCGGCCCCACCGACATTGCCTACAACAACGGCATGGACGACTTCGAGCGCATCAACCACGTGCCGGTGGCCGTGGCCAACCTCAAGGGCGTGGGCCATGGCGGCACCTATATGCAGCCCAATGGCGGCAAGGCGGCCGCCGCCGTGGTGGCCTGGCTGAACTGGCAGTTGAAGGGCGACAAGCAAGCCGCCAAGGCCTTTGTGGGCGCCAACTGTGGCCTGTGCACCGACGCGGCTTGGGAGCTGCGGAAGAAGAAGATCGACTGAGAATGGGGGCGTGCCCGCCCCCACTTCGAGTCCCTCGCGCCCTGCACCGCGCCCCGGCCTGATCCGCGCCCGCTGGCAAGCCTGGTGGATGGCGCGCCAGCCGGCTGCTGACACGCACGAGCTGACGCAGCGCAACGTCTACATCGTCCCGAGCCGTGCGGGGCTGGCCTTTGGCCTGACGCTGCTGGTGCTGCTAGTGGCCACCATCAATGAGCAGATCAGCCTGGGCTATGCGCTGACCTTCTTGCTGGCGGGCGCGGTGCTGGCCTCCATGCACACCACGCATGCCAACCTGCGCGGGCTGCGCATGGACCTGCGCCCGCCCGAAGCCGTGCACGCGGGCGACGAGGTGGCCCTGCACATCCACCTGCACAACAGCGGCGCGGCGCGCTATGGCATTGGCTTCCAGGCCGACACCGCGGCCCCGCCCACCTGGGTCAATGTGCCCGACAAGGGCCATGCCGAGCTGACGCTTCGCCTGCCCATGCGCACACGCGGGCTGCAGGCGTTGCCGCGGCTGGTGATCACCACACGCTTTCCGCTGGGGGTCTTTCGCGCCTGGAGCTACTGGCGACTGGCCGCCAAGGTCTGGGTCTACCCAAGGGCTGAAGTGCCCACGCCGCCCTTCCCGCCCCAGCCCGAGGCGGGCGAAGGCCAGGCAGAGGCCAGCAGCCCGCGCCGGCGTGGCACCGACTTTGCCGGCGTGCGCAGCTACCGCCCGGGCGACAGCCCCCGCCAAGTGCTGTGGCGCAAGTCCGTCGCGCTGATGGACCAGGGCCAGGCGCCCTGGGTGCGCGAGACCGAGGCACCGCTGGCGCAAGAGCTGCACTTTGAGCTGGCACAGACACCCGGCGCCGACTTGGAGGCCAAGCTCTCACGCCTGACAGCCTGGGTGCTGGCGGCGGAGCGGGCGCAGCAGCCGTATGGGCTCGGGCTGGGCGCGAGCCACATCGAACCCAGCCTCGGGGCCACGCACCAGCGCGCTTGCCTCGAACGGCTGGCGGGGTGGCAAGCATGACCAGCCTTGCCCTGCGCGCTCGGCTCCAGCGCCTGCCGCGTGACACGCGCGACACCCTCTTCCTGCTCGGCGTCATCACCGCCGTGCTGCTGCCCCATGTGGACCACTTGCCGTGGTGGAGCACCACGCTCGCAGGCCTGGTGCTGCTGTGGCGGGGCGTGCTGGCCTGGCGGCAGCAGCCGCTGCCGGGGCGCTGGGCCTTGCTGGCGGTGTTCGTCATCGCGGCGCTGCTGACCAAGCTCAACCTCGGTGCCCTCTTTGGCCGTGAGCCCGGCGTGACGATGCTGGCCGTGCTGCTCGCGCTCAAGACCCTGGAGCTGCGCGCGCGGCGTGACGCCTTCGTGGTGTTCTTCCTCGGGTTCTTTCTGCTGCTGGCGCATTTTTTCTACTCGCAGTCGCTGCTGACGGCGCTGTGGATGCTGCTCACCGTGTGGGGCCTGCTGGCCGCCGTGGTGTTGGCGCAGATGCCGGACACAGGGGCCGAGACCGCCAACCTGACTGTGGCCGCGCGGCGTGCGGCGTCCACCACGCTGCTGGGCTTGCCGATCATGGTGCTGCTCTTCATGTTCTTCCCGCGCATCGCGCCGCTGTGGGGCGTACCGACCGAGCAGATCGGCCGCACCGGCCTGTCCAACCAGCTCGAATTCGGCGCCATGAACGAGGTGGCCAATGACGACAGCATCGCGCTGCGCCTCAAGGTGCTGGACGGCAGCCTGCCGCCGCCCGATGCACGCTACTTTCGCGGCCCCGTGCTCAGCGTCTTCGACGGCAAGACCTGGCGCGCCCCCAGCAGCGCGCTTGATGCCTGGCGCCGCCAGCCCGACAGCCTGCACACCGAAGGCCGCCCGCTGCGCTACGAGCTGACGCTGGAGCCCCTGCGCATCCCCGTGCTGCCGCTGCTGGAGATGAGCGATGGGCGCGAGCGCAGCGAGGCCGACATCGGCTTCAAGCGCGGCCCCGAGTTGCAATGGCTGGCAACCCGGCCGCTGACCGAGCGCCTGCGCCTCACCGCCGAGGCCTACCCGGCCTGGACAGCCGGCGCCGACCGGCACCTGCTGCGCAACGGCCCCGAGCTGCAACTGCCCCGCGGCCTCAACCCCCGCACCGTGGCCTGGGCCCGCGCCCTGGCCGCCGAGTCGCGCTTTGCCGAGCTGACTCCCGCTGAGCACACCCGCGCCCTCGTCGAAGCCGTGCTGCAGCACATCCGAAGCGCCGACTTCACCTACACCCTCGCCCCCGGCCGCTATGGCGAGGACAGCCCCCACCTCATCGACGAGTTTTGGCTGGACCGGCGCCTGGGCTTTTGCGAGCACTTTGCGTCCGGCTTTGTCGTGGTCATGCGGGCCATGGGCGTGCCCGCCCGCGTCATCACCGGCTTCCAGGGCTGGGACCCCGAGCCGCAAGACGGCTACCTCGTCGTGCGCAATGCCAACGCCCACGCCTGGGCCGAGGTCTGGGTGCCCGGCCAGGGCTGGCTGCGCACCGACCCCACGGCAGCCGTCGCCCCCGGCCGCGTCTCGGCGGGCGAGGCGCTGCGCCCCCAGCCCGGCGTCTTGGGTCAGCTCAACCCCACCGCCTGGCGCGCGCTGCGAAGCAGCTGGGAGACCGTCAACAACCGCTGGGCCCAGTGGGTGCTCAACTACTCGCGCCAGAACCAGTTCGACCTGCTCAAGAACCTCGGCTTCCAGCAACCCGACTGGACCGCCCTCGGCCAGGCCATCGCCGGCGTGATCCTGGCGCTCACCCTCGCCACCGTGGCCTGGATGCGCTGGCAGCAGCGGCCCCATGGCGTCTGGGCGCGGCTCAGACACAAGGTGCAGCGCGAGCTGGTGCGTTTGGGGGTGGAAGCGCCGATGCATGAGAGCCTGGCGGCGTGGGCGGAGCGGCTGCAAGCATTGCGACCAGACGCGGCGGCACAAGCCACTGCCATGCTCATCACGCTGGAGCAGCAGCGCTATTCGGGCCAAGCTATCACGCCCGACTGGCCTGGCCTGCGTACCGCGCTTCGGGCTCTTGCGAAGCACTAGACCACCCTATGCTCAAGGGCATGGTCCGACCCTTCTCTGCCCTTGCGGGCTTGCTGGCACTGGTGTTGTCCGCGCACGCAGCGCCCCACCGCCCTCCTCGTCTCCCTCCCCCCGCCCCCTTCGGCCCCGAGCCCGCCCTGCTCCAGTTCGCCGACGAGCTGGCCCAGCTAGAGGGCTGGGATGCCGCTGCTTTGCGCGACCAGCTGAGCCAGGCCCAGCGCCTGCCGCGTGTGCGGCAGCTGATCCTGCCGGCGGCACCGGGCGCGGCCAAGGACTGGGCGGCGTATTCGGCGCGCTTCATCGAGCCCAAACGCATCGCGGCGGGTGTGGCGTTCTGGCAAGAGAACGAAGCGGCGCTGGCGCGCGCTGAGACGCAGTACGGCGTGCCCGCCGATGTGATCGTGGGCATCCTGGGGGTCGAGACCTACTACGGTCGGCTCACGGGGGGCTTCAAGGCGCTGGATGCACTGGTGACGCTGGGCTTTGACTTCCCGGCCGAGCACCCGCGTGCGGTGGCGCGCCAGGCCTTCTTCCGCGCCGAGCTGGCCGACCTGCTGCGCCTGGCGCGCGAGAGCGGGCTGGATGCAAGCGCGGTGCAGGGCAGCTATGCGGGGGCGCTGGGCTGGCCGCAGTTCATGCCCGGCTCGTGGCGGCGGCATGCGGTGGACTTTGACGGCGACGGCCGGCGCGACCTGACAGGCAGCCCGGTCGATGCGATTGGCAGCATCGCCAACTTCCTGGTGGCGCATGGCTGGCAGCGCGGCGTGTTGACCGACTACAGCATCAGCCTGCCGCGCGACCGCGCCACGCGAGAGCGCCTGCTCAAGCCCGACATCGAACCCACCTGGCGCGCCGCGGAGCTGGTGGCCCTGGGTGCCAAGCCCTCAGAAGCTGCGCTGGACCACGCCGGCCTGCTGGCCGTGGTGGCGCTGCAGAACGGGCGGCACAAACCGCCCACGGTGCGCCTGGGGAGCGAAAACTTTTTCGCCATCACCCGCTACAACAACTCGGCCTACTACGCGTTTGCGGTGATCGACCTGGGGCGGGCCGTGCGGCGCGCGTGGCTCACCACGCCGGCTCGTCCTGCACTGAGTCCGGCGGTGGATCCTGCGGCATCGGCTGCTCCGGCCCCTGCAGCGGCGTCTTCGCCATAAGGGCAGGCGTTGGGCGATCAAGCCAGTAGCGCGGGCGTTCGGCGCGGGTGCAAATGCCTTGTGAGGGCGGCTCGTTGCTGAGCCAGGTCCAGGCGCCGCAGGCGGGCGAGTCCACCACCGCAATCCCGGCTGCCTGGTAGCGCGCCAAGACACTGGGCACCGGGTGGCCAAAGCGGCTGCGGTAGCCGGCTTGCACCAGGGCCAGAGCGGGCCGTGTGGCCGCTAGCAAGGCCTCGCTGGACGAGGTCTTGCTGCCGTGGTGGGGCACCAGCAGCACATCGGTGCGCAGCGCCGTTTCGCGCGCCACCAGGCGCTGCTCCTCGTCAGCGGGCAGGTCGCCCAGCAGCAAGGCGCTGCGCCCGCTGGCATCGCGCACGCGCAGCACGCAGGAGCGGGCATTGGGCTTGGCGCTCGGATCGCCGGCCAGCGGGTGCAGCAGTTCGAACTCAACGCCATCCCACACCCAGCGCTGCCCGGCCTCGCACGGGGTGTGCGGCACACCGGCCTGCAGCAGCGGGTGCTCGGGCTCCAGCGAGCTGCGCAGCAGCGCCACCGGCAGGCCGCGCATCAGCGTCGCGGCGCCGCCCACGTGGTCGGTGTCGCGGTGGCTGAGCATGAGCGCATCAATGCGGCGCACGCCCTGGTTGCGCAGCAGCGGCAGCAAGACGCGCTCGCCGGCATCGCTGCCTGGCGCATAGGCCGGGCCGCTGTCGTAGACCAAGGTGTGCGTGGCCGTGCGCACGACGATGGCATTGCCCTGGCCCACGTCGGGCGCCGTCAGCTCGAAGCGGCCCGGCGGCGGCAGGCTGACAGCCGGCCAAAGCAGGGGCAGCACCATGGCTGCGCCGCAAGCGCGCAAGCGCCAAGGCAGGGGCAGCACCAGCAGCACCGCCCCCAGCAAGGCCAGGCCCTGTGACCACAGCGGCGCCGCCGGCACCCACCACACCGACCCTGGCCACGCCGCCAGCCACTGCAGCCAGCCCACCAGCGCTTGGGTGAGCCAAGCGCCCAGCGCCCACAGCACCGGCACCGCCGCGCCCAGCAAGGCCAGCGGCGTGATCACGAAGCTGACCAGCGGGATGGCCACCAGATTGGCCAGCAGGCCGCTGAGCGAGAGCTGGGCAAAGCAGACCAGGCTGAGCGGGGCCAGGCCGACCGTGGCAATCAGCTGGCTACGCAGCCCTTGCCAGGCGTGAGCCTGCCAACCCTCGGGCCGCTCACCTGACGACGCCATCAACAGCCCCACGGCCATGAAGCTGAGCCAGAAGCCCGGCTGCAGCAGCGCCCAGGGGTCCACCGCCGTCACCACCACGGCCGCCACCAAGAGCACGCCCGGCCAGGGCCAGCGCAGGCTCAAGGTTTGCAGCAATGCCACCGTGCCCAGCATCAACACCGTGCGCTGTGCCGGCACGCCCCAGCCCGAGAAGAGCGCATAGCCCAGCGCCGCCGCAACGCCGATCCAGCGAGCCGCGGTGGGTGTGGCCACGCGCAGCGGCAGGCGCTGGCTGCGCCGCCACAGGTGAGCGGCCAGGCCGGCGGCGAGCCAGGCAAACAGCGTGACGTGCAGGCCCGAGACGCTGAACAAATGCGCGACACCCGTGTCGCGCAGCAGCGCCCAGTCGGCGCGCGAGATGGCGCTCTGGTCGCCCACGCTCAGGGCCGCCAGCACCCCGGCCAGCGCCGGCTCGGGCACCTCGCGGCGCAGGCGCTCGCGCAGGGCCTGACGGGCGGCATCCAGCGTCCACCAGGGCGCTGGTGCCAGCCGCGTGCCCGAGCGCACGGTGCCCGTGGCGCGCACGCCCTGCTCAAACAACCACAGCTCGGCATCAAAGCCGCCCGGGTTGGCCAGGCCGTGCGGCCGCTTCAGGCGCACGGTGAAGCGCCAGGTCTCGCCAGCCGTCAGCTTCAAAGCCTCCGTGCCCGGGGCGGCATAGCTCAGCAGCATCAGACGTTGAGGAAGTTCAGGCAGATCGGGCTGGCTGCCCGCCTGCCGCTCCAGCATGAAGCGCCAACCCGGCGCGCCGCCCTGCCCCAGCACAGCCACGGGCAAGGAGTCGATGCGGCCGGTGACCACCAGGTCACGCCCCTCCCAGGCGGGGGCCAGGTCTTGAGACAGCCGCGCTTGCGCCCGCCACACCGTGCTGCAAACGGCCAAAGCCAGCACGGCCACCGCGAGGCCCAGCCAGCGCCACCGGGCCGAGACCCAAGCCAGCGCGAGGCCGCCAAGCACCAGCACCGATCCCGCCGCCAGCACCCCTGCCAATTTAGGCAGGGCCGGCAGCGCATGCACGGCCGCCACGCCAGCCAGCCAGGCCAGCGCGGTGGCCAGCAAGGCGCCTGGGCCCAGCACAGCGTGTTTTCGCGGCAAAGGCGGCAGGGACATGGGGTGTAGCATGCCCGGCTTTCACGCGCGCCAACATGAGCACCTCCCCCATCTACGCCCGCCTCGCCGACCTCGGCGTGACCCTCCCGCCGCTGGCTGTGCCGGCCGCGTCCTATGTGCCCTTCGTGCGCACCGGGAACCTGGTCTTCGTCTCCGGCCACATCGCCAAGCGCGACGGCAAGCCCTGGGTGGGCCAACTGGGCAAGACCATGGACACCGCCGAGGGCCAGGCTGCGGCGCGCGCCATTGCCATCGACCTGCTGGGCACGCTGCACGCGGCGCTGGGTGACCTCTCCAAGATCAGCCGCATCGTCAAGGTGGTCAGCCTCGTCAACAGCACGGCCGACTTCACCGAACACCACCTGGTGACCAATGGCTGCTCAGAGCTGCTGGCCCAGGTGCTGGGGGATGCCGGCACGCATGCGCGCAGCGCCTTTGGCGTGGCGCAGATTCCGCTGGGCGCCTGCGTCGAGATTGAACTGGTAGCCGAGGTGGCAGCTTGATGTTCCTCGAAGCCTCCAAGCTCCCCGCCCGGGCCTTGGGCGGCATGGCGGTGCTGAGCATCGCGGCGGTGGTGATCGCCGTCATCGCTCAGCACAGCTTTGATGTGCGGCCCTGCCCCTGGTGCGTGCTGCAGCGTGGCATCTTCCTGGTGCTGGCTGCTGTGTCCGGGCTTGGCTGGCTGATGGCGCGCAAGCGCACGGCGCGGCAGGCGGTGCTGGTGGGTTGCGCGCTGATCTGCCTGGCCGGCCTGACGGCAGCGGTCTTCCAGCACGAGGTGGCCTCGCAGACGGCCAGCTGCAAGCTGGGCCTGGCCGACAAGCTGCTGGAGGTGCTGAACCTGGAGGAGCTGTGGCCCCAGGTCTTCATGGTCACCGGCAACTGTGCCGATGCGGCCGCCTACCACCTGCTGGGGATGCCCTACGAGGTCTGGAGCGGTCTGCTGTTTGCCAGCTTCGGGGCCTTGTGCGTCGTCGCGCTCGGCAAGCGCTGAGCCCTGCCCCACTTGCTTCAGCCGCACGGCGGCACCTGCCCATGACACTGTCTCGTGCCCTGACTCGCCTGTTGCTGGCCACCAGTCTCTTGCTCGGCGCCCACGCGCAGGCGGCCACCGCCGTCGAGACCCATGGCGCACTGTCCGTCCAGGGCAACCGCATCGTGGGCAGCCGCGGGCAGCCGGTTTCGCTGGCCGGCCCCAGCCTGTTCTGGAGCAACACCGGCTGGATCGGCAGCGAGTACTACACCCCGGGCGCGGTGGCCTTTGCGCAGCGCGCCTGGAACGCCGGAATCATTCGCGCCGCCATCGGGCCCGACAAGAACGGCGGCCTGCAAGCGGACTGGGCCGCCAATATGGCGCGGCTGGAGACGGTGGTGGACGCCGCCATTGCCCAAGGCCTCTACGTGCTGGTGGACTACCACTCCCACGACGCCGAGAAGCATCCTGAGCAGGCTATCAAGTTCTTCGAGACCGTGGCGCGCAAATACGGCAAGCACCCGAACCTGATCTACGAGATCTACAACGAACCGCTGAACCACAGCGACTGGTCCACGGTGATCAAGCCCTATGCCCAGCAGCTCATCCCGCGCATCCGCGCGATCGACCCGCACAACCTGATCGTGGTGGGCACGCAGACCTGGTCGCAAGACGTGGACAAGGCCGCGCGCGACCCGCTCAAGGGCTTCAGCAACATCGTCTACGCGCTGCACTTCTACGCAGGCTCACACAAGCAATGGCTGCGCGACAAGGCCAAGCTCGCCCTCGACCAAGGCCTGGCGCTGATGGTGACCGAGTGGGGCGCCGTCAATGCCAATGGCGATGGCGCCATCGACCGCGAAGAGACCGAGCGCTGGCTGGCCTTCATGCGCGAGCATCACATCAGCCACCTGCAGTGGACCCTGGGCTCCAAGCGCGAGAGTGCCTCGCAGCTCAAGCCGGGCACCGCGCCTGGCGGTGATTGGACCGATGCCGATCTGACCGAAGGCGGGCTCTACTTCCAGCAGATCGTGCGGGGCTGGAGCCCGGTGAAGTTCAGCGGCGCGAAGTAAGCGTCAATCAAGCGTCAATCGCCGACGCTGACGCCCTCACGGCGCGGGTCGGCAGCACCGGCCCAATCGCTGCCCTGCACGCGCGACAGCGCCTGGATGCCGCTTGGCAGCGCAAACTCGGCCAGCTTGTGGCCACGCGCACGCAGCGCGTCCTTCTCAGCCGGCGTGAAGCGGCCAGCCTCCAGGTAGACATCCGGCCCATTGAAGTTGACGAGGTGCGGCTGCTCGGCCGCCGCCTGTGCCGGGATGCCCCAGGCCAGGTGGGCCGTGAGAAAACGCGCCATGAACGGGATGATTGCCGGCCCACCCGGTGAGCCGGCCACGAGCACCAGGCGATCGCCCTGGAAGACGAGCGTCGGCGTCATGCTGGAGCGCGGGCGCTTGCCGGGCTCGACGCGGTTGGCCACAGGGCGACCATCGGCGCCGGTCGGGGCCAGCGAGAAGTCGGTGAGCTGGTTGTTGAGCAGGAAGCCGCCGCCTAAGCCCGTGCCGCCGTCGCTCATCACGCGGTTGCCGAAGGCGCTCTCGACGCTGGTGGTCATGGCCACCGCGTGGCCATCGGCGTCGACGATGCTGATGTGGCTGGTGCCTGACTCCAACTGCTGCGCCTGCGGCGCAAACGCCGAGCGCTGCGGCGCGGGCTGGCCGGCGGTGGCCGGCGGCATGGCGCGCGGACCGATCAAAGCAGCCCGTTCGCGCAGGTAGTCGGGGGCGAGCAGGCTCTGCCAGTCGTCGCCCGGCGCGGCGGCAAAGGCCGGGTCGGCCAGGTATTGCGCCCGGTCGGCAAAGGCGAGCTTGGAGGCTTCGATCAAGCGGTGCAGCCAGGCTTCGTTGGCTTGATCCGCCGGCGGCTCGGTCTCCAGCAGGCTGAGCGTTTGCAGCAGCGTGATGTGGCCCGAGCTGGGCGGGCCCATGCCGCACAGCCGGACTGCGCGCCAAGCGGTGCACAGCGGGGCGCGCGCGAGCGGACGGTAGGCGGCCAGGTCGGCCTCGGTCATCACGCCGGGGCGCTCGTGCGCACGCAGGCGGCGCACGATGTCGGCCGCCACCTCGCCGCGATAGAAAGCCGCCGGCCCCTGCTTGGCAATGCCGCGCAGCACGGCCGCATAGGCCGGGTTGCGCAGCACATGGCCCACGGGGTGGGCTTGGCCCGCCGCGTCGTAGTAGAGCGCGCGGGCCTGGGCATCGCGCTTCAGGGCCGCGTCGCCAGCCAGCAGCGTGTGCAGGCGCGGCGTGATGGCAAAGCCGCGTTCGGCCAGGTCGATGGCGGGCTCGAAGAGCCGGGCCCAGGCCAGGCGGCCATGCCGCTCGTGCGCCAGCGCCAGCATGGCCACGGCGCCGGGCACGCCGGCCGAGAGCCCGCTTTGCACGGCTTCGCGCATGGGCATAGCGCGGCCGTCGCGCAGGAAGAGTTCCGGCGTGGCGGCGGCCGGCGCCGTCTCACGGGCGTCATAGGCCTGCAAGGCACGGCCATCGAAGTGCAGCAAAAAGGCCCCGCCGCCAATGCCGCTGGACTGCGGTTCCACAAGGCCGAGCACCATCTGCACCGCCACGGCTGCATCGACCGCCGAGCCCCCGGCGCGCAGGATGCCAAGCCCGGCTTGTGCCGCCAGCGGGTGCGCGGCCGACACGGCCTGGCGCTTGAACGTGGTGGCCGCCTTGGCGGCGTAGCCGCTGGCGGGCTCGGGGTTCTGCGGCTGAGCCGCAGCCCAGACCGTGATGAACCCAAAACCCAGTGCCAGCAGCTTTCCTCGCATCAGAGGAGTGTCACACCTGTCTTGGCTTGCACTTGCTCCCGCGTCACACCCTCGGCCAGCTCAACGAGCTTGAGCCCCTCGGGCGTCACGTCCATCACCGCCAGGTCCGTGATGATGCGGTCCACCACGCCCACGCCGGTCAGCGGCAAGGTGCACTTGGGGATGATCTTCAAGTCCTCGGTGCCGTCCTTCTTCTTGGCCACGTGCTCCATCAGCACGATCACGCGCTTGACGCCGGCCACCAGGTCCATGGCGCCGCCCATGCCCTTGACCATCTTGCCGGGGATCATCCAGTTGGCCAGGTCGCCGTGCTCGCTGACCTGCATGGCACCGAGGATGGACAAGTTGATCTTGCCGGCGCGGATCATGGCGAAGCTGTCGTGGCTGCCGAAGATGCTGGAGCCCGGCAGGGTCGTGACCGTCTGCTTGCCCGCGTTGATGAGGTCGGCATCGACCTCGTCCTCGGTCGGGAAGGGACCGATGCCCAGCATGCCGTTCTCGCTCTGCAGCCAGACTTCCTTGTGGGCTGGCACATGGTTGGCCACCAGGGTGGGGATGCCGATGCCGAGGTTCACGTAGAAGCCGTCTTCCAGCTCCTGCGCCGCACGGGCGGCCATTTGGTCTTGGGTCCAGGGCATATCAAGCCTCCTGCCGAGCCGCCTCAAAGGAGGCTTGCGCCCCCTTGGGGGGCAGTGAATGAAATGAACGTGGGGGCACCATGTCAGCTCTCCTTCTTGGGCGAGAGCGTGCGCTTCTCGATGCGCTTCTCGGGGGTGGCGTTCACGACGATGCGGTGCACATAGATGCCCGGCAGGTGGACGGCGTCCGGGTCGATCTCGCCGACCTCAACGAGCTGCTCCACCTCCACCACCGTGACCTTGCCGGCCATGGCCGCAGCGGGGTTGAAGTTGCGCGCCGTGCGGCGGAAGACGAGGTTGCCGCTCTTGTCGGCCTTCCAGGCCTTGACCAAGGACACGTCGGGCACCAGGGCGCGCTCCATCACATAGGTCTGGCCGTCAAACTCGCGCGTCTCCTTGCCCTCGGCAATCACGGTGCCCACGCCGGTACGCACGAAGAAGGCCGGGATGCCCGCGCCGCCGGCACGCAGCTTCTCGGCCAACGTGCCCTGGGGCGTGAACTCCAGCTCCAGCTCGCCGGCCAGGAACTGGCGCTCGAACTCCTTGTTCTCGCCCACGTAGCTGGAGATCATCTTCTTGATCTGGCGCGTCTCCAGCAGCTGACCGAGGCCGAAGCCATCGACCCCCGCGTTGTTGGAGATGACCGTGAGCCCTTGGACGCCTGAATCGCGCAACGCGGCGATCAGCGCCTCGGGGATGCCGCAGAGGCCGAAGCCCCCCACGGCCAGCAGTTGGCCGTCGGCGACCAGCCCTTTCAGGGCGTCGGCGGCACTGGGGTAGACCTTGTTCATGCGCTCTCCTGTGCGAAGACCCGCAGCGTAGCGGGATGGGACTACGTAGTCGATTACGTAAGATCGCCTAATGCCAGCTCACAGCCTCGACTACCGCACCGCCTTCGAGCTGGCCCCCATCGGGCTGATCCTCTCGGAGCGCCGCCAGATCGTGGACTGCAATGCCCGGGTGCTGGAGATCTTCGGCGCGCAGCGCGAGCAACTGGTCAAGCAGAGTTTTGCGGTGCTCTACCCCAGCCCTGCGGAGTTTGAACGCACGGGCGAGCGGATCGCGGCACGCCTTGGCAGTGATGGTCACTACGCCGATGACCGGGTGATGAAACGGCTGGGCAGCCAAGAGCTGTTCTGGTGCCACGTCAGTGGCCAGGCGCTGGACACGCGAGACCCTCACGCGCGCGGCATCTGGAGCTTTGAAGACCTCTCCAGCCACCGCCAGCTGACCGTGGAGCTGACACCGCGCGAGCGCGAGATTGCGGCCCTGCTGGTCGAAGGCCTGACCAGCAAGCAGATCGGCAAGCGCCTGGCTGTGAGCCCCCGGACGATCGACGTCTATCGCGGCCGCTTGATGAAGAAGTACAGCGCCAAGGGCACGCCCGATCTAGTGCACCGCCTGCTCAGGGCTTGACGCCGCCCACCCTCGACACTCTGCCACCATGCTCACCACGCTATGCGTCGCCAACTACCGCTCGCTGCGCGAGCTGCGCCTGTCGCTCGGGCCTCTGACGGTCATCACCGGCACGAATGGGAGCGGCAAGTCGAGCCTTTATCGCGCTCTACGCCTGCTGTCGGACGCTGCGCTTAACCGCATGCTGCCGTCACTGGCAATGGAGGGTGGATTCAGCTCTGCACTCTGGGCGGGCCCCGAAACCATTTCGCGCGCCATGCGTGCCGGCGAAGTACCCATAGAAGGTGTGACCCGCAAGGAGCCGATCGCGCTCAAGCTCGGCATCGCTTCGGACGATCTCAGCTATGCAGTCGAGCTGGGGCTGCCAGCCCAGGGCCGTCCGCCTCCGCCCACGCTCTTCGGCCAAGACCCGCACATCAAGCGAGAGGCCGTCTGGGCCGGGCCGGTGTATCGGCCAGCCGCTGCGCTGGTCGAGCGTCAAGGCGCGCTGCTCAAGGTGCGCGAGGGGCGCAGTTGGCGTGTGGTGGATGCGCCTTTGACGCCCTTCGACAGCATGCTCTCGCAGTTTGCCGACCCAGCATTGGCGCCCGAGACCTTACGCTTGCGCGAGCGGCTGCGGGGCTGGCGCTTCTACGATAGCCTGCGCACCGACTCCGATGCCCCGGCCCGAAGGGCCCGGCCAGGCAGCTTCACGCCTGTCCTGGCGGGCGATGGCGCTGATCTGGCTGCCGCCTGGCAGACCATCGTCGAAATCGGCGACGCCGAGGCGCTGCATGAAGCGCTGGAGGATGCATTCCCGGGCGCACAGGTGTTGGTGACGAGAGACGCCAGCGGCTTTCGGCTCGCGATGCGTCAGCACGGTCTGCTGCGCGCGCTGGATGCCGCCGAACTGAGTGACGGCACGCTTCGCTACCTCATGCTGCTGACCGCGTTGCTCAGCCCGCGACCGCCTGAACTGATGGCCTTGAACGAGCCTGAGAACAGCCTCCACCCCGACCTGCTGCCAGCGCTAGGCCGGCTGATTCTGCGTGCCAGCGCCCAGACTCAGGTCATCGTGGTCTCCCATGCCATGCGCCTGGTGGCCGCGCTCGAATCGCATGAAGACTGCCGCACCTGGCGACTAGAAAAGTCTTGCGGTGAAACTCAGCTGCCCGAGCTGGACTGGGCCGACACACCACCTTGGCAGTGGCCCGCGCGCTAAGTGTTCAGCCACCCTGATCAGTTAAAAACGCCCTGCCGCAGCCACTTGGTGGCAATCCACTTCTCACCTGCGATCACGGGCGCGCCGCCATGCAGGGTCTGGGTGCTGGGGTGGGGTCGGTCGTAGCTGAAGAAGACGGCATTGCCCTTCACGGGCATCACGTCGAGGCCGATGTCCGGGAAGATGGTGGCGCCACCCGCTTCAACATGGTTGAGGTACATGACCAAGGTGCCCACGCGCTGGCCGCCGCGCTTGAGGATGCTGGCGGTGGCGGCGTGGTTGGGGTCGAAGTAGTCGTAGTGCGGCTGGTACTCGGCGCCCGGGCGGTAGCGCAGCACCTGCAAGCCCTCGCCGTGGTCCAGCGGCCAGCGCAGCAGTGCGGCGATGCGGGCCTCGACGCGGCGGATCAGCTCGCTCTCGCAGCGCTCGAAGAACATGCCGTCGCTGGTGCGCGCGGCGTTGACCTCGCTGCCCTCGGCGCTGGTGGCAACGGTCTCGGAGCGGGCCAGGCGCTTGGTGGCGGCCTCGATGATGCCGTCGCATTCGGCGTCGGACATCAGCCCTTGGAACACCACCACGCGCGGCTCGCGCAGGCTGAGCGCGATCTTGACCTTGCGGTCGCCCGCGTCGATCTCACTGGGGCGGCCGACCAGGTCGGGCTCGGGCAGGCCGGGGGTGTAGCCGTTGGACGCCGACGAGGTCGGCGGCACGGGCACGACCGCAGCCGGCGCGCCGCCCAGCATGCGCGCCAGGGCCTCGCGCGCCACCGTGGCATCCCAGCCACTGCCCACCATGGCCCCAAGAATGGCCTCGGAGGGGTGGCCGGCGCGCGACTGCTCGGTGATCCAGTCGCAGAGTTCGGGGGTGATGATCTGTTGACTCATGAGGCTCAAGTGCGACGTCGAAAAACCCACTGCGTTGCCGAAGAAACCGACGGCTCGAAAGCATAGCCTTCGGCCGCGAAGGCCTTGAGCGCCTCGGGCTCGGTCACGCGCTGTTCAATCGCAAACCGCGCCATCAGGCCACGCGCACGCTTGGCGAAGAAGCTGATGATCTTGTAGCGCCCGTCCTTCCAGTCCTCGAACTGGCATTCGATGACGGGCAGCTTGAGCGCCGGGCGATCAACGGCGTGGAAGTACTCCTGCGAGGCGAGGTTGACGACGACGGGCGTCTCGGTCTCGCGGGCACGGCGCGTGACGTGTCGGGCCAGGTCGTCGCCCCAGTAGGCATAGAGGCTCTCGCCCCGCGCATTGGGCAAGCGCGTGCCCATCTCCAGGCGGTAGGCCTGCATGCGGTCCAGCGGCCGCAGCACGCCGTAGAGGCCGGAGAGCATCAGCACATGGCTTTGTGCCCAGCGCAGGTCGTCAGGCGCAAGGCTAGCGGCATCGAGGCCGCCGTACACATCGCCATCAAAGGCCAACACGGCCGGCCGCGCGTTGTGGGGTGTGAAGCGCGGCCGCCAGGCGGCATAGCGCTCGGCATTGAGCTGGGCCAGGGGCTCGGAGAGGTCCATCAGCGCCTGGATCTCGGGCACCGTCTTCTCGCGCAGCAGCTCGATCAGCTCGTTGGATCGGCTGACGAACTGCGGGCGGGTGAGTTCATCGGCCAGCTCGGGCGGCACGGGGCGCTCGAAGTCGAGCGATTTGGCGGGCGACAGCAGCAGCAACATGGGCGCGATTCTCGCGTCGGGCGGACATGAAAAAGCCCCGCGATAGCGGGGCTTGTCCAACAGTGAGGCGCTTTACTTGGCCAGCAGCCCGCTCACGGCATAGATGTCTTCGGCGCGCAGTTGGCCCGAGGCCTGGCGCAGCTTGAGGCCCATGACGATGCTGTCGTAGCGCGCCTTGGCCAGGTCGCGCTGGGTGCTGAAGAGCTGGGCCTGGGCGTTGAGCACGTCGAGGTTGACGCGCACGCCGACCTTGTAGCCCAGCTGCGTGGCTTCGAGGGCCAACTTGCTGGACGACTCGGCGGCCTCCAGGGCCTGGGCCTGGGCGCGCAGCGACTGGCTGAAGGAGAAGGTCTGGCGCGTTGCCTGGGCCACGCTGCGGCGCGCGAACTCCAGGTCGTTGCGGGCACGCTCTTCCAGGATCAGGGTCTCCTTGATGCGGCTCTGGGTGTAGCCGCCGGTGAAGATCGGGTAGGTGAAGCTGAGGCCGATGCTGGCGTTCTTGGTCGTGCCCACGCCCGAGGACGCGGCGGCCAGACCGGAGAGGTTGTTGTGCAGGTTCTGCGCGCCGAGGCCGGCGGTGGCATCGAGCGTCGGCTTCTCGCCAGCCTTGGCGATCTGGGTATCGAGCTGTGCGACCTCAAGGCCCACGCGTGCCTTGCGGATGGCAGGGTGCTGCTCCTCGGCGGTGGCCAGCCAGGTGTCGATGCGGTCGGAGGCCAGCGCGGGCAGCGCCACCGGCGTGGCCAGCGGCTTGGGCTCGACGCCGACGCGGCCGACCAGCAGGTCCAGCGCCGTGCGCTTGACGCGCAGGTCGTTGTCGGCGGCGATCTCCTGGGCGCTGGCGATGTCGTAGCGGGCCTGGGCTTCGCGGGTGTCGGTGATGGTGGCGGTGCCCACCTCGAAATTGCGCTTGGCCGAGGCCAGTTGCTCGGAGATGAACTTCTTGCTGGCTTGGGCGGTGGCCAGCGCGTCCTGCGCGGCCAGCACGTCGAAGTAGGCGGACGAGAGCCGAACCATCAGGTCCTGCTCGGCCGACTCCAGGTCGGACTGGGCGGCCACGTTGGCGCGGCGGGCGCGGTCGAGATTGAGCGGGTTGGCAGCGTTGTAGACCGAATACTTGCCCTGCAGGCCGGTGGCCAAGGTGCGGGCGTTGATATTGGTGTTGGACGGCGTCTCGGTGCGGGCCTGGGTGGCCGAGGCGTTGAGGCCCAGCGAGGGGCGCAGCGCGGCTTCCGCCTGGCCGATGCGGGCCCCGGCTGCTTCAGCGCTGGCACGCGCGCTGAGGTAGGTCGCGTCATAGGCCCGGGCCGCGTCGTACAGCTCTTGCAGGCTCTGGGCCTGGGCAGACCCCCAGGTGGCAAGACCGATGACCAGGGCCAAGGGGGTCAGACGGAGCGACATGGGCATGAAATCCTCGGGGTTGGGTGAACTGCGCCGGATTGTGAGTGCCGCCGCGCGTGGATGAAAGAAGGCATGCGACGAGCTGCGGTATGCGGCGACCAGCGGCAGGCCTGGGGTGTTCTCAGAAAGCGAAGGACGGCAACTCGGCAAAGCCAGGCAGCCGTGCGGCCGAGGTTTCAAACAGGGTGAGGCTGCGGTAGTCGTCAGGGCCGACGCGGGTGATGAGCTGCGCCTGCATGACCGGGTCGTCGCCGACGATGGCGATCAAACGGCCAGTGCCGACGCGCAACTGGGCGAGCAAGCCAGCCGGCACCTCGGCCACGGACCCCGACAGCACGATGGCGTCGAACGGAGCTTCGGCTGCCAGGCCGCTGGCGCCGCCCTGCTGCAGCACGCGGACGTTCTGCACCCCGGCCTTGCGCAAATTGGCCTTGGCGGCGTCGGCCAGACCGGCGTCGGGCTCGACGGCGAACACTTGCTCGGCCTGATGCGCCATCAGCGCGGCGAGGTGGCCGGTGGCGGCGCCGATCTCGAGCACGCGGTCCTGGCGCGTCAGCTTGAGCTCCTGCAGCATGCGGGCCTCAACGCGCGGCGCCAGCATGCGGCGGCCATTGCCCAGCGGCAGCTCGGTGTCCACAAAGGCCTGGGCGCGCAGCGCTGCGGGGACGAAATCCTCACGGTGGACGATGGTGAGCAGTTCGAGCACGCCCAGGTTCAGCACGTTCCAGGGGCGGATCTGCTGCTCGATCATGTTGAAGCGGGCTTTTTCGACGGTCATGGGGTGCTCCTAGGGGCTGCTCTACGGCAGGCATCAATGCGGGAAATCGTCAAATTTTAGAGGCCGGCTCGGCCAGCAGGCCGCACAGCAGCAAGGACATCTGGGCGTCGAGCATCTCGGGGGCGCCCACGCCCGAGGGCCGCTGGCCGCAGGCGCCGAAGGAATGCTCCTGCAGCATCATCTGCAGCAGCGGCGAAATGAGCACGTGCACGGTGGCAGCAATCGGCACGGGCCGGAACTCGCCCCGGGCTATGCCCTGCTGAACCAGGCGGCCGATCAGCTCGTGCGTGGGCTGGATGACTTCGTCCACATAAAACTGCGCCAGCTCCGGGAAATTGCGCGCCTCCACCAGCATCACCTTGGTGATGCCGCCGGCAGTGCCCTGCCCCACGCTGGCCCACCAGGTCTGCATCATGTGGCGCAGCAGGTCCTGCACACGGCCCTGGTACTGGGCGGCGGCAGCGGCAAAGTCGGCCAGCCGGGCCACCAGGTGCTCGCGCACCACGGCCTTGAAGAGCTCTTCCTTGCTGGGGAAGTAGCGGTAGAGCGTGCCCTTGGCCACGCCGGCGCGCTGCGCGACCTCCTCGCTGCGGGTGGCTGAAAAGCCCCGGTCCACGAACAGCTCCAGCGCGGCCTGGAGCAGCTCCTGGGGGCGTTCTTCCTTGCGGCGCTGGCGCGTCGGTGATGGGGAGACTGGGGGGCGAGACATGGCTTAGTGACCGACTGGTCACTAATGTATGCCGCCACCCCGGCGGGCAGCAAGGCAGGCGACATGCTGAGCAGGGGTCGCGCTCTACACTGCGCGCCCTTTTGCACACCTTTCCCGGGCCAGGGCCCGGTGCCTGCTGTGGACGTCATTCTGCTGCTCAAGGCCGCGATCATGGGGATCGTTGAAGGCCTGACCGAGTTCCTGCCCATCTCCTCCACCGGCCACCTGATCCTGGCCGGCAGCCTGCTGGGCATGGACGACGCCAAGGGCAAGGTGTTCGACATCGCCATCCAGACCGGCGCCATCCTGGCCGTCATCCTGGTCTATGCCCAGCGCCTCAAGGCCGTGGCCCAGGGCCTGCCCAGCGAGCCGCAGGCGCGGCGCTTTGTCATCAATGTGGCGGTGGGCTTCCTGCCAGCGGTGGTGCTGGGCCTGCTGTTCGGCAAGGCGATCAAGGCGCATCTGTTCACGCCGGTGGTGGTGGCCAGCGCCTTCATCGTGGGGGGCTTCATCATCCTGTGGGCCGAGCGGCGCCAGAGCGTGGCCCGCATCGAGAGCGTGGACGACATGACGCCAATGGACGCGCTCAAGGTCGGCCTGATCCAGTGCCTGGCCATGATTCCCGGCACCAGCCGCTCGGGGGCGACCATCATCGGCGGCATGTTCCTCGGCCTGTCGCGCAAGGCGGCGACGGACTTTTCCTTCTTCCTGGCCATCCCGACGCTGATCGGCGCGGGCGTCTACAGCCTCTACAAGGAGCGCGCCCTGCTGGCGGCGGCCGACACGCCGGTCTTTGCCGTGGGCTTGCTGTTCAGCTTCCTGTCGGCCTGGATCTGCGTGCGCTGGCTGCTGCGCTACGTGGCCACGCACACCTTCACGCCCTTTGCCTGGTACCGCATTGCCTTTGGCGTGGTGGTGCTCGTCACGGCATGGACGGGCGTAGTGCACTGGGCGGACTAGGGACACCGATAATCCCCCGATGGCCATCACCATCAAGACTGCTGCCGACGTTGAAGGCATGCGCATCGCCGGGCGCCTGGCGTCCGAAGTGCTCGACCTGCTGACCGCCCACGTCAAGCCGGGCATCACCACCAATGAGCTGGACCGCATCGCGCACGACCACATCGTGAACGTGCAGAAAGCCATCCCGGCGCCGCTGAACTACTGCCCGCCCGGCTACACGCCCTACCCCAAGTCGGTCTGCACCTCGGTGAACAACCAGGTCTGCCACGGCATCCCAAACGACAAGGCGCTCAAGAACGGCGACATCGTCAACATCGACGTCACCGTGATCAAAGACGGTTGGCACGGCGACACCAGCCGCATGTTCATCGTGGGGGACGCGTCCATCGCTGCCAAGCGCCTGTGCAACCTCACCTACGAGGCCATGTGGAAGGGCATCGCCAAGGTCAAGCCCGGTGCACGCCTCGGCGACATCGGCCACGCCATCCAGACCTTTGCCGAGAACGCCGGCTTCTCCATCGTGCGCGAGTACTGCGGCCACGGCATCGGCCAGGTCTTCCACGAAGAACCCCAGGTGCTGCACTACGGCCGCCCGGGCACACTGGATGAGCTGGTGCCGGGCATGACCTTCACCATCGAGCCCATGATCAACGCCGGCCGGCGCGAGATCAAGGAGCTGGGCGACGGCTGGACCATCGTCACCAAGGACCGCTCACTCTCCGCCCAGTGGGAGCACACCATCCTCGTGACCGACACCGGCTACGAGGTGCTGACCGTCTCGGCCGGCAGCCCGCCGCCGCCGGCCTTCATCACCAGCACCAGCGCCGCCACCGGCGCCTGAACGTGGCGACCACGCCCATCGTCGAGCTGCGGCGCCAGTTCAAGCAGGGCAAGCAGGCCCTGATCGACGCCTTCCTAGAGGCACGCCCGACCACCACAACCAGCAGCCGCCTGCTGCGCACCCTGGCGCGCCATGTCGACGACACGCTGCGCCTGGTCTGGGCCGAGTCGGGCTTGCCCGCCGGAGCCTGCTTGGCGGCCGTCGGTGGCTATGGACGCGGCGAGCTGTTCCCGCACTCCGATGTGGACGTGCTGGTGCTGCTGCCCGACGGCATCGATTCAATGCAGCCAGGCCCCGTGCGTGACGCGGTGGAGCGCTTCATCACCACCTGCTGGGATGTGGGCCTGGAGATCGGCTCCTCGGTGCGCACCGTGCCCGAGTGCGTGAGTGAGGCAGCCGGCGACGTCACCATCCAGACCGCCCTGCTCGAAGCCCGCAGCCTGACGGGTGATGCCCGCCTGTTCCGCCGCCTCGTCAAGCACCTGGCGGAGGCCATGGACCCCAAGGCCTTTCTACGCGCCAAGACGCTGGAGGCCGTGCAGCGCCACACCAAGTTCGACGACACGCCCTATGCGCTGGAGCCCAACTGCAAGGAGAGCCCCGGCGGCCTGCGCGACCTGCAGCTGCTGATCTGGCTGGCGCGCGCGGCGGGCCTGGGCAAGACCTGGAAGGAACTCAGCCAGCGCGGGCTGATCACCCCCTTCGAGAGCCAGCAGCTCAAGCGCAACGAGGGGCAGTTGGCCCTCATCCGCGCGCGGCTGCACGCGGTGGCGGGCCGGCGCGAGGACCGGCTGGTCTTCGACCTGCAGGACGCCGTGGCGCGCAGCTTTGGCTTCAAGCCCACCGGCGGACAGCGCGCCTCCGAGGTGCTGATGCGCCGCTACTACTGGGCCGCCAAGGCGGTGACCCAGTTGCATCAGATCCTGCTGCTGAACCTGGAGGAGCGCATCAACGGCGCCCAGCAGGCCCAGATCCACCGCATCGACGAGCAGTTCGAGGACCGCGCTGGCATGCTGGAAGTGGCGAGCGACGACCTCTACCAGCGTGACCCGAGCGCCATCCTGCGCACCTTCCTGGTCTTCCAGCAGGCACCGGGCATCAAGGGCCTGTCGGCCCGCACGCTGCGGGCGCTGTACAACGCCCGCAAGCTGATGACGGCACGTTGGCGCAACGACCCGGTCAACCGCGCCACCTTCATGGCCATCCTGCAGGCCCAGCGCGGGCACACGCATGCGCTGCGGCTGATGAACCAGACCTCGGTGCTGGGCCGCTACCTGTGGGTGTTCCGCGCCATCGTCGGGCAGATGCAGCACGACCTCTTCCACGTCTACACCGTGGACCAGCACATCCTGATGGTGCTGCGCAATGTGCGGCGCTTCTTCATCCCCGAGCACGCGCACGAGTACCCGTTCTGCTCTCAGCTCGCCTCGCAGTGGGATGCCCCCCATCTGCTCTACATCGCCGCTCTCTTCCATGACGTGGCCAAGGGCCGCGGGGGCGACCACTCCGACCTGGGAGCCGTGGACGTGCGCCGCTTCTGCCGCCAGCATGGCCTGGACGCCGAAGACACCCAGCTCTGCGTCTTCCTCGTCCAGCACCACCTGACGCTGTCGCGCGTGGCGCAGAAGGAAGACCTCTCCGACCCCGAGGTGATCACCCGCGTGGCCGGCGTGGTGGGCAATGTGCGCTACCTGACGGCGCTTTACCTGCTGACGGTGGCCGACATCCGCGGCACCAGCCCCAAGGTCTGGAACGCCTGGAAGGGCAAGCTGCTGGAGGACCTGTTCCGCCTCACCGCCCGCGCGCTGGGCGGCGCCCCGCTGAACCTGGACGCCGAGATCGAAAACCGCAAGCAGGAGGCGCGGCAGGCCCTGGCCCTGCACGCGATGCTGCCAGGCACCGAAGCGCCGCTGTGGCAGACGCTGACCGTCAGCTACTTTGCGCGGCACGACGCAGCCGAGCTGGCCTGGCATGCACGGGCGCTGTGGCGCCATGTCCAAACCACCGTGCCCGTGGTGCGCGCACGCCCCTCGCCCGTGGGTGAAGGCCTGCAGGTGCTGGTCTATTCGCCCGACAGGCCCGACCTCTTCGCCCGCATCTGCGGTTACTTCGACACCGCCGGCTTCAACATCCTGGACGCCAAGGTCCACACCACGCGCCAGGGCTTCGCGCTCGACACCTTCCAGGTCATCCAGCCTGATGCCGAAGGCCTGCACCGCGACCTGGTGACCCTGGTTGAAACCCAGCTCGCGCTCGCCCTGGCTGCCGAGGGCCCGCTGCCCGAGCCCCGGCGAGGCCGGCTGTCGCGGCGCGTCAAGTCCTTCCCCTACACGACACGCATCGGCCTGCGGCCCGACGAGAAAGCCACGGCCTGGCTGCTGTCCATCAGCACCAGCGACCGCGCCGGGCTGCTCTACGCCATCGCCCGCGTGCTGGCGCGCCACCGCATCAACCTGCAGCTCGCCAAGATCACGACCCTGGGCGAGCGGGTGGAAGACACCTTCCTGATCGACGGCCCGGCGCTGCAGCAAAACAAGACCCAACTGCAGATCGAGAGCGAGCTGCTGGACGCGGTGTCGCTGCCGGCTTGAGCTGGCTCAAGCCGGCCCCTGCCCCTCCTGCCTCACACTCCAAGCCATGCCCAACCGCTTCAGTGAACGCGCGCTGCGCGAGTCCCAGGCCTTTGGCGTGCGCCAGGTTCCCGTCTGGCGCCCCTTGGGCTGGCTGGCGCGTGGCTGGCACGACCTCTGGCAAGCCCCGGTCGCCTCGCTGGCACAGGGCTTGGTCATGGCGGTGTTTGGTGCGCTGCTGCTGGTGCTGGCGCATGACCGCTTCTGGCTGCTGTCGGGCGCCTTCTCGGGCTTTTTGCTGCTGGCGCCGGTGATGGCCACCGGCCTGTATGCGCTGAGCCGCGACATCGACCGCAACCTGCCGGTCGGCCTCTCCACCGTCTGGCTGGCCTGGCACCCCCGTGACCGGCGGCTGATCGTCTTTGGCTTTCTGCTGGCCATTGCCGGCACCGGCTGGGTGCTGTGCTCGGCCGCCCTCGTCACAGGCTTTGCGCCCGAGCCCATCGTGACGCCGCGCGACTTCCTGCGGCTTGTGGTGCTGAACGATCAGTCCCAGCTCTTCGAGATCTGGCTCGGCCTCGGCGCGCTGCTGGCGGCGCCGGTGTTCGCGTCCAGCGTGGTGGCCATTCCAGCCTTGCTCGACCAGCCGGCCGACCGGCTCGGCGTCTACGGCGCGGTGCTGACCAGTTGGCGCGTGGTGCTGGAGCACCCAGCCCCCATGGCCTTGTGGGCCGCCTTGCTGATGGGCCTGACCACGCTGGGGCTGGCGACGGCGCTGCTCGGCCTGATCGTGATCGTCCCCTGGCTCGGACACGCCAGCTGGCACGCCTACCGCGACCTCGTTCGCCACCGCAGCGACTGACCATGTGGGGCTATACCGAAGCCGAGATCGCGCAGTTTGGCCTGACCTTCGGGGTCGGCGCCTTCATGCTGTACATGGTCTTCATCATCTTGCAGCTGGCGCGTGAGTCCAAAGCCGGGCGCTTTGGCACCTTCATCCTGCTGCTGGGGCTGGGCTTCGGCCTCGTGGGCTTTGCGGCCAAAGGCGTGATCAAGTACTTCCTGGCGGGACACGTCTAGGGCGGCAGTGCGCGCCGCTCAGGGCAGCGCATCCACCCAGCGCAGGCCCATCAGCCGCAGCAAACGCTGATGCAACGCCACCTGCGGGTTGGCCAGCTCATGCATCACCGTGAAGTGGTTGCAGCCCGGCAGCTCTTCGCACACCGGCACGGCACGGCGGCCCCAGGCGCGCTGGATCAGCCGGTTCTGGCGGCGGTACTCTTCGCTCTCGTCCGCGCCACACACGGCCCACAGCACCTGGGGTGAGGGTGGCGCATCGAAGCAGGCGGGGCTCAAACGCCTGGCTGACGCGGCCGACAGCCGCAGGTCGTTCTGGAGGAAGGGCAGCTTTCGCAGCGGCTCCAGCTCGTGCAGCCCAGACACCGACACCGCCGCCCGCACCAACTGCCGAGGCAGGTCGCGCCCCACCAACTTCCAGTCGCAGCAACTCAGCATGGCGGCCAAATGGCCACCGGCCGAATGACCGAGCAGCGTGATGCGGTGCGGATCGCCCCCGTAGTCCGCCACGTGGCGCCACAGCCAGGCCAAGGCCTCGGTCATCTGCAGCGCAATGCGCTCGATGCTGACGGCGGGACACAGGTCATAGCTGGGTATGACCACCAAGGCGCCGGCATCGACAAAGCTCGCCGCCATGAACGAGTAGTCGGCCTTGCTCAGCGCCCGCCAGTAGCCACCGGGGATGACCACCAGGACCGGTGCCTTGGCGGCCGCCGGGCCCTCCCGGCCATCGCCACCACCAGCAGTGGGCATGAACACGTCCAAGCGCTGTCGCGGCCCCGGGCCGTAGGCCACATCCAGCACGCACGAGGACCGCTCCCGCACCAATGCCGAGGCAGCGGCCCAGCGCTGCAGGATCTGCGCGCTGTCAGTGACCCGAACACGGTTGTTGTACTGGGCTTCGAGCCACGCCACGCTTGCTTTCACTGCCATGCCGCGACGATAGCAGCGCAGGCCGTGGCTATACTCCCCGCCCCATGGGGACGTAGCTCAGCTGGGAGAGCGTCGCGTTCGCAATGCGAAGGTCGGGAGTTCGATCCTCCTCGTCTCCACCAAACACCCAAAGCGGGCTTGACGACGTCAAGCCCGCTTTTGTTTTGGGCCGAGGTATGCCGCAATTGCTGCGACGTCGAGCCAGGCGGATCAAAACAGCTGCGGGACGCGCTGTTTAGTACGGTTGCGCAAATTTCTACGGATAACGCTATCCAGATCACTTTTGCGCCAGCAAGATCGTTTGAGATATGTCTCACGGAGACGACAGCGATTACCAAGGGTTTCCACTTGGATAGCGCTACCCTCAATTCGTTGTTTTGCCGGTGGAAACACCGATCAAGGCCCTAAGACCTTCCTCTAGATTGGCTCCGGATGTATGCATTTTGGCTCTGGAGCTATGCCAGAACCAAAGGGGCAGCGTGCATTTCAGGCGCTGCTCGCATGCATCTCGCCTTGCCGCCGATGGCGGCAAGACCAACTCGGGTTTCCACCCGTAACACCCTTTGAGAGGAGACGCATGAAACTGGAAAGAACCCCGCGGCACGCCGTCGGCCGCATCAAGCCTGTCGCCTTGGCGTCAGTCGCGCTGTGCAGCGCCCTGGCCGCCCAGGCGCAGGACGCGACACAGTCGCTCGACACCGTCGTCGTGACCGGCATCCGCAAGTCCCTGGACACCACGTTGAACCTGAAGCGGACTGCTACTGGTCTGGTCGATGGCATCGTGGCCGAGGACATCGGCAAGTTCCCTGACACCAACCTCGCCGAGTCGATGCAGCGCATTGCCGGCGTGTCGATCGACCGCAATGCCTCCGGCGAAGGCAATCGCGTCACGGTGCGGGGCGTCGGCCCTGACTTCAACCTGGTACTGCTCAATGGCCGGCAGATGCCGGTCGCCCCGATCAACCAGTTGAACGCCGGTGCCAGCGGCTCGCGTGCCTTCGACTTCGCCAACCTGGCCGCTGACGCCGTCTCGGCCCTGGAGGTGTTCAAGACTTCGCGCGCTTCGTCGCCCACGGGCGGTATCGGCGCGACGATCAACGTCAAGACGGCGCGTCCGCTTGACAGCAAAGAGCGTGTGGCCAGCATCGGTGTGAAGGCCAACTACGACGCCTCCAACAACCGGCTGCCGGCCGAGTTCAAGGGCAGCAGCGCCACTCCCGAGATATCGGGCATCTACAGCGACACGTTTGCAGACCGCACCATCGGCATCGCCCTCAGCGCCAGCTACTCCAAGCGCGATTCGGGGTCGAACAAGGCCTACACGCAGAACGGCTGGCGGACTTTCAACGCCGCCACCCAGTCGGCCGAGAACGGCGACTGGGGTGCCGTGCCGAACAGCCCGGCCAACCTGATCACCAATCGTCCCAAGGGTCTGTACTCGACGTCGGTGGACCTGCGCTACGTCACCACGGGTCTGCAGCGTGAGCGCCTGAACTCGCAGGCCGTTCTGCAGTTCGCGCCGTCCAAGGACGTGAAGTTCACGCTCGACCACACCGCGTCCACCAACACGGTCAAGGCCAAAGAGGCCGAGATGTCGAGCTGGTTCAACTTCTCGTTCGGCCCCACGACCTTCACCACAGGGGGGCCGGTCGCCTCGCCGCTGGTCCAGACCGCCGAGTACCCGAACAACGACCACGACCTGGCCGTCAACACCGGCAAGTACGCGCAGAAGGCCAAGAACGGCTCCACCGGCATCAACCTGGAATGGAAGTACAGCGATGCGCTGAAGTTCGAACTGGATGGCCACCACTCCACCGCTCGCACGGCGCCGGACAGCCCCTACGGCACCTACTCCGTGATGGACTTGGGCATGTTCTCTCAGGGGCAGGCGATTGCTTACTACGACCAGAAGCTGCCTATCCTGGCGCTGCCGACCACGCAATTCATGTCGTCTCGCCTGCAGTTGACGGGTTCGCAGTTCACCAACAACTACTCGAACCAGGCCGTGGACCAATGGCAAGCCAAGGCCACCTACAAGCTTGACTCGGAGAACAAGCTGCTGGCCGGCCTGGGCTTCACCAAGGTGAATGACCGCCGAGCCAACCGCAACCACCAGCACGATGACTGGAGCGGCGTCGGCTTGCAAGGCGACTACACCAATGTCTCGGTGAAATCCACCAGCCTTGGCGGCCTCTACAGCCAGATCCCTGGCCATGCGGATTCGCGGCTCTACTCCAGCTTCTACTACGCCGACTTCGACAACCTGCGCGCGCAGGCGATCAAGGTCGCAATGGCCAAGGGCACGCCGACCAACGGCTTCACGCCGATGAGCCAGGCGCAAGCCGAGGCGTACTTCCAGACGACCGATTTCTCGGCGGGCAACGATTGGCGCACGGTCGAGAAGTCCACCGCCGCCTATGCGCAGTGGGATCACGCCTTTGACACCGAAATCCCGATGAACGTGTCGGTCGGGCTGCGCTACGAGTCGACCAAGGTGAATGCGCAATCACAAGTGGTGCCGCGCGTGTCGAGCTCCTGGGGCTCGTCCAACGAAATCGCGCTGGCTGCCGGCACGGCGACCTTCGGCTCCGGTCAGGGCAAGTACTCCTATGTGCTGCCCAACATCGACTTTGATGCCGACATCGCGCCGAACCTGAAGTTGCGGGCCAGCTTTGGTGAGAACTTGGGGCGCCCAGGCTTCGACACCTTGCTCGGTGGCGTGAGCCTCAATGGCAACGCCAATGCCGGCGGCGGCTCCGGCTCCACCGGCAACCCCGCCCTGAAGCCACTGCTGTCCAAGAACCTCGATTTCTCGCTGGAGTACTACTACACCAAGTCGAGCTATGTGGCTGCCGGCCTCTTCTACAAGAAGGTCAGCAACTTCATCGGGACGCAGATCGTCAACATGACCTTCCCAGGCCTGACGACGCCGATCGGTGGCGGCTACTACAAGACGGCTTTGGCAGCTTGCAATGGCAATACCCAACCGCTGTGCATCCGGAACTACATCTTCACCAACTTTGCGAACCAGCCGGGCGTGAACTACACCGGCACGAACGCGACGGGTGAAAAGCAGGGCACGATCTCCGGCCTCGCCGGTGACCCGGCCTTGGTGTTTCAGGTGACCACACCCACCAACCAAGCCGGTGACAACATCAAGGGCCTGGAGCTGAATGCGCAGCACATGTTCGGCAACAGCGGCTTTGGGGTGTCGGGCAACTACACCTACGTGAAGACAGGCCTCAAGTTCGACAACACCAGTACCGGCCCTCAAGCGCCGTTGCTCGGCGTGAGCAACTCGGCCAACTTGGTCGGCTTCTACGAGGACAGCACCTGGTCCGTTCGCGCCGCCTACAACTGGCGCGGTCAGTTCCTGGCCGCCTCGGGTGACGGCGGCGGTAGCAACCCGGTCTACACCGAGCCCTATGGCCAGGTGGACGTGTCGGTGGGCTACAAGATCGGCAAGGATCTGACCATCCAGGCTGACCTCATCAACCTGAACGATGGCTACATCCGTCAACACGGCCGCACACCCGAGCAGCTGCAGTCGGTCATCCAGACCGGTCGCCGCTTCCTGATCGGGGCGCGCTACCGCTTCTGACGATCCCGCCTATCGCCCTCCAAGCTGGCGCTCACCCTGAACGCCAGCGGGAGGTTAGCGATCCCTCTGCCATCGGCCCTTCGGGGCCGATTTTGCTTTTTACGCCTGACTGGGTCCGGTGTCCTTTGGCCCGCCAGATCGCGTAGCGCCTCTTGGGCTACCAAGCCAGTGGGGCTTGGCATGCCGTGGCGCTTAACCAACGGATCTGGGCCACATCTCAATTGATTTGATACTCAAACCAATATGACAACGCTGCCCATATGGATAGCGCTATCCACCAGGGAAGAGCATCTATTTGTCACTCTCAAAGTGCTAACAATTTATCGATTCCCGCTAGACAGCGCTGCCAATTTCTGGTTTTGATTGGTACAAACCCGAAAGTCTCAGATCACGCCTTTCACTAGATTCACGTTCCATGTATGCCAAAGGCCCTCGCTCGCATATCGGTTTTGCCATGCCGATATTCGGGTTGGGGCACCCTTTGCGTATCTGTCGCTGACCGCCCCCCGGCAGCGCTTTTCACTCAGGCCATCAGGCCTGCATTCCACCCCGAGGAGACATATGAGTTCTGAGAAGTTTCAACGTTTGAACGCGAGTCAGCGCCGCTTCAAGCCTGTCGCTGTTGCCTGCCACCTGACGGCCGCTCTGTGTGCCGTCTCTTCGGCACAAGCTCAGGACAACACGCAGTCGCTCGACACCGTGGTCGTCACGGGTATCCGGAAGTCTCTGGACACCACGCTGAACCTGAAGCGCACTGCGACTGGCTTGGTCGACGGCATCGTCTCTGAAGACATCGGCAAGTTCCCTGACACCAACCTCGCCGAATCGATGCAGCGCATCGCTGGCGTGTCGATCGACCGCAACGCTTCGGGCGAAGGTCAGCAGGTCACCGTTCGCGGTGTTGGCCCCGCCTTCAACCTGGTGCTGCTGAACGGCCGCCAGATGCCCTCCGCAATGATCAGCCAAGGCAACGGTGGCGCCAACGGTACTCGTGCCTTTGACTTTGCCAATTTGGCTTCGGATGCCGTGTCGGCTCTCGAGGTCTACAAGACGGCTCGCTCTTCGTCGCCCACTGGGGGCATCGGCGCAACCATCAACATCAAGACTGCTCGTCCGCTCGACTCGAAGGAGCGCGTGGCCAGCATCGGTTTGAAGGCGAACTACGACGGCTCCAACAGCCGCGTGCCGGACCAGTTCAAGGGCAGCAGCGCGACGCCGGAAGTCTCTGGCATTTACAGCGACAGCTTCGCCGATCGCACCATCGGCATCTCCCTGAGCGCAAGCTATTCGAAGCGCGACTCCGGCTCCAACAAGGCCTACACCCAGAACGGCTGGCGCACCTTCGCGGCCAACTCCACCGATTGGGGTGCCGTGCCGGCCAAGCCTGCTACGGGCACGGACCCGATCACGAATCGTCCCACCGGCCTGTACTCGACCTCGGTCGATATGCGCTATGTGACGACTGGCCTGCAGCGTGAGCGCCTGAACGGCCAAGCTGTTCTGCAATTCGCGCCGAGCAAGGACCTGAAGTTCACCGTCGATTACACGATGTCGAACAACACGTTCAAGGCCAAAGAAGCCGAGATGTCGAGTTGGTTCAACTTCTCGTTCGGCCCGACGACCTTCACCACCGGCGGCCCGGTCGCCTCGCCTCTGGTCCAGACCGCGCTGTTCCCGAACAACGACCACGACCTGTCGCTGAACTCCATCATCTACGCTCAAAAGTCGAAGAACGGCTCGACCGGCTTCAACACCGAGTGGAAGGTCAGCAACGACCTCAAGGTTGATCTGGACGTCCACCACTCCACCGCCAAGACCTCGCCTGACAGCCCCTATGGCTCCTATGGCCTGATGGACTTGGGCATGTTCTCGCAAGGCACGGCTGTCGCTTACTACGACCAGAAACTGCCGATCTTCAACCTGGGCACCACCAAGTTCGAAGCTTCTCGCCTGCAACTGACCGGTTCGCAGTTCGTGAACAACCTGTCTGAGCAAACTGTTGATCAATGGCAGGCTAAAGCCACCTACAAGTTCGACGCTGAGAATAAGCTGCTCGCCGGCCTGGGCTTCACCAAGACGAAGGACCGTCGCGCCAGCCGCAACAACCAGCACGACGACTGGGGTGGTGTGGGCTCGCAAGGCCAGTACGCCAACGTGACCGTCAACTCGACGAGCCTCGGCGGCCTCTTCAGCCAGATCCCCGGCTCCTCGGACTCGCGTCTGCACCCGACTTTCTGGTTCGCTGATTTCGACAGCTTCCGCAACCAGTCCATCAAGGTCCTGACGACCACCGGCCACAACGGCAAGGTCTACAGCCAAGCTGAAGCCGAAGCCTACTTCCTGACGGACCCAGACTTCACGCGCGGCAACGACTGGCGGACCAACGAAAAGTCACAGGCAGCTTACGTCCAGTGGGATCACGCCTTCGACACCGAGCTGCCAATGAACGTGTCGCTGGGCCTTCGCTATGAGTCCACCAAGGTGTCGGCTTCGTCGCAGGTCGTGCCGCGCGTCTCCAGTTCCTGGGGCTCGCAGAACGAAATTGCGCTCGCAGCAGGCAGCCCGACGTTCGGTAGCTCAGACGGTAAGTACTCCTACGTGCTGCCTAGCATCGACTGGGATACCGATCTGGCCCCGAACCTGAAGTTGCGTGCCAGCTATGGCCACAACATCGGCCGTCCTGGCTTCAACCTGCTGGTTGGCGGCGTGGACACGGGTGGCAACGCCAACGCAGGCGGCGGCTCTGGTTCCACGGGCAATCCGGCCCTCAAGCCACTGCTCTCCAAGAACCTGGACGCTTCGCTTGAGTACTACTACGCCAAGTCGAGCTACGTCGCAGCTGGCGCCTTCTACAAGAAGGTGACCGACTTCTTCGGTACGCGCTCAGTCACCATGACGCCGTTCGCCGGGCTCACCACCCCGATCGGCGGCGCCTACTACAAGGCCGGCCTGGCAGCCTGCGGCGGCAACACCCAGCCGCTTTGCATCCGTAACTACATCTTCAACAACTTCAAGGGCCAAGCTGGCGTCAACCAGACCGGCGTGAACGGCACAGGCGAAATCCTGGGCACGATCGCTGGCCTGCCCGGCGACCCGGCGCTGACCTTCCAGGTCACGACACCCTCGAACGAAGGTGGCGACAATATCAAGGGCCTGGAGCTGAATGCGCAGCACATGTTCGGCAACAGCGGCTTCGGCGTCCAAGGTAACTACACCTTTGTCCGCACTGGCCTGAAGTTCCGCAACGACAGCGTGACCAGCCAAGCACCGCTGCCTGGCGTGAGCAACTCGGCCAACCTGGTGGGCTTCTATGAAGACAGCACCTGGTCGGTTCGCGCTGCTTACAACTGGCGTGGCGAATTCCTGGCGAATTCTGTGGATGGCGGCGGCAGCAACCCCGTCTACACGGAAGCCTATGGTCAGGTCGACGTGTCTGTCGGCTACAAGATCGGCAAGAACCTGACGCTGCAGGCTGATTTGATCAACCTGAACGACGGCTACATCCGCCAACACGGCCGTACCGTCGAACAGCTGCAGTCGGTCATCCAGACTGGCCGCCGTTACCTGATCGGCGCGCGCTATCGCTTCTGATCCTCGTTGAGCCCCTACCGGGGCGGCAGCCCAGCATCTCGCCGGGCTGCCCACCGGGTGAGCCAACCTCAAAGCATCGACCCTCCGGGGTCGATTTTTTTTGCCTCGCTCGAACTCCACACCAAGATCGACCCCTTGTGGCGACAGCCACCCGACAGTCCCAATGCCCTTCGAGGATGCTTGGGGAGCAGTTGGCTCCGAAAAATCATCTGCCTTTTCAAATGTCCGTACGCAGAGAACCATAGACTGACAGCGCTATCCTTGGGATAGCGATAACTAAGAACAAATTTTCGAGTCAGTCCCCTTTTGAAAATATGATTAATAGGTATTTTCACTAAGACAGCGCTACTACATTTAAGCCGTTTGCGGGGACAAATCCCAAGCTGCGACCGAAATCGATCCTCTAGATTTGCCGCCGCTGCGAGCCACTGGGTCATGACAAGCCATCGTGCCCGCTGGTTGGCGCGATCCTCAGCGATAGCGCGCCACACGCAGCCAAGTCGCTGGCTGCCCCCCGTCAGCGATCCCATCCCAGGCCCCTGGCCTGGTTACCACCTAGAGGAGACATATGAGTTCTGAGAAGTTTCAACGGCTGAACGCGAGCCAACGCCGCTTCAAGCCTGTCGCCGTCGCCTGCCACCTGACGGTTGCCCTGTGCGCTGTCACGTCAGCCCAAGCTCAAGAAGCCAACCAGGCTCTGGACACCGTGGTCGTCACGGGTATCCGGAAGTCTTTGGACACCACACTGAACCTGAAGCGCACCGCCACCGGTCTGGTGGACGGTATCGTCTCTGAAGACATCGGCAAGTTCCCTGACACCAACCTCGCCGAATCGATGCAGCGCATCGCCGGTGTGGCTATCGACCGCACCAACAACGGCGAAGGCCAGCGCGTCACTGTCCGCGGTGTCGGCCCTGACTTCAACATGGTGCTGCTCAATGGCCGGCAGATGCCGACATCGTTCGGCGGTGCTAGCGGCTCCCGCGCGTTTGACTTCGCGACCCTGTCTTCAGACGCGGTCTCGGCCCTCGAGGTCTACAAGACTGCTCGCGCTTCGACACCTGCCGGCGGTATCGGCGCCACCATCAACGTCAAGACTGCTCGCCCGCTGGACTCCAAGGAGCGTGTGGCCAGCATCGGCGTGAAGGCCAACTACGACGTTTCCAACAGCCGCGTTGTAGAAGGCTTGCGTCATAGCAAGGTAACTCCTGAAATTTCAGGCATCTACAGCGATACGTTTGCCGACCGCACCATCGGCATCGCCTTGAGCGCCAGCTACTCCAAGCGCAATTCGGGCTCAAATCGTGCCCTGACGGCCAATGGGTGGCGCACGTTTGCCGCCAACAACAACAGCGACTGGGGCGCAATCCCTCCCAAGCCTGCTACTGGTGCCGATCCGATCACCAATCGCCCTACCAGCGGCCTTTATTCGACGTCCGTCGAGATGCGCTATGACACGACGGGCTACTCGCGTGAACGCATCAACGGTCAGGCGGTGTTGCAGTTCGCTCCGACCAAGGACCTGAAGTTCACGCTCGACCACACGGTTGCGAACAGCACCTTCAGGGCCAAAGAAGCGGAAATCTCGGCCTGGATGAATTACTCATTCGGTCCGATGACCTTCACTCAGAACGGTGGCCCAGTCCAATCGCCGCTGATCCAGACAGCGCTCTTCCCGAATAACGACCACGACCTCGCGTTCAACTCTGGCGTGTACGCACAGAAGTCGGCCAACAGTTCGACAGGCTTCAACACCGAATGGAAGGTCAACAATGATCTGAAGGTGGATCTCGACGTACACCACTCGACCTCCAAGACCGACCCGGACAGCCCTTATGGCTCCTGGGCGCAGATCGACCTGGCGATGTTCACAATGGGCACCACCACCGCCTATTACGATAAGAAGCTGCCGATCCTTAACTTGGGCACGACCAAGTTCCAGAAGGAGCGCATGCAGTTCACCGGATCGCAGTTTGATAACCAACTGGCTGACCAATCGGTCGACCAATGGCAGACCAAGGCGACCTACAAGCTGAGCGCTGAAGACAAGCTGATTGCCGGCCTCGGCTTCACCAAGATGAAGGACCGTCGTGGCGGCTATAACCACACGAACGCCGACTGGGGTGGGCTTGGCGTACAGGGCGACGCTGCGTCGACCGTGAAAGTCAACAGCACCAGTCTGGGTGGCATGTTCTCGCAAGTCGATGGCCACAACGACAGCCGTCTCCACCCGACCTTCTGGTACGTTGACTTCAACGAGGCACGAGAGCAGGCGATCAAGGTCCTGATGACCAGCGGTGTTGGCGGCAGTGCACCCTACACCCGCGCACAGGCCGAGGCATACTTTGCCGCTAGCCCTGACTACACGCGAGGCCAAGACTTCCGTACCACGGAGAAGTCGACCTCTGCCTATGGTCAGTGGGATCACGCCTTCGACACGGAACTGCCTTCCAACATCTCGGTCGGCCTGCGTTACGAATCGACCAAGATCGATTCGGCCTCGCAGGTGGTGCCGCGTGTCGCAGCTGCCTGGATTGCCCAGAACGAAGTGAACTTGACGGCCGGTGAACCAGCCTTTGGCTCCGCTCAGGGTTCGTACAAGTTCTGGCTGCCCAACATTGACTACGATGTGGATCTGGCATCCAACCTGAAGCTGCGCGCCAGCTACGGCCACAACATTGGTCGCCCGAACTTCGGCGTGCTGGTTGGCGGCGTCACCGTCGGCGACAACGCTAACGCTGGCGGCGGTAACGGCAACACGGGCAACCCGAATCTGAAGCCGCTGCTGTCGAAGAACCTTGATGCCTCGCTGGAATACTATTACGCCAAGTCGAGCTATGTGGCTGCTGGCCTCTTCTACAAGAAGGTCACCAACTTCATCGGCAACACTGTCGTCGTGCGCACTTTCCCGGGCATCAACAACCCGAGAGCCGGTGCTTACGCGAAGCAAGGCGAGGCCGCGTGCGGTGCGAATGCCCAGCCGCTGTGCATCCGCAACTGGATCTTCACCAACCTGAAGGGCCAGCCGGGCGTGATCGTTGGCACCACGAATGCGTCAGGCGAGATCTCCGGCCGCATCGAAGCCCAGCCGGGCGATCCACTCCTGAACTTCAACATCTCGACCCCCACCAACATCAAGGGTGACAACATCCGGGGTCTGGAGTTGAACGCTCAGCATCTGTTCGGCAACAGCGGCTTTGGTGTGTCGGGTAACTTGACCATCGTGAAGACCGGCCTGAAATTCAAGCTTGATGAAACGGGCGAGCAAGCGCCGCTGGTCGGCGTAGGCAATTCGGCCAACCTGGTGGGCTTCTATGAAGACAGTGCCTGGTCAGTCCGCGCCGCCTACAACTGGCGGGGCAAGTTCCTGGCCCGTTCGACGGACGGTGCAGGTAACAACCCGGTGTTCACTGCAGCCTACGGTCAACTGGATGTGGGCATCGGCTACAAGATCGGCAAGAACCTGACTTTGCAGGCCGACCTGATCAACTTGAACGATGGCTATATCCGCCAGTTCGCCCGTACGGAAGAACAGGTGGAGGGTGTCTACCAGACCGGACGCCGCTTCATGGTTGGCGCTCGCTACCGCTTCTAAGCGTTAGCCCCTGTGTACCTGGCCCCACGCCCGCGAAGGTGTGGGGCGTCAGGTACCGAGTTACATCGCGTCTCTCCAGCAAAATCGGCCCTCGTGGCCGGTTTTGCTTTTGGAGCGGCCAAAAGTTTTCAAGGTGCGATGCAGCCACGATGAGCGCTCGCACCGAACCTCGGATTGATCGCAAGTGAGTTCATCGGTGCAGCACATCGTGGTGTTGGGAGGCGGGTCCGCAGGCTGGATCACCGCTGCGACCCTCGCCGCTGAATGGGCCGGCTCAGGCCCAGATGCCAGGCGCATCACCCTCATCGAGTCGCCCGACCTGCCGGCCATTGGCGTTGGTGAAGGCACTTGGCCCACCATGCGTGCGACCTTGGCCAAGCTGGGCTTGACCGAGACCGACCTGGTGCAGCAATGCGATGCAGCCTTCAAGCAGGGTTCGCGCTTCGACGGCTGGACCAACGGCAGTCAGGCAGACCGCTACTACCACCCCTTCACCGTCCCCCTGGGCTATGGCGAGGCTGACCTTGTAGGCGCCTGGCAGGCGACACAGCGCCAGCAACCCTTCGCCGAATGCGTGGGACCACAGCCGCATCTGTGCGATGCAGCACTGGCGCCCAAGCAGGTGTCGTCACCCGAGTTTGCGGGTGCCACCAACTACGGCTACCACTTCGATGCCGTCAAGCTCGGCCTGCTGCTGCGCCAGCATGCCATCGACAAGCTCGGTGTTCGCCATGTGGCCGACGATGTGATCGAGGTCCAGTCGGCGGAGAACGGTGACATCGCAGCGCTGCTGACCAAGATGCACGGCGCCATTGCGGGTGACCTGTTCATCGACTGTTCCGGACTGCACTCACGCCTGATCGGCAAGCACTTTGGTGTTGGTTTCCTGAGCCAGCGTGACGTGCTCTTCAACGACTCTGCCTTGGCCGTGCAGGTGCCCTACGGCACACAGGAGGCCCCGCTGGCCTCTGCCACCATCTCGACGGCACACTCTGAAGGCTGGACCTGGGACATCGGCCTGCCCACGCGACGCGGCGTCGGCATGGTCTTCTCCAGCGGCCACACCAGCGCCGAGACCGCTGAAGCTCGTCTGCGCGCGCACCTGGCTGCCACCGGCGTCAGCGGCGAGATCCCGACACCGCGCCTGATCCGCTTCGAGCCCGGCTACCGGGAGCAGTTCTGGCACCGCAACTGCGTGGCCGTGGGCCTGGCCTCCGGGTTCATCGAGCCTCTTGAGGCCTCGGCACTGGCCATGGTTGAACTGTCAGCCGCCGCCATCCGCGACGAATTGCCAGCCACGCGGGCCGATATGGACATCGTGGCCCGGCGCTTCAACGCCACCTTCAGCTACCGCTGGGCCCGCATCATCGAGTTCCTGAAGCTGCACTATGTGCTCAGCCAGCGGAACGACTCCGACTACTGGCGCGATCACCGGCTGGAGCGCACCCAGCCCGAGCGCCTGCGGGAGTTGCTGCAGCTGTGGCGCCACCGCGCGCCCAGTCGACTCGACTTCGACCGCATTGAAGAAGTCTTCCCCGCCGCCAGCTACCAATACGTGCTGTACGGCATGGGCTTCCACCCCGAGCCGCTGCTCGCGCGCCCCGATCGGCTCGCAGCCGCGCAGGGCTATCTCCAGCAAGCGGCCACCGTCACCCGACGCATGCTGGGCGGCATGCCTCGGCACCGCGACCTCATCAACCACATTCGCGCAAACGGCATGTCCAAGGCGTGAGCATCGACCCCCAATCGCCATGATCGAACTACTCAACAACATCACCCACAAGGACCTGCGCATCATCACCCGTCGGGGCGCGCAATGGGGCGACGACAGGATGTCCGCGCCCGTCACGCTCCAAGAGTTCCGGCGCCTGCAGGCCGACTACCCCATCATCTTCCAGCAGGATGAAAAGGGTGCCTTCATCCCTGTCGTCCTGTTCGGCCTCGAATCCGGCGAGAACCTCTTCCTGAACGACTCGGGATGGGATGCCGAATACATCCCGCTGGCGATGCAGCGGCAGCCCTTCTCCATCGGTGTCCAGGGCGACGAGATGCGCATCATGGTCGAGATGGAAAGCAAGCGCATCAGCCAGGGGCCGGACGGCGAGGCCGTCTTCCTCCCGCACGGCGGCACCACCGACTACATCGAAGAGATCAACTCGATCTTGTCGGCGTTGCATGAAGGCTTGCAGCAGGTTCCCGACTTCATCCAGACCCTGCAGGCCAATGACCTGCTGGAGTCCTTTGTGCTGGATGTCGAGCGGCCCGACGGCGCACACAGCCAGCTGCTGGGCTACTACATGATCAATGAAGAGAAGCTTGCAGCGCTCAGTGGCGAGACGGTCGGCCTGCTGCACGAGGCGGGACACCTGCAGAACATCTATATGTCCATCGCCTCACTGTCCAACCTCAGCAAGCTGATCCGCTGGAAGCTGGCTCGCGAGTACCCCAACCATGCTTGAACGCAAAGGCCTCAGCGCAGACGCGCTGCCGGTCGATGTCCTGCAGTCCACACAGCCCATTCTGATGCGTGGGCTGGTCAAAGACTGGCCCATGGTCCAGGCTGCGCTCGTCTCCGAACAGGCGTACTGCGATTACCTGCGCCAGTTCGGCGCCGAAACCAAGCTCAGCTTGTGGCGCGCGCCCCCCGAGGCGGGCGGACGCTTCTTCTACAACCCCGACTTCTCGGGCTTCAACTTCCATCAGCTGGACTGCAGCTTCGGCGCCCTGCTGGACGAACTGCTGTCCCACCTGGACAACCCCCAGCCGCCTTGCCTCTACCTGGGCTCGACGGACCTGCAGCGCTGCTTCCCGGCTCTGCGCGCCCAGAACGATCTGCACTGTCTGCAGCCGCACGATCCGATCGCCAGCCTGTGGCTCAGCACTCGGGCCCGTGTTGCCATTCACTACGACCTGCCTGACAACGTCGCTTGTGTCGTCTCGGGGCAGCGCCGCTTCACGCTCTTGCCGCCAGATCAAGTCGGCAACCTCTACATCGGCCCGATCGACAACACCCCTGCAGGCCAGCCCATCAGCCTCGTCGACGCCGCGAACCCTGACTTTGAGCGCTTTCCCCGCTACCGGGAGGCCCTCAAGCACGCCCAGATTGCGGAGATGGAGCCCGGCGATGCCATCTTCATCCCCAGCCAGTGGTGGCACGGTGTGGAGAGCCTCGGCCGCATCAACACCCTGGTCAACTTTTGGTGGAGACAAACGCCGGCCTATATGGACTCACCGGTCAGCGCACTCATGATGTGCCTGCTGACGATTCGCGACCTGCCGCCCGCGCAGCGCGAAGCCTGGCGTGTGTTGATCAACCACTACGTGTTTGAGGCCAATGACGAAACCGCAGCGCACATCCCCGAGCACGCGCGGGGCGTGCTGGGCGCCTTGACCGAGGACAAGGCGCGTTTCCTGCGATCCGTTCTACTCAACCGCCTCAAGCGTTAGCCCCTTTCACTTCATCGCCATGCATCCAGTTCAGCCCTCCAAGCTACCCGGTACTCCCGTCAAACGCGTGGTCATCGCAGGCGGAGGCACAGCTGGTTGGATCACGGCAGCGGTCTTGTCAAAGTGCCTGGGCCAGCACCTGGACATTCAGCTCATTGAATCTGAAGAGATCGGCACGGTCGGGGTCGGCGAAGCCACGATTCCGCTGCTGATGACCCTGCACGACGTGCTGGAGATCGAAGAGCCCGAGTTCGTCCGTGCCACTCAGGCGACCTTCAAGCTGGGCATCAGTTTCGAGAACTGGCGCGACGTCAAGGAGAACTACTTCCACTCCTTCGGCAAGACCGGCACTTCGCACTGGTCGGCCGGCTTCCAGCACTTCTGGCTGGAGGCCAAGGAGCGTGGCTTGGGCCATGACTACGGCGACTACTGCCTGGAGTTGCGCGCAGGCTTGGACAACCGCTTTGCGACCAACGAAGAGCGCAGCGTCTGCAACTACGCCTACCACTTCGACGCCACGCTCTACGCCCGTTACCTGCGCAAATACTCCGAGGCCCTCGGCGTCCAGCGCATCGAAGGCAAGATCGCCAAGGTCCACACCGACCCCACCACCGGCTTCATCACCGGCCTGGCCATGGAGAAAGGCCAGCTGATCGAAGGCGACCTCTTCGTCGACTGCACTGGCATCCGCAGCCTGCTGCTTAGCGACACCCTGGGCGTTGAATACGAGGACTGGAGTCACTGGCTGCCCTGCGACACCGCCGTCGCGGTGCAGACCGCCTCCGTCGGCGAGCCCGTGCCCTACACGCGCTCCATCGCCCACCCCTGGGGCTGGCAATGGCGCATCCCGCTCCAACACCGCGTCGGCAACGGCATCGTCTTCAGCAGCAAGCACATCTCGCCCGAGGAAGCCAAGGCCGCACTGCTCGCCAACGTCCAAGGCGAAGTGCTGCGTGAGCCTCGCTTCATCAAATTCACCCCGGGTCAGCGCAAGGAAGTCTGGCGTGCCAACTGCGTGGCCATCGGCCTGTCCAGCGGCTTCCTGGAGCCCCTTGAATCCACCAGCATCCATCTGATCCAGAAGGGTGCGCTGCGCCTCGTCGAACTCTTCCCCGCCAATGGCATCTGCCAGAGCGACATCGACGAATACAACCTCCAGGCCCGCAACATCATCGAGGACATCCGCGACTTCATCATCCTGCACTACAAGGTCACCAACCGCACGGACAGCCCTTTCTGGGACTACTGCCGCGAGATGGAGATCCCCAAGAGCCTCCAGCACCGCATCGAACAGTTCCGCCAGACCGGCCGCCTGGTCAACCGCCCGGGCGAGCTCTTCGGCGAAAACTCGTGGGTGCAGGTCATGATGGGCCAGGGCATCACCCCCAAGGCCCACCACCCGATCACGCGCAACATGAGCAATGAGGCGCTGGCCGACTTCCTGAGCGAAGTCCGCAAGGACGTGGCCCGCAAGATGGTCAAGATGCCCAAGCATCAGGCCTTCATCAACACCTACTGCAAGGCCGAGCCTCCGATGGAGGTCTCGATGCCCAAGCCCAATGTCGCGGCCGCCGCCAACGTGACTGGCATGAGCCTGCGATTCAACGCCAAGGCCAAGATCAAGACCATGACCCTCGATGGAGGCGCCAAAGTCTTCGTGATCGACAACTTCCTGGAGAACCCCGAAGAGTTGGTGGCCCTGGCCGAAGCGGTCAGCCCGCAGTTCCACTTCCAGGCCGGCCACCCCTACCCTGGCCCGCAGCTGCTGCTGCCCGAGGACCTGACCGCCCAGATCGACGGCTTCTTCCAGGAACACTGCCGCGAGCGGCTCGGCGTCAAGCACCCGGTCGGCATGTACGCCCGCTTCTCTCGCGTCGTCACCGACCCCTCGCAGCTCGAGCCGCGCCAACGCGTTTGCCATCGCGACGACACCGGCATCGAGCACGGTCACTCGATGGCTGCGCTGGTGCACTACCTGTTCCAGGACGAAGCGCTCGGCGGCACCGTGTTCTTCAAGTCGCTGATGTCGCCCACGCAGTTGCACCAGTTCCGCCTCGACACCTCAGCGCTCGACGGCGCCACCTTTGCGGCCAAGTACGGCATCGAAGCCGGCTACATGACCGACACCAACCGCTACTTCGAGCGCATCGGCTACGTGCCCGCCAAGTGGAACCGCGCAGTCTTCTACGACGGCGGCATCCTGCACTCCGGCAACATCCAGTGGGACCCCGAGCGCTACTACAGCGGCAATGGCCGGCTGACGGTGAACGCCTTCTTCAAGCATCGCAACGTGATGGCCTGATGGCGCCAGCATTGGCGCAGGCATAAGCAAATAAGGTTTTCGTCCTTCCGTCCTGGGCCAGGCTCAGGCAAGCTTCGCACCTCGCGAAACTTGCTGCCCTGCCCGACATGCGCTCCTCCCTCCGCATCACCCGCCGCCTGGCCCTCCTGGTTGCCGCCGCCTCCGCTGTGCCGGCCTGGGCCAGCGAGCCGCCTGCACTGCTGAATGTCTCCTACGACATCGCCCGCGAGCTCTACAAGCAGCTGAACCCGGCCTTCGCCGCCGCCTGGAAGGCCAAGACCGGCCAGGCCGTCACGATCAACCAGTCGCACGGCGGCTCGACCAAGCAGATCGGCGCCGTGATCGGCGGCCTCGAAGCCGACGTGGTCACCATGAACCAGGCCACCGACGTCGACCAGCTCGCTTCGGCCGGCTACACGCCCGCAGACTGGCGCAGCCGCTTCCCCAACGGCGCCGCGCCCTACAGCTCCACCATGCTGATGCTGGTGCGCAAGGGCAACCCCAAGGGCATCAAGGATTGGAGCGACCTCGGCCGCGCCGGCGTGCAGGTCATCATGCCCAACCCCAAGGTCACCGGGAACGGCCGCTACGGCTACCTCGCCATCTACGGCAGCGTGCTCGCCCAGGGTGGCACCGAAGCCCAGGCCAAGGAGCTGGTCACCAAGGTGCTGGCCAATGTGCCCGTGCTCGACGGCGGTGGCCGCGGCGCCACCACCACCTTCACCCAGCGCGGCATCGGTGACGTGCTCGTCACCTTTGAGGCCGAGTGCGAGCTGATCGAGAACGAGTTCGGCAAGGGGCAGTACGAGGTCATCAACCCCACCACCTCGGTCGAGGCCGACGCGCCCGTTGCACTGGTGGACAAGGTCGTCGCCAAGAAGGGCTCGCAGCAACTGGCCAAGGCCTACCTCGACTTCCTCTGGAGCCCCGAGGCGCAGGAAATCATCGCGCGCAACAACTTCCGCCCGCGTGACGCTGCCGCGCTCAAGAAACACGCCCATCGCTTTGCGCCAATCAAGCTCTTCAGCGTGGACCAGACCCTGGGTGGCTGGCCCAAGGTGAGCAAGACGCACTTTGCCGACGGCGCGCTCTACGACCAGATCATGGCCGGCATCAAGCGCTGAACGTAGCGCCCCTCGTCCAGCCTCGCCACGCTGAACGCGGGCGAGGCTGACCGAGATCCCCCAAGGGGATGCGACTGCCTGCGGCATTGAGCCGCTGGCAGCCACACACGGGCCGGCTTGGGGCGGCCCGGCGCTCGGCCCACAGAACTCCACGAGTAGGTATCGGAACATTCAGATGGCGTCCTCGAAACGGGTGCTTCCGGGTCTTGGCCCGACGCTGGGCTTCGCCCTCTTTTATCTGTCGGTGCTGGTGCTGATCCCGCTGATCGCGGTCTTCACCAAGTCCGCCAGCCATGGCTTTGAGGCCTTCTGGAGCGCAGCCACCTCGCCGCGCCTGCTGGCCTCCTACAAGCTGTCATTTGGCGCCTCGCTGATCGCCGCGCTGATCAATCTGGTCTTCGGTCTCGTCATCGCCTGGTGCCTGGTGCGCTACGAGTTCCCGGGCCGCAAGATCGTTGACGCGCTGATCGACCTGCCCTTTGCCCTGCCCACTGCCGTGGCGGGTATCGCGCTGACGGCCCTGTGCGCCCCGAATGGCTGGGTGGGGTCCATCGCTGAACGCTTCGGCATCAAGCTTGCCTTCTCGCCGCTGGGCGTGCTGATCGCGCTGATCTTCATCGGCCTGCCCTTCATCGTGCGCACCGTTCAGCCCGTGCTGGAGGACCTGGACACTGAGCTCGAAGAAGCCGCCTCCGCCCTTGGGGCCAGCCGCTTCCAGGCCGTGCGCCACGTGGTGCTGCCCACCCTGATGCCCGCCCTGCTCACCGGCTTTGCGCTGGCCTTTGCGCGCGCCGTGGGCGAGTACGGCTCGGTCATCTTCATCGCCGGCAACATTCCCATGGTCAGCGAGATCACGCCCCTGCTCATCATCGCCAAGCTGGAGCAGTACGACTACGTTGGCGCCACCGCCATTGCCGTGGTGATGCTGCTGTTCAGCTTTGTGGCCCTGCTCGTCATCAACGCGCTTCAAGCCTGGCACGCGCGGCGCAGTGGTATGGACGGGAAAGCTCGGAAATGACCTCCAAATTCGAACGCAACCCCGCCACGCGCGAGTCCCCCTGGGTGCGGCGCACGCTGCTGCTCATCGGCCTCAGCTTCTTCGCGCTCTTCCTGCTGCTGCCGCTGGCCGCCGTCTTTGTCGAGGCGCTGCGCAAAGGCTGGGCCACTTACTTCGAGGCCCTGGCGGATGCCGAGACCCTCTCGGCCCTCAAGCTCACGCTGATCGCAGCGGCCATCTCGGTGCCGGTGAACCTGGTCTTCGGCGTGTGCACCGCCTGGGCCGTGACCAAGCATGACTTCCGCGGCAAGGGCTTGCTGCTCACGCTCATCGACCTGCCCTTCTCGGTCTCGCCCGTGGTGGTGGGCCTGTCCTTCATGCTGGTGCTGGGTGCGCAGGGCTGGCTGGGGCCGTGGCTGGCCGAGCATGACATCAAGATCATGTTCGCCGTGCCCGGCATCGTGCTGGCCACCACCTTCATCACCCTGCCCTTTGTGGCTCGCGAGCTGATCCCGCTGATGCAAGCCCAGGGCCGTGACGAAGAAGAAGCCGCCACCGTGCTCGGCGCGGGCGGCTGGCAGACCTTCTGGCACGTCACCCTGCCCAACATCAAATGGGGCCTGCTCTACGGCGTCATCCTTTGCAACGCGCGGGCCTTTGGCGAGTTCGGCGCGGTGTCGGTCGTCTCGGGCCACATCCGGGGCCAGACCAACACCCTGCCCCTGCACGTCGAGATCCTCTACAACGAGTACCAGTTCTCCGCCGCCTTCGCCGTGGCCTCGCTGCTGGCCCTGCTGGCGCTGGTCACCTTGGCCATCAAGCAATACGTCGAGTGGCAAGCCCACCGGGCCCACGCATCATGAGCATCCAAGTCCAGAACATCCGCAAGACCTTCGGCAGCTTCACCGCGCTCGGCGACGTCAGCCTCGACTTCCCCTCGGGGCAACTCGTCGCCCTGCTCGGCCCCTCGGGCTGCGGCAAGACCACGCTGCTGCGGATCATTGCCGGCTTGGAAACGGCCGACAGTGGCCGCGTGCTGCTCGATGGCGAGGACGCCTCGCAGACCCATGTGCGCGAGCGCCAGGTGGGCTTCGTGTTCCAGCACTACGCGCTGTTCCGCCACATGACGGTGTTCGACAACGTGGCCTTCGGGCTGCGCGTCAAGCCGCGCAAGCAGCGCCCCAGCGAGGCCGAGATCAAGAAGCGCGTGATGGAGCTGCTCGGCCTCGTGCAGCTCGACTGGTTGGCAGACCGCTTCCCGCCCCAGCTCTCGGGCGGGCAGCGCCAGCGCATCGCCCTGGCGCGCGCCCTGGCCGTGGAGCCCCGCGTGCTGCTGCTGGACGAGCCCTTTGGCGCGCTCGACGCCAAGGTGCGCAAGGAGCTGCGCCGCTGGCTGCGCCGCCTGCACGACGAGCTGCACATCACCAGCCTCTTCGTCACCCACGACCAGGAAGAAGCGCTCGAAGTGGCCGACCGCGTGGTCGTGATGAACCACGGCAAGGTCGAGCAGGTCGGCGCCCCGCACGAGGTCTACGAGCAGCCCGCCACGCCCTTCGTCTACGGCTTCCTCGGCGCGGTCAACCGCTTCGTCGGCCAGGCCGGCGCCGGCCATGTGCTGCTGGGTGAGCACCGCCTGCCGCACGACCACAGCGCCGCCCCAGGCACCGAGGTCGAGGCCTACATCCGCCCGCACGAGCTGCAGATCAACCTCAACCCCAACGCCCCCGGCCTGCCCGCCACGGTGGAGCGGGTGTTGAGCTTTGGCGCCAATGCCCGGGTCGAGCTGCTGGGCGCCAACGGCCAGCCGCTGGAGGCCGAGATCAGCCGCGAGAAGGCGGCCGAGCTTCGCCTGCAAACCGGCCAGGCCGTTCGCCTCTCGGCCGCGCGGGTCAGTCTGTTCGAATCAGGCTCGGGGATCTAAGGCAACGCTGAACAAGTCCCTCGCGCGCGCCGCATCCCTGCTTTGGGCGATCTGCGGCGTTGCAAATGCTCGCTGTAGCCCACGCTACAGCTCCGCTTTGCGCCTTGCAGCTCATCCCAAACCCGGGCGCGGCGCACCGCGGGGACTCATTCAACGTCGCCTGACCGCTCCGCCGCGCCGCTCATCGGCGCCCTGCCCGCTTCATCCCCGCCAATCGGTCGCCTGTCTCTCCAGGCTCCTGTGCACCGCCCCAGGCAGACATACTGCCGGGCAACACAGGAAGCCGCATGACAACGACGACCAAGCAACGGGTGCGCCGCGCCCTCAAGCCCTGGTGGGCCAAACTGATCCTGGTGGCCGCGCTCGCGGGTGCGGGCTGGACGGGCTACCGCCAGTTCAACCCGCCACCGCCGCCACCACCGCCACCCAGCGGCGAGGCCACGGTGGCCGACATCACCCAGGTCGTCCAGGCCGCCGGCGTGCTGCAGCCCCGCCTCAAAGTGGACGTCGGCGCCCAGGTCAGCGGCCAGGTCAAGAAGATCCATGTCCAGCTGGGCCAGCAGGTCAAGCAGGGCGACCTGCTCGTCAGCCTCGACCCCGAGCTGGCCCGTAGCGACGTGGCGCAGGCCGAGGCCACGCTGGCCCAGCAGCGCGCCCTGATCGACAGCCGCAATGTGGACCTCGCCACGTTGCGCAAGGAACTCGCGCGCCAGCGCCGCCTGATGGCCGGCGATGCCACCACCGGCGTGGACCTGGAGCGCGCCGAGGCCGAGGTCGCCAAGCTGGAGGCCGAGTTGCGCGGTGCCGCCGCCACCGCCCAGCGCCTGGAGGCCGAGCTGGCCAAGGGCAAGCTGCGCCTGTCTTACACCTCCATCACCGCGCCCATGGACGGCACCGTCGTCAACCTGCCTGTGCAGGAAGGCCAGACCGTGATCGCCGTGCAGATCACGCCGGTGATGGTGACCCTGGCCAATATGGACGAGATCACCGTCCGCGCCCGCGTCCCTGAGGCTGACATCGCATCCATCCAGGTCGGCCAGGTGGCCCGCTTCATCACGCTGTCAGGCGAGGCCCAGCGCTACGAGGGCAAGGTGCGCGTCATCCAGCCCGTGCCCGAGCGGGCCGGCAACGCGGTCTTCTACAACGTGCTCTTCGAGGTGGACAACAAGGCCCGCAAGCTGCTGTCCGACATGACCGTGCAAGTCAGCATCGAGACCGGCAAGGCCAGCAAGGCCCTCACCATCCCGATGGTGGCCCTGGGCGAGCGTGGCGAGGACGGCCGCTTTGACATCACCGTGCTCGATGCCAAGAACGAGCAGAAGCGCCGCCAGATCAAGACCGGCCTGCAAGACGGCGCCCGCGTGCAGGTGCTCGATGGCCTGAAGGCCGGCGAGAAAGTGCTGCTCGCGCCGCCGTCAGCGGCCGATGCGGCCTCCGCTGCAGCGTCTTCCGCCTCAGCAGCGAGCAAGTAATGCCTGCGCTCATCGAAGTCCGCGAGCTGGTACGCCGCTACCAGCTCGGTGGCCAGGAGGTGCGTGCGCTTGATGGGGTCAGCCTCACCATCGAGGCGGGCGAGTTCGTCGCCATCATGGGGCAGTCGGGCTCGGGCAAGAGCACCTTGATGAACGTGCTCGGTTGCCTCGACAACCCGAGCAGCGGGCAGTTCCTGATCGACGGCCAGGACGTCAGCGCCTTTGGGCCCGACGAGCTGGCCCAGCTGCGGCGCGAACGCTTTGGCTTCATCTTCCAGCGCTACCACCTGCTGCCGCACCTGGATGCGCGCGGCAACGCCGCCCTGCCCTCGGTCTACGCCGGCCTGGCCGACGCCGAGCGCCAGCAGCGCGCCGAAAGCCTGCTCACGCGCCTCGGGCTGCAAGAGCGCATGCACCACCGGCCGAATGAGCTCTCGGGCGGCCAGCAGCAGCGCGTCTCCATCGCCCGCGCGCTGATGAACGGCGGCCAGATCATCCTGGCCGACGAGCCCACTGGCGCGCTCGACTCGGCCTCTGGCGCGGAGCTGCTGGCCCTGCTCAAGGAGCTGAACGCGGCTGGCCACACCATCATCCTCGTCACGCACGACGCCCACGTCGCCGCCCATGCGCGCCGCGTGATCGAGCTGCGTGATGGCCACATCGTCCGCGACGGCGGCACGCCCGACGCACACCAGGCCGCCAGCAACGAGTCCGCCCCGCGTGGGCAGGGCGGCTGGTGGTCTCGCAAGCGCGCCCAGTGGCGCGAGGCCTTGATGTCTGCCTGGCAAAGCCTCAAGGGCAACCGCCTGCGCACGGCGCTCTCCATGCTCGGCATCAGCATCGGCATCGCCGCCGTGGTCAGCATCATGGCGCTCACCACCGCCGCGCGCTCCAGCATCGAAAAGGACGTCGGCGGCTTCCTGTCGGGCCGCATCGTCTTCTGGCGCGGCAACCCCAACCTGCCGCCGGGCGTCCCGCCCCAGCCCTTCCGGCCCACCGAGCTGGAGGCCCTGCGCGCCCTGCCCGGCGTGCGCGCCGTCACCTCCGAGCGCGAGACCCAGATGACGGCCCGCCACGCCGGCCGCGACAGCATGGTCGCCGTGCTCGGCGCCGAGCCTCACAGCCTGCAGATGCGCAAGCTCAAGGTCGTCGAGGGCCGGGCCTTTGCGCCGGTCGACTTCGCCACCTCCGCCCACGTGGTGGTGCTCGACGAGAAAGCCCGCGACAACCTCTTCAAGAAGGGCGAGAAGGTCGTGGGCCGCACCGTGTTGCTCGCGCCCGGGCTCGACCCGCAGCAAGCGGCTGCCCAGATCCCCGGCAGCCCACCGCCCCCGGTGGGCGTGGCGCTGCCCGTGACCGTGATCGGCCTCGTGGCCCAGGACACCGGCAGCATGGTCCAGTTCGGCAACGGCCTGGGCCAGGTCTTCATGCCGCACACGGCCTACAGCAAGAAGCTCGACCTGCGGCCCGACGCCGATGTCTTCAACGTGCTGATGGACTTCAGCCTGCCGCCGGCCGAGGTGCGCAAGCAGGTCGTCTACCGCCTGCGGGCGCTGCACGGCATCGAGGACTTCGGCTCCTGGAGCGGCGAGGAGGAGTTCCAGAGCTTCCAGCAGGTCACCGGCGCGCTCTCGCTGCTCTTTGCCGGCGTGGGGGCCATCTCGCTGCTGGTCGGCGGCGTGGGGGTGATGAACATCATGCTGGTCTCGGTCAGCGAACGCACCCGCGAGATCGGCATCCGCATGGCGGTGGGCGCGCGGCAGGCCGATGTGCGGCTGCAGTTCCTCGTCGAGGCCGTGCTGCTGTGCTGCCTGGGCGGCCTGGTGGGTGTGGCGCTCAGCGGCCTCGGGGCGGTGGCGCTCAATGCGGCCCAAGACAAGTTGCACGTCGAAGTGAGCGGCGCCGCGCTGGCGCTCGCGTTTGCAGTGTCCAGCCTCGTTGGCCTGGTGTTCGGCACCGTCCCCGCACGCCGTGCGGCCGCGCTGAGCCCCGTTGACGCGCTGGCCCGGGAGTGACCATGACAAGAAGAACCCTCATCGCCCTCGCCGTATCGCTGGCGCTCGCAGCCTGCGCACAAGCGCCGCTGCAAGCGCCCCCATCACCCACCGCGCCTGCCGCCTGGCAGCAAGCACCCGTCACTTCAACCGCCGCCCTCGATGCCCTGGAGACCCCCGAGCTGCGCGCGCTGCTGGCCCGCGCTGACGCCGCCAACCGCGACCTCGCCTCCGCCGCGCTGCGGCTGCGCCAGGCGCAGACCCAGGAGCGCGTGGCCGGCCTGCGCTTCAGCCCGCAAGCCGGGCTCAGCCACAGTGCATCGCGGCCCGTCGAGCCGCAGTCGAGCACGCGCGTGGTCGATGTCGGCGGCGTCGGCGTGCCCGTGACCAGCCAGCAAGGCTGGAGCCGCAGCTACAGCGCCTCGGTCGGCGTGGGCTGGGAGTGGGACGTGTGGGACCGCCTCGCCCAAGGCCGCAATGCCGCCGCCGCGCAGACCGAGGCCGCACAGGCCGACCTGCGCGCCGCCCACGCCCAGCTGCGCCAGCAAGTGGCCGAGCGCTACTGGACGCTGCGTGCCCTGGCCGCCCAGCGCCCGCTCGCCACCCGGCAGCGCGAGCTGGCGCAGGACGTGCTGCAGCGCGTGCGCCTGCGCGTGCAGGAGGGCAAGCTACTGCCCATCGAGGTGGACCGCGCCGCCGCCAGCCTGCAGCAGGCCGAGGTCCGCCTCGCCGACCTGGACGCCGACACGCGCCTGCAACGCCAGCAACTCGCGCTGCTGCTTGACGAGCCCCTGCCCGGCCCCGAGGTCACGAGCACCGCGCTGCTTGAACCCGCGCCCAGCCTGGCCCTGCCCGCACCCGCCGACGTACTGGCCCGCCGCCCCGACCTGCAACGCGCCCGCGCCCTGGTGGACGCTGCCCTGGCCCGGCTGCGCGTCAGCGAGGCCCAGCGCTACCCGCAGCTCTCCTTCAGCGCCAACCTCAGCACCAATGGCAGCCGCGCCAGCGACTGGCTGTCCCAGCCCCTGGTCTCGCTGGCCGGCAACCTGGTCGTGCCCTTGATCGATTGGCAGCGGCTCGACGCCCAGCGCGACAGCGCTCGCACCGAGCTTGAACTCGCGGCCCTGCAGTTGCGCGACACCGTGGCGCGCAGCGTGGTCGAGGTCGAGGCCCTGCTCGTCGAAGGCCAGCGCCTGCGCGACCAGCAAGCCGCCAACGTGGCACGGCTGCGCGAGGCCACCCAAGCCGCCCGACAGGCCGCGCTGCGCTACGAGACCGGCACCCTCAGCCGTGCCGACTGGCTGCAGCTCGAAGTCGCCCGGCTCGACGCCGAGATCAGCGCCCAGCAGCTGCTGCTGCGCGAGCGCGTGCAGCGCGAGCAACTGGCCCGCGCGCTCGCCCTTTGAGCCCCTGGGCAAGCGCATAAGCATCTGCCAAAGCCTTCGTTGGCGCGCGGGGCGACGACGCCCACACTCCCTCCATCGTCCCCTCGTGGACAGCCTTTGGAAGGAGCCCCCCATGAGCATCACCGCCGTCAACGTTCGCAACCAATTCCGCGGCACCGTCGTCGAAGTCATCGAGGGGCCGGTCGTCTCCGAGGTCGATGTTCGCCTGCCCTCGGGCCAGCTGATCACCTCGGTCATCACGACCCGCTCGGTCAAGGACCTGGCCCTGGCGCCTGGCCGCGAGGTGGTGGCTCTGGTCAAATCGACTGAAGTCTCCATCGCCACCCTCTGAGCGCCTGACTGGAGCTGCGCATGGCCTACCACCTGCCCCGTTTGCTCATCATCCCGGGCCTCAACGACAGTGGGCCCGCGCACTGGCAAAGCTGGCTGCAGCGCCAGCACCGCGACGCCCGCCGCGTGGTGCAGCGCGACTTCAGCCAGCCCGACCTGGCGCGCTGGGCCGAGCGCATCCACAGCACCGTCCAGTCCGCTGGCGAAGGCCCGTGGCTGGCCGTGGCCCACAGCTTTGGCGCTCTGGCCCTGGCCCGCTATCTGGCAGACCACGGCGGCGAGACCATCCAGCAAGCCCTGCTGGTGGCCCCGGCTGACCCCGACCGCTTTGGCCTGGCCGAGCTGCTGCCGCAAGGCCGCCTGCCCATCACCACCCAGCTCATCGCCAGCACCAACGACCCCTGGATGGACCCCGCCACCGCACTGCGCTGGGCGCGGCGCTGGGGCGCGCACCACCGCAACCTGGGCAAGGTCGGGCACATCAATGCCGAGTCCGGCTTCGGCCCCTTCCCACTGGCCCAGCGCTGGGTGGAGTGGCACCGCGCGCGGGCGGCGGCCGAGCAGCGGCATGAGAACGCCAGCTTCCAGGAATGGTCGTTCGGCTACTGACTGCAACGCATTTGCGGGGCGTCTACCCCGCAAATTGCGCATATCGATATCGCCATTGAATCGACGACAAGCCCAGGGTGCCTGCCCACAATCCGGCGCCCATGAACTTCCAACAACTCCGCTCCGTCCGCGAGGCCCAGCGCCGCAACTTCAACCTCACTGAGGTCGCCCAGGCGCTCTTCACCTCGCAGCCCGGCGTCAGCCGCCAGATCCGCGAGTTGGAGGAGGAACTGGGCATTGACCTCTTCGTGCGTGCCGGCAAGCGCCTCACCGGCCTGACCGAGCCCGGCGCCCATGTGCTGCCCATCATCGAGCGCCTGCTGCTGGAGGCCGACAACCTCAAGCACGCCGCTGACGACTTCGCCACCACCGGCAGCGGCCTGCTGCGCGTGGCCGCCACCCACAGCCAGGCCCGCTACGCGCTGCCCCCGGCCGTGCGCGACTTTCGCCTCCAGCACCCCGACGTGAGCCTGCAATTGCACCAAGGCTCCCCGCAGCAGATCGCCCAGTGGCTGCTGCGCGGTGAGGCCGACGTCGGCATCGCCACCGAGGCCCTGGCCCAGTACCCTGACCTCATCGCCCTGCCCTGCTACCGCTGGACCCACGTGGTCATCGTGCCCAAGGGCCACGCGCTGGCCGAGCAGCCGCTGACGCTCGAAGCCCTGGCCCGCGAGCCCATCATCACCTACGAGCCCGGCTACACCGGCCGCTCCCACATCGACGAGGCCTTTGCCGCCGCCGGCCTGCAGCCCCAGATCGCCCTCTCGGCCATGGACGCCGACGTGATCAAGACCTATGTGGAGCTGGGCCTCGGCGTCGGCATCGTCGCCTCCATCGCCTTCGACCCCGAGCGCGACCGCGGCCTGCAAGCCCTCGACGCCCGCCACCTGTTCGCCGACAACATGACCCGCATCGCCGTGCGCCGCAGCGCCTATTTGCGGGACTATGTCTACGCCTTCATCCAGACTTTTGCGCCACCGCTGGTTCGCCAAGCCGTTGAGACAGCGCGAGTGGCTGGCTGACGATCGACCTTTCGGCCTGCGGGTACGTGGCCTTGGTGCTACGGCATCAAAGGGGGAACTTGCAGCGATGACATCCGCGCTGGTTACGCCGCCCGGTGATATGGTGATCATTCACGGTCCACCGAAATCAAGTTTGGCGTCGCAGAACCATGAAGTCGTTCAGTCAGCGGAAAGGACTCAAGCCAATCGCCGAAGTGGCGCAAGTTGGCTCGATGAACGACGTACTCCGCAACGCGCTCTGGAACGCGCTCGACTTCGCGTTCTGGTCGACCGACGGATTCCTCTACGGGCATCATGGTGGCCACGGGGAGATTGAGAACTTCAGCCGCCTGCTTTGGGCGCAATATTTCAAGCAGCCAGTCGATTCGAGGCCTGGTTATGGCTACACCAATCGCGGTCGTCTCATCCTGGATGAGATCCGAAAGTACTACTTTGGCTGTAAGTGGAACGAGGTCTACGACTTCCTCGAGTTCTTGGTACGTGTCTACAGCAAAGAGAAACCTCGTCTCGCCGACTTTCTGAATCGGGTGCTCGAGGGGGAGCTAGCTGGCTACAAGTTCATTGATGGAACGCTTGTAGACATCACTGATCCGCAAGAAAGTCAAATGCTCGCCGAAGCACTGACCGACACGAGGTTCAAGCCGGTTGCCACTCACCTCGAAAGAGCTTTGGGTTTGCTCGCCGATCGCAAGCAGCCCGACTACCGAAACTCCATCAAGGAGTCGATCTCCGCCGTCGAGGCGATGGCTCGAATCGTTTCCGAGAATCCCAAAGCCACCCTAGGCGAAGCGCTGAAGGTCTTGGAGAAGAAGGGCCATCTTCATCCTGCGCTGAAAGACGGCTTCTCCAAGCTGTACGGTTACACGAACGATGATGACGGGATTCGGCATGCCATGCTTGAGGAGCCGAATATCGATCAGTCCGATGCCAGGTACTTCCTGCTTTCCTGTACATCGTTCGTCAACTACCTGAAGGCGAACCTCGCCTAGTGGCGCTTCACGCTTCGCTGGAGGCAATGTGGCTGCTCCGGACCATCGCAACGGCTCAGAAGGGTCCTGCCGGAAATTGCCGGCCGAAAAACTGCTCCAGACGCCGGGCATTCACCCACAGTCGCCATCCTCACGGAATCTGATCCCGAGAGGTCTAGCTACTCTCTGACTGATCAGGCCTGTTGGTCGCCAAGCGCCTGCCGCAGCCCGCGCCATATGCGGTCCCCGCATTTCAAAGCCGGATTCCATTCGTTCTCACTCATGAGACGAATTTCTAGAGTGCAGACATCGGCAACGCATCAAAGATTCCGCCATGTCCCGCACCCTCCGTCCCCTGCAGCTCACCCTCGCTTCACAACGCTTGGCAGGCATCACCCGGTTCGCGGCAACGGTCGTCGCCACATTCGCCGCAGTGGCCGCACTGGCCCTGCCGAGTGCCGCCTCGGCCCAGGCGCTGCTCAACGTCTCCTACGACCCAACGCGTGAGCTGTACCAGGACTTCAACAAGGCCTTCATCGCCCAGTCCAAGACGCCCGTCACGGTGCGCCAGTCGCACGGCGGGTCGGGCAAACAGGCGCGAGCAGTGATCGACGGGTTGGAGGCCGATGTGGTGACGCTGGCCCTGGCCTATGACATTGACGTGCTGGCCGACAAGGGCTTGCTGGCGGCGGACTGGCAAAAGCGCCTGCCCAACAACGCCAGCCCCTACACGTCCACCATCGTCTTCCTCGTGCGCAAGGGCAACCCCAAGCACATCGACGACTGGGCCGACCTGGCGCGCACCGGCATCGACGTCATCACCCCCAACCCCAAGACCAGCGGCGGCGCGCGCTGGAATTACCTGGCGGCCTGGGGCTTTGCGCTCAAGCAGCCGGGCGGCAATGCCGAGTCGGCCAAGGCCTTTGTGAAGCGGGTCTATGCCAACGTCAAGGTGCTGGACTCGGGCGCGCGCGGCGCCACCACCACCTTTGTCGAACGCGGCATTGGCGATGTGTTGATCGCCTGGGAGAACGAGGCCCAGCTGGCCATCAAGGAGCTGGGGCCCACCAAGTTCGACATCGTCACGCCCAAGCTCTCCATCCTGGCCGAGCCACCGGTGGCCGTGGTGGACAAGGTGGCCGCCAAGCACGGCAGCACCGCGCAGGCCCAGGCGTATCTGCAGTACCTGTACAGCCCGGCCGGCCAGGAGATCGCGGCGCGGCACTACTTCCGCCCGCGTGATGCGCAGGTGGCGGCGCGCTATGCCAAGCAGTTTGCGCCGGTCAAGCTCTTCACCATCGACGAGCTGTTCGGCGGCTGGCGCCAGGCGCAGAAGACGCACTTCGACGACGGCGGCGTCTTCGACCAGATCAGCACCAGCATCGGGCGCTGAGCGGCGCCCATACCCGCGCAGGCCGAGCTCTCAGGCCGCCGCCATCGTCACGTGGGCTGGCGTTGGTCGGGGCGCAACGCGCCCTGCCAAAGTGTCGAATTGGTTTACATCTGGCTTGGGGAAGCTGACGGGCCCCGGCATCGACTGCCCGCAACCTGTTGATTGACAAGGGTCGGTGCGCCTGCGACTCCGTATGGCTCATAAATTGCTAATTAGGCATCAGTTATCACACCGCACCGGCAGATATGCCGGATAGCCATCCAACCGGGAGTTAACTGAACATGCGCAACTTTCTCAAAGCCTTGTCCCTAGGCCTGGCCGTCGCCTCAGGTGCTGCATCGGCGGGGCCGACCACGCTCATCTACATCAACAGCAGCAGTGGCGATCTGTACTCATACGACTCGGCCAACGCCTACGCCGAAACCCTGATCGCAACGGGAGCTGGCGCGTACAGCATTTCCTCTGGCCCAGCGGCCAATACCTTGTACATCCAAGGTGTGGGCGCTAGCCTGTCAACCTATAACCTCGTGACGAATACGCAAACCGCCGTTGGTGGCAGCGTGCCAGGCAACGCACTGGGCGAAGGCCGGGATGGCCTGCTCTATGCCGGCAGTGGCACGTCGCTGTACAGCGTCAATCCGCTAGACGGCGCTTCAACGCTCATTGGCGGTGGCGCCTGGAGCTATGCGGGCGATATTGCGGTCGATCCAACTGCCCTGTTGGACATGTACGGTGCGGTCGCCACTGGCGGTGGCGTGGCCTTGGTCAAGATCAACAAGGCGACTGGTGCGCAAACGCTGATCGGCAACTTTGGCGTGAGTGGCTCGATCTTCGGCCTCGGCTTCGCGCTGGACGGCACGCTGTTCGCGACAGGCCCCGATGCCCTCGGTGGCAGCGGCATCTACACAGTGGACAAGTCGACCGGTGCCGCGAGCTTGGTGCATTCGCTGCGTTATGAGGCCTTCGACATGGCGACCCAGCCTTTCGAAACGAAAGAACCCAACCCCGTGCCGGAACCCGCTTCTCTCGCTCTCGTTGGGTTGGCGCTGCTGGGTATGGCTGGCGCACGCCGACGCCGCCAGAGCTGAGCCCGCAGGTCAACGCATCTTCAAAGCCCCGTCGCGCTCGCTGCGCGGCGGGGCTTTTGCTATCCAGATCAGCGCGTCCAGCGCTCCGTCACAGCCTTGACGCGCTCGCCAAAGGCGCGGGCGGTGGCCAGGTCGCCGGGCACCATTTCGTCGGCCGAGGCGTCGCTCGGCGTCTGGGTGATGAGGCCGGCGTAGCCGCCGAGGTTGTTGATGTCGTCGCGCGTGGCAGCCTTGTGGTTGGGGGCCTTCATGCCCATGCCCACCCAGATCATTCCGTGCTGCTGGCTCAGGGTGTGCAGGTACTGCATGGTGCCCTGCTTGTCGCCATTGAGGGTGGCGGAGTTGGTGAAGCCTGCGGCGATCTTGTCCTTCCAGGCCTGGGCGTACCAAGGCTTGCTGGAGGCATCGGCGAAGCGCTTGAACTGCCAGCTCGGGCCGCCCATGTAGGTGGGCGTGCCGAAGACGATGGCGTCGGCTGCCGCGAGGGTGGCCCAGTCGGCATCGCTCAGGGTGCCTTCGGCATTGATGGGCAGCAGCTGCGCGCCGGCCGCAGTGGCCACGGCCTCGGCGACCTTGGCGGTATGGCCGTAGCCGGAGTGGAAGAGAACGACGATCTTGCTCATGAGGGAACTCCTGTTGAATGAGGGGCGGTGTCAGGCACCGAGGTCGAAAACGAGCACTTCGGCGTCCTGGCCGCCGGAGACGCTGATGAGAGAGGTCTCGCTGAGCTGCAGCGCATCACCGGCGGCCAGACGCTGGCCGTTGACGGTGAGGCTGCCGCGCGCGAGGTGCACATAGGCCAGGTGGCCGGCGCTCAAGGCCAGCTCGGCCTGCTCGTCACCATTAAACAGCCCGGCGTACATGCGGGCGTGGGCGTGGATGGACAGCGAGCCCTCGGCCCCATCGGGCGAGGCCACCAGGCACAGGCGGCCGCGCTTGCGCTCGGGTCCGAAGTGCTGCTGCTCGTAGCGCGGCGCCACGCCGGCGGTGTGGGGCTGGATCCAGATCTGCAGCAGGTGGCAGGTGTCCTGCAGCGAGGGGTTGACCTCGCTGTGCATCACGCCGGTGCCGGCGCTCATGCGCTGCACGTCGCCCGCCTGGACCAGGCCCTGGTGCTCGCCGGAGCTGCCCATCCGATCCCGATGCGCCAGCGTGCCGGCGAGCGGGTAGGTCAGGATCTCCATGTCGCGGTGCCCGTGCATGCCAAAGCCGGTGCCGGGCGCGATCAGGTCGTCGTTGATGACGCGCAGCGGCCCGAAGCCCATGCGCTGCGGGTCGTGATAGTCCGCGAACGAGAAGCTGTGGAAGGACTTCAGCCAACCGTGATCGGCGTGGCCGCGCTGGGAGGAGGAGATGAAGGTTTGCATGGCCGAGATCTTGGGGCTGGGCCCGATCCCGACCATGCTGGCGCCGTTGACGGCGCCGTTCAATTCATTCGAATGGGCTCAGCCTTCAATCGCCCTTGAAGCCGCTGGCCTTGACCAGGGCCGCCCAGCGCGGGGCCTCGCTGCGCAGCATCTGCTCGGTTTCAGCGCGCGAGGTGCCCAGCACGCGGAAGCCCGCCTCCTGCAGCTTGGTCTTGGTGGCTGGGTCCTGCAGGGCGGCCACGGCTTGGCGGTTCAGCTGGTCCAGCACGGCGGCCGGCGTGCCATGCGGCGCAAACAGCGCGAACCAGGCCGAGAAGTCGATCTTGGGCAGGCCCAACTCGGCAAAGGTGGGGACGTCGGGCAGCACAGGCGAACGCGTGGCACTCGTGGTGGCCAGCGCGCGCATCTTGCCGCCCTTGATCTGCGCGGCGCCGAGGGCCGTGGAGACGAAGGACGCGGCCACCTCGCCGGCGACGATGGCGGTCACCGCGTCGCCGGTGGCCCGGTAGTGCACGGGCTCGACGGCAAAGCCACCGGCCTCGGCCAGCATCTCGGCGCCAAAGTGGCCCGGCGTGCCGGCGCCAAAGGTGGCCAGGTTGACGCGCTTGCCGCCCGTGCCATTGGCCTTGGCGAACTTCAAGAAGTCGGCAAAGCTGGCGTAGGGCGCATTGACGGGCACGACGAGCACGAAGTCCGAGCGCACCAGCTCGCTGACGCCGACCAGCTCCTTGGCCGGGTCATAGGGCAGCTTGGTGAAGGCCGGCGGGGCGATGCTGATGGAGCCCACCTCGCCAATCAGCAGGTTGTAGCCATCGGCGGGGCTCTTGGCCACGGCCTGCGCGGCGATCTGGCCGCCGGCACCGGCACGGTTGTCGATCACGACCTGCTGCTTGAGCAACTCGCCCAGCTTGGCGCCGACGAGGCGCGTCACCACGTCGGGGCCGGTGCCGGGCGGGAAGCCGACGAGCAGCTTCACCGGACGTTCCGGCCAAGTCTGCGCCTGGGCCGCCAGCGGGGCCAGGCCCAGGGCGGGCAACAGCGAGAGCAGGTCACGGCGGCGAGGCAGGCGAGTGGTCATGGGCAGGCCTTTCGGGGCAGCTTGTTGAGGCGGCGCAGTGTCGCCAGCACGGGCCGGCGGCGCTGTCATCCGTGAGGACGACAGGCCCGCCTGGCGGCCCCGGCGCTGGCTACAGTGCGCCGCGCCATGACGCACAACTGCCCTCGCCGGATCTCAGTGCGGACCTCAGTGCCTAAGCGCCTGGGCCTGCCCAAAGCGCGCAAACAGCTCGCTGCGGAAGTGCAGCCCGAGGCGCGCAAAAGCGCGGGCGCGGTAGGTCTTGACGGTAGGCACGGTGAGCCCCAGGTCGGCGGCAACACCGTCATAGGTCCAGCCCCGCAGCAGCCGCTCGCAAACATCCAGCTCGCGCGCCGTCAGCGCGGGGGCGGCCGCCAGCATGGCCGCGCGTGGCGACGGGGCCTGGCTGCGTTCGTGCCGCAAGCTCAGGTGCCGCCGCACCGACTGGAACAGCAACGGCGCCATGGCCTGGAAGCGTTCACGCTCGGCCGCCGTGAACGGGCCTTGCGGCTCGTGGTGGTAGAGGTTGACGGCGAGCAGAGCCCCGCATTCGTCCTGCGCGGCCACGGACAGCCGCTCCAGCACCTGGTGCGCCCGGTAGATGGCCTCGCGGTGCTCACGGTTGGGCGCGGCGTCGGCATGCATGGTCGTGACCATGGGGCCACCGGCGCGCTGGCGGCGCACGCGGTCGAAGCTGCTATCGCGCAGGTACAGGCCCCCGGCATAGGCCTCGAAGCAAGCGGCCGTGCGGTCGGGGCCGGCATCGGCATGCGTGCTGGACAGGTGCATCACCGGCGCGCAGCCCGGCTGCAGCTCATAGACCGACCACGAGGCGGCACGAATCGCCGGCTGCAGCGCAGCCAGCGCGCGGCCGGCAAAGTCAGTGCGGCCCAACGCATCGATCACGCCACAAAGGCTGGCGGCGGTGGCGGCATGCATTCCGTTCAACTCCTGAAAAGTCGCCACATCTTGCCTTTTGCATGGCGCCTGCCCACTAGGACCAACCCATGACCAGCCCGGACAGCTTCTTTGACGCCCCCTTCCCGCCCGCCCCGGTGCTGGAGCCCTTTGCGCGCATCCGCTGCGCGGTGAGCCCGCTGGTCAGCCTAGGCAGCGCGCCGCTGGGCGAACGCCGCTACGTGCCCCTGGCTGGGGGCGAGGTGCGCGGCCCGGGCTTGAGTGGCCGCATCGTTGAAGGCGGCGTGGACTGGCAGATTGCCCGCGCCGACGGGGTGCTGGAGATCGACGCCCATTACGTGATCGAGGCCAATGACGGCGCCCGCATCGAGGTGCGCAGCCAGGGCCTGCGCCACGGCCCGCCCGAGGTGATGGCCCGCCTGGCGCGCGGCGAGGACGTGCCTGCCAGCGACTACTACTTCCGCACCGTGGTGCGGCTCACCACCGGCGCGCCGGCCTGGGCGCACCTGAACCGGCAGTTGCTCATCTCGGTGGGCTGCCGGCAGGCCAGCAGCGTGCTGCTGTCGCTCTACAGCCTGAGCTGACACACGGCAGTGGCCAGCCCATAGACTTGGGCGCATGGCCGCCCCCACAGACAAACGCCGCGCGCTGACCCCTGACGCGCTGTCCATGATCGACACCATCGCCCGCACCGGCAGCTTTGCGGCCGCTGCGCGCGACATGGGGCGCGTGCCCTCGGCGCTGACCTACTCGGTCCGCCAGCTCGAAGACGCGCTCGACGTGCTGCTGTTTGACCGCAGCTCCCGCCAGGCGGTGCTGACCCGTGCCGGGCAGGAGTTGCTGCTCGAAGGCCGCCGCCTGCTGCAGGAGCTGGACGCCGTGGCCAACCGCGTGCGCCGTGTGGCCACCGGCTGGGAGAGCGAGTTCACCATCGCCATGGACGACTCGCTGGCCCGCCGCGCGATGTTCGACCTGATCGACGCCTTCTACGCCCAGCGCATCGACGGCGAGGCGCCGCCCACGCGCATCCGCTTCCGCACCGAGGTGCTGGCGGGCACCTGGGAAGCCCTGCTGCACGGCCAGGCCGACCTGGCGCTCGGCGTCACCAGCCAGCTCAGCGATGCCCATGTGCGCTGCGAGCCGATGGGCCAGGTGGACTTTGTCTTTTGCGTGGCGCCGCACCACCCGCTGGCCGCGCTGCCGGGGCCGCTGTCGGCGGCCGAGATTGCCCCGCACCGCATCGTGGCCGTGGCCGACACGGCCCGCCAGATCGAGGCACTGACCGTGGGCATCGTGCCGGGCCAGGACGTGCTGACCGTGCCCTCGCTGGCCGCCAAGCTGGAAGCCATCATGCGCGGCCTGGGCTGCGGCCGCCTGCCCGCTGCCATGGTGCGCCGCCACATCGAGGCCGGCCGCCTGGTGACGCAGGAGACCGACCTGAGCCACCGCCCCAACCCCGTCTACTACGCCTGGCGCGAGAGCCCGCAGACCAGCGGCAAGGCCCTGGCCTGGTGGCTGGCGCAACTGGCCAGCCCGGTCACGCGCCGCGCGTTGATCGAGCAGCACGAGGGCCTTCTCCTCTGATGTCCAGCTACATCGGCCGGTTTGCCCCCTCGCCCACCGGCCCGCTGCATGCCGGCTCGCTGGTGGCGGCGCTGGCCAGCTGGCTCGATGCGCGCGCCCATGGCGGCCAGTGGCTGGTGCGCATCGAGGACGTGGACGGGCCGCGCTGCCCGCCGGGCGTGGACGCTTTGATCCTGCAACAGCTCGAGGCCCTGAGCCTGCGGCCCGACGCACCGCCTGTCTGGCAGTCGCACCGCGGCAGCCACTACGAAGCCGCCCTGCGGCGCCTGATCGACGCCGGCCAGGCCTACGGCTGTGCCTGCACGCGTGGCGAGATCGCCAGCGCTGCTGGCCCACGCCAGCGGCACGGCGAGCTGGTCTACCCCGGCACTTGCCGGAACGGCACGAACGGCCGCCCCGTGCGCGCCTGGCGCTTCAGGGTGGACGGCCGCATCGACTGGCAGGACCGCCGCCTCGGCCCCCAGACGCAGGACCTCAGCTCTGAGGTCGGCGACTTCGTCCTCAAGCGCGCCGACGGCCTTTGGGCCTACCAACTGGCCGTGGTGGTGGACGACGCCGAGCAAGGCGTCACCGACATCGTGCGCGGCGAGGACCTGGCCGACAACACGCCACGCCAGATCGCGCTGCAGCGCGCCATGGGGCTGCCGCTGCCGCGCTATCTGCACACGCCGCTGGTGCTGGCCGCAGACGGGCAAAAGCTCTCCAAGCAGAACGGTGCCGCCGCGCTGGACCTGGCCGACCCGGCCGCGCGCCTGCGCGAGGCGGCGGCAGCGCTGGGCTTGCGCGTCGAGGCAGTCTTAGCAGCTGACCTGCTGGCGCAGGCCCTGGCGCAGTGGCGTGCTCAGTTCAAGCTGCCGTCGGGGCCGACGTAGCGGTCGTAAGTCGCCACCTCATCGGGCGCGGGGCGCTCGAAGCGGTGCCCCAGCTTCACCAGGATCTCGCTGGCCAGGACCTCCGCATGCGGCCCGCCACGCGCTTGGACCCGGCGGACCAGCTCGTCGAGCGGGGCATCGACGAAATGCAGCTCCACCGCCGCACCCGCAGCCCGGGCGGCATCCCGAATGGCGTCCCGCTCCGGCCGCGACCAGGTGGCGAACTCCGCGATCACAGACACGCCGGCCTTCAGCAATTGCTCCGCATGCCGGATCAGATGGGGTTCGAAGCGGAAGCGCGGCGGGTAGTCCACCAGGCTGATCCCGAGGGCTTCCAACCACTCGTCGGTGCACAGGCGGATGGCTCGGCTGTCGGTCTCGGCAATCGCCTGGGAGCGCGTCGTCTTGCCCGCGCCCGGAAGGCCGCACAGGAGATACAGGCGAGAAGGGTTCATTGGGGCGAAGGGTCAGCATTGGTGGTCGCCCATTACATCGCAGCCGGTTCGGCGGGCCTCAAGCGGAAGGCGACAATCGGCCCTTTCAAGACACCGAGGATCTCGCATGAACACCACGCCCAGCGGACTGCAGTTTGAAGACACCACCGTCGGCGACGGCAAGCTGGCCCAAGCCGGCCAGGACGTCTCGGTCCACTACACCGGCTGGCTGTTTGTCGATGGCAAGCGCACCACCAAGTTCGACTCCAGCCTTGACCGCCGCGAGCCCTTCGAGTTCGAGCTGGGGGCTGGCATGGTCATCAAGGGCTGGGACGAAGGCGTCCAGGGCATGAAGATCGGCGGCAAGCGCACGCTCGTGATCCCGCCGGGCCTGGGCTATGGCGCGCGCGGCGCGGGCGGCGTGATCCCGCCCAATGCCACGCTGTGCTTCGAGGTCGAGCTGCTGGGCGTGTCCGGCGGCCCCGAGCCCGTGAGCCTCAATCTCACGCAAACGGCCAGCGGCCTGCAGTTTGACGACCAGGTCGTCGGCGACGGCGCCGAGGCCCAGGCCGGCCAGCGCGTGCAGGTGCACTACACGGGCTGGCTCTTCAAGGATGGCCTGCGCGGCAAGAAGTTTGACTCCAGCAAGGACCGCGGCCAGCCCTTCCGCTTCCGCCTGGGCGGCGGCGAGGTCATCCAGGGCTGGGACGAAGGCGTGCAGGGCATGAAAGTGGGGGGCCGGCGCATGCTGGTCCTGACGCCCGAACTCGGCTATGGTGCCTACGGCGCGGGCGGCGTGATTCCGCCCAATGCCACGCTGCTGTTCGAGGTCGAACTGCTGGGCGTGTAAACCGCCTGTCACGCCGGCCTGCTCCCATCGTCCTTCGCACTGGAACTCGCCCATGGACACCGCCGCTCACCAACAGCTGCTCGAAGACCAACGCCGTTTCCAACGCGTTGAATTCTTCCTCGTGCCCGAAGAGGGCGACTATTTGCCGGTCTGGGTGTTCAAGCCGCGCGAGCTGGCCAATGAGCGGGGCGGCGTGGTGGTGAACATCAGCGAAGGCGGCCTGCAGGTGATGACAGGTGCGGCGCCCCCGCTGTCGGCTGGCCAGTACGAGCTGCGCCTGCTGATCGGTGAGGACGAGGGCGAGCCGCTCTTCAAGGGCGCGGTGCGCCAGGTCTGGCAACGGGGCCTGTCTGACACCGCGCAGCTGGGTGGCTTCGAGTTTGTGGAGCCCAATTCGCTGGCCGAGGAATTCCTGCTGCGCCAGACCACCAATGTGCAAGAGCGCCAGTGGGTGCGCTGCGTGCTGGTGCCCATCCACTGAGGACGGGCGCAGCGGTCAGCGCCGGCTTTCAGACCCCACGATCGGCTCATCCAGGAAGCTGGCCAGCGCCGACTGGCTCCACCACGGCATCAGGCGGGAATCGACGTTGTCGCCCGTGGCTTGCACCGGCCGGCCTGAGAGCCAGGCCTTGAGTCGGTCCAGCGGCATGGGCCGCGAGATCAAGTAGCCCTGCACCTCGTCGCAGCGCATCTTGCGCACCGCCGCCAGTTGGATGTCGTCCTCGACCCCTTCGGCCACGGTGCGCATCCCGAGGGCGCGGGCCATGTGGACGATGGTGTCCACGATGGCGTGGGCATTGGACTGCTCGCCCAGCGAGTGGATGAAGGAGCGGTCGATCTTGAGCGTGTGGAAGGGGAAGGCGCGCAGATACGCGAGGGACGAATACCCGGTGCCGAAGTCATCGAGCGCCACGCGCACACCCACCTCGCGCAGCGCGTGCAGGCGCCGGATGGCGCCGCGGGCGTCGTCCAGCATCACGGACTCGGTGACCTCCAGCTCCAGGCGCTCGGGCGGCACGCCGGCCTCGGCCAGCACGCGGCGCACCCGCTCCGGGAAGTCGGCCTCCATCAGCTGCAAGGGCGAGACATTGACGGCCACGGTCAGGTTGGGCAGCTCGCGGGCCGCGCGGGCGGCCTCGCGCAGCGCCAGCTCGCCCAGCTCGTTGATGAAGCCGCAGCGCTCGGCGGCCGAGATGAACTCGCCCGGTGACACCGTCCCGAGGCTCGGGTGGTTCCAGCGCATCAGGGCTTCGACGCCGATGGTGCGCAGCGTCAAGGCCTCGGCCTTGGGCTGGAAGTGCAGATGGAACTGGCCATTGCGCAGCCCATCGCGCAGCGCCACCTCGATCTGACTCATGCGCCGGCTGGCCTCGCCCAGCGCCGGGCCATAGACCACGGCGCGGCCTCGGCCGGCACGCTTGGCGTCGTAGAGCGCCAGGTCAGCGTTGACGAGCAGGCTCTCCAGGTCGTGCACGGTCACGTCCAGCGGCGCCAGGCCCACGCTGGCGCCCACGTGCAGGCGCTTGCCGCGCACATGCACGGGGGTGCTGAGCTGGTCGATCAGCTCCTGCGCGCGGTCCATGGGCGGGCCCTGGTCGCCATGGCAGATGCAGAGCATCGCAAACTCGTCGCCCCCGAGCCGCGCGGCCAGGTCGCCCGGCACGGTCTGGGCGCTCAGGCGCAGCCCCACCTCGCGCAGCACCTCGTCGCCAAAGGTGTGGCCAAAGGTGTCGTTGATCAGCTTGAAGTGATCCAGGTCGATGGACATCAACCAGCCCTTGCGGCCCGCCGCCAGCGCGGCCTGGGCCGCCTGCAGCAGGCTGCGGCGGTTGGCCAGGCCGGTGAGTCCATCTTGCTCGGCCTGCACGCGCAACTGCTGCTCGAAGCGGTGGGACTCGGTCACGTCTGAGATCACGCCGCGCCAGCCCACGGTGCGCTGCCCGTCGCCATGGATGGGCCGCGCGCTCAGCGTCCACCAGCGGGCGGCTTCGCCTTCGCCGATCTGCACCTTCATGTCGCGGAACCAATGGCCCATGGCCCAGGTGGCCACCAGGGCGCTCGCGTCCTTGGCGTACAGCCTGAACCAGTGCGGGAAGCGCACGTCGTCGACGCGGTGCCCGACGTCCACAAAGAAGGACTCCAGGCGCGCCGAGCGCCGCACCAGATGCCCCTTGGCGTCGCACTCCCAGAGCGCGTCGCTGGCGTTGTCCTCAAAGTCGCGCAGCAGCAGCGACACCACCTGGCGCTGCCGCTCCTGCTCGCTGCGCGCGCGGCGCAGCTCCAGGCTCTGGCGGCAGATGGCGAGCGCGGCAGCCACCACCACGAAAGAGTAGGCCACCATCAGGCCGCAGACCGGCCAGAACATCGCGTTGCCAGTGCGCAGCATGGCGCCTAGGGCGCCCAGGCACACCAGCGCCACAAAGGCCACGCTGGCCCAGGGCAAGGTGGCCAGCGCCAGGCCGCCAGCGGCCAGGATGCCCGTCACCAGGCCCGCGATCATCACTTGCACGGGCCCCGGCGCGCCGGGGAAGAAGAGCAAGGGCGCGGCGCCCCAGCCCAGGCCCATCAAGACCCCATGCCAGGTGGCGCGGTGCATGGTGCGGATCGAGGCCTGCTGGCGCTGCCGCTTGCGCGCCAGCCACCAGCCCCGCAGTCCCAGCAAGCTGCCCAGCACCAGGCAGGTGGCCCAGCCCAGCAAGGGCCAGTTGCCGCCCTGCCACAGCACCCAGAACGTCAGCGACACCGCCAGCACATTGGCCAGCATCAGCGCCGGGCTCAGGCGCAGCACCTGCGTCAGATGCGCAGCGCGCAGCCGTGCCATGTCGGCACCCGCATCCGAGTACAAATGGAAGACGGAACGCCACCCGCTATCAGGTGCGCCCGTCATCGGCCGGCCCCACGCATGAGTCCCCCTCGCTTGGAAGACCCATATTACGAAGTGGTTACAGCAAAAGACAGGCGCCCCCCGGGCCTGAGCCGGGCAGCGGGCAGCATTAGTTCACACCGGCCCAGGCAGGCTGCTGTGCACGGTGCCCTGCCACCAGGGGTGGAGCCGGGAGTCGATGCTGTCGGTGATCAGGCCTTCGTGCTGGCCGTCGAGCCAGCTCTTGAGTGAGCCCAGCGACAGCGGCCGCGACACCAGATAGCCCTGGACTTCATCGCAGTGCATGGCGCGCACCGCCGCCAGTTCGATGTCGCCCTCGACGCCTTCGGCCACGGTACGCATACCCAGGGCGCGGGCCATCTGCACGATGGTGTCGATGATGGCGTGCGAGTTGGCCTGCTCGCCCAGCGACTGCACGAAGGAGCGGTCGATCTTGAGTGTGTCGAAGGGGAAGGAGCGCAGGTAGGCCAGCGACGAGTAGCCGGTGCCGAAGTCATCGAGCGCCACACGCACGCCCAGCTCGCGCAGCGCATGCAGGCGGCGCAGGGCCTCGCGGGCGTCGTCGAGCATCACCGACTCGGTCACCTCCAGCTCGATGCGGGCTGGCTCCACACCCACTTCCTTGAGGATGCCGGCGACGATGCTGGTGAAGTCGGACTCCATCAGCTGCAGCGGCGACACATTGACCGCCACGACGAGGCCATCCAACTGCTTGGCCGCCAGCGCCGCCTCGCGCAGGGCCAGCTGGCCCAGCTCGTGGATCATCCCGCAGCGCTCGGCCGCCGAGATGAACTCACCCGGCGCCACCGTGCCCAGCTTGGGGTGGTTCCAGCGCATCAGCGCCTCCACGGCCACGGGGCGCATGGTCTTGGCATCCACCTTGGGCTGGAAGTGCAGGTGGAACTGACCCGCCTTGAACGCCCCACGCAGCGCCAGCTCGATCTGGCTCAAGCGGCGGCTTGCATCGCCCAGCGCCGGGCCATAGACCACGGCGCGGCCCCGGCCCACGCGCTTGGCGTCGTAGAGCGCGAGGTCGGCATTGATCAAGAGCTCTTCCAGGCTGCGGATGCTGGTGTCCAGCCGCGACAGGCCCACGCTCGCGCCCACATGCAGGCGCTTGGCGCCCACGTGGATGGCGCTGCTGAGGTCGCCGATCAAGGCCCGCGCGCGGTCCAGCGGCGGCGCATCGCCCGGTGCGCTCAGGCACAGCAGCGCAAACTCGTCACCGCCCAGGCGGGCTGGCAGGTCATGCCCCTGCACATGCTTGCGCAGGCGGCGTGCCACCTCGCGCAGCACCTCGTCACCCACCGAGTGCCCCGAGGTGTCGTTGATGAGCTTGAAGTGATCGAGGTCGATGGACAGCATCCAGCCGTGCTGGTTCTGCAGCAGGGCCGTTTGTGCAGCGCGCAGCAGGCTGCGGCGGTTGGGCAGGCCGGTCAGCGCGTCCTGCTCGGCCTGCTGGCGCAGTTGGTCTTCAAAGCGGTGGGCATCGCTGATGTCGGAGATCACGCCGCGCCAGCGCTGCGGCTCGGCCTCGCTGACGGGCCGCGCACTGATCTGCCACCAGCGCGCACCCTCGCCACGCCCGATCTGCAGCTTCAGGTCCCGAAACGGGCGGCGCAGCGCCCAGGCCGCCAGCAGCGCTGCGGCCTCGGGCGAATGCTCTTTGAGCCAGTGCGGGAAGCGCACCTGGTCCAGCGGCTGGCCCACGGCCTGGAACAGGGCTTCGAGCCGCGGCGAGCGGCGGATCAGCACGCCCTCGCGGTTGGTCTCCCACAACGCATCGCTGGCGTTGTCTTCAAAGTCGCGCAGCAGCAAGGACACCACCTCGCGCTGCCGGTCCACCTCGTCGCGCGAGCCGCGCAGCGCCAGCATTTGCCGGCAGTTGGTGAAGGCCGCGCCCAGCACCACCAGCGCATAGCCGATGAAGAGCAAGGCGATCAGGCCATTGACCCAGCCGCCGATCCTGAACATCGCCACCACCACCCCGAGCGTGATGGTGCCGACATAGCTCACGCTGGACCACGGCATGGGCGCCAGCGCAATGCCGCCCGCCCCCACCATGCCGGTGATGAAGGCCGCCAGCAGCATCTGCAAGCCACCGCCCTCAGGCACCCAGATGGCAGCAGCTGCGCCCCAGACCGCGCCCAGCAGGGCCGAATGCTTGGTGCCATGGTGGAAGGTGCGCACCGACACCCGCTCCACCTCACGCCGGCGCCACAGCCACCAGGCCCGCATGCCCAGAAAGACCACGCCGCCCAAGGCCAGCAACCAGCCGGTCATCACCGGCGTCCAGGGCAGGCCGTGGACCAGGCAGACAAGGCCGGCCGAGAGCACGTTCAGCGCCATCAGCGCCGGGCTCAGGCGAACCACCTGATCGAGGTGCGCCGCACGCAAGCGCCCGCAATCCATCTCTTCGTTGGCCGGCGTGCCGGCATACAGGCAAAAGCCTGTCCGCCAATCACCGTCGCAAGCTGACCGCGCCATCAAATGCCGCCTTCCAGGATGAAGCCACCAGGAAAACCTTCATCCTAGGAGGGCATCCGGCCCCTTCACGCGGCGGGCCCTGGCGCGCGCCCAGCCCCGGCGCGCATTCGTTCACGGCCGGCGCGCGGCCGGAGTGCTCAGGCGTACTCGCTGACCTCGGGCCGGCGCACCAGCACGCCAATCGGCGGTGCCCAGCGCTCGCCGCGCGGCTTCTTGCTGGTCACGAGCGTGATCTCGCTCGGCTCGAAGACCTCGACGTTGTGCGTGATCGGCGTGGTCAGCAAATACTGCGCGCGGGTACTGCGCAGGAAGTGGCCGACCAGCTGGATGTTGCGCACGTCCAGGTGAGCAAAGGGTTCGTCGATGAAGACGAAGCCGCCGGGCGTCTCGTCGTCCTTCATCAGGCCGACGAGCAGGATCAGGCTCTTGAGCACCTGCTGGCCGCCCGAGGCCTCGCCGTCGTTGAGGCCGACCTCGCCCTTGCCGTCGAAGTTGAACTTGACGACCAGCCCGGCCTGCGAGAGCACGATGTCGTCGTTCTCCAGGTGAGGCAGCACAGCCTCGGCGGTGGTGCCGGCCAGTTCACCCAGCTCGGCCACGTTTTTCTTGTAGCGGCGCGTGGTGGCGCGCAGCACGTCGATGTAGCGCTCGCGGGCATTGAAGGCGGCCACGCGGGCCAGCTCGTTGCTGGCGCGGCGGTCGCTGAGCTGGGCGCTCTGGTCGTTGACCTGGGCGGCCATGCGGGCGTGGCGGTCGATGACCTGGGCGTCCTGCTCCCAGGGGCCGGCTTCCAGCTCCTGGTCCACATGGTGGGCGCGGATCTCGGCCTGGCGGGCGTTCTCGAACTCCTCACGCAGCGCGGCCAACGCGCGGGCGCTGACCCAATTGCCCGGGAAGCGCGCCTTGGCCTCGCGCGAGGCGCGGGAGGCGTCGCGCAGGGCCTGGCGCCGCGCTTCGTGCTCGCGCAGGCGGCCGGCTGCGGCACCCTCGCCGTCCTTGAGGCCCAGCTGCGCGGCCTCGTAGGCCTGCTCGCTGCGGCTCACCTCGCGCACGGCGCGGTCGTGCTCGGCATCGAGCGCAGCCATGCGGGTGGCGGCTTCGATGCGGGCCTGCTTGAGGGCCGGCCAGCGGCTGCGGTTCTCGGCAAAGCTGTCGGCGCGCTCGGCCAGCTCTTGCGCGGCCTTGTGGCCCTGGGCGGCGCGCTGCACGTCCTTGAGCTGGCGCTCGACCTCGGCTTGCGCCTTGGCGATGCGGGTCAGCTCGTGGTCCACACGCGCAGCCTCGGCGTCGAGCGAGACGCGGCGGGATTCGAGCGCGGCCGTGCCGAACTGGTGATCGCGTGGCTCCACGAAGACGCTGCGGCCACCGCGGCCGTCGCGGTAGTAGGCGTCTGCAGTGATCCACTCGCCTCCAGAGCGAGCGCCCTCTTCCGTCGACGCCACGCACTGGATGCTGGCGAGTTGGCGCGCGAGCCAACTGGGCAGCGGCGCGCTGACCTTGAGCGCGGCCAGCACCGAGCCCGCCGGGGCTGAGGTGACACGCGCGCTGTCGGCCACCACGTAGTGGCGGTAGCGCAGCTTGGCGGCGATGTCGAAGGCGCGGGCTTCGTCGGCCCGGTTCTGCAGCACGACGACCCAGCGCGAGGGGCGCAGCAGGCCCTCGGCGGCGGCGCGCCAGGCTTCGTCGGCGATGTCGATGGCGTCGGCCACCAGGTGGTGGGCGATGCCGGCTTCTTCGAGCGCGCGGCGCAGCTGCGGCACTTCGGGCGGCGGCGGGGGCAGCTTGTTGCCCGAGAGCTCGCCCAGCAGGCGCTGCACGTGGGCGGCCTTGTCGCTGGCCCGCGTGTAGTCGCCACGCAGCTGGTCACGCTCGGCGGCCAAGGCTTGCAGGCGCTCGGTCAGCGCGGCGCCGTCGGATTCGACATTGGCCAACTGGCGCAGCTCGTCCTCCTGCTTGGCCAGCAGCTCGGCGGGGCGCTCGGCGTCGCGCGCGGCATCAAAAGCGCTGCGTGCCTCGCGTCGCTCGGCATCGAGCTGCGTCAGGCGCGTGCGGGCGGCCTCCTGTGCGGTGAAGAGGCCATGCAGCGCCGCGCGGCGCTCGGACATCGCAGCGGCATCGGCCGCGCTGAAGAGACGCTGGCGGTGCAGCTCACGCGCCTCGCGCGCCAGGCGCTCGCGGGTCTCGGCCCACTGCAGCACGGGCAGCACCTCGGTGGCGAGGCGCTCGCGCTCCTGGATCTTGAGTTGGTACTGCCGGTAGTTGGTGACGCGGTTGGCCAGGTCGGACAGCTGGGCTTGGGCGTGGGCCAGCTCGCCCGCCGCCTGCTCCACCTCGCGCGAGAGCTGCTCCTGGTGGCTGCGGGCCTGCTCGTAGCGGTCCAGCACCTCCTGGTCGCCAAACACTTCAAAGACCAGGCGCAGCAGCTCGCGCGGGCTCAGCTCGCAGAGGCGGTCGGTCTGGCCCTGCTCCAGCGCCAGCACGCGGCCGATGGCGCGGGTCAGGCCAGCGGCTTCGAGCCGGCGCTTCCAGGCCTCGACGCCCAGCCAGTCCTTCTCGCCGCGCTCCGCGATCTGCTCGATCTCATGCGCACCGTCGAGGATCAGGTAGCGGCGCACCCAGTCGCCGCCATGGCGCTCGATGCGGCAGACCAGGGTGACCTGGTCGGCATACAGCAGGGACGACGAGAACGGCCGGCTGCTGTTCTGGCGCGTGCGCGGGCGGTTGTCCACCAGGGCGCGCAGCCAGGCAGTCTCGGCATTGGCGTGGCGGGCGTAGGTCTTGTAGGTGCGGCCGCCCGAGCACTCCAGGCCCAGCAGGGTGCGCAGGGCGTCGAGCAGGGTCGTCTTGCCCGAGCCATTGGGGCCGGCGATGGTGATGATGGCGCCGTCCAGCGGCAGGGTCACGCGCTGGCAGTAGTCCCAGTGCAGCAGTTCAAGGGTTTGCAGGTGGAACATCAGTCGTCCAGCGCTTGTTGTTCTTCTGGTTCAGCCGGTTCGGCAGGTCGGGCCACCGGGTGGCCGGCACGGGCCAGCACGTCGGCCAGGGAGCCATCGAGCACACGCGCCGCCAGTTGGTCGTAGTCGATCAGCAGGTCCAGCAGCGGGCCTTCGGTGATGTCCTCGCCCTTGCGAGTGATGAAGCCGTGGCGCTCCAGCAGGCGCAGATTGGTGTCCATGCGCAGCTTCTTGCCGAGCTGGTCGCCAAAGTCGGCCAGCAGGCTGCGGTAGCTGACCAGGGGCGACACGCTGGCCGCCGGCGGCAGCGGCTTGTCGCTGGCAAACATCTCACCTTGGCCGGCATGCAGCGCATCACTGCGCGCCACCTGGCGTTGCCGCTTGGGCAGCACGATCAGGCTCCACAGCACCACCAGCAAGGCCACGCCGTCGCGCGGCAGGTCGAGGTTGTTGTTGGCGGCCAGGCCTTGCTCGCCAAACACCGCGCGCTCGGCGGGGCGCAGCAGCGCTGTGGCGATGTGGTCGGCGTGGACGTTGTCCACCACCTTCATGCCGACGGCAGCCAGGCGCTGGCCCAGGGCCTCCCACAGCTCGCGGTCGATCAGGGCCTTGCGCACCAGCGGGTGGTTGCGCGGCAGCCAGCGGCGGGCCAGCAGTTGGGCGGCCAGCAGGGCCGCCTCGTCCATGGGAGCACTCATTCGTTGTTGTCGCTTTGGATCAAGAGACCATGGCTCATCCAGGCCACGTGCGGGTCATTCACTTCGCTCTGCTCGGCCGACCAGCGCACCCGCCAGGGCTGGCGCGCCATGTCGCCGGTGGCGCCCTTGAGGTGGCGGGCCTGGGTGTCGCCCAGCAGCGGCAGCAACTGCGCGCGGTAGGCCGAGCGGGCATAGCTGCCGCCCAGCACGGCGGGGCCGAGCTCGCGCTGCTTCTCGCCGGCCGCGCGCCAGGTGTCGAGCAAGGCGCGCATCTGCGCCATCTCGGGCGGCAGCTCCATCACGCCCAGCTCGCCCGGTGGTGCGGCCATGCCGGCGGGCAGCGCACCAGGCTCGGCGGCCACGGGCCGCACGCGCTCGAACTCACCCTCGGCCATGTCGAAGAGCTCGTGCTGCGAGACCAGCACCGGGTGCACCGGGCGCTCCCACAGGCCGTCGAGCAAGCCGGCCAGGTCAGGCTGATGCTGCAGCCAGCGGCGCACATCGGTGGTGGTGATGCCGGTGGAGCCGAGCGTGACTCGCTGGCGGTCGGCCTGCTGCAGCGCGCGGTTGAACTGGCTGGCCATGGCCAGCAGCCGGGCCTGCGCCAGGCCCAGCTCGCGCGCTAGGCGCTCCAGCCGCGCCTCGCCGGCCTCCTCGGCCTGAACCATGATGGCGCCCAGCGCCTCGCTGGCCCGGTCCACCAGGGTCAGCGCCTTCTCAAAGCGCTCGCGCGCCCGGCGCAGCGCAAACTCGCTGCCGCTGGCAATGGCGTCGGCAAACTCGTCATAGAGGCGCGCCAGTTGGGCCAGCAGGTGCTGCAACTGCGCCGGCTGCAAGGTGCCGAGTTGATGCGCGCCAGCCACGCCGGCCAGCAGCGAGGCCAGGTCGCCATCCGCCGCCGGGCCTTGCGTGAAGGGCGCAAGCATGCCCACCAGCTGCTGCGCCAGCGGCGTGACGGTGTAGGTCTGGCCCGAGGGCTCCCAGGCCAGCAGCTCGGCCTCACGCAGGCGCTTGAGCACCAGCTCCAGGGCCTCGTCCTTGAGCACATGGAAGTGCCGGTTGAGCGTCTCACGCGTGAGGCGCGATTCGGTCAGCCCCAGGATCTCCAGGAACACCCAGAGCCGCAGGCGCACCAGGGCCGCCGGCCCGTGGAAGAGCGCGCGCTGGGCGGCGAGCAAGGCCTCGTGGCGATCCAGCTGCCACCACAGCAGGGCCTCCTGCGGGACGCTCTGGTCGCGAAAGAAATCTTCAACCCGGCCAGCTTCGTCGGGCTCGGGGATCTGGGGCGTCTCGGACATCGGGCGGCGATTATCCCGGCTGCACCCCAGCCGCCCGGCCCTGCCGGCCCCGGTGTGGCCTGCCGAAAACCCTGTCCCCAGGACGGCGTACAGCCTTCGTTCCAAACCGTCGAACGCTGCGCTCAAGTGCCTGCAAGCGCAGTCTGCGGGCGGGCGCCTAAGCTAGCGGCATGAACGCGCCACAACGCCTCCCCACCTTCTTCCTCTCCCACGGCGGCGGCCCCTGGCCGTGGATGGATGGGCCCATGCGCCAGGGCTACCGGCTGCTGGAGGCCTCGCTGACCGGCCTGCCGGCCTCGCTGCCGGCCAGACCCAAGGCCGTGCTGATGATCTCGGCCCACTGGGAGGAAGCCGCCTTCACGCTGCAAAGCAGCGCGGCGCCTGGCATGGTGTACGACTACGGTGGCTTCCCGCCACACACCTACCGCATCGTCTACCCGGCGCCGGGTGCGCCCGAGCTGGCGGCGCGCGTGGCGGGCTTGATCAAGGCGGGCGGGCTGCCGGCGGCGCTGGACGGCCAGCGCGGCTACGACCACGGCGCCTTTTGCACCGCCTACCCGATGTACCCGCAGGCCGATGTGCCCATGGTGCAGCTGTCGCTGCGCCGGGGCCTGGACCCGGCCGAGCACCTCGCCCTGGGCCGGCTGCTGGCGCCGCTGCGGGACGAAGGCGTGTTGATCATTGGCAGCGGCTTCAGCTTCCACAACCTGCGCCTCTTGAACGAAGCGGGCCGCGCCCCGTCTGCCGCCTTTGATGCCTGGCTGCAGCAAGCCCTGCCCGACCCGGCCGGCCGCGCCGAGCGACTGATGGCCTGGGCCCAGGCACCGGCCGCCCGCATCGCCCACCCGCGCGAAGAGCATTTGCTGCCCCTGATGGTGGCGGCCGGCGCGGCCGAGGGCGAGGCCGGGCACTGCAACTACCTGGAGACCGAGTTCTTCGGGGCCATCACGACGTCGAGCTTCCGCTTTGGTTGAGCAGCTCATCAGCGCCCTTGTCACGGCGCTCACGCGCTGCCATCGCGAAGGCACCCGCCTGCGCGCCACCGACTGGCAGCACGCCGTGCGCAGCGAGGCCGACGCCTACGCCGTGCAGGAGGGCGTGGCCGCCGCGCTGGGCTGGCCGCTGACGCGCTGGAAGTCGGGCGGCGCCCGGCGCGAGGGGCCGTTCTCGCATTCGCCGGTCAACCCGGTGGCGAGCCAGCATCTGCTGGGCATCGAGGTCGAAGTGGCGCTGCGCCTTGGGCGCGACGTGAGCCCGGCGCCGGCGCAGGAGCCGCTGACCGACGCAATCGACGCCATGTGCGTCTCCATCGAGCTGATCGCCTCGCGCTGGGAGGAAGGCTTGGCCGCCCCCGAGTTGCTGCGCTTTGCCGACCACCAGTCCAACGCCGGCCTGCTGCTGGGCGACTGGCAGCCCTACCGGCCGCTCGACTGGGCGGCCCTGCCCTGGCGGCTGCGCCTGGAGGGCCAGCCCGAGATCGCCCGCCAAGGCGGCCATGCATTGGCCGACCCAGCCTGGGTCGTACCGCATTGGCTGCGCCACGCCACGCGCACGGGTCGCACGTTGCCGGCGGGCAGCGTGGTCACCACGGGCGCCTGGGCGGGCTTGCACCCGCTAGGCAGTGCCAGCGCGGGCGAGCTTTGGATGCAGGAGCTGGGAACGCTCAGCTTTTCAGCCAGGGCGTGAACAGGGCTGCAAAGGCCAGCACGTTCAAAAGCACCGTGGCCCAGAAGGCGCGCCGGAAGCTGCGCTTGGCGCTCTTGTGCCGCAGCAGCTCCTGCCCCAGCAAGGCCCCGGGCCAGCCGCCAAACAGGGCCAGCGCATGCAGCGTGCCCTCGGCCACGCGCCAGCTGCCGCGCTGGGCCGCGCGCTTGTCGCCCCAGTAGACGATGAAGGTGGCCAGGCTCATGGCCGAGTAGGCGCCCCACAGCCAGCGCGGCAGGCCCCAGACCAGCTCGCAGGCCAGCACCCAGGCGGCAAACAGCGGGATCAAGAGCAGGATGCGGCTGGAGTTGCGCTTCGGCCGCACGGCTGTTGCAGCGGGTGACGCTTGTGGCGCTGGTGGCGGCGCGGTGCCACGCAGCTTCTGCGCCCGGCGCTTGCCCTGGGCGTCCAGGCCCACTTCAAAGCTAACGGCCTCGCCCACATAGGGCCGGTGCGGCCGCAGGCCAAAGGCACGCGCGTGCGCAAACAGCCGCTCGCCGCTGCCGGCCACGGTGATGAAGCCATAGCCCTTGTCGGCATCCCACTGGCTGACGATGCCTTGCTGACGTTGGCTCATGCGCCCACTCCGCTGAGGTGATTCTTCAAGGCCTCGATGGCATGCCGCACCTTGGCGGGCTGGCCATCGCGTTGCGGCGTCATGGCCCAGACGGGCAGGTCGGGCAGGGCAAAGTCAGTTTGCAGCGCCAGCAGGCGGCCGGCGGCCACGGCTTCGGCCACATCTTCGTCGCCCAGCATGGCCAGCCCCAGCCCCGCCTCGCACAGCTGCTGCAGGCTGAGCTGGTTGTTGCTGCTGTAGCGCGCCTGCAGGCGCAGCTCGCGTGCGCCGCCCGGGCCCTGGGTCTGGACGCGGCGCGGCAGGTCGGTGCCGTCTTGCAGCAGCAGCCAGTCGGCAGCCTCCAGGGCCTCGGGCTGCGTGGGCACGCCGTGGCGCGCCAGATAGGCCGGTGCGGCGTAGACGCCCACGCGGATCTGCCCGATGCGCTGCGCCACCCAGGCGCTGTCGGGCAGCCGCCCGAAGCGGATGGCCAGGTCGATGCGGTGGGCCACGAGGTCGGTGAAGCCGTCCTCAACCTGCAGGTGCAGGCGCAAGCCCGTGTGCCTCGCCAGCAGGCCCGACAGCGCCGGCCCCAGCACGCGGGCAAAGCCAACGGTCATGGCCACGCGCAGCTCGCCCTCGGGAGCGTCGCGCAACTGGGCCAGCTGCAACTGGGCCTGCTCGGCCGCCGCCCACATGGCCGCGCAGCCGGCGTGGAAGCGTTCGCCCGCCGGCGTCAGGCTGAGCTTGCGGGTGGTGCGGTGCAGCAGGGTCACGCCCATGTCCTGCTCGAGCGCGCGCACCTGCTGGCTGACGGCCGAGGTGCTGGTGCGCAGCTCGCGGGCGGCGCCGGCAAAGCTGCCCTGGCGCACCACGGCGGCGAACACGGCCATGCGTTTGAGTTGGTCCAGCATGAAGTTTGTCTAAACAGTGATCGTCATTTTGACCGACTTATCAGCAGATCGTGAAGGCCAAACAATCCCTCCATCGCAACACCCACCCTGGAGATCACCATGCACATCGCACTCATCGGCGCCACCGGTTTTGTCGGCAGCGCCGTCCTGGAAGAACTGCTCACCCGAGGCCACCAGGTGCGCGCCCTGCAGCGCAACCCGGCCAGCTTGGCCACCCGCCCGGGCCTGACGGTGCAGGCCGCCGACGCGTTGGCGCCCCAGGGCCTCCGGGCGGCCCTCGAGGGCGTGGACGCCGTGGTCAGCGCCTACAACGCCGGCTGGGGCAACCCCAAGCTCTACGACGACTTCCTCCAGGGCAGCGAGGCCATCACGGCTGCCGCCCGTGCGGCCGCCGTGCGCCTGCTGGTGGTGGGCGGGGCGGGCAGCCTCTATGTGGCGCCTGGGCAGCAGCTGGTGGATTCGCCCCAGTTCCCGGCCGAATGGAAAGCCGGCGCGCTGGCCGCCCGCGAGCTGCTGCGCCGCCTGCAGGCCGACGCCTCGGGCCTGGACTGGAGCTTCGTGTCGCCCCCGATGCATCTGGAGCGCGGCGAGCGGACCGGCCGCTACCGGCTGGGCACGGACGCACCGGTGTTCGATGCCGAAGGGCATTGCCGCCTGAGCGTGGCCGACCTGGCTGTGGCCATCGTGGACGAGATCGAGCGCCCTGCCCACCAGCGCCAGCGATTCACAGCCGCTTACTGACAGCCGCTTACTGACGCATTGCCGTCAACCGCGACAGCGGGGCCACGTTTGGGCAAGATGCCCAACATGAACACCCTGCTTGCCCGCTGGCTTTGCGCCACTGCCCTGATCGCCCTGCCCGGCCTCGCGCTGGCCCAGGAATGGACCCACTGCGCACGCGAGGATCGCGTCTGCGATGTCGATGAAGACACCCTGGTGCGCTTTGGCGTGCCGGGGCGCTACGTCTTCCGGCAGGTGCACGACAAGATCAACTGCACGGTGAGCGACTTCGGCACCGACCCGGCCGTTGGCCAGACCAAGTCTTGCGAGCGCTCGATGAACTGGCGCCAGGACCCGGCCTATCAGGGCTGGCGCCAACCCGGCGCCACGGGCCGCAACTGGCGCCCATGCGCCAAGGAAGGCGACTGGTGCGACGCACCCGCAGGCGCCGAGGTGCGCTTTGGCGTCGACGGCCAGTTCGCCACCAAACGGGTGAACGGCCGCGTGCGCTGCGAGGTGGCCGAGTTTGGGGACCCGGCCTACAAGCGCAGCAAGGTCTGCGAGTTGGCCGACTCTGGCGAGTGGACGCACTGCGCCAACGAGGGCCAGTACTGCTCAGCCACCGGCACGGTGCGCTACACGGCCAATGGCCGCTCGCTGGAGCGCCAGGTCAAGGGCGGCATCGCCTGCAACAACGGCAGCTTTGGCGACCCCTACCCCGGCGTGGCCAAGCAGTGCGAGGTGCGCACCGACGCAGGCGGACGCGCAGGCAATGGCTGGCAGGGCGAAGGCGCTGACCAACTCGGCTGGCGTGCCTGTGCCAGCGAGGGGGCACAGTGCAGCTTCAAGGGCGCCGGCGTGGTGCGCTACGGCGCTGAGGGTCGCTACACCTACCGCGAGGCCGTCAACGGGCTGGCGTGCCGCAACGACCAGTTCGGCTTCGACCCGGCACCCCGCCAGACCAAGACCTGCGAAGTGCTGCAACAAAAGCGGCGCAAACAATAACGGCGCTAGTCAGTAGCCGTAGCCACCGATAGCGCCGTGAATCAGGCGGTCAGAGCCGCCTGAAGGTTTTGTTGCTCAGCGGCCGTAGCCGCCCTTGCGCGGGCCGGGGCCGCCAGGGCCACGGCGCTCGCCACCAAAAGCGGGGCGGGCACCTGCGGGCTTGCCGCCGGGCGTGAAGGGGCGGTCACCGCGCGGGGCAAAGCTGCGCTCTTCAAAACGCGGCTGGAAGCCACGGTCCTCGCGGCCGGCGTGAGCCGGGCGGTCAGCGCGATCGAATTGACGGTCGAATTGACGATCGAACGGGCGACGATCATCACGGCGCGGGCCACCATTGCCGCCGTGGCCAGCGTCGCGGTTGAAGTGCGCGGGGCCGCCTTCACGGTTGAAGTGCGACGGGCCACCTTCGCGGTTGAAGTGGCTCGGGCCGTTGTCCCGGCCGAACGCTTGACCACCGAAAGGCTTGCCCGCCGGGCGCTGGCCCGGGCGGCTGTCGGTACGGTTGAAATTCTTGCGGCCGAAAGACGGGCGGCCATCAGCGGCGCCAGGGCGCGGGCCCATGAAGATGCGCGGCTCTTGCGTCTTGGGCTCCAGGCCGGCGATGTGCTGGACCGGGATCTCCTGCGTCGTGAACTGCTGGATGCGGCGGATCATGCTGATGTCGTCGCGCAGGCCCAGGGTGATGGCGAGGCCCTCACGCCCGGCACGGCCGGTGCGGCCGATGCGGTGCACGTAGTCCTCGGCCTTCATGGGCAGGCCGTAGTTGATGACGTGGGTGATGGTGGGCACGTCGATGCCACGTGCGGCCACGTCGGTAGCGACCAGCACGCGCAGTTCACGCTCGCGCAGGGCGCGCAGCACGCGGTTGCGCTTGCCTTGGGGCATGGCACCGTGCAGCGGGGCCACGGCATGGCCGATCTCGGCCAGGCGCTCGGCCAGCCAGTCGGCATCGCGCTGGGTGGAGGTGAAGACCACGGCCTGGTCAAGCGTCGGCTCGGCCAGGATGGCTTCGAGCAGACGGTCCTTGTGGTGGGGGTTGTCGGCCCAGTGCAGGCGCTGGGTGATGCTGGTGTGGGCTTCGCGGTGCGAGGCCACTTCGATGCGCTGCGGCTCCTTCAGCAGCTCCTGCGCCAGGCGGCCGGTGGAGCCGGCAAAGGTGGCGCTGAACATCACGGTCTGGCGCGTCGGCGGGGTGCGGCCGGCCACGAAGTGGATGTCGTCGATGAAGCCCATGTCGAGCATGCGGTCGGCTTCGTCCAGCACCAGCATCTCAACGTTCTCGAGCACGCACTTGCCGCTCTCGATGTGGTCGATCAGGCGGCCGGGGGTGGCGATCAGGATGTCCAGCGGGCCCGTCAGCTGACGGATCTGCAGGCCATAGGGCACGCCGCCCAGCACGGTGGCGACCTTGAGGCCGGGGATGTGGCGGCCGTAGGTCTGGGCAGCCTTGGCCACTTGCATGGCCAGCTCGCGGGTGGGGGCGAGCACGAGGATGCGCGGCCCGTAGACCTTGCCCCGGACCCGGTCACCGCCGGGTCCCTCCCCGGCTCGGCGGCGCTTGTCGTTGTCGGCGCGCGAGGCCAGGATCTTGGTCAGCGCGGGCAGGATGAAGGCGGCCGTCTTGCCCGAACCGGTCTGCGACGAGACCATCAGATCAGCGCCGGCCAGGGCGGCGGGAATGGCTTGCGCCTGAACTTCAGTGGCGTTCTCATAGCCCGCTTCGCGGACAGCCTTCAGCAGGGACTCGTGCAGGCCCAGGGTCTCGAAACTCATCGTCAGTCTTTCAAATTGCGCGCAACAAGGCACGCGCCGGGCCCGACAAAGGGGTCCGGTGGTTCAAAAAGTCGCTGGGAGCAAACACGAGCCACAGAACGTGGCGCGGGGGATCATTCAAAGCGACGGCTGCATCGCCGCCGACCTGATCCGCGAGGGGTGCACGGTCACGAGAAGCGCCGGGCGAGGTCAGAGGAGACGTGTGCTGGGGTCTGGCCCCGAGCAAGCCCGCGACTGTAACCCGATTCGGGTTTTTACGGAAGCCCCTCCCCTCAAATGAGGCGAGCCGGCAGCCAGCCGCGCAGGCTGTTGAAGAAGGCCAGACCCGTGGCGCGCGCCAGGTCGGCACGGGTCAGCACGGCTTCGTGGACACGGCCCTGGGCCAGCAGCTCGGCCCGCAGCACGCCGGGCAGCAGGCCGGCGTCCAGCCGGGGCGTGAGCCAGCGGCCGTCGATCTCCAGCGCCAGGTTGCCAAAGCTGCACTCGGTCAGCTCGCCGTCCTCGTTCCAGAGGATCACGTCAAAGGCCTCGGGCGGCTTGGCGGCCGCAAACGGGGCGTAAAGCGCGCGGCGTGTGGTCTTGTGCTGCAGGAACTCGCGCGCCGGGCCCAACGTGGCGATGGGGCTTGCAGCCACCGCCAGGCGAACGGGCTCAGCCGTGGGCGCCAGGGGCAGCACCTGGTGGCCCCAGTGCCCAGCGGCGTCGAGCGTCAGGCGCACGCGCCAGGGGCCGCCGGGGTGATCAGCCGCCAGGCGCGCGAGCAAGGCACGGGCATCTGCCATCGGGAAACGCAGCCCGAAGTGCCGGGCCGTGCGCTGCATGCGCGCCAGGTGCGCCTCGCCGCGCGGAAAGGCGCCGGCCTCCAGCCGCAGCGTCTCCAGCGCCTCCACGGGCGCCTCGGCCCGGGCCAGGAAGCGCGCCTTGGCCTGCCACTCGGCCAGCTCGGCCTCGGGCTGGCTGTCCAGCGTGATGGCGCTGCCCACGCCGCATTGCAGGGCTGAGCCCGCGAACTCGACGGTGCGAATGGGCACATTGAAGGTGGCGACGCCGCCGGGCTGGATCAGCCCCAGCGCCCCGCAGTACCAACCGCGCGGCTGCGCCTCCAGCTCTCGGATGATCTGCATGGCCCGCACCTTGGGCGCGCCGGTGACCGAGCCGCAGGGGAAGAGCGCGCCAAACACCTCGGCCAAGCTCAGCCCCGCACGGCTGACTGCCGTGACCGTGGACGTCATCTGCCAGACCGTGGGCAAGGCGTGCAGCTCGAAGAGGCGCGGCACCCGCACGCTGCCCAGTTGCGCGACGCGGCTGAGGTCGTTGCGCAGCAGGTCCACGATCATCAGGTTCTCGGCGCGCTCCTTCTCGCTGGTGCGCAGCCGGGCCTGGGCGGCCTCGTCCTCGACCCGGTCCGCACCGCGCGGGGCCGTGCCCTTCATGGGCTGGGCGGCCAGCAGCCAGGAGCGGTCCGCCCCCGGGATGGGCCGCCAGTCAAAGAACAGCTCGGGCGACACGCTGGCCACGCCCGCATCGCGCAAGAAGAGGCCAAAGCCACCGGGCTGGCTGGCCAGCAGCGCTTGAAAAAGCTCCGCCGCATCCAGCCCCGCAGACCTGCCTTGCAGGCGCGTGGTGAGGTTGACCTGGTAGCAGTCCCCGTCGCGGATGTAGTCGCGGATGCGTTCGATGGCGGTGCTGGCGGGCGGCGCAGGGTCATGCCAGCCGCATGGGCCTGTGAATGCGGCTGCGGGCGTGAAGGGCTCGGGCGCCGACTCGTACACGGCGAACTCAGCCAAGGGCCCCGCTGCAGCGTGGGTGGCCAGCGCGCGGTCAAAAGCGGCTGCCGCCTCGTACCGCAGCCCACCCAGCACCCAAGCCCCAGCACGCGCCGCTGCCTCGGCCGCCGCGATCACGGCGGGCACCTCGGCCACGGTCGCGGCCCTCAGCCAGCGTGTGGGCGGGGTCGTCCACTGTCCCTGAACACGCTCGCCGTCCTCGCGCGCCAGTGGATGGCGCGGGAAGTCAAACGCAACTTGAATCAGGCTCACGCCAAGTTCAAGAAGTTCGTCCGGTAGTGGATCAACTCGTCGATGGACTCATGAATGTCCGCCAGCGCCGTATGCGCCTGCGCCTTCTTGAAGCCGTCCAGGGCCGAGGGCTTCCAGCGCTTGGCGAGCTCCTTGAGGGTGGAGACGTCGAGGTTGCGGTAGTGGAAGAAGTCTTCCAGCGTGGGCATGTAGTTGGCCAGGAAGCGGCGGTCCTGGCAGATGCTGTTGCCGCACATGGGGCTCTTGCCCTTGGGCACGTATTGCTTGAGGAAGGCGATGGTCTGCGCGGCGGCATCGGCCTCGGTGATGGCCGAGGCCTTCACGCGGTCGATGAGGCCGCTCTTGCCGTGCGTGCCCTTGTTCCAGGCGTCCATGGCGTCGAGCGTGGCGTCGGTTTGGTGGACGGCAAAGACCGGGCCCTCGACGCGCTTCTCCAATTGCGCGTCGGTCACCACTACCGCGATCTCGATGATGCGGTCGGTGTTGGGGTAGAGGCCCGTCATCTCCAGGTCGATCCAGATGAGGTTGCTGTCGCTGGGGGTGAGCGTGTCTGACATGGCGGGGCCTGTGGGGCAAAGCTGCAAAGAGGGCCGAATTTACACTCGCGCCCATGCCCTCCCCCTCTTCGTTTGGTGTCACGCCCGGTGCGCTGACCCTGGCCCTGGCTTTCGCCCTGGTCGCCTCGCTCCTCATCAAGTTCTGGCTGGCGTCGCGGCAGATCCGCTACGTGGCCGAGCACCGGGGCGCCGTGCCAGCGGCCTTTGCCGCCGCCGTGCCGCTGGACGCCCACCAAAAGGCAGCCAACTACACCATCGCCAAAGCGCGCTTCGGCCTCTTGAACCTTGCCTTCAGCGCCGCGCTGCTGATGGGCTGGACGCTGATGGGCGGGCTGGACCAGCTCAACGGCTGGGTGCTGAAAGCCGCCCAGCACTTGCCCGAATCCTGGCGCCCCATGGGCTACCAGCTCGGCCTGCTGACCGCCTTCACCCTGATCGGCGGCTTGCTGGACCTGCCCTGGGAGTGGTACTCCACCTTCCGGCTGGAGCAGGCCTTTGGCTTCAACCGCACCACGCCCGCCACCTATGTGGCCGACCTCTTCAAGGGCTTGCTGCTGGGCCTGCTGCTCGGCCTGCCGATTGCAGCGCTGATCTTGTGGCTGATGGGCATGGCCGGGCCGCGCTGGTGGCTGTGGGCCTGGGGGGTGTGGACGGGCTTTCAGCTGCTGCTGATGCTGCTCTACCCCACCGTCATCGCCCCGCTCTTCAACAAGTTCACGCCGCTGGCTGACGAGACGCTCAAGACCCGCGTGGAAAGCCTGATGCAGCGCTGCGGCTTTGCGTCCAAGGGCCTCTTCGTGATGGACGGCAGCAAGCGCTCGGCGCACGGCAATGCATTTTTTAGCGGCTTTGGGCCGGCCAGGCGCGTGGTGTTCTTTGACACGCTCCTGAACAAGCTCCAGCCCGGCGAGGTGGAGGCCGTGCTGGCGCACGAGCTGGGCCACTTCAAGCACAAGCACATCACCAAGCGCATGGCCTTCATGTTCGCGGCCAGCCTGGGCGGCTTTGCGCTGCTGGGGTGGTTAGCCAGCTGGCCCGGCTTCTACCTGGGCCTGGGTGTGCAGCCCAACCTCGGCGCACCCAATGACGCGCTGGCCCTGCTGCTCTTCTTGATGGTGGTGCCGGTGTTCGGCTTCTTCGTCACGCCCGTGTTTGCCCAGCTCTCGCGGCGCGACGAGTTCCAGGCCGATGCCTTTGCCTGCGCCCACGCCCGCAGCCAAGACCTGCGCAGCGCCCTGCTCAAGCTGCACGAGGACAACGCCGGCACCCTGACGCCCGACCCCGTCTACGCCCGCTTCTACTACTCGCACCCCCCGGCCAGTGAACGCCTGGGCGCCCTGCCTGGAGCAAACGCCGGAGCCCCCGCATGACCGCGCCCCACGACCTGCTGCTGGCCCGCTGCACCCCGGGCGCCCCGCGCCTTGAAGGCAGCGCGCTGGATGCCGAGCTGGCCCGCCAACCCGCCTGGGCCCCTGACCCCGAGCGGCGCCTCATCGCCCGGCGCTTCGGCTTCGACAACTTCTACCAGGTCATGGCCTTCGTCAACGCCGTGGCCGAGATCGCGCACGCGCAGGACCACCACCCCGACCTGCTCGTCAGCTACGCCGCCTGCACGGTCAGCTTCAGCACCCACTCCTGCAGCGGCCTCAGCCTCAACGACTTCATCTGCGCCGCCCAGGTCTCGGCCCTACCTGAGGCGCAAGCGTGAGCCAGACCGGCTCACGCTCAGGTCTCGTCGTTCGCGGCCACGGCCGCCACTACCTCGTCGAGGCTGACGACGGCACCCGCCTGCTCTGCCACCCACGCGGCAAGAAGAGCGCGCTGGTGGTGGGCGACCAGGTGCGCTTTGCCGTCTCGGGCGACGAAGGCGTAATCGAAGCCGTGGAGCCGCGCCGCAACCTGCTCTACCGGCAGGACGTCTGGAAGACCAAGAGCTTTGCCGCCAACCTCGACCAGATGCTGGTGCTGGTGGCCGTGGAGCCAGTGTTCAGCGAGAGCCAGCTCGCACGCGCGCTGATTGCCGCCGAGAGCGCCGGCATCCGCACCGCCATCGCCCTCAACAAGACCGACCTGCCCGGCACCGCCGCCGCCCGCGAGCGCCTCGCGCCCTACCGCGCCATGGGCCTCACGGTCTTCGACGTCGCCCTCAAGGCCGACCCCGCTGGCTCGCGAGCCACCTTGCTGCCCTGGCTCAACGGCCAACGCAGCTTTGTGCTTGGCCCCAGCGGCACCGGCAAAAGCACCCTCATCAACCTGCTCGTGCCCGACGCCCAAGCCCAGGTCGGCGAGATCTCCGAGGCATTGAATTCCGGCCGCCACACCACCACCCACACCCAGTGGTACTGGCTGGATTCCGAGCGGCAAACGGGCCTCATCGACTCCCCCGGCTTTCAGGAATTCGGCCTCCAGCAAATCGCCCCGCCCGACCTCGCCCGCTGGATGCCCGACCTGCGCGAGCACATGGGCCACTGCAAGTTCCACAACTGCAGCCACCAGCACGAACCCGGCTGCGGCGTGATCGCGGCGGTCGAGGCCGGGCAGATTGCGCCGTCGCGCTATCGGCTCTACGGCGAGATCCTGGCGGAGCTGGGGGCGAAGCGCTGGTAGGGCCGATTGGCGCAAAGGTTCGCAAATTCGCGCGTGCGGCCACGACGGTCCAGTGCCGTCAAGCCATCTCCCTCGGCTAGTGTCAGCTGCCGGCTGAATACGTACGGTCGCGTCACATTGAAGTAAATGCCCTGGCAAGAAAGCACCACGGGCGACCTTCTTTGGTGACCGCGTGCATCGTGTCCAAGCTTGTTAGGCAGTAGGGCACCATTGGGCTTTGCGCAATCCAGAAGGGCTAGGTGCCAACTGCTCCTGCGGCGCGGGCCAGTTTGGCGGCCGATGCACACTGCCGCTCATGACGAAGACCATCCTTCAAGGCGACCCTGTCACTCAACTTGCATTCTCAGTGTTCGAGAACAAGGGAGTGTTTGCCGTGCTCCTCGGATCAGGGATCTCTCGCGCTGCGGAGATACCCACGGGTTGGGAGATCACGCTGGATCTGATCCGCCGGATAGCAATCGCCCAAGGCGTTGAAGATCAGCCAGATTGGGCGCATTGGTACCGCGAGAAGTTCGGTCAAGAGCCCAGCTACTCGAAGTTATTGGAGGAAATCGCAACCGCTCCTGACGAGCGAAGGGCGATCCTGCATCGCTACATCGAAGCGGATAAGAAGGATCGAGAGGAAGGTCGAAAGACCCCTACCAAGGCACACGATGCAATCGCACGATTGGTTCGTGATGGTCACGTCCGGGTCATCGTTACGACCAACTTCGACAGGCTCATGGAGAGCGCCCTTCGCGAACAGGGAATCGAGCCAACCGTGATTGCTAGTGCCGATGCGCTTTCGGGCGCAGAGCCGCTTACGCACAGTCGCTGCTACTTGCTCAAACTACACGGCGACTACAAGGATGCGCGAATCCTGAACACGGATCAGGAGCTAAGCGCTTACCCCGAAAGTTACGACCGACTGCTAGACCGCATCTTTGACGAGCACGGTTTGATCATCAGTGGGTGGTCCGGCGAATGGGATCACGCGCTGCGAGCAGCCTTCTTACGGGCACCAAATCGGCGCTATCCGGTGTACTGGACGACGCGTGGCGAGATAAAAGGCGGCGCGCAGGACTTGGTGGCACACAGAGCCGCCAGGGTTGTGCCGATCACCGGTGCCGATGAGTTCTTCGATGCGCTGAGCAGGCGCGTTGAGATCCTCGAGCAGAGTCAACGGCAAAACCCACTCAGCATCGAACTGCTCGTCAGCAGTACAAAGCGCTACTTGAGCAAGCCAGAGCACCGCATCCAGCTTGACGAGATCTTCGCGCAGGAGACTGGACGATTGCTCGAACAGCTAGACGCCGCCACCTTTTCACCCAACGCGCAATGGAGTCCAGAAGGTTTTCGCGCAAGGGTCCAGTTGTATGAGTCGCTGACCGAACCCCTCGCGCGCATGTCCGGCGTGCTCGGGCGCTGGGGTGACGGCAAGGAACTTGAGGTGTTTCTGGATGCGCTGCGAAACGTTCACCACCATGCCGGGAGAATTGGAAGTGGATTGAACGTCTGGCTCAACCTCCGCGCGTATCCGGCAGTCCTGCTACTGACCGCATACGGCATTGGGCTCACCAAGGCTGCGCGCTGGAGCACGCTTCTCAAGTTGCTGACCGCCACTCTGGCCTTAGAACATCGTGAAGCGCAACGAGTGGTCTCAACGCTGTTTCTTGGTTCATGGCCTGGCGCCGACCAGCAGCTTTGGCAGAACCTTGAAGGAATGGAGCGCCGGAAGACCCCTTTGAGTGACCACTTGCTTGAAGTGATGACCGACTGGGGCAAGAGCTTTGCTGGCGTGGATGCGGCTTTTGAGTTGCTGTTCGAGCGCTTCGAGGTCTTAGCGTCGCTTGCTGAATTCCAAGACAACGATGAAGCTCGGCTTGAAGCGGCCCTCGCATCACCAGCTCAACGTGAAGTTCTGAGTTGGATGCCAGTTGGCCGTGCCGGATGGCGTACCGCAGGAACTCGCCTGTTGCTTCAAGAACTTGAAGATGAAGCACGAATCGCTGAGTTGTTGAAGGCGGGATTCGCCAAGGGCAGTCACCGATTCCTTCAGCTGTTTGCTGAGAACTTCAAGCGCTTCGCCGGTCGCATGAGTTGGTAGCCGTTTTAGGGGTTGCAGTTGCAGCCGCGTCGGACAATCGCCGGTCGAGCGAATACAGGCTGACGACATCGTTCGTCAACGACCGCCACGCTGCACAGCCGTCATTGCTCCTGCGAATGGCATTCCTTTGTGCGACCTAGCGCTCGCCTTCAGGCGAAGGAATGCGTGCAGCGCTCTTCACCCCAGCTTCTGCAACACCTCTTGAATCGACTTCAGCCAAGCCTCCCGCAGCACCGCATCCGGCACCTGCAGCACCCCCGCCATCAACGGCCACAAAAACTCCCGCAGGTTGTGCATGCGCGCCAGCCGCAGTTCGTCCCAAACCCCACCGGGCTCTATCGGCGCCGCAATGGCCTGGAGCCACGCCGCCCACTCTGCCGCCGAGGTACCAAGCTGCAGGTGCAGGTTGAGCGCGGCGCGGGCGAGGCGTTGGCCTTCGCCGAAGCGGTAGGCGTGGTGGCCGCCGCGGGTGCCGTCGGCGAGGACCTGGCTGCTGACGGCTTGGAGCAGGCGTTGGCGTTGGGCGCGGTCCAGGGCGGGGTTGAGGCCGAGTTGGAGGGCGAGGTCTGCCGCGTGGGCGACGCCGTGGCGCCAGCCTTCGGTGTCGCTCAGGCCTCGGTAGTCGCGCACTTGCTCTAACCAGGTGGCGCCGAGGCTCACGAGTTCGGCGCGCTCCTCAAGGGACAGATAGGGCTGCAGGCGGTCTGCCCGCGCCAGCTCGGCCAGCAGCAGGATGGCAAAGGGCTGGTGCACACCCGCCGCGTCTGGTGGCGCGCGCAGCACGGCCACGAGCTGGGCGCGCATGGATTGCAGGGTGGCGGGCTGCAGGCGCTTGTCGCGCATCCAGGCGGCGAAGGTCTCGAAGGCGCCTTCGTCGCGCAACTTGGGGTCGGGGTGGCCCAGGCAGGGCAGCAAGGCCAGCGCGCGGCTTTGCCAGGCGGCGGTGTCGTCAGTGGCGGGGGCTTGCTGCAGTTGGCAGGCGCTGGCGGCTTGGGCCAGCAGCCATGCCGCGAGCAAGAGCAGCCCGCGCGACTTCATTGCGGGAAGGTGCCCGGGACCAGGATGTCCCGCGTCACGTTGCGCAGCTGGGTGTGGCCGCAGAAGGCCATGGTCACGTCCAGCTCCTTGTGCAGGATCTGCAGGGCCTTGGTGACGCCGGTTTCGCCCATTGCGCCGAGGCCGTAGGCCATGGCGCGGCCGATCAGGGTGCCGCGTGCGCCCAGGGCCCAGGCCTTGAGCACGTCTTGGCCGGAGCGGATGCCGCCGTCCATCCAGACCTCGGTTTGGCTGCCCACTTCGCTGACGATGGCGGGTAGCGCGTGGATGCTGCTGGGCGCGCCGTCGAGCTGACGGCCACCATGGTTGCTGACGACGATGGCGTCGGCGCCGGCCTGCACGGCGAGGCGGGCGTCTTCGGCATCCATGATGCCCTTGAGGATGAGCTTGCCGCCCCAGCGCTCCTTGACCCAGACGACGTCGGCCCAGGAGAGGCGCGGGTCGAACTGCTCATTGGTCCAGGACGCGAGGGACTTCATGTCGCTCACTTCCTTGACGTGGCCGACGAGGTTGCGGAAGGTGTGGCGCCGCGTGCCCAGCATGCCGAGGCACCAGCGCGGCTTGGTGGCGAGGTTGATGAGGTTGCCCAGCGTGGGGCGCGGCGGGGCGGAGAGGCCGTTCTTCAAATCCTTGTGGCGCTGGCCGATGACCTGCAGGTCCAGCGTGAGGACGAGGGCCGAGCACTTGGCGGCCTTGGCGCGGTCGATCATGCGGGCCATTGCCTCACGGTCGCGCATCATGTAGAGCTGGAACCAGAACGGCGCCGAGGTGTGCTCGGCGATGTCCTCGATGGAGCAGATGCTCATGGTCGAGAGCGTGAAGGGGACGCCGAACTTCTCGGCCGCGCGCGCGGCGTGGATCTCGCCATCCGCGTGCTGCATGCCCAGGAGGCCGACGGGCGCCATCGCCACGGGCATCTTGGCCGCCTGGCCGACCATGGTCACGGCGGTGCTGCGGTTCTCCATGTTGACGGCCACGCGCTGGCGCAGCTTGATGCGCTGGAAGTCGCTCTCGTTGGCGCGGTAGGTGGACTCGGTCCAGGAGCCGGAATCCGCGTAGTCGTAGAACATGCGCGGGACGCGCTGCTCGGCGAGTTGGCGGAGATCTTCGATGCAGGTGATGACAGGCATGGGGCGGGATTCTGCGGCGCCCTGCCCGGCTGTGTCCCGGAATTTCCCTCAGGGGCGGGGCGAAGAAAGTTCCGCCGCCAAGGTGGCGCAGTGCGCGTGCAGCCAGGTGCGAAAGGCCTCGGCCGCCGCGCCGGGGCGGTGCACCACCAGGCCGTAATGCCGCTCGGCCTCCACCGTCAGGCCAAAGGGCTGCACGAGGCGGCCCTCCTGCAGCTCGTGCTGCGCCAGGCTCAGGCGCATCAGGGCCACGCCCTGCCCGGCCAGCGCGGCGGCGAGCACCAGGCCCAGGTCCACCAGGCGCGGGCCTTGGTCAGGCTCGGCGGCGTTGAGCCCAGCGGCTTGGGTCCAGGGCGACCAGGGCTGCAGCGGCGTGCGCAGCAGGGGCAGGTTCAGCAGGTCAGCGGGCGTGGCCAGCGCCCGGCCGGCCAGCAGCACGGGGGCGGCCAGCGGCGTGAGGCGGTCGCGCAGCAGCACTTGCGCGGGCGAGAGCAGCTCGGGCACCGGGCCGTGGCGGATGTCCACGTCCGCCGCCGCATCGCCCTCGGCCAGCAGCGGGACGGAGAGCGTCAGCTCCAGCTCGACCTCGGGGTGCGCGGCGGTGAAGGCGGGCAGCGCGGGCACCAGCACCTGGCGCGCAAAGGTGGGGGTGGAGCTGACGTGCAGCCGCTCGCGCCCCTGGCTGGCCCGTTGGTGCAGCGGGATGGCGCGCAGCCGCGCCAGCGCCTCGCGCACCTGGGGCAGGTAGTCGTGCCCGGCGGCGGTGAGCTGCAAGCCCTTGCCGGCGCGGGTGAAGAGCGCCAGGCCCAGCAGGTCTTCGAGCCCCGCGATCCGCTTGGCCACGGCGCTGGCCGTGATGTGCAGGGCCTCGGCCGCTGCCTCGAAGCTGCCGCTGCGCGCGCTGGCCTCGAAGGCGAGCAAGGCGTCAATGGAAGGCAGGCGGGCGCTCAAAACACGCTCCCGATCAAGGCGCCGACGCGGCCACGCGCCGCGACAGGTACACCGACGCGCGGGCGCACATCATCCGGTCCGGTGTGCGCAGCCGGCTGTAGCGCTCCAGCTCGAACTGGCCCTGCGCCGTCACCTTGAAGACGAGGATCTTGCCAACCCCCGAGCCGTCTGGGCTCGGCACCTCAAAGACGCGCTCCTCGGGCCCAAATTCGATCGCCTGCGTTGAACCCAGCAAGGCATGCGGTCCGGCCACCCAGCGGCCGCTGTCCCAGCGCATGCCAAGCTCGCCCGCCAGCTTGGCGAGTCGGGCGTCCTGGAAGAGGACACAGCGCGCGGCCCGCGCCCATTCGAGCGTGAAGGCCGGCCAGACTGCCGATGCGGCCGGCGCTGGTAAAGAGGCTGGTGCCGCGTCCAAGGCCAGGGCGGGCCGGCATGCGGCCAGTGCGATCAAGCCAGCAAGCCAGACCCTCACCGCGAGCCCACCAGTCGCGTGCCATCGGCCGCGCCCACGATGGGGCAGTTGGCGACCACGTTGGTCACCTTCAGCGCCAGGTCGCCCTTCTCCTCAAAGGCCAGGATTTCTTCCTCGGACTTGAGCTCGCGCACGCGCTCGGGCTTGAGCCAGCTCACCATCACCACGCGCCACAGCGGGCTGTAGCTGGTGTTGGCATTGCCCGGCCCGGCCGGCAGCGGGGCCGAGGGGAAGACGCTGATCTGCTCGCCCTTGGGGAACTTGTAGACCCGCTCGGTGATGGATTTGCGGCCCTCGCCCAAAGCATCAGCCAGGCGCGGCACGTAGTTCACACCGTTGGCCTTGGCCATGTTGGGGTCGGACACGTCGGTGCTGATGTACTCCACCTGCCGGCCGTCCACCCAGGCGCGCTGCAGGCGCAGCACGGTCTCGGTCTTGCTGGGCTCCGGGCTCGCCTGTGCCTGAACTTGTGCCTGTACCTGTGCGTACACCGGCAAGGCCGCGGCCAGCCCAAGCGCGCAAGCCCAAACGCAAAGCGATGCTTTCATGAGACCTCCTAGAAGAGCGGCAGATTCTCCTGCGGCTCGGCCGCAGCGTCGGCAGCGGGCGAGGCAACAGGCTGGCGTGACGCTGTCGCCGCCACGAGGTGCCCCACCCGCACACCCAGCAGGCGCAGGCGCTTGTCGAAGTCCACCCGCTTGAGGCACAGGCCCGCGGCGCGGCGGATCTCGGCGGCCGTCTGCACGGCGGCCGGGAAGGTCTGGTCCCGCGTGACGGTGTGGAAGCCCTCGAAGCGCAGCTTGATGCCCACCGTCTTGCCGGCGTATCCCTTGCGGGCCAGGTCGACCGCGAGGCGCTCGCAGAGGTCGTCGAGGATGCTGCCGAGCAAGGCGCGGTCGCGCACGGCGTGCAGGTCGCGCTCGAAGGTGGTCTCGCGGCTGATGGAAACGGGCTCGCTGTGGGTGACGACCGGGCGGCTGTCGCGCCCATGGGCGGCCGCGTGCAGCCAGGCGCCATAGCTCTTGCCAAAGTGCTCGATGAGCAAGGCGGGGTCCGTGGCAGCCAGCTCGCCCACGGTCTCGATGCCCATCTCGCCCAGTTTGGCGGCGGCCTTGGGGCCGATGCCGTTGACCTTGCGCACGCCCAGCGGCCAGATGCGGGTGGCGATGTCGGCCTCGGTCAGCACGGTCAAACCGTCAGGCTTGTCCAGCTCGCTGGCGATCTTGCTCAGCAGCTTGTTGGGCGTGACACCGATAGAGCAGGACAGCCCGGTGGCCCGCGTCACCGAGTTCTTGATCTCGCGCGCCACGGCACGCACGCCGCCCAGCGGGTCGTGGCCCACGGCGTCGTGCACGCCGGGCACGTCGGTGAGGTCGATGTAGATCTCGTCAATGCCCCGGTCTTCAATCACCGGCGCCACCTCGGCAACGGCGGCCTTGAAGAGCCGTGAGTAGCGCCGGTAGGCCTCAAAGTCGGCCGGTAGCAGCACGGCATCGGGCGCCAGCAGCGCCGCCTTCATGGTGCCCATGGCCGAGAACACACCGAGCGCGCGCGCTTCATAGGTGCTGGTGGTGACGACGCCACGCCCCGTGTAGTCGCGCAGCCGGGCGTAGTGCCACTGGCCGGCTTCGTCCTGGTGCGGTGCATCGGCGCGCCGGCCACCGATCACCACGGGCTGACCCTTGAGCTGCGGGTAACGCAGCAACTCAACGGACGCATAGAAGGCGTCCATGTCAAGGTGGGCGATCCAGCGCCGGGGCGCAACGGTGGGAACGAACTCGGCCGGGTCATCGGACGTCATGCCTGCATTGTCCGCAGCCGCACAAGCCCTAGGAAATGCGGCAAACGGCTCAGAAACCCACCCCACCCCCTGGCAAACCCGTCACCCTTTTTGACCGGCCGTGACAACATCACCCGACATCGGTTCGCAAAAGGCGTTGGCGTGACCATGACCCAGTTCGACCTGAGCCCGACCTCGCGGGTTCGCCCGCGCTTCGGCGTTGTTGGCACCGAGTTTGAAGGCGACTACCTGCTCTCCATGCTGGAGGGGCTGTGGCACACCGCTGCCGAGCTGGATGTCGACTTGCTGATCTATTCCGTCCTGCGCACGGGCACGCCACCGGCCTTTGCCCGGCAGTTCAACGTCAACTACGGCTTCGTGGACGACGCCGTCATCGACGGCTTGATCGTGCTGGGCGCCAACCTGGCGTCCTACACCTCGGTGACCCTGCCGTTTGACGAGGTGCGCCGGCGCTTTGCGCACATCCCCACGGTGGTGGTGGGCTGCGAGGTGGAGGGCTGGCCGTCGGTGACGGTGGACGGCTACAGCGGCTTCAAGGCCTTGGTGAAGCACTTCCTGGTGGACCATGGCTACCGCCATGTGGCCATGATCGAGGGGCCGCCCGAGAGCAGCGACGCCTGCGAGCGCCTGCAGGCCTACCTGGACGCCCACGCCGAAGCCGGCATCACGCCCAACCCGTTGCTGCGCGGCCGTGGGCACTTCGACATTGCCTCCGGGCGCGACGAGCTGCGCCGCCTGCTCGACCTGGGCGTGCCGATGGACGCGGTAGTCTGCGCCAACGACCACATGGCCTGGGGCTGCATGGGCGTGGCGCTGGAGCGCGGCCTGAACCTGCCGGACGACCTGGCGGTGGGCGGCTTTGACGACATCCGCAGCTACTCCAACGCCCGGCCCTCGCTGACCTCGGTCAACCAGAACATTGCCGAGCAAGGCGCCGAGGCGATGCGCATGCTGCATGCCCAGGTCTGCGGGCAGACACCGCCGCGCGACATCCGCCTGTCCTCCCGCCTCGTCAGGCGGCGCTCCTGCGGCTGCCTGGGCCTGGCGGCGGCCAACCGCGAAGAGCCCGTCACCGACCTGCGCGGCCACGTGCAGGTGCTGATGGACTCGATGAGCGTGCCGCCCCGGCTGCACGAGCGCCTGGCCGACAAGATGCTGCGCCTGCGCGAGGCGCTGGCAAAGCCCGACGACGACCAGAACTACCAAGCGGTGCTCAACCAGCTCTTCAAGCTCTGGCGCGGTGAAGGGCTGGAGGCCTCGCTGCTGCAGAACTTCCTGCTCGGCATCCAGGAACGTCTGCTGGAGCAGCTTGCACCCGGCGCCGCCAGCCTGGCCGTGGGCCGGCTGCACCGCGGCCAGGTCTTGATCGCCAACACCGCCGACCTGGTGGGTGACCTGGAGCACAAGACCGTTGACGACACCTCCAACCTGCACCTGAAGTTCAAGACCCGGGTGACGGCCGACATCCTGGAGTCCCTGCTCTCGGGCCTGGCTGAAGGCCTGCGGGCCCTGGAGGTGCGCACCTGCTATGTGGCGCTCTACCAGCATCCGGTGTCCTTCGAGAGCATCAACAGCGTGGGCCTGCCGTCTACCTCGCGCCTGGTGTTTGCGCTCGATGGCGGTGAGCTGCACCCGGAGTGGTGCGAGTACGAGTACTCGACCGCCACGCTGCTGCCCGCCGCCGCCGAGCTTGCCGGCCAGACGCAGGCCCGGGCCTTGATGCCCTTCCCGATGTTCCACCACAACGAGCACTTCGGCTTCATCGTGCTGGAGCGCCGCACGCAGGACCGCTTCTCCTACGAGGAGCTGCGCCACGAGATTGCGGGCAGCCTGCACCACAGCCTGCTGGTGCGCGAGCTGGACGCCGCGCGCGAGCTGCTGCGCCTGGACCTGGAGCGCGCCCGCGCGGCCAACGAAGACCTCTCCCACATCGCCATGCGTGATGCCATGACCGGCGTGTTCAACCGCCGAGGCTTCCTGGAGCTGGCCGAAACGGTGATGCGCACCGCGCGCCTCACCCACCAGCCCATGAGCCTGATCTTTGCCGACATGGACGGCCTCAAGCACATCAACGACGTCTATGGCCACGAGGAGGGCGACACCGCCATCTGCGAGGCCGCCCGGCTGATCCAGCAATGCTTCCGGCAGGAAGACATCGTGGCCCGCATCGGCGGGGACGAGTTCGTGGCCCTGACGCGCAGCGGCGCAGCCGACACCATCGCCATGATCGAGCAGCGCCTGGCCAGGCGCTTCACCGAGTACAACGCCGCCAGCACCAAGCCCTACCCGGTGGCCTGCAGCTTTGGCGGCTACCTGGTCAATGCGGACTCGACCGAGTCGCTCGACGAAGTGCTGGCCCACGCCGACCGCATGATGTACGCCGAGAAGCGCCGCCGCCGCAGCCAGCGGCAGGGCGAAGGCGCCACCGGCGGCAGCAGCACCATCATTGCGGACTTCAGCCCCTCGGGCTCGGGCCGCTTGCGCTGAGGCGCTGCGGGTTCAGGCTGGCACGGCGGGCGCCAGCAGCGCCTTCGCCTGCGCCAGGGCGCTGGGGTCGTCGATGGTGGTCAGGTCGCCCGGGTCGCGGCCCTCGGCCACGGCTTGCAAGGCGCGGCGCAGCAGCTTGCCCGAGCGCGTCTTGGGCAGCACGCTCACAAACAGCACGCGCGCGGGCCGCGCGACGGCGCCCAGTTGCCCGTCCACCACTTTCATCACCTCGGCCTCCAGGGCCTTGGCCAACTCGGGTGTGGCGGCGCGGCTGGCGTCGCGCAGCACGGCAAAGGCCAGCGCCACCTGGCCCTTGAGCTGGTCGGCCACGCCCACCACGGCCACCTCGGCCACGGCCGGGTGGCTGGAGATGCTCTCCTCGATCTCGCGCGTGCCCAGGCGGTGGCCGGCCACGTTGATCACGTCGTCGGTGCGGCCCAAGATGAAGGTGTAGCCATCGGCGTCACGCACGCCCCAGTCGAAGGTCGAATAGACCTGCTGGCCCGAGATGCCCGTCCAGTAGGTGCGCACGAAGCGCTCGTCGTCGCCCCAGACCGTCTGCAGGCAGCCGGGCGGCAGCGGGTAGCGGATGGTGAGCACGCCTTTCTGGTCAGCGCCGGTCAGCTCCAGCCCGGTGTTCTCGTCGAGCAGGCGCACGTCGTAGCCAAACATCGGCACGCCGGGCGAGCCGAAACGCGTGGGCATGGGCGCCACGCCGGGGATGTGGTTGGCCACCGAGAGCAGCGGCCAGCCGGTCTCGGTCTGCCAGTAGTTGTCGACGATGGGCACGCCGAGTGACTCGGAGATCCAGCGCGCCGTGGGCTCATCCAGTGGCTCGCCGGCCAGGAAGAGCGCGCGCAAGCTGGAGAGGTCGTACTTCTTCAGGTAGGCCGGGTCGTGCTTCTTGAGCACGCGCACCGCCGTGGGCGCGCTGAACATCACCGTCACCTTGAAGCGCTCCACCAGGCTCCACCACACACCCGCGTCGGGCTGGATGGGCAGGCCCTCGTACATGACAGTCGCCATACCGGCGATCAGCGGGCCATAGATGATGTAGCTGTGGCCCACCACCCAGCCGATGTCGCTGGTGGAGAAATAGGTTTCGCCCGCCTTGCCGCCGTAGACGTAGTCCATGCTGGCGGCCAGGGCCACGGCGTAGCCGCCGGTGTCGCGCTGCACGCCTTTGGGCTTGCCGGTGGTGCCGCTGGTGTAGAGCGTGTAGCTGGGGCTGTTGGACTCCAGCCATTCGCAGGGCACGCGGGTGCCCTGCAAGACAGCGCGAGCTGCGGCGTAGTCGAGATCACGGCCCGCCACGGGCTCGAAGGCGGCGAGGCCCCGGTTCACCATCAGCACCTTGGCCGGCTTGTGGGACGAGAGCTGGATGGCTTCGTCCAGCAGCGGCTTGTAGGGCACGACCTTGCCGCCCCGGCTGCCGGCGTCGGCGCTGACGATCAGGGCCGGCGTGGCGTCTTCGATGCGCGTGGCCAGGCTGCCCGAGGCAAAGCCGCCGAACACCACCGAGTGGATGGCCCCGATGCGCGCACAGGCCAGCATGGCAAACGCGGCCTCGGGGATCATGGGCATGTAGACCAGCACCCGGTCGCCCTTGCCCACGCCCTGCTCGCGCAGGATGGCGGCCATGCACTCGACCTCGGCCTGCAGCTCGGCAAAGCTGTAGATGCGCTCTTGGTTGGTTTCAGTCGAGACCCAGATCAGCGCTCGGTCGGTGGGCCGCTGGGCGGCGTGCCGGTCCACGGCGTTGTGGCAGAGGTTGGTGGTGCCGCCCACAAACCAGCGCGCAAACGGCGGGCGGCTGGTGTCGCAGATCTGCTGAGGCGGGGTCTGCCAGTCGATGCGCTGGGCCTGCTCGGCCCAGAAGGCGTCACGCTCGACCAGGGAGCGGCGGTGGAAGTCGGCGTAGGTTTGCATGGGGACGGCCGGTTTCGGTGGGTTTCATGAAAAGCTTGGCGCGGAGTGTGGGCTTTGACTGCTGACCACAGCCTGACCTAGCGCAAACCCGTGCTCCAATGGCCACGCCTGCTTTGCCGGAAGAACCTGGGGTTTCCCCCAAATTCACCCCCCGGCAGCGCCCGCTTGGCTTGACGCTCTGCGGCGCCCTCCCTACCCTGCGCGGCCGATGTGTGACAACGCCGTCACCTCCGAGTCCGCCCTGATTGATGCCTGTTTCCCGCGCTCTCGCCCACCCCCTTTCGCTGCTGACCCTGTGCCTGGCCCTCGGCCTTGGCCTTGCGCCGGCCGTGCAGGCGCAAGGCGTGGCGCAAGCGGCTGTAACCCAGCCGGCACCGCCACCCGGCACGATGATGGGCTCCTACGGCGCCAGCCTGCAGCAGCAGGCGCTGGCCGCCGCCGCCAACGGGGCCACGCCCAACCGCTCGGCCGCCAATGACGCGGTGACCCGCTTCCTGACCGAGCGCGGCCTGGTGCCGGCGCCGGACAGCGCCCCCGCCCGGCTGCTGGGCAGCGTGCGCGACACGGCCTCGGAGCTGGTGCTGTCGGCCATGAACTTCCTGGGGGTGCGCTACACCCGGGGCGGCACCTCTATCGAAAACGGCTTTGACTGCAGCGGCTTCACGCGCCACATCTTCGAGATGAGCGTCGGCCTCGTGCTGCCCCGCCGCGCCGACGAGCAAGCCCGCTCCGAGAACCTCAAGTCGGTCGAGAAGGACGAGCTCAAGCCCGGCGACCTGGTCTTCTTCAACACCATGAAGCGCACCTTCAGCCATGTGGGCATCTACGTGGGCGAGGGCCGTTTCATCCATGCACCGCGCACCGGCAGTGCCGTGCGGGTGGAGGACATGCGCGACGCCTACTGGGCCAAGCGCTTCACCGGCGCTCGCCGGGCCGACCTCAAAGCGGCCGCCGCCGCAGACACCGCCACGCTGCAGCGTTGAAGCCCTGGCGGCTGTAGCGCCCCTGGGCTGTCCGCCAGCTGTCGCACCTCCATATGCGTTCCTGACGCGCTGACGCGCACCCTGCGGGCATCTCAGCTCCAGGGGTCGCAGATGTCTGCATTGCCCACACCCAAGCCGGGCGCCATGCCCGACGCCGCGCGCCAGGGCCTGGCCGCACTCACGCTGGGCGCCATCGGCGTCGTCTATGGCGACATCGGCACCAGCCCGCTCTACACCCTGGCCGAGGTCTTTGGTCCGGCCACCGGCCTGCGGCCCGATGCGGCGAGCATCGTCGGGGCTGTGTCGGCCCTCTTCTGGGCGCTGATGCTGGTGGTCACGCTCAAGTACGTGTTGCTCATCCTGCGTGCTGACAACCGGGGTGAAGGCGGTGGCCTGGCGCTCACCGCCCTGGCCACCGAAGCCGTGCAGGGCCGTCCGCAGCTCAGGCAGGGGCTGCTGCTGCTTGGGGTGTTCGGCGCCACGCTGTTCTATGGCGACAGCGTCATCACCCCGGCCGTGTCGGTGATCGGGGCGATGGAAGGGCTCAAGGTGCTGAGCCCCCAGTTGGAGGCCTATGTGGTGCCGCTCTCGCTGGTGGTGCTGGTGGGCCTCTTCGTCGTGCAGCGCCATGGCACACATGCGGTGGGCCGGGTGTTCGGGCCGATCATCGTGCTGTGGTTTGCGGTGCTGGCTGTGACGGGCGCCCTCGCCATTGCCCAGACGCCTGGCGTGCTGGCCGCGCTGAACCCGCTGCATGCCTATGAGTTCCTGAGCACGCGCGGCAGCCACCTGCTGCCGGTGCTGGGCGCCCTGGTGCTGGCCCTCACGGGCGCCGAGGCGCTGTATGCCGACATGGGCCACTTCGGCGCCCGGCCCATCCGCCTGGCCTGGTGTGGCCTGGTGCTGCCGGCCCTGGCGCTCAACTACCTGGGCCAAGGCGCGCTGCTGATGCAAGACCCGAGTGCCATCGACAACCCCTTCTACCGCCTCTTCCCGCAAGGCCTGGTGCTGCCCGCCATCCTGCTGGCCACGGCAGCGGCCGTCATCGCCTCACAGGCCGTGATCTCGGGCGCCTACTCGATGACCAAGCAGGCCATCCAGCTCGGCTTCCTGCCGCGCCTGCCCATCCGCAACACCTCGGCCGCCGAGGCGGGGCAGATCTACATCGGCGCCGTCAACTGGGCGCTGCTGGCCGGCGTGATCGGCGCAGTGCTGCTGTTCCGCAGCTCGTCGAGCCTGGCGGGCGCCTATGGCATTGCCGTCACGCTCACCATGGCCATCACCACGGTACTGACCTACTTCGTGGTGCGCCACCGCTGGGGCCTGCCGGCCTGGCTGGCCTGGGGCGCCACGGGCTTCTTCCTGCTGCTGGACGGGCTGCTGGTGGCGGGCTGCGCGGTCAAGTTCTTTGACGGCGGCTGGTTCCCACTGGCGCTGGGCCTGAGCATCTTCTTGTTGATGAGCACCTGGGCCCGGGGCCGCACCGAGCTGCGCCAGGCGCTGCAAAGCGAGGGGCTGGCGCTGGAGCCCTTCCTGGAGAGCCTGTGTGCCGACGCGGGCCAGGCTCGTGTGCCGCGCACCGCCGTCTACCCCGTGGCCAACCCCGAGCTGGTGCCGCAGGCCCTGCTGCACAACATCAAGCATTACCAGACGCTGCACGAGCGCAATCTGCTGCTGACGGTGCGCTTTGACCACGGCCCCTGGGTAGAGCCTGCCGAGCGCCTGCAACTGCAAGCGCTGGCACCCGGCTTCTGGCGCGCGACGCTGAGCTATGGCTTCATGGAGCAACCCGATGTGCCGCGCGACCTGGCCGCCTGCGCCGCACAGGGCCTCGCCATCGAGCCGGCCGAGACCAGCTTCTTCCTGAGCCGCGAAACCGTGGTGCCCAAGAGCGGCATGGCGCACTGGCGCGAGGCGCTGTTTGCCGCACTCAGCCGCAACGCAGGCAGCGCAGCCGACTACTTCCGGCTGCCCGACAACGCGGTGGTGGAGCTGGGCACGCGGGTGCAGCTGTGATCAGCGCATGATTCAACGCTTGACCTTGGCCAGCAGCAGCGGCTGCACGGCGCCCACCAGCTCAACCGCTGCATCGGCAAAGCGCTGCGGGTCGACCTGGGTCTTGTAGCTGTTGTCGGCCGTGGTGCCGCTGAGGCTCTTGGCCGCGCCGGACAGCATGCCCAGGAAACCGCTGGGCTTGTCTTCTTCGGTCTTTTGCACGCCGCCTTCGGCCAGGAAGTCCATCTGCCCCGGCAGGGTCTCGTCGAGGCGCACGACCACGTCGCCGTCATAGGCCCGGTAGCCGCCGCGCAGCGCGCTGATGCGGCTGGACTCGCGGGCATAGGCGCGGTCGCCGTCGGGCGTGCGGAAGGCGATGCGCGTCTGGCCCTCGCGGATGTACATCGCCGCCGAGGCGCCGGTGCGCGAGGTGGCCGTGGTGCTGAAGTGCGCGGTGTTGATGGCATCCCAGTCCGTAGCTGCCGTGGCGCCGCCAAAGCCGACCAGGTACCAGGCCCGCACCAAATGCGCATTCAGCGACTTGGCCAGGTCCACCTCCCAGCCAGCCACATAGCTGGACGTGCTGGACATGCGGGCGTTGTCGCCCCAGCTGCGCTCCGGCGCCTGGGCGCTGCCCTTGAGCTTTTTGTGGACGCTGAAGGTGCCCTGCTCGCCCACCGGCGGCAGGTAGATGGGCAGGCTCGTGGGCCCGACGACCAGGCTGTGCCCGTCGGTGTTGCCGAAGTGATAGCCCTGCGGGTAGGCCATCTCGGTGCGCAGCTTCTCGTAGAGCGGCTGGGCTTTCAGCTCCGCTTCGGGCACCACCTCGAAACCGGCGGCCGTCAGGTCGGCTTTGAGCTTCTCGTAGACGCGGTTGGCGGCTTCTTCCAGCCGCTTGGCGTCAAAGCCCGCCAGCACGTTGTCCGAGTAGCTGTTGCCGCGCGACAGGTACATCTTGGACAGGCGGCCGGTGATCTCCTCGGCGAAGACCTTGGTCTGGAACTCCAGCACCACGTTGGTGATGGCCACGCGCTTGAGGCTGCCCAGCTTGGCGGGCGTGGAGTCGGTGAACTCGATGCGCGGCTCGCCCTTGACCTGGGCAGCGCCGTCGGCGGCATGGATGGGCAGGGCCAGGCCGGCCAGTGAGAGCGCCAGTGAAACCGTGGCCAAAGCGGACGCAGAGGCCCGCCCCGAAAGCTTGAACATGATGTCTCCAGGTGAGGGGATGCTGGGATTCGCGGGAAACCGCGCCCAAAAGGCTCATCCGGCTCACACGCCCCACCCGCCCAGAGACGTTCCGTTCAGCCCTCCACTTGCGCCTGCGCCTTGGCGTAGGCCTCAGCGAGCTTGGTGTCGTACTGGTTGGTGGCGTAGGCCGGGCCGTTGTAGGCGCGGGCAAAGCGGGCCCAGTCGCGGCGGCGCAGCCACTCCAGCAGGGTCTTGCCCTGGTAGGTGTTGGCCTCGATGAAGCGGCCAAAGGCCTCCAGGTGCTGGCCTTCGTCTTGCTGTATGCGGGTGACGAAGTCGAACACGTCGGCATAGCCCAGGGTCTCGGCGTGGTAGCCCAGCACCTGAAAGAGCCCCCAGGACGCCGAGCGCAGCGCCGCGCGCTCGTCGATGGCCTTGGCACGCTCCAGGCGGTCGTACTCAGCCAGGCCGCCCTTGTAGCTGCCGGGCGTGTAGCTGGGGAAGAGGATGTCGCCGTTGCCGGCGGTGTAGGCGCGCGGGTCCTTGCCGGCCGCCACCAGCTCGCGCCAGAAGACGTGGCCCTCGAACAGGATCTTGGCCTGGCGGCCGAGGAAGCCCACGCCGTCGGCCTCGACGACATAGACCGCCCGCACCGCCGGCACCTCCACGCTGTGCCGCGCTGCAAAGTCCGCGATCTGCGCCTGCGACAGCCAGCGGCTGCTCATGTCGGCCAGCAGCGCCGGCTGCAGCACAAAGAGGCGCGTCCAGGTCTTCTGGCCGGCCACGCCGTCGTTGATCAGGCCCTGGTCGGTCTGGAACTGGCGCAGGGCTTTTTCAGTGCCCGGGCCAAAGTTGCCGTCCACGTCCACCGTGTAGCCACAGGCCTGCAGGAAGACCTGCAGGATGACCGCGTCGCGCTTGGGTGCGCTACCCCGTTTGATGTCTTGCATGGGGTCGGTTTGTAGCCGGACGCTGTGCCAGCGTCACCCCCAAGAACTCAACCGATCGGCAGTTCGGTGAAGTAGCGTCCGCCGTGGAAGATCAGCGGCGTGGCGCCGGCGCGCGCGCTGCACAGCTCCACCTCGCCGACGAAGATGACGTGGTCGCCCTCCTCGTACTGGCTGCGGTTGGCGCACTCGAACACCGCCGCCGCGCCCTCCAGCACCGGCGCGCCGCCCGCACCCTCGCGCCAGGCCACGCCGGCAAAGCGGTCGATGTCGCGCGTGGCAAAGCGCTGGGCCAGCGGCATCTGCTCGGCGGCCAGGATGTTGATCGCGTAATGCGAGCCGGCCGCAAACACCGGCAGCGAACCCGCCTGGCGCGACAGGCTCCACAGCACCAGCGGTGGCGTCAGCGACACCGAGTTGAAGGAATTCGCCGTCAGCCCCACCAAGCGGCCACTCGGATCACGCGCGGTGATGATGGTGACGCCGGTGGCAAACATGCCCAGCGCCGAGCGGAAGTGCTGGCGGTCCAGGGCGGGCATGGCGGGAGCTGCGTCTGACATGGCGCGCATTCTCCACGCGACGTGTGGCGTAGCTGCCAAGCGTGGAGGCTGCCGGACTTGGGAGCGTCGGCTGCAATTCGGCCGCAGCGGTCCATTTTTCACGGACTTCTTGCCCCATAGCTACGGCTATGGCGCTGCGAATCCCGCAAAAACTGTCCTCGCTGCGCCCAAATTTCGCTTCGACGCCCCAAGCCCGACAGCCTCCTGGAAAATGTCCGCATGCAGCAAGACGACAGCTTCCACTACGCCACGCTCACCACCCCCGCCCCGCGCCAGTTTGGGCAATGCGCCGACTGCGCGGCCGGTACCTGCGCACCGCAGCGCGGCCGGCGCCTCTTCACGGGCCTGCTGGGTGCGGGCCTCGTTCTGCCCACCGTGCCCGCCTGGGCCCGCGAGGGTGTGGAAGTGGGCGAGAAGAGCAAGTTCGTCGGCCTGGTGTCGGCCGACCAGATCGAGAAGGCCGGGGCCCAGCAGTACCTGGCGCTCAAGCAGGAGGCGGCCCAGAAGCGCAGCCTGGCCCCGGAAGGCCAGCCCCAGCTCATCCGGCTGCGCGAGATCGCCTCACGCATCATCCCGTTCTCCTACGAGTGGAATGAGCGCGCCCGCCGCTGGCGCTGGGAGGTGACCTTGCTGGGCGACCCCACGCTCAATGCCTTCTGCATGCCGGGCGGCAAGATCGCCTTCTATTACGGCATCCTGGAGCAGCTGAAGCTGGAGGACGACGAGGTCGCCGCCATCATGGGCCACGAGGTGGCGCATGCGCTGCGTGAGCACGCCCGTGAGCGCATGGGCAAGTCCACCGCCACCTCGGCCGTGGTGGAACTGGGCTCCGCGCTGCTCGGCCTGGGCAACCTCGGCCGCGCGGCGGCAGGCATGGGCGCGCAGCTGCTGTCGCTCAAGTTCAGCCGTGGCGACGAGAGCGAGGCCGACCTGATCGGCATCGAACTGGCCGCCCGCGCCGGCTACGACCCCGCCGCCGCCGTGCGCCTGTGGCACAAGATGAGCGAGGCCAGCAAGGGCGCGCCGCCGCAGTGGTTGTCCACCCACCCGTCCAACGACACCCGCATCCGCGACCTGGAAGCCAACATCCCCAAGGTCGCCGGCCTCTACGCCCGCGCCGACAAGCCCACGCGCCGCTTCCCCGTCGCCCCGCCGCTCAAGCGCGGCTGAACCACCAAGTATTCGGGCCGAGCGCCGGGCCGCCCCAAGCCGGCCCGTCATGCAATCTGGCGGGGGCCCTGCCCCCAACAGATTGCACCCCCTCGGGGGGTGCGCTCAGCGTACCCGCTGAGGCGGGGGCTTCACCACCTGGCGGGGAGCGGCTTCAGGCGCTGGTAGCAGCCATTGGCCACGCGGCTCAGGTAGCCGCCCTGCTCCAGGTCCTTGCCCAGCTTGGACACCATCTCGCGTGAGCAGCCCAGGCGCTGGGCGATGGCTTGGTGGGTGAATTCCATCTGCGCGCCGTCAAGCGTGCTTTGCTCGATCAACAGGCGCAGGCGGCCATAGACGTCGTTCAGCGCCAACTGCTTGGTGGACAGCGTCGCGGCGCGCGCGCGGCGAATCACCTTGGTCAGCAGCTCGAACGCGAACTCAGGGTGCTCGCTGATGTGAGTCAGCAGGTTGACGCGCGTGACGATGATGCAGCGCGTGGGCGCCTCGGCCATCACGCTGGCCGAGCGCGGCCCGCCATCGAGGCTCATCTCGCCCACGTACTCGCCAGGGCCATAGACGCCGTAGGTGATCTCGCGGCCACGCGCATCGCTGCTGTAGGCACGCAGTTGCCCCGCGACGATGACGAACAGGTTGTCACCCAGCGAACCCTCCTCGATCAGCAACACGCCCTTGCGATAGCTGCGCGCCGTGCCGCGCTGGGCCAGGCCGCGCAATGAGGACGGGAGGGACTGCAGGTCTTGATCGAGAGCGGCGTCGGCCATCAGGTGCATGCCGAGGGCGAGGGGCCACACGGCATGGGGCGCGATATTACGAGACTCGCCCGCTGCGCTCACTGCAGGAAGGGGTTGCTGCGACGTTCGTCACCAATGCGGGTTTCAGGCCCATGGCCGGGGATGACGACGGTCTCATCCGGCAGGGTCAGCAGCTTGTGCTGGATCGCCTCGATCAGCTGCCCGTGGTTGCCGCGGGGGAAGTCGGTGCGGCCGATGCTGCCGGCAAACAGCACGTCGCCCACGAACACGCGGCCTGCCGACGCTGAATAGAACACCACATGCCCTGGCGTGTGCCCCGGGCAGTGGCGCACTGTCAGCGTCTCGTGCCCAATCTGGACCTCGTCGCCATCGGCCAGCCACCGCTGCGGCACAAAGGGCTCGGCCGCCGGGAAGCCAAACATCTGGCTCTGCTGCGCCAGCCCGTCGATCCAGAACTGGTCGCCCGGGTGCGGGCCAATGATGGGCAAGGCCGCCTCGCGCGACAGTTGCCCCGCGCCGCCCGCATGGTCGATGTGCGCGTGCGTGAGCCAGATGGCCTTGAGCGTCAGGCCGCGCGCCTTCACGGCAGCCAGCAATCGTGGCAGCTCACCGCCGGGGTCGATCAAAGCGGCCTCGCGGGTCTCGGAGCACCAGACCAGCGAGCAGTTCTGTTGGAACGGGGTGACGGGGAGGGTTTCGTAGGCGAGAGACATGGCGCGCAGGACTCTAAAGGCAAAGTGCCGACCTGTCGTTGGCCAGATCATCCCGTCGCCACGACACGTTGGCCTCGTCACCGCAAGCCGTCGCGGACCAACGCCGCTGAGATGCCGCGCGGCGAGCCGCGTCGTTCAGACGATGCCGCTGCTGCTGGCACCCGTCCGCGCCGGACGCTGGGCGGCGACGCGGTCGCGGTAGCCGCTGGCACGGTAGCAAGCCACCGGGTCGATGGCGCCGCCGCTGCGCAAGCGTGCCATGGCCAAGATGGGGCTGACATCGGTGCGAAACGCCTGCTTGAGCGTTTGCGCCGCCTGGTGAGCATCGTTGTCCTGCTGATGAGCCGCGAGGGCCGTGCGATCCACCAGTGCGGCCTGCACATAGGCACGCTGCACCTCGGCGGCGCTCGACATCAGGCTTTCGATGGGATCTGTGACGTTGTGCGACTGGTCGAGCATGTAGGCGGGACGCAAGCCCGGCTCGCGCAGCGCGGCGTCGGCCAGCTCGTTGAACACGAGGAAGAGCTGGAACGGGTTGATCGAACCCGAGTCCAGGTCATCGTCGCCATATTTGCTGTCGTTGAAATGGAAACCGCCAAGCTTGCCGAACTGGGCCAGGCGGGCCACGATCATCTCGATGTTGGTGTTGGGCGCATGGTGGCCCAGATCGACCAGGCATCGGGCCTTGGAGCCCAGGGCCGTGGCGCAGGCAAAGCTGGTGCCCCAGTCAGCAATGGTGGTGGCGTAAAACGCGGGCTCGAACAGCTTGTGTTCGATGAACAGGCTCCAGTCGTCCGGCAGGCCGGCGTAGATCTGGCGCATGCTGTCCAGGTAGCGTTCCAGCGCGCCGCGCAAATTGTGTTGGCCGGGGAAGTTGGCGCCGTCGCCCACCCAGACGGTCAGCGCCTTCGAGCCCAGCGCCTGCCCCAGTGCGATGCAGTCCAGGTTGTGCTGCACCGCTTGTTCGCGCACCTCAAGGCGGCCCGCCGTCAGGCTGCCGAATTTGTAGCTGTGCTGCTGGCCGGCTTGATCCTGGAAGGTGTTGGAGTTGACGGCATCAAAGCCCAGCCCTCGCGCTGCGGCGGTCTCTCGAAGTTCGGCCGCATCCTCGGGACGGTCCCAGGGAAAGTGCAGCGACACCGTTGGCGTGGCGCGTGTCAGCTGGTGGATCACCGCGCAGTCGTCCAGCTTCTCGAACACATTGCGCGGCTCGCCTCGACCCGGAAAGCGCGCAAACCGCGTGCCCCCGGTCCCAACACCCCAGCTCGGTACGGCAACGGCAAAGTGCCGCGCCTGGGCTGTCAGGGCCTCAATGTCCTGGCCGCGCCTGGCCAGTACCCCTGCCAGGGCCGCGTAGTCGGCTTCAAGCTGCGCCAACAGCTTTGAGTTGTGGGCCGCCACCTGGCTGGCATCCATCACGCTTGTCATGCCTGTCTCCTGTTGCCGCTTCAGCGCGTGAACGCCGCGGCGTTGCCGGCATCGACGTTCAACACGTTGCCCGTGCTCTTGCCCGCCTTGTCGCTGACCAAGAAGTAGACCGCTTCGGCGATGTCCTCGGGCAGCACGCTGCGCTTGAGCAGGCTGCGCTTGCGATAGAACTCTTCGACATCATCGGCATCGATCTTGTTGGACGCCGCACGCTCTTCCTTCCACTTGCCGTCCCAGATGCGCGAGCCGCGGATCACGGCGTCTGGATTGACGACGTTGACACGGATGCCGTGCTCGGCGCCCTCGAGCGCAATGCAGCGCGCCAGGTGGATTTCAGCGGCCTTGGCGGTGCAGTAGGCCGATGCGCCGGCAGACGCCACCAGGCCGTTCTTGCTGGCGACGAACACCATGCTGCCGCCCAACTGCTGGCGCTTCATCATCTGGAAGGCGCCTCGGCTGACCAGGAAGTAGCCCGTCACCAGGATGTCCTGATTCCGCTGCCAGATGTCGAGCGTGGTCTCGTCCAGCGGTGCCGCCGAAGCGATGCCGGCATTGGAGACGAGCAGGTCGACGCCGCCAAAACGCAGCGCTGCCGCGTCCAGTACGGCCGCCACCTGCCCTTCCTGGGTGATGTCGGCCTGCACCGTGCCCAGGCTGTCCTTGCCGGCGACCTTGATCAGGTTTTGCCGGGCCTCATCCAGCGCCGTGCTGTCGATATCGGTCAGCATCACGCAGGCGCCCTCGCGCAGCAACTGGCGCGCCACGGCCTGGCCAATGCCGCCCGCGCCGCCGGTCACCAGGGCGATGCGCCCCGCCAGGCTCTTGGGCTTTGGCATGCGCTGCAGCTTGGCCTCTTCGAGCAACCAGTATTCGATGTCGAAGGCCTCCTGCTCTGGCAGGCCGACGTAGCGGTCAACGCCATGGGCGCCGCGCATCACGTTGATGGCGTTGACGTAGAACTCGCCGGCGATGCGGGCCGTGGCCTTGTCCTTGGCGAAGGACAGCATGCCAACGCCCGGAATCAGATAGATGACGGGATTGGGGTCGCGCATGGGCGGGCTGTTGTCGCGTTTGCAGCGCTGGTAGTAAGCCGCGTAATCGGCGCGATACGCCTCCAGCGCCCGGTCAAGGCCCTCGGCCAGCCGGTCCACATCGGGCGCGGCCGGGTCGAAATCGAGGACCAGGGGCCGGATCTTGGTGCGCAGGAAGTGGTCCGGGCAGGAGGTGCCCAGCGCCGCCAGCGGCGCTAGATCGGCGCTGCAGACAAATTCCAGCACCTCGGCACCGTCATCGAAGTGCCCCAGCTTGTATTCATCCCGGCTGACCTTGCCGCGCAGCAGGGGCATCAGTTTCGTCGCCAAAGCCCGGCGTTGGTCGGCCGGCAGCGGCTGGTGCTTCTGGCCGCCGAAGACCGGCTTGCGAATGCTCGTCGCCAGCCAATCCTCTGCGCGCTGGATCATGGCCAGCGTGGTTTCGTAGCAAGACTGCGCGGTGTCACCCCAGGTGAACAGGCCGTGCCCCTCCAGGATGATGCCCTTGAGCTGCGGCTCGGCCCGGGACAGCGCCTCCAGCTTCAGGCCCAGGTCATAGCCCGGGCGCTGCCACGGCAGCCAGCCCAGCTGACCCTCGAAAACCTGCTGGGTCAGCGCGCGGCTGTTCTGGCAGGCGGCGATGGCAATCACCGAATCCGGATGCATGTGATCGACGTGCCGATGGGCAATGTAGGCATGCAAGGGCGTGTCGATGCTGGCCGCGCGTGCATTCAGGTTGAAGGTGCAATGCGGCAGGTAGCCCACCATTTCGTCTTCATGCGCCAGGCCACGGTAAAGGCGCTTGAGCGCGTGCAGCTTGTCCATGTACAGGGTGGAAAAGCCGTCCAGCGCAATGCTGCCGAGGTCGCCGCCCGAGCCCTTGACCCACAGCACCTCCACCGGCTCGCCGCCGAGCGGATCGGCCATCATGACCTTGGCGGACGTGTTGCCACCGCCGAAATTGGTGATACGCAGATCCGAGCCGAGCAGGTTGGACCGGTACAGCAAAAGCTCCGGTTCGCTCAGGCCGGCAGCCACCCCTTGATCCCAGCGGGACTTGATGGCCTCCTTCTGCCGTGTGTCACTCATGCAACCTCCGTGTCTTGAACAATTCCCATGGCATCGCAGCATCTGAATTCAGTGGGTCGGACAGTGTCAATGCCGAAACGATCGACTTGATGAGCGAGTCCCGAATAGTCAGCGGGTTGAGCGAAGTGATCGAAAGTGCTGCACCGCCAGCTCCAAATAATCATGCGGTTGATCGATGCGTGATTGACCATCGAGGCGTGCGCTGATTACCCTTCGCCGGCTCCGCCAGCCTCCCCAGGCCTGCGGCAGCCACAAGGGCCGACAAGAACAAGCTGGCCAGCTAGGAGACAACCATGGTGAATCACAAGCGCCGCAAGCGTTTGCTGAAGCTGCTCGCCGAACACCAGACGGCGACCGTGCAACAGCTCGTCGAGTGGCTCAACGCATCGCCGGCGACGGTCCGCCGCGACATCAGCTGGCTTGCCAGCCGCAACCTGCTGACCCGCACCCGTGGCGGCGCCGAGAACCTGCCGCCCAAGCGGCGCCACTTTGCGCTCAGCAGCGAGACCTTCGAGAACAACATCCAGTGCCACGCCGCGCGCAAGCGCGCCATTGCCCGCTACGCGGCCGGGCTGTGCGCAGACGGCGAGACCATCATCATCAATGGCGGCACCACCACCTTCATGATGGCGGAGTTCCTGGCCGACAAGCACCTCAAGATCCTCACCAACTCCTTCCTGATGGCGGAGCGGCTGCTGGTGCTCAGCGAGAACGAAATCATCGTCCCAGGCGGCAAGGTCTACCGCGAGCAGAACGTCATCCTGTCGCCCTTCGACAATGACATCACCCAGCACCACTACGCCAGCAAGATGTTCATGAGCGTGTACGGGCTGTCGCTGCTGGGCCTGATGGAAGCCGACCCGCTGCTGATCCAGGCCGAGAAGCGCCTCATCAGCCAGGCCGAAGAATTGATCGTGCTCGCTGACAGCTCCAAGTTCAGCAAGAAGGCCGGTCTGATCCTGTGCGGGCTGGACCGCGTTTCCCAGGTGATCACCGACACCGGCGTCAGTGACGGCGCGGTGCAGACACTGGAGCACTACGGCATCAAGGTGGTGACCTTGCCCCCCGAGGAGTTCGCACCCGAGGTGCAAGCGCCTTTTCATACGGCGGCCTATGACCTGCAGCCGGCCATCATGCCGCCGACGGAGATTGCGCATTGAAGACCAGAAGACTGCTGCTGGCCCTGCTGGCGGCCGGGGCGCTGGCTGCCACGGGCGGCTGCACCAAGAAGCCAGAAAAGCTTCGCATTGCGATGGTCGTGAAGAACCTCGGCAACGGCTTCTTCGACGCCGCCAACATGGGCGCCCAGCAGGCTGCGCAAGAGCTGGGCAATATCGAGATCATCTACACGGGCCCCACCACGCCCAGCGCCGAAGGCCAGATCGACATCATCACCTCGCTGATCAGCCAGAAGGTGGATGCCATCGTCGTGTCAGCCAATGACCCCAACGCGCTGGTGCCGATTGCCAAGAAGGCCATGGCGCGCGGCATCAAGGTCCTGTCCTTCGACAGCGGCCTGGCGCCTGAAGGCCGGCTGATGCAGCTGAACCCCTCCAATGCCGAGCTGATCGGCGAGAAGCAGATCCAGATGGCGGCGGCGGCTATCGGTGGCAGTGGCGGCGGCAGCGGCGAGATCGCCATCCTGTCCGCGTCGGCCCAGGCCACCAACCAGAACCGCTGGATCGCCGTGATGCAGGACGTGCTGAAGCGGCCCGAATTCGCCCCGCTCAAGCTCGTGGCCACCGTCTACGGCGACGACCAGTCCGACAAGAGCTACCGCGAAGCCATCGGCCTGCTGCGCAGCCATCCGCAGCTCAAAGCCATCATCGCCCCGACGACGGTCGGCATCGTGGCCGCCAGCAAGGCCGTGGTGGACGAGCACCTGACCGGCAAGGTGTTCGTCACCGGCCTGGGCCTGCCGTCGGAAATGGCCGGGCATGTGAAGAGCGGCGCCGTTCGCGAGTTCGCCATCTGGAACCCGATCGACCTCGGCTACGCGGCCATTTGCGCGGCGGACGATTTCATCAAGGGCAAGGCCAGCGGCCAGCCAGGCTCGCAAGTCAGCGTCGGCCGCCTCGGCAAGGTGACGCTGGACGCCCAGGGCGAAGCTGCCTTGGGGCCGCCCTTCACCTACAACGCTGCCAATGTCGACCAGTTCGCCAAGATGTTCTGAGGCATCAGCGCCCGTCACTGCCGAATCCAGCCCCACGCCCTTGCTGCAACTCGCTGGCGTCAGCAAGCGGTTCAATGGCATCCATGCGCTGAACGACGTCAGCCTGACGCTGCATGCCGGTGAAGTGCTGGCGCTGATTGGCGAGAACGGCGCCGGCAAGTCCACGCTGGTCAAGCTGCTGACGGGCATCCACCAGCCCGACGGCGGTGCCCTGTTGCTCGACGGTCGGCCGGTCAGCTTCAGCAATGCGCAGCAGGCCATGGCGGCGGGCATTGCTGCCGTGCACCAGGAAACGGTGATGTTCGACGAGCTCTCGGTGGCCGAGAACATCTACGTCGGCCGCCACCCGACCACCGGCCCGGCCCGCCGTATCGACTGGGCGCGCGTCGAAGCTGAGGCAGCCGCGCTGTTCGCGCGGCTGGAGGTGTCGCTGCCGGTGCAGACGCCGGTCAAGCATCTGTCGGTGGCGCAGCGCCGGTTCGTGGAACTGGCGCGCGCGCTGTCGCAGCAGGCGCGCGTGCTCATCATGGATGAGCCGACTGCGGCGCTGTCGCAGCATGAGATCCGCGAGCTCTACCGCATCGTCGGCCAGCTGCGGGCAGCCGGCACGGCGGTCATCTTCATCTCCCACAAGTTCGATGAAATCTATGCGGTGGCCGACCGCTACCTCGTGCTGCGCGATGGCGTGCATGTGGCAGAAGGCGCCTTGAACACCATCGACGAGGCCGCCCTGGTGGCGCTGATGGTGGGGCGCGCCGTGCACGATGCCTACCCCAAGGCGCAGGTGAGCCTCGGCGCCCCGGTGCTGGAGGTGCAAGGCCTGTCGCACCCGACCGAATTCGCCGACATCAGCTTCACGCTGCGGCGGGGCGAGATCCTTGGCTTTTACGGCCTGGTCGGCGCCGGCCGCACCGAGGTGATGCAGGCCCTGTTCGGCATGACCGAAGGAGTCAGCGGCCGCGCACAGTTGGATGGCCAGGCACTGAGCTTTGGCAGCCCTGCAGCCGCCATCGCCGCCGGCCTGGCCTATGTGCCCGAGGACCGGCAGCAGCATGGGGCCCATCTGACGCTGCCCATCCGGCACAACATCAGCCTGCCCATCCTGTCCCGGATCGGCTTCTTCCTGCGCGGCCGCGGCGCCGCCGCCGAGACGGCCCTGGCGCGCCACTACGCCCAGCAGCTGGAGTTGAAGGCGGCTCACCTGGACCAGGCTGTGTCCGAGCTGTCGGGCGGCAACCAGCAGAAGGTCGTGCTGGGCAAGTGGCTGGCCACGCATCCCAAGGTCATCATCCTGGACGAACCCACCAAGGGCATCGACATCGGCGCCAAGGCCGCCGTGCACCGATTCGTCAGCGAGCTGGTGACGCAGGGCTTGTCGGTGATCCTGGTGTCCTCCGAGTTGCCCGAGGTGCTGGGCCTGGCCGACCGCATCGTCGTCATGCGCCACGGCCGCATCCGCCGCGTGTTCGATCGCGCACAGGCGTCGCCGGAAACCGTGGTGGCCGCGGCGTCGGGGCTGGAAGCTGCCGAGGCCATGCCATGAAGCGGCTCACCGGGCGCGAACCGCTGCTGGCCCTGACCATCGTGGCCCTGATCCTGGCGGTGGGCCTGCGTGCGCCGGTCTTTCTGTCGGGCGGTTCGCTGGCGGGCCTGGTCACTGACAGCGCCTTGCTGACCATGCTGGCCCTGACCCAGATGCTGGTGATCGTCACGCGCGGCATCGATCTCTCGGCAGCGTCCAACCTCGCGCTGTCGGGCATGGTGGCCGCCATGCTGGCTGCGCATGTCCCCGGCCTGCCGCTGCCGCTGGTGGTGCTGTCGGCCATGCTGACCGGCCTGCTGCTGGGCCTGCTCAACGGCTGGCTGATCGGGCATCTAGCGCTGCCGCCCATCGTCATCACCCTTGGCACCATGAGTGTGTATCGCGGCCTGGTCTTCGTGTTGTCTGGTGGCGCCTGGGTCTCGGCGCATCAGATGCCGGCCGACTTCATCGCCTTCCCGCTGACACCCCTGCTGGGCTTGCCCCAGCTCGTCTGGGTGGCGGCTGCAAGCTGGCTGGTCGTGGCTGGCCTGGCGCGCCACAGCCGCTTCGGCCGTGACCTGTACGCCATCGGCAATGCGCCGCAAAGTGCGGCCTACATTGGCATCCCCACCGCTCGGCGCCTGCTCTGGGCCTATGGGCTGTCCGGTCTGATGGCTGGCCTGTGCGGCTATCTGTGGGTGGCGCGCTATGCCGTGGCCTACACCGAAATCGCCTACGGCTTCGAGTTCACCGTGATCGCTGCCTGCGTCATCGGCGGCATCAGCATCGCTGGCGGCACAGGGTCGGCACTGGGTGCGCTGCTCGGCGCCCTCTTCCTGACCGTGATCGGCAATGCGCTGCCGGTGCTGCAGGTCTCGCCCTTCTGGCAGAGCGCGCTGACGGGCCTGGTGATCCTGGCCGCCGTCCTGCTGAACGCACGCGGTGGGGCCCGCAACAGCCGACAGATCCTCGACCTGCCCGCCCCGCCACCGCATCGGAGCGCCGCATGAACCCAGAGTCGGCCATGCAGACACCTCCCACGTCCCGCCACGTGATCGCAGACCGGCAGCACACCAGCCTGAAGGCCGTGCTGGGCCAGTGGGAAAGCTTGCTGGCGCTGCTGCTGGTGGCGGTCTTCACCGGCAATGCCCTGCTGCAGCCGAACTTTCTCGACCTCGGCAACCTGCTCGACGGCACCAGCGCCTTCAGCGAGAAGGCCTTGATCGCCTTGCCGATGGCGTTGCTCATCCTGTGCCGCGAGATCGATATCTCTGTGGCTGGCAACCTGGCGCTGTCGTCGGTGGCGATGGGGCTGGCCTGGCAACTGGGCGCGCCGGACTGGGCGCTGCCGCTGGTGGCCCTGGGCACCGGGACGGCCTGCGGCGGGCTGAACGGCTGGCTGGTCACGCGGTTCGCGCTGCCGTCCATCGTGGTCACCATCGGCACCGTGTCGCTGTACCGCGGCCTGGCCAGCGTGGTGCTCGGTGAGCGGGCCTACACCGGCTACCCGCAACTGCTGGCCGACTGGGGTCAGGGCTATTTCTTCGGCATCCTGCCGCGTGCGTTCGTGATCCTGCTGGCCTGCGCCGCAGTGTTTGCACTGCTGCTGCACACCACCGCTTTTGGCCGCCGCGTCTACGCCATCGGAAACAACCCAGAGGCCGCGCGCTTCTCGGGCGTCGCGGTGGACCGCTACCGCCTCGGCCTGTTCATGCTGACCGGCGCCATGGCCGGCCTGTCCAGCTTCCTGCTGACCGGGCGCCTGGGCAGCACCCGCCCCAATATCGCCACCGGCTGGGAGCTGGAGGTCATCACCATGGTCATCCTGGGCGGCGTCGGCATTGCTGGCGGCACCGGCACCATCGGGGGCGTCCTGCTGGCGGTGCTGACCATGGGCACCTTGACCTACGGCATGGCCATGGCCAACGTCCCGGGCATCTACACGACCATCGTCGTGGGCGTGCTGCTGTTGGTGACCATTGCGCTGCCGCGCATGATTGGGAACCCGTCGCGGCGTCCATCGCGCCATGCGTGATGACGCACTGCTGGTCCTCGACATTGGCAAAACCAATGCCAAGCTGACCCTGGTCGACGCCGACGGCCAGATGCTGGCCGAGCAGCGGCGTGCCAACGCCGTCATCAACGCAGCGCCCTATCCGCACCACGACACCGAAGGCTTGTGGGACTGGATCCTGGCGAGCTGCCGAGCCTTCGCGGCGCAGGCCCACATCGGCGCCATCGTCCCCGTGACGCATGGCGCCACTGCGGCGCTGGTCGACGAAGCCGGCCTGGTGCTGCCGGTGCTGGACTACGAAGCCCCGCTCCCCAACGTCGACTACGCGGCGCGCCCGCCCTACGCGGAGACGCTGTCCCCCGCCCTGCCGGCGGGCCTCAATCTCGGCCGCCAGTTGGTGTGGTTGGCGCAGTCCTTCCCGGCCGAGTTCGCGCGCGCCCGGAACATCCTGATGTACCCGCAGTACTGGGCCTGGCGCCTGTGCGGCCGGGCTGCCGGTGAGGCCACCTCGCTCGGCTGCCACACCGACTTGTGGCAACCGCTGCAGCAACGCTATTCCAGCCTGGTGACCCGCATGGGCTGGCAGCCCCTGTTGCCCGACCTGGCGCCGCCCTGGACGGTGCTGGGCACGCTGAAGCCCCACCTGGCGCAGGCCACGGGCCTGCCGGTGGACTGCGCCGTGCTGTCCGGCATCCACGACAGCAATGCCTCGCTGCTGCGCCATCTACCTCAGCGCTCGCAACCCAGCGATGGCGATGCGGCGCGCACCGTGCTGTCCACGGGGACCTGGGTCATCGCCGCCGCCATCGGTGCGCCCTTGCACCGCCTGCGTGAGCAAGCTGACATGCTCGCCAACACCAGCGCGCTGGGCCAGCCGGTGGCCTCCATGCGCTTCATGGGCGGCCGTGAGTTCGCCTCACTGGCCGGCGCCGACGCGGTGCCCTGCAGCGCCGCTGACGTCGCCCGTCTGGTCGAGCAGGCCACCTTGGCGCTGCCCTGCTTCGCAGAAGCCGGCGGGCCGTTTGCCGGCCACGCCGGCCGCATCGACGGCCCGCCGCCACGGACTCCGCAGGAGCGCTATGCCCTGGCCACGCTGTACTGCGCGCTGATGACGGCCTATTGCCTGGAGGCGCTGGGCGCCGGCGGGCCGATCACTGTGGAAGGCAGCTTCACGGCCAATCCATTTTTTGGCCCGCTGCTGGCGGCCTTGCGGCCGGAGCAGCAGGTCAGCGACTCGGACGACGCCAGCGGCACCACCTGGGGCGCCTGGCTGCTGCGCCACCGTGACCGGACCCTGCCCAGCACCACCAGGCCGGCGCCCGCCTTGACGCCGCCGGGGCTGGCGGCCTACCAGCAGCGCTGGCTGGCAGCACTGCCTCAGGGCTGAGTCGAGTTGCCTGGCGAGACGCGGAACCAGTCCACGTCCACGTAGTTGTGCGTGATCACGTGCTTGATCGTGCCCGGAGGTGCGCGAGGCTCGTCGATGTCCGACTTGATGTAAGTGAACACGGCCGGCCGGCTGCCCTTCCACCATGAGAAGGTCGCCAGTGGCGTGACCGGCCCAAGTGGCTGGAACGGCTGGAACGGCGCGGTTTCGCTCAGCGAATACGAGAACTGCACCGTCTGGTCTTGCTTGACCTCGGCGCGCAGGATGACGGCCTGCCCGTCAAGGCGCGGGCCACGCACTTCCACGCCCGCGTTGGCGTAGGCCAGGTAGGTCACGCCGGCTTCGCGCAGCACGCCGATCCAGGGCACCCGCACGCCGAACAGGCTCAGGCCGGCTCGCTGCTGTTCGCCCATGGCCCCAAACTCGATGCGGGCGCGGATGTCCGCCTGCGGCCCTTGCAGCACCTGCGTCAGCGTGTTGCGCGCACCGACCAGCTGACGCGCCCGGCCAGCCTCCAGGCGCATGAAGCCCGGCCGCGCGCTCAGGCTCCACCGCTTGTCGTCCGGGTTGTGATTCCACGACCATTGCAAGCCCAGCCGCTCGCTGGAGAACTCGTCCGAGTCCTGCAGCCGGTCAGTGCTGACGGCATCCGTGTCGGGATAGGCATGGTCCAGCACGGGCAGGCCCTCCGGCGTGCCCATCCAGGGCCAGTCATCCCGCCACACCACCGGCTGCAGATGGGCGATGCGACCAAAGGCCCCCGTGCTGTTGAAGTGGATGAACCAGCCCTGCCCGGACGGCGTCTCCACATACCCCCCCTGGTGCGGCCCGAGCAGGCCGTTGCCCGGCTTGAGCACCACCTGGTGCTCGTAGGGGCCGGTGATCCGCCGGGACCGCAACGCCACCTGCGGCCCGGTGCCGACGCCGCCGATCGGGGCGAGCACGTAGTAGTAGCCGTTGCGCTTGTAGAGCTTCGGGCCCTCCAGCACCGGCAGCTTGACCTTGTCCTCGATGATGGTGAGGCCGTCGTCCAGCAAGCGGGTGCCGTCGGCGCTCATCGCATGCAGGATGACCGGGCCGGCGCCGACCTTGGAGTGCACCAGGTAGGCCTTGCCGTCGTCGTCCCAGAACGGGCACGGGTCCTCGTAGCCGGGGCCTGCCAACACCGTCGTGGGCGGGCTCCAGGGCCCCGCCGGATCGGTGGCTGTGCTCATGAAGATGCCCTCGTCGGGCGTGGCCCAGTAGACGTAGAAGCGGCCCTGGTGATGGCGGATGGACGGCGCCCACACGCCGCCCATGTAGCGCAGCGTGCCGCCCACCGGCTTGGACACGCCGTCGGTGAGCGGATACGGCGCCAGCATGTCGTAGGCCGGCGCGAAATCGAGTTTGGGCAGCACGTGGCCGATCAGCTTCCAGTGCACCAGGTCAGTGGACTTGAGCACCGGAATGCCGGGCGAGAAATGAAAGCTCGACGCCACCAGGTAGTAGCTGTCGCCGACCCGGATCACATCCGGGTCGGAGTAGTCGGCATGGAGGATGGGGTTGGTGTAGCGCGGGCCGGCGCTGGCCGCAAACGCAGCCCACACCAAACACACCGCCAGCAGCAGCGCGCGCATCACATGCCGCAGAGGGCTTCGGTATCGATGCCGGCCAGCAGCATCGGCCGGCTGTCCGGGCCAGAGCTGGCAAAACGCACCCGCTGCAGATCCAGATGCCGGATGTGGCGCACCCACAGGCCATAGGCCGGCATCACCGTTGAGAACATGTGGGGGTCAGGGTAGCTGGCAGGGGCTTCGGGGATCTGCGCCTGATCGATCGCCGGGCCGGTGGCGGGCGCCATCGTCAGGTCGATGTCGCGCAGCAGCACATGCTCGATGCAATGCTCGGGGATCCCGGTGAAGAAGGAGCCGCGCATGCCGTTGTCGTCGCCACGGATGCGATCAAAGACGATGTGGCGCAAGCGGCCTGGGGCGGGACGGGCCTGCTCGGGCCGCACGCGGCCGCGATCACCGAGGCGCAGGAACAGCGGGCTCTCGGCGCGCGTGATGTGCGCATCGTGCACGACGATCCGCTCCACGGTGCCGCCGTCCACCGTCTCCCAGGACACACCGCCGTCGGCCTTGCGCCGCTTGATCGAGCGCATCTCTGCAGACGGGCCGCCGATCTTCACGTGGCGCACGAGCACATTGCGCAGGTCGCCCTGCGAGTCGGTGCCGAACTTGATGGCGTTGCAGCTGCTGTAGAACTGCGAGTTCTCGATCAGCACGTCCTCGGTCGGGCGCTGGCTGGCGCCCTTGAAGCACAGGGCATCGTCTTCGGCATTGATCCAGCAATTGCGGACGATGACGCGCCGGCAGCCGTCGATGTCCACGCCGTCGTTGTTGTGGTTGGACTGGTTCTCGACATGGATGCCGTCGATCAGCAGATCCTCGCAGTTCAGGTAGTTCTGCATCCAGCAGGGCGAGTCCTGCATGTGGATGTCGCGCACCACCACGTGCTGGCTGTCGAGGATGCGGATCAGGAAGGGCCGCCCGGGCGTGGCGCCGATGGTTTGCTCGCCCGGGAAGTTGGCGTGCGTGCCACGGCCATCGATCAGGCCCTTGCCGCTGATGCCGATGCGCTCGCAGCCTTCGGCAAAGATCAGCGACTGGTTCATGCCCATATTGCTGTCCTGGACCGTGGGCCGACGCGCGACGTGCTCGGGGTAGTGCTGGAGATTGGTGCTCGCGATCAGGCGCGCGCCTGCCGAGACCTCCAGCATCACGCCCGAGCGCAGGACGATGGTGCCGCTGACGTAGTCGCCCTGCGCCAGCCGCACCGTGCCGCCGCCCGCTTGGGCGCAGGCGTCCACGGCGCCCTGGATCGCCGCCGTGGCCAGGCTGCGGTCCAGCCCGAAGGCTTCGGGCTGGAACACGCGCGCTGGCACCTTCCAGGGCTTCAGCGTGCGCGTCAGGCGCGCGGCCATGGCGTCGAGATCGCGCCGCAGGCGGCCCGCCCAAGCGTTGGCCGAGGAGCAGGCCGCCTGTGCAGACAGCGGCGCTACCAAGCCACCAACCAAGCCCGCGCCAACGGCGCCTACAAAGCGCCGACGGCGCGCATCGTGCCGGATCACAGCTTGACGTTCAGGCTGAGGAACAGATTCCGGCCCAGCGGGTCGTAGGTGGCGGGAATGCTGTTGTTCGCCGGCAGCTGGGACGAGCCCAGCACCGGCGGCGTCTTGTCCAGCACATTGCGGATACCGGCCGTCAGGCTCATGCTCTTGGTGAACTCATAGCCTGCCGTCAGATCGAGGTAGGCGTAGGCCTTGATGCTCGGATTGGTCAGCGTGTTCAGCGCCGGGGGCGTGCCGCCCGAGGTCGAGGGCAGCACATAGCTGTCCACCGTCACGCCGCCGATGTAACGCGTGCGGGCCGACAGCATCAGCTTGTCCGAGTTCCAGGTCAGGCGCGCCGTGCCCTTCCAGTGCGGTACTGGCTGGCCGCAGGTCTGCCCGAAGCTGCCAACGCACTTGTTCTGGGTGTTGGGCAGGTCCTGGATCGGCGTGGAGGTCAGCTCCTTCACATAGGTCCAGTTGGTGTCCAGGTTCCAGCGGCTTTCCGAGCCCATCAGGCCCCAGGCGGACCGGAAGCCATAGTGGGCGGCCAGGTCAAAGCCCGAGGTCTTGATGCCGCCGATGTTGGCAGCGGTGGTCATGACGTAGGTGGGCGCGGCAATCTGCCCGGTGAGCGGGTCGCGGTTGATCGCCTTGCAGTACACGCTGTTGGCGTTCTGGATGGTGTTGTAGCAAAGGTTCAGCACCGACTGGATGCCACCGCCACCCAGCGTCGAGATGGCGTCGTCGAGGGTGATGCGGTAGTAGTCCAGGCTCACCTGCAGCCCAGAGATCTCCTTGGGCGCATACACGGCACCGAAGGTGAAGGTGTGCGAGCTCTCGGCCTTCAGGTTCGGATTGCCACCCACGATCTGGGTGAGGAAGTTGGTGGGCTGCACGGCCGGGTCGAACACCAGGTTGGCCGGCACACCCGTTGCCACGCACAGCGCGCGCACGGCGGCGGTTTGCTGGCCCGCGGGTTGGCGGCTCGAGCAGGGGTCGGTGGCGGTGGGGCCATTGGTGCCTTGGCCGCCGTAGAGCTCGCCCACGTTGGGCGCACGGATGGACTTCTGACGTTGAGCGCGGAAGGTCAGGCTGTCCATGGGCTTCCATTCGGTGCCCAAGGAATTGGTCCACACCGAACCGACCGATTGCACGTCGTAGTCAGAACGGCGGAAGGCGCCATTCAAGTTGAGGCTCTTGACCAGCGGCAGGTTGGACAACAAGGGCACCCGCACTTCACCAAAGACTTCCTTGACCGTTTGTTCGCCAGCGGTGGCACGCGCTGCATTCCAGCCCGACACATCACCCGACGACAGGAAGGCATCCGGCGAGTAGCGGGCATAGCTGTGGCGGCGCTCCAGGCCGGCGGCAAAGTCCACCGGGCCGGCCGGCAGCTCCATCAGCGTGCCGTTCAGGTTGGCCGCCAGGCCTTGCTGTTCGGCCGTCAGCGTCGAATTGGACGAGATGGCGATGGCGCTGTTGCCGGCCGCCGTCAGGTTCTGGCCGAAGGGGTTGAGCACCGGCGCCGCGCCGCCCTGCGACAGGACCGAGTTCTGGAACCGGCTGAGCGAGATCGAACCGGTCTGCAGCTGCGATTCCTTGGTGCGGCTGTTGGTGTAGTAGACGTCGTAGCGCAGGTCCGTCAGGTATTTCTCGGACACATCGCCCAGCCCACCCTTGACGCCCATGGCAACGCGGTAGGTCTGGTGATCGGTCTCGGCCCGGCGGCCACCGAGGTCGTTGAAGCGGCGGTTCAGGTTGAGCACGGCCAGGCCATCGCCTGCGGTCGTGCTCAGGGTCTGGGTGCCGGTGGTGACGCGCGTTGTGCCGGTTTCCTTCAGGTCGAGCTGGCGCAGGACCTCCTGCATCTGCGAGCTGAGGTAGGGGTTGTTGACGTTGAACAGGAAGTTGCCAGAGGCACTGGTCGGCGCAATCTGCACAGAGGCGGTGTTGCTGCTGAAATGGGCCTCGGTGTAGCCGACGGTCTGCTCGCTGAAGTTGTAGTGGGCGAAGGCGTTGACCATCCAGCGCTTCTGCGGCGTGACCACGTAGGAGCCTGGCCCCAGGTCATAGGCGCTCGCCGTGGTGTAGGGGCTGACCGTCTTGCCGGAGGTGTCGAACATCGCGCCCAGCGAGGTCATGCTCTGCAAGCCTGCGGCTGCCAGTGCCGCGTCGAGGGCGGCATTCGACCCGGACGAGCCGTACAGCGGCAAGTTGCCGATGCGGCCCGTGGGGATGGTGGAGGAGCCGCTGTACACCAGGCCCGGGCGACCGCCCGCCGCCAGGCAGGTCTGGCCCGAGGGCACGGCCTGCGGCGTGCCGGGGCGCGTGGCCGACCAGCTCGCATCGGTCACGCAGCCATCGCCCAGCGACGGCACGGCATAGCCACCCACGTCGCCACGCGTCATGCCCTGGCGGTCTTGATAGCCGATCGACAGCACGGCATTGCCCTTGCGGTTGTCGAAGTTGCCGCCCACGGTCAGGTCGACGCTGTGCGTCGGCGTGTGGCTTGGCTGGTCCCAGTTGCTCTGGGCATTGATCTCGACGCCCTCGAAGCGGTCCTTCAGGATGAAGTTGACCACCCCGGAAATGGCATCCGAACCGTAAACGGCCGACGAGCCGCCCGTCACCGTCTCGACGCGCTTCACGAGCGCCGTCGGGATGGTGTTGATGTCGGTCGTGAAGTCAGGCCCCGTGATGGCGAAACGGCGGCCATTGACCAGCACCAGGTTGCGGGTCGCACCCAGGTTGCGCAGGTTGAGCGTCGAGGTGCCTGAAGGCTGACCCGCTTGCACCGTGTTGGCGGTCGGGCTGCTGAGCTGATTGCCACTGAACTGCGACAGGTCGGCCAGCAGGTTTTCAAGGTTCTGGGTGCCAGACAGCTTCAGCTCGGCAGCGCTCACCGTCGTCACGGGCGTCGGAGCGAGAAAGCCGCGATCCACCAGCCGCGATCCAGTAACGACGACGCGGTCCAGTTCGGTGTTGGCATTGGCCGGCGCGGCCGTTTGCTGCGCACTGACTGCAGTCGCCATCCCGGCAACCAGCAGCAAAACAGCCTTGCGGCAAACGGTGATGTTGGCTCTCATTTCTAGGTCTCCTCGTGTGTTGCCGTGTCGGCTCGAACGATCGTATGGAGGCCGATTCCAGCGCGTCAATCGCCGTTGGAGTAGCAAACACTTATGCTCAAAAAGTTGATTGTTTGAAGCTCAGAAACCGTTCCGTTTGGCGAGCGCCAAAGGACCGACCACACTGCGGTCTGCGCTGCTGAATTTGGCGTCTGATGAAAGCTATGACTACGACGATGAGGCTGGCCCCGGCAGTGACCTTGGCAGTGGCCTTGATGGCGGCATGCGCTGCCGCGCTGGGCGCTGACCTCATCGACCGGCAAGCGCTGGTCGCGCGCAACAGCCCACGTCTTCACAGCGTCGATCCGCTGGCACCGCTCAGCGTGGGCAATGGTCAGTTCTGCTTCACTGCCGACGTCACTGGCCTGCAGACCTTCCCCCAGCACTACCGCCAGCACGGCATCGCGCTCGAGACGCAAGCCCGCTGGTCATGGCATGAAGACCCCAACCCCCACCGCCATCAGTTGGCCGACGCCAACCGGGACTACCTGTCGCATGGCAAGACGGTGGCCTACCCGACCGTGATGGAGGGGCCGGCAGCCACCTGGCTGCGCCGCAATCCCCATGCGTGGCCGCTGAGCCAGCTCGGTCTGCGGCGCGGTGACGGCAGCGCCCTGCGCCTCGAAAACATCCAGGCCATCGACCAGTCGCTGGACCTGTGGCGCGGCATGCTGACCAGCCGGTTCACGGTGGATGGGCAGCTTGTCAGCGTGGTCACTGCCGTGAGCCCGACGCGCGACACGCTGGCGGTGCAGATCCGTTCGCCCTTGCTGGCCCAGGGCAAGCTGGCCGTGCAGTTGGCGCTGCCGCGCGGCTACGACATGGCCGTCAAGTACAACCCGCCGCTGGACTGGAGCGAGCCTCAGTCCCACACCACCACTGTCGTCTCCCGGGCCCCTCGCCGGCTGGTGCTGCGCCATGTGCGCGACCAGGCCGAATACCGCGTGGCCTTGCAGACCGGCACGGCGATGAAGCTGTCCCGCCCCGCGCCGCACACCTTCAGGGTCGCGCCAGCGCGCGGCGAGGTGCTGGACTTCACCTTGTCCTACGCGCCGGGCACCCTTGGCGACAGCGAAGACACCGCCACCGTCATGGCCCAGAGTGCCGCGCACTGGACGGGCTTCTGGCGCAGCGGCGCAGCGGTTGACTTCAGCGGCAGCACCGACCCGCGCGCGGCCGAGCTGGAGCGGCGCGTGGTGCTGTCGCAGTACCTGACCGCGATCCAGTTCGGTGGCGACTTCCCGCCGCAGGAAAGCGGGCTGACCACCACCAGCTGGTACGGCAAGAACCACACCGAGATGCTGTGGTGGCACACCGCGCACTTTGCGCTGTGGGGTCGCCCGCAGTACCTCGAAAACGCCTTGCGCTGGTACCAGCGCTCTCTGCCTGTGGCCCGTCAGATCGCGCAGTCGCGCGGCCTGCAGGGCGCGCGCTGGCCCAAGATGATCGGCCCCCAGGGGCGCGAGAGTCCGGGCGGCAATCCGCTGATCGTCTGGAACCAGCCGCACGTGATCCTGCTGGCCGAGCTGCTGTACCGCAATGCCCCCTCGCAGGCCACGCTGAAGCGCTACGAAGAGCTGGTATCGGCCACGGCCGAAGCGATGGCCTCGATGCTGCACCGGGATGGCGAGCGCTATGTGCTGGGCCCGCCGCTCTGGATCGCGCAGGAGCTCTACGACCCGGCCACCAGCATGAACCCGGCCTATGAGCTGAGTGCCTGGGCACGCGGGCTGGAGGTCGCGCAGCAGTGGCGCGAGCGGCTCGGCCTGCCACGCCGCCCCGACTGGGAAGACAAGCGCACCCGACTGGCGGCACTGCCGCAAAAGGACGGCAAGTACGTGGCGCTGGAGTCGGCCCCCGACACCTGGGACAGGATCGAAAGCCGCCATGACCACCCGTCCTTCCTGATGGCCTATGGCCTGCTGCCCGGCGACGGCGTGGACCGCGCCGTCATGCAACGCACCCTGGATGCCGTGCTGGCCCAGTGGGACTGGCAGACCAAGATCTGGGGCTGGGACTACCCCATGATCGCCATGACCGCCGCGCGCCTGGGCCAGCCGCAGCAAGCGGTGGACGTGCTGCTCAAGAGCGATGGCCCGAGCAATGGCTACACCGCCAGCGGCCACAACCCCAACACCGACCTGCCGGTCTATCTGCCAGGCAACAGCTCCTTGTTGGCCGCCGTGGCGATGATGGCCGGTGGCTGGGATGGCGCACCGCCCGGTGCCGCGCCGGGGTTCCCGCGTGATGGCCGCTGGCAGGTGCGGGCCGAAGGATTCCACCCTTTGCCCTGATACCGGCGGCGCACGGGTTTCCGTCGCCGGGCCCGCTGCCGTCGGCGCCCGGCGGGCATCGGCGATGATGCTCCACTGCCCAGGCCGCCCCTCCATCCGCGTGCCCGGGCCAGGTTGCTGCCCCCAGACTGACCTGTTACGGTGGAACGATGCCCGAACCGCAGACCGAGGAGAGCCCGAGCGCCCCCCGAGCCCACGCCGGCCTGGTGCCTGAGACGGGCCCGGCGCCCAGCCTGATGCGCGGCTACCTGCCGGCCATCATGGCGGCGACCCTGCTGCTGCTGTGCGTGCTGTGGGGCACCGTGTATGGCTCGCTGTGCGAGCGGCGCGACAAGGAGCTGGACGCCGAGGCGCGGCAGAACCTCAACATCGCGCGGCTGCTGGCCGAGCAGACGACCCAGCTGGTGCAGACCGTCAACCAGGCCACGCTGCGCGCGCGCGACGAGGTACTGGCCACTCCGGGCCTGCCCCCCCAGCTGGTGCGCTATGCCAACGAGACCGGCCTGTCGCCCCGCATCCTGGTGCAGCTGGCGCTGGCCGACGCCGACGGCCAGATGCTGGCCAGCAACCTCGACCCCAGCGGCTCGCACCTGCGCGGCATCTCCATCAGTGACCGCGAGCACTTCCTCGTCCATGCCAAGCGCGACGAAGGCGCCCGCGAGGCCCTGATCAACCCCGACGCGCTCTTCGTCAGCCGCCCGGTGCTGGGCAAGGTGTCCAAGCGCTGGACCATCCAGCTCTCGCGCCGCATCACCGACGCCGAGGGGCGCTTTCGCGGCGTGATCGTGGCCTCGGTGGACCCGGGGTACTTCGAGGCCCTGTTCCGCACCGTGGACCTGGGCCGCAACGGCACGCTGACCCTGATCGGCCGCGACCGCGTGGTGCGGGCCCGCGTGCGTGATGGCCGGCCGGTGGACGTGGGCGCCACCATGTCGCCCGGCGTGCCGTTTGAGCGCATGGAACTCGGTGTCGAGGGCAGCTTCATCTCCACCAGCAGCCTGGACCAGACCGAGCGCCAGGTCGCCTTCCGCGAGGTGGCGGGCACGCGCCTGGCCGTGCTGGTGGCCACGGCCACGAGCACGGCGCTGGAGTCCTGGCAGAGCAGCCGCAACACCGCCGTGGCGCTTGGCCTGGCCACCACCGTGGCCTTGCTCTTTGGGGCTGCCGGCGCCGCCCTCGCCCTGCGCCGGCTCGACGAGGCCCACCGCCACCTGCTGGAGAGCGAGATGGCCGCCGCCCACCGCGCCCATACCCAGCAGGCCAGCGAGTACGGCTCCACCCGCCCCACCCTGCACGGCGACTGACAAGGCCGAGCGCCCCTCAGGGTCTTGCAACTGTTTCACCAGCCTGGCGCGAGCGACCGCCCATACTGCGCCACTCCCGTCTTCAAGGATGCCCCCATGTCCCCACGCTCCATCGCCGCCCTGCTGTTGACCCTGGCCGGCACCACCCTGCCCCACCTGGCCCAAGCGACGCTGCCCGTGGGCGCCCCGGCGCCGGTCTTCACCGCCGACGGCGCGGTGGGCGGCAAGCCCTTCAAGTTCGACCTGGCCGCCGCCCTCAAGAAGGGCCCCGTGGTGCTGTACTTCTACCCCAAGGCCTTCACCCAGGGCTGCACCGTCGAGGCCCATCAGTTTGCCGAGGCGACCGACAAGTTCGCGGCACTGGGCACCACCGTGGTGGGCATGTCCAACGACAGCATCGACACGCTCAAGAAGTTCTCCACCGAAGCCTGCCGCGACAAATTCGCCGTGCTGGCCGACGCGGGTGGCAAGGTCATCAAGGATTACGACAGCGCCCTCAAGATGGCCCCCTCGCTGGCCGACCGCGTGTCCTACCTGATCGGCACTGACGGCAAGATCGCCGCTGTGCACGCCGCCATGGACCCCGACGGCCATATCAGCACCATGCTCAAGGCGGCCGAGAAGCTGGGCGGCACGCGCAAGTAGGACTCCAGGCCACCGTCAGCCGCGAGGGCAGCCGATGACCTCTCCGCTAGAACGCCTGAGCCAGCTCTACCTCCTGCAGTTGCTGGACCTGAATGCGCCACTGGGCTTTGCCCTGTTGCTGGTGGCGGGCGCCCTGATGGGCGAGGTGGTGGCCCGGCACACCCGGCTGCCGCGCGTCACCGGCTACACCGTGGCCGGCGGCCTGGCGGCCTTGCTGGGGCATGGGGCCTCGGTGCCCGTGTCGGGCTGGCTGGGTGGCGTGCTGGAGTGGGCGCTGTCGCTGCTGCTGTTCGAGATCGGCGCCAAGCTGCGGCTGCGCTGGTTTGCCGCCAACCCGCCCTTGCTGCTCACCGGAATGCTGGAGAGCCTGCTGTCGGCGCTGGCCGTCTATGCGGTGTTGACGCACTGGGCCGGCTACACCGCCGCCGAGGCCGCCGCCGTCGCCGTGATCTGCCTGCCCGCCTCGGCCGCCGTGGCCGGACGCGTGGCCATGGAGGTGGGGGCCGACGGCCAAGTCACCCAGCGCATGACCGCGCTGACCGCCCTGAGCACCATGACCGCTGTTTGCGCGATGGTGCTGCTCAAGGGCCTGCTGGACCCGGAACACACGCCCAGCATGGGCCAGGCCCTGCAGTCGCTGGCGGCGCAGGTGGCTTGGTCGCTGGCGCTGGCGGCCGGGCTGGCGGCGGCCGTGGGCGTCGTGATCCGGCGCCTGGACCCGCGCAACGAAAGCGCCGTGCTCGCCGTGCTGGGCCTGGTGCTGTGCAGCGCCACGCTGGCGCGGCAGGTGGGCGCCTCGTCACTGCTGGTGCCGCTGCTGGCGGGGGTGCTGCTGCGCAACACCAGCCAGCGCGCCTGGTCCTGGCCGCAGCACTTTGGCACCGCCGGCTCGGCCCTGGTGCTGGTGCTCTTCGTGCTGTGTGGCTCGGCCTGGAGCCTCACCAGCTTCCAGGCCGCCGGGCTGACGGCCCTGGTGCTGGTGGCCGTGCGCCTGCTGACCAAGCTGGCCTGCACCGGCTTGTTGGGGCCGTGGTCGGGCCTGGGCCTGCGGCGCAGCCTGGCGCTGGCGCTGACGCTGACGCCGCTTTCGGCCAGTGCCTTGCTGCTGCTGTCTGACTTCAGTGCCAGCTTTCCCAAGCTGGCCACGGGCGTCATGCCGGTGGTGCTGTGCGCGGTGGCCATGCTCGAGATTGCCGGGCCGGTGCTGGTGCAGTGGGCGCTGACGCGGGCGGGCGAAGGCCGCCACTCGCGCCCGGCGCGGAGCGCTTCATGAGCGCCCTGCCCGACTTCGCCCCTTCTGCCGCGCTCAGCCTCGGCGTGGAGCTGGAGCTGCAGGTCGTCAACACACACGACTACAACCTCTCGCCCCAGGCACCCGACCTGCTCAAGCTGCTCAAGCGCACCGCGCTGCCGGGCTCGGTCGTCCCCGAGATGACGCAGAGCATGATCGAGATCTCGACCGGCGTGTGCGCCAGCTACGCCGAGGCCCTGGCCCAGCTGGAGACCACGCGCGACGCCCTGCTGGCCGCCGCGCGCAAGCTGGAGGTGGCGCTGTGCGGTGGCGGCACGCACGCCTTCCAGCACTGGCATGAGCAGCGCATCTTCGAGGCACCGCGCTACGCCTATCTGTCAGACCTGTATGGCTACCTGTCCAAGCAGTTCACCATCTTTGGCCAGCACGTGCACATCGGATGCCCCAGCGCGAACGAGGCCCTGGTACTGCTGCACGGGCTGTCGCGCTTCATCCCGCACCTGATCGCGCTGTCGGCCTCATCGCCCTTCGTGCAGGGGCAAGACACGGGCTTCTCGTCGGCGCGGCTCAACTCGGTGTTCGCCTTCCCGCTGTCGGGGCGCGCGCCCTTTGTGCTGACCTGGGCCGACTTCCTCGGCTACTTCGAGAAGATGACCCGCACCGGCGTGGTCAAGAGCATGAAGGACTTCTACTGGGACATCCGGCCCAAGCCCGAGTACGGGACCATCGAAGTGCGCGTGCTGGACACCCCGCTCACCGTGCAGAAAGCGGCTGCGCTGGCCGGCTTCATCCAGTGCCTGGCGCGCTGGCTGCGCACCGAGCAGCCGCTGACCCTGCACGAGGACGACTACCTCGTCTACACCTTCAACCGCTTCCAGGCCTGCCGCTTTGGGCTGGACGCGCTGTACGTGGACCCCGCCAGTGGCAAGCACATCCCGCTGCGCCAGCACCTGCTGAGCCTGATGGACAAGCTCGAACCGCACGCGCAGGCACTGCAAGCCCTGCCCGCCCTTGAGAGCCTGCGCGCCGACGCCCTGGCTGGCAACAACGACGCAGCCTGGCTGCGCCAGCAGTTCGCACGCGACCCGTTGCTGCCCGAGCTGGTGCGCCAGCAGACCCACGCCTTCGCGCAGGGCAAGCGCTAGTCCAAAGTGCGGCGGTAGCGCAGCAGCGCCACGCCGCCCGCCACGGCCAGGAAGGCCGCCAGCGGCCAGACCTCGCCCCACAGCTCGGGCGCCTCGGCGCCCTTGAGCATGATGCCGCGCACGATGCGCAGGAAGTGCGTCAGCGGCAGCACCTCGCCAATGTGCTGCGCCCACACCGGCATGCCCCTGAACGGGAACATGAAGCCCGACAGCAGCATCGAGGGCAGGAAGAAAAAGAAGGTCAGCTGCAGCGCCTGCAGCTGGTTGCGCGCCAGGGTGGAGAAGGTGAAGCCCACGCCCAGGTTCGCCACCATGAAGAGCCCGATGCAGGCCAGCAGCAGCGCCACACTGCCCACCATGGGCACGCTGAAGAGCACATACGCCGCGCCGAGGATGACGCCCAGCTGCACATACCCCAGCACCACGTAGGGCAGGATCTTGCCCACCATCACCTCGAAGGGCCGCACCGGCGTGGCCAGCAGGTTTTCCATGGTGCCGCGCTCGCGCTCGCGGGTCATGGCCAGCGCCGTGAGCATCACCATGGTCATGGTCAAGATGGTGCCGACGAGGCCGGGCACGATGTTGTAGCGGGACAGACCCTCGGGGTTGTAGCGGCGCTGGATGCGGATCTCGAACGGCGCTGGCTTTGCACGCAGGCTGGCCAGCGGCCCGGTCAACTCGCGTGCCAGCGCCGTCTGCCCCAACTGCCCCAGCGCCGCCATCGCGTTGCTCGACGCTGAAGGGTCGGTCGCATCTACCGCCACCAACAGAGCCGGCCGCTCGCCGCGCACCAGGCGGGTTTCAAAGTCCGGCGGCACCACGATCAGGAACTGCGCCTCGCCCCGCTGCAGCATCTCGTCGCCCGCACGCTCGTCGAGCCCCGAGGCCACGATGCGGAAGTAGCCACTCGTTTGCAGCGTGCTCACGAGGCTGCGCGTCAGCGGCCCGCTGTCGGCCGCCACCACGGCCGTGGGCAGGCCCTTGGGGTCCGTGTTGATGGCATAGCCAAAGAGGATGAGCTGCATGACCGGCACGCCCACCGCCATGGCAAAGGTCAGCCGGTCGCGCAGCATCTGCTGCACTTCCTTGAGGGCAATCGCCCAAGTTCTGGCGAGGGCTTGAATCATGCGAAGTTGTCCTGCGCTTGCCCAACGAGACGCACAAACGCGTCCTCCAGATCGCTCGCGCCCGCAGCGGCCACGATGTCCTGCGCCTGCCCACGCGCCAGCACCTTGCCGTAGGCGATGTAGACCAGCTCGTCGCAGCGCTCGGCCTCGTCCATGTAGTGGGTGGAGACGAGCACGGTGATGCCCTCGTCACGCGCCAGCCGGTGCAGCTCGTCCCAGAACTCGCGGCGGGCCTTGGGGTCCACGCCGGCGGTGGGTTCGTCCAGCAGCAAGAGGCGCGGTTGATGCAAGAGGCAGGCGGCCAGCGCCAGGCGCTGCTTCCAGCCGCCCGAGAGCGCGCCGGCAAGTTGGGTGGCGCGTGAGGCGAGGCCGAGCTGCTGCAGCGCGGCATCCACCGCCACACGGCGGTTCGGCATCGAGAACAGCCGCGCGACAAAGTCCAGGTTCTCGCGGATCGAGAGGTCCTCGTAGAGCCCGAACTTCTGCGTCATGTAGCCCACCTGGCGCTTGACCTCGGCGGCTTGGCGCCTGAAGTCCAGCCCCAGCACCTGCCCCTCGCCTGCGTCCGGCGTGAGCAGGCCGCAGAGCATGCGCAGCGAGGTCGTCTTGCCGCTGCCGTTGGGGCCGAGGAAGCCGACGATGCGGCCGGCGCCGACCTGCATGTCCACTTGGTCGACCACGGTACGGTCGCCATAGCGCTTGGACAGGCCGCGCACGTCGATGACCAAGCCTCCGCCCGTCATCGCGTCACGTCCAACGGCTGCCCCGGGTGCAAGCGCTCAGCGTCCTCCGCCTTCACAGGCCGGGCCTCGACGAGGAAGACCAGCTTCTGCCGCTGCGCGTTGGAGTAGATGACCGGCGGCGTGTACTCAGGCCCCGGCGCGATGAAGCTGACCTTGGCCTCGATGGGCGTGCCGCAGCCATCGCACGCGAGGCGCACGGTGTCACCCATGTGCAGGCCGCCAAGCTCGCTCTCCGGCACATAGAAGCGCGCCTTGCGCTGCGTGGGCGGCAGCAGCGCCAGCACGGGCTGGGCGGCGTTGGCCCACTCGCCGGGGCGCAGGAAGACGTCGGTCACCCGGCCGGCGGCCGGCGCCGTCTGGCGCTTCTCCTGCACGCGCCATTGGGCCTGGCTCAGGCCCTTCTCGGCCGCGTCGGCCAGAGCGCGGGCGCTGCTGCGCTCGTCGGGGCGCGCGGGCAGTTGGGCCACGGCCAAGGCGGCCTCCAGCTCGGCGATGCGGGCCTGGGTCTGGCGCACCAGGGTGGCCGCGTCGTCCACCCGGGCGCGGGCCACAAAGCCTTGGGCCAGCAGTTGCTCCTGGCGGGCCAGGTCGCTGGCAGCGAGTTGCGCGCTACTTCGGGCCTGGGCCAGCTGCGCGCGCGTCACTGCAATCTCGGCCTCGCGGCGGCCTTTGTCGGTGTTGGCGGCCTGGGCGGCGGCGCTGCGGCTGCGGGCCTCGGCCTCGGCGCTGGCGGCTTGCTCCAGCGTGGGGTCAAACTCAAACAGCAACTGCCCCGCCGTCACCGCGTCGCCTGCCGCCACGTGCAGGCGCTGCACGCGGCCGGCCACGGGGGCCGAGAGGTAGAGCAGCTCGCCTTCGGCATAGCCGGTCCAGCGCGCGGGAGGCGCGGGTTGGCAGGCGGCCAGCAAGAGGAGCACGGGCAGCACGAATGGAGTCCGCTTCATCGAGAGTCCTTCAGGGCATCCAGCGCCCAATCAATGCGGCGCTGCAGCGCCTCGTCCGACATCACCTGCGCGTCCAGCAGCGGCGCCAGCATGGCCGGCAGCACACCCATCTCGCGCGCGCCGCCCAGCATCAGCATCGGCGCGAGCACCGCCCCGGCGATGAAGGACAGGCGCGTCAGCATCGGCTCGGGCCGCAGCCGCCCGGCCTGCTCGGCCTCGGCCAGCAGCGTCATCAAAAGGCCCAGGTGGCGCGGCACATTGGCCTTCACAAAGTCCACCACCACGCCCTGCCCCGCCATCGCGTCGCCCCACAGCCGCCCAATCAGCGGCCGGTGCTCACGCACAAAGCTGCCCAGCGCAAACAGCGTGCGCGCCAGCCGCGTCATCACGTCGCCCTCCGCGCCTGGCCCAGGCTCACTCGCCGCCTGCAAGCGGCTGAACATGCCCTCGTACACCTGCTGCAGCACGGCCGTCAGGAAGGCGTCTTTGCTCCCGAAGTGGTAATGCACCATCGCCGGGTTCACCCCCGCCGCCTCAGCCACCTTGCGCACCGAGAGCGCCGCACAGCCCAGCTTCGGGTACAGCACCGCGCCGGCGTCGAGCAGGGCTTGGTCTTGGGCTTGGCTGGGGCGGGGCATGGGGTGGATTATTGGTCGATTGACTAATAATCTCCAAGTGCGGTGGGCTAATGAGTTCCGCCGCAGCTAGCGCGCGCGGCGTGCACCGAGGCCTTCACTTCCAAAAGCCGAACCACCGATGACTCGTCGCCACCTCTGTCCACGGCCGGCATTGGCCTGTACCCGAACTAGGGTCTGACCTAGATTTCAAGCGGCAACACGGGTGGAATACAAGGCCGCTTCAACACGTGCCGCATCCAACCGAGAACTGCGATCACGTGTTCGGCACCGGTTGACGATGGCCGGTAGTCGATGTCAGAGATGAAGTGTGCTCCGTGCGCACTATCGGCAGCACGATCCGGAAAGTGCTGCCCTGGCCCATCTCGCTGCGCACGCTGATATTGCCCCCATGCCGCTGCACGATGCCGTAGGAAAGCGACAGCCCCAGTCCAGTGCCCTTGCCGACGGGCTTGGTGGTGAAGAAGGGGTCGAAGATTCGCTGCAGGTTCTCTTTGGAAATGCCGCAACCCTGATCTTCAACTTCGATCCACACATGGTCGCCTTCCCGCCCCGTGCGGAGTGTGATGGTGCCCCGCCGCGCTTCCATGGCGTGCGACGCGTTAATCACCAGATTCATGATGACCTGGTTCAGTTCAGACGGCAGGCATTCAATTTCAGGAATGTCCCCGTACTCCTTGACGATGTCCGCCCTGTACTTGATCTCGCTGTTGATGATGTTGAGCGTCGAATCTATGCCACGATGGATATCTGCCCATTGCCATTCCGACGATTGATCCACATGCGAGAAGTCTTTCAGGTCCTGGACGATCTTGCGAACACGCGCCAGGCCATCCTGGCATTCGTCCATCAGCTCAGGGATATCGGTCTTGAGAAAATCAAGCTCCATCTCTTCCCGAGTGGCGCGCAGCTTCTCGCGGACATGTTCGTCGGTCAGCGTAGTCTCTGCAGCTTCAAACGCCGCAACCACGGCGAACACCTGATCGAGGTAGCGCTTCAGGCTGCCGAAGTTTGAGTGGATGAAGCCGATGGGGTTGTTGATCTCATGTGCGACACCAGCGGCCAACTGCCCGATGGACGCAAGCTTTTCCGATTGCACCAACTGTTCCTGAGTCTGCGAGAGCCGGGCGTTCAGGGCGGACAGCTCTTCGTTCTTTTCTTCCAGCGAACGCGTACGCGATCTGACGCGTTCTTCCAGTGAGCGGTTGGTGCGGTCCAGTTCGTCGGCCAACTCGCGGATGTTGTTTTCCCTGCGACGGTTGTCCTCGTCCAGCAGTGAACGTTCAAGTGCCACGCTGAGCAGGTCGATGTAATGCATCAGAGTTGCGTAGCGCGCAATTTCCGCCTCGGTGCGATGGCATGCCGTCACCGCCAGTACGGTCCATCTGGAATTGAACAGGATCGGCACGACGGTGGCGAAACGCTCCTTGCAAGGAACCTGCGGCAAATGGTCCAGCGGAGGAAATGCGGCAATCGGAACGCTCTTGTCGAGCAGTTGCCGTGAATCGGGTGTTTGCAGATCGATGACATCGTCAATCCGCAAGTGATCGACAGATTCGCCGAAGTCATCCCAGGCACCGATGCATGCCCATTCGAGATAGGGCGCCAGGACCCACATGCGCTCCAGCACCTTGGCGAAGTCTGCGCTGATCAGGTCCTTGGTCACCTCATAGCCGATGGTGAGATCATTGGCATGTTCGTCCGCTGATATCTGCTGTTGAGGTGGTTCCAGACAGGAAGAGGCCTCGCTGAGCGAGGGGCTGCACGAGGCGCGCGGAATGAAGGCGTTCTCGACCAGCACGAGGCCGCCTTGGCGTTTGCCGAAGCGTGCCTGCTCGCACACCGACTCCAACGCGGTCTGCGTCAGCCTCGGCATGTTCTGGTCGATGCTCGCCAGCGCAGGATGAAGGGTTCGGGTCAAGGGCATGTTGTCGTAGCCAATCACCGCGACATCTTCCGGAACTCGCAATCCGGATGCCTGCAAAGCGTCAACGACGCCTGCGGCAATCAGGTCGGTGCAGGCCAGGACTGCGGTAAAGCGCTCGGTTCCTGCCAGCAGCTTGCCGACACCATGTCTGCCGGCAGCGTAGCCGTATCCATCTGTGTGGAGTTCGAGCGCCGGGTAGGAGGGCAAGCCGTGACGCGCGAGTGCACTCCGAAATCCGATCAGACGCTGCTGGATATCGTGCTCGTCGAACTTACCGACACAAGCGATCGAACGGTGCCCATCCGCGACCAGGTAATCGACGGCAGCGCCGATCGCCTGCCGGTTGTCGCTTTCGACAGACATCACGTCCGGGCGCTGGAAGTTGTGACCAATGCTGACCACCGGTTTTCCGCTGGCCACCAGGCTGTCGAGTAGCTCAGCGCTGACGCACTCGAGGACCACGATCCAGCCGTCCACAAGGTCGATGGACAGTGGCAGAGATATCGGCTGGCGGCGGCCGGCACGTACGGAAAGCAACTGCACGTTGGAGGCAAAGGCATTCCGGTGAAGCTCAGTCAAGAGCGCGCCGAAGTAGTACCCGCTGAGATACGGGGACAACACGCCGATGGTCAGCCCGCCCGTGTCAGACTTGTGTGGCATCGTGCCTCCGGATGGGTGCTTCGTCGTACAAGGTGTCTCCTTCAGAGCGGCATGAGCCCAGTTTCCGCCGACGGAAGCGGCGGTTGAACCGGGACCCAGACCTTGAATGCGGTGCCGGCACCAACTTCAGAATCCACCTCAATGCGACCGCCGTGCTTCTGCACGATGGAGAAGGACAGGGAAAGCCCAAGCCCGGTACCTTTGCCAACCGGCTTGGTCGTGAAGAACGGCTCGAAGATGCGCCGCTTGACCTCGTCGCTCATGCCTGTCCCGTTGTCACGGACCTCGATGCAAACCCAGTCTTCCTCGGCATGGCTGGACAGACTGATCGTGCCGCGCTCGGGGATGGCATGAGCGGCATTGACGATGAGGTTCATGAACACCTGGTTGAGCTGGGCGGCGATGCAGCGCACCGGCGGCAGCACGCCGTAGTTCTTGCAGACATCGGCCTTGTACTTGACCTCGTTCATGACGACGTTGAGTGTGGAATCCAGGCCGGCGTTGAGATCGGCATCCTGCCAGTCGGCATGATCCACGCGCGAGAAGTCCTTGAGGTCTTGCACAATCTTCTTCACGCGTATCAGGCCGTCTTCGCTCTCATCGAGCAGCGCCGGCAGGTCTTCCTGAACGAAGTCGAGGTCCACATCCGCCTCGACGCGGGCCAGCTCAGTCACGATGTCTACAGGCAGTGTGTCGGCCGCCGTCTTTCGCAGCGTCGCGAGCAGGCCAAAAATCGGTTCGATGTAGCCACGCAACGAGCTCAGGTTTGAGCTGACGAAGCCGATTGGGTTGTTGATTTCGTGGGCGACGCCCGCTGCCAGTTGGCCAATGGAGGCCATCTTCTCGGCCTGCAGCAGTTGATTCTGTGCCTCTTCCAATCTTGAGTTGGTCTGTTTGATCCGCTCGTAGTTCCGCTCAAGTGCGCGTTGCACACGGCGCACTTCAGTGCGGTCCTGAAACATCCACCACGTGCCGGCCGTCGGCTCGGCCGAGTTGGCAACATAGGCAATCAACTGTATCCAAAGCTTGTTGCCGGCCAGCGTGCGCATCTCCATCTCGTGCAGCAGAGAGCCCCCTTGGGCCAGCACTGGGAAGGCAATTTGGCCCAATGCGTCCTGGTCCGCAACGCTGTTGAAGAAGTCCCCAATCGACAGCCCGTGCGGCGACAACTCGCCGAGCTCAAACATCTCGGCAAACTTCTTGTTGCCGCGCACGATGCGCTGATTGGCTGTTGCGATGATTCCTACCGAAGCGTTCTCAAGGAAGGCTTCGAGCTCGTGATGAGTGGTGAGGAGTTCGGCCGTCCGTTCGGCCACCATATCCTCCAGTTCACTGCGGTGTCGGCGCAGTTCGTCCTCGGCCAAGTGCCGCCTCGTCACGTCCTGCAGTGTCTCGATGGCGCCGATGACCTGACCTTGAGCATCGACCAGCGCCGCCGCTGTAAAAAAAAGCCAGCGCCCTTCTTCACCGAAGTTAGGGAAGAAAGCTTCGCACTCGTAGGCGTTGGCGACTTGCGGCGACGGGTTGCAGCGCTTGCCATACAACCGCTCTCGTTCTTGCTCGATGGTGCCGTCCAGAATCAGGTCACAGAGCAAAGGGCGAGCTTCGGCGTAGAAGGCTTTCCACCCATCGTCGCGCCCCATCATCTCGGATGCTTCACGACCTGTCAGCTGCACGCAGGCCGCATTCCAGTGCGTGATGCGATGCGATTTGTCAATGACGAACGAAGCGACAGGATTGTTCTCGACGATCTGGTACAGGACGCGCCCAATGTCAAGCAGACTGGTTTGCACGTGACGGATGTCGCTGAGGTCCTGGCCGGTCAGCACGGCGTAGGTCTCGTCATCGAGCACGACCCGATGCGTCTTGATCTCCAGTGCACGGCGCGAGCCGCTACCGGTGATAGCCTCAATCTCGATGGCAGGTAGCTCCCCATCCTCGGCAAGGCAGCGTTGGCAATAGCTTAGAAGTTGCTCCGAGAACTCTTCGGCTGCCCAACCGTTAAGGGGCATCGCACACAACGAATCGAGGTCATAGCCAAGCAGACGACGCATTGCCTCATTCGCGAACACGATGCGCTCAGCGCCGTGCACCAGCACGGCCGCGCTGACGGCCTCCAACGCTAGTCGGCAGGACCCATTCAGCGGACTCACATCGCCACCTCGCCTGGGTCTTCCAAGATGAAAGAGCCGTCGCTGCCCCATTTGACGTGGGTGATGCCCGGCTCCAAGCGCTCCAGCCGCCGCAGCTCCGCTTCCTGCGCGCTGAGCACGCCGCGCTGCTGGCGCACCTGGTCGGCAAGACGCTGGTTCTCCAGCGTCAGCTCGCGGACGCGCAGCACTTGCCGCACAGCACTGAGCAAGTCAAAGTCCGCCCAAGGCTTGGAGATAAATCGTGCAATCTCCGCCTCGTTGATGGCCGCGATCAATCCATTCAGGTCGGCATAGCCCGACAGGATGATGCGACCGCAATCGGGCTGCACATGCCGCAATTTGCTCAAGAACTCCACACCCGTCATGCCGGGCATGCGATGGTCGGAAATGGCCAGCGCAAACACGTACTGACCGGCACGCTCCAAGGCCTCAGTCGCATCCGTGAAGCATTCCACGGTGTAGCGCTCGCCCGCGGCGTCCTTCAGCCCATTGCGCAACAGGCGCTGCAGCGAACTGATGATGTGCGGCTCATCGTCCACGAGGAGGATGCGTTCACTCATGTCACTCCCCTTCGGCCAGTTTCACGAACACATTCAGCTTCACACCCTCACGGCTGGAGAACTCCCGAAGCTGCCTGACGACTCGAACGTCAAAGACGAACCCTGCCGCGAGCAGTAAGGTGCCTTGGGGCGACAGCAGGTCGCGCGCCAGCACCATGCCAGGCATCACCTCATGAGGCTGCAGTTGGCGGTCTTGGGGCTTCTCGGTGGGTTCGTCCGTCAGCGCCAGCTCGAAAGCTTCTACGACAGCCTTTTGGTAGCGCGTCCCGACGCCTCCCAGAACGAGTGAATGCGCCTCAGCGGCCGAATGGCGCTTCAGCGACAACCGCCCCGACTGCGCGGCGTAGTAGTCGCAGACGACGCTGATCACCTGCGCGTCGATCGGCACCTCCCCGCCGCTCAGCCCATCGGGGTAGCCCTTGCCGTCAATGCGTTCATGGTGCTGGCGAATCAGGCGCGCCACGCGCTGCAGCCGCCTCAGCGGCAGCAATGCCGCCTCGCCGTTGAGCGGGTAGCGGCGGTACAGCGCGAGCTCGTCGCCGGACATAGCTGGCAGCGGCTTGCCCAACATGCTGTCTGGGAAGCCGATCTTGCCGATCTCGTGTAGCAGGCCCGCGATGTAGACATCCTCTTCCGCCGCAGGACCCAGTTTCAGACGCCGCGCGGTGCGGCGCGCCAAGTCGGCCACTTGGCGCGAGTAGCCCGCCAGACCGCCGGCACGCAGTTCGATCAGGCCTGCGAACACGTTGATCGACAGGAGGAAGTTTTCCTGCAACTGGGCGAACGAGTTCTCCAGCATCGCGTTGACCTGCTCCAGCTCGGCAGTACGAGCTTTGACGCGCGCCTCCAGCTTTGCGTTGAGTTCCAGCAACTCGTCGTTCTGGCGACGCGTGAGCTGCAGCAGCGCGCGGTTCTCCTGCTCGAGGCGGCGGCGCTCGAGCCCGTCCTGCACGCAGATCAGGAGATCGCGGTCGTCCCAGGGCTTGGCGATGTAGCGGTGGATCTGGCCGCGGTTGATGGCGGCCACAGTCGAACCGATGTCGGCATAGCCCGTGAGGAGGAAGCGCCCGACAGTCGGCCAGCGCTCTCGCACTTGCTCCAGCAGCATAGCGCCGTCCATCTCCGGCATCCGCATATCCGAAACCACCAAGTCCACCGGCTCGGTCTCAAGAGTTGCCAGCGCCGCCTTGCCGCTGTCGGCCAGCAGGACCCGATAGCCCTGCGGTCTGAACAGGCGACGCAGCGAACTCAGGATCGAGGGCTCGTCGTCGACAAAGAGGACGACCGGGGGTTGGACTGTGTCAAGCGTCATCGCACCGCTCCCGTTCTTGGTATCACCATACCGTGGCCCGCATGGACAATGAAGTGTGTTTGGCAGTGCGCGCGCAGCAAACCTGCCCAGTTCTCCTCACAACGTGCGACCGAGTTCAATCGGTCGTCAGTCGGTCCTGTGCGTAGCTCTCTTTCCCTGGCGCGACACGCGCGTCTGAAGGAAGATCTATGAAGAAGGCTGTGGCAGAAATGGGTGGTGTCCCAACGCGTGGTGTAGGTCCACAGCCCGGACAGGCTAGGCTGCGCGGGTTACCCAGCGTGCGGCAGGCTGAATGCCAGATTCCTGAACTAGCGGCGCAGGCGAGGCACAAGGCCTATCGGGCGAGCCTTGAACTCACGGGGGCCGCTGTGGTGAAGACAAGCCGTGGCCAGATCGTGGAGCGTCGTTTGGCCGGATCCGTCGTTGTGCTCAAGACGGTCTCGCAGGGCCTGCGGATGAAGCCAGGCAGCGCGCTGCGGCGGGTCAAGTAGCCGGTCCGCTCTCCCCTCACCTCTCCCTCAACGCCTCCTGCGACTTCAGCATCGGTCGCAGCAAGTAGCTCAGCACCGAGCGCTCGCCCGTCTTGATCTCGACGGAGGCGGTCATGCCGGGGATGACGGGGAGGGCCTCGCCCTTGTATTTGAGGTTGTTGCGCTCGGCCGTGACGATGGCGCGGTAGTAGCCGCCGTCGGGGGCTTTGTCGCCTTCGTTGATGGCGTCGGGGCTCAGATACGTGACCTTGCCTTCGAGGCCGCCGTAGACGCTGAAGTCGTAGCCAGTGAGCTTGACCTCAGCCGTTTGGCCGACGCGCACAAAACCGATGTCCTTGGGGCGGACGCGCGCCTCGACGAGGACGCGGGGGCCCAGGGGGGCGATTTCTAGGATGGGGGCGCCGCTGGCGACGACGCCGCCCACGGTGCCGACCTTGATGGACTTGACGACGCCGCGCACGGGCGACTTGAGCGTGGTGCGTACCAGCGCGTCCTGGCGGACGACCTGCTGCTCGTCGAGTTGGGCGAGGTCGGACTGGACACGGACGAGGTCGGTGGCGGCTTCCTGGCGGAAGCGGCTGATGCGCTCGGTCTTTTGCTGCTGCATCTCATTGACCTGGCGCGAGAGGCGCATGACCTCAACGTCGCTCATCAGGCCCTTGGCGGCCATGTTCTGTGACAGCTGCAGCTCCTTGCCGAGCATGGCAACGCTGCGGTTGAGCGAGGCGACGGATTCGTCGAGCAGGCGGCGGCGCGCTTCAAAGGACTCGATCTCGGCCAGCGCGTAGCGGGACTTGGGCTCGACCTCGGGCGGGAAGTTGAGCGTGGTGCGGCCATTGGCCTCGGCGGTGAGGCGGGCCACGGCCGCCAGCAGGGCGAGGCGGCGCACCTGGCCTTCGTTCTGCTGGGCTTCGACACGGGTGGGGTCGAGCAGGGCGACGTCCTGGCCGGCCTGCACTTCCTGGCCTTCACGCACGAGCAGTTCGCGCAGGATGCCGGAGTCGAGGCTGGCGATGATTTGCTCGCGGCCGTCGGGGACGACGCGGCCTTCACTGCGGGTGACCTCGTCCACATGGGCGAAGCTGGACCAGGTGATGGCGACGATGACGATCACACACAGCAGGTAGAGCGCCCAGGTGGCGCGCGGCAGCGGCTCGTCCATGTGCGCGGCATGGATGGCGCTGACGAAGGGGACGTCGTGCTTGGTGAGAGAGGTCATGGGTGACCGGCGGGATCAGACAGAGGCGGAGCGCTGCACGGGCTGGGCGGCGGGGTGCATGTGGACGGCCGGGTCGCTGGGCGCAGCGGGGCGCACGCCGGAGAGCGCGGCCAGTACTTGGTCGCGCGGGCCGTCCATCACGACGCGGCCGGCATCGACCACGACGATGCGCTGCACCAGCTCCAGCGCTGCCGGGCGGTGGGTGACGACGACCAGCGTGCAGTTGCCGGCGGCATCACGCAGCTGGCGCAGGAAGGCGAGTTCGGACTGCGCGTCCATCGAGCTGGTGGGTTCGTCCATCAGCAGGATCTGAGGCTTGGTGACCAAGGCGCGTGCCAGGGCGACGAGCTGGCGCTGGCCACCGGAGAGCAACTGGCCCATTTCGCCCACGGGCAGGTCCCAGCCCATGGGGTGGGCGGCCACAACCTTGTCGAGGCCGGTGAGCTTGGCGACTTCGACCAGGCGGCCGGCGTCAAGGTGGGCGCGGTTCATCAGCACGTTGTCGCGCAGGGTGCCGAGGAAGAGCCGGGGCTCTTGCGACACGAAGCCGACGCGGGCACGGTACTCGGCCGGGTCCACCTGGCGCAGGTCGATGCCATCGACCTCGACCATGCCCTCGGTGGGCTGGTAGAGGCCACCCAGCAGCCGCAGGATGGTGGACTTGCCGCTGCCGATGCGGCCGAGGATGGCCACGCGCTCGCCGGCTTCCAGGCGCAGGGTCACGTTGCGCAGCACCTTGGGCGCTGCACCCTCGGGCGCCTTGCCGGGGGCAGGCGCTTGGGGCGGGTAGCTGAAGCCGACGTCGTGCAGGCCCACCTTGCCGGTGATGGTGGTGAGGGGCACGTAGTTGCGCTGGCTCTCGCGCTCGACGGGGGCATTCATCATGCGGTCGAGCGAGACCATGGCGGCGCGTGCGCCCTGGTAGCGGGTGGCCAGGCTGGTCAGGCTGCCGAGCGGCGCGATGGTGCGGCTGGCAAACATGATGGAGCCCATCAACGCACCGGCGGTGATGAGGCCGTCGTGGATCAGGTAGACGCCCCAGACCATCATGATCAGGTTGATGGCCTGCTGGGCGGTGGCCGAGATGTTCATGCTCCAGCTGGAGAGCGAGCGCGAGGTGAGCGCGGTGTCGGCCACCACGGCGGTGGACTGCTCGTAGCGGCGCAGGAAGCGCCCCTCGGCGCCGCAGGCCTTGACGTCCTCCAGACCTTCGAGGGACTCGACGAGCGTGCCGTGCAGGTCGGCAGTCTCGGCGAGGTTGGTGCTCATCGCCTTGCGCAGCGCACCCTGGATGACCCAGGACAGCCCGAGGATGACGGGCACCGCGATCACCAGCACCCAGCCCAGCGGCCCGCCGATGACGAAGGTCATCCCGATGAAGAGGAAGAGGAAGGGGATGTCGGACAGCGCGGACAGCGTGGCCGAGGTGAAGAACTCCCGCACCATCTCGACCTGCGCCATCGCATGCGCGTAGGAGCCCGCCGAGGCCGGCTTGTGCTCCATGCGCACGCCGAGGGTCTGGCGGTAGAGCTTGGCGCCGACGATGAGGTCGGTCTTGCGGCCGGCCAGGTCGATCAAATGGCTGCGCAACTGGCGCGAGAAGAGGTCGAACATCAGCGCGATGCCCGCGCCGACGGCAAGGGTCCAGAGCGTGACAAAGGCCTGGTGCGGGATGACCTTGTCGTACACGACCGACATGACCAGGCCGGAGACCAGCATCAGCACGTTGGACAGCAGGGCCGCCAGCATGGACGCGCGGTAGTAGGGCAGGAAGCGCTTGAGCGTGCCCCAGAGCCAGTGGCCGTCGAGGCCCGAGCCGCGCAGGTCAATCAGCCGGGCCTCAGGCCGCGAGCCGGCCGAGATCTCGACGGGCGAGGCGGCCAGGATGAAACCGGTGTATTCGCTGGCCAGCTCGTCGGCGCTGGCCGGCACGGCGGCAGCCTCGGGGCCGGGGAAGACCACCTCGAAGCGCCCTTCGTCCAGCGCGCGCACCAGCACGCAGGCGTCGCCGCCCTTGAGCAGCAACACGGCGGGCAGCAGCAGCGGGTGGATCTCTCGAATCTCTTTGCGCAGCAGGCCAGCGTTGTAGCCCGCCTCGCGCATCATGCGGATGGCGCCGTCGGGCGTGAGCTGGCCCTCGACGGGCGCCCCGGCGCGCAGGGACTCGACCGAGCGCGCGCGGCCGTGGTGGCGGGTGATCCAGGACAGGGCCTGCAGCAGCGGGTCACCCACCGGCAGGCTGGCCAGCTCGCTCAGGGCCTCGGCGCCCAGGTCGCGCTCGGGCGGCTGGGCGTTGTTGGCGGCCAGGCGCAAGCCGGGCGCGTCACCGGCCTGGTCAAAGAAGGGGTCGTGTTTGGACGCAGTCACGGGCGCCCCTCGCTGGCGGAGTACCGCCATCGGTCCCCCGAGGGGACGGCCATGGACGCCGGCCAAGCCGCCGTGCCATGCCCACGATGGGCCGGCTCGGGAGCGGCCCAGCGCTCGGCCCAAACCCGGCGAACAACCTCAGGCCTCTTCACTGCTTGGCCCTTTCAAGGAGGGCCAGGCGCTCGAACTCGGCTTCCATGTCACGCACGATGCCGGGGATGTCGAAGAGCGCGCTGCTGCGGCCATGCTCGGCCAGGTAGCGCTTGTAGGACGCGGCGCGCGCGGGCTGGTTGCCGATCTGGATGGCGCGGGCCTCGTACTCGGCCAGCGTGGTGGTGATCAGGTCGGGCAGGCCCACGGCGCTGAGCAGGCTGCCGGCCATGCGGGAGATGTAGGTGCGGCCCGAGCGGGTCAGGATGGGGGTGCCCATCCAGAGGCAGTCGCTCGCGGTGGTGCCGGCGTTGTAGGGGAAGGTGTCGAGGAAGAGGTCGGCCAGCTGGAAGCGGGCCAGGTAGTCCTGCGGCTGGGCGCGCGGCGCGAAGATCAGGCGCTCGGTAGCCACGCCTTCTTCGGCGGCGGTCTGGATGAGGTTTTGCTGGGCAAAGACGTTGTCGGCCAGCAGCCAGAGCACGCTGCCGTCCACCGCGCGCAGGATGCGCATCCATGAGCGGAAGACCTCTTCGCTCATCTTGTGGTTGTTGTTGAAGGCGCAGAAGACAAAGCCCGACTCCGGCAACCCGGCTTGAGCGCGCGTGGGCGCGGGCGAGGCTGTGCGCTGCCGGTCGCTGACCTGGTAGCAGTGCGGCAGGTAGATGGGCTTCTCGCTGTAGTTCGGCAGCACCTCGGGCGGCATCACGAAGCGGTCGGCAATGATCCAGTCCACGCCCGGCAGGGCCGAGGTGGCGGGCAGGCCCAGGTAGCCGGCCTGGATGGGGGCACCCCGGTAGGCCAGGATGTTGGGGCGGGCACCATTGGTGAGGCCTTGCAGGTCGACGAGCACGTCGATGCCTTCGTCGGCAATCAGCTGGGCCACGGCCATGTCGCTCAATGCGTGCACCGGGTGGTAGGTGTCGAAACCGGCCTTGATGCGGGCGCGCAGCTCGGTGCCGTCCTCACGGCTCCAGGAAAAAGCGTGCACCTCGAAGCGGCTGCGGTCGTGCAGGCCATAGAGCTCGGCCGTCAGCAGGCCGACGGCGTGCATGTGCAAATCGCCCGACAGGTAGCCAAGCTTGATCTTGCCTTCGCGGCGCTTGGCTGCCAGGCGGTGCAGCGGCTTGCCGTGGTACTTGACGACGCGGTCGGCCACGAAGCGGCGGGCAATCAGCAACTGCATCACCGGGTCGTCGCTCTCGTCCAGCATGCCCAGCAGCGAGGTGTTGGTGAGCAACTGGTTGTGGGTCACCTCGCCCACGGTCTTGAACACCGGCCACTCACACTGCTTCTGGCGGATGTGGACGTAATGCTGGATGACGTCGGGCTGGTCGGCCTTCATCTCCAGCGAGCGCACCATCAGCGCCTCGGATTCGTCGTAGCGCTTTTGGTCTTCGAGCAGGCGTGCGGCGTTGTTGATGCCGTGCAGGCGCAAATCAAGCGGGTCAGTGCCCAGGCCCTGGGGCTCTTCGATCTCATAGACCTGGCGCCAGGCGTCCAGGGCTTCTTCGTGGCGACCCAGGTGCTCCAACTGATGCCCGAGGTTGAGCCGCGCCTGGGCGAAATTGGGAGCCAGTTTGAGCGCGGTCTCATAGACCTCCACCGCCTCGGCGTGGCGGTGCTTCTCGCCCAGCAAGGTGCCCCAGTTGAAGCAGGCCACCTGGCGCAGCGGTGAATCCGAGGCCGCCACCCAGGTCTGGTAGAGCAGGATGGCCGCGTCGATCTGGCTGGCCGCCTGCAGCTTGCCGGCGGTCTCCATCAGCTGGGGCAGGCCCATGGCGCCTGTGCGCGCTTCGTTCAGCCACTGCTCAACAATGGCCAGGCCATCAGGGGACGCGGGGGCGGGAGTGGACATATCCATGGGCGGACAAGCGCGGCCGAAGCCGCGCCTGGAATTGGGGCTTTGGCTGATGTTAGGTCGCCCCTCCCGCTAAAGAGGCCCCGATCAGGCCACGGATTGCCCAGTATTTCGCACAGCATGCACCTGCCCCTCGTCCAACCCCGCCACGCTGAACGCGGGCGAGTCTGGCCGGTCTTGCAGACCGCGCTGCGGCTTGCGCCGCAGCCCTTCGGCAGGCACATGGCGTCCATCGGACGCCCCGTGTCCGGCCTCAGCCCCCGAGGGGATGCGGCTGCTCGCGGCGTGGAGCCGCAAGCAGCCGCTGACGGGCCGGCTTGGGGCGGCCCGGCGCTCGGCCCGAAATACCTCCCGTTACGTACCAGCTCAGGCGGCGCCGAGGTAGTCCGTCTTGCCCAGCGGCACGCCCGCGTGGCGCAGCAGCGCGTAGGTGGTGGTGGCGTGGAAGTAGAAGTTGGGCGTGGCGTAGTGGCGCAGGTAGGTCAGGCCGTCGAACTTGAGCGGCTCGCCCGAGCGGCGCGGCACGGTGATGACCCGGTCTTCGCTGCCGGCCAGGGCTTCGGCCGGGATGGAAAGCACGTAGTCGCGGGTCTTCTTGATGCGCTCGATCAGCTCGTCCAGGCTGGCCTCGTTGTCCTCAAAGCGGGGCGCCTCCTGGCCGGCCAGACGGGCCATGCAGGCCTTGGCGGCATCGCTGGCGATCTGGATCTGGCGCGGGAAGGGCAGCATGTCGGGCGCCAGGCGCAGGGTCAGGTAGACGGCCGGGTCGAACTTCTTGGTCTCGGCATGGGTGCGCGCCTGCTCCAGCCAGGTGAGCATGTTGTTCAGCATGCGGGCAAAAACGGGGGCGCTTGCGGCGTGCATCGAGATCTGGGTCATGGGGGTCCTGTGGGGTGGTTGGGGGTGTTTGCGGGAAAGCGATGGTAGGCAGCATGGCAAAGCCCGCACCACCCCCACGGCAAAATGGGGTCTGCTATGAACATCATCATCCTTGACGACTACCAGGACGCCGTACGCAAGCTGCAGTGCGCGGCCAAGCTGGAGCCGCTCAATGCCAAGGTGTTCACCAACACGGTCAAGGGCATCGGCCAGCTGTCCGTGCGGCTGCGGGACGCCGAGGTGCTGGTGCTGATCCGCGAACGCACCGCCTTCCCGCGCTCGCTGCTGGAGAAGCTGCCCAAACTCAAGCTGATCTCACAGACCGGCCGGGTCGGCCCCCACATCGACATCGACGCCTGCACACGCCTGGGCATTGCCGTGGCCGAAGGTGTGGGCGACCCCAATGCCCCGGCGGAGCTGACCTGGGCGCTGATCATGGCCTCGATGCGCCGGCTGCCGCAGTACATCGGCAACCTCAAGCACGGCGCCTGGCAGCAGGCGGGCCTGAAGTCAGCCTCCATGCCGGTGAATTTCGGGCTCGGCATGCTGCTGCGCGGCAAGACCCTGGGTATCTGGGGCTACGGGCGCATCGGCCAGAAGGTGGCGGGCTTTGGCCGCGCCTTTGGCATGAAGGTGCAGGTCTGGGGCAGCGAGGCCTCGCGCCTCAAGGCGGCGGCCGACGGCTACCAAGCTGCCGAGAGCCGCGAGGCTTTCTTCGAGACCAGCGACGTACTGACCCTGCACCTGCGCCTGGCGGATGCCACGCGCTGCATCGTCACGCCCGACGACCTGGCACGCATGAAGCCGACAGCCCTCTTCGTCAACACCTCGCGGGCCGAGCTGGTCGTCGAGGGCGCGCTGGTGCAGGCCCTGAACCGTGGCCGCCCCGGCATGGCGGCGGTGGACGTGTTTGACAGCGAGCCCATCCTGCAAGGCCACCCGCTGCTGCGCCTGGAAAACGCCGTGTGCACGCCGCACATCGGCTACGTCGAGCAAGACAACTACGAGATGATTTTTGACGCGGCGTTCGAGAACGTCCTCAACTTCATCCGCAACCACCCGACCAACATCGTCAATCCGGAAGCGCTCAAGGTGATCCGGTGAACCAGCCGACCTCGGTGTCGGCGCTGTTCGTGGCGTTCTCGCGCCTGGCACTGCAGGGTTTTGGCGGGGTGCTCGCGGTGGCCCAGCGGGAGCTGGTGGAACGCCTTGGCTGGCTGAGCAAGGACGAGTTCGTCGAGTTGCTGGCCACGGCCCAAGCCCTGCCTGGGCCCAATGTCGTCAACCTGTCGATGATGATCGGCGACCGCTACTTTGGGCTGCGCGGCGCGCTGGCGGCGCTGGCTGGCATGCTGGTGCTGCCGTCGGCCCTGGTGCTGATGGCTGCCGCCCTGCTGGCCCATTTGACGGCCGAGACCTGGGTGCAGGATGCGCTGCGCGGCATGGGCATGGTGTCGGCCGGCCTCATCCTGGCCACCGGGCTCAAGCTGCTGCCCACGCTCCGCACCCATCCACTGGGCCGGCCGCTCGCGCTGGCGCTGGCAGTGCTGGGCTTCGGCGCCGTGGTGCTGCTGCACTTGCCGCTGGTGGCAGTGATTGGCGTACTCGGGCCCATCGGCATTGCTCTGGCGTGGCAGCGGCTGCCGCCCTGAACATGGACAGCGTCTGGCTTGACCTGCTACTGCACTTCATGGCGCTGTCGCTGCTGGCCATTGGCGGCGCCATCACGACGGTGCCCGAGATGCACCGCTACCTGGTCACACAGCGCGGTTGGCTCGCTGAGGCGGACTTCACCAGCGCCATCGCGCTGGCCCAGGCGGCCCCAGGGCCCAACCTGCTCTTCGTGGTGGTGCTGGGCTACCAGGTGGCGGGGTTGGCCGGCGCGGCGGCGTCCTTGGCAGGCATGCTGCTGCCCTCCGCCACGCTGACCCTCGCTGCCACCCGCTGGGCCCGCGCCAACCGTGAGTGGCGCGGCGTGCGTGCTTTCAATGCGGGCATGACGCCGCTGACCCTGGGGCTGATCCTGTCGTCTGGCTGGCTGCTGGCCGCGCCTTTCCTGCGGGCGCCCGAGCACCGCTGGAGCAGCGGGGCGCTGATGGTGCTGACCATCGTGCTGACGCTGCGCACGCGCATCAACCTGGTTTGGCTGGTGCTCGGGGGCGGCGTGCTGGGGGCCCTGAGGGTGGTGTAGGACTGCGGGACCTGAAAGCCGCAGGCGGCCGCCCCAGCAGGCGCATGAAGGAGCGCCGCATGCGCTCGGTGTTGCCAAAGCCGCAGTCCAACGCCACGCGCAGCACCGAGGGGTTGCCGCCTTCCAGCAAGGCCTGTGCGGCCTGCACGCGCAGGCGCTCCACGGCCTGGGCGGGGGTGGCCCCGGTTTCCTCCAGGAAGCAGCGCGCAAAGTGGCGCGGGCTCATGCAGGCCAGGGCAGCCAGGGCCTCGACGCGGCAGTCCTGGCGCAGGTCACGGCGCAGGGTGTCGAGCAGTGCGCTGAAGCGGCCGTCGGGGCGCTGCATCTCCAGCAAGGGCGAGAACTGCGATTGCCCTCCGGGCCGCCGCCGCTCCACCACCAGCTCACGCGCCGCCTTCAGGGCCATGTCCTCGCCATGGTCGTGCGCCAGCAGCGCCAGGCAGAGGTCGATGCCGGCCGTCATGCCGGCGCTGGTCCAGACCTCGGGCAGGCCACGCCGTCGCACGGCCGGCTCGCGCACATAGATGCGATCAGGCTGCAAGCGCACGGCTGGGTGCTCGTTGGCGAATTGGCGGCTGCGAGACCAATGCGTGGTGGCAGTGCGCTCGTCCAGCAAGCCGGCTGCCGCCAGCAGCAAGCTGCCGCTGCAAATGCTGGCCACGCGCACGCCAGCCTGGGCCGCACGCTGCAGCCATGCCACCAGGCGCGCGTCGCGGCAGGCGGCGTCCACGCCATCGCCGCCGATCACCATCACCAGGTCGATGGCATCGAGGCGGCGCGGCAAGCCCGCCACCGGCCAGGGCACGCCGGCTGAGCTGCGCACCGCCGGCGGCGCGCTGGCCACCAGGCGCCAGTCGTAGCTGCCTGGGCTGGCTCGCTGGGCCAGCTCGAACACGGCCATAGGCCCGGCCAAATCCAGCTGCTGGAACCCGGGAAAAAGCACAAAGGCGATGTGGCAGGCCATGCCCCGAACTATCGCAGAGCCACCCAATCTGCGTGGCAGAAAAGGTGGGAACTGCGTCATGGCGGCCACTTCTTCCGCGCCCCACACTGCGCGTCATGCCTGCCATCGACCAGCACCTCATCACCATCACTCAGCGGCCCGACATCGTCTTTGCCTCGGGCCACGGCAGTTGGCTGACCGACGAGGGCGGCAAGCGCTATCTGGACCTGATGCAAGGCTGGGCCGTCAACGCGCTGGGGCACAGCCCGGCCGTCATCACCGACGCCCTGCTGCGGCAATCACAGCAGCTGCTGACGCCCAGCCCCGCCTACTTCAACCGGCCCATGCTGCAACTGGCGCAGCAACTGGCCAGCTTGTGCGGGCTGGAGCGCGTCTTCCTCGCCAGCTCGGGCGCCGAGGCCAACGAGGGCGCCGTCAAACTGGCGCGGCGCTGGGGCAGCCGCCACCGGGGCGGCGCACACGAGGTGATCAGCTTTGCCGACGCCTTCCACGGCCGCACGCTGGCGATGATGAGCGCCTCGGGCAAGCCTGGCTGGGACCGGCTCTACCCACCCATGCCCGGCGGCTTTGCCAAGGCGAGGCTGAACGACTTGGATTCAGTCCGGCGCGCCATCGGCCCGCAGACCGTGGCCGTGATGCTGGAGCTGGTGCAGGGCGAAGCGGGCGTGGTGGTGGCCGAGCCCGATTTCGTGCGCGCGCTGCGGGCGCTGACCGAGGAGCTGGGGCTGCTGCTGATCGTGGACGAGGTGCAGACCGGCGTCGGCCGCTGCGGCCACGCCTTCGCGTTTGAGCACTACGGCATCCGGCCCGACATCGTCACCCTGGCCAAGGGCCTGGGCGGCGGGGTACCACTGGCCGCCCTGCTCTGCCAGGAACGCTTCAACTGCTTCGAGCCTGGCGACCAGGGCGGCACCTTCTGCGGCAATGCGCTGATGGCCGCCGTGGGTCTGGCCGTGGTGAACGAGGTCTGCCGCGAGGACTTTCTCGCCCAGGTGAACGCGCGCGCCGCACAACTCTCGGTGGGCCTTCAGGCGGTTGTGCAGGACTACGGCCTCGTCGGCGAGCGCGGCCTTGGGCTGTTGCGCGCGCTGGAACTGCCCTCGCCCACCGCTCCCGCCGTTGTCGCGGCCGCCCAGGCACTGGCGCCGACGGGTCTGCTGCTCAATGCGCCCCGGCCGCATCTGCTGCGCTTCATGCCGGCGCTGAACGTGAGCGCCGGCGAAATCGACGAGGGGCTCATGCTGTTGCGCCGGGCACTTTCAGACGCGCGCGTTTGAATTCCCGGGCCGAGCGCCGGGCCGCCCCAAGCCGGCCCGTTGTGGCAATGCGAGTGGCTCAATGCCACTCGCATTGGCGTCCCCTCGGGGGACCGACTGGGCGAGCCCGCGTACAGCGCGGCTCGACCGGGCGAGGGGCCTACTCTTTTGTGCCGAAGATCTTGTCGCCGGCGTCGCCCAGGCCCGGGATGATGTAGCCGAGTTCGTTGAGATGGCTGTCGATGGCCGCTGTCCAGCAGCGCACCTCGGGGTGGGCGTCGTGCAGGGCCTTGACGCCCTCGGGCGCGGCCACCAGCACCAGGGCGCGGATGTCCTTGCAGCCGCGCGCCTTGAGCAGGTCGATGGTGGCGATCATCGAGCCGGCGGTGGCGAGCATCGGGTCCACGATCAGCGCGGTGCGCTGCTCCAACTGGCCCACAAAGCGCTCGAAGTAATGCACGGGCTTGAGTGTTTCGTGGTCACGCGCCAGGCCCACCACCGAGACCTTGACATTGGGCAGGATCTCCAACACCCCGTCCAGCATCCCGAGTCCCGCGCGCAGGATGGGCACGACGGTGACCTTCTTGCCGGCGATCTGCTCGATGGGCGTGGGACCGCACCAACCGTCGATGCTGGTGGCCTCGACCGGGAAATCGGCCGTCGCCTCGTAGGTGAGCAGCTGGGCGACTTCGCCCGTCAGCTCGCGGAACTTCTTGGTCGAGATCTCGGCCTCGCGCAGCAGGCCGATCTTGTGTTTGACAAGCGGGTGTTTGACTTCGATCACCGGCATGGCCGTGCCCTCTTCAACGACGCTGGCGCAGGGCCTCGTAGAGGCACACGCCTGCGGCGACCGACACGTTCAGGCTCTCGACCGCGCCGGCCATGGGGATGCGCACCAGCTCGTCGCAGGTCTTGGCCGTGAGCTGGCGCATGCCTTCGCCTTCGGCGCCCAGCACCAAGGCCACGGGGCGGTTGAGGTCGATGTCGTAGATCGAGCGCTCGGCACTGTCGCTGGTGCCCACGACCCAGATGTCGCGCTCTTTCAGCTCGCCCAGGGTGCGGGCCAGGTTGGTCACCATCAGATAGGGCACGGTCTCAGCGGCGCCGCTGGCCACCTTGGCCACGGTGGCATTGAGGCCCACGGCCCGGTCACGCGGGGCGACCACGGCGTGCGCGCCGGCCCCATCGGCCACGCGCAGGCAGGCGCCGAGGTTGTGGGGGTCGGTCACGCCATCAAGCACCAGGACCAGGGGCGGGCCTTCGACCTCGTCGAGCACATCGTCGAGCGAATGCTTGGGCGCCAGCGCCTGCACACGGGCCACCACGCCCTGGTGTCGCGGGCCGCCGGCCAGTTGGGTCAGGCGCTCGTCGGGCGTCTCGATGAGGCGGACACCGGCCTCACGCACCCGCTCCACGAAGCTGCGCATGCGCGCGTCGCGGCGGCTGGGGTCGATATGGACTTCGGAGACCGACTCGGGGTGGGTCTTGAGCCGGACGGTGACGGCGTGGAAGCCGTAGAGGACGGCGTTGGCGGGCTTGGACATGGCCGCCATGGTAGACGCTCAGTTCTTGCCTTGACGCGCCTTCACATAGCTCATGATGTTGACGAAGCTGTCGGTCCAGAAGCGCTGGCGGTGCTTGGCCAGATGGTCCAGCAGCGCCGCATGGGCCTCGCGGGTGACGTTCAGGTATTCGCCGCCCACGCCGTGGAAGAGCAGCACCACCATGCTGTGCTTGGCCGCCGCTTCGTCAACCAGGGCGATCAGGCGCTCGGCGCTGTAGCCCTCCACCGCGATGGTGGGCACGGCATAGGGGTCCACCTTGGCAGGGTCGTCGATCAGGTCCTCGCTCGCGCCGCGATAGGCCACGAACTGCTTGCGCAGCGCCGCGCCAAAGTCCTGCCCGCTGGCGCTCAGTTCCAGGCAGGGGGGCGTGAAGGTGCGCTGCGTCTTGCCATCCAGCGAATGCAGCCAGACGTTTGCAGCGATCACCTGCTCTTGCACCTGGGCGGGCAGGATCTTGTCCAGATCGTGATGGGCAGGCACCCAGTCGCGCGCGGGCTGGCTGGCCGAGCAGGCGTGAAAGAGGCTGTGGTTGCCCAGCTCATGCCCGGCCTTGGCAGCGCGGCGCCATTCGGGCAAGCGGGCCGGCACGGTGGGCGCGTTGATGGGCAGGTAGAAGCTGGCCTTGAGATGGCGCTGGTTGAGCGCGGGGATCACGGTGTCGAGCTGCGAGGCCAGGCCGTCGTCATAGCCCAGGCTGACGGCCGCCTGCGCGCCCTTGGGCCAGGCCCAGTCGCCAGCCCAGGCCGGTGCCAGCAGCGACACGGCCAGCGCGGCCACCACCAACGAGAACTTCTTGCGCATCACCACCCCTTTTGGAATCTCAAAGCACGGCCAGCAAGCCCAGCAAGACCGGCTGATGCAGCATGTAGATGCTCAGCGGCCAGCGGCCCAGCAGCGCCAAGCCGGAGGCGCCGGGCGGGAGTCTGCCTGACCAGCGCTCGGGCTGGCTGCGGGTGAACACGAAGCCGAGCAACATGACCCCGAGCCAAGGCAGCACGGGGGCGTAGTCCTCGGTGACGGGCTTGTGGGTGACGAGGCCGACCCAGTTGGTCCAGCGGCTGTCAAAGAAGGGGTGCCCGCCCAGCTGTGGCGCTACCAAGGCCAAGGCCGCCAGTGCCAGCAGCGCCCAAGTGGGCCAGCGCGCCAGCCCCAAGCGGAGCAGCAGCAGCATCACGGCCATGCCGTGCAGGATGCCAAAGCTGATCCAGCCACGCGGGAACATCCACCACGAGCCGGCCGACACGAGCAGCGCGCAGCCGGCTATCCGTCCCCAGCGCCGCCAAAAGCGCCCGGCGCCCTGCCCGGCAGCCACCGCCAGCGCCTGGCCACTGCCGGCGCAGAACAGGAAGAGGCTGACGATGGCCGTGCGCTGCGTGGTCCAGAACGGGTCGCGGTAGAAGTCCTGCTGCAGCCAGCCGAAGTGGTTGAGGTCAAAGCAGAAGTGGAAGCCCACCATCCACACGATGGCCGCGCCGCGCAAGGCATCGAGCCGGTCGGCCCGGGAGGGCGAAGGGGCGGGTACCTGCATGAGCCAGCGTCAAGGGCTTCCGGGAGCGTTGCGCTGGCGCTGCTGCTCGCGCCAGGCGCGCCGCGCGGCCTGGGTCTGGGCAGCGGTCTCTTGCTCACGCTGGCGGGCGATGCGAGTGCCCTCCTCGGGGTCGGCGGCGCTGTGCATGCCCTCGGCTCTCAGCCGGGCCTCGTAGGCGCCCGAGTTGCTGGACTGCGCGGCCTGCGCCTCGCGGCTGATGCGCCAGTCGGCCTCGGTGTAGCGGCCCTGGCCCTTGGCGCACTGCCGCGCGCGGCGGATCTCGTCCACCATGAACTGCCGGGCCTCGGTGCTGAGGCTGGTGGAGCTGGCGCGGGTTTCCATGTCGCGCAGCTCGGTGCTGCTGGGGCAGACATTGGCGGGCGGCTCGGTAGCGGTGGGTTTGGCAGCGGTGACCACGGGCGCCGCGCCGCTGGCGGGCGGCCTGGGCGCATCGGCCACATTGGCCTGCAGGCGCTGGGGGCTGAGGCTGGCGCCACGGTCCGGGCAGGGCCGGTCGGTGTAGCGGGTCTGCCCGTCAATCTCGCACTTCCAGACGCCCTGGGCCAGCGCCGTGGCCGGGAGCGCGAAGGTCAAAGCAAGTGCAAGGAAGGGGCTGGAAAAAACGGCTGGCGTCACGATCTTGTCCTCCAAATGGCCAGCCCGCGCAACGCGGCACCCGCGCCCCGCGCTGACAGCCGACCAAAATGGAAGCCGCATCTTCGCCCGGATTTGAACCATGCCCGCTGCCGCCCTGCTCCGCCGCCCCGCCGTTCTGCTGACCGCTGGCCTCGTCGCCCTGGCTGCCGCTGGGTGCTGGCACATGGATGCCCAGAGCAAGACGCCCGCCCAGCCCCGCGCCGTCACGCCGCGCGGCGCGCTGGACGCCGACGAGAACAACAACATCAACGTCTTCAAGAAGACCTCGCCCTCGGTCGTCCACATCACCAACCTGGCGCTGCAGCGCGACTTGTTCTCGCTGCGCGTGACCGAGCAGCCCCAGGGCACGGGCACCGGCTTCATCTGGGACGAGAACGGCCACATCGTCACCAACTTCCACGTGATCCAGGGTGCCAATGCGGCCACCGTGACGCTGTCGGACCAGAGCGTGCTCCCCGCCAAGCTGGTGGGCGCCTTCCCGGACCGTGACATCGCGGTGCTGCGCATCGACGTGCCCAAGGACAAGCTCGCCCCCATCGCCATCGGCACCAGCCGCGAGCTGCAGGTGGGCCAGAAGGTCTATGCCATCGGCAACCCCTTTGGCCTGGACCAAACCCTGACTACCGGCATCGTCTCGGCGCTCAACCGCGAAATCGAGTCCGTGACCCGCCGCACCATCAAGGGCGCGATCCAGACCGACGCGGCCATCAACCCCGGCAACTCGGGCGGCCCGCTGCTCGACTCAGCCGGCCGGCTGATTGGCGTGAACACCTCGATCTACAGCCCCAGCGGTGCCAGCGCCGGCATTGGCTTTGCTATTCCCGTGGACGAGGTCAACCGCATCGTGCCGCGCCTGATCCGCGACGGGCGCTTCATCCGCCCCGCCCTGGGGGTGACGGCGGGCGCCGCGCAGCTGACGCAGAGCCTGGGCGCCCCCAAGGGCGTGCTGCTGGTGGGCGTGGTGGCCGGTGGCCCGGCCGCGCAGGCGGGGCTGCAGCCCTACACGCGCGGGCGGGACGGGCGCATCGTGGCTGGCGACGTGATCACAGCCGTGAACGAGCAGCCGGTGGCCGACCTGGATGACATGCTCGGCCTGCTGGAGCAGCGCCAGATCGGCGAGAAGGTGGTGCTGAGCGTCTGGCGCGCGGGGCAGACCAGGCGCGTCAACGCCACGCTGGGCAGCTCGGATTGAGCCCACGCCGGGGGCGCTCGAGCGTCAGCCCACGGTCAGCTTGCGTAGCGAATCAACCGACGCGCTGCAAGCCCTGAGGAAATCGACCATTACTGCACACCTCCACGGGCAGCTCTACCACTATTCTCGAAGCGTTGTCACACCGAAGCCTGCGCGTCGGTGCACTGGTGTGGCCAGGCTATGCGCCGTGATCCGCCAGCGGGTGGCCGGATCCTCGGGGAGAAAGGGTCCGTATGCAGTTTCCGAGCGCCCAGCGCCCGGCCAGTGCCGGTCAGGCCGGCTCAGCGCCACTTTCTGGCTTGCGCTACTTCTGGAGCGGCCGTGGCCTCTTCAGGCCCGGAGTGGTGCTACTTCGGGCACAGCGCTTCCGCACCAAGGCCTGGATCATCAGCCTGAGCTTCCTGTTGCCGGTCATCATCCTGGCGCAGGGGTATTTCAGCTCACAGCGCGATGCGCGCGAGGTGGCGCTGGCGGAGCTGCAAGGCGTGGCCGATGTACGCCAGCTGAGCAAGGAGCTCAGCGAGTTGCAGGCCAAGGCCGGCGACGCCGCACGGCGGCAGGAACTGCTGGCGAACTACGAAAAGATTGCCGACCGCAGCGGCCTCATCCTCGACCCCGAGGCGCCCAGCTACTACGCGATGGACGCTGCCCTGCTGGTGCTGCCGCAGCTGACCGACCTGACCACCGAGCTGGCGGCGGGCAAGTCGGGCGAGGCCACGGTGGCGCGCATCAGCGATGCCCGCAAACGCCTGAGCGCTGGCCTGGCGCGGCTGGAAGCCGCCGTCAAGACAGACGCCGATACCCTGGCCCTGGTGCGCAGCATGCAGGCCAGCCTGGCCGGCAGCAATGCCGATAGAGCCGACAAGGCCGAGGCCCTGTGGCAGGCACAGGCCCAAATGACCGGTCTTCTTGAGCGTTTGCTCCACGAGCGCACCGCGCGCATCAGCAGCGAGTCCTGGCGCATGGCGCTGTTGATCGTGCTCTCCCTGCTGGCCGGCACCTACTTGTTCTACAGCTTCGCGCTCGTCACCGGGGGCGGCATCTCGATGATTGCGCAGCGCATCCGCGTGGTGGCGGAGGGCAATCTGGTGGGCTCCAGCCATGCCTGGGGCAATGACGAGTTCGCCTACGTGGCGCGCCGCGTGGGTGAGATGCAGAAGGTGCTCAAGGACTCGATGGAGCACATCACCGCAGCAGCCGACAAGGTGGCCGAGGTCAGTGAAGAGCTGCAGTCCTCGAATGACCTGCTGGAGGTGGGTGCGTCCAGCAGCGCCGAGACCCTGTCCATCGCCGGCAAGTCGCTGGAGGACATGCGCGAGGTGGTGCGCGCGGTGGACGAAAGCGTCAAGGGCGCGGCGGACGAATCCGTGCGCAACGAAGCCGTGGCCGTGCAAGGCGGCGAGCAACTGAGTGCTGCCGTGGCCACCATGCAGGAAGTGGAAGTGGCGGCCCGGCGCATCGCCGAGATCATTGGCCTGATCGACCAGATTGCCTTCCAGACCAATCTGCTGGCCTTGAACGCTGCCGTGGAGGCCGCGCGCGCGGGCGAGAGCGGCCGGGGCTTTGCCGTGGTGGCGGGCGAGGTCCGCGTGCTGGCAGGGCGCACGGCCAATGCGGCCAAGGACATCCGCAAGCTGATCAACGACAGCGTGGAGTCCAGCCAGCGCGGCTCAGAGCAGGTGCGCACCAGCGGCGAGGCGATCCAGGCCCTGGTGGCCTCAGCCAGCCAGCTGCGCTCGACGCTGGCGGACATCACGCACAGCACCCAGGCGCAGGTGGGCCATATGCAGGCCATCACCAACACCATGTTCGACCTCAAGACCGTGAGCGAGCAGACGACGCTGATGGTGGGCCAGAGCTTGTCCAGCGCCGACACCATGAAGCAGCTGTCTGACCAGCTGCGCGAAGAGGCTCGCCGCTTCCAGCTCAGCGCCGACGACAACGCGCGGCTCTGAGCCGCGCGCTTCCCAGACGTCAGCCTAAAGCCTTGCGGGCGTTCTGGAACATGCGCAGCCAGGGGCTGCTGCTCCCCACATCCCCACTCGTCCAGCTCATCTGCACGTTGCGGAACACCCGCTCGGGGTGGGGCATCAGCGCCGTGAAGCGGCCATCGGGCGTCGTCACCGACGTGAGGCCACCGGGGCTGCCGTTCGGGTTGAACGGATAGACCTCGGTCGGCTGGCCGGCGTTGTCCACAAAGCGCATGGCTTTGACGACGCGGCTCGCATCACCTTGGCGCGCGAAGTTGGCAAAGCCTTCACCGTGGGCGACGGCGATCGGCATGCGGCTGCCGGCCATGCCGGTGAAGAAGAGGCTGGGTGACTCCAGCACCTCGACCATGGAGAGGCGGGCCTCGAACTGTTCGCTCTGGTTGCGCGTGAAGCGCGGCCAGGCGTCGGCGCCGGGGATGATGGCCGCGAGCGCCGCCAGCATCTGGCAGCCGTTGCACACGCCCAGGGCCAGGGTGTCAGGCCGCGCAAAGAAGGCCTTGAACTGCTCGGCCAGGCGGGCGTTGAACATGATGGAGCGGGCCCAGCCCTCGCCGGCACCCAGGGTGTCGCCGTAGCTGAAGCCGCCGCAAGCCACGAAGCCGGCAAAGCCGTCGAGTTGCACGGCGCCCGACTGCAGGTCGCTCATGTGCACGTCGTGCGCGTCGAAGCCGGCCTGGGCCATTGCGTAGGCCATCTCGACGTGAGAGTTGACGCCCTGCTCGCGCAGGATGGCCATCTTGGGCCGCTTGCCGGTGGCGATGAAGGGCGCGGCCACGTTCTGGGCCGGGTCAAAGCTCAGGGACACGTGCATGCCGGGGTCATCCGCGCGGCCGGCAGCCGCGTGCTCGGACTCGGCACAGGCCGGGTTGTCGCGCAGCAAGTTGATGCGATAGGAGACCTCGTCCCAGGCCTGCTGCAGCGCGGTGAGGTCAGCACCCAAGACCTTTTTGGCATCGCGCCAGACCTCGACCTGGCGCGTGGTGTTGGGCTTGGCGACCACGTGCGAGTGCTTGGACAGACCATGCGCGCGCAGCACTTGCAGCGCAGCATCGCGGTCGGCGGCGCGGACCTGGATCAGGGCGCCGAGTTCTTCGCTGAAGAGGGCGCGCAGGGTCAGCTCGTCACGGCGCGGGCCGACTTGGGTGGCCCAGTTCTTGGCGTCGCCGGTGTCGGCACGGCTGTCGTTGACGCCGTCGCCCTCGGTCACCAGCAGGTCCACGTTCAGGCTCAGGCCTTGCTGGCCGGCAAAGGCCATCTCGCAGGCCGCCGCCCAGAGGCCGCCGTCGCTACGGTCGTGATAGGCCAGCAGCTTGCCCTGGCCGCGAAGTTCATTGATGGCGGCGACCAGGCTCTTGAGCAGCTGCGGGTCGTCCAGGTCCGGCACGGCGCCGCCGAACTGGTTCAGCGTCTGCGCCAGGATGGAGCCGCCCATGCGGTGCTGGCCTTGGCCAAGGTCGACGAGGATCAGGCAGGAGTCTTCGCGCTTGAGTTCGGGCGTCAGCGTGCCGCGCACGTCGGCAATCGAGGCAAAGGCGGTGACGATGAGCGACACCGGCGCGGTGACTTGTTTGTCTTCCCACTTGGTGCGCATCGACAAGGAGTCCTTGCCCACCGGAATCGACACCCCCAGCGCCGGGCACAGCTCCATGCCCACGGCCTTGACCGTGTCGTAAAGCGCGGCGTCTTCGCCGGCCTCGCCGCAGGCGGCCATCCAGTTGGCGCTGAGCTTGACGCGAGAGAGTTCAATCGGCGCGGCCAGCAAGTTGGTGATGCTTTCGGCCACGGCCATGCGGCCTGAGGCGGGGGCATCGACGCTGGCCAGCGGCGTGCGCTCGCCCATGCTCATGGCCTCGCCGGCAAAGCCCTTGAAGTCGGCCAGGGTGACGGCGCAGTCCGCCACCGGCAGCTGCCAGGGGCCGACCATCTGGTCGCGGTGGTTGAGGCCGCCCACGGTGCGGTCGCCGATGGTGACGAGGAAGCGCTTGCTGGCCACGGTCGGGTGGCGCAGCACATTGAAGGCGGCTGCTTCGAGGCTAGTGCCCGAGAGGTCGAGCGTGCCGGCGTTGCGGGCCACGCGCTTCACGTCACGATGCATCTTGGGCGGCTTGCCCAGCAGCACGTCCATGGGCATGTCGATGGCGCGCTCGCCGCCGGGGCCGTCTTCCAGCACCAGCTCGCGCTGCTCGGTCGTCACGCCGACGACGGCGAAGGGGCAGCGCTCACGCTCGCACAGGGCCGCAAAGGCGTCGAGGCTCTCGGGCGCGATGGCCAGCACGTAGCGCTCCTGGCTCTCGTTGCACCAGATCTCCTTGGGCGCGAGGCCCGACTCTTCAAGCGGCACCTTGCGCAGATCGAAGATGGCGCCACGGCCGGCGTCGTTGACCAGCTCGGGGAAGGCATTCGAGATGCCGCCCGCGCCCACGTCGTGGATGGCCAGGATGGGGTTGGCCGTGCCGAGGCCCCAGCAGTGGTTGACCACCTCTTGCACGCGGCGCTCGATCTCGGGGTTGCCGCGCTGCACGGAGTCGAAGTCGAGGTCGGCCGTGTTGGTGCCGGCGGCCATCGAACTAGCAGCACCGCCGCCCATGCCGATGCGCATGCCGGGGCCGCCCAGTTGCACGAGCAAGGTGCCGGCCGGGAACTCGATCTTGTGCGTCAGCTCACTGCGGATGGCACCAATGCCGCCCGCGATCATGATGGGCTTGTGATAGCCGCGGCGGATGCCGTCCACCGTCTGCTCATAGACGCGGAAGTAGCCACCCAGGGCGGGCCGCCCGAACTCGTTGTTGAAGGCCGCGCCGCCCAGCGGGCCGTCGATCATGATCTGCAGCGCCGAGGCGATGTGGCTGGGCTTGCCGAACTTCTCTTGCTCCCAGGGCTCGTTGGTGCCGGGCAGGTTGAGGTTGGACACCGAGAAGCCGGTGAGGCCGGCCTTAGGTCTAGCGCCCCGGCCGGTGGCGCCTTCGTCGCGGATCTCGCCGCCTGCGCCGGTCGAGGCGCCGGGGAAGGGCGAGATGGCCGTGGGGTGGTTGTGCGTCTCCACCTTCATCAGCACATGGGCCAGCTCCTCGCGCGAGGCGTAGACGCTGCCGCCGGCCGGCGCGGGCTGCCAACGCTCGATGCGGTGGCCTTCCATCACCGCAGCGTTGTCCGAGTAGGCCACGATGCTGTGCTGGGGGTTCAGCTTCTCGGTGTTGCGGATCATGCCGAAGAGGCTGAGCGCCTGCGCCTCGCCATCGACGGTGAACTGCGCATTGAAGATCTTGTGCCGGCAGTGCTCGCTGTTGGCCTGGGCGAACATCATCAGCTCGACGTCGCTGGGGTTGCGACCGAGCTTTTTGAAGTTGGTGTCGAGGTAGTCGATCTCGTCAGCGGAGAGCGCCAGGCCGAACTCGACGTTGGCCTTCTCCAGTGCGCTTCTCCCCTGCCCCAGCACGTCCACGTGCGCCAGCGGCTCGGCCACGCGCTCGTCGAACAAGTGACGGGCGTCGTCGCGGGTGAAGCAGGCCGACTCGGTCATGCGGTCGTGCAGCAGCACGGCGCAGGCTTGCAGTTCGGCGTCAGAGAGCGGCTTGGCGCCGCCCAACAGCCCCGTCTTGGTGGCAATGCGGTACTCGACCACCCGCTCCACGCGCCGCAGCGCCAGGCCGCAGTTGTGCGCAATGTCCGTCGCCTTGGACGCCCAGGGGCTGACGGTGCCCATGCGGGGCGTCACCACCACGAGCTGGCCCTCGCCAGCCACGGCCGGCTCGCCATAGTTGAGCAGCGCGGCAAAGCGCTCTGCCCCGGCGGCGTCAAGGGCCGCATCGGTCCAGACCCAGTGCACGGCACGCGCGGTGATGGCGCTGATGCGCTCGTTCACGCCCTGCAGTTGCGCCAGCAGCGCGGCGGCACGGAAGGGAGACAGGGCATTGCCGCCTTCAAAGGCGGTCAGGTGCTTGGGAGAAGTCATGGGAGCGTGCGGCAACCGCGAAAAGCAGCGGAGGGGGAGAAAGGGTGAATTTTAGGAAGCCGACATGCCGGCCTTCATGCGGCCGACGATGTCCTCGCAGCGGCCCAGCAGGCCACCGACATCGAAGCTGGTGATCTGGCGCTCGTTCAGCACGCGGCGGCCACCGACCCAGACGTTCTGCACGTGCTCGCGGCCGGCCACGTAGACGAGCTGGGCGAGCGGGTTGTAGACCGGTCGGCACTCCAGGCTGCCCAGCGAGACGGCGACCACGTCGGCCAACTTGCCCACTTCGAGCGAGCCGAGGTCGGCCTCGCGGCCCATGGCCTTGGCGGCGCGGATGGTGGCCATCTCCAGCGCCGTGCGGGCGGTGACGACCTCGGGGTCGCCGGTGGCGCCTTTGGCCAGCAGCGCGGCGGAGCGGACCTCGCCAAACATGTCGAGCCGGTTGTTGGACGCGGCGCCATCGGTGCCGAGCACCGTGTTGACGCCGGCCGCCTCCAGCGCCTTGACCGGCGCAATGCCCGAGGCGAGCTTGAGATTGGAGTTGGGGTTGTGCACCAGGTGCACGCCCTTGGCGGCCAGCATCGTGATCTCGGCCTCATCGAGGTGGACCATGTGCACGGCGATCAGGCGCTCGCTCATCAGGCCCAGCTTCTCCAGGCGCGCCAGCGGGCGCAGGCCGTATTGCTTGACGCTGTCGGCCACTTCGCCGGCGGTCTCGTGGATGTGGCAGTGGATCTGCAGGTCGTGCTCTTCAGCCAGCTTGCGCAGCTTGACGAAGGTTTCGTCCGACACCGTGTAAGGCGCATGCGGGGCGCTGGTCCAGTCGAGCAGCTTCTCGCCCTTGAACTGCTGGTAGGCGGCCAAGCCCTTGGCAATGTAGTCGTCGGGGCCCGAGCCGTAGCTGGTGGGGAAGTCGATGACATTGATCGACACCGCCGCGCGGATGCCGGCATCGATGGCGGCGCGGGCCATGGCACCGGGGAAGAAGTACATGTCGTTGAGGTAGGTGACGCCGGCGCGCAGGCTCTCGGCCGCCGCCAGCATCGAGCCCTCGAACACCCACTCGTCACTGACCCAGACCTTCTCCAGCGGCCAGATGTGGTTCTGCAGCCAGTCCATCAGTTGCAGGTCATCGGCCACGCCGCGCAGCAGGGTCATGGCCGAGTGCGTGTGGGCGTTGATGAGGCCGGGGATCAGGATCTGCTCGGGCAGCTCGACGCGAACGGCATTGGCGTACTGCGCCAGCAGCGCCTCGCGCGGGCCGATGGCGGCGATGCGCTCGCCTTCAATGACCAGCGCGTGGCCCTCCAGCACCGGCTCGCCGGGCTTCATGGTCAGGATCCAACGGGGCAACAAGAGCGTGGCGGTCATGGGGCAGCCTCCAGGAATTGAATGACTTCAGCGCGGGTGGGCATGGCGTCTTGCACGCCCGGGCGCGACACGGCGATGGCGGCGGCGGCCTGCGCAAAGCGCAGCGCGGCCTCGATGGCCTGGCCCTCGGCCAGGGCGGTGACGAGGGCGCCCACCAGGGTGTCGCCTGCGCCCACGGTATCCACGGCCCGCACCTTGCGCGCGGCGTGGCGCCGGCAGCCGGCGGCGTCGGCCCACACCAGGCCCTCGGCGCCCAGGGACAGCAGCACCGACGAGGGGCCGCGCTGGCGCAGCGCCAGGGCCAGGGCCTCGGAGGTGGCTGGTTCGCCGGGCAACAGGGCAGCGGCTTCCAGCGCGTTCACCACCAGCAGGTCCACCAGCGGCAGCAGGCTCACGGCCTCGGGCCGGAAGGGCGCGGCATTGAGCACCGTGCGCGCACCGGCGGCCCGCGCCCGCTCGAAGGCGCGCGCGATGCTGGCTGGGGGCAGTTCCTGCTGGGCCACCAGGTACTTCACGCCCGCCAGCGGCAGGGCCTCGACCTGGTCCACCGGCAGCGTGCCGTTGGAGCCGGCGACGGTGACGATCTGGTTCTCGCCGTCCTCGGCGCCCACCACGATCAGGGCCACGCCGGGTGTCTCGTCCTCAGGCTGGGCAATCAGGTGCGTGGCCACGCCCTCGCTGGCGAGCTGGGCCACGAGTGCGGCGCCGCCTTCACGCAGGCCCACGCGCGCACCCAGGGCGACCTTGGCACCGAGCCGCGCAGCGGCCACGGCCTGGTTGGCGCCCTTGCCGCCGATGCAGGAGGCGAAGGACTTGCCGCGCAGGGTCTCGCCCGGCTCAGGCAGCCGGGGGGCATGCACGATCAGATCGCGGTTGACGCTGCCGAGGATGAGCAAGTCATGCATGGGCGAACAGTGCTGCGCTGGAAATGAAAGAACCCCTCGGGGTCACGAGGGGTTCTTGTCGGGGGGGTTGTGTCTCAACGCTCGCCGATGGGCTTGACGTTGCGCGCCGGCGCGCCGACGAAGAGCTGGCGCGGGCGGCCGATCTTGTACTCGGGGTCGCCGATCATCTCGTTGAGCTGGGCGATCCAGCCCACGGTGCGGGCCAACGCGAAGATGGCCGTGAACAGCGGCACCGGGATGCCGATGGCGCGCTGCACGATGCCCGAGTAGAAGTCCACGTTCGGGTAGAGCTTGCGGGCGACGAAGTACTCGTCTTCCAGCGCGATCTTTTCCAGCTTCATGGCCAGCTCGAAGAGCGGGTCGTTCTGCAGGCCGAGTTCGTTCAGAACCTCGTAGCAGGTCTCGCGCATCAGCTTGGCGCGCGGGTCGTAGTTCTTGTAGACGCGGTGGCCAAAGCCCATCAGCTTGACGCCGCTGTTCTTGTCCTTCACCTGCTTGATGAACTCGCCGATCTTGCCCACGCCGCCATTGGCCTGGATGTCGTTGAGCATGTTGAGGCAGGCCTCGTTGGCGCCACCGTGAGCCGGGCCCCACAGGCAGGCTACGCCGGCTGCGATGGCCGCAAACGGGTTGGTGCCAGAAGAACCGCAGAGCCGCACCGTCGACGTGGAAGCGTTTTGCTCGTGGTCGGCGTGCAGGGTGAAGATGCGGTCCATCGCGCGGACCAACACCTCGTTGGGCTTGTAGGGCTCGCAAGGCGTGGCAAACATCATGCGCATGAAGTTGCCGGCGTAGCTCAGATCGTTCTGCGGGTAGATGAAGGGCTGGCCGATCGTGTACTTGTAGGCCATGGCCACGAGCGTGGGCATCTTGGCGATCAGGCGGATGGCCGAGATCTCGCGGTGCTCGGGGTTATGGACGTCGGTGCTGTCGTGATAGAAGGCCGAGAGCGCGCTCACCAGGCCCGTCATCACCGCCATCGGGTGGGCATCACGGCGGAAGCCGCGCAGGAAGAACTGCATCTGCTCATTGACCATGGTGTGGTGCATCACGGTCTCGTTGAACTTGGCCTTCTCGGCCTCGTTCGGCAGCTCTCCGTAGAGCAGCAGGTAGCAGGTTTCGAGGTAGTCGCAGTTCACCGCGAGCTGCTCGATGGGGTAGCCGCGGTACAGCAGCTCACCCTTGTCGCCATCGATGTAGGTGATGGTGGAGTTGCACGACGCGGTGGACAGGAAGCCCGGGTCGTAGGTGAACTTGCCCGTCTGCGCGTACAGCTTGCGGATGTCGATCACGTCCGGACCGATGCTGCCCTTGTAGAGCGGCAGGTCCATCGAGGGGCTGCCGTCAGAGAACGACAGGGTGGCTTTGACGTCGGACGGGGTCATGATGCAGTCCTTAGAGAGTCAGTGATTCGGGGGTACGCAGCTCGCCCAGCACCTGCTGCACTGCAGGGCAGTCGAGATCGCCGCTGGGTTCCTTGCGCCGCAGCAGCAGGTCCAGCAGGTCGTTGTCGGCCAGATCCATCAGGATCGTGAGGCCTTCAGCTTGCGTGAGGCTGATGCCGTCGGGGTGATGCTCAAAAAAGCGCGCAATCAGCAAATCGTTCTCAAGCAGGCCACGCCGGCAGCGCCAGCGCAGCTTGGAGAGTTCACGTTCGCCGAGTCGTGCTTCCATGGGTCGATCAGACCGCGCGGCGGACCATCAGTTCCTTGATCTTGCCGATGGCCTTGGTGGGGTTCAGGCCCTTGGGGCAGACATCCACGCAGTTCATGATGGTGTGGCAGCGGAACAGGCGGTAGGGGTCTTCGAGGTTGTCCAGGCGCTCGTTGGTGGCTTCGTCGCGGCTGTCGGCGATGAAGCGGTAGGCCTGCAGCAGGCCGGCCGGGCCGACGAACTTGTCCGGGTTCCACCAGAAGCTCGGGCAGCTCGTGGAGCAGCTCGCGCACAGGATGCACTCGTAGAGGCCATCAAGCTCTTCACGCTCGACGGGCGACTGCAGGCGCTCCTTCTCGGGCGGGATGTTGTCGTTGACCAGGTAGGGCTTGATCGAGTGGTACTGCTTGAAGAACTGCGTCATGTCCACGATCAGGTCGCGAACGACGGGCAGGCCCGGCAGCGGCTTGAGCACCACGGTGCCCGGCAGCGTGCGCATATTCGTCAGGCACGCGAGGCCGTTCTTGCCGTTGATATTCATGGCGTCCGAACCGCAGACGCCTTCGCGGCAGGAGCGGCGGAAGGACAGCGTGGGGTCGACCGCCTTGAGCTTGATCAGGGCGTCGAGCAGCATGCGCTCGTTGCCGTCCAGCTCGACCTCGAGGGTCTGCATGTAGGGCTTGGCGTCCTTGTCGGGGTCGTAGCGGTAGATCTGGAAGGTGCGCTTCATGAGGGTGCTTTCCCGACTTAGAAGGTACGAACTTTGGGCGGCACGGACTCGACGGTCAGCGGCTGGAGCTTGACGGGCTTGTAGTCGAGCCGGTTGTCCTCGGAGTACCAGAGGGTGTGCTTCATCCAGTTGGCGTCGTCACGGCTCGGGTAGTCGTTGTGCGCGTGGGCACCACGGCTTTCGGGGCGGGCGGCGGCCGAGATCATGGTGGCCTGTGCGGCCTCGATGAGGTTCTCGACTTCCAGCGCCTCGATGCGAGCCGTGTTGAAGACCTTGGAGTTGTCCTTGAGGCCGATGCGACCGACACGCTCGGCAATCGCCTTGATCTTGGCGACGCCCTCGTCCATCGAGGCTTGCGTGCGGAACACACCGGCGTGCTTTTGCATGCAGGCGCGGATGTCGTTGGCCACGCCTTGCGAGTACTCGCCGTCCCGGGCACTGTCGAGGCGGGCCAAGCGGGCCAGCGTGCGGTCGGCCGAGTCGGCGGGCAGGTCCTTGAAGTTCTTCTGCTTGAGCGCGGTGTCGATGATGTGGTTGCCAGCCGCACGGCCGAACACCACCAGGTCGAGCAGCGAGTTGGTGCCCAGGCGGTTGGCGCCGTGTACCGACACGCAGGAGCACTCACCCACGGCGTAGAGGCCGTTGATGATGGTGTTGGGGTTGCCGTCCTTGGGCACCACGACCTGACCGTTGATGTTGGTCGGGATGCCACCCATCTGGTAGTGGATGGTGGGCACCACCGGGATCGGTTCCTTGGTGATGTCGACGTTGGCGAAGTTGTGGCCGATCTCGAAGACGCTGGGCAGGCGCTTGAGGATGGTCTCGGTGCCCAGGTGGGTCATGTCGAGCAGCACGTAGTCCTTGTTGGGACCGCAGCCACGACCTTCCTTGATCTCCTGGTCCATGGAGCGCGAGACGAAGTCACGCGGCGCCAGGTCCTTGAGCGTCGGGGCATAGCGGGCCATGAAGGCCTCACCATTGCAGTTGCGCAGGATCGCGCCTTCGCCGCGGCAGCCTTCGGTCAGCAGCACGCCCGCGCCGGCCACGCCGGTGGGGTGGAACTGCCAGAACTCCATGTCTTCCAGCGGGATGCCGGCGCGCGCCGCCATCCCGAGGCCGTCGCCGGTGTTGATGAAGGCATTGGTGGAGGCCGCGAAGATGCGACCGGCACCGCCGGTGGCCATCAGCACGGTCTTGGCCTGCAGGATGTAGAGCTCGCCCGTCTCCATCTCCAGCGCGGTCACGCCGACCACGTCGCCTTCGGCATCGCGGATCAGGTCCAGTGCCATCCATTCGACGAAGAACTGGGTGCGGGCCTTGACGTTCTGCTGGTAGAGCGTGTGCAGCAGCGCGTGGCCGGTACGGTCGGCCGCCGCGCAGGCGCGCTGCACGGGCTTCTCGCCGTAGTTGGCGGTGTGGCCGCCGAAGGGGCGCTGGTAGATGGTGCCGTCGGCATTGCGGTCGAAGGGCATGCCGAGGTGCTCAAGCTCGTAGACGACCTTGGGCGCCTCACGGCACATGAACTCGATGGCGTCCTGGTCGCCCAGCCAGTCCGAGCCCTTGACGGTGTCGAAGAAGTGGTAGTGCCAGTTGTCCTCGCTCATGTTGCCGAGCGAGGCGCCGATGCCGCCCTGAGCGGCGACGGTGTGCGAACGGGTCGGGAAGACCTTGGACAGCACGGCCACATTGAGGCCGGCTTGGGCCAGTTGCAGCGAGGCACGCATGCCAGAGCCACCGGCCCCGACGATGACCACGTCGAACTTGCGGGTTGCGAGCTTTGCCATCGTCTTCAGAGCCTCCAAAGCACCTGGATCGCCCAACCGGCACAGCCGAGCAACCAAACAATCGTGAACACCTGCAGGGCCAGGCGGACACCCACCGGCTTGACGTAATCCATCCAGATATCGCGCACACCGACCCAGGCGTGGTACGCCAGCGAGAGGATGGTCACGAAGGTCAGAAACTTCATCCACTGCTGCGAAAAGATGCCCGCCCAGCGGTCATAGCCCAGCGGTGCCGGGCCCAGCAGTTGCGCCAGCAACGCGACGGTGAAGAGGGCCATCAGGACGGCCGTGATGCGCTGTGCCAGCCAGTCGCGCAGCCCGTAGTGCGCGCCGACAACGAGGCGCTTGGAGCCAAAAGTGCTCATGCGTTGGGTCTCCGAAAGAATCAGTACAGGCCGAAGAGCTTGGCGCCCAGCAAGGCGGTCAGCGCCAGGCTGATGGCCAGCGTCACCACCGCCGAGCTGTGCCCCTGCTGCTTGCTGACGCTGTGGGTGGCGTCCATCCAGAGGTGGCGCACACCGGCGCAGAAGTGATGCAGGTAGCCCCAGGTGAGGCCAAGTACAACGAGTTTCACGAACCACGCGGGCGTCCCGGCCACGCCGGCGACGAAGATGTTGGTGAAGCCGTCGTAGGAGATCTCGGAGCTCAGGCTCGCGTCGAACATCCAGACCACGAAGGGCAGCAGCACAAAGAGCAACATGCCGCTGATTCGGTGGAGGATGGACACCACCCCTGCCGGTGGCAGGCGGTAGGACAGGATCTGGGTGACGTGAATATTGCGGTAGACCGGTCTCGCTTTGGTGGTGTCCGTCATGTCCAAGCCTGTGCGAATCTGAGTGAAACCGAATGATTCTAGGGCCAGCCCCTAGATGCCCTGTCCAAAATGTTGCACCGCAATAGGGCGCCGCCGTAAGTTCCGAGACATCTGCCCGGTGCAGGCTCGCGCAGGCTTTTCCGCACTGCAACATGCCGAATAAACTCGGCGGGTTTGCCTTTTCATCCCCATCACGTTTCGGAGTTCCCCCATGAGCAAGAAACCCGTTCGCGTCGCCGTCACCGGCGCCGCCGGTCAGATCGGTTACGCCCTGCTGTTCCGCATCGCCTCTGGCGAAATGCTGGGCAAGGACCAGCCTGTGATCCTTCAGTTGTTGGAAATCCCCGACGAGAAGGCTCAGAACGCGCTCAAGGGCGTCATCATGGAACTCGAAGACTGCGCGTTCCCGCTGCTGGCCGGCATCGAGGCGCACGGCGACCCGATGACCGCCTTCAAGGGCACCGACTACGCGCTGCTGGTGGGTTCGCGCCCGCGCGGCCCGGGCATGGAGCGTTCGGAGCTGCTGTCGATCAACGGCGCCATCTTCACGGCCCAAGGCAAGGCCTTGAACGCCGTGGCCTCGCGCAACGTCAAGGTCCTGGTGGTCGGCAACCCTGCCAACACCAACGCCTACATCGCCATGAAGTCGGCCCCCGACCTGCCGGCCAAGAACTTCACCGCCATGCTGCGTCTTGACCACAACCGCGCTGCCTCGCAGATCGCGGCCAAGACTGGCAAGGCCGTGGCTGACATCGAGAAGCTGGCCGTCTGGGGCAACCACTCGCCCACCATGTACGCGGACTACCGCTTCGCCACCATCGGCGGCCAGTCGGTCAAGGCCATGATCAATGACGAAGAGTGGAACCGCAACACCTTCCTGCCCACCGTCGGCAAGCGCGGCGCGGCCATCATTGCTGCGCGCGGTCTGTCGTCGGCCGCCTCGGCCGCCAACGCCGCCATCGACCACATGCACGACTGGGCCCTGGGCACCAATGGCAAGTGGGTCACCATGGGCATTCCCTCGGGCGGTGAGTACGGCATCCCCAAGGAAGTGATGTTCGGCTACCCGGTCACCTGCGAAGGCGGTGAATACAAGATCGTCCAGGGCCTCGACATCGACGCCTTCTCGCAAGAGTGCATCAACAAGACGCTGAACGAACTGCTGGAAGAGCAGGCCGGCGTGAAGCACCTCCTCTGATCGGCTGGCTGGGTCAACCTGCCAACCCCACTCAAGGGCGCCTGCGGGCGCCCTTTTTCATGGCCGCTGTCGGCCAGGCCCGGACGCTGGCTCCGGCGGCATCAGGGCGCGCAGACGCTTGAGGTCCTGCGGCCGCAACAGCGCGTCATAGAAGGCCTGGGCCTGGCGCCGCATCTCAGCGTGCGCAAACAGCGCATTGATGCGTGCAATCACGGCGGCGCCCTGGGTGCCCTGGTGGCAGCCTATGGCCAGCTGATGCAAACGCTCCTGCTCGGTGATCGGCCAGAACTCCAGGTCGACACCCTCCAGCCCCGCCTCGCGGCTGACGAGGTCAGCTTCGTAAACCAGGCCCAACACCAAGTCCGCGTGACCCGCGCGGATCATGCGAGCCAGCTTCTCGGTCGTGCCCTCGCCGCTGATGAAGGTCAGATTGCCCCTGCCGCGCAGGCGCACCAGCAGCGCGTCCACCACCTGGCCATAACTCCGACCATCGGCCACGGCCACATGGGCAGCCCCGGTCGTGATCACGCGCTCCAGGTCGAGGTTGCCTTCAGGACTGATGAACTTGCCCAGTCCCCCAAACACGCGCCGTGTCCCGAAAGCACCTGACGGCAGCATGCGGATCACCGGCACGGAAAAGGTCGTGAAAGCTCGGCGCTCGTCCGACACGATCATGCCCGGCGAACAGGCGCGAGCATCTGATTGAAGCGCCTGGTTGCGGCGCGGAATCGGCACCTGGTCCACGCTGTGCAACAGGCCCGGCAGGTTGGGGATCAGCAGCTCGTGCAGCATGCGATCCAAAAACCCCTTGGGCGACCCTGACCGGCCTTGCTCCGCGTGCACGAAAGGCAGCGAATGGATGACCCAGCGCACTTCAAGCACGTCCGGGCCCTCGGCCCGCACCCAGCCCGGCAGGCCCGCGAGCACCGCCCCCACCAGGCACAGCCATGCCCTGCCGCACCAGCCTGCCTGCTGAACCCGCCTGGCGCCGCGTCTGGCGCTCTGATTGCTCATGGGACTTGCGTCCGACCTATGCATGCCACCACCCTCGAGGCCGACCCACTCGATACCCGGCGTCGGCGATCCGCCTGGCCCGAGATCATTGGCGCCCGGCCGGCAGCGCAGACCATACCCTACAGTTCTGCGCCATGCACGCCACGCCTCACCCCCGGGAAGCCCTGTTCGACGCGGGGGATCGCGGGCCGCAGCTCCCGGTCGTCGACCACTACTGTGGGGTCGAGGCCCGCATGCGCAAGAGCCTGGCCCTGCAGGCCGAGCGCGGCCCCGTGTTCGACGTCACGCTCGACTGCGAAGACGGCGCCCCCGTTGGCGGCGAAGCCGAGCACGCGGCCCTGGTGGTCAGCCTCGTCAACAGCGCCGACAACCGCTTTGGCCGCGTGGGCGCCCGCGCGCACCCTTTCGACCACCCTTGCTTCGAGGCCGACGTGGACACCCTGGTCGGCCAAGCCGGCGAGCGCCTGGCCTATCTGATGATCCCCAAGGTGCGCGACGCTGCAGACCTGGAGCGCGCGGCCGAGGCCGTCGCCGCCTGCCAGGCCCGCCACGGGCAGCAGCGCGCCCTGCCGCTGCAGGTGCTGATCGAAACCCATGGCGCCCTGCGCGAGGTGCAGCGGATCGCTGCCCACCCCCGCGTCGAGTCACTGTCCTTCGGCCTGATGGACTTCGTTTCAGCCCACCGAGGCGCCATCCCGGGCTCGGCCATGAGCGTCCACGGCCAGTTCGAGCATCCGCTCGTGGTGCGTGCCAAGCTGGAGATCGCCGCCGCCGCACACGCCTACTGCAAGGTGCCCTCGCACTGCGTGGTGACCGAGTTCAAGGACCGCGCCGCCCTGCAGGCTGCGGCCGGGCGGGCGGCTCAGCAATTCGGCTACACGCGGATGTGGAGCATCCACCCGGACCAGATCCAGCCCATCCTCGACGCCTTCTCGCCCGCTGCCGCCGAGGTGGACGAAGCCATCGAGATCATCCACGCCGCCCAGTCGGCCGAATGGGCCCCGATCCAGCACCGCCAGCGCCTGCACGACCGCGCCAGCTACCGCTACTACTGGCAGGTCATCGAGCGCGCGCACCGCACCGGCCAGCCGCTGCCCGTGGCCGTGCGCGAGCGCTGGTTTGCCGACGCCAGCCTCGGGTGAAGCCCCCTCGACGCCGGCCCCAAGCCCGCAGGACAATCACAAACGGATAAGTTTGCTTACGGGGTTGGCGGGCACGCTGAACGAACATGGCCATCGCCCCCTCGCACTCTCCGCTCTCTTCGCCTTGCGCAAGGATGAACCCATGACGCCGCTCCACACCGCCCGCCTTTCGCTCGCCGCCGCCCTGCTCTGCGCCGTCGTCTCCGCCCAGGCCGAAACGCCCGCCAAGCCCGCCGCCCGCGCGGCTGCCAAGAAGCCCGTCGCGGCCGCTGCCGCCGCCGCGCAACCGCCCGAGCTGAGCGAAGCCGGTGACGAGCAGCTCGAAGCCTTCCAGGCCGCCCACCTGGGCGACTACAACTGCGAGTTCAAGCAGACCGTCCAGCTCACCCCCTACGAGGGCAAGCGCGGCTATGTGACCGTGGTCTGGAACAAGCTGCGCTATGTGATGAAGCCCGTGCTCTCCCACACCGGCGCCCTGCGCCTGGAGGACGTGACCGGCCGCACGCTGATGATCCAGATCGCCAACAAGTCCATGCTGCTGGACGTGAAGGCCGGCCAGCGCCTGGTGGACGACTGCATCCACCCCGAACAGGCCCGCATCATGGCCGCCATCCGCGCCGCCCGTGAAGCCAACCCGGAGGCTGCAAGCAGCGGCCTCGGTATCGGAAAGTAATCGGCAAGTCAGTTCGGCGGCGGTAGTTTTGGGCCTGAAAGGCCCTGCCGCCAGCCTGCCGCGACGACAAAGTATGCACAGCTGATGCATACTTGAGCTTCCATACTCAAGCCTCGCCAGGAGGTGTTTCCATGGAAGCCACCGTCGCTGAACGTGGCCAGATCACCCTGCCCAAAGCCGTCCGTGATGCCCTCGGGCTGACCAAGGGCACCGTGCTCAAGGTCGAGATCGAGGGCGGGCGCGTCGTGCTGCGCAAGAACGTGGACGACGCCATCGCCAAGCTGCGCGGGCGCTTCAAGCTCGACGGCTTCGCCAGCACCGACGAGGCCATGCGTGCCATCCGTGGCCACGCGCCGGGCGACCCCTATCTGCCCCCGGAGGGTGACGGCACGTGATTGCGGCCGACTCCTCCGTCCTGATCGACCTCATCGGCGGCTCGGGCGACGAAGCCCTGGCGGCTGCCGACGCCGTGCGCCACGCCCTGCACGCCGGGCCCGTGGTGCTGTGCGAAGTGGCGCTGGCCGAACTGTGCACCTCGCTCAAAGGCGGCTCCGAAGTGCTCCAGCACCTGGAGGACGTCGGCATCGCCTTCAGCGCCATGGAACCCAAGGCCGCGCTTCGTGCCGGCGAAATGCAACGCCGCTATCGTCAGCGCGGCGGCCACCGCAGCCGCACCGTCGCGGACTTTCTCATCGGCGCCCACGCCATGATGCAGTGCGACGCACTGATCACCCGTGATGCCGGTTTCTATCGTGACTATTTCAAGGGCTTGAAGGTCATCGTCCCGACGAACTGACCGCCTGGCCACCCCAACACACACCCACCGGAGCCCACCATGCTTGCTGCCTACCGCCAACATGTCGCCGAACGCGCCGCGCTCGGCATCCCGCCCCTGCCGCTCGATGCCAAGCAGGTCGCAGCCCTGATCGAGCTGATCAAGGCCCCACCAGCTGGCGAAGAGGCTTTCCTCGTCGAACTGCTCACCTACCGCGTGCCCCCGGGCGTGGACGATGCCGCCAAGGTCAAGGCCAGTTTCCTGGCCGCCGTGGCGCATGGCGATCTGGCCGTGGGCCTCATCTCCCGGCCCAAGGCCACCGAGCTGCTCGGCACCATGGTGGGCGGCTACAACGTCCACCCGCTGATCGAGTTGCTGGACGACGCTGAAGTGGCCGGCGTGGCCGCTGAAGGGTTGAAGAAGACCCTGCTGATGTTCGACTACTTCAACGACGTGGCCGCCAAGGCCAAGGCCGGCAATGCCAAGGCCAAGGAAGTGATGCAGTCCTGGGCCGACGGCGAGTGGTTCACCACCCGCCCCGAGGTCGAGAAGAAGATCACCGTCACCGTCTTCAAGGTGCCCGGCGAGACCAACACCGACGACCTCTCCCCCGCCCCCGACGCCTGGAGCCGCCCGGACATCCCGCTGCACTACCTGGCGATGCTGAAGAACACCCGCAGCGATGCGGCCTTCAAGCCCGAGGAAGACGGCAAGCGCGGCCCGATGCAGTTCATCGAGGACCTGAAGAAGAAGGGCCACCTGGTGGCCTATGTGGGCGATGTGGTCGGCACCGGCTCCAGCCGCAAGTCCGCCACCAACAGCGTGATCTGGGCCACCGGCCAGGACATCCCCTTCGTCCCCAACAAGCGCTTCGGCGGCGTCACACTCGGCGGCAAGATAGCCCCCATCTTCTTCAACACCCAGGAAGACTCCGGCTCCCTGCCCATCGAGGTGGATGTGAGCAAGCTGGAGATGGGCGACGTCATCGACGTGCTGCCCTATGACGGCAAGCTGGTGAAGAACGGCGAGACCGTCGCCGAGTTCAAGCTCAAGAGCGACGTGCTGTTCGACGAAGTGCGCGCCGGCGGCCGTATCAACCTCATCATCGGCCGCTCGCTCACCGCCAAGGCGCGTGAGTTCCTGGGCTTGAGCGCGTCCACGCTGTTCCGCCTGCCGTCGGCACCGGCCGAGACCAAGGCTGGCTTCACCCTGGCCCAGAAGATGGTCGGCCGCGCTGTCGGTCTGCCCGAGGGCCAAGGCGTCCGCCCTGGCACCTACTGCGAGCCCAAGATGACGACGGTCGGCTCGCAAGACACCACTGGCCCCATGACCCGCGACGAGCTGAAGGACCTGGCCTGCCTGGGCTTCAGCGCCGACCTGGTCATGCAGTCCTTCTGCCACACCGCCGCCTACCCCAAGCCCGTGGACGTGAAGACGCACCGCGAGCTGCCCGCCTTCATCAGCAACCGTGGCGGCGTGGCCCTGCGCCCGGGTGACGGCGTCATCCACAGCTGGCTCAACCGCCTGCTGCTGCCCGACACCGTCGGCACCGGTGGCGACTCGCACACCCGCTTCCCCATCGGCATCAGCTTCCCCGCCGGTTCAGGGCTAGTGGCCTTCGGCGCCGCCACCGGCGTGATGCCGCTGGACATGCCTGAATCGGTGCTGGTCCGCTACAAGGGCGAGATGCAACCCGGCGTCACCCTGCGCGACCTCGTGCATGCCATCCCGCTCTACGCCATCAAGGCCGGTCTGCTGACCGTGGCCAAGGCCGGCAAGAAGAACGTCTTCTCGGGCCGCATCCTCGAGATCGAAGGCCTGCCGGACCTCAAGGTCGAACAGGCCTTCGAGCTGAGCGACGCCTCGGCCGAGCGCTCCGCCGCCGGCTGCACCATCAAGCTCAACCCCGAGCCGATCAAGGAGTACCTCACCAGCAACATCGTGCTGATGAAGAACATGATCGCCGACGGCTACCAGGACGCGAAGACCCTGCAGCGCCGCATCGAGAAGGTCGAAGCCTGGCTCGCCAAGCCTGAGCTGCTCGAAGCCGACAAGGACGCCGAGTACGCCGCCGTCATCGAGATCGACCTCGCCGACATCAAGGAGCCCATCCTCTGCTGCCCCAACGACCCGGACGACGCCAAGACCTTGTCCGACGTGGCCGGCACCAAGATCGATGAAGCCTTCATCGGCTCCTGCATGACCAACATCGGCCACTTCCGTGCCGCCGCCAAGCTGCTCGGCGGCCAGCGCGACATCCCCGTCAAGCTGTGGGTCGCCCCGCCCACCAAGATGGACCAGAGCGAGCTGATCAAGGAAGGCCACTACGCCGCCTTCGGCACGGCAGGCGCCCGCACCGAGATGCCCGGCTGCAGCCTCTGCATGGGCAACCAGGCGCAGGTGCGTGAAGGCGCGACGGTCATCTCCACCTCGACCCGCAACTTCCCCAACCGCCTGGGCAAGAACACCAACGTGTTCCTCGCTTCGGCCGAGCTGTCGGCCATCGCCTCCAAGCTGGGCAAGATCCCCACGGTGCAGGAGTACCACGAGGCCATGGGCGTCGTGAACAAGGACGGCGCCTCGATCTACAAGTACATGAACTTCGACCAGATCGAGGAGTACGCCGAGACCGCCAAGGCGGTCACGGCCTGATCGGCTTGCACCAAAAGGCAAAGCCCGCTTCGGCGGGCTTTTTTGTGCCCTCAGCACATAGCTGACGAGCAGGCGATGGATTCAACGCTGCGCCCTGAACGCCACCTGAAGCGGGCGTCACTCAAGGCTAGAGACTTGAATTATCGGGCGGCATACCACTCATCGGTTGTGGCATGAGCACCGAATCCAATGATCTCAAAATGCCTAAAAAATGTTGGGGTTCGCGGGCTCACCCCGACCTACAAACGATAGTTACACCACAGATTAAGCACGGGACGCTGAAATTGCCCGTTTGGCCTTGCCACGCAAGGGCGCCCGGAGGACCAGGCCACACAATCCAAGCAACATAGTTGCCAAAGTACCAGGCTCCGGAACTACGCTGGATATCGTGAGCTTTGCTGGAGAGCCGACATTGGCAAGATTGGCATTCTCGCCGAACGTTGCAAAGGCATTGGATGAAAAGTAATAGAAGACACCCGCCGATTCGCTCGACAGCAGGAGTGCTGGGGTGTCCAGCGGGGTAGTCCAGCCCGCGTTAAACGAGCTCACGACAAATTTGACCTGCCGACATGAACCAAACGGCACTGAGCAGGAAATCATGCTTTCAACCGGGACCGTTAGGTCAGACGAGATCACATCCGGCAGAGTGATTGAGAAAGTGGCCGTTGCATCTTGCCAGCCTTCCGGCAAGTTCGCCCCAAAAAAACCACTGAACGAGTAGTTGACAGACGCCGAACTCACTGAACAGAACAAAGCAGTCAAAGAGACTGCGACGAGATGACGGATCGAAATCATAGTTTTCCCTGGACGAATCAATATTTAGAAAAGCGGCGCGTCTTGATACCGCAAGAAGTTTTCAACGCAACAAAGCCGCTTTCCCTCGCGTGGCCATGGCGCCGTGGCACCGCCGCGCCCTGAAAATTGCGTGACATAGCAAAATATAGAAATATCACTGATCGGAAGCAAAATTCTGCGCGAACCACACGCTACGCTGACATCGAGTACATTCTTTTCAATCAGCGGCTTTGTCAGGGTGTGATGATGCCATCAAGCGCGACCAGTTCGCCAGCCCGAATACCCTGACGGTCGACCCCGATCGACAGTTCAAGCTGATTCCTTCTGGCGGCACGCACGGATTGAGAGCAGGTTCCAATCCAAACCCCTAACTTGAACTTCACGCTGTCATGCCCCGGATCGGGGCATCCGTCAGTCAACAAAGGGAATAGAACACGGGGCACCCGTAGGCTGGCCCCGCCAAGCCGATTCTGGGCAATGACCCGGCCATGAAATTGATGGCGCTGGTCAACCACAAGTTTGCGGGTTGCACTCTTGGCCAAAAAGCTCAGCGAAGCCGAATTGGGCCCCGGCATTCACCTGTCCAACCGCAATCTCGGTCAAGCGCACTGGCCCCCCCCGCCTCGCAGAATGCGCGCCATGCCCACCCCGCCTGAATTCGTTGGACGCGCGCTTTCACACCTACATCGCCATCTCTATGAAGCCGTGTCGCTGACCGCACTGGCGGCTGTGGCCGGGGTGTCTGCCTTCCACCTGCAGCGGGCCTTCAAACACGCCTGTGGCCACTCCCCCGCCGAGCGGCTTCGGCTGCTGAGGCTCAAACGGGCGTCGATGCGCCTGCACTTCGAGCCGCCGCGCTCGGTGACCGAGATCGCGTTCGAGGCGGGGTATGAGAACGCGGAGTCGTTCTCGCGGGCCTTTCGCCGCGTGGTGGGGCAGTCGCCCAGCGAGTTCCGGCAGCAGCCGGACTGGCCGCGTTGGCGGGCGTTATTTGCTTTTCCTTTCAGCCCGGAGTTGCCTGAGATGCATGTCGAGATCGTTCACTTCCCGGAGACCGCCGTGGCGGCGGTTGAGCACCTGGGCTCAACGGCCACGGTGTACGAGAGCACGCGCCGGCTGATCGAGTGGCGGCGGGCCAACCGGGTGCCGCCGGGCAGCGCGGCGACCTATGGCATCCACCACGACCTGCGCACTCAGGCCGAGAGCGGCTACCGGGTGGATCTTGCGGTGGCGTCTGAGCGGGCCGTGGCGCCCAATGCGCAGGGCGTGGTGGCCAAGCGCATCCCGGGTGGGCGCTGCGCCAAGGTGCGCCACACGGGATCCCGTGAGTTCATCCCGGCGGTGCAATGGCTGTACACGGAGTGGCTGCCGGCCAGTGGCGAGCAGTTGCGCGACTTTCCGCCCTTCTTCCACTACGTCAACGTCGGGCCCGACGTGGCCGAGCACGAAATGCTGACCGACGTTTATCTACCCATCACAGGTTGACGCCCAGCTCGCCCGCGAGACGCATCACCAATCCGCGCAGCTCAGCCACCTCGGCGCGCAACAGCGCGACTTCCTCATCGCGCGCCGGCAGGGCTTGTGCCTCGGCCACGCTGGCCACGGGGCCGCAGAGCAGGTGCGCCCAGCGGGCTTCACGGGCGCCGGGGGCCTTGGGCAGGCGGACGACCATCGGCCGCTCGCAGCCGGCGAGTTCGTCGAGGAAGCCTTCGACCGATGACACGTCGGCAAAGCGATGCAGGCGCTCGGTGTTGGCGCGCAGCTCGGCGGCGGTTTGCGGGCCGCGGAGCATCAGCTGGGTCAGGATGGCCAGGCCCGCACCGGGCACGCCCAGCGCGCGGGCGCCGTTGTGCTCGTAGCGCACCACACGGCTGCCGCTGACAGTGTTGACCAGGTGCAGGCTGCGCAGTTCGTCCAGCGCGGCCAGGATCTCGGCCTCGCTGACATTCATCACCGGGTCGCGCGCGGTCTTCTGGTTGCAGCCCGAGGCAAGGGCGTTGACGGACAGCGGGTAGCTGTCGGGCACGGTCGCTTCCTTCTCGACCAGCACCGCGAGCACGCGGGCTTCCAGCGGAGTCAAGTCACGCATCGCAGTCAGACCCCGAAGCCGTCATCAGCTTGGATAACCGCGCCATTGATGAAGCGGCTCTCGTTGGCGCAGAGCATCAGCAGCGCGGTGTCCAGGTCTTGCGGCGCACCCACGCGCTTCCTGGGCAGCATGTCGATGAGCTTCTTGCCGCCCTCGGTATCCCAGTAGTGGTGATTGATCTCGGTGTCGATGTAGCCGGGGCAGATGGCGTTGACATTGATGCCGTAGCGGCCCCACTCCAGCGCCATGGCGCGGGTCATGTGGACGACGGCGGCCTTGCTCATCGCGTAGACGCCGATCTGGCTCAGCACGCGCAGGCCGGCCATGGAGGCGATGTTGACGATGCGCCCGCCGATGAAGGTGCCGGGTGCCGCGCCGCGCGAGCGGGCCAGCATGCGCTTGCCCACTTCCTGCGCCACGAAGAAGGCACCGCGGGTGTTGGTGTCCATCACGAAGTCGTAGTCGGCTTCGGTCACGTCGGTCAGCTTCTGCGTGGTGCTGACGCCGGAGTTGTTGATGAGGATGTCGAGCGTGCCGACCTCGGTCTCGGCGTGCGCCACCGCGGCGCGGATGCTGTCGACGTCGGTCACGTCGAGCGCCACCACATGGGCATCGCCGCCATTGCCCTCGATCTCGGCGCGCAGCGTCTTGAGCCGCTCAACGCGCCGGCCCGCCAGCACCACACAGGCGCCGGCCTTGGAGAGCGTGCGAGCGAACTGCGCGCCCAGACCGCTGGACGCGCCCGTCACGAGGGCCACGCGGCCGGAAAGATCGATGGAAACGCTCATGGTCTTTGCCTTCTGGCCCTCGGCCGGGCGCCGATGCACCGAACTACTTTCGAGGGCCGAATCACGATAGCACGCAAGGCCTGGCAGCCAGCCGGAATCAAAAAGCACAGCTGCACGGCTTTGGAAGCCCCGCCCTAAAAAAGCACGGTCGTTCGATTCGTAGAATCCAGGCCCAGTGCATCGACACCCGGAGCCGCCATCCATGACCCCCGAAGACATCCTGGCCCAGTACGGCCCGCGCGAAGCGATGGAGTACGACGTGGTCATCGTCGGTGCCGGCCCCGCCGGTCTGGCCACGGCCATCCGGCTCAAGCAGTTGCAGCCCGACGCGAGCATCGTGGTGCTGGAAAAGGGCTCAGAGCCCGGCGCCCACATCCTCTCGGGCGCAGTGATGGACCCGCGCGCGCTCAACGAGTTGCTGCCCGACTGGCAGGCCCAAGGAGCCCCGCTCAAGCAGCCGGTGACCGGCGACGACGTGCTCTTCCTGTCCGAGCTTGATGCCACGCGCACGCCCGATGCCTTCGTGCCGCGCAACTTCCACAACCACGGCTGCTACGTCATCAGCCTCTCGGACGTGACCAAGTGGCTGGCCCAGCAGGCTGAAGGCCTCGGCGTCGAGATCTTCCCAGGCTTTGCGGCGGCCGAGGTGCTGTACGACGACGAGGGCCGCGTCAAGGGCGTGGCCACCGGCAATATGGGTGTCGGCAAGGACGGCGAGCCGCACGATGGTTTCCAGATCGGCATGGAGCTGCTGGGCAAGTACACGGTCTTTGCCGAGGGGGCGCGCGGCCACCTGGGCAAGCAGCTGCTGGCCAAGTTCAAGCTGACCGAGGGCCGCGATGTGCAGACCTATGCCATCGGCATCAAGGAGCTGTGGGAGATCCCGGCTGACAAGGCACAGCCCGGGCGCGTCGTCCACACCGCTGGCTGGCCGATGACGGACAACACCTTTGGCGGCGGCTTCCTCTACCACCTGGAGGGCAACAAGGTCACGCTGGGCTTCGTGATCGGGCTGGACTACCAGAACCCCTTCCTGAGCCCCTTTGAAGAGATGCAGCGCTGGAAGGCCCACCCGGCTGTCCGCGCCCACATCGAGGGTGGCAAGCGCATCGGCTACGGCGCCCGCGCCATCAACAACGGCACGCCCCAGGCCCTGCCCAAGCTGGTCTTCCCCGGCGGCGCGCTGGTGGGCTGCGATGCCGGCTTCCTGAACGCCGCGCGCATCAAGGGTAGCCATGCCGCCATCAAGAGCGGCATGCTCTGCGCAGAAAGCCTGGCCCAGGCCCTGGCCGCCGGCCGCAGCCAGGACGAGCTGGAAAGCTACCCCAGCGCCTTCGAGGCCAGCTGGCTGAACCAAGAGCTGCAACAGAGCCGCAACTTCAAGGGCTGGTTCAAGAAGGGCCAGGCCGTGGGCACCGTCATGACCGGCATCGAGCAATGGCTGCTGCCCAAGCTCGGTGTGCAGAGCCCGCCTTGGACGCTGCACAACAAGAAGGCCGACCACGAGGCCCTGCGCCCGGCGGCGGAATGCGCCCCCATCGACTACCCCAAGCCCGATGGCAAGCTGAGCTTTGACCGGCTCTCCTCGGTGTTCATCTCCAACACCAACCACGAAGAGAACCAGCCCGCGCACCTGACGCTCAAGGATGCCGCCGTGCCCGTGGCTACCAACCTCGCGCGCTTTGCCGGGCCTGAGCAGCGCTACTGCCCCGCGGGCGTCTACGAGTTTGTGAAGACCGACGCCGGTGCCGACCGCCTGCAGATCAACGCGCAGAACTGCGTGCACTGCAAGACCTGCGACATCAAGGACCCGACGCAGAACATCGTCTGGGTCACGCCCGAAGGCGGCGGCGGGCCCAACTACGCCGGGATGTAAGCCGGCCCAGCGCCTGTGAATGAATCCGGTGCGCCCGAGCGGGCGTGAGGGATTTTTTCGCAGGCTCTCAGAGCCCCAGCTTGCGCATCCACTCGGCCACGCCGCGGGCGCCGGCATCGCCTTCGCCCAGGGCCTCGACCATGCGAGAGCGCTCACTGGCTGCGCGGTTCTGGCTGAGCTTGAATTTGGCCTGCCAGCGCGTCACGTGCAGGCGCAAACCGACGATGGCGCCCAGCAGCTTCTGCTGGTAGTCCTCCGGCAGGCCGCGCCACTGCGGCGCGTAGCTCGGCTCCATCTTCCCGATCAGGCGCTTGAGCAGCGCGTCCTTGCTGGCGGGCTCGTCCAGCACCTCGACGCGGCCCCAGCAATGCACGGCCAGGTAGTTCCAGGTCGGGACGTTGCGCTCGTGGTCGTAGTGGCGCGGGCTCACATAGCAGTCCGGCCCGCTGAAGGCGGCCAGCAGCTCGCCCCCGTCGCGCTGCAGCAGCGCCTGGGCCTGAGGGTTGGCGCGCGCCCAGTGGCCCTCCAGCACCAGCGCATCACCGTCACGCTGCGCCACCATGGGCATGGGGTTGGCCAGCGGCGATCCTTCCGCGTCCACGCCAATCAGGAGCGCCAGCGGGTGGGATGCAATCAAGTCAAGGACGTGGCTGAGGTCGGCTTGTTCGAAGTGGCGGGGCAGGTACATGGCGCGACCCTATCATCCCGGCGCCCATCCCTTCACGGCACCCGTGCACCCCGACCGCCCCGCCCTGCTGACCGTCCAGCCCTTTGACTCGCCGACCGAAGAAGTGGCCGTCGAGCTGCCGGTGGCGCTGGCCATCAACGAGGTCTCGCAGGCCGTGATGCTGGCCACGCCAACTGACGTGGAGGACTTTGCCGTTGGACTCGCGCTCGCCGAGGGCTGGCTGCAGGGCGTGGACGAGCTGCTGGATCTGGAGATCGAACCCGCCGAGCAGGGCCTTGTCGTTCAGATGCGCGTCACCGCCCAGGCCGAGCAGCGCGTGCGCCAGCGCCGCCGCACGCTGGCCGGCCGCACGGGCTGCGGGATTTGCGGCGTCGAGAGCCTCGCGGCCCTGGCTGACCTTGAAATGCCCAGCGTGCAGCCGCTGCAGTTGGATGCCGCCACGCTGAGCCTCGGCATGCAGGCGCTGCAGCAGGCCCAGGTGCTCAACGCCCGCTGCGGTGGCTTGCACGCCGCCGCATGCATCGAGGCCACCGGCCAGTTGCTGATCGCCCGTGAGGACGTGGGCCGCCACAACGCGCTGGACAAGGTCATCGGCGCCCTCGCCCGCCAGGGCCGCCACGGTGCGGGCCTCGCTTTCGTCGTGTCCAGCCGCGCCAGCGTCGAGCTGGTGCAAAAGGTGGCCCGCGCCGGGGGCGGCCTGCTGGCCTGCGTGTCGGCGCCCAGCAGCCTCGCCATAGCAACCGCCCGCCGCGCCGGCCTGCCGCTATGGGCCTTCGTCCGCGAGGGTCGCGCCACGCGCTACGCCTAAGCGCCTTGCCAAAGCAGGAAAATCGCAGCCATGGAACAAGCCGTCTTCGACTACACCCGCCAGGACGCCGCCGGTGTCTGCTCCACCAAGCATGCCTGGGCCAAGGTGCCTGCGCCGCTGAGCCGGCCCGAGCGGGATGCATTGATCGAGCGCGCCACCGCCCTGCTCAAAGCCCAGAACGCCGTGCTCGTGGCCCACTACTACGTGGACGGTGTGCTGCAGGACCTGGCCCTGGCCACCGGCGGCTGCGTGTCCGATTCGCTCGAGATGGCCCGCTTTGGGCGCGACCACGCGGCCCAAACTCTGGTGGTGGCCGGCGTGCGCTTCATGGGCGAGACGGCCAAGATCCTCAGCCCCGAAAAGCGCGTGCTGATGCCCGACCTCGACGCCACCTGCTCGCTCGACCTCGGCTGCGAGGCCGACGACTTCGCCGCCTTTTGCGACGCCCACCCGGACCGCCAGGTTGTCGTCTACGCCAACACCAGCGCGGCGGTGAAGGCCCGCGCCGACTGGATGGTCACCAGTTCCTGCGCGCTGGAGATCGTGGCCTACCTGCACGCCCAAGGCAAAAAGATCCTCTGGGCCCCCGACCGCCACCTCGGCCGCTACATTCAGGAGCAAACCGGCGCCGACATGCTGTGCTGGAACGGCGCCTGCATCGTCCACGACGAGTTCAAGGGCCTGGAGCTGGAGCTGCTGCGCGAGCAGCACCCCGGCGCCCTGGTGCTGGTGCACCCCGAGTCGCCGCGCAGCGTGGTCGAGCAGGCCGACGTCGTCGGCTCCACCTCGGCCCTCATCAAGGCCGTGGTCGAGGGCCAGGCCCCCGCCTACATCGTCGCCACCGACAACGGCATCCTGCACCGCATGCGCCAGCTGGCCCCCGGCAAGCTGCTCATCGAGGCGCCTACCGCCGGCAACAGCGCCACCTGCAAGAGCTGCGCGCACTGCCCCTGGATGGCCATGAACGGCCTGGCCAACCTCGTCGAGTGCCTTGAGCAAGGCCAGCCCCAGATCCAGGTCGAGGAAGGCATCCGCGCCAAGGCCCAAGGCTGCATCACCCGCATGCTCGACTTCGTGGCCGCTCACAAAGCCAAAGCCGCGGGAATGAAGGCAGGAATTGGCGCTGCCTGAGCCTTTCTGGGTGGTCAGACCCGACGCGGCAGGCTATAAAACTCGTTGACCCGCACACCGCCAGGGACGCTCACCATGAATGCCGACTTCAGCTCCATCTACAACCACCACGAACGCGAAGTGTTTGCCGCCGTGGTCGACTCGGCCAAGGACTACCCCAACCTCGCCATCAGCAACGACCTGCTGTGCGACGTCGCCTGCGTGGCCCTCAACCGCCTCGGCCCCCGCTACATCCGCCACGAGGTGGACTTCAGCTTCTACCTGACCGAACACGAGCGCCACGAGATCGACAACGCCATCAACGAGGCTGTCAGCTACGCGTTCAACTTTGTGCAGGCGCGGACGGCGCTGAGGGCACGGAAGTAGGGCGGGTTGCGCGCTTTGGACCGTCAATACCGTTGTCGGCTCCCTCAGCCGCACTTCATGACTCACTCAAGTTTCAATCTGAGGCGCCGGGCCTGTTCAGCCAAGAACGGCCAGCCCGGAGGATCAGATAGCACCCAGGGCGGCTTCGAATAGGCCAAGCAGCACTCAAGCAATCGGAGCAGCGAGGCATCGTCTTTGAGCGCCACGAGATGGCAGTCAATCAAGCGCAAATAGTCGGCAAAAAGCGCTCGGACGCCATCCACAGACATGGGCCATGCCTGCGCATTTGGTTCCTCAGACTCTGCCCACTTCAGATGCGACAGCCTCGCGGCAAGGCAGGTTTCAAAGCCCAACCTGAATGCATCGACGCGCGTCGCAGTAAACCAGGCGTCGTCAAGTTGGGTGAAGTCATGGACGCTCTTCGAGAGCAGCGCAACGCTCAAATCGCCGCACATTAAACCGTCTACACCCGGCCACATCCGAGATAGCCCATAGACGCATCTGAATGATGGAGAAAGCTCGCGGTAAAAAAACAAGGCGTGCTCGTCGCACACGCCCGAAGGCGCGGGTCGACACCCGATAGTCCCGAGCAAGCGCGAAAGCTCATCCACGGCCGACTCATCCCGCAGCCGCCACCGCGCGCAAAACCTTCTCATCAGGCTAGAGCTGAACGGCAACGGACTCCCCTAGATGCGGGCGGGTTGCGCCTGCGGCGTAACCCGCCGTTTTGTGGATGGACAAGCCCATCGAATTCATGCTCGGGTCGATGACCCGCCCGATCCTGCTGGTTTCCCTTGCTTCTCCCATCGCTGCAGGCGGTTTTTCCAGACCTCTCGCATGTCTAAGAATCCTGGGCTGATCCACTCCGTCGGCGTGTCTTGGGGGGGATAGGCCTCAAGCTTCTCCGAGCGCAGCGGGCGATAGCTTGCGTAGATGCGCCCGCCTTTTTCTCTCAGCTTGCGCATCACTTCCATGAGCTGCGCACGTTGCTCTACAGCCCAAGGTCGACCTTGCAAAGCATCTACGGTCTCATCAAGATCAATAGCACCGTGGTCCAACAGGAAGTCAACGACTTCTAGCTGTGCCAACCCTGCCGCCTTGACGATCGCCGCAGAACGGCTGGTGGAGGCAGAGTCTGGATGCGGCACGTAGTTGACATCGGCGCCATGCTGAACCAAGGCTTTGACCTTGGCGAGATCCGACGCAGACTCGATCAGCACACTGTCGCCCTCGTACTGCCGGTCGGGTGCAGCGTCACGCCTGATGGGCGCACGCGCGTTGGCGTTGCCCCCATATTGCAGCAGCAGCGCCAGTTCCTCGGCCGAACCTTTGGCGGCGACGATCAAAATGAATGGGAGCGGTTCTTTGTAGACGTCATCCTCGTACGTGAAGTTGGGGTCGGCCCCATGCTTCAGCAGTGCCTGCGCGCCGTCCAAGTTGTGGCGGATCAGGGCGTAGCCCAGCGGCGTCAGGCCACGCATGCCTTTGGAATTCACATTCACCCCCGCGTCCAGGATTCTCCGGATGTCGGCGACCCTGCCTTTGGCCGCAGCGTCAGCCAGTGCGGCGACATCGCTCTTTTGAAACAGTTGCTGCGGCACTGACGCTGCGGTGCTGGAGTCTGATGACGCCACCGTCCAGGCGCCGCCAGCGGCCAGCAGCCCTACCAGAGTGGCAATACCCCACGTTGATCGATTTGGCATGAAAGGTCCCGTCATTGTTTCGGGGGATACGGTGCAGGTCTTGGGCGTCAGGCTCCCACACCTTTGCGTCAGGTCCGCCCTGCCTGTCAACGCCGCAAGGGATCGAGTCAGGTGCTCTTCGACACCGTGATCGACGGGAACTTGGCCGAGTAGTCCTTGCTCTGCGCAGCAATCTTCACGGCCACCTTGCGGGCCAGGTCTTTGTAGAGCGCTGCCGTGGGCCCGTCGGGCTCGGCCACCACGGTCGGCGTGCCGGAGTCGGCCTGGGCGCGGATGTTCATGGCCAGGGGGAGTGAAGCCAGCAACTCCAGCCCGTACTGCGCCGCCATGCGGGCGGCGCCTTCGCTGCCAAAGATGTGCTCGGCGTGGCCGCAGTTGGTGCAGATGTGCACGGCCATGTTCTCGACCACGCCGAGTATGGGGATGCCGACCTTCTCGAACATCTTGAGGCCCTTCTTGGCGTCGATGAGGGCGATGTCCTGCGGGGTGGTGACGATGACGGCCCCCGTAACGGGCACGCGCTGCGAGAGCGTGAGCGCGATGTCGCCGGTGCCGGGGGGCATGTCGATGATGAGGTAGTCGAGGTCCTGCCAGCGGGTCTGGCGCAGCAGTTGCTCCAGCGCCTGGGTGGCCATGGGGCCGCGCCAGATCAGGGCCTGGTCGTCGTCGACCATGAAGCCGATGGAGTTGAGCTGCAGGCCGTGCGCGATCTTGGGCTCCATGGTCTTGCCGTCGAGCGACTCGGGGCCGCCGCTGGCGCCCAGCATCAGGGGCTGGCTGGGGCCGTAGATGTCGGCATCGAGCACGCCCACGCGGGCGCCCTCGGCCGACAGGGCCAGGGCCAGATTGGCGGCGGTGGTGCTCTTGCCCACGCCGCCCTTGCCCGAGGCCACGGCGATGATGTTCTTGACGCCCGGCAGCAGCTGCACGCCGCGCGGCACGGCGTGGGCGATGACGCGGCTGGCAAGTTCCACACTTACGCTGCTCACGCCCGGCACGGCCGAGACGGCCGCCACCACGACGGCGCGCAGCCCCGGCAACTGGCTGGCGGCGGGGTAGCCCAGCTCGATGTCGATTTGCACCTCGCTGCCGTTCACGGCCAGGCGCTTGAGCTGCTTGCCGGTGATGAAGTCCTGACCCGTGTTGGGGTCAATGACGGCTTGGAGGGCGGCGCGGACAGCGGATTCCATGGAAAAAGTAGGTCTGGAGAGGAATACGAGTCTAGGCCCTGCGTCCAAGATCCCTCACGCGCCGTAAGGTGCTGGTATGAACGCTCGCACCCTGCTCCTTCTCGCTTTGATTTGGCCGCTGATGGCCCAGGCCGGCGGCGGCAAGCTGCTGCTGACCGGCGGCGTCAGCAGCATTGACGGCGCCGCCGGTGGTGGCCTCACGCCCTGGGCCTTGACGGGCGGCTATGCGGCCGAGGGCGAATGGGGCGCCACGGCCTTTGTCAGCCGCGCCCGCACGTCAGACTATGGCCTCACCGTCACCGGCGCGGCCCTGGTCTGGAGTGACCGGCTGGAGGTCTCAATCGCCCGGCAAGACTTCAATGCGGCCGACAACCTGGCGCCGCTGGGCCTGCGCGGCCTGCACCTGAAGCAAACCATCGTCGGCGCCAAGCTGCGCATCGCCGGTGAAGCGGTGCTGGACGCTGACACGCTGATGCCGCAAGTCGCACTGGGTGTGCAAGCCAAGCGCGTAGACACCGGAGCCCTGAACCCCACCTTGACCGGCGCCCTGGGCGCCAAGCGCGACGGCTTGGACCTGTATGCCAGCGCCACCAAGCTCTTCCTGGCGCCGGGCGTGCTGGTGAACGGCACGCTGCGGCTGACCAAGGCGAACCAGAACGGCCTGCTCGGCTTTGGCGGCGCGCAAGGCTCTGGCTACCGGCTGATGCCCGAGGTCTCGGTGGCCTGGCTCGCCAGCCGGCAGGTCGCCATCGGCGCCGAGTACCGCGCCAAACCCGACCACCTGAACCGCTCGGTGCTGGGCACCGGCGCCCTCAAGGAAGACGACTGGTGGGACGTCTTCGTGGCCTGGGCGCCGTCCAAGACCGTGTCGCTCACGGTTGCCTGGGTGGACCTCGGCCGCATCGCCCCCGCCGTGCAGCCGCGCCGTCAGCACGGCGCCTACCTTTCTCTTCAACTGGCGTATTGACCCATGCGTGCTCTCCTCCTTGCTGTGCTGCTCGCGCTTGGCACCCCAGCCGTCCAGGCCCAGAACACCGACCCGCTCCAGGCCTTCGGGGGCCTGCCGGGACTTAACGCCTTGATGTTGGACTTCCACGCCCGCTTGAGGGCCGATGCCCGCATCGGGCACTTCTTCAAGGACGTCAAAGGCCCGCCCTTTGCGGAGGCGCTGGCCGAGCAGGCCTGCCAGGAGCTGGGCGGCCCCTGCCAGTACAAGGGCGCGCCGATGAAGCTGCTGCACCAGGACTTTGAGATCCGCGCCAGTGACTTCAACGCCCTGGTCGAGGTGCTGCAGGCCGCGATGGACGCGCGCGGCATCCCCTTTGCGGTGCAGAACCGACTGCTGGCGCGCTTTGCGCCCATGCATCGGGACATCATCAACACCCGTTGATTCGGCATCAGCCCATCACGAAAAGTAGACGGCGCGCAACAACCCGGCAACGTCCAGGGGTGATGCTTGCGTCATGCGCCTTGCCTCGTCCCTGCTCTTGCTTGCCAGCGCAAGCGCCCTCGCCCAAAACGCCCCCGCGCCGCCGCAAGGCGCAGCCTCCGCAGCCGCTGGTGGGGCCGACAAGCTCCAGCGTGTCGAGGTCCAAGGCCGCGCCACGGACGACACCGCGCGGCGCATGTCCACGGCGTCCAAGATCGTCATCAGCCGCGAGGAGATCGAGAAGTTTGGCGACTCGACCGTGGGCGAGATGCTCAAGCGCCTGCCCGGCGTGACCACCGGCGGCCGCCCCGGCCGAGGGGGCGATGTGCGCATGCGCGGCATGGGCGGCGGCTACACCCAGATCCTGGTCAATGGCGAGCGCATGGGCCCGGGCTTCTCGCTCGACGAGCTGCCACCCGAGCAGGTGGAGCGCATCGAGGTGCTGCGCGCGCCCACGGCCGAGTACGGCACGCGCGCTGTGGCCGGCACCATCAATGTGGTGCTGCGCGAGGCCTACCGCCGCCGCGTCAACGAGCTGCGCGTGGGCGGGCAGTTGGAGCGCGGCCTCATCAGCCCCGGCCTGGGCTGGAGCCGCAACGACAGCTTTGGCGAGGGCGGCGCCTACAACATCACCTTGAACACCATGAAGGGCAAGCGGCGTGACGACGTGATCTCCGACGTCAACACCCGCAGCCTGAGCAGCGGCACCAGCGTGGACCAGACCACCCGCGGGCGCAGCGACGACGACCGCGAGGGCCTGTTCATGAACGCCCGCGTGCAGATCCCGCTGGGCCCGGGCTCCAGCCTGGCGCTGCAGCCCTTTGTCGTCGTCAATCGCGGCAGCAATGACAGCAGCATCCGCCAGACCACGACGCCAGCGCCCAACCCCGCGCCGGCCAATTTCTACGACCAGGTGGACACGCATTCCAGCAACCGGATGCAGATGCTGCGCCTGATGTCGCAGCTGCAGCTGCGGCTGGACGCCGAATCGCGCGTGGAGGCGCGCGCCAGCCTGGGCAGCGGCAACTCCCACGGCAGCAGCGAGCGGCAGGAGCGGCTGGCCGGCATGGCCACGCGCCTGCAGCAGGACCGCAACGACAACCGCGACCGCTCCTGGAACGCCATGGCCAAGTACTCGCGCACCGTGGGCGAAGGCCACAGCGGCGTGGCTGGCCTGGAGGCCGAGGGCCAGACCCGCAGCCAGGACCGGGTCAGCCTCGTCAACGGCCTGCCCCGCACCGACCTGACCGAGTTTGGCGACAGCCTTGACGCCGCCACCTCGCGCGTCGCCGTCTATGCGCAGGACGAGTGGACGCTGGACAAGCAGTGGGACTTCTACTTCGGTGCCCGCTGGGAGGGCATCCGCACCCGCAGCACGGGCGCCAGCTACCAGGCCAGCAACCGCTCAGGCGTCTTCACGCCCCTGGTGCACGGCCGCTACAAGCTGGACGAGCGCGGCCGCGAGATGATCCGCGCCAGCATCACCCGCAGCTACCGCAGCCCGCAGTTGCAGGACCTGATCGGCCGCCCCAGCATCAACACCCAGGTGCCGCACCAGGCCAACACACCTGACCGCGCCGGCAACCCCGACCTCAAGCCCGAGCTGGCCACCGGCCTGGAGATCGGCTACGAGAAATACCTCGCCAAGGGCGGCCTGCTCAGCGTCAACCTCTTCACCCGCCGCATCTCTGACCTGATGCGCACCCAAACCCTGCTGGAGACGGTCAGCTGGTCGCCCACGCCGCGCTGGGTGGCCCGGCCGCGCAACATCGGCAAGGCCACCACCAGTGGTATCGAGCTGGAGGCCAAGTTCCGCGCCGACGAATGGTGGGAGGGCGCGCTGCCGGTCAGCCTGCGCAGCAACCTGAGCCTGTTCACCTCCAAGGTGGACGGCATTCCGGGCCCGCACAACCAGATCGACGCCCAGCCCAAGGGCACGCTCAACCTCGGGGCCGACTACCGGCTGCGCTCCATCCCCCTCACCCTGGGCGCCAGCGTCAACTTCACGCCCTCGTCCGTCATCCAGCAAAGCCTGCTGACCGAGGTGGAAACCGACCGCAAGCGCGTGTTCGACGCCTTTGCGCTGTGGAACGTGGACACCGCCCTGTCGGTGCGCCTGTCGGCCAATAACCTGGCGCCGCTGGACTACCTGTCGGGCAGCGTCATCACGACGGGCGACCAGCTCATCAGCTCGCGCAGCGGTGGCCCCAGCTACACGGCCTGGCAGCTGCGGGTCGAGTACAAGCTCTGACCGAGTTAGCGCGCCGTGCAGGCGCCAGGGCGTCCGCTGGTGCGGGCACAGCGTCCGGCGGCTGGAATTCCCTCACGGTCGCGCCCACTTTGCACCCGCCCTTTTGGTTGGCGTGGCCTGTAGTTGGCGGCATAGTGGGAGCCCCAAGCCACTTCGTCTCCCATGCCCACTCGCGGACTCCTTGCCGCGCTACTGGCTGCGCTGTTCGTCCTCAGCGCCCTAGCGATGGCACTGAGCGATCAGATCCTGGACCACGTGCTGGTGGTGCCTCCGGTGCCACAGGAGCAACTCGTCCTATTTGGGGATGAAACCGAGGGCGGCACTTCCGAGGCCCGCTTGATCAGCGCCGAGCAGCGCCACGCGCAGTGCCTGCTTCGACCCACCTTTGCCTACCCGTTCTGCGGCTTCGAGGTCAAGCTGACCCCCGAGCCCCTGAAGGGCCTGGACCTGCGCAGCTACCACACCCTGCGCTTGGGGCTGCGCTACACCGGCCCGTCCAAGACCATCCGCGTGCTGGTGCTCAATGCCATCGCCGGCTACTCCAAGCTGGGCGAGCGCGAGAGCCTGAAGTTCAACGAGATCGAGTTCGGGGTGGATCAGCTGCGCAACCACATGGTGGACATCCCGCTCAACGCGCTGTCGGTGCCGCCGTGGTGGATCAAGCGGCGCCACGTGCCGCCGGCCAACAGCCAGACAGAGTTCGACAACGTGGTGCAGATCGGCATCAACAGCGGCACGGTGGACCCGCTGGGCACGCACGACTTTTACATCGACAAGATCGAGATCATTGGCCAGCGCATCTCCAAGGAGACCTACTACCAGGCCATCCTGGGCCTGTGGCTGGTGGTGGGCGGCTTGCTGATGGCGCGCTGGTTCTGGCAGATGCGCCAGGAGGTGAGCCGCCGCAAGCAGCGCGAGCAGGAACTCGAAGCCATGAACGCGATCCTGGACCGCCACTCCCAGGCGCTGGACCAGCAACGCAAGACCGACCCCCTCACCGGCCTGGCCAACCGCCATGGCCTGGAGGCCTCACTGCAAAGGGCCTTCGAGGAATGGGAGCAGCACCAGGAGCCCGTCAGCCTGGTGATCATCGACATCGACCACTTCAAGCGCCTGAACGACACCCACGGCCACTTGGCCGGCGATGCCGTGCTGCGCGGCCTCTCGGACGTCGTGCGCCAGCACATCCGCGAGCCGCAGGACTTCCTGGCCCGCTGGGGGGGCGAGGAGTTCGTGGTGGTCTGCCACGGCTGCAAGGCGCCGCAGGCCGTGGCCCTGGCCGAGAAGATCCGCAAGCTGATCGAAGAGTCCGTCTTCGAAGGCGAGTTGCGCGCCACGGCCAGCTTCGGGGTGGCCGAGATCCAGCCCGGCCAGACCCTGTCCACGCTGTTCGCCGCCGCCGACGCGGCCCTCTACCGCGCCAAGGGCGAGGGCCGCAACCGGGTGGTGTTTGCGGGCGCCGGTGCCGGCGCCAACACCGTACCGGCTACCGTTTGAGGTCTTCGAAGAAGGCCTGGCTGTTTGAGGGCCGGCCGAGGAAGTCCTGCAGCAGCTGCGGGGCTGGCTTTTGCGAGCCCTGCGCCAGCACCCGTTCGCGGTAGCGCGCGCCCACCTCAGGGCTGAGCTTGTCGGCCGCGAAGGCGGTGCGCATGTCCATGGCCTGGACCAGGCTCCACAGGTAGGCGTAATAGCCCGCGCCATAGCTGCTGGCCACGTGGGCAAAGCCGGCCGGGAAGCGCACCCCGGCCACATGCCCCAGCGGCGTGGCCCCTTCCATCTTGGCCCACAGGGCCATGGGGTCGGGCTTGGGGTCGGAGTGCAGGGCCAGGTCGAAGCTGGCGTACAGCTGCTGGCGCCCGAAGAACAAGCCCTTGCCAAAGCGGCGCGCGGCCTGGGCCTTGGCCAGCAGATCGGCCGGCACCGGCGCGCAGCTGGTGCAGACCTCCTGCATGAGCTTGAGCACCTGGGCGTCGAACACCCAGTCCTCCAGCATCTGCGAGGGCGCCTCGACAAAGTCCAGCATCACGCTGGTGCCTGCCTGGCCCACATGGCGGGTGCGCGACAGCGTCACGTGCACCGCGTGGCCAAACTCGTGCAGCAGGGTCTCCATCTCCTGCAGGGTCATGCCCTTGCGGTCAAGGTTGGCCACCAGGGCGGCCGTGGGCGTGCGCTGCAGGCGCGTGGAGCTGCCACGCAGCGGCCAGACGGCGGCATGGTTGTACTTGCCATCGCGCGGGAACAGATCCACATACAGCTGGGCCAGTGGCTGGCCGGTTGCCTTGTCCGAGACCACGAAGGCCTGCGCGTCAAGGTGCCACAGCGGCACGTCCACCTTGGTGAAGCTCACGGCCATCATCTTCTCGACGATGCGCATCACAAAGGGCAGCGCGTGTTCGGACGGGAAGTAGGGGCGGAAGGCCTCCTGCTCGACCTTGTACTTGGACTGGCGCAGCCGCTCGCTGTAGAACTCCGCATCCCAGCGGTTCAGCTTTGTGGCCTCCAGCGGTGTACCCAGATGCTGGGCCTTGGCGGCGCGCAGCTCGTCGATCTCGGCCCGCTCGCGCGCCTGCACCGCCGCGCCCACGCTGGCCAGGAAGGCGCTGGCCGTCTTGCCGTCATGCGCCATGCGGCGGCGCAGGTTGAAGTCCACATAGGTCTTGAAGCCGAACAGGCCCGCGTACTCGGCCCGCAGCGCAGCCACCTCGCCCAGCAGCTTGAGGTTGGCATCACCGCCCTGGTCCCAGCGGGCACGCCACATGCGCTCGCGCACGCTGGCGTCCTCGGCCAGCTGCACGAGGGGCATGTAGGTGGGCATGTCCAGGCCCAGCAGCACGCGGCCCTGGTCGTCCCGCGCGGCTTTGGCCCAGACGCCGGGCGGCACACCGCGCAGCTCGGCCTCGGTGAAGGGCAGCCGGGTGCCTGCATCGCGGATGTTCTTCTGGAAGGCCTGCTCCAGCGCCACCAGCCGCTCGCGGATCTGGCGCGCCCGATCACGCTTGGGGGCCGGCAGGGTCACGCCCGCGTCCTCAAACTGCGCGAGCGACAGCCGCACCAGCTCCTTGTCGATGGCGTCCTTGGGCTGCGCCTTGCGCAGCGAGCGGTAGAGCTTCTCGCTCTGGGCAATGCCTGCGGTGAACTCGGACCACTTCAGAGAGCAAGCCTGGGCCGCATCGCGCAAGGCCTTGTCCGGGTGCACGTACTGTGCAAAGTCCACGGGGTTCTGGGCGTCTTCGATGTAGGCGCTCAGGTCGTCGAGACGCGCCAGCCAGCTGGCATCGACCCGGCTGTCCTCCAGCGCCTTGACACGCTCACGCGCGCCGGCCAGGCCCTGCTCGCAGGAGGTTTCAATCTGCTCGACGCTGCGAAGCTCAGGGTAAGCCGGGCCCGGCAGCGTGGCGCCGGCGTGGCAACTGCCCGCAGCCAACAGGCAAGCCAGGGCCAGGAGTCTGCGAGACAGCGGGGGGATCAAAGGCAGGGACATCAGACGCTCCAAGGTCAGGATCGACAAGGCCCGCGCCGTCATGGGGCGCGGGCGGCAAGACGCCCATTCTGACCAGCGTTGGCGCCGGCTGACGAAGGTCAGCCCCTCGGGCTCACCCCTAGGAGCCTGAGCCTGGCTTCAGCTGCAGCCGCTGCTGCCGCAACCGCTCTGGGCCTCGCCCTGGGGCGGGCGGGCGAATTGGCCGGTCGCCGGGTCAAAGCCGGTCTGCTGCATGGTGTAGACCAGGGCAGCGTCCATCGCCTCGGCGTGGAAGCCAAACCACTGGCCCAGCTCGGTGGGCAGGCGCCGCACCGGGTCCAGGTCCTTGCCCGCCTCGACGTGGTTGCGCACCTCGCGCAGCACGTCCAGCACCAGCGCGTGCTGGCGGCTGTGGCAGTTCTCGGGCGCAAAGCCCACGGCCGCCATCCAGCGCTCTTCCATCCCGAAATGCGCCTCGGTGTGGGTAATCAGCCCATCCAGCGCCTCCAGCAACTGCCCTTGCGTGGCGGCCTCGGCGTTGACGAGGTCGTGCAGCCCATTGAGCAAGTCCACGAACTCGCGGTGGGTGGCGTCGATGTGCGGCTCGTGGAGCTCAAGTTCGGGCGTCCAGGAGACGGCGGCGGAGGCAACTGCGGTAGTCATGGTGGGAGCTTAGAGCGGGCGGCTGACGCCGGCCTTGAACAAGATCAACGTGGCAGGACGCCGTCGAAGTAGAGCGAGCTGTCCAGCGACAGCACAAAGCCCTTGACGCTGGCGCGATGGGGCACGGAGATGGCGCCGTGGGCCAGGGGGCTCCAGGGGAGTTGCTGGGTGGCCAGGCGCAGGGCCTTGGCGTAGGCGGCTTTGCGTGCCTCGCGGGTGAGGCCGGCGCGGGCTTCGGCGAGGAGTTTTTCGTAGTCGGCGTTGCACCAGAAGGTGCCGCTGGCGGAGCCGCAGCCGAGCTGGCCGGCCGTGTTGGCGGGCTCGGTGTCGCCGTTCCAGCCCAGCAGCACGGTGTCGTGCTCGCCCTTGTCCACGCGGCGCAGGTATTCGCCCCACTCGTAGGTGACGATGTTGGCCGTGACGCCGACCTTGGCCCAGTCGCTCTGGATCAGCTGGGCGATGAGCTTGCTGTTGGGGTTGTAGTTGCGGATGACGGGCATGGACCAGAGGCTGATGCTCAGGCCCCCCTTTCCGGTAGCGCCGGCCTTCTTGAGCAGCTCGCGCGCCTTCTCGGGGTTGTAGGCATTGCCCTTGATGCTGGGGTCATTGGCCCAGTTGGCGGCGGGCATCAGGGTCTGGGCCAGCACGCCGGCGTCGCCGAACACGGTCTTGACGAGCGTGGCCTTGTCGATGGCCATGTCCAGCGCCTGCCGCACCTCGACCTTGCCGAGCACCGGGTGCTTGGTGTTGAAGGCCAGGTAGCCGATGTTCATGCCGGGCGAGGTGCTGACCTTGATGGCAGGGTCCTTGCGCAGCTCGGCCAGGTCAGCCGGGGCCACGGGGTCGGCGATGTCGCATTCGTCGCGCTTGAGGCGCTGGGCGCGCACATTGCCGTCGGGCGTGACGGCAAAGACGAGCGTGTCCACCCGAGGCCGCTCGGCGGCGCGGAACCAGCCGGGGTGCTTGACGAGGCGCAGCTGGCTGTCAACCCGGAAGCTCTTGAGCTGGAAGGGCCCTGTGCCCACGGGCGCCATGGCAATGCGCTCGGGCTTGCCGCTCTTGAGCAGCTGCGCGCCGTACTCGGCCGACTGGATAGACGCGAACGAGCCCGTCAGTGCCGACAAGAAGGCGGCATCGCGCTGCGCGAGCGTGAAGCGCACCTGGGTGGGCGAGAGCTTCTCGACCTTGGCGATCAGCTTCTCCCAGCCGTAGGACACGACATAGGGCGAGACGATGGGCAGGGCCTTGCCAAAGGCGCTGTCGCGGTTGAGCAGACGCCCGAAGGTGAAGAGCACGTCGTCGGCGTTCAGCTCACGCGTGGGCTTGAAGTCTTCGGTGGTCTGGAAGGCAACGCTTCTGCGCAGATCGAACGTGTATTGCAGCCCGTCGGGACTGACGGTCCAGCGCTCGGCCAGCGCGGGCGTCAGCTCGTCGGTGCCGCGCTTGTATTCGACGAGCTGGCTGAAGATCTGGTCGGTGGCGCGGTGGTCCACACCGCTGTCGGAGTTGGCGGGGTCGAAGGTCTTGGGGCTGCCGGTGGAGCAAAAGCGCAGCAGGCTCGGGCCTTGCGCCCAAGACGCGGCGGGCAGAGCAACGAAGGCAGCGGCCACCAGCAGGCGTGCGACAACAAACTTGGGCTTCATGGACGTTCGATCTTGGCTGAGGGCACAAAGGGCCGGATGGACAGAGCAGCGTACAGCTCGTCGGGCGCCAGGGCCACGCCGCCCTGGATGACCAGGGCCACGCGGCGGATGTCGGCCAAGCGCTCGACGGGGTTGCCGTCGATGAGGATGAGGTCGGCGAGCTTGCCGCGCTCGATGGCGCCAATCTCATGCGCCCGGTCACTGTGTTTGGCGCCGTTCCAGGTGGCGATGCGCAGCACCTCGGGGATGGGGATGCCGGCCTCGGCATACAGCTCCAGCTCGCGCTGCATGGCAAAGCCGGGCGTGGCGTCGGTGCCGGCCACCAGGGGCACGCCGGCGGCGTGCATGCGGCGCACCAGGTCCATCATCACCGCCCAGGAGGCCGAGTAGCGGCGGGCATTGCCATCGTTGACCTCCATCTCGGCGGCGCGCAGGCCGCGCTGCAGGCTGGCCGGCAGGTGGCTCGCAATCGCCGCGTAGCTGGGGTTGATGCTGCCCTGGCGCTGCAAATACATGGCCTCAAAGGCCACGGCCGTGGGGTCGACCACGGTGCCGGTGCGGCGCAGCAGGGCGATGAAGTCGCGGGTGCGTGCGTCGTCGAGCTTGAGGGTGTGGGCACGGTCGCCCGGCAGGGTGAAGCGCAAGAGCGTGCGCGTGTCGTCCTGCGGGCCGACGAGGAAGTTGAGCGTGACCTGGTTGATGTGGTGCAGCTCGCGGTAGCCGGCCTGCACAGCCTGCGCCGCCGTCATGAAGGCTGGCACATGGCCGCCCACGCGCAGGCCCAGCTGCCGCGCGTGGGCGGCCATGGGCTTCACCCACTCGGGGCGGATGGAGTTGTAGAGCTTGAGCTGGCGGTAGCCATGGGCGGCATACCAGTCGATGGCGGCCAGGGCCTCGGCCAGCGTGTCGGGCACGAAGTCGGCCTGCGAGGAGAACGGGCTCTTGCCCTCGATGAAGCCATTGGCCGCGATGCGTGGCCCCAGCACCTCGCCGCTGTCGATGCGCGCCTTGAGCGCAGCCAGGTCGGCATTGCTGTTGCCCAGGTCGCGCACAGCCGTCACGCCGGCAGCGAGGTTGAGCAGCAACTGGCTGGGGTCCACATGGCTGTGCATGTCCACGAGGCCGGGCAGCAGGGTGCGGCCTTGGCCGTCGATGACCTGGGAGACGCCCAGCTTGCGCAAGGCATCGAGCGACCCGGCCGGCTGGATGGCGGCGATGCGGCCGTCGTAGACAAAAACATCAGCCGGCCCGCGCAGCTGGGCGGCGGGTGCGTCAAACCAGCGCACCTGGCGGATCACGGTCAGGCCCGGCAGCGGGTGCGCGAGGCGGCGTGCCAACGCGGCGAGCTCGTCGCTGCGGGCTTGCTGCTGCAGGGCCTCCAGCGCCGGGATGTCGGCCGCAAAGCCCTGCCAGATGGTGCCGCCCCAACCGGGCGAGAGCTGCGCGAAGAAGGCGCCGTCGTCAGCCCGCAGCCAGATGTGGACGGGCGCGAGGTCGAGACCATGGACGGCGTAGAGCACCAGCGACTGGTCGCGCAGTTGGTGCTGCAAGACCCGCTCGGCCCGCACCTCGCCGGCCGGCAAGGCAGGGCGCGGCTGGCCATCGCGCAGCGCGCGCGTCAGCTGCCCCAGCCACCAGGGCGAACCGTCCACGGCCAGGTAGACCGATGGCGCCGGCGTGCTCGCTTGCTCGCCCGCGTCCACGCGCGAGCGCCACTGGGCGCTGCCGCCCGGCTGGCGCTCGAACTCGTCGCGGATCAACGCGCCGTAGGTGGACACGCCCTCGGCGCGGTAGCGCGGCCAGGTGCCGGCGGCGTCGATCTGGATCCACTCCTTCAGCTCGGGGCCGCGGCCGTTGTCCTTGAACTGGTAGCTGACCTGCCACTGGCTGCCTTGCTGGGTAGCGACCAGCTCGCCACAGGCCGCGTGCACGCAGACGACCTCGTAGCGCTGTGGGGGCTGTGTGGGCTGCGCCTGCGCAGCCAGGGCGCTCAGCAGCCACCCCGCCAGCCACCAGTGGCGCAAGATCTTCATGAGATCGAGGCCACGCCCTTGTTGGCCAGCGCGTCGGCGCGCTCATTGCCGGGATCGCCCGCGTGGCCCTTGACCCAGCGCCAGTCCACGTGGTGCAGCTTGCGCAGCGCATCCAGGCGCTGCCAGAGGTCGGCGTTCTTCACGGGCTTGCCATCGGCCGTCTTCCAGCCCCGGCGCATCCAGTTGGCGATCCACTCGGTCATGCCTTTGCGGACGTACTCGCTGTCGGTGTAGACCACCACGTCGCATGTGCGCTTGAGCGAGGCCAGGGCCTCGATCACGGCGGTCAGCTCCATGCGGTTGTTGGTGGTGCCGGGCTCGCCGCCAAAGAGTTCTTTCTCGTGGCCATTGCTTTGCAGCCAGGCGCCCCAGCCGCCAGGGCCGGGGTTGCCCTTGCAGGCGCCGTCGGTGTAGACGATGACGCTAGGGCGTTTGATCGCAGCAGGGGCAGTGGCGGGAGTGGCCGGTGCGGCGGATTCAGTCATGCACGTCCTTGGAATGCGGGTTCATCGCCACGGCGGTGGCGTGTTTGGGTTGCAGGCGCCGCGCCCGCTTGAGCCCCACCAGCCGCGTGCCCTGCACGCGCTTGACGGCCTGCAGGTAGTAGGCAGCGCCGAGCACCGGCCACCAGCGGGCACCGATGCGCTCGGTCCAGCGCCAGCGCTCCAGCCAGACCTCGCTGCGCAGCGGCGGGCGGTAGAGCCCAAAGCGGCCGACCTCGATCTCGTAGGACAGCAGGCGCAGCCAGTCGCGCAGCCGCCAGTAGCCGAGGAACTCGCCGGCGCGCGGCAGATAGGGTTGTCCCAGCCGCTGGCGGATGCCCCAGAGGCTGGTGGGGTTGAGGCCGACGATGATCAAGCGCCCCTCGGGCCGCAGCACGCGGTCCACCTCGCGCAGCAGTTGGTGCGGGTCCGGCGCCATCTCCAGCGCGTGGGGCAGCACGACGAGGTCCAGGCTGTCGCTCGGGAAGGGCAGCGCATCGAAGTGGCAGAGCAGGTCCCGCCCCGCCACCCAGCGCTGGGGCATGCGGTTGGCGCGCAGGCCGTCAATCACCGGCAGGCCCAGCTGCAAGGCGTGGAAGCCAAAGCGGTCGGCCACTGCGGCGTCCAGCTGGCTCTGCTCCCAGTCCAGCAGATAGCGGCCGGGCGGGGTGTTGAGCCAAGCCTCAAAGGCTTGTTGGCCCGCATCGCTGCAGGCCACGCCCGGGGCCGAGGCGTCGCGGGGGGTTTCTATACTCGGCCTTTCTTTCGTCACGGTGTCGCCACATGGATCTGGCCGCATGAACCAGGCAATCTCGCACGACTCGGCGCCTCACAGCGCCTGGCGCCTGACGCCGATCCCGGCTTTCGACGACAACTACCTCTGGATGCTCGACAACGGCCGGCAGGCCCTGGTCGTCGATCCCGGCGATGCCGCCCCGGTCCTTGCGGTCCTTGCACAGCGAGGGCTGGAACTCGCGGGCATTCTAGTAACCCACCACCATGGCGATCACGTCGGCGGCCTCGTCGAGCTGCAGGCCCACGCGGGCTGCCCCATCTACGCCCCTGCCACCGAGACCATCCCCGGCCTTGTCGAGCCCGTGCGTGGCGGCGATGGGGTCGAACTGCTGGGCCGCCGCTTCGAGGTGATCGACGTGCCCGGCCACACCGCCGGCCATATCGCCTACGTCTGGGCTGGCGCGGGCGACGAAGCCCCGCTGCTCTTTTGCGGCGACACGCTGTTCAGCGGCGGCTGCGGCCGGCTGTTTGAGGGCACACCGGCCCAGATGCTGGCCTCGCTCGACCGCCTGGCCGCCTTGCCCGGCGCCACGCGCGTCTGCTGCGCCCACGAGTACACGCTGTCCAACCTGCGCTTTGCGCTGGCCGTCGAGCCCGGCAACCAGGCCCTGGCCGCCTACAACGCCTGGTGCCAGGACGAGCGCGCCGCCGGCCGCCCCACCCTGCCCTCCAGCATCGCGCGTGAGGCCCAGATCAACCCCTTCCTGCGCAGCCGAGCGGCCGAGGTGCGCACCTCGGTGCTTGGGCACGCGGCGCTGGCGGGCACGGCCGACGAGGTGCAGGTGTTTGCCGGCCTGCGCGAATGGAAGAACAACTTCCGATGACACCCAGCTTCACCACATCGCTGCGCCGGCTGGCCCTGGCCGGCCTCACGCTGCTGCTGGCCGCCTGCGCCACGCCGCAGACCGATCTGACGCCCAGCGTCCGCAACGAATTGCCCAAGCCCTGGGCTGCCTCGCCCGCCACGGCCGCCGAGGCACCCGCCGCACCGCTCGCCGCCACGCCCACGCTGCAGGCCAGTGACCTGCTGGAAGACGCGCTGCAGCCCGGCCAGAAGGTGGACCTTGCCGCCCCCGACGCGCAGGCCGACCTCTGGAGCCGCGTTCGCGGGGGCTTTGCCATGCCCGACCTGGACGACGCCTGGGTGCAAAAGGCCGAGGGCTGGTATGGCGCGCGGCCCGACTATGTCGAGCGCATGATGTCGCGCGGCCAGCGCTACCTGTTCCACATCGTTGAAGAAGTGCAGCGCCGTGGCCTGCCCACCGAGCTGGCCCTGCTGCCCTTCATCGAAAGCGCCTTCGTCACCACCGCGCAGTCACGCGTCAAGGCCACCGGCATGTGGCAGTTCATGCCCGCCACGGGCCGCGACTTCGCGCTCAAGCAGAACATCTTCCGCGACGACCGGCGCGATGTGCTGGAGTCCACCCGCGCTGCGCTTGACTACCTGGAGCGGCTCTACAAGCAGTTTGGCGACTGGCACCTGGCGCTGGCGGCCTACAACTGGGGCCAGGGCAATGTGGCCAAGGCCGTGGCGCGCAACGAAAAGCTCAAGCGCCCAACCGACTACGCCAGCCTCAAGTTGCCGGACGAGACACGCTACTACGTGCCCAAGCTGCAGGCCATCAAGAACATCGTGCTCGATGCCGGGCGCTTGGGCCTGGCCCTGCCCTCGGTGGCCAACCACCCCTACTTCCTGTCGGTGAAGCTGGAGCGCGACATCGACGTCGAGCTGGCTGCGCAGTTTGCCGGCCTCTCAGTGGAGGAGTTCAGCCTCTTCAACCCACAGTCCAACAAACCCGTGATCCTGGCCGCCGCCTCGCCGCGCGTGCTGCTGCCCTATGACCAGGCCGGCATCTTTGCCCGCAACCTGGCCGAGCATCAGGGCCCGCTAGCCAGTTGGACGGCCTGGGTCGTGCCCAAGACCATGTCCACGGCCGACGCCGCCAAGCGCTTTGGCCTGGCCGAGGCCCGGCTGCGCGAGCTGAACCAGATCCCGCCCAAGATGCTGGTGCGCGCGGGCTCGACCCTGCTGGTGCCGCGCGACGCCAAGGACGCCGACGACGTGGCCGAGGCCATTGCCGAGAGCGCCCGACTCAATCTCACGCCTGACCAGCCGCCGCTGCGCAAGCTGGCCCTCAAGGCCGGCAAGGCCGACACCGTGGCCAGCGTGGCTGCGCGCTACAAGGCCTCGCCACAACAGGTGGCGAGCTGGAACAAGGTGGGCGTCAATGCCCGCTTCAAGCCCGGGCAGACGGTGGTGGTCTACACCGCGCCGCCAGCCAAGGCCAGCAAACCGGTGCAACTCGCCGTGGCCAACAAACCCGCCCGCGGGCGCTAGTCCCCAGGGCGCTTCAGCCCACGAAGAAGAGCGCGATGCTCAGGCCCAGGCCGGTTGCCCAGAGGCAGGAGCGCAGCGTCGCCTGGTCAGCCAGATAGGCTGCGACATAAGCGATGCGGCAAGCGACGAAGGCCATGGCCAACTGATCGACCCGCGCCGCGCCCAGATGCGCCTGCTCTGCGACCAAGACACCGGCAATGAAGATGGGCAAGGCTTCAAAGCTATTGGCCTGCGCGGCATTGGCACGCGCCGCCCAGCCCTCCAGGCTCTCAGCCCAAGCGCGTGGGTTGTGGTTGTCGTAGCCACCATCCCGACGGCGCTTGCCAAAGCCCCCGGACTTGGCAAGCCCCGCACAGACGATGGGCAGCAGGCAGGCGATCAAGATGCAGATGTGGGCGATGGACATGCGAGGCTTTCGAAAGACTAGGCGTTAACGACGGTCGACAAGGGCGTGGGCGATCGTGGAGAGATCGACGTACTCCAGCTCGCTCCCCACCGGCACACCGCGCGCCAGCCGGGTGGAGCGGATGCCGCGCGCGCGCAGCGCCTCGGCCAGCACATGGGCGGTGGCTTCGCCCTCTGCCGTGAAGCTGGTGGCCAGGATCACTTCTTCGACGCCTTCTAGCGCCCGCGCCAGCAACTCGGTCACCCCGATGTCGCGCGTGCCGATGCCGTCGAGCGGCGAGAGCCGCCCCAGCAGCACGAAGTAATAGCCACGGTAGGAAGCGGTGCGCTCCAGCGCTGCCTGGTCGGCCGGCGACTCGACCACACAGAGCAGGCGCGCATCGCGATCGGGGTCCGCACAGACGCGGCACAACTCGGTCTCGCTGAAGGTGTGGCAGCGCTGGCAATGCTTGATGTCCTCGCCCGCCGCGCGCAGCGCCTGCGCCAAGCCCTGCATGGCCGCACGGTCGTGCTGTAGCAGATGAAAGGCCATGCGCTGCGCCGACTTCTGCCCCACGCCGGGCAGGCGCTTGAGCGCGTCGATCAGGGCGTCTAGAGAACTCACCCGAAGACCTTAACCCACAGTCTGACAACGCCAGGCGCGGGCAGGCTGACGCTCGAAAACCCAGCGGCACCCATGGAACCGGCTTTGCCGGGCCATCGGGTGCGCCCCCTTGAGGGGGAGCGCGCAGCGCAACGGGGGTGGGTCATCAAAATGGGAACTTCATGCCGGGGGGCATGGGGAGGCCCGCCGTCAGCTTGCTCATCTTCTCGGCCGAAGTTGCCTCAGCACGCCGGGCAGCGTCGTTGAAGGCGGCGGCCACCAGGTCTTCGAGCATGTCCTTGTCATCGGCCAGCAGGCTGGGGTCGATGGTGACGCGGCGCACCTCGTGCTTGCAGGTCATCACGACCTTGACGAGGCCGGCGCCGCTCTGGCCCTCGACCTCGACATTGCCGAGTTCGTCCTGGGCCTTCTTGAGGTTGTCCTGCATCGCCTGAGCCTGCTTCATCAGGCCGGCGAGTTGTCCCTTCATCATGGTGCTGTTCCTTTGGAGGTAATGGGTTGGACCGAGCCGGGCAGGATGCGGGCTGACGCGAACTGCGCCAGCAAGGCCCGGGTCAGCGGGTGTTCAGCGGCAATCTTCTCGGCCGCACGTTGTTCGGCGCGGGCGCGGGCCACGGCGCGCAGGGCCAGCGAATCCTCGGCCCGACCGGGCTCGATGTCGAGCTTGCCCTGCAGCGCGGCCTCCAGCTTGGCTACCAGGGCCGGGGCGCGCAGCGACTCGCGCTCCACGCGCAGGCGCCAGGTTTCAGCCGTGCCAGGCGCCGGACAAGCGAGCGGCTGCGCCTGCCAGGCCAGCTCGCGCACCAGGGCCGTGAGGCCCAGGCCCTCGACCCGCGCGGCCCAGGCATCGCCCTCGGGCGTGAGCACGAGTGGCGTCTCGGCGCTGTCGGCCGGCGCTGTGGCCAGCGGTGGTGCAGCGCCCGGGTCGTCGGCCTCCAGCCAGGGCGGCGGGGCGTCGTCGGGCGGGGCGTCTTCCTGCGCCTGGGCTTCCACGGGGCGGGGGCGCAGGCGCTCGCTGAGCTTGCTGGGTTCGGGGGCTGTGCTGCGGCGGAACTCGGCGCGTGGCTCGGCGACATGGGGCGCTTGCACCGCTGGCGCTACTTGCACGACGGGCTCGGGCTTCGGCTCAGGCTTGGGCTCAACGAGCTTGGGCAGCGGCACCTGCACCACAGCCTTGGCCACCGCTGCGGGCCGCACCAGCGGCTGCGCCGGGGCACGCGGCGCCGCCTTGGCCTGGGCCAGCACCGGCGCGGGCCGGAAGCTCAGCATGCGCAGCAGCACCATCAAGAGGCCTGCGTATTCGTCAGGCGCCAGCGGCAGCTCCTGCCGGCCATGCAAGGCCATGCTGTAGATCAGCTGCACCTCGTCCGCCGGCAGCAGGCTAGAGAGGCGGCGCACCTCGGCGGTCTCGGGGTCGGCATCGTCCAGCGCGGCGGGCACCGCCTGCACCAGGGCCATCTGCTGCATCAGCTGCGCCAGGTCTTCCAGCGTGCCGGCGGCCGACAGCCCAAGGCCGCGCAGCGCGTCCACCTGGGCCACCACGGCCTCGCCACTGCAGGCCGCCAGGGCGTCCACCAGGCCCACCACATGGCCACGGTCCACACTGCCCAGCATTTGGCGCACGCCGGCTTCGGCCAGGCTGCCGCTCCCAAAGGCGATGGCCTGGTCTGTGAGGGAGAGCGCGTCCCGCATGGAGCCGCGCGCCGCCCGCGCCAGTTGGCGCAGCGCACCGGCGTCAAAGGCCACGCCCTCGGCCTGCAGCACATTGGCTAGGTGCGACTGCACCTCGGGCGCCGACATCGGCCGCAGATTGAACTGCAGGCAACGCGACAGCACGGTGACCGGCACCTTCTGTGGGTCGGTCGTGGCGAGCACGAACTTCAGGTAGTCGGGCGGCTCTTCCAGCGTCTTGAGCATGGCGTTGAACGCCGGGGTCGAGAGCATGTGGACTTCGTCGATCATGTAGACCTTGAAGCGCCCGATCACCGGCTTGTAGACCGCCTGGTCCAGCAGCTGCGAGATCTCCTCGACACCCCGGTTGGAGGCGGCGTCCAGCTCCACGTAATCGACAAAGCGGCCCGCATCGATGTCCCGGCAGGCCGGGCACACACCGCAGGGCGCATTCGTCACACCGCCCTGGCCATCCGCGCCCGTGCAATTGAGGCTCTTGGCCAGGATGCGCGACACCGTGGTCTTGCCCACGCCGCGCGTGCCGGTGAAGAAGTAGGCGTGGTGCAGCCGGCCCTGGGTAAGGGCGTTGGACAGGGCCTGCACGACGTGCTCCTGCCCCACCATCTGCTCGAAGCTTTGCGGGCGGTACTTGCGTGCGAGAACCTGGTAACTCATGGGCGGCGATTCTAGGAGGCGGCCCTCATCGAGCCGGCCACCGATAATCCCGCCCCATGAGTTCCACCGCCCCCCTCACCTACGACCAGGCCGGCGTCAATTACGACCTGATCGACCCCCTCAAGATCGCGGCCCAGCGCGCCGCTGCCGCCACCGGCGCCCACCTGGGCGGCCACGGCTTCAGCGAGGTGGCTGCCTCGCGTGGCGAATCGGCCTATGTGGTCGACGTGGGCCCCTTCTACCTGGCCTCGATCGTCGAGTGCCTGGGCACCAAGACCCTGGTGGCCGACGAGATGGCCACGCTGACGGGCAAGAGCTTCTACGCCTCGATCGCGCAGGACACCATCGCCATGGCGATCAACGACCTCATCACCGTCGGCGCCACGCCCCTGGTGGTGCAGGCCTACTGGGCCGCCGGTGGCAGCGACTGGTTTGGCGACGCCCAGCGCGCCCAAGCCCTGGTGGCCGGCTGGAAAGCCGCTTGCGACACCTGCGGCGTGGCCTGGGGTGGCGGCGAGACGCCCGCTTTGGCGGGCATCGTGGCCGATGGCCGCGTGGACCTGGCGGCCTCGTGCACCGGCCTCATCAACCCGAAAGAACGCCTCAGCGTCGGTGACGACCTGGGCCCCGGCGATGCCATCGTGCTGCTGGCTTCCAGCGGCATCCATGCCAACGGCCTGTCGCTGGCCCGCAAGCTGGCGGAGCGGCTGCCCAATGGCTACCTGACCGAGATTGCCCCGGGCCTTAGCTATGGCGAAGGCCTGCTGGCCCCGACCACGCTCTACTCGCCCGTGACCGAGGCGCTCTGGAAGGCCGGCATCGTGCCGCGCTACAGCGCCAACATCACCGGCCACGGCTGGCGCAAGCTGCTGCGCCACCCAAAGAGCGTGACCTACCGCATCCACACCGTGCCCCCGAAGACGGCGGTGCTTGACTTCATCCAGCGCCAGGCCGGCCAGGACGACCGCGAGGCCTACTCGACGCTCAACATGGGTGCAGGCTTTGCGCTCTTCGTGAAGGCCGAGGACGCCGAACGCACCGCGCAGATCTCGCGCGACTGCGGCATCGATGCCTGGGTGGCGGGGTGTGTGGAAGCGGGCGAGAAGCAGCTCTTGATCGAGCCGCTGAACATTCGCTTCGGCGCTGACGATCTGGCCCTCCGATAGAATCTGTCCCTGACGGGCCTCCCCGCATGGAAGCGCGCCCAACCGGGTCAGGTGGGGAACCAAGCAGCCCTAAGCGTTGCGACCAGTGCCGGGGGTAAGGCTCGTCACCCTCCCCCTCCCTTCATCCGCCGGCTTGGCGGAAGGCCATCACGGCCTGGTTGCGCAAGGTGCGCAGCAGGGACAACTCCTTCTCCCCCAGCTCGATGCCATTGGTCGACACCTTGTCGGCGTAGATGAGGCCGAGCGGCGCGCCCTTCACCATCAGCGGCAGCAGCAGGAAGCTGGAGCCGCGCAGCTCGCCCGCGTACCAGGCGGGCAGGCGGTTGGCGATGGTGTTGACGTCTTCGATGCAGGTGTCGGCGCCCTTCATGCAAACGGCGGCAAACAGGTCGCGCGCCTGGGGCCCGAGTTCGATGCGCATCTGCGGCGCCAGGCGCTCGACGCCCTCGCCCACGCCCAGCCTCCCGGTCAAGGTCTGCCCGCGTGAGTCGCGCAGGCAGAAGATGACACGGCGGAAGCGCAGCGCACGGTAGATGGTCTCCAGGATCATGCGCAGCACGGCATTGAGCTGGAACTGCTCGACCATCGCGTCGGTGATGTCCTGGATGCCGGCGGCCAGCATCTGGGTGGCGCTCTCGAGGTCGTCGCGTTCGCTGACCAGGGTCTGGGTGCGGTCGAGCTTGATCGTGGCTTGCAGCTGGTGCGGAGCCAACGAGTCCTGCGGCGCAGCCGTCAGCGGCGCCAGCAGGCGCTGGGCCACCGAGTCGCGCGGCAGCAAGATCTGCATGGCCTCGCTCATCTGCGCCAGGCGCTGGCGGGCGCGGTCGGCCGCCGCATCGAACTCGTCGGCGCCCACGCCCAGCGCCCGCGCATGCCGCTGGGCCAGGGCCACCACGCGGGCGTGCACCTCGGCGGGCGGTGTGTGCAGGATCAGGTCGGCCACGTCGTTGGCGGCACGGGCCAGCCAGCGCTGGCGCTCGGCGGTGTTCTCGATCAGGCGGCCGGGTGCTTCGCCCACCGGGCGGTGCATGGCGTTTTGCAGCGACTCGGGCAGGCCCCATTCACGCGCCACGCCCAGGCCCAGTTGCTCGTAGCTCATGCCCAGCACCTTGGCCGAGGCCGCCGCCTCGCTGAGGGTCGGGGCGCCCGATTCGCTGGGCTGCAGGTAGCGCCGCACGGCCTCGGCTTCCTCAGGGAAATAGAACTCGGTCAACATGCGCCCGAGGTGGTGGAAGAGCGCGCACAAAAAGGCTTCTTCGCCAGCGCCCGGGTCGTGGCACAACTCGCGGGCGAGCGAGCCCGCCATCAGGCAGCGCAGGAACTCCTCGCGCAGGCGCTGGGCATGGCCCTTGTTCTCCATGCGCTCCAAGAGCACCAGCGAGAGTGCCAGGTTGCGGATGCCGGCAAAGCCAATCAGGGCCACGGCGCGCGAGACCGTGCTGATGGTGCCGCCCCCGGCGTGCCGGAAGCCCACCGTGTTCACCAGGCGCAGCAGCTTCTGCGTCAGCGCGACGTCCTTGAGGATCTCGTTGCTGAGGTTGGCGAGGCTCTCGGTGTCGGACTGCGTGAGCCGCTGGATGCGGCCAATGGCCTCGGACATGGCCGGGAAGTCGCTGCGGTGGCGCATGCGCCGCAACAGGAAGTCGAGCACCGGCGCCTCGGCGCTGGTGGCATTGGGCACCTCGGCCGGGCGCAGCCAGGCCAGCAGCGCGTCGTGGAAGGCCCGCGCGCTGGGCCAGCGCTGCTGCGGGTCGCGCGCCAGGCCACGCTGCACGATGGCACGCAGCGTGTCGTCCACGTCGGGGTTGAGGCCATGAGGCAGTTGCAGGTCCTGCTCACGCACGCGGCGCACGGCGCGCCAGGGGTCGGGGTCGTGGTTGAGGCGCGTGCCGCTGAGCATCTCGGCCAGCAGCACGGCAGCGGCAAACACGTCCATGCTGGGGTGCGGTGCCCGGCCTTCAGCGGCCTCGGGGCTGAGGTAGCCGGGGGTGCCGACGATGCGCTCGGGGTTGGCCACCAACGCCGCGCTGGCGGACACGCGGGCCGCGATGCCGAAGTCCATCACCCGCGGCCGGCCGCGGGTGTCGAGCAGGATGTTGGTGGGCTTGAGGTCGCGGTGCACGATGCCGGCCGCGTGGGCGGCCGTCAGCGCATCCAGCACGGCCAGCAGCAGGCCCACGGCCTCGCGCGCGGGCAGGCGGCTGCGGTCACGCAGGCGGTCGGCCAGGGTGCCGCCCTCCACGTACTCGAAGACGAGGTAGCTCTGGCCGTTCTGCGTGTCGGCCTCGAAGACCGGCACGATGTGCGGGTGGTTGAGCCGGCTGACGGCGCGGGCCTCGTGCAGCCACTCGTCCACGCTGCCGAGTTCCGTGCCCGGCTGCAGCACCTTGATGGCGACTTCGCGGTCCAGCAGCGGGTCGTGCGCCAGCCAGACGGTCGCCTGGGCGCCCTCCCCCAGACGGCGCAGCAGGCGGAAGCGACCCAGCGTTGGCACGGGGTCCATGGCCGTGATCACTTGGTGGCGCGGGCCGTGAGGCGGGATCGGAGCGAAGGCGCCGCCGCAGAGGCAGCGCCTTCACGCAGGTGGCTGGATTCGCCCTCCAGGTCGGGCGGGGCCGGTCGCTCGGCAGCGCGCTCGCGCGCCTTCTCGGGCGAGCCGAACAGCGCTTCCTGCACGTCCTTGGCACCGATGCTCAGCGGCTTGGCATAGCGCCGCGTCACCACGTCCAGCGCCGCGCGGCGGCGTGTCTCGGGCAGGCCGAAGCAATCCACCAGTTCATTGGCCAGGCTGGCCGTCTGGCGCAGCAGCTCCACGTCGTCCATGGCCTTGTGCACCGGGGCATCCACGGGCAGGCGGCGGGACATGCGCATCACGTCGTCGCCCAGGTGCCAGTATTTGGTCAGCGCCGTGCCCAGGGTGTCCATGTCGCAGCCCAGCACGGCGTAGGCGGCCGCCTGCTCGCTCATGCCCACGGGCTGGGGCTGGTCCTCGGTGGGCTCGGGCACCTGCATCAGGTGCTGCATCTGCAGCGCGTCGTCGGGCAGGTGGTAGGCCAGCAGCAAGCGGCCCAGGTTCTGCAGGATGACGATCAGGAAGGTGACCTCGCTGTCATAGCCGGCCGGGCGCAGCGCCTGCGCCACCTCGCCGGCCTTGGCCACGCGCTGCATCACGGCCTTGAGCCGTTCGGCCGCCTGCGGCTGCAGCACGCCGGGCCAGGGCTTGAGCGTGCTGACTGCCGCATGCAGGCCGTCAAGCCCGATCATCTGCAGCGCCCGCTGGATGTTGAGGATGGCCTCGCCCTGGTGGCCCTGCTGGCGCAGCGCGTTGTTGACGCGGCGCAGCAGCTCCAGCGTCAGCGCCATGTCCTTGAGCACCAGCTCGGACAGCACATTGGTGTGCTGCGCATCGAAGCCGCTGTTGCCGCCCAGTGCCCGCCGCAGCGAACCCGAGGTGGACGGCAGGTGGCCGTTGCGCTGCATCTTGTCCAGCAGCAACTGGATGGCGCCGCCTTCGTCCTGCTGGGCCACGAGGCGCCAGCCTTCCAGCGCACGCAGGAAGGTGCGCGCCAGCAAGTAGCGCTGGCGGGCCTGGCGGTCCGTGGCGCGGTTGCAGATGGCGCGCAGCGGGTCGGGGATGGGGTGCGGGGTCTCCCAGCCCAGGCGGATCACTTCCTTGCCCAGAGGCTGCATCTGCTGCACCACGGCGTGCAGGTCGGCCTGGTCGAGCGGGCGCTTGCCGCTCAGGATGCGGTGCAGCAGCAGGCCGGCGCAGAGGATGTCCTCCTCGGCTGACTCGCGCACAGCACGGCGGGTGACGGTGTTGAAGTCCACGTTCGCCGGGAAGACTTCCTGCGCCACCTCCAGGCCAATCAGGCGCACCTTGTGCTGGGCGTCGATCAGGAAGTGCGCGGGCTGGATGTCGCGGTGGGCATGGCCAGCCTCATGGGCAAAGGCCAGGCCTTCGAGGAACTGGCTCATCCACTCCGCCGCCTCCAGCGGCGTGGGTGCGGCAGTGCGCCGCAGCCGCTCGTCCAGGGTCTCGCCCAGACTGCGCTCGTAGGCGATGAACGGCCATTGCTCGACGCGGCCCACCTCCATCACCGGGGCCAGCTTGGGGTGTTCGATGCGCGCGCCGGCATTGGCCATGCTCATCCAGTGGGCCATGGCCGCCTCGCTGTTGGGCGCCACGCGCGGCATGCACAGGATCAGCTCGCGCCCGATGCGAGGGTCGGCCGCCAGCCACACCATGCTGCGCTCGGTCTTGGCCAGCAAGGCGCGCAACTCAAAGCGACCGAAGGCCTTGACGGCGCTTCGTTCGGCGGCAGCAGGGGCGGAGGAGGAGGACGGAGACTCGGGCACGGCGACACGGCGGCTACAAAGCCGCGCTGGACAGGCCGTTGATTGAAACTCAATGCAACAGCGCACAACGCGCCAAGCCTACCGGGTCTGGGCAGGAGTTCACACCCGGTGCACCAGCGGGCGGGGCACTGTGGCGCGGGGCGCGCCTATTCGTCGTCAGCCGCGCTGGCGCCCAGCTGGAGCAGGCGCTGCGTCGCCTCGTCCGGGAGCGCCTCGACGCTCTTGAGCTTGCGCGTCATCTGGCGGGTGCGGGTCTCGGCGGCGTCGATGGTGTTGGACGCCTCTTCGAGCTTTTTCTTGGTCTTGGCCAGCACCTCGCCGAACTTGCCGAACTCGGTCTTGACGGCGCCCAGCACCTCCCAGACCTCGGCACTGCGCTTCTCTAGCGCCAGGGTGCGAAAGCCCATCTGCAGGCTGGTGAGCGTGGCCAGCAAGGTGGTGGGGCCGCAGACCATGACCTTGTGCTCGCGCTGCAGACCCTCGACGAGGCCGGGGCGGCGCAGGGCCTCGGCGTAGAGGCCCTCGGTCGGGACGAAGAGGATGCCGAAGTCCGTGGTGTGCGGCGGGCCGATGTATTTCTCGCGCAGGCTGCGGGCCTCTAAGCGCAGGCGGGTCTCGATGGCCTTGCCCGCAGCTTCAGCGGCGGCCGTGTCGGCGCGCTCCTGGGCGTCGAGCAGGCGCTCGTAGTCCTCGCGGGGGAACTTGGCATCGATCGGCAGCCACAGGGGCTGGCCGTCGGCCCGCTGGCCCGGCAGCGCAATGGCGAACTCGACCCGCTCGCTGGAGCTCGGCAGCGTGGCCACGTTGGCAGCGTACTGCTCGGGCGTGAAGACCTGCTCCAGCAGGCCGGCCAGTTGCACCTCGCCAAAGATGCCGCGCGTCTTGACATTGGTGAGCACGCGGTTGAGCGAGCCGACATCGCGCGCCAGGTTCTGCATCTCGCCCAGGCCCTTGTGCACCTGCTCCAGGCGGTCGGCCACCTGCTTGAAGCTCTCACCCAGGCGCTGCTCCAGCGTGGCGTGGAGTTTTTCGTCCACGGTGGCGCGCATCTGTTCGAGCTTCTTCTCGGTGTCCTGCTGGATCTGGCCGAGGCGCTGGTCCACGCGCTGCTGCATCTCGCGCAGTTGCTCGCGGATGGCGTCGGTCAGGCGCAGCAGGGCTTGGTCTTGCGCCTCGCGGGCGGCAAAGCCCTGGGCGGTGAGACCCTGCTGGAACTGCCCGAGGCCGGCCAGCAGCTCGGTGCGCAGCGCAGCGCTGGATCGCGCCAGCTCGTCGCGCAGCTCGCGCTCCAGGCGCTCGCTGGACTGTTGGACGGACTGCTGGACCAGGGCCGCCACATCCACCGCCGGCCCCTGCGGCCGGCTGCGCCAGACGAGCAGCGCCAGGCCCGCCAGCGCCAGCAGCACCGCCAGCAGGAGCAGCTCCACCAGCGTCATTTGGGCAGCAGAGCCTTGATGGCCTGGGGCAGCTCGGCCGCAACCAGGGCCTTGAGCGCCGCCAGCCGCGCCTCAGGGCTCATCGTCGCAAACGGGTTGGCCACGCCGCGCTCCACTGGCAGGCGCTGCCCGACGATGATCGACTGCTCCTTGACGAGGCGGTAGTCCTTCATGTCTACCAGGGCGACGCGCAGCGACAGGTAGGCCGCCAAGATGGGCAGGCCCGGGTTGCCGTCGATGCCGATCTGGCCGGTGGGGCGCAGGTCGATGACGAAGCCGGCCCCCTCCAGCGGCGTGGCGATCTTGTCGGGCAGCGCGGGCACCAGGGCCGGCGCCTGCTGCGCCCGGGTGACCAGGAAGAGGTGCGTGGCGCCGCCCTGCCGCAGCGCGTCACCGAGCGTACCCGGCAGGGTGAGCTTGCCGTCCACGAAGAGGCCCGCCGGATCGCCAAACAGGCTGCGCGTGGACGTGGTGTAGGTCTTGATCTCGCGGTCGGGCGCGGCGGCCTTGACGGCGTCAGACACGGCCGCCAGCAACTCAGAGTCAAACAAGGAGCCGGGCGACAGCTGCCAGGAGCCGGCGTGGGTGAGGTTGCCCCGGTCAGCCTGCAGGGTCAGCAGTTGGATGCCTTCGCCGGTGACGGCCAGCGCAGTGAGCTTGCGCTTGGCCACGGCCGGCGCCGAAGCGGCAGCGCCTGCCGCGTGCGGCTTGGCGGCCGGCGCGCTGGCCGGGGTTTGGGCGCTTGTTTGGGCGCTTGTTTGGGCACTTGTTTGGGCGCTTACCAGCAAGGGCAAAGCAAGCAGCAAGGCGAGAAGCACTCTCATGTCTGGCGTTCGATAACTTCGGGGTTGAGCGCGGTGAGCGGCGGGCGGCCGCTCACCAGGGCCAGCAGGTTGTCCACGGCCAAGGCGGCCATGGCGGTGCGGGTCTTGATCGTGGCGCTGGCGATGTGCGGCGTGAGCACGGTGTTGGGCAGGGTCAACAGCGCAGGGTTGACCTGGGGCTCGCCCTCGAAGACATCGAGCGCCGCCGCACCCGGGCGGCCCGCCCGCAGCGCAGCCACAAGGGCGTTTTCGTCCACGATGCCGCCGCGCGCCACATTGGTCAGCGTGGCGGTGGGCTTCATCAGCGCGAGTTGCTGCGCGCCCACCAGGTGGTGCACGGCGGGCGAGTAGGGCAGCACCAGGATGAGGTGATCGGCCTCGGCAAACAGCTCGTCCTGCGAGACATAGCGTGCGCCCACCGCAGCCTCGGTGGCGGCATCGAGGCGGCTGCGGTTGTGATAGATCACGGGCATGCCAAAGCCGTGGTGGCCGCGCCGCGCAATGGCCTGGCCGATGCGGCCCATGCCGAGGATGCCGAGCGTGGCGCCGTGCACGTCGGCGCCGGCCAGCAGGTCCCAGCTCCAGCGCTGCCAACGCCCGTCGCGCAACATGCGCTCGCCCTCGGACATGCGGCGTGCAGCGGCCATCATCAGCGCAAAGCCGAAGTCGGCAGTGCTCTCGGTCAGCACGTCGGGCGTGTTGGTCACGACGACGCCGCGCGCGGTGCAGGCGGGCACGTCGATGTGGTTGAAGCCGACCGACACCGTGCTCACGAAGCGCAGCTCGGGGCAGGCGTCCAGCAGCTCGGCGTCGATGCGCTCGGAGCCGGTGATCATGCAGGCGAGCTTGCCCTGCAAGCGCTGCAGCAGCTCGGGCCGGGGCAGCACGACGTCGGGCTCGTTCAGGTCCACGTCGAACTCGGCATGCAGCCGTGCGAGGACGGCGGCGGGCGCCTGACGCGCCACCAGCACTGCGGGCCGGGGGCTTGCCACTCAGTCCTCCAGGAAGCGCGTGAACTCGGCCACCGGCTCGCGTTCGGAGACGAGGCTGTTCTCCACCGCCGCCGGGTCGGCCCAGCCCAGCGACATGCCGCACACCAGCATCTGCTCGGGCGCCAGCTGCAGCTCGTCGGCGATCAAGGCATGGAACTGCGTGAACGCCGCCTGCGGGCAGGTGTGCAGGCCTCGGGCGCGGGCGGCCGTCATGATGTTCTGCAAGAACATGCCGTAGTCCAGCCAGGAACCCTGCTGCATCACGCGGTCGATGGTGAAGATCAGGCCCACCGGCGCGTCGAAGAAGCCGAAGTTGCGCGCGTGCTGGGCCTGCATGCGGGCCTTGTCGGTCTTGCCAATGCCCAGCAGGCCGTACAGATCCCAGCCCACCTTGCGGCGCCGGTCGATGTAAGGGCTGCGCCACTCCAGCGGGTAGTAGGCGTACTCCTCGCGGTGGGCAGCGTTCTGGTCGGGGTCCAGGTAGGCGGCCGTCACGCGCGCGGTGAAGCGCTTCAAGGCAGCGCCGGCGAGCGCGTGAACCTGCCAGGGCTGGGTGTTGGTGCCCGAGGGCGCTCGGCTCGCCACGGCGAGGATCTCTTCCAGCACCGACCGAGGCACGGCGCGCGGCAAAAAGGCGCGCATGGAATGGCGCGTCAGCAGCGCGGCGTCAACGGCCGCAGTCTGTTCAGGGGTGGGGAGGTCGAAAGCATTCACACACGAAGTCCTTGCAGGGCGGACCGGCAGGCGGCGCGCGCCAAGGGCGGCGCATCGATGAGTGCATTCTTTCACGGAGCCTTGGGCCCTTTGGAGGACGAAGGCCATGGCCATGGCTTGCGCCGCCGGTGGGCTCGGTCGCAAACTGACATACACGCACAGTCAGGCGCAGCCCGCGCATTCGAGGAGCAGTACGACATGAATCGCAAACCCTGGGCCACACTCGCCCTCAGCCTCGCGACCTGCCTGCTGGCAACACCCGCACTGGCGCAGAACGCCAGCCGCGACGACGCCACCGCGATGGTCAAGAAGGGCGTGGCCTTCATCAAGGCCAATGGCGTGGAGAAGGCCTACGCCGAGATCACCGCCAAGAACGCGCAGTTCGTCAAGAACGACCTCTACCTGGTCGTCTACGGCATGGACGGCAAATGCCTGGCCCACGGCGCCAACGAGAAGCAGGTCGGCAAAGACCTGATCGACCTCAAGGACGTAGACGGCAAGGCCTTTGTGCGCGAGCGGGTGGAGCTGGGCAAGGCCAAGCCAGGCGGCTTCTGGCAGGACTACAAGTTCACCAACCCGACCACCAAGAAGATCGAGCCCAAGCAGATGTACTGCGAGCGCCTGGGCGAGACCCTGGTGTGCGGCGGGGTCTACAAGCACTGACACGGCAAGACCGGGCTTCAGCCCGGCGTGATGCATCAACGAGGGAGGCGCCCGACGCGGCGCACGGCAGCTGGAAAGGCCGCTATGAAGTTGACTGCCAAGATGCTGCTCCCGCCCCTGGGAGCGCTTGCCGTGGTGCTGGGCATCAGCCTGGTCGGCACGCTGCTGAGCCTGCGCGAGGCGGCCCGCTCCAGCGAATCGGCCCAGCAGCACAACGAGGTCTTCATGACCCTGGTGGCCGTGCAAAGCCAGCTCGGTGAGATGCATAGCGGCATCTACCGCAGCATCACCTTGATGTCCTCGATGGCGGACGCCGAGGTGCAAAAGCTGCGCGGCCGGCTCAAGGACCAGGCCAGTGGCGTGACGCGCACGCTGGCCAGCTTGGTCGAGATGCCCGGCGTGGAGGGCGAAGTGGAAGCCACGCTGAAGCGGGCGCCGGCGCTGATGCAGGCCTACCAGGCCAAGGCTGACAGCGCCATCGACCTGGCCTCGGTGGACCCCAACACCGGCATCGCCGCCATGCAAGAGGCCGAGGCCAAGTACAAGGAAGTGGCGGCCCTGGTGGCCAGCGGCGTGCAGGCCATGGGGGCGGAGCAGCAGGCGGCTGCGGCCGAGCAGTTGCAGGGGGCGCAGCGCCGTGCCTGGCTGCTGGCCTTGGTGGCCGTCCTGGCAGCCGGCGCCGGCCTGGGCCTGCTGTTGGTCAACCAGCGCCGCATCGTGGCCGACGTGAAGGCCTCGCTCACGCTCGCGGAGTCGGTGGCCGGCGGAGACCTGACGCACCGCGCCCAGCCGCAAGGCGACGACGAGCTGGCCGACCTGATGCGCGCCCTCAACCGCATGTGCGTGGAGCTGGGGCAGTCGATGGGCGAGGTCTTCCGTGTGGCCGACTCCATCCGCACCGCCTCGTCGGAGATCGCCTCCGGCAACCAGGACCTCAACACCCGTACCGAGCAAACGGCCACCAGCCTGGTGATGACCAGCTCCTCAATGTCCGAGCTGACCGGCATCGTCCAGCACAGCGCCGAGAGCGCCCAGACCGCCAACTCGCTGGCCAGCACCGCCACCCAGGTGGCCCACCGGGGCGGCAGCGTGGTGCAGCAGGTGGTGGACACCATGAACGACATCGCCAGCTCGTCCAAGCGCATCGGTGACATCATTGGCGTGATCGACGGCATCGCCTTCCAGACCAATATCCTGGCGCTGAACGCCGCTGTGGAAGCCGCCCGCGCCGGCGAGCAAGGCCGTGGCTTTGCCGTCGTGGCCGGCGAGGTGCGCAGCCTGGCCGGCCGCAGCGCCGAGGCCGCGCGCGAGATCAAGACCCTGATTGGCGCCAGCGTGGAACGTGTGGAGTCGGGCTCGCGGCTCGTACAGGACGCCGGCAGCACCATGCAGGACATCGTCGGCGCCGTCGAGCGGGTGACCGACATCATTGCCGAGATCAGCGCCAGCGCCGCCGAGCAGAGCAAGGGCATCGGCGACGTGAACAGCGCCGTGACCCAGCTCGACGAGATGACGCAGCAGAACGCCGCCCTGGTGGAGCAGAGCGCCGCCGCCACAGAGTCCCTGCGGGAGCAGGCCCAAAAGCTCAGCCAGGTGGTGGGGCACTTCAGGCTGGATTGACGCCCGGAGCAAAGCCCGGCTGATGTGACAGCGCCTTGAACCCGGCCAGGGTTTTTGGGGCGCACCCCTAATTTGCTGCACCGCACCAAATTCCGCTTGCATTCGCGGCGGCAGCCTCTATTATTCGTTTCATGCTGCAGTGCAGCAAAAATCAATCAACCGCACCGAAGGAGTTCCTCATGCTGACCCCCGAACAAGTCCTCGCGAGCCACAAGGCCAACGTCGAAACGCTCTTCGGCCTGACGAACAAGGCGTTCGAAGGCGTGGAAAAGCTGGTCGAGTTGAACCTGCAAGTCGCCCGCACCGCGCTGACCGAAGTGGCCGACACCACCACCTCGGTGCTGTCCGTCAAGGACGCCCAAGAGCTGCTGGCCCTGCAAACCGCGCTGCTGCAACCGTCCGCCGAGAAGGCTGCTTCCTACAGCCGCCATGTCTACGACATCGCCTCCGGCACCAGCACCGAAGTGGCCAAGATCGCTGAAAGCCAGCTCGCCGACGCGCAGAAGAAGTTCAACGCCCTCGTCGAAAGCACGGCCAAGAACGCCCCGGCCGGCAGCGAGAACGTGGTTGCCCTGATGAAGTCGGCCATCTCCGCCGCCAACAACGCTTTCGAGTCGGTGCAGAAGGCCACCAAGCAAGCCGTTGACGTGGCCGAAGCCAACTTCCAAGCCGCCACCACCCAAGCCGTGAAGGCCACCCAGGCCACCACGCGCAAGAAGGCCGCCTGATCGGCTGACCTTGCATGGGCTGCCTTGCAGCCCAGCCACCTCAACAAGGGTCGGACACCTCCAGGTGTCCGACCCTTGTGTCATTCTTGGCAGCGGGCCGAGGCCGTCAGCGCCAGTTGACCGGCCAGCCCCGCTGGATCGGGTCTACTTGCAGGCGATGCCACCCGAGCCTCAGCCATGCCTGAACCCCTGACCACCTACGACGGCCTGCGCCTGCACGTGCGCGATTGGGTGGCGCCGATCCCGCGTGGGCGCTTGATGCTGGTACACGGCCTGGGCGAGCATGTGGGGCGCTACGCCCACGTGGCTGCCGTGCTCAATGCCCTGGGCTGGACGGTGCGCGCCTACGACCAGCGTGGCCACGGCCGCAGCGAGGGCCCGCGTGGCGTGATCGCCAGCCCGGACGCGTTGTTGCGCGACCTGGGTGACGCGCTCGCCGGCTTTGACGGCCCGGGCCCGCTGGTGCTGCTGGGGCACAGCATGGGCGGTGCGGTGGCCGCGCGCTTCGTGGCCGAGCGCCTGCAGGCCCAGCCTGCCGCATGGGCGCAGCCGGTAGATGCCCTGGTGCTCAGCTCCCCGGCGCTGGCCGCATCGCTGTCCACCAGCCAGCAATGGATGCTGAAACTGGCGCTGCCGTTGGCACCCAACCTGGGTGTGTCGAACGGCTTGAAGCCCGAGTGGATCTGCCGCGACCCGCAGGTGGTGCAGGCCTACCTCAACGACCCCAATGTGCATGACCGCATCAGCGCCCGCCTGACGCGCTTCATCCTCGATGCCGGCGACACCGTGCGCGCGGCCGCGCCGCGCTGGCAGGTGCCCACCTTGCTGATGTGGGCCGCCCGTGACCGCTGCGTGGACGCGCGGGGCAGCGAGGCCTTTGCGGCCCAGGCGCCGGCCGGTGTGGTCACGGCCAAGGCCTGGCCAGGCCTTGCCCACGAGATCTTCAACGAGCCCGAGCAGCGCGCCGTGCTGGCCACGCTGACCGAGTGGCTCGATCAGCGCGTCTTCTCAGCCACCCGCTGACGGATCAGCGCCAAGGCGGCCTGCGCCGCCTCGCGGCCGGCCTGGATGGAACGGCGCCGGGCTGTGAAGTCCGCGCTGCCGATGCCGTCGAGCTTGGGGCGGATCACGACGTCGGCCTCGCGCAGCTCGAAGTTGTTGATGCTGCGGCCCATGATCGAAAAGGTCTGCATCAGCATCCGGAAGGCATCGCCCGGCGGGTCCTTCTCGGGCGGTGAGGAGATGTCCACCGCAATGATCAGCTGGGCGCCCATCTCACGCGCATACCGCACCGGCACCGGGGCGACGAGCCCGCCGTCCACGTACTCGTGCGTGCCAATCTTGACCGGCTGGAACACGGCGGGCACGGCGCTGGAGGCACGCACCGCCATGCCGGTGTCGCCCTGACGGAAGAGGATGGGTGCGCCGTCGCTCAGGTCCGTCGCCACGACGCCCAGCGGCAGCGGCAGTTGCTCGATGGTGCGGCCGCCGGTTTTCTCGCGCACATAGCGGGCCAGGGCCTCGCCGCGGATCAGCCCCCGGAAGGGGAAGGACCAGTCGGTGATGGCGCCCTCGTCCATGCTGTCGGCCAGCTGCGCCAGCTCCTTGCCATTGCGGCCCGAGGCATAGAGCGCCGCCACCAGGCTGCCGGCCGAGGTGCCGGTCACCAGGTCCACCTTGATACCCGCTTCCTCCAGCACCTGGATCACGCCGATGTGGGCAAAGCCGCGCGCCGCGCCGCCACCCAGGGCCAGGCCCACGCGGGGCGGCTTGGGTGCGGGCTTGGGCGGGATGGGGTCGGCAGGCGGGAGCGTCTGCGTTGGCTGGATGGGGGGCTCAGTCTGGCGCGGCGCAGGTCCTGAGGCACAAGCCGCCAGCAGCAGCGCGGCACAGGCCAGGGCGACGGTGCGCCGCCAGCATGGCAATCGCAAAAACAGTGACATCGACAGGGGCAGGAAGGGCAATGACGGGCGGCATTGTCATGGCATGTGAATTGCTGCCAATCCTGACCATCCGCCCCCCTTCCCACCCACAATCCCACGGTACGCCCTGACGTCAGGAGCCCGCATGAAGCGCTATGCAGTACCCGCTCTGGCCGCCCTGCACCTGATGGCGACGGCCGCGCCTCTGCCGGCCGACCCGCTGGAACGCCGCTGCTGGCTGGCGCACACGGCCGAGCGCACGCGCGTGGACGTGCTGCGCGAACCCATCGCGGTGCATTTCAGCAACCTCAAGTCGGGCGACTCCGTGCGCTCGCCCTTCTGGGTCGAGTTTGGCGTGCGAGGCATGGGCGTGATCCCGGCCGGCAACCCGCGCGAGCAGTCCGGGCACCACCACATCCTGATCGACACCCCGCTGCCGCGCGACCACACCGCCGCCATCCCGTTCTCCGACACGCACCGCCACTTCGGCAAGGGCCAGACGGGCGCCTTGCTCGACCTGCCGCCTGGCCGCCACACCCTGCGCCTGCTGTTTGCCGACCACGCGCACCGGCCCTACTTCGTCTTCAGCCCCGAGATCAGCATCCAGGTCACCGGCAAGCGCGCCGGCCCCGCGCCCCAGTTGGACGCCACCAACCTGGAGGCCAGTTGCACCCGCTGGTACGGCGACTACGCCAGCACCCCGCGCGACCCCGCGCTGCGCGAGGTCTACGTCAAGAACCTGCGCGCCGAGGAAGGCGTGGCCAGCCCTTTCACCGTCAGCCTCGGCGTGGTGGGCCTGGGCGTGGCGCCGGCGGGCTCCGAGGTCAAGGACACCGGCCACTTCCGCCTCCAGGTGCTGCGCGGCAGTGCCACGGCACAGTCGGTCGTGCTGGCCGATGGCCGCACCGAGACCGTGCTGGACCTCCCCGCCGGGGACTACGAGCTCCAGCCCAGCCTGCTTGACGGCAAGGGCGCGCCGCTGCTGGCGGGGACACCGTTGCGGGTGACGGTGCTGCGGCAGATGCGTTGAGCCCCCTTCCTACACTGTGGGGATGAACTGGTCTGAACTGATCCGCGAAGTGGGGCGAGGCACACGGGGCGCCCGCGATCTGGATGCCGCCACCGCCGAACACCTGATGGGCGCCATCCTCGACCGCCAGGTGCCCGACATGGAGCTGGGCGCCTTGCTGCTGTCCATGCGCATCAAGGGTGAATCGCCGCAAGAGCTGGCCGGCTTCCACGCCGCCATGCAGGCCAGAACCGCCCGGCTCGACCTGCCCCCCGGCCCGCGCTGCGTGCTGCTGCCCAGCTTCAACGGTGCGCGCAAGACGGCCAACCTCATGCCCCTGGTGGCCCTGCTGCTGGCGCGAGAAGGCGTGCCGGTCCTGATCTTCGGGCGGCACGACTTTGACAGCCGCATCAGCCCCTTTGCCTTGCTCGACGCCCTGGGCCTGCCCGCCGCCGACAGCCTGCAACAGGCCCACACCCAGCTGGCGACGCAGCGCCTGGCGGTGCTGCCCCTGCAGGCGCTCAACCCGGGCCTCGACGCCCTCATGGCGCTGCGGCCCCGCCTGGGCGTCCGCAACTCAGGCCACAGCCTGGCCAAGCTGCTGGACCCGTGCCCCGGCCGCTGCGTGCGCGTCGTGGCCGTCACCCACCCGGAATACCTGGACAGCATGTCCACCCTGCTGCCGACGATCAGCCTCGCCAGCCCCAGCCTGCTGATGCGCGCCTGCGAGGGTGAGGCCTTTGCCCACCCACGACGCCGCCCGCACCTGGTGGGCTTTACCGGCGGCCAGGCCCAACCCCTCCATGACCCGGAGGCGCCCGAGGAAGACGTGCCCTTGCTGCCCGAGATCGAGCCCGCCGCCAATGCCGCCGTGGTCCGGCGCATGGCCGACGGCGACCTGCCGGTGCCGCGCCGGGTTACAGAGCAGGTTCAGGCACTAATCAAGCTTGCTTATTCTTGATTGGCATATGACCCCAAGGATTTGTTCGTTCCTCTTGGGCGTCGCTTTGTCTAGAGTCCCGCCCTTCAAAGCAGGGAGAAGACTGTGCTTGATGGGGTAGCGATTGCAAGTGGTTTGGGGGTCGGGCTCATTGTGGGCGTCACCGGGGTGGGCGGAGGTTCGCTCATGACCCCGTTGCTGCTGTCCGTCTTCCGCCTGCCGCCCGCCATCGCGATCGGGACCGACCTGTGGTTTGCCGCGCTGACCAAGATGAGCGGCTCGGTGGCCCATGCCCGCCATGGCCACGTGAACTGGCACATCACCCGGCTGCTGCTATCCGGCTCCATCCCCGCCACGCTGCTGACGGTGGCCCTGATGCACCTGACCGGCGTCACCAAGGGCTGGGCTCAGGCCCTGACTTTTTCGCTCGGCATTGCCCTGCTGTGCACCGCCGTGGTGGTGGCCTTCAAACAGAGCTGGCAGGCGCTGGGGCTGCGGCTGGAGCGCTGGATTCCCGAATCCCGCAAGCCAGGCCTGACAATCGCGAGTGGCGCGCTGCTGGGCGTCCTGGTGTCCCTGTCGTCGATCGGCGCAGGCGCCATCGGGGCCACCCTCATCCTTCTGATCTACCCCCGCATGAAGGCACGCGACATCGTCGGTACCGACATCGCCCATGCCGTGCCCCTGACCCTGGTGGCCGGCATCGGCCACGCCACCCTGGGCAACGTCAACTGGGCCTTGCTGGCGTCGCTGCTCATCGGTTCCCTGCCCGGCATCTGGCTGGGCGCCCAACTCACGCGCAAGTTGCCCGAGGGCGTCGTGCGCGGCCTGCTCTGCGTGTCCCTGCTGATGGCCGGCTGGAAGGTCATCCACTGATCCCTGTCTATGTACGTCTACACCGCTTTTGATCGCCACTTCGTCCGCCAGCGCGCGGCCCAGTTCCGAGACCAGTTGGAGCGCCACCTGAGCGGCCAGCTCGGGGGTGACGAGTTCCGCCCGCTGCGCCTGCAAAACGGCTGGTACATCCAGCGTCACGCGCCCATGCTGCGCGTCGCCATCCCCTATGGCGAGCTGTCCAGCCGCCAGCTGCGCCAGCTGGCCCGCATCGCGCGTGAGTACGACGTGGTCTCCGAGGGCCCCTTCAAGGGCCAGGGCGGCTATGGCCACTTCACCACGCGCCAGAACCTGCAATACAACTGGATCCCGCTGCCCAAGAGCGCCGACGTGATGGAGCTGCTGGCCGACGTGGACATGCACGGCATCCAGACCAGCGGCAACTGCATCCGCAACATCACCAGCGACGTCTTTGCCGGCATCGCCACCGACGAGATCGTCGACCCGCGCCCCTATTGCGAGGTGCTGCGCCAGTGGAGCACCCTGCACCCTGAGTTCGCCCACCTGCCGCGCAAGTTCAAGATCGCCGTCAGCGGCGCCCTTGAAGACCGCGCCGCCATCGGCTGGCACGACGTGGGCCTGCAACTGCGCAAGAACGCGGCCGGCGAAGTCGGCTTCGAGGTGCTGGTGGGCGGGGGCATGGGCCGCACGCCCATCGTCGGCACCGTCATCAACAGCTTCGTGCCCTGGCAGCAGATCCTGATCTACCTGGAGGCCGTCGTCCGCGTCTACAACCTCTACGGCCGGCGCGACAACCTCTACAAGGCCCGCATCAAGATCCTCGTCAAGGCCGAGGGGCAGAAGTACTTCGACGCCGTCAACGCCGAGTTCGCCCGCATCCTGGCCGACGACGCTGGCGGCCACGAGCACATCATCCCGGACAGCGAGCTGGCCCGCGTCAAGGCCTGCTTCGTCGACCCGGCGGGCGTGGCCCCGCAGGCCGAGCCCACGCTCGACACCAGTGACAAGGCCTTTGCCCGCTGGCTGGAGCGCAATGTCCACCCGCACCGCGTGCCGGGCCTGCGCGCCGTGACACTGAGCCTCAAGCGCCTGGGCATCCCGCCCGGCGACACCTCGGCCGACGTGATGGACACCGCCGCCGCGCTGGCTGACCGCTTCAGCCTCGGCGAGCTGCGCGTCAGCCACCGCCAGAACCTGGTGCTGCCCTGGGTCAAGGCCAGCGACCTGCCCGAGCTCTTCCAGGCCGCCCGTGCCGCCGGCTTTGCCACGTCCAACGCCGGCCTGCTGACCGACCAGATCGCCTGCCCCGGCGGTGACTTCTGCGCGCTGGCCAATGCGCGCTCGCTGCCGCTCGCGGCCGAGCTGGCCGAGCGCTACCAAGACCCCGACGAGCTCGAAGCCCTGGGCGACCTCGACCTGCACATCAGCGGCTGCATCAACTCCTGCGGCCACCACCACAGCGGCCACATCGGCGTGCTCGGCGTCGACAAGGACGGTACCGAGTGGTACCAGCTGACCCTGGGTGGCAGCGATGGCTCCACCCTGTCCGGCCCCGCCGTGGCCGGCAAGGTCGTTGGCCCCAGCTTTGCGGCGGGCGAGATCGCCGATGCCATCGACGCCGTGATCGACACCTTCCAGCAGCAGCGCCAGGCCGGCGAGCGCTTCATCGATGCCTTGAAGCGCCTGGGCCACGAGCCCTTCAAGGCCGCCGCCAACGCCGTGCGCACGTCCACCGCCAAGGTTCAAGCATGAAGTTCATTGACCTCCACACCTGCCCCTGGCAACACGCCATCGGCGAAGACGGCCCCAAGCCCGACCCGGATCCCGCCCCACACCGCCTGCTCTCCCTGGAGCAATGGCACGCGGTGCGCGCCCACTGGCCGCAGGACCTGTCAGTGGCCATCGAGTTCCCGAACGACGCCGACATCGCCCAGCTCGCGCCCGACCTCGGCCGCATTGCCCTGGTGGCGCTCGACTTCCCCAAGTGGACCGACGGCCGCGCCTACTCCCAGGCCCGCGTGCTGCGTGCCCGCTTCAAGTTCAAGGGCGCCATCCGCGCCCGTGGCGAAGTGCTGGTCGACATGATGCAGCTGCTGCAGCGCACGGGCTTCGATGAAGTCGTGCTGCGTGGCGACCAATCAAAGGCCTTTGCGCAAAAGGCGCTCGACCTCTTCAACGACGTCGGCTTCTACCAGGGCGATGTGCAAGAGACGCGCCCGTGGTTCCTGCGGGGCGCCACGGCATGAGTGACGTGAGCGAAGTCAGCAGCCTGCCCTGGGCCACGCAGACATCGAGCGCCATCGGCCTCTATGCGCGCTGGAGCCCCGAGCTGGACGCCAAGATCGCGGCCGCAACCGAGCGCCTGCGCGACGCGGCTGCGGCCCATGGCGCTGGCGCCGTGCAAAGCACCAGCCTGGGCGTGGAAGATATGGTCGTCACCGACCTGATCGCCCGCGCCCAACTGCCCATCGCCATCGCCACGCTGGACACCGGCCGCCTGCATGCCGAGACCCTGGCCCTGGTGCCGCGCATCCGCGAGATCTATGGCCTTGAAGTCGCCATCTTCAGCCCGGTGCAAGAGGCGGTGATCGAGTTCGTTCGCCGCGAGGGCGATGACGCGATGCGCAAGTCCATCGAGCTGCGCAAGGCCTGCTGCGGCCTGCGCAAGATGGAGCCGCTCTCGCGCATGCTGGCCGGCCGCAGTGCCTGGATCACCGGCCTGCGCCGCGAGCAATCCGGCGCCCGCGCCGAGGTCGCCTTTGACGAGGACGACGGCCAGGGGCGGCGCAAGCTCAGCCCCATCGCCGACTGGACCTGGGCCGAGGTCTGGGCCTACGTCGAGAAGTTCAAGGTGCCCTACAACCCGTTGCATGACGAGTTCATGCCGTCCATTGGCTGCGCGCCCTGCACCCGCGCCATCGCCGTGGGTGAGGACTTCCGCGCCGGCCGCTGGTGGTGGGAAGAGAGTTCCAAGGAGTGCGGTCTGCACGTCAAAACATGAATGCTGCTTTGAAACCCGAACAACTGATCGCCGACGTCGATCACGCCCATCTGGATGCCCTCGAAGAAGAGGCCATCTTCATCCTGCGCGAGGTCGCGGCCAGCTTCGAGCGCCCGGCCCTGCTCTTCTCGGGCGGCAAGGACTCCTGCGTGGTGCTGCGCCTTGCGGAGAAGGCCTTCAAGCTCAGGGACGCATCGCACCCGAGCGGCTTCAAGGGCAGCCTGCCCTTCCCTCTGGTGCACATCGACACCGGCCACAACTTCCCCGAGGTCATCACCTTCCGTGACCAGCGCGTGGCCGAGATGGAAGAGCGCCTGGTCGTCGGCCACCTCGAAGACTCCATCGCCAAGGGCACCATCCGCCTGGCGCACCCGCTTGAGAGCCGCAACGGCCACCAGACGGTGACCCTGCTGGAGACCATCGAGGAGCACAAGTTCGATGCCCTCATCGGCGGCGCCCGCCGTGATGAAGAGAAGGCCCGCGCCAAGGAGCGCATCTTCAGCCACCGCGATTCCTTCGGCCAATGGCAGCCCAAGGAGCAGCGGCCCGAGCTGTGGACCCTGTTCAACACCCGCATCCGCCCGGGCGAGCACTTCCGCTGCTTCCCCATCAGCAACTGGACCGAGCTCGACGTCTGGCTCTACATCGCCCGCGAGAACATCCCGCTGCCGCCGATGTACTTCGCGCACCAGCGCCAGGTAATGCGCCGCAAGGGCCTGCTGGTGCCCTTGACCGACGTGACCCCGCCGCTCGAAGGCGAGACGGTTGAGACCGTGGAGGTGCGCTTCCGCACCGTGGGCGACATGACCTGCACCTGCCCGGTCGAGAGCCCGGCCCGCAACGCCATCGATGTGGTGGCCGAGACCCTGACCGTCACCGTGAGCGAACGCGGTGCCACCCGGATGGACGACCGCACCAGCGAAGCCTCCATGGAAAAGCGCAAGAAGGAAGGCTATTTCTGATGCAAGCCTTGAGATTCCTCACCGCCGGTTCGGTTGACGACGGCAAGTCCACCCTGATCGGCCGCCTGCTGTTCGACAGCCAGGCCATCCTTGCTGACCAGCTCGACACCCTGGAGCGCCGCGCGGCCGGCAGCCCCATCGATCTGTCCCTGCTGACCGACGGCCTGGAGGCCGAGCGCGAGCAAGGCATCACCATCGACGTGGCCTACCGCTACTTCGCGACCCGCACGCGCAAGTTCATCATTGCCGACGCCCCGGGCCACGAGCAGTACACCCGCAACATGGTCACCGCCGCCGCCGGCAGTGATGCCGCCGTGGTGCTGGTCGACGTGACCAAGCTGGACCTGAGCCAGGACGACGTCGAGCTGCTGCCGCAAACGCGCCGCCACAGCCTGCTGGCGCACCTGCTGCGCGTGCCAAGCATCGTGTTCGCGGTCAACAAGATCGACGCGCTGGACAACCCCGGCCCCGGCTTTGCCAAGGTCAAGACCGCGCTCGAAGCCTTTGCCAAGGCAGCCGGTCTCAACGTTGTCGCCACCATCCCGGTGAGCGCGCTGCGCGGTGACAACGTGACCCAGCCGCTGGCCTCGGACTGGTGGCAGGGCGAGTCCCTGCTGCAAGTGCTGGAACGCCTGCCCACGCTGCAGGAGCGCGCCGACGCCCCGCTGTCGCTGCCCGTGCAGTACGTGCAGAAGGACGCCTACCAGAGCTCGGGCACCGGCTTCCAGCCGCGCGTGCTGTGGGGCCGCATTGCGCACGGCGCCGTCAAGGCCGGCGACACCATCGAGGTGCTGCCCTCCCGCCAGACCGCCATCGTTGCCGAAGTTCGCGTGGCAAGCGAGGTGGTGGGTGCAGCCGCCGCCGGTACCTCAGCAGGCCTGGTGCTCGACCGCCAGCTCGACGTGAGCCGCGGCGACTGGATCGTCACCCCCGGCTCTGCGAGCGCCACCCGCCAGTTCCCGGCTACGCTCGCCTGGCTCGACACCGAGCCCGCCAAGCCCGGCCGCAAGTACTGGGTGCGCCACGGCAACCGCTGGGTCCAGGCCCGCATCAGCAGCATCGACTCGGTGCTCGACATCCACAGCCTGGCCACCCGCGAGGCCCACGAGCTGCCGGTCAATGCCATCGGCAAGGTCACGATGGAAGTGCAGCACGAGCTGCCCGTCGAGCCCTTCACCAGCAACCGCGTCGGCGGCGCGCTGATCGTCGTCGACCCGGCCAGCCATCGCACCAGCGGTGCCCTGCTCGTGGACGCAGCCCCGGTCACGACCGAGGAAGACTGGTAAGGCGCGGACCAGCGTGGGCAAGGTTCTCTTCGTCAGCGCCGGCCCGGGCAGTGCCGACCTCATCACCGTGCGTGGCGCCCGCGCGCTGGCCGACGCCGAAGTCGTGCTCTACGACGCCCTGGCCGACGCCGAGCTGCGCAGCTATGCCCCGCACGCGCGCTGGGTCAATGTCGGCAAGCGCGGCTTCGAGCATTCGGCCAAGCAGAGCGAGATCAACGCCCTGCTGGTCGAAACCGCACGCCAGCACGGCGTGGTGGTGCGGCTCAAGGGCGGCGACGCCAGCGTCTTCGGGCGGCTGGAAGAAGAGCTGATCGCGCTGGCAGAAGCCGGGCTGGACTGCGAGGTCATCCCTGGCGTCACCGCCGCCCTTGCCGCCGCCGCGCAAGCCCAGCGCCCGCTCACACGGCGCGGGCGCGGGCGCACCGTCAGCCTCTCGACCGCCATGACCGAAGCCGGCCAATTGCGCGCGGCCAACACGGCGGACACCGAAGTCTTCTACATGGCCGGCCGCCAACTGCCCGAATTGGCGACCTTGCTGCAGCGGGCTGGCTGGCCGGCCGACACACCGGCCCTGGTCGTCTCGCACGCCGGGCGGCCCGATGCGCTGAGCAGCGAGCACCTGGTGGCCCAGCTCGCCGAGGCCGCCGCCCAGCATGCTGAGCGGCCGACCATCGTCGTCGTTGGCGCCGGCGGATCACCCCTGTGCAGCAACCCCGCCCCGGGCAAACCCGAGCGCGCCGCCTAGAATTCAGCTTTCGCCCCAAGCCAGGGCGACTCCATCCACCCCCGACCTCCCGACCGTTCACCATGACCCACGTCGTCACCGAAGCCTGCATCCGCTGCAAGTACACCGATTGCGTCGATGTCTGCCCCGTGGACTGCTTCCGCGAAGGCCCCAACTTCCTCTCCATCGACCCCGACGAGTGCATCGACTGCGCGGTCTGCATCCCCGAGTGCCCGGTGAACGCCATCGTGCCCGAGGAGGACGTGACCGGCGACCAGCAGCACATGATCAAGCTCAACGCCGACCTGTCCAAGAAGTGGCCCTCCATCACCAAGCGCAAGGCGGCACTGCCCGACGCTGATGACTGGAAGGACAAGACCGGCAAGCTTGGCGAATTGATCCGCTGAACCTGACGGCCCCTCGTCCAGACGCGCAGCGCTGAACGCGTGCGAGCCTGGCCGGTCCCCCGAGGGGACGAGATGGCGAGCGGCATCGAGCCGCGCGCCATCGCAATCGGGCCGGCTTGGGGCGGCCCGGCGCTCGGCCCCAAACTCACCTGCAGAGTCCGCCCATGAATGGACAGCCACTGATCGAAACCGACGCCGTTGTTATCGGCGCGGGCCCGGTCGGGCTGTTCCAGGTCTTTCAGCTCGGTCTGCAAGAGATCCGCGCCCACGTCATCGACAGCCTGCCCCATGCGGGCGGCCAGTGCGTCGAGCTCTACCCCGACAAGCCCATCTACGACGTCCCTGGCCTGCCTGTCTGCACGGGTCAAGAGCTGGCGGACCGATTGCTGCAGCAGGCCCGGCCCTTTGCGCCGGAGTTCCACCTCGGCCAGGAAGTCAGTCAGCTCAGCCGCGAGGCGGATGGGCGTTGGCGGGTCGAGACGGCCAGCGGCACACGCCTGCTGAGCAAGACTGTCTTCATCGCCGGCGGCGTCGGCAGCTTCCAGCCCCGGCGCCTGCGGCTGGAGGGCATCGAGCCCTTCGAGGGCCGCTCTCTGCACTACCGGCCCACCGAGGCCGCGCGCTTTGTCGGCCGACAGATGATCGTGCTGGGTGGGGACGCCCCCGCCGTGCGCTGGGCGCTGACCCTGGCCACCGGCCCGGCGCCTGCCGCCAGCGTGACCCTGGTCCACCGCCGCGATGCCCTGCGCGCCGAGCCGGCCGATCTGGCCGCCCTGCAGACCCTGCGCGAGGCCGGCACGCTGCGCTTCGTGGCCGGGCAGCCCATCGGCTTCCAGGGCCTTGACGGCCAACTGAGCCACCTGCGCCTGGCCACGCCCGAAGGCGCCGAGGTGGACCTGCCCTGCACCGACGTGATCGCCTGCCTGGGCCTCTCGCCCAAGCTCGGGCCCATTGCGAACTGGGGCCTGGCCATGGAGCACAAGTTGCTCAGCGTGGACCCGGCCCGCTTCGAGACCAGCGAGCCGGGCATCTTTGCGGTGGGCGACGTCAACACCTACCCGGGCAAGCGCAAGCTGCTGGTCTGCGGCTTCCACGAGGCGACGCTGGCGGCCTTTGCGGCGGTGGAGACCGTGTTCCCGGGCAAGCGGGTGCTGCTGCAGTACACGACCACGAGCCCCAGGCTGCATCAGCTGCTCGGCGTGGCGCCCGCGCCAACTGGCGACTAGGGCCTGTTAACACTACGGCAATGGGTCGCGAAGGCCCGCCACCGGGGGCCAATCAAGGCGCGGCTCGCCGCCCGCACTCGCGTGCGGGCCAGAGGCGCAACGCCGAGTGGCCCCCGGTGGCGGGCCTTCCCGGAGGGTTGTGATCAAAACAACCGCTGGCGGCGTTGCAAATCCTCGTCGGGGGCCGACCCCGACTTGCGGTTTGCGCCTTGCCTGCAGCTGTTTTGAACACAACGCGACCCATTGCCGTAGTGTTAACAGGCCCTAAACAAGCGCCTTCGTCGCTGCTGTTTCTTTGGGCTGCACTCAGCGTTGCGGGATAGCGCCCATGCATTCCAGGGCGGCAGTCCCTAGACTGCCCAGCAGGCCGCTCTGAACCTCCAATACCACTGATGCATCGCCCCACACCCGCCTTCCAAATCGCCCCATGGCTTGCCGCTAGTGCTGCCGCCCTGGCGCTGCTGGCTTCTGCCTCCGCTGCCGACAAGCCAAGCCCCTCGCTTCAACTCAACCAGGTCGGATATCTGCCAGGCGGCGCCAAGTGGGCGGCGTTGAGCAGCCCCGCGCCGGCGCAGGCTGACGGCTTTTCCGTCGTCGACGCGCGCACCGGCAAGACGGTGTTCACCGGCACGCTGGGCGCGGCTGCGGAGTGGCCGCTGTCCAAGGAGGCGGTGCGCCTGGCCGACTTTGGGGCCTTGCGCGCGCCGGGCAGCTACCAGTTGCGGGTGGCCGGCTTGCCCGATTCAGCGCCGTTCTCGATTTCGGACACCGCATACGAAGCGGTCACCCGTGCTGCGGTCCGCGCGTACTACCTGAACCGCGCCAGCATCGAACTCAAGCCCGAGCACGCGGGCGAGTTTGCGCGGCCTGCCGGGCACCCGGACACCGTGGTGCGCATCCATGCCTCGGCCGCCGGCCCCAAGCGCAAGGAGGGTGACCTGATCTCGTCGCCCAAGGGCTGGTACGACGCGGGCGACTACAACAAGTACATCGTCAACTCGGGCATCACGGTCTACACGCTGCTGGCAGCGTACGAGCATCACCCGGCCTACTTCCAGAAGCTGGCGCTGAACATTCCCGAGACCGGCAATGGTCTGCCCGACCTGCTGAACGAGGTGCTCTGGAACCTCGACTGGATGCTGACCATGCAGGACCCCGACGACGGCGGGGTCTATCACAAGCTGACGGACCTGCGCTTCGACGGCATGCAGCTGCCGCATCACAGCAAGACTGAACGCTACGTCGTCATGAAGACGACGGCCGCCGCGCTCGACTTTGCGGCGGTGATGGCGCAGGCCAGCCGCGTATTCAAGGCCTTTGAAGCGCAGCGGCCCGGCCTCTCGGCCCGCGCGCTGAAGGCCGCGCAGAACGCCTGGGCCTGGGCCAAGGCCCACCCCGACGTGCGCTACCGCCAGCCGGCCGATGTGCGCACCGGCGCCTATGGCGACGAAGACCTGCGCGATGAATTCGTGTGGGCCGCTGCCGAGCTCTTCGTGAGCACGGGCGACGCGAGCTACCTGCCGGCGCCGCAGCAACTGCCGCCCAAGCTGCTGGTGCCGTCCTGGAACGAGGTGGCCGCGCTCGGGTGGATGACCCTGGCCCATCACCGCAGCCTGCTGCCCGACGCGCCCGGCCCCTTCTCGCTGGCCAAGCTGGTGCCCACCCGCATCACCGCCCTGGCCCAGGAGCTGGCCGACGACTGGCAGACCTCGCCCTACCGCACCACGCTGCGCCGCAGCGACTTCGTCTGGGGCAGCAATGCCGTGGTGATGAACCAGGCCATGATGCTGCTGCAGGGCTACGAGCTGACGGGCGAGCGCCGCATGCTGGACGCTGCCCAGGCCGCGCTCGACTACGTGCTGGGCCGCAACGCGACCAACATCTCGCAGGTCACGGGCTTGGGGTCCAACCCCGCCAAGAACCCCCACCACCGCCCCTCGGGCGGCTATGGCAAGGCGGTGCCGGGCTTCCTGGTGGGCGGCCCCAACCCCAATCTGCAGGACAAGGCCCAGTGCCCGCCCTACCCCTCCACCGAGGTGGCCAAGGCTTACCTGGACCACCTCTGCAGCTTTGCCAGCAACGAGATCGCGATCAACTGGAACGCGCCTCTCGTCTATGTGTCCGCCGCGCTCGAAGCCCTCACCCCACCTTCCGAGAAGAAGTAAGCCCGTGACTCAGAACGCCGTCTCCTTCCGCCACCCGCTGACCTGGGTGCCCACGCTCTACCTGGCCATGGGCCTGCCCAATGTGATGGTGGGGGTGGTTGCGGCCATCATCTACAAGAACATGGGCGTGTCCAACGAGGACATCGCGCTCTACACCTCGCAGATGTACCTGCCCTGGGTGCTCAAGCCGTTGTGGGCGCCGTTGCTGGAGCCCTTCAAGACCAAGCGCTGGTGGGTCATCTCGATGGAGTTCCTGATGGCCGCGTCGCTCGGCCTCGTGGCGCTGTGCCTGCCGCTGGACGATTTCTTCCGCCTGTCGCTGGCCTTCTTCTGGATCACTGGCTTTGCCTCGGCCACGCAGGACACGGTGGCGGACGGCGTCTTCATGACCACGGTCAACCTGCGCGACCAGGCCCGCTACTCGGGCCTGCAGGGCATGTGCTGGAACATGGGCGCGGTCATCGGCTCGGGCCTCTTCGTGTCGCTCACCGGCTGGCTGCACAACGCCCACGGCCTGCCCTGGGTGCAGTGCTGGGTCATCGTGGTGTGCATGGCGGCGGCCTCGATGGCGCTCTTTGGCGTGTGGCACCTGCGCGCGCTGCCGCCGGGCGGGCCTTCGACACTCAAGGGCGAAGGCATGGCCGCCGGCTGGACGGCGATGAAGGAGTCCTGGATCAGCTTCTTCCAGAAGCCGCAGATCTGGATGATGCTGGCCGTCATCTTTTTCTACCGCTTTGGCGAGGGCTTCATCGAGAAGTTCGGTCCGCTGTTCCTGCTCGATGCGCGTGAGCTTGGTGGCCTGGCCCTGGGCAATGAAGCGCTGGGCCACATCAACGGCAGTGTGGGCACCATCTCCTTCATCGCCGGCGCCTTCCTCGGCGGCTTCCTGGCCGCCAAGATGACCCTGCCGCGGGCCTTCTTCATCCTGGCGCTGGTGCTCAACATCCCGCACCTCACCTACTTCTACCTGGCCCAGACCATGCCCACCGACCCCTGGGTCATCGGCACCATCGTCTCCATCGAGAAGTTTGGCTTCGGTATGGGCTCGGTGGGCCACATGCTGTACATGATGCAGCAGGTGGCGCCGGGCCCCTTCAAGATGACGCACTACGCCATGGCCACCGGCGTGATGGCGCTGACCAAGTGGGGCACGGGCACCGTGAGCAGCTGGCTGTGGTCGGGCGTCAACCACAGCTACAACAGCTTCTTCGGCTGGGTGCTGGTGTTCTCGATCCCGCCGGTGATCCTGGCCTTCCTGGCGCCCTTCCCGCAGAAGGCGTCCGACGACGACGAAAGCTCACCCCCCGCTGGGCACTGAGCCGCGCAGCGGCAGGGCAAGCACGCCGAGGATGTCTGGGCTGGCCGGATAGTCCTCGGGGTGCTCCACCCCCAGCGCAGCCGGGAGGCGCCGGGGGTCGTAGCGGAAGGTGCCGAACACCAGGTCCCAGAAAGGCGTGAGCACGCCAAAGTTCTTCGCCTCGTCCATGGCGGCGCTGTGGTGGAAACGGTGCAGCTCGGCCCCCACCAGCAGGTAGTTGAAGAGCCCCGCCTTCAAGTCCACGTTGAAGTGCGACACCAGGCCCTGCAGGCTCATCAGCGCGCCGAACAGGAAGACCGCTTCCTGGCTCGCGCCGAAGCACCAGGCGGGCAGTTGGATGATGGCCAGCGAGATCAGCAGATTGATCGGGTGGCCCACCACGTGCATCAGCAGATAGACCCGGTCCGGCAGGTGGTGGGCCACATGCATGCGCCACAGCCAGGCACCGATCGCACCGCGCCCCTCGTGGCTGAGGCGGTGGAACCAGTACTGCGGGAACTCGAAGGCCAGGATGAGCACGACGACCTGCACCGCCAGCGGCCAGCCCTGGATGCCGCCCTGGCGGCCACCAGCCGCGTCCACCGCCCACCAAAGGCTGGCCCACTTGAACAGGCCGGCGGCGCTGCCGTTGACCAGGACGTATTTCAGGTCGCGCCGGAAGCTGGCCCAGTTCATGCGCCAGCTCTGCCGTGCCGGCCAGCGCCATTCGGCGAAGAACAGCGCCGCCAGGCGCAAGCCTGCCATCCATGCGAAGACGGTGCTCAGGTTCCAGCCCCACTCACGGCTGGCCAGCCAGGCCGCCAACACGCCGGCCAGCAACGTGGGGTAGAGCCCGAATTGAACGATGCGAGGCGTGGGCTTCATTGCAGCTCCACGCGCTGTTCGGCGTCGGCCTCGGTCAGGCTGAATGCCAGCTTGTACGAATCCGGTTTACCGGACAGCAGCCCAAGCTTGAAGCCCGCCGAGAACCCCAGGGGCTCGGTGGGCCATCGGATCAGGTTGTGGTCCAGGACACCGTTGCCGTTGAGATCGTGGAAGACGAAGTAGGCATACCGGCCCGCTGCGATGCCTTGGAAGACCAGCGTGACTGTCCCGGCCACGGCCGGTGCCGACACCACAGCCCGGGCAGGGCCGTCGAGCGCATCACCCGGCACGAAGAGCCGCGCCACGATCTGCCCTTGCGCCTGGGCGACCCCATCGACCTTCAGCGTCAGATCTGCTGCCAAGGCCGGGCACAAAGCCGCAAGCCCCACCATCGCCCCAAGGAAGCACACCCGCGAGCGCACCCCATGACGCACCCCATGACGCGCCGCAGCGCGACCCTTGTCGTCCGAACCTTCCAAAATGGCCCCCACAATCCCTGCCTGCCAGCGACCGTGCGGCAGTGCGTGCGGATCATTCCGAGCCCGGCGCCACTTGCCCAGCATGACTGCACCGTGCCTGTCCGTTTGCAGACATTGGCCCGCCGAGTGCCCAAGATCTAGATGCTTGCTCCCCAGACACAGCCCGGGAAAGACCGCCGAGTGCGGCGCACGCGTGATGCGCTACGCGACGCCCTGCTCGCCCTCATGACCGAGCGCGGCTGGGACGCTGTCGACGTGCAGGCTCTGTGCGAGCGCGCTGACGTGGGGCGTTCCACCTTCTACCAGCACTTCCCGAACAAGGAGACCCTCCTGACCGAGAGCCTCGCTGGCTTGGGTCAGGGCCTGATCAGCATGGCGCCCACCGACGCCGAGCAGGTCTTTGCCTTTCTGCCCGGGCTGCTGGCTCATGTAGACGAGAACCGTGAACTGGTGGCTGCGCTGGTGGGGCGCCGCTCGGCGCTGTTCGTGCACGAGCGCTTTCGGGACATGCTGGTCTCGCTCTTCGAGCGCTCGGCCTGCACACCGAACAGCGCGCCCAGCAACACGCCCAGCAACACGCCGAACAGCACGGCGCGCGACTGGCGCGCCGCCGCTCGGGCGCGGGCACAAGCGGCTGCGCTGTTTGAACTGATTGCCTGGTGGCTGGGCGACAACCGCCCGCACACTGCAGCAGACGTGGAGGCGGTTTTTCGCGCCCTCTGGACCAGGCCCGCTTGATCAGACCGCGCCGCGCCGCGCCTCCAACTGGCGGCGGGTCTCGCGCATGCCCTCTTCGGTCAGGGGCACCCGTGAGATGAAGTAGATGGCCACCAGGATGCCTGCCACCGGGATGCCCGACAGCAGCACCCGGATCATGAAGAGCGAGTCGGGGCTCTGCACGGGCAACTTCGAGTCGAAGCCGGTGAGCTGCAGCACCCAGCCCGAGCCGCCATTCCCCAGCGCGATGGCCAGCTTGAAGATCCACGACTGGCAGGCCGAGAACGAGCCCTCGCGGCGCTGACCGGTCTCCAACTCGTCGGTGTCGAAGACGTCGGCCATGGTGGAGCCGAACAGGGTCCAGAAGCCAGCGGAGGTGAAGGCCGTGCAGCCGCTGGCCAGCAGTTGCAGCGCCGGGTAGCTGGGGTTGTAGAACCACCAGTCACCGATGAAGGCGCCAACGGCCAGTATGAGCATCACGCGAATGGCATTGCGCTTGCCCACGCGCTTGGCCACACCGGCCGCAAAGGGAATGCCCATCAGGCCCATCACCATGCCCGCCATCCCCATGCCTGAGTTCCATTGCGTGCCCAGGGCCACGTCGCCCTGGCAGACGTAGTAGAGCGTGGCGTAGTAGCCCAGCGTGCCCACCATCGACGTGGCCAGGCCATAGGTCAGCATGGTGCCCAGCATGAACCGGAAGGGCCGGTTCTGCAGCGTGCGGTAGAGCGTGTCCTTGAAGGGCACGGGCGCCTGCGTCTGGCGCACAAACTTCTCGTAGTAGCGCTCACGCGTCAGCAGGAAGATGGCGATGGACACCGCCACCATCACCGCCCCGAGCAGCGAGCAATAGACCTGCGCGCCGCGCAGGATGTCGGGCTTGCCGGAGGCGTCGTTGAAGACGGCCAGCGTGGTGAACTGCGCGGCCACAAACATCGCCAGCTCGGGGATCTTCTGGATCGCGCTCTTCACGGCCTGCACGCTGGTGCGCTCGTGATAGTCCGGCGTGAGCTCGGCCCCAAGGCTGTTCCAGGGCATGTAGAAGCAGCTCATCAAGGGCACGTACAGGCAGGTGGAGACGAGCAGGAAAGCAAAGTACTGCCCCTCGGTCCAGTCACGCCCCACGGCAAACATCAACGGCAGGCCGATGCCGGCCAGGATGCCGCCCACCAGGATGAAGGGACGGCGGCGGCCAAAGCGGGTCCGCGTGTTGTCTGAGAGCCAGCCAAAGATCGCGTCACTGCCGGCGTCCACCAGCGTCTTCACCATCAGCGCCGTCGAGATCAAGCCCGGCGCCACACCGAGGAAGACGTTGAACACATGGAAGACCAGCGACTGGTAGAGCCAGTGGCCCCACATGTCGATGAAGCTGCCGAGGCCATAGCCGACCTTCTGGGGCAGAGGAACGCGATCAGCGGCGACGGTGGCGGTGGTGTTCATGGGTTGAAGCATGCCCACACTGGCCGTGCAGCGGCAGAGGATCACTACCGAGCTTGGCGTGCCGGCACTGCTCATCGCAACACGCACAGGCAAGCCCTGAGCGCCGCCAGCACCGAGCGCGAAGAGAATCCGCAGCTGCAACTTCCGGAGTAGTGCGCATGACCCCTCGACGCATCGTCATCCTCGGCGGCGGATCCACCGGCTGGATGGCGGCCGCCGCCTTCACCACCGGTATGCCGGGTGCGCAGGTGGAACTGGTCGAGTCCGAAGAGCTGGGCATCATCGGTGTTGGTGAGGCGACCTTCCCGTCTATCCGCGCCTTCAATCGCCTGCTGGGCATCGACGAGGCCGAGATGCTGGCCGCCACGCAAGGCAGCTTCAAGCTCGGCATCCAGTTCGTGGACTGGCGTGTCAAGGGCGAGCACTACTTCCACACCTTCGGTGACTTTGGGCCGCTTGACGGCCCGATGGCGCTGTGGGGCCAGTACCACCGCGTGCAGGCGCGGCTGGGTGGCCAGTTGGGTGATCACTGCCTGCCCACAGTGATGGCCCGCGAAGGCCGCTTCCGCCTGCCTGATACCGAGGGCGACGCAATCACGGCACGCTTTGATTGCGCCTACCACTTCGATGCCGTGCTCTATGCCGGCTTCCTGCGTCGCCTCGCCGAGCGGCGCGGCGCGCGTCGGATCGAGGGCAAGGTGGTCGATGTGGCGCGGCACCCCGATGGCCGCGTGGCCTACCTGAAGCTGGCCGATGGCCGCGAGGTGGCCGGCGACTTCTTCGTGGACTGCTCGGGCTTTGCCTCCGTGCTGCTGGGCAAAACGCTGGGCGTGCCCTTTGTGGACTTCAGCCACTGGCTGCCCGTGGACCGCGCCTGGGCCGTACCGGCCGAACGGCCCGAGGGGACTTTGACGCCGTACACCCGCTCCACCGCACAGGAGGCGGGCTGGACCTGGCGCATCCCGCTGCGCGAACGCTGCGGCCATGGCCATGTGTTCGCGAGCAAGTTCATCGACGAGGACCGGGCTCGCGAGCAGTTGCTGGCGCAGGTCGATGGCAAGGCACTGGCCGAGCCGCGCTTGCTGCGTTTCACCACCGGCCATCGCGCGCAACTCTGGTCGCACAACGTGGTGGGCCTGGGCCTGGCCGCAGGGTTTCTGGAGCCGCTGGAGTCCACGGCGATCTTCCTGGTCCACAACGCACTGGGCCGCCTGATCCCGCTCTTGCTGCAACCTGGTGGCGCTACGCCGGATGCGGCTGCGGCCTTCAGCGATCAACAAGTGCGCCAGTACCGGCGCATCCGCGACTTCATCATCCTGCACTACTGCCTGACCGAACGCCGCGACAGCGAGCTGTGGCGCTACATGGCCGCACTCGAACTGCCTGAATCGCTGGCCTACAAGATTCACACTTGGCGTGAAACCGGCGTGCTCGTGGGCTACGACGACGAAGGCTTTGACCGCACCAGCTGGCTGGCGATCTTTGCGGGCATGGGGCATTGGCCTAAACGCGCGAGCCCGTGGATGCAAGAGGTGCCGGAGGCAATGGCGCTGCAATACCTGCGGCAGCGGCGTGAGGCGCTCGCGAGCATCACGGCCGGCATGCCCGATCACGACACCTTCCTGCGCCACGCTGTCGCCCGCGCCGCGGGATAGCGCCCATGACGTGCCGCTCGGGTCTGCCTAGACTGGCGGCATCGAAAATTTTCTAGCTGTTTCCATGGAAAACACTGCCAAGCCTCTGCGCCGTGTCGTCATCGTGGGCGGCGGCGCCGCAGGCTGGATGTCAGCCGCAGCGTTGAGCGCCGTGCTGAAGCCACCTTACGAGATCCGCCTCGTCGAGTCCGAGGAGATCGGCATCATCGGCGTGGGTGAGGCAACCATCCCGCTGATCAAGATGTTCAACGGCCTGGCCCAGCTCGACGAAGCCACCTTCCTGAAGGCCACGCAAGGAACGTTCAAGCTCGGCATTGAGTTCGTCAACTGGGGCCGAGTGGGTGAGCGCTATTTCCACGGCTTCGGTCGCGTCGGCAAGCCGCTGTGGCCGGTGGACTTCACCCAATACTGGCTGCGCTTGCGCGCACTGGGCCGGGCAGAGCCGATCGATGCCTACGTCGTCTCCAGCATGGCTGCCAAGGCCAACCGCTTCATGCTGCCGAAGCCGGAAATGCAGAACTCGCCATTGGCGGACCTGGCATATGCCTACCACTTTGATGCCAGCCTCTATGCCCGGCACCTGCGCGCGCTGAGCGAGCGGCGCGGCGTGCGCCGCACCGAAGGCAAGGTGGTGCGCGTGCTGCTTGACGAGGCGCCTGGGCCTACACACGGCCATGTGCGCGCGGTGCAGATGGAGAGTGGCGAAATGGTGGAGGGCGACCTCTTCCTCGATTGCTCCGGCTTTGCCGGCCTGCTGGCCGACAAGGCGCTAGGCGTGGGCTTCGAGGACTGGAGCCACTGGCTGCCTTGCGACCGCGCGTGGGCGGTACCCAGTGAGAGCACGAAGCCGCTGCTGCCTTACACGCGCTCCACCGCCCACAGCGCCGGCTGGCAGTGGCGCATCCCGCTGCAGCACCGCGTGGGCAACGGCCACGTCTATTCAAGCCAGCACATGAGCGACGACGAAGCCGCTGCCGTACTGCTGCGCAATCTCGACGCGCCAGCCCTCGCTGACCCGCGGCTGATTCGCTTCAAAACTGGCATGCGCAAAGACGCCTGGACGCGCAATGTCGTCGCCATCGGCATGTCGGCCGGCTTTGTGGAGCCGCTGGAGTCCACCGCGCTACACCTCGTACAGATGGGAGTCGCCGGGCTGATCGAGGCCTTCCCGCACAGCGGCTTCGACCCCGTAGAGATCGCCGAGTACAACCGCCAGAGCCGCCAGCGCTATGAATCGGTGCGGGACTTCATCGTGCTGCACTACCACCTGAACCAGCGCGAGGACGGCGGCTTTTGGCAGGCCTGCGCCAACATGGCCGTGCCCGAAGGCCTGCGCTGGCGTATGGCCCTCTACGCTGCGAGCGGGCGCCTGGTCTACGTCGACACCGACCTGTTCCGCGAACCGAGTTGGTTCGAGGTGATGGAAGGCCAGAACCTGCGCCCCAAGCGCTGGCTGGCCCTCACCGAGCTACAAGGGCTCGAAGACACGGTGAACTACCTCAAGGGCGTGTCCGACACCATTGCCAACTGCGTTTCCGTGATGCCAGAGCACTCGGAGTTCATCCGGCACTACTGCCAAGCACCCAAGATGTAGACGCCCCTATTTGCGAGCTTAGAAAGAAAAAGGGCACCGCAAGCGGTGCCCTTTCTTCATGAGTCCTGACAAGGCCGGCGACCGGCCTTGCCACGTGTGGAACTCAGAAGTTGTATTGCGCGTTGATCTTGAGGGTGCGACCCGACGTGAAGTAGTTGTGGCCGATCATGCCGATGTGCTGCTGCATGATCTGCTTGTAGGTCTTGTTCAGCAGGTTGCTGGCTTCCAGACCGACCGACATATTGCTGCCGATCTTCAGGTGGATACCGGCATCAAGCTGGCCATAACCATCTGCCCACAACGGCAGGCCCACCGGCAGGTTGTGCTGACCGAAGGTCGCACTGCCCGGGTTGGTGTCCAACGCATTGGTCTGGTTCGGACCCGTGTTGTCGGAGTTCAACGCCACGCCGTAGAGGTACTTGCCACGCCAGTTGTAGGCGATACGGGCAGACACCGGGCCTTGGTCATACAGCAGCGCGATGTTGAAGGTGTTGCGTGACAGGTTGTCGAGCGGTACGTCGCCAAACGAACGGCCATCGGTATCGCAACCGTTGATGTACAGGTTGAAGTTCTCTTGACCTTCGCCCGGCGAGCAGAAGCCCGTATACACCGCGTTGTAGCGCTTGACCTTGCTGTCCACGAAGGTGTAGTTCGCCTGCAGACCGAGGCCTTGCAAGGCGTCCGGGAGACCCTCGAAATACTGCTGATAGGCCAGCTCCATGCCACGGGCATAGCCCTTGGCACCATTGACCGGGCCGTTGAGCACGAACGTGACGGGCTGGCCGTTGTCGTCCTTGATGGTCCGGTTGAATGCCTGGTTGACGATGATGTTCTTCAGGTTCTTGTTGAAGAGGGCCGCCGTCAGGGAGCCATTCTTCGCGAAGTACCACTCAGCCGTCAGGTCTTCCTGGTCGGAAGTGATGGGCTTCAGGAAGGGGTTGCCGTTGCCGGAGCCGCTGAGGTTGACCTTCTTGACGTTTGGCGGGACGACCTTCGAATCCAGCTCAATGCCTTGGGCCATCGAGATGTATGCCTGCATCTGGCCGAACTGCGGGCGCGCCAGCGCGCGCGACACAGCGAAGCGGAACTGCAGATCCTTCGTCGCCTTGTACTTGAGGTTCAAGCTCGGCAGGAAGTCCGTGAAGCTCTGGCTGTAGACCTCGGCCTTCTCAAACGGCGTCAGCTTAGGCACTGCCACGCCGGTCGCCCCGGAAGGCGCCGGCTGGGTCCGCAGGATGGTGTAGCCATCGGCATCGTTCTGGGTCCTGACCACGCGCAAACCGACATTGCCGTCGATCGGGAGGCCATGGTCCTCAAAGGAGAACCGCAGTTGCCCATAGGCGGCAGTGGTGGTCTCCGATTGCGTGTTCCGGCCGGACGGGTCAGTGCCGAAGGTCGCGACCGCCCACTTGCCACCGCCCTTAATGCTGTTGGCTTGCTGTGCGCAGCCAGCTCCGTCCCAACCTGCCGTTTTCGCGAGCGCATCGCACTCGTTCAAATAGAGCTGGTGCAGCTTGTTGTAGCTGTCGGGCCAGCCGAAGGCCACCGACGCCGCCGGGAAATACAGGTTCGGAGGCTGGACCTTGCCATTCATGAATCCGCTGTAGGTGTTCTTGAATGTCGGCAGATCAGACTTCGGCAGATAGGCCAGATCCTTGATGTTCCAGCCCACCTGCCACGCGTGGGTGACGGTCGCCCAGTTGTAATTGGGGTTGCTGTTGACGGTCTCGGCATCGCGCTTGGCCAGGCGCACACCGACGGTCACGTCCTGGAAGACGGAGTCGTCGTTGAACATCCAGCGCGCATCACCCTTCCATGCCTTTTGGGTGCCCTTGCCCTTGTCCAGGTGGTCCATCATCATGGACCAGTAGTACTTGGACGGGTCATTCATGATCGCCATGTCGCCCTGGTCAAAGACCAGCTTCGGCATGGAACCCGTCAGGTCCACGGTCTGCTTGGGCAGTTGAACGCCGGTACCCACGGTCGAATCAAAGTTCTGAGTACTCGACTTGATGTACTGCAGGTCCGAGCTCAAGGTCAGGTTGTCGTTGACCCGGCCAGAGATCTTCCAAGCCCATTCGTCGGTTTGCGAGGCACGCTTCGAGAAGCGGGTCTGGTTCTCGACTTCGAGGCCGGTGTAGTTCCCGTTGGCGTCCTTCTTGCCGGTCAGCACGCCCTTGGTCATCACACCGTTGGCGTCATAGGTGCCGTCAAGCACGACGACGCTGTAGGGGTCGTTCTGCGCGCTGACGTTGTACTCGTTCCAGTCGAACTTGTATTTGGAGCGGAAGAAGGTCAGCGAGGATTCAATGCTGTCCTTCTTCCACTGCGCCGCGCCGTAGAGGCCATCGCGCGTGCGGTTGTAGAACTGCTGCTTCCAGGACATGGCCTTCGGAATCCAGTTCTTGGCGTCGGGCGTGGCCTTGTAGAAGGGGTCCAGCACCAGGCCGTCGGTCCGGCTGGCGCCGAGCGAATGCGTGGCGTCAATCAGCAGACCGATCTTGCCGGCAGGCGTGTTCCAGGTGTTGGACAGCAGGCCCGAGATGCTGGGCTTGGTCTTGGCTGACAGGCTGCCGCGCGTGGCGTCGACCGAGATCGCACCCTTGAAACCCGAGTAGTCGAACGGCAGGGCCGTGCGCAGGTTCACCAAGCCGCCGATGGCGCCTTCGATCTGCGAGGCCGACGGGTTCTTGTACACGTCGACGCCGGCCATCAGTTCAGGCGGCACGTCCTCGAAACCGAGTGTGCGGCCCTGGTTGGCGCTGAAGGTTTCGCGGCCATTCAGCGTGGAGCTGACGTAGGTCAGGCCACGGATATTGACGCCCGAGCCTTCGACCGAGAAGTGCACCGGGTCGTTCGACGCGGACACGCGCGACATGGTGGCGCCAACGATGCGCTGCAGCACTTCCGAGACCGAACGGTCTGGCAGCTTGCCGATTTCTTCGGCGACAACCGAGTCGACGATTTCATCGGAGTTCTGCTTGATCTTTTGCGCGGTAGCGAGTGCGGCACGCCGCCCCGACACCACCACGGTTTCGAGCTGCTGTGAGCTCTTGTCAGCGGCCGGAGCCGCTGCGCCTGTCTGCGCCTGGGCGAACGCGACGCCAGCCGTCAAGGCCACGTGCGTTGCGGCCAGGGACAGCAGCGTCTGCTTGAAATGTCTCCTCATGGGGATCCTCTGGTTGGGTAAAGCTAGTCAAGGTTGAAAGATGTGACCCCGGGGCACGGGATCACGGCGAGAAAGGGGCGCCAGGGATGAGTGCTTCAGGCACCTTTCCTCCCAATTGGTCCAAAGCAGTCCAGACCACCGGCGCCCGGCAAACACCACGCACGGCGATGTGGCGAACATCGCCAGGCACAAGGTCAATGAAGTTGTCTTCAAACTCCAGGCCCTCGGACAGCAACCACAGGCCCTTGACAGGTGCGGTGGCACTCACTTTCAGGCCCTCATCAGAGCGGTGAAAACTGAGGCTCGCAAGCGAGAAATCCTGGTACTTGAACGGCTCGGGCCACGCGCAATCCCTCGAAATCTCGGAATTAGTGCGGGCATCAGTCGCAATAACTTCAGCAACGACAGTGATATCCGAAACGGGTAGCGCAATCCATCCATCAGCACTGACATCGCTGTCTGCGGTCCACCCTAATGTCTGCTCAAAACGACAGTTACCTTGCAGATCAAAGGCCTTGAAGCGCATGGCGAGTTCGCGGGTCGCGCCGGCATTCATCACCGTGAATCGAAGTGAGTTTTTCTCTTGCCGCAGAGCGACCGCGAGCGGCGCCATGGCGCGGCGTATCGCATGCCAGGCCGGCTTGACGACGCCGGCTGAATCGATGAGCGCCCAGCTGGTGACGGGCCAGCAATCGTTGAGCTGCCAGACCAGGGCGCCGCCAACGGCGCGTGCCCCGGGGCGCTGCCAGCGCCGGCGAAAGTCCTGGTAGGCCACGCGCATGGCTTCCGCCTGGATGAACTGGGTCGCGTAGACCTGCCCGGCCAGCGACGTTGCGGCGCGCAGGTTGTCCGACACGTAAACCGCGAGGCGGCGGTGTCCGTCTGGCGCCCCACTGCCGGCCTTGTTGTGCCAGACCATGGTGCGGCTCTCGGGATAGCGCTCGGCCTCGGGCAAGGTGCGCTCCAGCAAGGCCAGGGACGGATGCGCCTGCATGCCGAACTCGCTGACAAAGCGCGATTGCACATCGGCGTAGCGCTGATAGGGCAGCATGGCCTGGTGCCAGATTTCCCATGAGTGGCGGTCGCCCACCGTTGGGTCCGAAGAGAGCGTGATGCCAGTGGCGTTGGGTGAATACGGGCTGCCCGGCCAGTAGGGACGGTCTGGGTCGAGGGCGGCGCAAACGGCGGGCAACAACTCCTCGTAGATCACGCGCGCCGGGAAGCGGCCAGACGGCGCTTGCGGGCCGTGGGCACCGATGGACTCGGCGATGGCGTAGTCCTCGTTATTGCCGCACCACAGCGCCAAGCAGGCACGGTGGCGCAGGCGCCGCACTGCCGCCTCGGCTTCAGCTCGAACACTGGCTTGGAACTCCGCATGCGCGGGGTAGAGCCCACAGGCGAAGAGGAAGTCCTGCCAGACCAGCACGCCCAGTTCATCGCAAGCGTCGTAGAAGGCGTCGTCTTCGTAGATGCCGCCGGCCCAGACGCGCAGCATGTTCATGTTGCCGGCCACCGCCTGCTCGACGCGCTGGCGGTAGCGCGCAGGCGTGATGCGCTCCAGCAAGTTGTCGTCCGGGATCCAGTTGGCCCCGCCGATGAAGACCTCGCGGCCGTTCACCTCGAAGAAGAAGCTGGTGCCAGCCTCGCCCGCCACGGGCTGCTGCACCAGGCGCAGCGTCCGCAAGCCGATACGGCGGCGGTCCACGGCCACCACCTGGTCGCCCGCATGCAGCCGCGTGACAAGGGTATAGAGCGCTTGCTCCCCCATGCCACGCGGCCACCACAAGCGGGGCTCGGTGACGGTCAGGCTGGCTTCGCCGCACGATGCCGAAACATCGGCGGCAGCCACCGGCCTGCCCTCGGGGTCCAGCAACTCGTGCGAGACCCTCGAGGGCGCATCACCAGCCCAGCGCGTCCGCAACTGCACGCGAACCGGCCCCCCGGCTTCGGTCGCGTGCAGTTGGCGGCATTGCACATCATCAATCCGCGTGCCGTAGCGCTGCCTCTGGATCGGGAGCCACGGCCCGCTCGTCATCAGCACAGGCCCCCAGTCCCACCCAAAGTGGTACTGCGCCTTGCGCACGTAGAGGCGAGCACTGTCGCCGTTCCAGAGATGGCGCTTGCCGTGCGCTGCCTCGATCACGCGCGCCCGCACGAGCGCCGGATGGAAGCACAGCAGCAGCTCATTGAGCCCTGCGCGCAGGCGGTCCCGCACAGCCACGCGGTGCGGCACAAACATGTTGTCGGTGCTGAGCAGCAGCTCGCCGTTCAGCCACACATCGCAATAGGTATCGAGGCCCTGGAACACCAGGTCCTCGTGGGGTTCGAAGTCGGCGTCGACGCGAAAGCGCAGGCGCCAGACCCAGGTCTTGTCCCCCACCCACTGCACGGCCTGCTCGTTCATGCCGTAGAAAGGGTCGGGGATGCGGCCCGCACGCAGCAGTGCGCCGTGGGCGGAGCCCGGCACCGTGGCGTTGAGCCAGGCCGATTCAGGCAACCGCGCCAGCTCAGCCGCCGAAGCCCGCGCGGGTGCCTCAGCCAGTTGCCACCCCTCGTTCAGGGGCACGATTTGACGATCAGTCACGACGCCACCCACCGCGCAGGATCCAGCGCCCCGCAAGAACGAGTCATGAAACCCACTGAAACACCCAGCCCCAGGCGTGCAGCGGCGCCGCCAGGCTCCACAGACCCAACAAAGCTAAACAGGCTGTAATCAGCCAACCGATAAGGGGGAGAACAACGCAACACAACAACCGTGTTTATCTAAACAATCTACGCAACTTTTGATCGAGGAACGGATCAAGCTCCTGCTTCCAGGCTGCCAGCAGTATGTTCACTCGTTCAGCCTCGGTCACCTCGGGGTTTTACTTGCAGGGAAAACGCGCATCGACGCGCACAAAACTGCCGTTCTGGCGTCTAATTCTGTCTGATGTTTAGTAAACGGAACTATTTGTTGCGGTCACCCTCAACCTCACCAAGCGGCGCGGCGAGTCCACAAGCCAACGTCGGCGACTGCATCCGCCCTCTCAGCCCACCCTGCGACCGGTCTCTCGAAAGTCGTTCCAGCGCGAAACTGCGCGCCCTGGCGTCGCGCCCCCGCGACAGCGTCTGGGCCCTGCCCCCCCCTGACTCACCCATGACCCCTACCGATACCCAGGCCTGGGCGCACAGCGTGCGTGCCGACCTGACCGACAACGTCCTGCCCTGGTGGCAGGGCGAGATGTTCGACCCCCAAGGCCGCCTGCTTGGTGGCCGAGAGCTGGATGGCCGCCTCCTGGACGCCCCGCGCACTGCCGTCCTGGGCACCCGGGTGCTCTGGAGCTTCAGCAATGCGGCGCGCCAGCTTGGTCAGGCGCGTGGCCAGCGCGTGCAACAGGCGTTGCGCTGGGTGCTTCAACGCCTGACGGATGCCCAACACGGCGGCCTGTTCTGGTCGGTCGATGCGGAGGGCCACCCCATCGCGGACCACAAGCAGACCTACGCCCAGGCATTTGGCATCTACGCCCTCGTCAGCTGCCCGGAGCCTGAGGCCCTGGCGGCCGCCTGGCGGCTGTTCGAGCTGATCGACACCCACGCCCGCGACCCTGAGCTGGGCGGCTACTACGAAGGCTGCACGCGCGACTGGCAGGTGCTGCCCGGCGCGAAGCTGTCGGACGCCGAGCCCCCCGCCCCCAAGACGACCAACACCCTGCTGCACGTGATGGAGGCCTTCACCGAGCTCTACCGCGCGCGGCCGGAAGCCCGGGTGCGCGAGCGCCTGGCCGAGCTGATCGACCTCTTCCTGGACAAGCTCTGGCGCCCGCAGGACCGCTGCTTCGGCCAGTTCTTCACCCGCGACTGGCAGAACATGACGCCCCTGCTCTCTTGGGGCCACGACATCGAATCCGGCTGGCTGCTGGTGCGCGCCGCCGAGGTGCTTGGCGACCCCGCCCGCCTGGCCCGCGCGCGCAGCTTGGCTGTCACCATCGCCGACGCCGTGCTGGCCACGGGCATGGCGCCCGACGGCAGCATGCTGGGCGCGGGCGAGTTTGGCGGCAAGGCCACCGACACGCGGCGCCACTGGTGGGTGCAGGCCGAAGCCATGGTCGGCTACTGGGACGCCTTCGAGATCAGCGGCGAGGCCCGCTTTGCACAGGCCGCACACCGCAGTTGGCAGTTCATCAGCCAGCACCATGTGGATCGCCAGCATGGCGACTGGATCAAGATGCTCGACGCCGAGCTGCGACCCCTGCCCTCCACCCCCAAGGCCGGCCCTTGGGAATGCCCCTATCACCATGTCCGCGCCGAGCTTGAAATGCTCTCGCGCCTTGCTCGCCATGCGCCGACTGCTGCTACTCGTTCTGATGCTCCTGTCCCTTGACCATGCGCGCGCGGGCACCGACCCACGCTTGCAGCAGGCGCTGGCGAACTGGCAGCAAGGCCAGACGCTGACTGTTGCCGTCATCGGTGGCTCCATCACCACCGGCTATGCGGCCAGCCCGCCGCGCCAACGAGGCTGGGCCGGGCAGTTGCAGCGCTGGCTGCTGGCGCAGCCGGGCAAGGGCAAGGTCACGTTCATCAATGCCGGCGTCAGCGGCACGGATTCCGCTGCCGCCGTGCAGCGCCTTGACGCCCACGTGCTGGACGCCCAGCCTGATCTCGTCATCGTCGAGTTCGGCGTCAACGACGAGTGGCTGGACCCTGCCACCCGCCGCAGCAGCTACGAGGGCCTGGTGCGCCGCCTGCTCTCAGCCCCCAAGCCAGCGGCGGTGTTCACGCTGCACCTCACCCAGCAAGGCAACCAGGCGCGTGGCTCCGTGGAGGAGCAACTGCGCATTGCCCGCCACTACGGGCTCAGCCACCTTGACTTTGGTGCCTGGATGCAAGCCCGCGTGGCCGCCGGCCAGGGCTCCTGGTCCGCGCTCTACGACGAGCCCGTGCACCCCAACCAACGTGGGCACGACGCCATCGCCGCAGCGCTGGTCGAGCAAATCAGCGCAGCCCTGTCGTCGGCTCCAGCTCCCGCACCCACCGTGCCCGCCGCGCTGCATGGGCGCGACCACGAGTTCACACGCAGTTGGTCTGGCGACCAACTGCTGTCCTACGCCAACCAGGGCTTCACGCGCGGCGGCGACGTGCATCCCGAGTGGCCGCGCCAGCAGCCCGGCTGGGTCAGCACCCGCGACGACTCCCATGCATCCTTCCTCGTCTGGGGCCGCCAGATCGCCGTCTTCCACGCCGAGAGCGAGCACTACCGCAACCTCGAAGCATGGGTGGACGACGGCACCGTGGTGACGCTGCGCGGCCAGGTGCCCGAGCGAAAGGGCTACCTCGGCTGGTCCCACACCCTGGTGGGCCGCGACCTGGAGCCCGGGCCGCATCTGCTGCACGTGCGCGTCAAGCGCGACGAATGGCAGGGCAGCGGACGGCCTGCGAGCTTGCTCGCCGTGATGGCGGCGGGGCTGCAGGGCGTCGAGTTGCAGCGCTTCGACTTCGAGCGCAAGCCAGCTGGCGGCGCCGGCCTCATCAGCACCGACGCGCCCGAGTTGCAGTTCATCGGCCGCATGGAGCGCAAGCGCGTCGAGGGGCAGAGCGCCGTGCGCCTGTCCTGGAGCGGCAACGAGCTGCGGGCCCGCTTCACGGGCGAGTCCATCGCGTTCAGCTTCGAGCCGCATGGCGTCAGCTACTACACGGTGTGGGTCGACCAGCAGCCCCACCGCCTGCAGGTGCGTGGCGAGCGGGGCGAATGGGTGCTGAGGCAGCCCCTCCCTGCTGGCGAGCACGAGCTGCGCCTCGTCAAGCGCACCGAGGGCTCGCAGGGCGATGCCACCCTCCTCGGGTTGCGCCTCGCGCCCGCCAGCCGCCTGCTTACGCCGCCGCCCGCACGCCCGCTTCGGCTCGTGGTCTACGGCGACTCCATCACCGCCGGTGCCTGCAATGGCGACCTCGGCGCCGACCAGTACGAAGACCTTTCCACCCACGACGGCACGCGCGCCTATGGCGCCATCACCGCCGAGCGCTTGGGGGCCGACTACTTCGGCCAGGCCGTCAGCGGCATCGGCCTCACGGCCACCTGGCACGACATGCTGCAGCACCAGGTCTGGGACCGCGTTGCGCCGCGCCTGGATGCGCCCTTCGCCCCGCCGGACCCCGCCAAGCCCGAGATCGTCGTCATCAACCTTGGGCAGAACGACCACGGCTTCCCCAACTCGATGGGCCAGAAGCTCTCGCCCGAGTTCGGCGCGCGCTACCTCGACTTCCTCCGCCGGCTGCGTCAGCGCCACCCCGGCGCCCGGCTCGTCATCGCCGTGGGCGGCATGACAGCCTGGAAGGACGAGCCCCGCCTCGTGAAAGCGCTGGACGATGCCTACGCCACCCTGCGTGCCGAAGGCGACCAGCTCGTCTGGCGCTACACCTTCCAGGCCTTTGCCTACGCGCACCCACGCATCGACGTCCACGCCCAGATGGCTGACGAACTCACCCACTTCCTGCGCACCGAGGTTCTCAAGTGACGCCGCCCCTTCCTGCTTTGCGCGAGCCGCACGCCCTGCTCGCCCACGTCCAGCACACGCTCGCCTTCTACGCCCCGCGCGCCAAAGACCCGAGCGGCGGCTACTTCCACTGCTACGAAGACGACGGCACCGTCTACGACCGTCGCACCCGCCACCTCGTCTCCAGCACGCGCTTCGTCTTCAACACGGCGCTCGCGCACCGCTGGTTTGGCGCGCCGCTGGCCGACGTGCGGCACGCGCTGGACTTCGTCCGCACCGCTCACAAACAACCAAGCGGCGAGGGCTATGCCTGGGAGATCGATTGGCACGAAGGCCGCGCCACCGTGCGCGACGGCACCAACCACTGCTATGGCCTCGCCTTTGTGCTGCTGGCCCATTCGCATGCGGCCGATGTCGGGGTGCCAGGTGCAGCACAAGGCATCGCCGACACCTTCGACCTGATGGAGCGCCGCTTTTGGCTGCCCGAGCACGGCCTCTACGCCGACGAGGCCACGCCCGACTGGCAGGTCGGCCCCTACCGCGGCCAGAACGCCAATATGCACAGCTGCGAGGCCATGCTGGCAGCACACGCTGCCACGGGTGAGGCCCGCTACCTCGACCGCGCCCGGCTGCTGGCCGAGGGCATCGCCCGCCAGCAGGCCGGCAAGGCATCGGGCCTCGTTTGGGAGCACTACCGCGAGGACTGGAGCCCCGACTGGGACTACAACCGCGACGACAAGACCAACATCTTCCGCCCCTGGGGCTACCAGACCGGCCACCTCACCGAGTGGGCCAAGCTGCTGATGCAGCTCGACCGCCGCCTTGGCACTGCCGCGCCCGACTGGTTGGTCCCCACGGCCCAGCACTTCTTCGACACCGCCATGCGGCTGGGCTGGGACGCCACCCACGGCGGACTTGTCTACGGCTTCGGGCCGGATGAGCAGGTGTGCGACGGCGACAAGTACTTCTGGGTTCAGGCCGAGAGCCTGGCCGCCGCCGCATGGCTGGCCGTGCGCACGGGCGAAGCCAGCTATTGGGACGCCTACGACCGCCTCTGGGCCTACGCCTGGCAGCACTTCATCGACCACGAACGCGGCGCCTGGTGGCGCCAGCTGCACCCCGACAACCGCAAGGTCGACACGCACAAGAGCCCGCCGGGGAAGACCGACTACCACACCATGGGCGCCTGCCAGGACGTGCTGGGCGCACTGATGGTGCAGCCAAACAAGGAGACTCGTTGATGCGCACCGCCCTCAGGACCTGGATCGTGGCAGCGCTGGCCCTGGCGGCTCTCGCCGCGCACGCGGCAGAGCCCAAGCTGCTGCCATGGCGCGGCGTCAACCTCGCGGGCGCCGAGTTCGGCGAAAAGAACCTGCCCGGCCTCTACGACGAGGACTACATCTACCCCACGGTCAGGAGCACCGCCTACTTCCAGTCGCGCGGCATGAACCTGATGCGCGTGGGCTTCCGCTGGGAGCGCCTGCAGCGCCAGTTGATGGGAGAGCTCGACACCACCGAACTCGGCCGCCTGCGTGCCTTCGTGGACGGCACGACCGACCGCGGCCTCAGCGTCCTGCTCAACCCGCACAACTACGCGCGCTGGTACGGCCACACCGTCGGCAGCAAGCAAGTGCCGCATGCCGCGTTTGCCGACTTCTGGCGCCGCGTGGCCGAGCAGTTCAAGGACAACCCGCGCGTGATGTTCGGCCTCGTCAACGAGCCGCACACCATGAAGACCGAAACCTGGGTCGAGAGCGCCAACGCGGCCATCGCCGCCATCCGCGCCACCGGCGCGCGCAATGTGGTGAGCGTGCCCGGCAACGCCTGGACGGGCGCCTGGAGCTGGGACAGCAACTACTACGGCACGCCCAACAGCGTCGCCATGAAGCAGCTCCGCGACCCGGGCAAGAACCTCTTGATCGAAGTGCACCAGTACTTCGACAAAGACAACTCAGGTACCAGCCCCATCTGCGAAGGCCCCGGCGGCGCCGAGCGGCTGCAACGCTTTACCGCCTGGCTGCGCGAGCACAAGCACAAGGGCCTGCTCGGCGAACTAGGCGGCGGCGCCAACCCGGGCTGCGAGGCCAGCATCAAGGCCGCGCTGGACCACCTGCACGCCAATGCCGACGTCTGGGCCGGCTGGCTGTGGTGGGCAGCGGGGCCCTGGTGGGGTGACTACTTCCTGTCCATCGAGCCCGGGCCGGACGGCCAGGACAAGCCGCAGATGAAATGGCTCACGCCCTACCTGCCGGCGCGCTGATGTCAGAGCCAGTGAATGAATCCGGCGCGCCCGAGCGGGCGGCCCAAAGGTCGCCAATCAAGGCGCAAAGCACAGCCGTAGCTCGGGCTACGGCGCGCATTTGCAACGCCGAGTGGCGGCGTTTGGGGCGGACGAGCGGGTGTGCAGGATTTGTTCGCTGGCTCTCAGGTGCGGACCGTGCTGTCGCGCACGACCAGGTCCACCGGCAGCAAGGTCTCGCCGGGCTCGACGCGGCCATCCAGCAGCTGCAGCACAGCCTCACGGCACAGGCGTTCTTTGTCCACGCGGATGGTCGTCAGCGCGGGCTGGCTGCGGGCGGCGTCGTCGATGTCGTCGTAGCCCGCGATCAGCACATCCTGCGGCACGCTCAGGCCAGCATCGACGCAGGCCTCCAGCGCGCGCAGCGCCGTCTGGTCGTTGTAGGCAAAGATGGCGTCGGGCGGCTGGGGCAAGGCCAGCAGGCCTCGCATGGCCTTGCGGCCAGCCTCGCCGTAGTCGATGGTGGCATCCAGCTCCACCTCCAGCATCGGGTCGGCCAGGCGCCCGGCCGCAAACAGCGCCTGGCGGAATCCCTTCAAGCGCTGGGCCACCGAGTGATTGGCCAGCGGCCCGCCGATGAAGGCCAGCCGCTTGGCGCCTTGGGCCAGCAGGTGTTCGGTCATTGCCCGCGCGCCGTAGATGCTGTCGTCATTGACGCAGTGGATGCCAGGATGAAAGTGAGCCACCAGCACCATGGGCAGGTCGCAGCCACGCAGCGCCTGCATGGTGCCGGCATCGAAGTGCCCGGCCGCGAGGATGGCGTCTGCCCCGCCGCGCCGCACCTGTGGCGCCACCGCCTCGCCCGGCGCCACGGACAGCACACTCAGGTCCACGCTCGCTTCGCGGCAGGCCGTCTCGGCGCCGTGCAGCACGTGCGAGTAATAGGGGTTGGTGGCCAGCGAGCTGAGCTCGCGGTTGTAGACAAACAAGATGCGCCGCGGCCGCGTGGAGCGCAGCTTGCCCAGGTCATAGCCCAGGTCGGCAGCCAACTTCAGGATCTCGCCGCGCGTCTGCTCCGACAGGCCCGACTGCCCCTTGAGCGCACGCGACACGGTGCCAATGGACACATTGGCCGCCAGGGCCAGTTTGCGGATCGTGACGGGTTTGGACATGTTCGAGTTGGCAGTCGGAGGCAGCGCTGGAGGAACCTGGCGCCATGCCCACCCGCCCTTCGAACCGCACAGAAAGGCGGGCACCCGCCCGCGTCAGTTCCGGCAATCATGCGCCGGGAAGTGGCCATTTTTACTAAACAGCCTTCGTTTAGCTAGAACTATCACACAACCAGCGGCTCCCGCCCATCCCCCTGAATACCCATGAGCAAGCAACCTTCGCTGGCCGCCCTCGCCGCCCTTGTCGCCCCGCCCGCTGGCTCGCCGCTATGGCGCAAGGACTTCGTCTTCGGCTCCGGGACTTCGTCCTACCAGATCGAGGGCGCCGCCTTCGAGGACGGCCGGCTACGCTCCATCTGGGACAGCTTCTGCGCGACGCCCGGCAAGGTGCTGCGCGCCGAGAACGGCGATGTGGCCTGCGACCACTACCACCGCTTTGACGAGGACGTGGCCCTGATGGCCGACCTGGGCCTCGACGCCTACCGATTCTCCATCGCCTGGCCACGTGTGATGGACGAGGCAGGCCGGCCCAATGCCAAGGGCATCGACTTCTACAAGCGCCTGCTCGATAGCCTGGAGCGCCGAGGCATCAAGGCCTACGTCACGCTCTACCACTGGGACCTGCCCCAGAACCTGGAGGACCGGGGCGGCTGGCTCAACCGCGAGCTGGCCTACCGCTTTGCCGACTATGCCGACCTGATGACCCGCGAGCTGCGCGGGCGCGTGGCCGCGTGGGCCACCTTCAATGAGCCCTGGTGCTCGGCCTATCTGGGCTATGGCAACGGCCACCACGCCCCAGGCCATGCGCAGTTGCGCTGGGGCGCCCAGGCCATGCACCACCACCTGCTGGCCCACGGTTTGGCGCTGCCCGCCATGCGCGCCAACGACCCTGGCGCCCAGCATGGCCTGGTGGCCAATGTCTCGCCGGCCTACCCGGTCACGCCTGCAGACGCACGTGCAGTCACCCTCTTCAATGCCTACCAAAACGCCTGGGTGCTGGACCCGCTGCTGCGCGGCGAGTACCCGGCGGATCTCTGGGCCCTCTGGCCCGGCTGCGAGCCGCTGGTGCTGACCGACGACATGGCCACCATCGCCCAGCCACTGGACTACCTGGGCCTCAACTACTACAGCCGGGCCGTGGTCCGCAGCACCGGCCCAGACAGCTTTACCTGGGTGCACCCCGAAGGCGTTGAACGCACGACCATGGACTGGGAGGTCTACCCCCAGGGCCTGCAGGACATCCTGGAGCAGTTCAAGCGCGACTACGCCAACCTGCCGCCGCTCGTCATCACTGAAAACGGCTGCGCCAGCCAGGACGAAGTCGATGCGTCTGGCCAGGTGGATGACACGCAGCGCCAGACCTACGTCCGCAGCCATCTGGAGGCCCTGTCACGCGCAATGCAGAACGGCGTGGACGTGCGGGGCTACTTTGTCTGGTCCTTGCTCGACAACTTCGAGTGGGCCTTTGGCTACGAGCGTCGATTCGGCCTCGTACACGTGGACTTCGAGACGCAGCGGCGCACGCCCAAGCTCAGCGCGCTGGCCTACGCCGACTTCCTCAAGCAGCGCTGAGCGCCCCCCGAGCCGCGCCGCCAGCACGGGCGCCGCAACGCCCTGAGCCTACAATTCAAGCCGTGACGCACGCCCAGTGCGCCGCATCCGCTAGGGGTGTTGATGGCCCAGCGCCATCGACTGAGACAGTCCCTTTGAACCTGATTGAGGTAATCCTCGCGCAGGGAAGCGATCGCCAAAGGACCGCTCTCACGTTCGTCTCCGAGCCGGTCTTCCGCGAGCCCGCCGACCTGCCATCGCAACGACATCGTCCGATGGCTCACAAAACTCTTCGTTCCCCCTCCGCCGTGGCTGCCGCTGCGGCCTCGCTCGCCTGGTCCCTGTCTGCCGCGCAGACACTACCCCAGGTCACCGTCAGTGGACGTGCCACCGACCCCACACCCAGCCTCGCTGGTTTTACTGACCCTCCGGCCAAGCTGCCCCTGCAGGCGCAGTCGCTCTCGGCCGAGCGCCTGCTGGACAGCGGCGTCAGTCAGCTCTCAGGCCTCACCAAGCTGGATGCCTCGGTCTCCGATGGCTACAACGCCGTCGGCTACTGGAGCCAGTTGAAGATCCGCGGTTTCGATCTGGACAACCGCTTCAACGTACGGCGCGAGGGCCTGCCCATTTCGGGCGAGACAGCTCTCTCGTTGGCCAACAAGTCGGCGGTCGAGGTCCTCAAAGGAGCATCGGGCATGCAGTCCGGCACCAGTGCTCCTGCAGGCCTCGTCAACCTCGTCGTCAAGCGGCCACTCGACGACGATGCCACGCAGGTCTTCCTGGCTGCCGAGCAGCCCGGCACGCTGCAAGCCGCGATCGACGCATCGCGCCGCTTCGGCACCCAGCGCGAGTTCGGCCTGCGTGTGAATCTGGACGCTCGCCGTCTCGAACCCAGCCTGCGCCATGCAAATGGCCAGGCGCACACGGCCGCGATAGCGGCTGATTGGCGCGTTTCCAGCGAGACCCAGCTCGACGCTGAAGTCGAATTCAATCGCCAGCGCCAGCCCAGCCAAGCCGGATTCAGCCTGCTCGGCAACCAGGTGCCAGCCGCCAGCAGCGTTGACCCGCGCCTCAACCTGAACAACCAGCCTTGGAGCCTGCCCGTCGAATTCGACAACGTCCATGCCTCGCTCCGCGTCCAGCAACGCCTGGCCGGCGACTGGCGCCTGAAGGCGCAAGCGGCAACCCAGCGGCTGCACACCAACGACCGCATTGCATTCCCGTTTGGCTGTACCGACGCCACCGGGTATTGGTGGGCCGATCGCTATTGCCCCGACGGCAGCTTTGATCTCTACGACTTCCGCAGCGAGAACGAACGCCGCAACACGCGCGCCTTCGAACTGCAAGCCACTGGCTCGGTGGAGCTGGCCAATCTTCGCCACGACATCGGCCTGGGCACCCTGCGCAGCCAGTTCACGAGCCGCTTCCAGCAGCAGGCCTACAACTACGCTGGCACCGGCTACGTCGATGGCTCCGCCATCACGCCTGCAGCGCCCGACCTGACCGACGAGAACACCAACCGCGACGAACAGACCACCGAAGTCTTCATCCGCGACCGCGTCGCCCTCGGCTCGCAAACCGTCGCCTGGCTCGGGCTGCGTCATACCCGCCTTCACCGCGAATCCGTTCGCACCGACGGATCTCGCGCGACCAACTACGACCAGTCGGTGACGTCACCCTGGATCGCGGTGAGCCACGCGCTCAACGCCAACTGGCTGGTGTACGCCAGTTGGGGGCGCGGCGCTGAGTCTGAAGTGACGCCCAACCGCAGTCGCTACCAGAACGCCGGGCGAGCTTTGCCCGTGCTCGCCAGCCGGCAGACCGAAGTGGGGATCAAGGCAGGCTCACAGCGCATCGAAAGCTCCCTCGCCTGGTTCGACATCACGCGCCCCGTCTGGTCAGACATCGGAAGCTGCAGCGCAGCACTCAGTTGCGAGCGAAAGGCTGACGGCACGGCGCGCCACCAAGGGCTGGAGGCAAGCGCCGACTGGAAGTGGTCGGACGGCGGCCTCCTGTTGTCTGCCACCAAGCTCCATGCACGTCGTCTCGGCGCCGTCGACGCGAGCCTCACCAACACAACGCCGCCCAACGTCCCCGCCACCAGCATCAAGGCGCAGTGGCGCCACCAGATCACAACAGGTCTGCAAGCCACTGTCGGCCTCAATCACGAGTCATCGCGCTTCGCCACCCCCGACAACGCATTCGCCATCCCGGCCTGGACGACGCTTGATCTGGGACTCCGGCTGACGCAGTGGGTGCAAGCCCAGCGCTGGGTCTGGCGCCTCGCCATCGACAACGCCACCGACCGGCGCGCCTGGCGTGAGGCCCCCTACCAGTTCAGCCACAGCTACCTCTACCCGCTCGCCCCCCGGACCGTTCGGCTCAATCTCTCGATGAGCTTGTAGTCTTCCGCAAAAGTAGGCTATACTGCGAGGCTCAATTCCTCGATAGCTCAGTCGGTAGAGCGCCGGACTGTTAATCCGTAGGTCCCTGGTTCGAGCCCAGGTCGAGGAGCCAAACAAGAAAGCCCCATTCGCGAAAGCGGGTGGGGCTTTTTCTTTGGCGCGCATATTTTGGCGCACATATCGCATTCGAACGTCGCGCATTCGAACATCGAAGTCGACGCTCGCTTGAACTCAACCGACACGCAGTTCCATATACGAGTCTTGGCTACAGCCCTGCACGAGTAAATAGGCCACGCCAGTCTTCTCTGATTCCTGCGCCACGCAGGCGACCGCAGGTATCAGGATTCGGGGCAAATCTCCGCGCCCAAAAGCAAACGCCCCTCACCTGGAACCAGGAGAGGGGCGTAGCGGAGTAAATAGCCTGACGATGACCTACTTTCACACGGGAGTCCGCACTATCATCGGCGCTGAGTCGTTTCACTGTCCTGTTCGGGATGGGAAGGAGTGGGACCAACTCGCTATGGTCGTCAGGCTTGACTGGTTGGCCTGCTGCTTCCTAGAGGTTCTAGGATGAGCAACAAACCCAATTCGTAGAGTTGCCGCATTGAATTCCCAAGGAACTCCGCGACTCGAATCAGCTTGATTTGATTGCGTCTTCTTCGACTTCATGAAGAACGACATAACTACTTGAATCCTCACCTTGATCTGCAAGCCCTGTCGCCAGGTCAGCAATCAAAGTTATAGGGT
>NZ_JBDPZD010000020.1:0-1294 GCF_039872745.1 Roseateles paludis | reverse complement strand
TTGGCGGCGCGCTCGGCCTTGTCCTTCTTGTCCTTTTCGAGCTTGTCCTTGCGCTCCTTCTCGGCCTTGGCGTCGAGCTCGGCCTGCTTGCGGCGCTCGGCTTCTTCGCGCTCCTTGCGGGCCTTGTCGCGTGCCACCACGATGTCGGCATCGCGCTGCTGCGGGGCTTCGGCCTTGGGGGGCTCGGGTTCAGGCTTGCGGGCGGTGGGCGGTGGCGGGGTTTCTTCGGGCGGTGCAGCCACCTGCGGCACGCTGGCCCAAAGCTCGGCCTCGAAGGCGGGCGTGGTGCGGCTGCGCCAGCTGACGCCGGCCGACAGCGCGACCACCAGGGCCGCATGCGCGAGCAACGCAAACAGCACGCCGCGCCCCAGGCCGGCGGACTCAGGAGGACGCAGGGCCGCGCTCATCCGCCCGTAGCGCCGCTCTTCACGGCCAGGCCGATGCGTGTGACGCCGGCCGACTGCAGCAGGTCCATCACCTTGACGACGGACTCGTACTTGACGGACTTGTCGGCCGAGATGACGACCGGGCTGTTGCCGTCCTTGCCTTGGGCCTTCTTGACCCGCTCGGCCAGTCGGTTGAAGGCGATGCTCTCAGGCTCCAACTGGTCGAGCTTGATGCGCACGCGGTCGTCGGTGCCGACGATGATCTGGATCACATGGTCAGGCTGCTGCTTGGCCTTGCCGATGGAGGGCAGGTCCACCAGGCCCGTGGTGATCAGGGGCGCGCTGACCATGAAGATGATCAAGAGCACCAGCATCACGTCGATGAAGGGCACCATGTTGATCTCGTTGATGGTGCGGCGCCGCGCGCCGCGACTGGAGAGGGCGGGCATGACGGGTCAGCTCTGGGCAGGGCTGCCTGCATTGCGCTGCAGGATGTTGGAGAACTCTTCGATGAAGGTCTCCAGCGTGATGGCGGTGCGGTCGATCTGGCGCGCAAAGCGGTTGTAGGCCAGCACGGCTGGGATGGCGGCGAAGAGTCCGATGGCAGTGGCAATCAGGGCCTCGGCAATGCCGGGCGCCACGGTGGCGAGCGTGACCTGCTGCAGGTTGGACAGGTTGACGAAGGCGTGCATGATCCCCCAGATGGTCCCGAACAGGCCCACATAGGGCGAGACGGAGCCGACCGAGGCGAGGAAGGAGAGGTTCTGCTCCATTGCGTCCAGCTCGCGCTGGTAGCTGGCGCGCATGGCGCGGCGGGCGCCGTCAAGCAGGCTGCTGGGGTCGGTGACGCGGCGTTCGCGCAGCTTCAGAAACTCCTTCATGCCGGAGCCAAAGATGCGCTCCAGCGG
>NZ_JBDPZD010000002.1:590729-1193845 GCF_039872745.1 Roseateles paludis | reverse complement strand
ACAACGTGTCGATCACGGTCAAGCTGATCGCCCCGATCGCCATGGAACAAGGCCTGCGCTTCGCCATCCGCGAGGGTGGCCGCACCGTGGGCTCCGGCGTCGTGGCAACCATCATTGCGTAAGAAGGCGGCTCCCCATGCAAAAGCAAAAGATCCGCATTCGCCTCAAGGCCTTCGACTACAAGCTGATCGACCAGTCGGCTCTGGAAATCGTTGAAACCGCCAAGCGCACCGGCGCCATCGTCAAGGGCCCCGTGCCCCTGCCGACGCGCCTGGAGCGTTTCGACATCCTGCGTTCGCCGCACGTCAACAAGACCAGCCGCGACCAGTTCGAGATCCGCACGCACCAGCGCCTGATGGACATCGTTGACCCGACGGACAAGACCGTTGACGCGCTGATGAAGCTCGACCTGCCCGCAGGTGTCGACGTCGAGATCAAGCTGCAATGAGCGTTTCAGATCCGGCGGCGTCTGCTGCCGGCTGATTCCAACGGCCCTTCGGGGCCGTTTCTCATGGCGGCTTTGAAATAACGGTTGCGTGCCGCATACGCGCCGCATACAATCGCGGGCTTTCCCGGCTTTTGCTGGGAATCCATGGCGCCCGGCCAATCGATGTCGGGTGTGTCTAACAGAGGCTTGGTGCGGTTCACCGTGAACCTGCTGGGCTGGAGAAAGCAATGAGTCTTAGCAATCGTCTCGGATTGCTGGGCCGCAAGGTGGGCATGATGCGCATCTTCACGGACGATGGCGATGCCATCCCTGTGACGGTGCTGGACGTGTCCAACAACCGCGTGACCCAGATCAAGACCGAAGCGTCCGACGGCTACAACGCCATCCAGGTGGCGTTCGGTTCGCGCAAAGCGTCGCGCGTGTCCAAGCCAGAGGCAGGCCACTTGGCCAAGGCCGGCGTCGAAGCCGGTGAACTCCTCAAGGAATTCCGCGTCGGCGCCGACGTGGCCGCCCAGTACCAAGCTGGCGCCACCGTTCCTGCCACGCTGTTTGCCGCGGGCCAGAAGGTTGACGTGCAGGGCACGTCGATCGGTAAGGGCTACGCAGGCACCATCAAGCGCCACAACTTCAGTTCGCAGCGCGCCTCGCACGGTAACAGCCGCTCGCACAACGTCCCGGGCTCCATCTCGATGGCTCAGGACCCGGGTCGCGTGTTCCCCGGCAAGAAGATGACCGGCCACATGGGCGACGAGACTGTCAGCGTCCAGAACCTCGACATCGTCCGCGTTGACGAAGCACGTTCGCTGCTGCTGGTTCGCGGCGCTGTGCCGGGTGCCAAGAACGGCCACGTCGTCGTGCGCCCTGCCGTCAAGGCTAAGAAGGGAGCCAACTGATGCAGCTCGAGCTCCTGAACGAACAAGGTCAGGCGACGTCCAAGGTGGATGCGCCTGATGCCGTCTTCGCTCGCGATTACAACGAAGCCCTGGTGCACCAGGTCGTTGTGGCCTACCAGGCCAATGCCCGTCAAGGCACGCGTGCTCAGAAGGATCGCGGCGAGGTCAGCCACTCGACCAAGAAGCCGTTCCGCCAAAAGGGTACGGGTAACGCCCGCGCCGGTATGACCTCCTCGCCGCTGTGGCGTGGGGGCGGCCGAATCTTCCCGAACCGTCCGGACGAGAACTTCGCCCACAAGGTCAACAAGAAGATGTACCGCGCCGGTATTGCTGCGATCCTGTCGCAGCTGGCTCGCGAAGGTCGCCTCGCTGTGGTCGATTCGATCACCGTCGAAGCGCCCAAGACCAAGCTGCTGGCTGCCAAGTTCAAGGCCATGGGCCTGGACTCGGTGCTCGTGATTGCCGATCAGGTGGATGACAACCTCTTCCTGGCGTCGCGTAACCTCGCCAACGTGCTGGTCGTCGAACCCCGTTATGCCGATCCGCTGTCCCTGGTGCACTACAAGAAGGTGCTGGTGACCAAGGCGGCTGTCGAGCAACTCAAGGAGATGCTGGCATGAGCACGACGCCTAAGTTTGATGAAGGCCGTCTGGCCCAGGTGCTGCTCGCGCCCATCGTCTCGGAAAAGGCCACGCAAGTTGCCGAGAAGCACAACCAGGTCCTGTTCAAGGTCCTGCGTTCTGCCACCAAGCCCGAGATCAAGGCGGCTGTTGAGCTGCTGTTCAAGGTCGAAGTCGAGTCCGTCAGCGTGGTGAACGTCAAGGGCAAGACCAAGCGTTTCGGTGGTCGTCCCGGCCGCCGCGATCACGTCAAGAAGGCCTATGTGGCCCTCAAGGCCGGTCAAGAGCTGAACTTCTCCGGGGAGGCTGCGTAAATGGCCATCGTCAAAGTCAAGCCCACTTCGCCCGGCCGCCGTGCCGTGGTCAAGGTGGTGCACAAGCACCTGCACAAGGGCGAGGGCTATGCCCCGCTGCTGGAGCCGCAGAAGCAGAACTCCGGCCGCAACAACAACGGCCACATCACGATGCGCCACAAGGGCGGTGGTCACAAGCACCACTACCGTGTTGTGGACTTCGTGCGCAACAAGGACGGCATTCCGGCCAAGGTTGAGCGTATCGAGTACGACCCGAACCGCACGGCCCACATCGCCCTGGTGTGCTATGCCGACGGCGAGCGTCGCTACATCATTGCCCCGCGTGGTCTGGAAGTCGGTTCCACCGTCGTGAGCGGCGCTGAAGCGCCGATCAAGGCTGGCAACACCCTCCCGATCCGCAACATCCCCGTCGGTTCCACCATCCACTGCATCGAACTGCTGCCTGGCAAGGGTGCGCAGATGATCCGCTCCGCGGGTGCGTCGGCAGTGCTGATGGCTCGTGAAGGCGTCTACGCCCAGATCCGCCTGCGCTCCGGTGAAGTCCGCCGTGTGCACATTGATTGCCGCGCCACCATCGGTGAAGTGAGCAACGAAGAGCACAGCCTGCGCCAATACGGCAAGGCCGGCGCGATCCGCTGGAAGGGCATCCGTCCGACCGTTCGTGGCGTTGCCATGAACCCGGTGGATCACCCGCACGGTGGTGGTGAAGGCCGTACCGGCGAAGGCCAGGTCCCCGTGTCCCCATGGAACACGCTGACCAAGGGCTATCGCACCCGCAACAACAAGCGCACGCAGACCTTCATCGTCTCGCGTCGCAAGAAATAAGAAGGGAAGACGGACATGGCTCGTTCCCTCAAAAAGGGTCCCTTCGTGGACCACCACTTGGCAGCCAAGGTCGACAAGGCCGTGGCCAACAAGGACAAGAAGCCCATCAAGACCTGGTCGCGCCGCTCGACGATCCTGCCCGAGTTCATCGGTCTCACGATCGCCGTGCACAACGGCAAGCAGCACGTGCCGGTCTATGTGTCTGACCAGATGGTCGGCCACAAGCTGGGTGAATTCGCACTGACCCGTACCTTCAAGGGCCACCCGGCCGACAAGAAGGCCGGGAAGAAGTAAGGATGGCGACGATGGAAACCAAAGCAGTCGTTCGTGGCGTTCGCCTCTCGTGTGACAAGGGCCGCCTCGTGGCGGACCTGATCCGCGGCAAGAAGGTCGATCAAGCCCTCAACATCCTGACCTTCACCCAGAAGAAGGCCGCCGGCATCATCAAGAAGGCTCTTGAGTCGGCCATCGCCAACGCCGAGCACAACGACGGTGCCGACATCGATGAGCTCAAGGTCACCTCGATCTACGTCGAGCAAGGCGCCACGCTGAAGCGTTTCGCCGCGCGCGCCAAGGGCCGTGGCAATCGCATCAGCAAGCCCACCTGCCACATCTACGTGGCTGTCGGCAACTAAGGCGCTAGGAAGACTATGGGACAGAAGATTCATCCGACTGGCTTCCGCCTGCCCGTTACCCGCAACTGGGCCTCGCGCTGGTATGCCAACAACCAGAACTTCGCCAGCATGCTGGCTGAAGATCTGCAGGTGCGTGAGTTCCTGAAGGCCAAGCTCAAGAATGCCGCCGTTGCGCGCATCCTGATCGAGCGCCCCGCCAAGAACGCCCGCATCACGATCTACTCGGCGCGTCCGGGTGTCGTGATCGGCAAGAAGGGCGAGGACATCGAGAACCTCAAGGCCGAGCTCACCAAGCGTCTGGGCGTGCCCGTCGCGGTCAACATCGAAGAAATCCGCAAGCCGGAAGTCGATGCACAGTTGATCGCCGACAGCATCACTCAGCAGCTTGAAAAGCGCATCATGTTCCGCCGCGCCATGAAGCGCGCGATGCAGAACGCCATGCGCCTGGGCGCTCAGGGCATCAAGATCATGTCGGCCGGCCGTCTCAACGGCATCGAAATCGCTCGCACCGAGTGGTATCGCGAAGGTCGTGTGCCCCTGCACACCCTGAAGGCCGACATCGACTACGGCTTCTCTGAAGCCAAGACCACCTATGGCGTCATCGGCGTCAAGGTCTGGGTCTACCGCGGTGACCGCCTGGCCAATGGTGAGGCCCCCGTCATCAACACCCCCGCTGGCGCCGAAGACGATCGTCGCCCGCGCCGTAACGCCCGTCCGGGCGCTCCTGGCGGCCGTGGTCGTCCGGGCGGCGACCGTGGCCCGCGTGACGGAGCAGAACAGCCCGCTGCCGCCGCCCCCACGGGTGACGCAGCCAAGCCCGCCGGCAAGCGCGTGATCCGCAAGGCTCCCGCCGCCGGTGAGGCCAAAGGAGAATAAATATGCTGCAACCCGCTCGTCGCAAATACCGCAAAGAGCAGAAGGGCCGGAACACCGGCATCGCGACTCGTGGCGCCCTGGTGTCCTTCGGAGACTTCGGGCTCAAGGCCACTGAGCGTGGTCGTCTGACGGCCCGCCAGATCGAAGCTGCGCGTCGTGCCATCTCGCGTCACATCAAGCGCGGTGGCCGGATCTTCATCCGCATCTTCCCCGACAAGCCGATCTCCGAGAAGCCTGCTGAAGTCCGTATGGGTAACGGCAAGGGCAACCCTGAGTACTACGTGGCTGAGATCCAGCCCGGCAAGGTGCTCTACGAGATCAACGGCGTGCCCGAGCAACTCGCTCGCGAAGCCTTCACGCTGGCCGCTGCCAAGCTGCCGTTGAAGTGCACCTTCGTTGCCCGCCAAGTCGGCGCCTGATCCGGAGGAACCCATGAAAGCATCTGAACTCCGCGCCAAGGACGTCGCCGCCCTCGAAAAGGAAGTCGCCGACCTGCTCAAGGCCCACTTCGGCCTTCGCATGCAAAAGGCCACCCAGCAACTGAGCAACCACTCAGCCCTGGGCAAGACCCGTCGTGACATCGCCCGCGCCAAGACCATCCTGGCGCAGAAGAACAAGGAGGCTGCCAAGTGACTGCGCAAGCCCAAGCCAAGAAGGCCCGTACCCTGGTCGGCCGCGTCGTCAGCGATGCCCGCGCCAAGACGGTCACTGTCCTCGTCGAGCGCCGTACCAAGCACGAGCTCTACGGCAAGATCGTGGCTCGCTCGCGCAAGTACCACGCCCATGACGAAAACGGCGAGTACAAGCAAGGCGACGTCGTCGAGATCAGCGAGACCCGCCCGATCTCCAAGACCAAGGCCTGGATCGTGACGCGCCTGGTCGAGAAGGCTCAGACCGTCTGAGTCCCGATCGCAAGGTCTTGACGCCCCTGGGGTGTCGAGGCCCCGCGAACCCAGAAGCCGGATTTCGCCTCGCCGCGAGCCGGCTTTTTTCATTGCAACGCAGAGGACCTCATGCTCAAAGTTGGTGACAAGCTGCCGGCTGGCACGCTCCAGGAATTCATCGAAGTCGAAGGCAACGGCTGCTCCCTCGGGCCCAACAGCTTCGACATTGAGGCTGCAACCGCAGGCAAGACGATCGCCGTTTTTGCTTTGCCTGGCGCCTTCACGCCGACCTGCTCGGCCCAGCACGTGCCTGGCTATGTGGCTCAGGCAGACGCCTTCAAGGCGGCCGGTGTTGACGAGATCTGGTGCGTCTCCGTCAATGACGCCTTTGTGATGGGTGCCTGGGGACGCGACCAGAAAACGGCCGGCAAGGTGCGCATGATGGCGGACGGCAGTGCTGCGTTCACACAGGCCACCGGTCTCGTCCTGGACCTGACCGCCAAGGGCTTCGGCCTGCGTTCGCAGCGCTACTCGATGCTCGTCAAGGATGGCGTCGTGAAGTCGCTCAACGTCGAGGCGCCCGGCAAGTTCGAGGTGAGTGACGCGAACACCCTGCTCGCGCAGGCGACCTCGATCTGAATGTGAGTGTTGCGCGGCGCTTGACGAATCGAGCGCCGATGCAGCATAATGCTTAGCTTCGCCGAACGCTAAGCGTGCGACCACCGCACGCCGAGGCCTCGGATCCGCCCACAACCGTCGGGTGACGCCAGGCGCCATGCCAGGAGTTGCCAGACCTACGGGCCCAAGACTGACCGACGAGCAGCACGTCTGCGACTCGGGAAAAGTTGGGGACAGACATGATTCAAATGCAATCGCGGCTTGAGGTCGCGGACAACACTGGCGCGAAGTCCGTCATGTGCATCAAGGTGCTTGGCGGTTCCAAGCGTCGGTATGCGCACATTGGCGACGTCATCAAGGTGAGCATCAAGGAAGCTGCGCCGCGTGGTCGCGTGAAGAAGGGCGAGGTCTACAGCGCCGTCGTCGTTCGCACCGCCAAGGGTGTGCGCCGCCAGGATGGCTCGCTGGTCAAGTTTGACGGCAACGCCGCTGTGCTGCTGAACGCCAAGCTCGAGCCCATCGGCACCCGCATCTTCGGCCCCGTGACGCGTGAACTGCGTACCGAGCGCTTCATGAAGATCGTGTCGCTGGCGCCCGAAGTGCTCTGAGCGCCCAACGTCTGAGGACACAGCCATGAACAAGATTCGCAAAGGCGACCAGGTCATCGTGTTGACTGGCCGCGACAAGGGCAAGCGCGGCACCGTCGCCGCTCGCGTCGATGCTGACCACGTGCTGGTTGACGGCATCAACCTGGTCAAGAAGCACGTCAAGCCCAACCCCATGAAGGGCACGACCGGCGGCATCGTCGACAAGGCCATGCCCATCCATCAATCCAACGTGGCGATTTTCAACGCTGCTTCCGGCAAGGCCGATCGCGTGGGCATCAAGTTGCTCGACGGCGGCAAGAAGGTGCGCGTCTACAAATCCACGGGCGAAGAGATCAAGGCCTAAGAGGTTCCGACATGGCTCGTTTGCAAACGCATTTCCGCGAAAACGTCGTCCCCGCCTTGACCGAGAAGTTCGGCTACAAGTCGGTGATGGAGGTGCCCCGCATCACCAAGATCACGCTCAACATGGGCGTGAGCGAGGCGGTCGCCGACAAGAAGGTCATGGACCACGCCGTTGGCGACCTGACCAAGATCGCCGGCCAGAAGCCTGTGGTCACCAAGTCCAAGAAGGCCATCGCCGGCTTCAAGATCCGTGACGGCGTGCCTATCGGTTGCATGGTCACCCTGCGTGGCGTCCAGATGTATGAATTCCTGGACCGCTTCGTGACCATCGCGCTGCCCCGCGTCCGCGACTTCCGCGGCATCTCGGGTCGCAGCTTTGATGGCCGTGGCAACTACAACATCGGCGTCAAAGAACAGATCATCTTCCCCGAAATCGAATACGACAAGGTGGATGCTCTGCGTGGTCTGAACATCAGCATCACGACGACGGCCAAGACGGACGATGAATGCAAGGCCTTGCTGGCTGCATTCAAGTTCCCGTTCAAGAACTGAGGTGACCCGTGGCAAAACTCTCGATCAAACAACGTGAGCAAAAGCGCGAAGCGCTGGTCGCCAAGTTCGCCAAGAAGTATGCCGAGCTGAAGGCCATCATCGACGACAGCAAGAAGTCCGATGAAGAGCGCTACGCCGCTCGCCTTGAGCTGCAGAAGCTGCCCCGCAACGCCAACCCCACTCGCCTGCGCAATCGCTGCGAGCTGACTGGTCGTCCGCGTGGCACCTTCCGCAAGTTCGGCCTCGCCCGTAACAAGATCCGTGAACTGGCCTTCAAGGGTGACATCCCCGGTGTCATCAAGGCCAGCTGGTAATCGGCCCGACAGGAGAAATCGCAATGAGCATGAGTGATCCTATCGCCGATATGCTGACCCGCATTCGCAACGCGCAAAGCGTTGAGAAGCCCAGCGTGCTGATGCCGTCTTCCAAGCTGAAGCTGGCCATCGCCCAGGTGCTGAAGGACGAGGGCTATATCGACGACTTCGCCGTCCGCGGTGACGCCGCTCGCCCCGAGCTGGAAATCTCGCTGAAGTACTACGCGGGCCGTCCGGTCATCGAGCGTATCGAGCGAGTCAGCCGTCCTGGCCTGCGCATCTACAAGGGCCGGCACGACATTCCTCAGGTCATGAACGGCCTGGGCGTTGCCATCGTCACCACTCCGCAAGGCGTGATGACCGACCGCAAGGCGCGCGCTGCCGGTGTTGGCGGCGAAGTGCTCTGCTACGTCGCCTAAGCCCCACGCGAGAAGGAGAAACACACAATGTCCCGCGTTGGAAAAATGCCAGTTGCCATCCCGCAAGGCGTGGATGTCAACGTGTCGGGTGAGTCGATCAGTGTCAAGGGCTCCCTTGGTACCTTGGTCCGCCCGGTGAACAAGCTCGTGGCTGTCAAGAGTGAAGGCGGCAAGCTGACCTTCACCCCGACGAACGAGTCCTCCGAAGCTGATGCCATGAGTGGCACGGTGCGTGCGCTGGTGGCCAACATGGTCAGCGGCGTGAGCAAGGGCTTCGAGAAGAAGCTGAACCTGGTGGGCGTGGGCTTCCGTGCCCAGGCCCAGGGGCAGAAGCTCAACCTGCAGATCGGTTTCTCTCACCCTGTGGTGAAGGACATGCCGGCTGGCATCAAGGTGGAGTGCCCGACCCAGACCGAAATCATCATCAAGGGCGCTGACGCCCAGGTGGTGGGTCAGGTTGCCGCCGAGGTGCGCGCCTTCCGTCCGCCCGAGCCCTACAAGGGCAAGGGCATCCGCTACGCGGACGAGAAGGTCAGCCTCAAAGAGACCAAGAAGAAGTAAGGAGCTGCGCCATGACTACGAAGAAAGAACAGCGTCTGCGCCGCTCGCGTCAGACCCGCGCCCGGATCTCGATTCAGCGCGCTGTGCGCCTGACCGTCTTCCGCTCCAACCTGCATATCTACGCCCAGGTCATCGCCGAAGACGGTGGCAAGGTGCTGGCAGCTGCTTCGACGGCCGAAAAGGCTGTGCGCGACCAACTGCAGGGCAACGGCGGCAACGTCGCTGCAGCCACCCTGGTGGGCAAGCTGATCGCCGAGAAGGCCAAGGCCGCTGGCGTCGAGAAGGTCGCCTTCGATCGCGCTGGTTTCGCCTATCACGGCCGTGTCAAGGCTCTGGCCGAAGCCGCCCGCGAGGCTGGTCTCCAGTTCTGACGCCGACGCAACGAGGAATACCAAATGGCAAAGTTTCAAGCTCGCGCGCAGACCGAAGGCAATGACGACGGCCTGAAGGAAAAGATGATCGCGGTCAACCGCGTGACCAAGGTCGTGAAGGGTGGTCGCACCCTGTCGTTTGCAGCGCTGACCGTGGTCGGTGACGGCGATGGCCGTATCGGCATGGGCAAGGGCAAGGCGAAGGAAGTGCCTGTCGCCGTGCAAAAGGCGATGGAGTCCGCCCGCCGCAACATGTTCAAGGTCAACCTGAAGAACGGTTCCGTTCACCACAACGTGGTGGGCGAGCACGGTGCTTCGCGCGTCATGCTGGCTCCGGCTCCGACCGGTACGGGCGTGATCGCCGGCGGCCCGATGCGTGCTGTCTTCGAAGTGATGGGTGTGACCGACATCGTGAGCAAGAGCCACGGTTCGACCAACCCTTACAACATGGTTCGCGCCACGCTGGACGCTCTCAAGCGCGCCACGACGGCTGCGGAAGTCGCTGCCAAGCGCGGCAAGACGGTTGAAGAGATCTTCAACTGATTCCGGCCGGAGAGAGAACATGTCCGACAAGAAAACTGTGACCGTGAAGCTCGTGCGCAGCCCCATCGGCTGCCGTGCTTCGCACCGCGCCACCGTGACGGGCCTGGGCCTTCGCAAGCTCAACAGCACCAGCACGCTGGAAGACACGCCCGCCGTGCGCGGCATGATCAACAAGATCGCCTATCTGGTGCAGGTGCTCTGACCCCCTGGGTGAGAGACGCGTAACGCATCGAGGACACAACGATGGAACTCAATACGATCAAGCCCGCTGATGGCTCCAAGAAGGCTCGCCGCCGTCTGGGCCGTGGCATTGGCTCCGGCCTGGGCAAGACTGCAGGCCGTGGTCACAAGGGTCAAAAGTCCCGCGCGGGTGGCTACCACAAGGTCGGTTTCGAAGGCGGCCAGATGCCGCTGCAGCGCCGCCTGCCCAAGCGTGGCTTCAAGTCGCTGACGCTGAAGTACAACGCCGAGATCACGCTGACCGACCTGCAAGGTCTGGCGGGTGACGAGGTGGATGTCTCGACGCTCAAGGCGGCTGGCCTCGTGCCTCAGCTGACCAAGTCGGTCAAGGTCATTCTGGCCGGCAAGATTGAGCGCAAGGTCGCCCTCAAGGGCATCGGTGCCACCAAGGGTGCCAAGGCCGCGATCGAAGCCGCTGGCGGCAGCGTCGCCTAAAGCACTGTCGGGAAGCAGACTCAAGCGTGGCTACCAACGCGAATCAGCTGGCCAAGAGCGGCAAGTTCGGCGACCTGCGTCGTCGGCTTGTGTTCTTGCTGTTGGCGCTGCTCGTCTACCGCATCGGGGCGCACATCCCCGTGCCGGGCATCGACCCGCACCAGTTGCAGCAGTTCTTCGACCGTCAGTCTGGCGGCCTGTTGAACCTGTTCAACATGTTCTCGGGTGGCGCGTTGTCGCGCTTCACGGTCTTCGCCCTCGGGATCACGCCCTACATCTCGGCGTCGATCGTGCTGCAGCTGATGACCTACGTCGTGCCGACGCTGGAGCAGCTGAAGAAGGAAGGCGAGTCCGGCCGTCGCAAGATCACGCAGTACACGCGCTATGCGACCTTGGGCCTGGCCTTGTTCCAGAGCCTGTCCATCGCCATCGCGCTGGAGCAGTCGCCGGGCCTCGTCATCAGCCCTGGGTTTGGCTTCCGCTTGACGGCGGTGTCCAGCCTGGTCGCCGGGACGATGTTCCTGATGTGGCTGGGTGAGCAGATCACCGAGCGTGGCCTTGGCAACGGGATCTCGATCCTGATCTTTGCGGGTATCGCAGCCGGTCTGCCTGGTGCCATCGGCGGCTTGCTGGAACTGGTGCGCACCGGCGCCATGGGTTACGGCTCGGCGATCTTCATCATCGGCCTGGTGATTCTGGTCACCTATGCGGTGGTGTTCGTGGAGCGGGGTCAGCGCAAGATCCTGGTCAATTACGCGAAGCGCCAGGTGGGCAACAAGGTCTATGGTGGCCAGTCGTCGCACCTGCCGTTGAAGCTCAACATGTCGGGCGTGATCCCGCCGATCTTCGCGTCGTCGATCATCCTGTTGCCGACCACCATCGTCAGCTGGTTTGCCAGTGGCGACAGCCTGCGCTGGCTCAAGGATCTGGCGTCTGCTGTGAGCCCCGGTCAGCCGATCTACGTGCTGCTGTATTCGGCCGCCATCGTGTTCTTCTGCTTCTTCTACACCGCGCTGGTCTTCAACAGCCGGGAGACTGCAGACAACTTGAAGAAGAGCGGTGCCTTCATTCCCGGCATTCGCCCTGGGGACCAAACGGCCAAGCACATCGACAAGATCCTGGCCCGACTGACCCTGGTTGGCGCCGTCTACGTCACCCTCGTGTGCTTGCTGCCTGAGTTCCTCACGCTCAAGTACAACGTGCCCTTCTATTTTGGTGGCACTTCGCTCCTGATCATCGTGGTTGTCACGATGGACTTCTGGGCGCAAGTGCAGAGTTATGTCATGAGTCAGCAGTATGAGTCGCTGCTGAAGAAAGCCAGCTTCAAGTCGAGCTGAGCGAGAACAGATTTTTCACCCCATTCAGTCAACCCCCAACCGTAGGCATGGCGAAAGACGACGTCATTCAAATGCAGGGCGAGATTCTTGAGAATCTTCCCAACGCTACGTTTCGGGTGAAGCTGGAGAACGGGCACGTCGTGCTCGGCCACATCTCCGGCAAGATGCGCATGCACTACATCCGCATCCTGCCTGGCGACAAAGTGACCGTCGAACTGACGCCCTACGATTTGACCCGTGCTCGCATCGTGTTCCGGGCGAAGTGAGCGAGCTGACAACCCCGGCAACACGTAAGAACACAAGAGAGCAGGCCTAGGAGCAGACCATGAAAGTTTCGGCATCCGTCAAGCAAATGTGCCGCAATTGCAAGATCATCCGCCGCAAGGGCGTGGTGCGAGTGATCTGCACCGATCCCCGTCACAAGCAGCGCCAAGGCTGATTGGGCGACAAAGGTTTAGAGGAACACCATGGCACGTATCGCTGGTATCAATATTCCGCCGCAGAAGCACACCGAAATCGGTCTGACGAGCATCTATGGCATTGGTCGCACGACCGCGCAGAAAATCTGCTCGACCTGCGGCATTCCGTTCTCCAAGAAAGTCAGGGACCTGACCGACGCTGATCTGGAAAAGATCCGCGACGAAGTCAACAAGCTGACCATCGAGGGCGATCTGCGCCGCGAGCAGTCCATCAACATCAAGCGTCTGATGGACCTCGGTTGCTACCGCGGCTTCCGTCACCGCCGTGGTCTGCCGATGCGTGGTCAACGCACCCGTACGAACGCCCGCACCCGCAAGGGTCCGCGTAAGGCGATCGCGGGCAAGAAGTGATCGCGGTCCGGCACTGAAAGAAGGTCAACATGGCAAAAGCACCTAACAACTCGGCGGCCCAGCGCGTTCGCAAGAAGGTTCGCAAGAACGTGGCGGACGGCATTGCGCACGTCCACGCCTCGTTCAACAACACCATCATCACCATCACTGACCGTCAAGGCGGTGCCCTGTCCTGGGCTTCGTCGGGTGGTCAGGGCTTCAAGGGCTCGCGCAAGTCGACGCCTTTCGCAGCCCAGGTGGCGGCCGAAGTGGCCGGCCGTGCCGCGCAAGAGCAGGGCATCAAGAACCTGGACGTCAAGATCAAGGGCCCTGGCCCGGGTCGTGAGTCGTCGGTTCGCGCGCTGGCTGCGCTTGGCATCCGCATCACCTCGATCTCTGACGTGACGCCCGTGCCGCACAACGGCTGCCGCCCTCAGAAGCGTCGTCGCATCTGATCGGAGTCAGATTCGGGAAGCAGTGCGATAATTTCACGCTTCCCATGACGCCGGCGGGCACGCAAGTGCTTCGCCGGCTTCCACGTTGAAGGGCAGGTCTCTTCACGTTTAAGCCCACCGTCCAAGCTCACAACAACACCGGCTGGACTCGCGTTTGAACTGGGCCTTGCGCCCGTCAAACGTCAGATTGACTATCAAGGACACGCAAAGTGGCACGTTACCTCGGCCCCAAGGCCAAACTTTCCCGCCGTGAAGGCACCGACCTCTACCTGAAGAGCGCCCGCCGCGCCATCAGCGACAAGGCCAAGTTCGACTCCAAGCCTGGCCAGCACGGCCGTACCTCCGGCCAACGCACCAGCGACTTCGGTCTGCAGCTGCGTGAGAAGCAGAAGGTCAAGCGCATGTACGGCGTGTTGGAGCGTCAGTTCCGCCGCTACTTCGCCGAAGCCGAGCGCCGCAAGGGCTCGACCGGTGTGAACCTGCTGCAACTGCTGGAATCGCGTCTCGACAACGTCGTGTACCGCATGGGCTTTGGTTCGACCCGTGCCGAAGCCCGTCAGTTGGTTTCGCACAAGGGCATCACCGTCAACGGTGAGGTCGTGAACATCGCCTCCTACTCCGTGAAGGCTGGCGACACCGTCGCCGTCCGTGAGAAGGCCAAGAAGCAGCTGCGCGTTACCGATGCCTTCAAGCTGGCCGAGTCTATCGGCTTGCCGGCTTGGGTGCAGGTGGACGGCAGCAAGCTCGAAGGCGTGTTCAAGAAGTCGCCCGATCGCGACGAGTTCGGCGCCGAGATCAACGAATCGCTGATCGTCGAGTTGTACTCGCGTTGATGTTTCCTGTGCGCCGATTCGGCCTGTCTGGGGTCGAGTCGGCGTTTCCTCGTCCGGGTGCTGGTTGTCTCGGCCCCGGTTGGTCCTCAGCCTTATCGGTGTAACGAACCGAGGGTATTGATAGAAAGACCTCATGCAAACCAATCTGCTCAAACCCAAGTCCATCAACGTGGAGCCCCTGGGCGGTCATCGCGCCAAGGTCACGCTGGAGCCGTTCGAACGCGGCTACGGTCACACTCTGGGCAACGCCCTGCGCCGTGTGCTGCTCTCGTCGATGGTGGGTTATGCGCCGACGGAAGTCACCATCGCCGGCGTGCTGCACGAGTACTCGGCCATCGACGGCGTGCAAGAGGACGTGGTTCACATCATGCTGAACCTCAAGGGCGTGGTCTTCCGTCTGCATAACCGCGAAGAAGTCACCCTTGTGCTGCGCAAGGAAGGCGAAGGCCCCGTCACGGCGGCCGACATCCAGACTCCGCACGACGTCGAGATCATCAACCCCGACCACGTCATCGCCCACCTGTCGCAAGGCGGCAAGCTGGACATGCAGATCAAGGTCGAGAAGGGCCGTGGCTATGTGCCCGGCACCATGCGCCGCTTCGGCGACGAGCCGACCAAGAGCATTGGCCGCATCGTCCTGGACGCTTCGTTCAGCCCCGTGCGCCGCGTCAGCTACGCGGTCGAGAACGCCCGCGTCGAGCAGCGTACCGACCTCGACAAGCTGGTGATGGAGATCGAAACCAACGGCGCCATCTCGCCCGAGGAAGCGATCCGCGCTTCGGCCAAGATCCTGGTTGAGCAACTCGCGGTGTTCGCGCAGTTGCAAGGCACCGACTTGGTCGACGCCTTCGACCAGCCGGCCCAACGCGCTGGCAGCTTCGACCCGATCCTGCTGCGCCCCGTGGACGAGCTCGAACTCACCGTGCGTTCGGCCAACTGCCTCAAGGCCGAAAACATCTATTACATCGGCGACCTCATCCAGCGTACCGAGACCGAGCTGCTCAAGACCCCGAACCTGGGTCGCAAGTCGCTCAACGAGATCAAGGAAGTGCTCGCTTCGCGCGGCCTCACCTTGGGTGCTCGTCTCGAGAACTGGCCTCCCCAGGGTCTGGACAAGCGCTGATTTAGACCACCCCCTACCGGCTTCGCCGGCCCCCTCAAGGGGGCGCACTGAGTGGCCTGGCAAAGCCAGTTCCACCAGTGCCGCTGAATCGGTCGGGTGAGTGGTTGAAGTTTGAAGAATGGCTGAGGTGTTGACCAACCTCAGTCGGTGCACCCGGCAGTACCTGATACGGCTGCTGGCATTACAGAGAGTAGGAAAGGACAAGCACCATGCGTCACCGTAACGGCCTCCGCAAGCTGAACCGCACCAGCGAGCATCGCAAGGCGATGTTCCGCAACATGGCGGTCTCGCTGCTGCAGCACGAAGCCATCAAGACCACCCTCCCGAAGGCCAAGGAACTGCGTCGCATCGTCGAGCCGCTGATCACCCTGGCCAAGGAAGCCACCGTCGCCAACCGCCGCCTGGCCTTTGACCGCCTGCGCGACCGCGACATCGTGACCAAGCTCTTCAACGAGCTGGGCCCGCGCTACAACACCCGTCCGGGCGGCTACACCCGCATCCTGAAGATGGGCTTCCGCATCGGCGACAACGCCCCCATGGCTTTCGTCGAGCTGGTGGACCGTCCTGATGGCGGCGAAGCTGCCCCGGCTGACGCCGTCGCTGAATAAAGCGCGCGCCGCCGCCCAGGCTGCAAACCCATAGAGCCCGCCTTGTGCGGGCTTTTTTGTGCCTGAAGCGCCTAGAGGATTCATGGAGGCGCGGATTGTGGCGGCAGCAAATAATCCGCGCCGTTGGGCGCCGCGCATTTGCTGCGCGCAACACACCTTGCCGACCACGGCGCCCTGGGGCCGATGGATCGATCAATCGGCCGTACGGCCCGTCTTGCCTGCAGGGCTGCCTAGCTTCGGGCTTGGCCCCTGTCCTTGGAGTTCCCCTTGAAATTCTTGAAGTCCTGCGCCCTCGTCCTTGCTCTGGCTGCGGCCGCCGTCTCAGCCCACGCACAAAGCAAGGGCACCATCGGCATCGCGATGCCGACCAAGTCCTCGGCGCGCTGGATCAGCGATGGTGCCAACATGGTCAAGGAGCTGCAGGCGCGCGGCTACAAGGCGGACCTGCAGTACGCCGAGGATGAGATCCCCAACCAGCTGGCGCAGATCGAGAACCTGATCACCAAGGGCGTGAAGGTGCTGGTGGTCGCGGCCATCGACGGCACGACGCTCAGCAAGGTGCTGCAGAACGCAGCGAACCAGGGCATCAAGGTCATCGCCTACGACCGCCTGATCAAGGGCACCAAGAACGTCGACTACTACGCCACCTTCGATAACTTCCAGGTGGGCGTGCTGCAAGCCGGCTCCATCGTCGACAAGCTGGGGCTCAAGCAGGGCAAGGGGCCGTTCAACATCGAGTTGTTCGGCGGCTCGCCGGACGACAACAACGCCTACTTTTTCTATGACGGCGCGATGAGCGTGCTCAAGCCCTACCTGGACAGCGGCAAGCTCGTCATCCGCAGCAAGCAGTTGGGCATGAACAAGGTGGGCACGCTGCGCTGGGATGGCGCCACCGCCCAGGCCCGCATGGACAACCTGCTCTCGGCCTTCTTCGGCACCGAGAAGGTCCACGCCGTGCTGTCGCCGTATGACGGCATCTCCATCGGCATCCTGTCCTCGCTCAAGGGCGTGGGCTACTGCACGGCCAAGCAGCCGTGCCCGGCGGTGTCTGGCCAGGACGCAGAGATCCCGTCGGTGAAGTCCATCCTCAAGGGCGAGCAGCACTCGACCATCTACAAGGACACGCGTGAGCTGGCCAAGGTGACGGCCTCGATGGTGGATGCGCTGGTCGCCGGCAAGACGCCCGAGGTCAACGACACCAAGACCTACAACAATGGCGTGAAGGTCGTGCCGGCCTACCTGCTCAAGCCAGTCACCGTCGACGCGAGCAACTGGAAGGCCCTGCTGGTCGACTCCGGCTACTACAAGGAATCCCAGCTGCGCTGAGACAGTGCGGCAGCGCCGGGTGCGGCGCTGCCGGAGCCGTGATGGCTCAGCCTAGGCTGCGAGCCATGCGGCTGCGAGCTGCCGGTGCGGCGGCGGGCGTCTCGGCCTCGGCGCCCAGCTCGCCGGACATGTCCAGGTGCAGGGCCTGTGCGAGGTCGGCGGTGGTCATGTCCAGCAGCACCAGCACCGCCTGTCGGGCGGCGAGCGCATCGCGGTGCTCCAGGGCCGTGAGCACGGCCTTGTGCCGGGGCAGCGAGAGCACATGCGTGTTGGGCGCCTGGTTCGAGACCTGGATGGACTCGCGCAGCGCCAGCGACAGCATGCTGCCGATGTGGGCCAGCAGCGGGTTATGCGTGGCCTCGGCGATGCGGCGGTGGAAGTCCACGTCGGGCTCCAGCCCCGCCCCCGGCGAGTCAACGGCGGCTTCCATGCGCTCGTAGGCATCGCGGATGCCGGTCAGCTCGTCCTGGGTGGCGGCCAGCGCAGCCAGCGCGGCCGTGCCGGGTTCGATCACGCGGCGCACATCGAGCAGGTTGCGCAGGAATTCGGCCTGCGGCTGGCTGGCCACCAGCCAGGCCAGCACGTCGGGGTCCAGCAGATGCCATTGGCTGGCCGGACGCACCACCACGCCCGTGCGCTGGCGCGAAACAACGAGGCCCTTGGCGGACAGCACGCGAATGGCTTCGCGCAGCGCCGAGCGGCTGACGCCGAATCGGTCGAGCAGGATGGCTTCAGGCGGCAGCGTCGTGCCAGACGGGAACTCACCCGAGACGATGCCCACACCCAGCTCAGCCACGATGCTGTCGTGCCGGCTCTTGCGTGACGCCTGGGCCTCGGGAGGCAGGTGGGTGGCGTCGTTGGAGGGCTGAAGGGTCATCGCAATGGGATCGGGCGGGCTGGTCGGCTCGCCAGCGAACAGGGAATTGTCGCGCGCGAGATGCGCGTCGGCCTCAGGGGCACTCCTCACCGTCACGCTCAGGCAAGCCCCGCGCCGGCCGTGGGCTGGCAGCGGTGCAGTACGGCAGGCTCGCCATTCGGAGCGCGATAGCCGGCGTTCAGGGCGGCCTGCAGGGCGGGCACGCGGGCGTGCGGCAGCAGGGCCACGACGCAGCCGCCGAAGCCGCCGCCGGTCATGCGGGCACCGCCTTCGGGGCCGATGGCGTCGTTGCACAGCGTGACGAGGGCGTCCATCTCGGGCCGGCTGATCTCGAAGTCGTCGCGTTGCGAGGCATGGGCCTCGCGCAGCAGGCGGCCGATGGCGACGAGGTCGCCCGAGGCCAGCAGCGTGGCCAGTTGCATGGCGCGTGCGCTGTCGGTCACCACGTGGCGGGCGCGGCGCAGCAATGTGCCGTCCAGCCGCGTGAGGTCAGCCATCTGGGCCTCGCGCAGGGACGGCAGGCCCAGCGCGCGGGTGGCTTCTTCGCATTCGCGCCGGCGGTCGTTGTAGGCGCTCTCGACCAGGCCGCGCTGGATGCGCGACTCGATCACCACCACGGCCAGCTCAGCAGGCATGGGGAAGGCCTGCACCGCCAGGCTGCGGGTGTCCAGCAGCAGGGCGCTGCCGGCTTCGCCGAGGGCCGAGCACAGCTGGTCCATGATGCCGCAGCGGCAGCCGGCAAACTCGTGCTCGGCCTGTTGGCCGATGCGGGCCAGGTCGTGGCCGCTGAGGGGCAGGGCGTGGCTGCGGCGCACGCCCTCGGCCAGCGCCACTTCGAGCGAGGCCGACGAGCTCAGGCCTGCGCCCTGCGGCACGTTGCCGGTGATGGCGATGTCCATGCCACGCAGCGCATGGCCGCGCGACTGGATGGCGTGCAGCACGCCGCGCACGTAGTTGGCCCAGTGCGGCTGGGGCAGGGGCTGCAGCGGGGCATCCAGGGCGAAGCAGTCGTCGGGCAGGCCCAGGTCCAGTGCGCGCACGCGCACCGTGCTGTCGGTGCGCAGGCGCAGGGCCACCCAGGTCCAGCGGTCGATGGCGACGGGCAGGCAGAAGCCGTCGTTGTAGTCGGTGTGCTCGCCCACGAGATTGACGCGGCCCGGGGCGCGCACGACGGTGTCAGGCGCCTGGCCGGACCAATGCTGGAAAGCACTGCGCAGGGCGTCGAGAGGGGAGACGGCGTTCATCGGTGGCGGTAGTGGGCGGACGGCGTGGCGCGCAGCCGGGCTGCGGCTTGCTCGGGCGTGAGGTCGCGCTGGGCCTCGCCCAGCATCTCGAAGCCCACCATGAACTTGCGCACCGTGGCCGAGCGCAGCAGCGGCGGGTAGAAGTGCGCGTGCAAGAGCCAGGCCTGGGTGTCGGCAGCGTCTGACGGCGCACCGTGCCAGCCCATGGAGTACGGGAACGAGCAGTTGAAGAGGTTGTCGTAGCGCGTGGTCAGGGCCTTGAGCAGGCTGGCCAGGGCTGACTGGCGCGGTGCGTCGAGGTCGGTCATGCGGGCCGCATGTGCGCGTGGCAGCACCAGCGTCTCGAAGGGCCAGGCAGCCCAGAAGGGCACGACGGCGAGCCAGTGCTCGTTGAGCTCGACGATGCGCTCGCCGGACTGCACCTCCAACTGGGCGTAGTCCAGCAGCAGATTGCGCCCGAGGCGAGACAGGTAGGCGGCCTGGGCGCGGTCCTCGCGCTCGACCTCGTCGGGCAGGAAGTCAGTCGCCCAGACCTGGCCGTGCGGGTGCGGGCTGGAGCAACCCATCATGGCGCCCTTGTTCTCGAAGAGCTGCACCGAGCGCCAGCGCTGGCCCAGTTCCGCCTGCAGCGCCACCCAGGCCTGCACGACGCCTTCCAGCGCGCTTTGCGAGAGCTCGGGCAGGGTCAGCGAATGGTTTTCAGAAAAGCACAGCACGCGCGCCTCGCCGCGGGCCGGCGTGATGGCGAACAGGCCCCCCTCGTTGGCGGGCGCGGGCGTGTCCGGCTGCAGGGCCGGGAAGTCGTTCGGGAAGACGTAGGTGCCCGCGTAGGCCGGGTTGGCCACGCCGCCTGCGCGCGCATTGCCGGGGCAGAGGTAGCAGCTCGGGTCGTGGGCGAGACGCTCGCCCAAGTCGGGCGCCTCCTGTGCGCCCTGCCAAGGCCGCAGATTGCGCTGCGGCGAGACCAGGATGCTGCGCCCGGTCAGCGGGTTGTGCCGGCGGTGCGGGTGCTGCGTGGGGACGAAGCCTGGCCTCATCCACGCCTCCGCTGCAGCACGTCGAAGCAGACGGCGGCCAGCAGCACCAGGCCCTTGATGACCTGTTGCACGTCGATGCCGATCCCGAGCAGCGACATGCCGTTGTTCATCACGCCCATCACGAAAGCACCGATCACGGCGCCCCCCACGCGACCCACGCCGCCCGAGGCCGAGGCGCCGCCGATGAAGCAGGCCGCGATCACGTCCAGCTCCATGCCCAGGCCCGCCTTGGGCGTGGCGGTGTTCAGGCGCGCGGCAAAGATGAGGCCGGCCAGCGCGGTGAGCACACCCAGGTTGACGAAGCTGGCAAACACCAGGCGCTCGGTCTGCACGCCCGAGAGGCGAGCGGCCTTCTCGTTGCCGCCGAGGGCGTAGAGCCGGCGGCCCACCACCATGCGCTGGGTGACGAAGGCGTACACGGCGGTCAGCACGGCCATCATCAGCAGCACCACGGGCAGGCCCTTGTAGCCGCCCAGCAGCCACACCAGGCCCAGGCCCAGGCCGCAGAACAGCACCAGGCGGCCCAGCCACAGCGCCAGGGGTTCGACGACGATGCCGTGCTGGCGTGCGCTCGCGCGGTCACGCCAGGCCAGGCCGACCGCAAGCAGCACCACCACGGCGGCGATCAGCAGCGAGACCTGGCGCGGATTGGCTTCTGAGTCCGGCCCCGGGAAGAAGCCGCTGGCCATGGCCTGGAACTCTGGCGGGAAGGGGCCAAGCGACTGCCCCGACAGCAGCCACAGCGCCAGGCCCTTGAAGACCAGCATGCCGGCCAGGGTGACGATGAAGGATGGGATGCGCAGCCAGGCCACGAAGGCGCCCTGCATCGCGCCAATCACGCCGCCGGCCACCAGGCAGACGGCGGTGGCCGAGGCCCAGTGCCATTCGTGCTCGACCATCAGCACGGCGCCCAGGGCGCCGACGAAGCCGGCGACCGAGCCGACCGAGAGGTCGATATGCCCGACCACGATCACCAGCAGCATGCCCAGCGCCATGATGACGATGTAGCTGTTCTGCAGGATCAGGTTGGTCAGGTTGACCGGTTGCAGCAGCGTGCCTTCGGTCAGGTGCTGGAACAGGCCCATGATGACCAGCAGCGACATCAGCATGCCGTACTGGCGCAGCTGGCTGGACAGGTGGGCCCAGGCGGAGGAGGGGGTGGTGGTGGCGTTCACGACGTCTTCTTCTCAGTGCTTGAGGATGGCGGACAGGATGCGTTCTTGGGTGGCCTCGGCGGCCGGGAATTCGGCGACGAACTCGCCGTCATCCATGACGAGGATGCGGTCCGAGAGGCCCAGCAGTTCGGGCAGCTCGGACGAGATCAACAGGATGGCCTTGCCCTGCGCGGCCCACTCGGCCATCAGCGCATAGATCTCGGCCTTGGCGCCCACGTCGATGCCGCGCGTGGGCTCGTCGAGGATGAGCACGCGCGGCTCGCTGAACAGCCACTTGGCGAGCACGACCTTTTGCTGGTTGCCGCCCGAGAGCTGGCCCACGGCCTGCTCGACGTTGTGGCAGCGCAGCTTGAGCTGGGCGCGGTACTGCTCGGCCACCGAATGCTCTTTGGCGGCGTTGACGACGCCGGCGGTGGCCAGCGCGTCCAGGTTGGCCAGGCTGGTGTTGAACGCGATGGGTTGGTCGAGCACCAGGCCCAGGCCCTTGCGGTCTTCGGTCACGTAGGCAAGGCCCGCCTTCATGGCCTTGGGCACATTGCTCAGGTCGGCGGCCTGGCCGTCGATGCGCGCGGTGCCGGCCACGGGGCGGCCCCAGCTGCGGCCGAAGAGGCTCATGGCCAGCTCGGTGCGGCCCGCGCCCATCAGGCCGGCCACGCCGACAATCTCGCCGGCGCGCACCTTGAAGCTGATGTTGCGCAGCGCTTCGCGGTCCGGATGCTGCGGGTGGGTGACCGTCCAGCCTTCGACCTCCAGCACGGCGGCGCCGGGCTTGTGCTCGCGCTGGGGGTAGCGCTCGGTCAGCGCGCGGCCCACCATGGCCTGGATGATGCGGTCGTCGCTGGGCGGGCCGTCGGCGCAGTTGAAGTGGTCCACGGTGGCGCCGTCGCGCAGCGCCGTGATGTCGTCGGCCACGCGCGCCACTTCATTGAGTTTGTGGCTGATCAGGATGCAGGCGATGCCCTCGCTCTTGAGCTTGAGCATCAGGTCTAGCAGGGCCTGGCTGTCCACCTCGTTGAGGCTGGCGGTGGGCTCGTCGAGGATGAGCAGGCGCACGTCCTTGAGCAGGGCCTTGGCGATCTCGATCAACTGCTGCTTGCCCACGCCCAGGCGCTCCACCGGGGTGTCCAGGTCGACATCAAGCCCGACCTTGGCCAGCGCCTGACGGCCCAGCTCGCGCTGGGCCTTGCGGTCCACCACGCCGAAGCGGGCGCGCTCGTGGCCGAGGAAGAGGTTCTCCATCACCGACAGCAGGGGCACCAGGGCCAGCTCCTGGTGGACGATGACGATGCCCTTGGCCTCGCTGTCGCGCAGGCCGCCATAGCGCTGGGGCTGGCCTTCCAGCAGCATCTCGCCGCCATAGCTGCCGTGGGGGTAGACGCCGCTGATGATCTTCATCAGCGTGGACTTGCCGGCGCCGTTCTCGCCGACGACGGCGTGGATGGTCTGCGGCAGCACGGACAGCGTCACGTCGCGCAGGGCCTGCACGGGCCCGAAGCTCTTGGAGATGTGGCGCATCTCCAGCAGGGGGGGCGGAGTGGGGGTCGGGTTCATCGGTCGTAGGGGCCCATGTTCAGGAAGCCGCCGCCTTGCATCTGGGCGGCCCGGCTGTCTTCAGGGGGGTGGATGGATTCGAGTTGGGCGGCCCAGGGCTCAGCGCTGTCTTGCGGCACAAAGCCGAGGCGGGCCCAGGCTTCGGTACTGTCCCACCAAGCGCGTGGGTTGGCGGAGTTGCCGTAGGCCAGCGTGAATCCGACCTGGGGCGCGGTCAGCGAGGCGCGGATCAAACTGAAGAGGTCGCGCGGGCTGAGCCAGGTGGAGAGGCTGCGGCGGTCGATGGGCTCGGGCAGGGCGGTGCCGATGCGCAGACACACCGACTCGATGCCATAGCGGTCCCAGTACAGGCGGGCCATGCCTTCGCCAAACAGCTTGGAGACGCCGTAGTTGCCATCGGGCTGGGGCTCGCAGTCGGGCTTGAGCTTCTGGCCCTGGCGCGCGCAGCCGATCACGTGGTTGGAGCTGGCAAAGACGATGCGCCGCGTGCCCTGGCGCCGGGCCGACTCATAGAGGTTGTGCACGCCGCGCAGGTTGGCTTGCAGGATGGGCTCGAAGGGCCCCTCGACCGACACGCCGCCCAGGTGCACGACGGTCTCGACGCCCTGCATCAGCGCCTCGACGGCATCGGCATCGGCCAGGTCGCAGCCCACGCCCCGGATGCCATGCTTGTCGAGCGACGCGGGCAGGTCGCTCAGCACGAGTTCGTCGCACAGCGAGGCCAGGTCGGTGGCCAGCACGCGGCCCAGGTTGCCGGCGGCGCCGGTCAGGAGAAGCTTGCGAAGGGTCATGGTCTGGTCGTGTCTCGTGATGTGCCGGCGCGCACCACCAAGTTGTCAGACAACCTTGGCTGCCGCCCGGGGCGGCAGTGTGGCACGACGCGCTCGGGCGCACCGCCCCCGGGGCTACGCAGAACGCGCCCGCAGGGCATCTCAATACCGAAACCTACATCGATCACGATCAAAAAATAATCAGTCTTTTGATTAATTGGCTGGCTGTAAATGGCGTTAACCCGGGGTGAAGCGGCAAATAGAGTCAGACTATATGGTGTTGTCCCGAGCTAGGCGCCGGGCGCCGGGGCTCGCAGAATTCCGCACTGCTTTGAAGGACCGACCCGCTTTGATTGGCCACATGCTGACGCGCACCACGCTCCCGCCGACCATGAAGGCCGTAGCCCAGCTGGCCGGCGTGTCGACGATGACGGTGTCGCGGGTCGTCAATGGTGTGGAAGTAGTGCGGCCCGACACCGTGGCGCGGGTGCGCGCCGCCATCGAGCAGCTCAACTACCGCCCCAACACCTCGGCCCGCATGCTGGCCGTGCAGGAGCAGGTGGGCGTGGGCGTGCTTTACAGCAACCCCAGTGGCGGTTACCTCGGTGAGATCCTGGTCGGGTTGCTCGAAGGCTCCGGCCACCAGCAGATGCCGGCCCGTGTGGTGCTGGACAAATGCCCGCCCGGCGCCAGTGAGGTCGAGCGGGCCACCGAGCTGATCGCCAGCGGGCTGCAGGGCCTGGTCTTGCCCCCGCCGCTGTCCGACAACGCCGAGCTGCTCGACGCTGTCGAGGCCGCAGGCACCCCGGTGGCCTTGGTGGCCAGTCGGCCCCCCGGCCCGCAGCGCGACCTGGTCAGCACCGTGACGGTGGACGACGCCGCCGCCGCGCAGGAAATGACCCGCCACCTGATCGGCCTCGGTCATCGCCGGATTGCCTTCATCCGGGGTCCGCTGAGCCAGGCCGCCAGCCGGCACCGGCTGGAGGGCTTCCAGCGCGCCATGGCAGCGGCGGGCCTGGCCGTGGCGCCTGAACTGGTGGTGGACGGCGACTTCACCTACCGCTCGGGCCTGGACGCGGCCGAGCGCCTGCTGGCCCAGGCGCAAGCCCCGACGGCCATCTTTGCCGCCAATGACGACATGGCCGCCGCCAGCGTCGCCGTGGCGCACCAGCGCGGCCTGCATGTGCCGGGCGACCTGTCCGTCGTCGGTTTTGACGACACCGCCATCGCCACCACGGTGTGGCCCGAGCTGACGACCATCCGCCAGCCGATTGCCGAGATGTCCTGCCGCGCGCTGCAGATCCTGGTCGAACAAATTCACGACCAAGTCAACAGACATCTGATCTCCCCTGAGAATGTGGTCCTGGGCCACACCCTGGTGCGTCGGCAATCCGACGCGCCGCCCCGTGTGCGCCCGGCCGTGCGGGCTTCGCCAAGCGCGGTACTTGACCCCTGACGTCCGCGCCCGGCGCGGCTTGCGCCCATGAGACACCTCGGCTCTTTCCTCCTGCGCCTGCTCGGCGGCCTCGCGACCGCGCTGTTGATCTCGGCCCCCGGCCGCGCCGAAGACGGCTACCAGCTCTGGCTGCGCTATGCCGCCTTGCCCCAGGCCGAGGCCACGGCGCTCAGCCGCCAAGCCGGCCGCGTGCTGTTGCCCCCCAAGGCCGGTGCGATGGCGCAGGCTGCTGCCGATGAACTGGAACGCGGCATCGCCGGCCTGAGCGGCCGCAAGCCGGTGCGCGGCAGCACCTGGCAGGGGCCGGCTGTGGTGCTGGCGCTGCCCGGCCAATGGTCGGCGCTGCAACTGCTCGATGCCGATTTGAAGGCACTGCGTGAGGGCGGTTATGTGCTCCGCACCATGACCGCAGGCGGCCAGCGCGTGACGGTGATCGGCGCGGCCAGCGAGCGCGGCCTGCTCTACGGCAGCTTTGCCTGGCTGCGCGCATTGCAAACCGGCGCCGATGTCGCCCGGCTGGATCAGCGCGCCGAGCCTAAGTTCGTCTGGCGCATGCTCAACCACTGGGACAACCTGGACCGCACCGTCGAGCGCGGCTATGCCGGCCAGTCGATCTGGAACTGGTGGGAGCTGCCCGACATGCGCAGCACCCGCTACCGCGACTACGCGCGGGCCAATGCCTCGCTCGGTATCAACGGCGTGGTGCTGAACAACGTCAACAGCAAGCCCGAGGTGCTGGCGAGTGACTGGCTGCCCAAGGTGGCTGCCATTGCCGAGGAGCTGCGGCCCTATGGCCAGAAGGTCTTCCTGTCGGTGCGCTTCTCCTCGCCCAAGGAGCTGGGCGGCTTGCCCAACTCCGACCCCGCCAACCCGGCGGTGCGTGCCTGGTGGCAGGCCAAGGTCGACGAGGTCTACCGCCTGATCCCGGACTTTGGCGGCTTCCTCGTCAAGGCCAACTCCGAAGGCCAGCCGGGCCCGCATGACTATGGCCGCACGCACGCCGAAGGCGCGGCCCCGATGGCTGACGCGCTGCGCCCGCATGGCGGCCTGCTGGTCTGGCGTGCCTTCGTCTACTCGGAGGCCGACGCGACCGACCGCGCCAAGCAGGCCTACCAGCAGTTCGTGCCCTGGGACGGGCAGTTCGCCAGCAATGTGGTGGTGCAGGTCAAGAACGGCGCGATCGACTTCCAGCCGCGCGAGCCCTTCCACCCGATGTTCGGCGCCATGCCCAAGACCCAGCTCGGCATGGAGTTCCAGATCACCAAGGAGTACCTCGGCTTTGCCACGCACCTGGCCTACCTGGGCCCGATGTACGAGGAAGTGCTGCGCGCCGACACCCACCAGCCTGGCGGCAACGGGCCGGCCACGGTGGCGCGCATCCTGGACGGCAGCTTTTACGGCGACGGTCGAGTCACGATGATGGCCGGCGTGGCCAATGTGGGCAGCGAGCGCAACTGGAGCGGCTCGCACTTCGACCAGGCCAACTGGTATGTGTTTGGCCGCATGGCCTGGGACCCTGAGCTCAAGAGCGACGCCATCGCCCGCGAGTGGGTGCAGCAGACCTTCAGCGTGCCTCAGCCGGCGCGTGAGTCCATCGTGCAGATGATGCAGGGCTCGCGCGAGGCCGTCGTCAACTACATGACGCCGCTGGGCCTGCATCACCTGATGGCCACCAGCCACCACTACGGGCCGGGCCTGTGGGTGTCTGAATTGGCGCGGCCGGAGTGGAACCCGGTCTACTACCACCGTGCCGACAAGTCCGGCATCGGCTTTGACCGCAGCGCACGCGGCAGCCAGGCGGTGTCGCAGTACGCGCCGGCCGTGGCCGCGCGCTGGGGCCAGCCGGCCACCACCGAGCCTGAGCTGCTGCTGTGGTTCCACCATCTGCCGTGGGACTACAAGCTGCCCTCGGGCCAGGCCTTGTGGCCCGGTTTGATCGCCCACTACGACCTGGGCGTGCAGCAGGTGGCCGCGATGCGGGCGCGCTGGGCGCAGCTGCAGGGCGTGATCGACCCCGAGCGCTTTGCCGACGTGGCGGCGCGCCTCAAGGCGCAGGAGCGCGACGCACAGTGGTGGCGCGACGCGAGCATTGCCTACTTCCAGTCGGTCAACGGGCTGCCGCTGCCGGCGGGGGTGAAGCCGCCCGCGCTCAAGCTTGAGGACTACAAGGCGCACAAGCTGCATTACGCGCCTTGAGTTTGCGCAGGCTCCTGGGCGCATGGCCGGGACGTGAAAAGCGACGTGCCGGCCCGCAGGCTCAGACGGCCCCGCGACGGGCTTCCAGCTCGTTGCGGATCTCGTACATGCGCTTCTCGGTCAGGCCAAAGCCGGCGATGACGATGATGGCGAGCAGCAGGCCGACGGCCGGGATGCCCGAGAGAAACACGCGCATCAGGAAGATGGCGTCGTCGCTCTGAGCGGGCAGGTCGGCATTGAAGCCGGTGAACTGCAGCACCCAGCCCGAGCCCAGGTTGCCCAGCGCCAGGCCGGCCTTGGAGATCCAGGACGCGCAGGCTGAGAACGAGCCCTCGCGGCGCAGGCCGGTGTCGAGCTCATCGCTCTCGATCACGTCGGCCAGCGTCGAGCCGTAGATGGTCCAGAAGCCCGCGCCGGTGAAAGCCACGAAGCCGCTGGCAAAGAGCTGCAGCCACGGGATGTTGGGGTTGTAGAAGAACCAGTCGCCGATGAAGGCGCAGATGGCCAGCGCCAGGATCACGAGCAGCGCATTGCGCTTGCCCACGCGCTTGGAGAGCCACACCGAGAACGGGATGCCCACAAGGCCGAACACCATGCCCGAGACGCCCATCAGGGTGTTCCACTTGGCGCCCATCTCCACATCGCCCTTGCAGACGTAGTAGACGGTAGCGTAGTAGCCCAGCGTGCCCACCATGGCGGTGGCCATCATGTAGGCCAGCATCATCCCGAGCACGCGGCGGAAGCCGCGGTTCTTGAGCGTGCGGTAGAGCGTGTCCTTGAAGGGCACGCGCTCGGCCGACTGCGCGACCACGCGGTCGTAATAGCGCTCGCGGGTCATCGAGAAGATCAGGATCGACAGGATGATCATGATCGCGCCGAGGATGGTCGTGTAGACCTGGGCGCCGTGCAGCACGTCGGGCTTGCCGGCGGCGTCATGGAAGATGGCCAGCGTGGTGAACTGCGCCGCGCCGAACATGGCCAGCTCGGGGATCTTCTGGATGGCCATCTTGGTGGCCATCAGGCGCGTGCGCTCGTGGTAGTCCGGGGTCATCTCGGAACCGAGGCTGACCCAGGGCATGTTGAAGCAACTCATCACCGGCACGTAGAGCACCAGGGAGACCAGCATGAACCAGAAGTACTCCATCTCGGTCCAGCCGCGGCCCACGGCAAACATCAGCGGCAGGCCGATGCCCGACAGCACACCACCGATCAGGATGAAGGGCCGGCGCCGCCCCCAGCGCGAGCGGGTGTTGTCCGACACCCAGCCGAACATCGCGTCCGACACCGCGTCCACCAGGATCTTGACCCCCAGCGCCGTCGAGATCAGGCCCGGCGAGACCTTGAGCCCGATGTTGAACACGTGGAAGGCCAGGGACTGGTAGAGCCAGTGGCCCCACATGTCCAGGAAGGACCCGAAGCCGTAGCCGACTTTCTGGGAGGTGGGGATGCGGTCTTGCGGGGCGGTGGCGTGCATGAAAGAGCAAGGGCCCGAAGGCCCCTTTCAGGGTCAGAGGATTTTTCGGAGTCGCATCACGTCCGCGTAGTAGCGGGCCGAGAGCTTGGGGGTGCGCACCTGGGTCTTGAAATCGCAATGCACGATGCCGAAGCGACGGGCGTAGCCGTCCTCCCACTCGTAGTTGTCGATGAAGGACCAGAGGAAGTAGCCCTTCAGCGGCACGCCGTCGGCAATGGCGCGGTGGGCCTCGCGAAGGTGGGCACGCAGGTAGTCGCGGCGGTGGGTGTCGAACACCTCGCCGTTGACGACGGGTTCGTCGTCGTAGCCGCAACCGTTCTCGGTGATGTACACCGCCTTGTGACCGTAGCAGTCAGCCACGAGCTTGGTGCCCCAGTAGATGCACTGCGGCACCAGGCGCAGCCAGGGGCTGTCGGCGCGCGGGTAGTTCGTCGGCACGGGCAGCGCCTCGTAGGCGGCACCGTTCTTGCCGGCGCGCACGTAGGTGGCGCTGTAGATGTTGACGCCGAGGAAGTCGGTCGGCAGGCTGATGAGAGCGAAGTCGCCGGGCTTCACGTCGGGCGCGTCGGCACCCACGCGCTTGAGGAAGTTCTCGGTGTACTTGCCGGCGTGGATGGCGCCGAGCACCTGGGCGTTGCGGTCGATGAACCAGGCCTTGGCGGCGGCGATGTCGGCCGGCGTTTCGGTCACCGGCACGGCCACGCCGCAGTTGTCGGTCAGGCCCACGATGGCGCCCTTGCCGCCGTACTGGCGCACCGCGCGCACGCCGTGGCCGTGGCACAGCAGCGCATGGTGGTAGGTCTGGTTGACGACCTTGGGCGTCTCGCGACGACCCGGCGCCTTGGTGCCGGTGCCATAGCCCAGCAGCGTGAAGCAGACGATCTCGTTGAGGGTGATCCAGTGCTTCACGTTGGCGGCGAATTCCTTCACCACCGTGTCTGCGTAGCGGCCGAAGGCATCCACCGTGAGGCGCGAGGTCCAGCCGCCGCGGTCTTCCAGGGCCTGGGGCAGGTCCCAGTGGAACAGGGTCACCCAGGGCTCGATGCCGTGCTTCTTCATGCTGGCGAAGAGCCGGCGGTAGAAGTCGATGCCCTTGAGGTTCACCTCCCCGTCGCCCTGCGGGTAGATGCGTGGCCAGGCGATGGACAGTCGGTAGGTCTTGACGCCCAGCGAGGCCATCAGGGCGAAGTCCTCGTCGAAGCGGTGGTAGTGGTCGCAGGCGACCTCTGGGGTGTCGCCGTTGTGGACCTTGCCGGGGATGCGCGCGAAGCGGTCCCACACGGACTCGCCCTTGCCGTCCTCGGAGGCCGCGCCTTCGAGCTGCGCTGACGCGGCCGCGACGCCGAACACGAAGTCTGCGGGGAAGGCGCTGTCATAGCCCGACGGCGAGGGAGCCGCTGCCTGGCGCTTCTTGTCGGCAGCGAAGGCCGCCGTGGGCGCCAGGGCGGGTAGCGCGGCAGCGGCGAGGAGTTGGCGACGACGAGGGGTGTGGCTCACAGGATCTTCCTCTCTTGCATGACGCGGCTGTAGTAGCGGGCCGAGAGCTTGGGGGTGCGTACCTGGGTCTTGAAGTCGCAATGCACGATGCCGAAGCGACGGGCGTAGCCGTCTTCCCACTCGTAGTTGTCGATGAAGGACCAGAGGAAGTAGCCGTCGATGGGCACACCGTCGGAGATGGCGCGGTGCACCTCGCGCAGGTGGTTGCGCACGTAGTCGCGGCGGTGCAGGTCGATCACCTCGCCGTTCTCGACGGGCTCGACGTCGTAGCCGCAGCCGTTCTCGGTGATGTAGATCGACTTGTGCTCGTAGAGCTCCTGGCACATGCGCGGGGCCCAGTAGATGGCCTGCGGAATCATGTTGAGCCAGACGCTGTCGGCGCGCGGGTAGTTGGCGGGCAGCTTCAGGGCCTCGTAGCCGCGCGGGAAGGCCTCGCCGGAGGCGGCGCGGATGTAGGTGGCGGTGTAGATGTTGAGGCCGAGGAAGTCGGTCGGCTGGCTGATCAGGTCGAAGTCGCCGGCCTCCCAACTCGGGGCGTTGGCGCCCTCGCGCTGGAGGTAGTACTCGGAGTAGCCCTTGCCGTGGATGGCACCGAGGATGTGGGCGTTCTTGTCGCTGAACCAGGCCTTGGCGGCGGCGATGTCGGCCGGCGTTTCGGTCACGGGCACGGCCACGTCGCAGTTGTCGGTCAGGCCGACGCGGGCGCCCGGGCCACCATGGGTGCGCACAGCCGCGACGCCATGGCCGTGGCAGAGCAGGGCCACGTGGTAGGTCTGGTTGACGACGGCGTCGCTTTCCTTGCGGCCCGGGGCCTTGGTGCCCGTGCCATAGCCCAGCACCGTGAAGCAGCGGATCTCGTTCAGGGTGATCCAGTTCTTCACCACGCTGGAGAAGGCCTTGACGATGGTGTCGGCGTAGATGCGGAAGGCATCGGCCGTGGCGCGGCTGGTCCAGCCGCCCTTTTCTTCCAGGGCCTGGGGCAGGTCCCAGTGGAACATCGTGACCCAGGGCGTGATGCCATGCTTGGCCATGCTGGCAAACAGGCGGTGATAGAAGTCGAGGCCGGCCTGGTTGAGCTGGTCGTCGCCCTTGGGGTAGATGCGCGGCCAGGCGATCGAGAGGCGGTAGTGCTTGACGCCCAGCGAGGCCATCAGCGCGAAGTCTTCGTCGAAGCGGTTGTAGTGGTCGCAGGCGACATCGAGGTTGTCGCCGCCCACCACCTTGCCGGGGATGCGCGCGAAGTGGTCCCAGACCGACTCGCCCTTGCCGTCGGCAAAGGCCGCGCCCTCGATTTGGGCCGACGCGGCGGCCACCCCGAACACGAAGGTTTCGGGGAAATTGCTGGAGTAGGTAAACGTTGTCATTTTCGGTTTGACCGGCAGGCGTCTTAGCGGTTCAGGTGGGGGAGGAGAGCTTCCGCCCAGAGGCGGTAGCCAGCTTCGCTCAGATGCAGGAGGTCAGGGAAGACGTCTCGGGAGAGGCTGCCATCCGGCCGCATCAGGCGGGCGTTGATGTTAAGCACTTCCACGGAATTTGCATCAGTGAGACCCGCAATCAAGGTGTTGATGGCCTCATTGCGGCGGCGTTGGTGGCTACTTGCGAGCTCATCGCGCGGAAAAATGCTCAAAACGAGGATGCGGGCGCCGGGCAGGCGCTGGCGCAGTTCCTGGACGATGGCGCGGATACCGGCGGCCGTGGCCTCGGGCTCGTCCTGGCGGTCGCCGGTGTTGTTGGTGCCGATGTGCAGGACCACGGTCTTGGGCGAGAGGCCGTCCACCTCGCCATGCTGCAGGCGCCAGAGCACGTTCTCGGTCTTGTCGCCGCCAAAGCCCAGGGCCAGACCGCCGCGCGGCGCGAAGACTTCATCCCAGACCTTGCGGCCGTCCTTTTCCCAGCCCTCGGTGATGGAGTCGCCGATGAAGACGAGGTCGATGGCCTCGCCCTTGGCGCGGCGATCGCGCACCTCGGCCAGCTTGGCCTCGTGGCGGGGCATCCACCAGTCGATCGACCAGACCTGGTTCAGGGGGCTGGGGGTGACGGCGACGGTGCGCGGGTCGGGGCAACTGGCCGTGCCCTTGCCATCGCGCCGGAAGCGGATATTGGCCACCGCGACCTCGGCCGTGCCGCTGCCCTCCAGCACAAAGGGCTGGGTGACGCGGCTGAAGTTGTCCTTGGGGCGCGCAAAGCAGCGCATCGAGAAGGCCAGGTGCTGCCAGCCCTGGCCCTGCAGCGCGCGAGAGGGCAGCACGTAGTTGACCTTGCGGTAGCAGTCGGTACCGCAGCCGATGGCGACGCTGAAGCCGCCCTTGCTGGCTTCGGTGACCTTGACGTCGAACTCCAGCGTGCCATTGAGGAAAGGACGCAGATCGGCCGTGCCCTTGGGGTGGGTGGGCTCCAGGCGCAGGGCGGCGTACCAGGCTTGCTGCCAGCGCAGGGTGATGGCGTCGCCGTCTTTGTCCTTGGTGCTGCGCTCGGCCTCGACACGGCTGTCGGGCACGCGGGGTGTGTCCGACTTGGGCACGGTCACCGGCTCGTCGCGCAGCTCGATCTTGGATTCGAAGTCGGCCACCACGAAGCGCAGCCCTGCACCGCCTTGCTGGCTCATCCAGTCGAGCGGCCTGGGCGTGGCGAGATTCAGGTTCAGGTTCAGATTCAGGGCGCTGCAGGGCGCCACGCTCAATGCCAGCAGAAAGACGCCCAGGGGTGGCAGGACACGGCGGCTCATCGGGGGGACTCCAGGGTGGTCGACAAACGCCGACTCTGCCCGGCCGCGAGCGGAACCACCACAGCACGATCCCGATATCGGACCCGCAATTGCTGGGTCACAGTGGCGTGCAGTTGCACCTGGGTCAGCCGGCCGTCCTGCCAGGCCAGGTCCACGATGACGCCGCCGCGCGCCCGCAGGCCCCGCACGCTGCCCGTGCCCCAGGCGCTGGGCAGGGCGGGCAGGAGCAGCAGCTCGCCGTCGTGCGACTGCAGCAGCATCTCGGCGACGGCGGCCGTGTAGCCGAAGTTGCCGTCAATCTGGAAGGGCGGGTGGGCGTCAAACAGGTTGGGGTAGGTGCCGCCGTGGTTGTTGGCTTCGGAGCCCGGGCCAGATTGCTCGGAGGCCCGTGCGCCGGGCGTGGCCAGCAGGCCGCGCAGCATGCGGTAGGCACGGTCGCCATCCTGCAGCCGGGCCCAGAGCGCCATCTTCCAGGCCATGCTCCAGCCGGTGCCGGCGTCGCCGCGGGCCGCCAGGCTCTTGCGGGCGGCGGCGGCCAGCTCGGGCGTGCGGGTGGGCGAGATCTGCCGGCCGGGGAAGACGGCGAAGAGGTGCGAGACGTGGCGGTGGGTGTCGGCCGGGGTGTCGAGCACCGGGTCGTCGGTCTTCTCGTTCAGCCATTCCAGCAGCTGGCCCCAGCGGCCGATGCGGGGCCCGGCCAGGCGGTCGCGCAGGTCGTGGGCGGTGCGCTCGAACTCGCGGTCACCCAGGACCTGGGCCGCGCGGGCCGTGGCATCGAACAGCTCCCACAGGATCTGCTGGTCGTAGCTGACCCCGTCTTCGACAGGGCCGTGCTCGGGCGACCAGCCGCCGGGGGCGACGAGGCGACCGTCGGGCAAGGGCCGCAGCTGGTCCTGCCAGAACTGGGCGGCTTCCTTGAGCACCGGGTAGGCCGTGGCTTGCAAGAAGCGCCGGTCCTGGGTGAAGGCATAGTGCTCCCAGAAGTGCAGCGCATACCAGGCGTTGCCGGTCTTGTTCCAAAGGTAGCCCATGGCCCCGAAGGGGTTGGACTCGGTGCGCACCGTCCAGCCGCGCGCCGGTGCTCCTTGCGGCGAGAGGAAGGTCTCGAATGGCGGCTGAAAGGCGTTGTCCCAGGGCTGAACTTCTGGGGGCAGGGGCGCCTTGCTTTGCGCCAGGGCGGCGCGCTCAGCCACCGCGCGCCGCCACTCGGGCGCGAGGCTTTGCACAAAGTGGTGGAAGGGCCGCGCCAGCTCGGCGAGGTTGCTCACCTCGGCCGGCCAGTAGTTCATCTGGACGTTGATATTGGTGTGGTAATCCGCGTTCCAGGGCGGGGTCTTGCTGGCGTTCCACAGGCCCTGCAAGTTGGCGGGCAAAGAGTTCCTCGAGCTGGCGATCAAGAGGTAGCGGCCGAACTGGAAGTGCAGAGCCTCCAGCTCGGGGTCAGAACCGTCGCGGGTGTAGGTGGCCAGGCGCTCATCGGTGGGCAGGGCGCGGCGCTCGGCGCTGCTGGTGCCGAGGTCCAGCGACAGGCGCTGGAACAGGGCCTGGTGGTCCTTGAGGTGCTCGGGCCAGAGCTGGGCTGGGCGCTGGGCGGCCTTGTCCACCTGGCGGGCCACGCGGGGCAGGGGGTCGTCCTTGCCCCGGTAGGCCTGGGCCGCGTCGGGGACGTAGTTGGTGCCGGCGCCCAGCAGGAGGGTCAGGCTGTCGCAACCCTTGAAGGCCAGGGCCTCGCCCTCGGCCTTGAGCGTGCAACCAGGACTCTTGCCACTCGGCAGCACGCGCAGCTGGCTGGCGTAGCGCAGCGCAGGCGTTTGGGGCCGAGGCTGCGGCAGCTGGCCCACGGCGGTGATGCGGTCGCCCTGGGCTGTGAGGCGGGCACCGTGGGCGTCGGTCAAGCGGACGCGGCCGCTGTACTGACCGGGTCGGTCAGCGTTCAGCTTTAGCACCAGCACCTGCGCGGGGTGGCTGGCAAAGGCCTCGCGTTCGAAGCGCGTGCCGCCCGCCTGGTAGCTGACGACGTGCCGGCCTTCGCCCAGGCGTAGCTCGCGGCGGTAGTCGCTGACTCCGTCTTGGCCCTCCAGCTCGATCAGCACGTCGCCAAAGGGCTGGTATGCGCCCATGACCTCGCGGTCGCCGGTCCAGAGCGTGATGTCGTTGAACTGCACGCGCTCGCGTGCGACCTGGCCAAAGAGCATCGCGCCCAGGCGGCCGTTGCCGATGGGCAGCGCCTGCTGCTCCCAGCCGGCGTCCGTCAGCGGCGCGGGCTGCGCATAGTGCAAGCGCAACTCACCCGCCGCCAGGCAAGGCGTTGCCGCCCACCCGACTGCGGCGAGCGCGAGAGCACAGGCGCGGATCACGAGTCCTACTTGGGCAGGCGGCCCATGGTGACCTTGAGCACCTGGGGCTCGTCCATCAGGTTCAGGCCCCAGTCCACCTGGTCGCCGTTCCAGACGCGTTCCATCTCCCAGCGCCCATCGGGCAGGAAGCGGCCTTGCTCGACGCGCAGCTGCATGCCCGCGAGGCCCTCGCGCGGCTTGAGGCGCACGCGGGTGTTCTGCCCGATGACGAGGAACTGGTCCGGCGCGATCTCGGCAATGGCGACGCCGCCGCGCGGCTGGTCGTTGTGGGGCCGCTTGTCGAGGCCGGTCCAGCTCTCCTCGCCAAACATCCACTGGCGGTAGCTCAGCTCGGCGACCCAGTCGCCCATTTCGATCTTCTGCAGCGAGCGGTCATCGGGCTCGGCAGCGCCCCAGGTCTTGCCGGCATAGGCCCAGGCCGCCCATTGGCGCTGGATGGGCGCAAACACCTTGAACACCTTGCCGAAGGGCGCCACCATGCTGGCGTCGGTCGCCTGCGAGCCCAGCGGGAAGTTGTAGTACGGGAAGTAGTCGAGCCCGAAGGGCGTCACGCCCAGCGAGCCCGCACCCAGCACGGCGTAGAGGTAGCGCGCGTAGGGCGCGCCGTTGCCGATCTCGGGCACCCACAGCGCGTTGTCGCTGCGCTTGTAGAGGCGGATATTGGCCGCCACCTGCTTGGACTCGGCGTTGTAGATGTCGGGCGCGGCGATGTCGATGCTGGGCGCTGCGGCCTTGTAGATGTCGATAACGTCGTAGTGCGGGCCGCCGCTGGCGAAGTTCTTCTTCCAGGGCGCCATCGGCTCGATGGGGTTGCGCAGTGCGTCGTTGACGTACATGGGCAGGTTGTAGACCGCACGGCCGGCCTTGGCCACCTGCTCGATGTAGCTGGCAATGGCCCAGGTGTGGAAGTACTCGTCGGCGTAGTCGCCGTAGACGGCTTTCCAACTTCCGGAAGGTGCGCCCGAAGCGGCACCGGCAACAGGCGCCTTCTGGCGCGCCAGCACAGCAGCGGGCACGGGCTGCTCAAACGCCGCCTGCGCACGGGCGCCAAAGTCACGCACCAGGCCATAGGTGCCAACCTCGTTCTCGACCTGCACCATCAGCACGGTGTGCTGCTCGCCGTCGATCTTCTTGAGGTGCTTCATCAGCTCGACGAAGGCGCGGCGGTCGGACTTGAGCGTCTCCTCGCCGAAGGGGCTGAGGCAGTAGCTCGGCTTGCCGTCCTGGTCGACCATGGCCGGGAAGCGCTTGGGGTTGAGGCGCACCCAGGGCGGCGCGTAGGACGGGCCGGTGTTCTTCCAGGTGCCGAACCACAGCAGCACGACGCGCTTGTTCTGCTGACGCGCTTCGCGCAGCAGCACCTCGAGGAAGCTGAAATCGAAGCGGCCCTCCTCGGGCTCGATCTGCTCCCAGGCGATGGGCATCAGCACGGTGTTGGCGTTGGCGTCCTTGAGGGCCGACCACACCTGCGGCAGCGCACGCGGGTAGTTGCTGGAGTTGTGGGCCTGACCGCCGAGGATCAGGAAGGGCTTGCCGTCCACCAGCAGGGCGTGGCGGCCGTCTTGCGAGACGAGGCGAGGGGGCTCGGCACGGGCCGGTGTGGCCAGGCTGCTGGCCAGCAGCAGCGTGACGAGAGCCTGGGCGAGCGATCGCAGGGAACGGAAATGCATGTGAAGTCGCGACGTCGGGCGTCTTGATGCGATGGGGCGACGAGCTTACGGCCGCAGCAGGCGGCCGTAAGCAGGGGGAACGTGAACCTGCGGCGGGCAGCTCGTGGCCGCCCGCCGCAGGTGCGCGGGACTCAGAACGAGTAGCGCGCCATCACGGTGTAGCGCGGGCCCGAGGCGAACACGGCGCGCGTCTTGAACCCGACATGCTGTTGCATCAGCTGGCGGTAGAGCGAGTCAGTCAGGTTGGAGCCTTCGAGACCGACCGTCAGCTTGTCGTCGAACTTGTAGAACAAGCCGGCGTCGAGCTGGCCGAAGCCATCAGCCCAGGTCGGCAGCGCCCAGGCCACATTGGTCTGCCCCTTGGTCGGGCTGCTCGGGTTGGTGTCGAGAGCGTCACCACCTTGCGTGCCGTTCACGTTGACGTTCTGCAGGTACTTGGAGCGCCAGCTGTAGGCAATGCGCGCCGAGATCGGGCCCTGGTCGTACATCAGTGCCAGGTTGAACGCGTTCTTCGACAGGTTCTGCAGCGGCAGGTTGCCAAAGGTGCGGCCGTCCAGATCGCAACCGTTGAGGTTCAGGTTCACGTTCGCGGCAGAGTTGCCGCCCGTGCAGTAGGCCTGGGTCACCGGCGTGTACAGCTTGGTCTTGCTGCTGACGTAGGTGTAGTTGGCCTGCATGCCGAGGCCCGAGAACGCGCCCGGCAGCATGTCGAAGTAGGTCTGGAACGCGAGCTCCACACCCGAGGCCGAGCCCTTGGCGCCGTTGATCGGGCTGGTGACGACGAAGTCCTGGACCTTGTTCCCACTGTCAGGCAGGCCAATGATGGACGTCTGGTTGATGATGACGTCCTTGAGCTGCTTGTGGAACACAGCACCCGTCAGCGAACCCGTGCGGCTGAAGTACCACTCGGCCGTCAGGTCCATCTGGTTGGAGCGGATGGGCTTGAGCAGCGGGTTGCCAGCAGCCGACCCGGTGCGCGTCACGCTGGTCACATTGGTCACGCCGGAGTTCTGGTCGGTCGTGCCGGCAAAGTCCTGGTTCAGCGTGGTTTGTGCTTGCAACTGGCTGAAGTCGGGGCGCGAGATGCCCGTGCCCAGCGCAAAGCGGTATTGCAGTTCGTTCGATGCCTTCCAGCGCAGGTTCAGGCTGGGCAGGGCATTGGTGTAGGTGTTGGTGTAGTCCTTGGTCTCGCTGAAGTCCTTGATGACCGGGACCGACACACCCGTGGTGTTGGGCGGGATGGCCTTGCCGGTATAGACCGTGCTGCCGTGGGCCGTGGCCTGGGTGCGGACGAGGCGCAGACCGACGTTGCCGTCGATGTTCATCGAGTCGTCGCCGAAGCGCAGTTGGGCGTAGGCCGCGCGGTTCGATTCCTTCTGCAGGTTGGTCAGCGCCGGGTCAAGGCCCAGCGTGGCCGGTGTCCATTTGTCGCAGGAGCCCCAGCCCTGGGCGGCCACTTGCTCGGCGCACAGGATGTCGTGATAGCCCTGGAGCTTGGCGTAGCTGGTCGGGAAGCCGGTGGCCGTGGCCAGGGTCGGCATGATCAGCGAGGGCACGTTGGCCTTGCCGTTGAAGAAGTTCTTGAACTCGTGCGTGTAGGTGTCGCCACTGAAGCGCGGGTCGTTCAAGCGGGCCAGGCCGCTGATGTTCCAGCCCACTTGCCAGGGCTGGGTGATGGCAGCCCAGTGGTAGTTGCCGGTGCTGTTGGTGGTCTCGGCGTCGCGCTCCGCGATCCGCACGCCAAAGCGCAGGTCGTGCAGGAAATCGCTGTCGGCGAAGTTGTACTTGGCGTCACCCTTCCAGGCCTTTTCCGTGGCCTTGCCCCGGTCCATGTGTTCCATGGTGAAGGCCCAGTAGTAGTTGGCTGGGTTGGCGAGGGCAGCCCTGTCGGCATCGTCGAAGACCAGGCTGGGGATGGAGCCACGCAGGTCCAAGGTTTCCTTGGCCATCTGGGCGCCGGTGGCCACCGTGGAGTCGAAGCTATTGGTCTTGGCGGTGATGAACTGCAGGTCGGACTTCAGCGTCCATTGGGCGTCGGGCTTGTAGGTGAAGTTCCAGCCGATGTCCTGGGTCGTGGAGTTGCGCAGGGACGTGCGGGTGTCGGCGCCGAAGTCGAGCTTGGAGCCGTCCTTCATCGACAGCGTGCCGTAGGTCAGGGCGCCGTTGCCGTCCCACTGGCCGTTGGCCACCTGGATGTTGTAGGGGCTGCCGATCTGGGCAAAGATGGCGTTCTCGTCCCACTGCATCTTGTACTTCGATTGGAAGTAGGTCAGCGAGGACTCCATGTTGTCCTTCTTCCACTGCACGGCGGCATAGGTGCCATCGCGCTTGCGGTCGAATTCCAGCGTGCGCCACTGCGAACCCTTGGGCACCCAGTAGGTGCCGGTCTGGCCGGGCACGGCGTCGGTGCGCGGGTAGTAGGGCTCGACCTGGAAGGCGTCGGTGCGGGTGCCGCTCTTGGACGTGGCCAGGCTCAGCAGCATGCCGATCTTGCCGGCCGGGGTGTTCCAGGTGTTGGACAGCAGGCCCGAGACCTCGGGGCGGTTCTTGCCCTTGAGCGTGGAGTACGTGCTCTTGGCCGACAGGCTGGCCTTGAAGCCGGCGTAGTCGAAAGGCAGGGCCGTGCGGAGGTTCACCAGACCGCCGATTGAACCTTCAATCTGCTCGGCCGAAGGGTTCTTGTAGACATCGACGCCGGCCATCAGCTCGGGCGGCACGTCTTCGAAGTTGAGCGCGCGGCCACCGTTGGCGGAGAAGGAGTCGCGGCCGTTCAGCTCGGAGCGGACATAGGTCAGGCCGCGGATGCTCACGCCCGAGCCTTCGACCGAGTAGTGCTCGGGGTCGCCCTTGGACATGGTGCGGTCGATGGTCACGCCCACGATGCGCTGCAGCACTTCGGTCACCGAGCGGTCGGGCAAGGCGCCGATGTCGGACGCGACGATCGAGTCAACGATTTCGTCCGAGCTTTGCTTGATCTTCTGGGCCGACTGCAGGGCGGCGCGCTTGCCGCTGACGACGACGGTTTCGATCTTGTCGGGGTCTTGTCGGCCGGTGCAGTCTGCGCGAACGCGAGGCCACCCCAGAGCAGGGCGGCTTGCGTGGCGGCGATGGAAACGGCGGTCCTCTGGAATCTCATCTGATGTCTCCTAGCTAGGAATGGAAAGGCGCCGAGAGCCGGGGGGTCTCTCGGGCGCGGGCGCACGTGGGCCTGGGGCTGGCTTGCCAAAGGGGGGCGATGGGGCGGATGTACCGCTACATCATGGCGATCCATCGGTATGAAGGATGTACCGCTACATCAAATCAATCCGCGTCAGGCGGAAGGCTGGCTTACCGAGGTGGGCCGCTCTTGACGGGCGTTCTCGTGCGGCAAAGTTATCGATTTGCGACATGCCCGACCAATCGCGCTTTTCGCCCAATCCATACGAATCTTGAATAGCGTTGCGCTGCCGTCGCGCCGTCTCATGGTGATCCCTAGGGCCTGAAGCCCGCGACCAAAAGTGGGAGCGCTAACGCTTGCGCGAGGCTTGCTGCGCGGTGCCTTGGCCGGCCGATTCAGCCGCGCCAGGCGGACACGAATTCGCGCGCCTGGCGGGCAATTTCGGTCGCGTTTTGCCCGGGCCGGTAGAGCGCCCCGCCGAGACCAAAGCCATCGGCGCCCGCCGCCCGGTAGGCCGCCATGCTGGCCGGCGTGATGCCGCCCACGGGCAGCAGGCGCACGCTGGCGGGCAGCACGGCCCGCAAGGCCTTCACCACGGCGGGGCTCACCAACTCGGCCGGGAAGAGCTTGACCGTGTCAGCCCCGGCCTCCAGCGCCGCGAAGACCTCGCTGGGCGTGGCGGCGCCCGGGATGCACACCAGCCCTGCGTCACGGGCGGCGCGGATCAAGCCCGGCGCGGTGTGCGGCATCACCACCAGGCGCGCCCCAGCCGCGCGCAGCGGGGCCAGCAGCGCGGCGTCCAGCACGGTGCCTGCGCCCAGCACGGCATCCGGTGGCAGCGCCGCATGCAGTGCCTCCACCGAGGCCAGGGCCTCGGGCGAGTTGACGGGCACCTCGATGAGCCTGAAGCCCTCGGCATACAGAGCCTGCCCGATGTCGGCCGCTTCGTCGGGCCGCACGCCGCGCAGGATGGCCACCAGGGGCAAGGCCGCCCAGGCGGCGTCGAAGGCAGGGCAGGCGGGGGTGGGCATGGACTCAGTGTGCAACGAAGGAGGCCAGGGCGCGCCACACGCATTGCGCTGGATCGGGCACGGGCTGCAATGCCACGTCAGGGGCGCACAGGGCCAGCGCCTGGGCGTAGCGGGCCGTCAGGGCCTCCTCGCCGACCAGGGCCAGCGGCGCGTCTGCCGCGTGCTGGCGGCGCCAGGCCAGGCCGGCACGCAGTTCATGGCCCAGCAGCAGGCCCGACAGCAGCTCGCGCAGCGCGGCGCCGGGCCACTGGTCGATCAGGCCGCGCGTGCGCACGGCAAAGAGCTGGTGCAGCAGGCCGCCGCCGTCGTCCTGCCAGGCTGCGCGCACGCCCTCGGCGAAGGCGGCCTGGCAGCTAGGAGCGTGGTCATGGTCAGGGGCTGGAGCGCTCCAGTCCATCTCCTGGGGCAGCAGCCGCCCCAGCACCGAGTGCTGGCTGAGCACGGCAAAGAGCTCGCCCGTCATGTGGGTGGCAAAGCCCTGGATCTGGCCTTGCCGGACCCACGCCCACTTCGAGTGGGTGCCGGGCATGACGAGCACGCTCGAAGCGCGCAGCGTTCTGGCCGCGCTGAGCGCACCCAAAGCCTGGGTTTCTTCGCCGCGCATCACATCAGGCGCTTGCCCGGCCAGGGTGCAGCACAGGCCAGGCAGCAGGTGCACGGCCTGGCCTTGCCAGTCCACCCGCACGCTGGCGGCGACCAGGGCGGCAGCGTCGGCCGGGCAGGGCAGGTAGGGCGCCTCGCGCCAGCCATGCTGGCTGCCCGCCATGCCGCAGGCCAGCACGGGCAGCAGGACGCCGCTGGGGCCCACATGCCAGTCGCCGATCAGGGCCGTCAGGGCCATCGAGAAGGCGGTGGCGCCGCCGCGCAGCGTGGAGGCGCCTGCGTCCGCGTGGCGGGCCTCCAGCACCGTGCCATCGGCCGCCAGCAGGGCGGCGCGCAGCCGGCTGCTGCCCCAGTCCAGGCCGATCAGGGCTGCGTCGCCGTGCATCCCGGCGGGCCGGGCCGCCAGGGTCACCACTCGGCGACGCTGCCGTCCTCGTGGCGCCACAGCGGGTTGCGCCAGTCGGGTGCCCGCAGGCTGGCTTCGCGGATATGCGCCTCGTTCATCACCACGCCGAGCCCCGGCTTGGTGAAGGGCAGCATGTAGCCGTCCTGGATCACGAAGTCCTCGGGGTTGAGCACGTAGTCCAGCGGCTCGACGCCCTGGTTGTAGTGGATGCCGATGCTTTGCTCTTGCAGCACCGCGTTGTGCGAGACGAAGTCCAGGTGCAAGCAGGCGGCCAGCGCCACCGGGCCCAGCGGGCAGTGCGGCGCCAGGGCCACGTCGTAGGCCTCGGCCATGGCGGCAATCTTGAGGCACTCGCTGATGCCGCCGGCATGCGAAGGGTCGGGCTGCACGATGGCCAGGCCGCCGGCCTCAAACACGCGCTTGAACTCGAAGCGCGAGTACATGCGCTCACCGGCGGCCAGCGGGATGCTGGTGTGCTGCGCGAGGCGCGCGTAGTGCTCGTCCTGCTCGGCCAGCACGGGTTCCTCGACGAACAGCGGCCGGTGCGGCTCCAGCTCGCGCAGCATGGTCTTGGCCATGGGCAGGCCGATGCGGCCATGGAAGTCGATGCCGAACTCGATGGTGTTGCCAAAGGCCTCGCGGATCTCGGCGATGCGGGCAATGGCGGCGTCCACCTTGGCGCTGTTGTCGAGCGGGCCCATCTCGACGCTGCCATTCATCTTGAAGGTGTCGAACCCCCGCTCGTGCAGGCGCTTGATGTCGCGGATCACGTCCGAGGGCCGGTCGCCGCCGACCCAGGAATAGACCTTCATCTTGTCGCGCACCAGGCCGCCCAGCAGCTGGTAGACGGGCACGCCCAGGGCCTTGCCCTTGATGTCCCACAGCGCCTGGTCAATGCCGGCGATGGCGCTCATCAAGGTGGGCCCGCCGCGGTAGAAGCCGCCGCGGTACATGACCTGCCAGAGGTCGTTGATGCGCATCGGGTCCTGCCCCACGAGGTAGGGCGCGAACTCGTGCACGGCAGCCTCGGTGCTCAGCGATTTGCCTTCCACCACGGGCTCGCCCCAGCCGTCGATGCCTTCGTCGGTTTCAACCTTGAGGAACATCCAGCGCGGCGCGACGCGGAAGGTGGAGAGCTTGGTGATCTTCATGGGGCAGCGGATGCGGTGGCTAGGGCCTGTTAACACTACGGGAATGGGTCGCGAGTTAACAGGCCCTCGCCAGCTTAAGAGGGCGCCCCGCGGGCCCTCTATGCAATGTTTTGCGTCAGCTATCCCGGCTTCGCATAGCGCGACCTGCGCCGCCCAGCCTGTGGCGCGCAGGTCTATGGTTTGTTTCGAGCGAGCTATCCGAGCTTCGTATAGGCCGCGCCGTAGCGTTGGCGGCCGCCTTCGCGCAGCAGGTCCAGCAGCACGGCGGGCCCGGGGGCCAGCTGGTGGTGCTTGCGGGTGACGATGCCATAGAGGTCCATGCGCAGGCCCAGCTCCAGCGGCAGCGTGGCCAGGTGGCCGGCGTCCAGTTGCTCCTGCACCAGCTCAGGGGGCAGGGCCGTCACCATGTCGCTGGCCAGCAGCAGCTGGGTGATGCAGGGCACGGCGGTGGTCTCGACGATCTCCAGCGGCTCGGGCACGCCCTGGGAGAGGAAGAGCGCCGTCAGGCGGTCACGCAGGATGCTGCCGGGCGAGGGCATGACCCAGGCCTGGGCGGCCAGGTCGGGCAGGGCCAGGGCGCTGCGCTTGAGCAGCGGGTGGCCGGCCCGCACGATCAGGCTGTGCGGCTCGTCGGTCAGCGGCTCGAAGTTCAGCTCGGCGGCCGATTCGCTGTCCAGGATGCGGCTGACCACGATGTCATGCCGGCCCTCGCGCAGTTGCTGGATCAAGGCCTTACTCGTGTCCACCGTGATGCTGACCTGCACCCGCGCATGGGCCTGCTTGAGCTTGAGCACCGCCTCGGGCACGAGGCCAATGGCCGGCGTCATCACCGTGCCCAGCGAGATGCGGCCGCTCAGCCCGTCGGCCAGCTCAGCTACCTCCTGATGGGCGGCACTCAGCTCGGCCAGCGCGGCGCCGGCGCGGCGGATCAGCACCTCGCCATAGCGCGTGGGTTGCACTCCGCGTGGCAGGCGCTCAAACAGCGTTACCCCGAGCGCATGCTCCAGCTCGGCCAGCAGCTTGGAGGCGGCGGGCTGCGTCAGGTTGGCGGCCTGGGCAGCGCGCAGGATGGAGCGGTGGCGGCCCAGCTCCACCAGCAGCACCAGGTGCCGCGTCTTCACGTGCGAGCGAACAAAACGGTTGGTGCGGGGGTCGGACATGGCAAGCGGCGAACGACGGGGGGCCAAAGTGTCGCTCACCCAATAAATGGGGCCAGATGGGTTTGCCAGGGGTGGGCGCCCGCATTGATAACCCGGGAACCCCCCAGGTATATTGATTTTCAAGAGCGTCCCGCCGCCTGTTTGTTCAAGCGGTCACACCGCCCCAGCCTGCCCCGCGCCCATGCCGGGACCTGGCCCCGACCACTGGAGACACCCGCCATGAAAACGACCTGGGCTGCGGCCCTGCTGGGCCTGCTGCTGTCTGCGCTGCTGTCCGCACCTTCTGCGGCGCACGCCCAGGCCGCGCCCGTGGCCACCGCCCCCCCGGCCTGGCACAAGGCCGAGGGCCTGGCCCTGACGCCGCCCATGGGCTGGAACAGCTGGAACAAGTTCCAGTGCGACGTCTCCGAGCAGCTGATCCGCGAGACGGCCGACGCCATGGTCGCCACCGGCATGAAGGACGCCGGCTACCAGTACATCAACATCGACGACTGCTGGCACGGCGAGCGCGACGCGCGCGGCTTCATCCAGGTGGACGCCAAACGCTTCCCCAATGGCATGAAGGCGCTGGCCGACTACATCCACAGCAAGGGCCTCAAGGTCGGCATCTACTCCGACGCCGGCTGGAAGACCTGCGGTGGCCGCCCCGGCAGCCGGGGCTATGAATTCCAGGACGCCCAGACCTATGCCGAATGGGGCATCGACTACCTGAAGTACGACTGGTGCAACACCGAGGGCCTGAACGCCGAGGGCGCCTACCAGACCATGAGTGCCGCGCTGCGCAAGGCCGGCCGGCCCATCGTCTTCAGCCTGTGCGAGTGGGGCAACCAGAAGCCCTGGCTCTGGGGCCAGAAGATCGGCCATTTGTGGCGCACCACGGGCGACATCACCGCCTGCTTCGACTGCGTCGTCAACCATGGCGACTGGAAGGCCTGGGGCGTGGTGCAGATCCTGGACATGCAGGACGGCCTGCGCCAATACGCTGGCCCCGGCCACTGGAACGACCCCGACATGCTGGAGGTGGGCAACGGCCTGACCCCCAACCAGGACCGCGCCCACTTCGCCCTCTGGGCGATGCTGGCTGCGCCGCTGATTGCTGGCAACGACCTGCGCAAGATGCCGGATGCCGTCAAGGCCGTGCTGACCCAGCGCGAGGTCATCGCCATCAACCAAGACGCGCTCGGCGTGCAGGGCCTGCGTCACAGTGCCAAGGACGGTATCGAGACCTGGGTCAAGCCCCTGGCCGGCGGTGACTGGGCCGTGATGCTCTTCAACCGCAACAAGGAGGCCCGCGCCGTCACCCTCGACTGGACCCAGCTGCGCCTGACCGACGAGCTCTCCAAGCGCAGCCTGGACGCCGTGGCCACCCGCTACCAACTGCGCGACCTGTGGGCCGGCAAGGACCTGGGTGTCAGTGGCGCGGCCATCAAGCGCGAGCTGCCGGCGCAGGACGTCTTCATGCTGCGTCTCAAAGCCCCCCACTGAGCGAGGCGCTAACCTGCGCGGCATGAGCACTCCCCAACGCATCCGCAGAGTTGTCATCGTCGGCGGCGGCACCGCCGGCTGGATGACGGCTGCGCCGCTGGCGCAGAAGTTCTCCCGCCAACTGCCGGTGGACGGCGGCCCGCCCACCGAGGTCGTGCTGATCGAGTCGCCCGAGATCGGCACCATCGGCGTCGGCGAGGCTACGCTGCCCACCATCCGCGCCTACAACGCGACCCTGGGGCTGGACGGCGCCGACTTCATCAAACGCACCCAGGCCAGCTTCAAGGTCGGCATCGAGTTCAAGGACTGGAAGCAGGTCGGCGAACGCTTCTTCCATGGCTTTGGGGACTTTGGCCCCGCCATCAACAACCTCTCGTCCATCCAGTACTGGCTGCACCTGCGTGCGGTGGCGGAGAACATGCCACCCTACGAGGACTGGTCCACCTCCAGCGTGATGGCGCGGCAGATGCGCTTCACGCCGCCCACGGGCGAAGCAGCTGCGCCCACCAACGCCTACTCCTACGCCTTCCACTTCGACGCTGGGCTCTATGCCGCCTACCTGCGCGAGTACGCGATGGGGCATGGCGCCCAGCGCATCGAAGGCACCATCACCGAAGTCCACCAGCGGCCCGAGGATGGCTTCGTCACCGGCGTCACGCTCAAGGATGGCCGCCGCGTCGAGGGCGACCTCTTCATCGATTGCAGCGGCATGCGCGCGCTCTTGATCGGCGACACCATGCAGGTGCCCTTCGAGGACTGGAGCCACTGGCTGCCCGTCAACCGCGCCCAGGCCGTGCCCAGCAAGCGCGTGGAGCCGCTGACGCCCTACACCACCTCCACCGCCCGCACGGCAGGCTGGCAGTGGCGCATCCCGCTGCAGCACCGCACCGGCAATGGCCATGTCTATTGCAGCGGCTTCATCAGCGACGAAGAAGCCGGCCGCCAGCTGATCGCGGGCCTGGACAGCGAGGCCCTCGACAGCCCCCGCCTCATCAAGTTCACCACCGGCGTGCGGCGCGAGTGCTGGCGCAAGAACGTGATCGCGGTGGGCCTGTCCAGCGGCTTCCTGGAGCCGCTCGAATCGACCAGCATCCAGCTCATCATGGACGCCGTGGGCCGCATCATCCAGTTCTTCCCCGAGACGGATTGCGCCCCGGTGCTGGCCGATGAATTCAACCGCCGCATGAGCACGCAGTACGAGTCCATCCGCGACTTCATCATCCTGCACTACAAGCTCACGCAGCGCCGCGACACCGAGTTTTGGCGCCACGTCTCCGGCATGGCCATCCCCGAGCGCCTGGCGCACCAGATCGAGCTGTTCCGCCGCAGCGGCCGCGTGGCCGTGTACGACCCCGATGGCTTCCAGGAGCCCTCGTGGCAGTCGCTGATGCTGGGCCTGGGCATCCAACCCGAGGCCTATGACCCCATGGTCACTGTCATCGACCCGCGCGAGCTGCTCGCCCACTTTGCGCGTGTGCGCGCCTCCATCGCCCAGACGGTGGCGGCCATGCCCACGCATGCCGACTTCATCCGCGCCAATGTGCGCGCTGATTCCCCCATGGCCAAGGCCTGAACCATTTTGCAAACCCGGACGACCCTATGAAATTCACTGACGGGCAGTGGCTGCTACAGCCCGGCGTCACCGCCCACTACGCCTCCGAGGCCTACACCGTCGACGCCCAAGACGACCGCATCGTCATCCTCGCCACCTCGCGTCCCATCAAGCACCGGGGCGACACCCTGCAGGGCCCCACGCTCACCGTGGTGCTGTCTTCGCCCATCGAGGGCGTGGTGCGCGTGAGCTGTGAGCACTACAGCCACAGCGAAGGCGCTCGCCTGCACATCCCCATGGTCGGCGCCACCAAGCCGGCCGTGCAGATCACCGAGACCGACACCCACATGACGCTCACTTCGGGCGCCTTGTCGGTGGACGTCAAGAAGGGTGAGGGCTGGAGCCTGGTCTTCCGCGAGGGCAGCCGCATCCTCACCAAGAGCGACTGGCGCTCGCTGGGCTACATCCAATGGGGAGCCAAGGGCAATCACGTCCACGAACAACTGCTGCTGCAAGTGGGCGAGTCCATCTACGGCCTGGGCGAGCGCTTCACGCCCTGGGTCAAGAACGGCCAGATCGTCGAGAACGTCAACAAGGACGGCGGCACCGCCTGCGAGCAGGCCTACAAGAGCGTGCCCTTCTACCTGTCGAGCCGTGGCTATGGCGTGCTGGTGAACGAAGCCGGCCCCGTGTCCTTCGAGGTCGCCTCCGAGAAGACCACCCGCGTGCAGTTCAGCCGCGAGGGCGAGAGCCTCGACTACTGCGTGTTCGCCGGCCCCACACCCAAGGACGTGATTGGGCGCCTCACCGCGCTGACGGGCCGCTCGCCCCTGCCGCCGGCCTGGACCTTTGGCCTCTGGCTCACCACCTCGTTCACCACGCAGTACGACGAAGCCACCGTCACCCACTTCATCGACGAGATGGCGCGCCGCGACATGCCGCTGGCCGTCTTCCACTTCGACTGCTTCTGGATGCGCGAGTTCCAGTGGTGCGACTTTGAGTGGAACCCCAAGGGCTTCCCGGAGCCCGAGGCCATGCTGGCGCGCTTGCGCGCCAAGGGTCTCAAAATTTCGCTCTGGATTAATCCTTACATCGCCCAGAAGTCGCCGCTGTTTGCTGAAGCTGCCGCCAAGGGCTATCTGCTCAAGCGGCCCAATGGCCAGACTTGGCAGACCGACCTCTGGCAGCCCGGCATGGGCATCGTCGACTTCACCAACCCCGCCGCCACCGCTTGGTACCAAGGCCACCTGCGCCGCTTGATGGCCATGGGCGTGGACTGCTTCAAGACCGACTTCGGCGAGCGCATCCCGGTGGATGGCGTCGTCTATCACGACGGCTCCGACCCCGTCGAGATGCACAACCTCTACGCGCTGCAGTACAACGAGGCCGTCTTCAAGGTCATGCAAGAGGTCAAGGGCGACGAGGCCGTCGTCTTTGCGCGCTCCACCTACGCCAGTGGCCAGCGCTTCCCCGTGCACTGGGGCGGCGACTGCTGGAGCAACTTCGAGTCCATGGCCGAGAGCCTGCGCGGTGGCCTCTCGCTTACCGCCTGCGGCTTCGCCTTCTGGAGCCACGACATCGGCGGCTTCGAGGGCAAGCCGCCGCCAGCCCTCTACAAGCGCTGGATCCAGTTCGGCCTGATGTCCTCGCACAGCCGCCTGCATGGCTCCAGCAGCTACCGGGTGCCATGGCTGGTGGACGAAGAGAGCTGCGACGTGCTGCGCGCCTTCACCCGGCTCAAGCACCGTCTCATGCCCTACCTCTTCGGCGTCGCCATCGAGGCCACGCAGACCGGCGTGCCCGTCATGCGGGCCATGGTCATCGAGCACCCGCAGGACCCCGCCTGCGTCACGCTCGACCGCCAGTACCACCTCGGCAGCCCGCTGCTGGTGGCGCCCGTCTTCACCGAAAGCGGCGAGGTGGACTTCTACCTGCCCGGCCCTGATGGCGGAGCCTGGACGCACCTGCTCTCTGGGCAAAAGCGCGCCGGTGGCCGCTGGCACAAGGAGACGCATGACTTCCTGAGCATGCCGCTCTACGTCGCGCCCGGCAGCGTCATCCCCTGGGGCGACACCGACCTGCGGCCCGACTACGACTTCGCCCACGGCGTCACGCTGCGCGTCTTCGAGTTGGCCGATGGCGCCAGCGCCGACTTCGTGGTCCCGGCCCTGGATGGCAGCATCGCCGCCCGTGGGCGCGTGGTGCGCGCCGGCTCGCGCTACACCGCGACGGTCAGCGAGGGCGCCCTGCGGCAGTGGAGCCTGCAGGTCGGCGAGCAGCGCAGCAGCGTGCTGGCCAGCGGCGGGAGCCTCAGCTTCGACGCCTGAGCCTCCTCGCCTTTGCTTCGCAGGGCGCCTACCGCAAGGGGGGCGCCCTGTTTGCCTTTCTTGACGGCTGCGCCAGCCCCAACGCCCACGCGGGGACCGCAGGCCTTCATGCCGCTGTCGCCACCCTCTCGGGCTGAATTACCGGCCCTTGGCGGGCCAGGCCAAATCAACGACGTTGCGAAGCCGGCTCAGGCATGCGGGATCCAGGCACTGCCGGCCCGAAGAGGCGAGTAGGACGACGCCGCCGTAGGCTTCCAGCTTCTGCAGCAGATAGTTGGTCTCGATGTTCGCGTAGCGGTCGTGGCTGTCCTTGACCTCGCTGCGCGTGCCGAACAAAGCGTCGGCCTCATCAAAGAACAGCACGGCGCCGCCGGCCTCGGCCGCCGCGAGAGCGCGATCCAAGTTCTTCTCGGTCTCGCCGATGTACTGGCTGGCCAGTTTGCCCAGCTCCAGGCTCACGAGAGGCCGCCCCATTTCGCGGGCCACCGCCTCGGCAGCCGCCTGCCGGCTCATCCCGGAGGCGGTCGTCAGGATCACGGTGCCTGCGCGTGCTGCGCTCAGGTTGCGCAACAGGGCCGTGCGACTCGACGGCACGGTGAGTGCTTCGCTGCGCGTGGTGCTTTTGTCGAGCTTGGGCATGTCGATCTCCGGGGACAGGAACGGATTGATTCGCGCCAGCGTGATCGCCAGTCAGAGCGCATGGTGCCACTGTCGTGTCCGGGTCGCTGTGCCGTGGCGCAGCGCCTGCCCCGTGGCTGGCGCCCTGACTGGCTGCTTGAAAGCGCCAAGCGAAAGCATTCCTTGCTCGGGCGAGCCATCACAAAAACGGAATTGCGCCACCCCAGCGGCCAGCGTCTAATCGCCCGCTCCCACGATTGAGGATTTGATCGACGACCATGAAGCTGTCTCTGCGCCAATTATTTGTCCTGGGTTTTGCTGGATTCATGAATATCCAGCCCGCGTTTGCGGCCAACCCTTTGATCATGGATCAATTCACGGCCGATCCAACGGCACGGGTTTTCGAGGGCAAGATATACGTCTACCCCTCGCACGACATCAAGGCGCCACCGGGCTACAAAGGAAAACCCGACTGGTTTGTGATGGAGGACTATCACGTCTTCTCATCCGACAATCTCACGGATTGGAAAGACCACGGCATGATCGTCTCGCAAACTGGTGTGGAGTGGGCGGACCCCACGGCCTATGCGATGTGGGCGCCGGATTGCGTATTCAAGGACGGGAAATACTATTTCTACTTTCCAGCCATTGCCAAGCCTGAGGAAAAATCCGAGGGCTCCAACGAGAAGAAGCGTCCCGAATTCAGAATTGGCGTCGCCGTGGCCGACAAGCCCTATGGCCCCTTCAAACCCCTGCCCAATTACATCCAAGGCGTGCGAGGTATTGACCCCAATGTCTTGATCGACAAGGACGGCACGGCCTATCTGTATTACTCCGCAGGCAAGATTTATGTTGCCAAGCTCAAGCCCAATATGACCGAGATCGAGGGCGAGCCCATGGTCATTGACAACCTGCCGACCAAAGGCTTGCTTGAGGGGCCTTTTGCTCTTGAGCGCAATGGCATCTATTACCTCACCTACCCGCACGTCGAAAACAAGATCGAACGGCTTGAATATGCGATGAGCAGCTCACCCATGGGGCCGTTCAAGCAAGCCGGGGTGATTCTCGATGAAGCTGACAGTGGCTGCTGGACCGTGCACCATTCCATACTCGATTGGCAAGGCCAGTCTTATCTCTTCTATCACGACAAGGATTTGTCGCCCGGTTTCGACAAGAACCGGGCAATTCGTGCCGACAAGCTGTTCTTCAATCCAGACGGCAGCATCCGGAAAGTGATCCCGACGCTGCGCGGTGTGGGCTTGGTGGACGCCAAGAGCGAGATTCAAATTGACCGCTACAGCGCGAAGAGCGCCGGCGGTGTGGCCATCACATTCCTGGACGATGCCAATCCGCATGCCGGCTGGAAAACCACTTTCGGCACCGCCAAGTCCTGGGTCCGGTTCAATGAGGTTGACTTTGGAAAAGGCGCCCAGAAAGCCATCAAGGTCCGCGCCAAGTCCGGCGCCGGCAGCACGCTCGAAATCCGTCTGGATAGCGAAGACGGCCCCCTGCTCGGCCGCGTGAAGATCGACAAGGCAGCGGATTGGAAACTGTCGAGCGCTGCAGCCACGAAGGTTCCGAACGGCGTGCACGACATCGTGATCACTCAAGCCGGTGGTCAGGCGGTCGAGGTGGATTGGGTCAGTTTCAGATAGAGCTGCCCCATGGCAACATCAGCACTCCGACATCGCGGCTTCGCAGTTCACAGCAGATGTGTCAGGAGGGCTGCGCCACCAGCGTAACCCGCCATTCTGTGAGTGGGCAGGCCCTTTCCATTCATGCGCGGGTCAATGACCCGCTCTACGAGGTTTAAACGGCTGGTGAGTGCGAATTTGGGGGTGTGACTTAGTATTTGATGGCTTGGCCAGAATTCCTGGATACCTCATGGGCACGACTTGAAATAGAGCTTGCAACGGAGTGGAAAGTGGTGCGTAATTTCGTGGGTTGGATATTAGACAGATTGCTTTGGCGGAATTGGAATGGCGTGGTGTCATTGTTCACAATTTGCATAAGTGTGTCAGCGTTGTGGGTGGCGGAATTCGTTGGGTTGGTTGCATTTAGAGATGGAACCTTCTCGTCACTCCTCCTCGCAGGCGTTGCTATATTTGTCCTGATGCCATTCTTTAATAGGTGACTTTTGAGATGGGGACGGGAAATCGGGAGCACCCATTTGCCGCCCCGTCAAGTTGCAAACAAAGGCCCCTGCACCGCAAGAGCGCACCCAGGCATTTCCTCAAGACTGCATTCCCGTCGCCGGACTCAGCGCGCACTTGGTTCTCGAATAGTGGTTGCGCCGCAGCACACCAGTCACCCATCAGGTTCAAGGCCTTCGGTTCGGCACCTTGACGCGCCTGAATTCGGGTTCAGGTCTCAAGCGTTCAGTGCCCACCGACACCAGCCTGCCCGCGCCTCCCTGCCCGGTGTGCATCCCCGCCTTAATTCCCTCGGCGAAGTCGGCTTCAGCGGCTGAATACCCAATGGTCGAAGTTGAATAGCGGCGCCTCGCCCTTGCCGCGGAACACCAGGTAGAGGTCGTGCGTGCCCGTCGCGCCTGACACGGGCACGCTCTGCGTTTGCCAGCGTTCCCAGCCGCCGGTGCCGGACACGGTGAGGGTGCCGAGGTGCGGGCCGTCGAGGCGGTCGAGGCGCAGTTCGATCTTGCCGCCGTCGCTACCAGCGGCGACGTTGGCCGTGAAGCGGCTGGCGCCCTGGGTGCCGAAGTCGACGCGGTTGACCTTGATGTAGCTGAGGTCGGTGATGCGGGTGACGTGCATGCCGACCTGGCTGCTGTGCGCGGTCTTGATGCCTGGGGCCCAGTCAAACGGGCGGTCGCGGTCGCGCTTGATGCGGCTGGTCCAGGCGATGGTTTCGGCCTCGACGCGGCGGTAGGGGTCGAGCGGCTTCAGCGGCGCCACGCCGGTCTTGTCCCACCAGGGCAGTTGCTTGATGCGGCCGTCGGGCTCGTACTCCAGCTTGGCGATGGTGACCGAGCGGCGTTCGCGGTGCAGGGGGCTGTCGGCAAAGCTCAGCTCGTAGTTGAAGCCGAACACATAGCTCGCGCCCTCGTAGTCAATGATGCCGGGGTGGTTGCCGGTGGCATTGGCGTTGTGGTCCATCACATGCCCTTGGTAGACCCAGGGGCCGGTGGGCTTGTCGCTCATCGCGTAGCCGATGCCCTCGGGGCAGCAGGTGGACGCATAGGCCATGTAGTACTTGCCTTGGCGCTTGTAGAACCAGGGGCCCTCCTGATAGTCGCGCGGGGTGTCCTTGATCTGCTGGATGGGGCCTGAATAAGAGACCATGTCCTCGTTGAGCTTCACGTACCAAAGCTTGGGGTTGCCCCAGTAGAGGTAGGCCTGGCCGTCGTCATCAACGAAGACGGTGGGGTCGATATAGCCATCGGCCTTGTCGATCAGCGGCTTGCCGAGTGCGTCCTTGAACGGGCCTTCGGGTCGGTCGGCCACCGCCACCGCGATGACGTTCTTGGGCCAGCCCGCCACGCTGATGGGCACGTAGAGATAGAACTTGCCCTTGCGCTCCACCACCTGCGGCGCCCAGGCGTCGTTGTCCTGCACGGCCCAGGGGAAGGTGGCGAGCGAGGCGACAACGCCCTTGTCCGTCCAGTTGGACAGATCGGTCGAGGTGTAGAGCCGCCAGTCGCGCATCTTGAAGCCCTGTGCGTCGTCCTCGTCATGGCTGGTGTAGAGGTAGACCACGCCCTTGTGCACCATCGGCGCGGGGTCGGCCGTGAAGTGGGTTTGGATGATGGGGTTCTCGGCCCGCGCAGGCTGCATGGCCAAGCCGAGATGGGCGGCAAGCGCGAGCAGCAGGCGCGCGGCTGAGGCGACGAAGCGTGTAGGCATGGCAGCGAATGACAGAAGCTGATGAGCGCAGCAGCCTAGCGAGTAATGACCCTGCGAACGCCACCGTGCACGATGAAATGCACGCGGGCAGCCATGCAGGCTCAGAGACGTCGTCCCGAGCCATCGACCGTTTGGCCAGGCATGCCGCCCAGGCATTGCCGATCGAGGCATCGTCCAGTTGTCCGTTGGTTGTCCGCGGACACCCGCTGCCGCGCCAAGTCATTGATTCATGGAGGCCCTTCTGCTGGCATGCCCCTTGCGCTTACCAGGGCATGAACATCGGCATCCGCGACACCTCCGAGCAGGACCGCCCGCTCCCGCCCAAACCCCGGCGCACGCGCCTGCTCGTCGCAGGCCTGGTGGGGGCACTGCTTCTGCTCGGGCTGCTGGGCGGTGGTCGGATCCAGCAGATGCTGACGTCCAACGCGGCCGTTAGCGTCTCGCGGCTCTCTCTGGCCACCGTCGGCATGGCGCCGCTGACGCGCGACGTGGCCGGCGAGGGCCGTGTCGTCGCCGCGCAAAGCCCGACGCTCTTCGCCCAAGGTGGCGGCAGCGTCACGCTGCTGGTGAAGGCCGGAGATCCGGTCAAGCGCGGCCAGGTGCTGGCGCGTGTTGACTCGCCCGAGCTGACCAACCGCCTTGCGCAGGAGAGGAGCAACGTCGATGCAGCGCGTGCAGAACTCGCCCGGGCCGAGGTGGAAGCCAGGCAGCAGGCCGCTGCGCTGCAAAGCGCTTTCGAGAACGCCCGCATCGACCAGCAGACCGCGCAGAACGACCTCGCCCGCCAAACCCAGGCCCTTGAGGCGGGTGCCACAGCGCGCATGCAGGTGGAGCGCGCGCAAGACACGCTGGCCAAGGCCAAGCTGGCGCTCGACCAGGCCCAGTCGATGCGCGGCTTGAAGACGGACAGCCTCAGGCTTGACGTGCAGGCCAAGCAGAGCGCGCTGGCGCGCCAGCAGCTGCTGGTGGCCGATCTGGAGCGCCAGGTGGCCGAGCTGCAAGTGCGCTCACCGGTGGACGGGCAGGTGGGCCAGCTCTTCATCGCCGACCGAACCAATGTGGCGCGCGATGCCAGGCTGCTGTCGGTCATCGACCTGTCGGCCCTGGAAGTCCAGATGCAGGTGGCCGAGAGCTTCGCGCGCGAGTTGCAGCCCGGCATGCCCGGGGAAATCAGTGGCAATGGGCAGCGCTGGAAGGGCGAGGTCAGTTCGGTGTCACCCGAAGTCGTCAACGGGGAAGTGAGCGCACGGCTGCGATTTGCAGACGCACAGCCAGAGCAGTTGCGGCAGAACCAGCGCTTGTCGGTGCGCGTCTTGCTCGATCGGCGCGAGCAAGTGCTGTCGGTAGCCAGAGGCAGCTTCGTTGACGAGAGCGGTGGCAGCTATGCCTATGTGGTGCGAGACGGCGTGGCGGAGAAGCGGGCGGTGAAGCTGGGCGCACGCTCCCTGGAGCGGGTCGAGGTGCTCGCGGGGCTGCGGCTTGGCGATCGCGTCGTGATCTCGGGCGCCGACAACTTCAAGGGCGCGGATCGCGTGCTTGTCGCGGACTGAGCTTGCCCATGCTTGACACCCTCACCCTCGCACCAGTCATCACTCAGACAGGACCCTGACCCCATGCTCCAGATGGAAAAACTCCGCAAGGTCTACCGCACCGAAATGGTCGAGACCTACGCCCTGCGCGACTTCAACCTGACCGTGAACGAAGGCGAATTCGTCGCCGTGACCGGACCGTCCGGCTCGGGCAAGACAACCTTCCTGACCATCGCCGGACTGCTCGAAGCCTTCAGCGCGGGCACCTACAAGCTCGACGGCATTGACGTGAGCCGCATGGACGACGCCGAGCGCTCACGCATCCGCAATCAGAAGATAGGCTTCATCTTTCAGGCCTTCAACCTGATCCCTGACCTCAACGTACTCGACAACATCGAGGTGCCGCTGCGCTACCGCGGCTTCAGCGCCGCCGAGCGCAAGAAGCGCGCGGCCGAATCGCTGGCCCGCGTGGGCTTGTCCGCCCGCGCCAAGCACTATCCGGCGGAGCTGTCCGGCGGCCAGCAGCAGCGTGTGGCCATCGCCCGCGCGCTGGCCGGTGAGCCGCGCCTGCTGCTGGCCGACGAACCCACCGGCAACCTCGACAGCGCCATGGCGCGCAGCGTCATGGAGCTGCTGGAAGAGCTGCACCGCGACGGCGCCACCATCGTGATGGTCACGCACGACCCGCAGCTCGCGGCGCGCGCCCAGCGCAATGTGCACGTCATTGACGGCCAGGTCGTTGACCTGAAGGCCGAGCTGACGCTGGCGACACCCGCTTGAGACCGACGATGCGTGTTGCCGTCCTCGTCCTGGCGCTGCTTGCCGCCACAGCAGCGCGCGCCGACGACCTGCTGCAGGTCTGGGCCCAGGCCCGCGCGGCCGACCCGGTCTTGCGTCAGGCTGCAGCCCTGGCCGGCGCGCAGGAGGCCAGCGCGCGCGAGGCCCGTGCCGCCCTGCTGCCGCAGTGGCAGGTGCAGAGCAGCGAACTGCGGGACACAGGCGGCGCACGCTCGCGCGTGACCACCAGCAGCTTGAGCCAGACCCTGCTCGACCTGGCCGCCCTGCGCGAATGGGATGCCAGCCGCAGCCTCGCCTCGGCCCAGGCGGCGCGCCTCGTCGCCGCAGAGCAGGACGCCCGCGCCCGCGTGGCCAGGGCCTATTTCGGCCTGCTGTCGGCCGAGGCTCAGCTCGCCACTGCGCGCGCCAACGAGGAGGCCTTTGCCCGGCAGGTGAACGAAGCCGAGGCGCGCTTCAAGGCCGGCCTGTCCGCCCAGGTCGAGGCCGACCAGTCTCGCGCCTACCGCGAGCTCGCCCGCACGGCCACCTTGGCCGCCGAGCGCTTCGTGGCCGACGGCCGTGAGGCGCTGGCCCAACTGACCGGCGGCGCGGCCCCGCCGCTGCAGCCGCTGCGCCCGGCGCTGGCCGCGCAGGCTCTGCCCGACGATGCCGAGGTCTGGGCGCAGCGCGCGCTGCTTGCCAACCCCGAGCTGCAGGCGCTGCAGCTGGATGTGCAGGCCAACGAGCAGCGCATCTCGTCGGCGCGCGCTGGCCACCTGCCCACGCTGAGCGTGGGCCTGGACACGCAGCGCCAACGTGGCGACGGCGTGCCGCTGTCCGACACCAGCCGCACACCCACACAAGTCACGCTGAGACTGACCATGCCCTTGTTCGCCGGCGGCGCCACGGCAGCCGCCGCTGACCGCGCCGCGTTCCGGCGCGAAGCCGCGCGCGAACAACTCGAAGCTGGCCGCCGCGCCGTGCTGCGCGAGGTGCGCGCCCATCACCTCGCCGTGGGGCAGGGCGCCGCCCAGCTGCGCGCCACACAGGCCGCAGTCGAGGCCGCCCAGCGCGCGCTTGAGTCCACCCGCACGGGCCTGGCGCTCGGCACGCGCAGCACCACCGACCTGCTGCTCGCCATCCAGACCCTCGCCAGCGCGCAGAACGCGCAGACCGATGCCCGACACCGCCATGTGCTCGCGCTGCTGGCCCTGCACCAGGCCGCCGGCTCGCTCGGCGACCACGAACTCGCCGCCGTCAACGCCCTCTTGGAGACACGCTGATGTTTCTTCACTACCTCGAACTCGCCGCCCGCAGCGCCCGGGCCTCCAAGGGGCTGACCGCGCTGATGGTCCTGGCCCTGGCCTTGGGCATTGGCGCCTGCATGACGACGCTGACGGTCTATCACGTGCTCTCCGGCGACCCCATTCCGCACAAGAGCGCGCGGCTGTTCAATGTGCAGCTCGACGCTGGCGACCTGGTCGGCTGGAGGGCCGGCGATGAGCCCACCTTCGACCTGACGCGCTTCGACGCGCTGGCCCTGCTGCGCGACGCCAAAGGCAAGCGCCAGGCCATGATGAGCGGCTCGAACACGGCCGTCGGCGTGAACGACGCGCAGGTCAAGCCCATCTTCTCGATGACGCGCTACACGACCAGCGACTTCTTTGCGATGTTCGACGCACCTTGGCAGTTCGGCGCCGGCTGGAGCCCGGCCGACGACGAGGCCGAGGCGCGCGTGGCCGTGATCTCGGCGTCGCTGAACGACAAGCTCTTCGCCGGCGCCAACAGCGTGGGCCGGGACATCGTCGTTCGGGGCCAGACGCTGCGCGTCATCGGCGTGCTGAAGGCTTGGAAGCTGCAGCCGCATTTCTATGACATGACGCTCGGCGCCTACGCCGAGACCGAGGACCTGTTCCTGCCGTTCACGACGGCCATCACCCTGGGCATTGGCCACTGGGGCAGCATGAACTGCTGGGCCAGCGGCCCGGGCGGCGGCAGCCCGCTCGCCGTGAAGTCCAACTGCGCCTGGGTGCAGTACTGGGTGGAGCTGGAGCGGCCTGAGGACGCCGCCGCCCTGCGCACCTACCTCGTGAACTACTCCGAGGCGCAACGCACCGCCGGCCGTTTCTTGCGCCCAACCAACGTGCGGCTGCGCAACGTCATGGAGTGGCTGGAGGCCCGCAGGGTGCTGCCCGCCGACGTGCGGCTGCAGACCTGGCTGGCCTTCGGCTTCCTGCTCGTGTGCATCGTCAACATGGTGGGCCTGCTGCTGGCCAAGACGCTCAGGCGCTCCGGTGAGATCGGCGTGCGCCGAGCCCTGGGCGCCACGCGCGGCGCCATCTTTGCGCAGTTCGTCGTCGAGGCCGGGCTGCTGGGTCTGGTGGGCGCCGCCCTCGGCCTGCTGTTCGCGAACGGCGGGCTCTGGCTGGTGCGCCACAGCCCCAATGACTATGCCCGCCTGGCCGAGCTGGACGCCCCGATGCTGGCGCTGACGCTGGGTCTGGCAATCGTGGCCAGCCTGTGCGCCGGCCTGCTGCCGGCTTGGCGCGCCGCGCTCGTGACACCCGCCGTCCAACTGAAGGTGCAGTGATGTCCTCTTCCCTCACGCTCGCCCCCGCCACACCAAGCCGCCGTGGTTTCGTGTCCGCGCTGCATGCGCTGCTGCTGGACCTGCGCCCCATCCTGTCGACGCTGCGCCGGCACCGCATCGCGGCCGGCCTGATCGTGCTGGAGGTGGCACTGAGCTTCGCCATCGTCACCAATGCGCTGCACCTCATCCAGACCCGCATCGAGGCGCTACAAGCCGACAGCGGCATGCTTGAGCCCGGCATGGCCGTGCTGGAGGTGCGCTATAGCAAGGCGCTGCCGCGTGAGCGCGAGGCCGCCGTCGCTGCTGAGGACATGGCGCGCCTGCGGGCGCTGCCCGGCATCCGCGCCGCCACGACGGCGAACCAGATTGCCTACGCCTACAACAGCAACAACAACGGCGTGCGGCTGCAGCCCGGCCCCAAGGCCGAACGGCTGATGGTGGTGTCGCAGTACGGCGGTGATGACCATCTGCTGGCCACCTTCGGCCTGCAGCTCGTCGAGGGCCGCAACTTTCTGCCCGAGGAGGTGCTGGACGGCAACGCGGTGTTCAGCGCCGACGAGCCGCGCATCGGCCAGGTCATTCTCAGCAAGGCCGCGGCCGACAAGCTCTTCCCTGGCCGCTCGGCGCTCGGCCAGTCCATCTACGTCTTCGGCGATGTGCCGTCGGTGGTCATCGGCGTCGTGCAAAAGCTGACGCACCCCTTCGTGGGCCGCGGCCGCAATGACGGCGGGCCCAATGGCAATGAGGACTTTTCGATGATCCTCCCGCTGCGCGGCCTGGCCTTTTACGTCGTGCGGGCTGATCCCGCGCAGCTGGATACGCAGATCAAGGCCGCTGCTGCGGCGCTGGAGGCGGTGGACCCGGGCCGTGTCGTGACGAGGGCCCAGCCGCTGCACGAGATGCGCGCCGGCTTCTATGCGCAAGACCGCGCCATGGCCTGGCTGATGGGCGGCGTCTGCGTGTCGCTGCTGCTCGTCACCGCCATGGGCATCGTGGGCCTGGCGAGCTTCTGGGTGCAGCAGCGCACCCGCATGATCGGCACGCGCCGCGCGCTCGGTGCCACCGAAGGCCAGATCCGCCGCTACTTTCAGGTCGAGAACCTGCTGCTGACCACGACCGGCGTTGTCATCGGCATCGTTGGTGCCGTGGCATTGAGCCAGTTGCTGATGCAGAGCTACGAAGTGCCGCGCCTGCCCTGGGCCTATCTGCCAGCCGGCGCGGTGGCGCTGTGGCTGCTGGGCCAGGTCGCCGTGTGGGTGCCGGCCCAGCGCGCGGCGCGGCTGTCGCCGGTGGCGGCATTGCGCAGCTGAGCGAACTATCCTTCGGCGGATGCGACGAGTCCTCATCATTGACGACCACCCCGGGGTGGGCCAGGCGCTGGAGCTGCTGCTGTCCCTGCACGACATCGAGGCCCACGTCGCCACCAGTCCTGCACAGGGCCTGGCGCTGCTCGATCAGCGGTCCTATGGCTTGGTGATCCAGGACATGAACTTCACCGCCGACACCACATCGGGCGAAGAAGGTGCCGCACTCTTCCGCGCCGTCCGCGCCCGCCGGCCCGACCTGCCCATCATCCTGCTGACCGCCTGGACGCGGCTGGAGGCTGCCGTGGCCCTCGTCAAGGCCGGCGCGGCCGACTACCTCGCGAAGCCCTGGGACGACGCCAAGCTGCTGGCCACTGTGGAGAACCTGCTGGAGCTGGGCGAGGCCAACCGTGAGGCGGCCCAGCTGCGCGACGCCCGCCGCGAGCGCCATGCGAGGCTCGCGCGCAAGTACGAGCTCGCCGGCCTGGTGTTCGGCTCCGACGCCATGGCCAGCCTGCTGGAGCTTGCCGGGCAGATTGCCGGCGCTGCGGTGCCCGTGCTGATCACCGGGCCCAACGGCGCGGGCAAGGAGCGCATTGCCGCCTTCGTCCACGCCAACTCGGCGGTGCGCAGCGGCCCCTTGGTGGCGCTCAACTGCGGCGCCCTGCCGGGGGAACTGATCGAGGCCGAACTCTTCGGCAGCGACAGCGGGGCCTACACCGGGGCGGCCAAGGCGCGCATCGGCCGCTTCGAATCGGCCGACGGCGGCACGCTCTTCCTCGACGAGATCGGCAATCTGCCGCTGGCCGGTCAGGTCAAGCTGCTGCGCGTGCTGGAGACGGGCCAGTTCGAGCGCCTGGGATCGAGCAAGACGCGCGAGGTGAAGGTGCGCGTGCTCAGCGCCACGAACGCCGACCTGCGCGCCATGGTGAAGGCCGGCGCCTTCCGCGAGGACCTGTTCTACCGCCTCAATCTCATCGAGCTGGCGCTGCCACCGCTCGCCGAGCGGCGTGACGATGTGCTGCCCTTGGCGCAGCACTTTCTCGCGGGCCGCGCGCGGCTGTCGGACGCTGCGCGCGAGGCGCTGCTCAGCCACGCCTGGCCCGGCAACGTCCGCGAGCTGAAGAACGCCGTCGAGCGGGCCGCGCTGCTATGCCAGGGAGCCGAGATCACGGCTGAGCTGCTCGGGCTGCAGGACGCAGGCAACGCCGGCAACGCCTGGCGCAACCTGGACGAGCCCAGCCGCGAGGCCGTGATCGCGGCACTGGGCGCGGCCGGTGGCGTCATCAGCCGCGCGGCGACGCAGCTCGGGCTCTCGCGCCAGGCGCTGTACCGGCGGCTGGAGCGCTACGGGATCACGCCGTGAGCCTGCGGCCGACGTGGCCCTTGTCCTTGCGCGCACGGGCGCTGCTCGCTCTGGCGCTGGCCAGCGGGGTGCCCCTGTTGGTCCTCCTTGGGTTGGGTCAATTGGGCTGGCAGGGCGGCCAGGCACTCGTGGTGGCTGTGGCCGTCACGGCCCCGCTGCTGGCCTGGCTGGCTGCCGCCTGGCTGGCGCCGCTGCGCAGGCTGATGCGCGCGCTGGAAGGCTCGGTCTTGAGCTACCGCGACGGCGACTTCAGCCTCACGCTCGCGCCCAATGGACCGCAAGAGCTGGCCGAGCTCACCCGCCTGCATGCCGAGCTCGGCACCGCCTTGCGCGAGCAGCGCCAGCACCTGGCCCAACGCGAACTGTTGCTCGACACCGTGGTGCAAAACACGCCCGTCGCGCTGGTGCTGACGGGGCCGAGCGAGCGCATTGCGATCGCCAACCTCGCGGCACGTCAGCTGCTCGGGGACGGTCGCAGCCTGACGGGGCTCAGCTTTGCCGCTGTCATTGCCAACCTGCCCGAGGCGCTGAGCGAAGCCTTCGCCGGTGAGAGCGACCGGCTGTTCACCGTGACGCTGCCAGACGGCTCGGAGGAAACCTTCCACCACAGCACCCACGCCTTTCGGCTGCAGGGGCAGCATCACCGCCTGCGCCTGTTGCGCCGCATGACGCGCGAGCTGTCGCGCGCCGAGGTGGCCACCTGGAAGCGCGTCATCCGCGTGCTGAGCCATGAACTGAACAACTCGCTGGCGCCGATTTCGTCACTGGCGCATAGCGGCGCGGAGCTGGCCCGGCGCGGTGACCACGAGCGCCTGCTCCAGGTGCTGGCCAGCATCGGTGAGCGGGCCGCGCACCTGCATGGCTTCCTGAGCGGCTATGCCCGCTTTGCCAAGCTGCCCGTGCCGCGCCGAGAGTGGGTCGAGTGGGCGCCCTTCCTGAACCGGCTCGGCACCCTGTGCGAGTTCACGCTGGACGGCGAACTGCCGGCCCAGCCCGGCTGGTTCGACCCGGCACAGATGGAGCAGGCCCTGCTGAACCTGGTGAAGAACGCGCACGAGTCCGGCAGCCCTGCCGATCAAATCGCGCTGCGCCTTTGGCAGGCCGCCGGCGAGCTGCGCCTCGAGGTGCTGGACCGTGGCCCTGGCATGAGCGAGGCCGTGTTGGCGCAGGCCCTGCTGCCCTTCTATTCGACCAAGCGCTCCGATCCCGGCAGCCAGGGCGGCACCGGCCTCGGCCTTGCGCTGGTGCGCGAGATTGTCGAGACGCATGACGGCCGCGTGGCGCTGAGCAATCGCAAGGCAGGTGGCCTGCGTGTGTCCATCACCCTGCCGGAGGGCGGGACCCTCGCGAGTGCTTGATGGCCGCCGGCGGCGTGGCGGCCACCACGCCGTGCGCTAGGAGCGTGGGCGGCGCCTTACACCCGCACGCGCACCACCCCTCCCAGCCCCACCTTCTCTCCCGCCTCGACCTGGAAGACAAACGCCAGCCGACGCTGCCCCTCGCCCGGCGGCAGGCGCAGGCGCAGCGGCGCTGAGGCGGCCTCGGTCTTGCGGCCGAGCAGGGTGCCATTGCTGTAGACCTCGCAGCGGCCCGTGACGCTCAGCGCCTCAACCCAGCCGCCCTCGCGGCGGATGCGGGAGTAGGGCGTGTGGTTGATGGCGCAGAGCACATAGCCAGGCGCGGTGGCGGCAGGCAGCAGGCCGCCGGCCTGGAAGCCCTGCCAGGAGTTCATGTCCTGCGGCGGGGGCTGCAGCTGTGGGTCGGGCGCGGTGGCTTGCTGCGGCGCGCGTTGCCACCACTGCAGCAGCTGGACGCTGGTGCCCGTGGCTTGCTGGCGCGGCGCGGCGGCGGGCGTGAGGGCGAGGCTGATGCTGGTGCCTTGCAGGCCTTCAGCCGCCGCGCTGAGCTTGAGCTCGCCCGTACCGCCAGCGGTGCTGCGCACGATGACCTGGGCCAGGCCGTGGAAGAGGCTGCGGCGGTCGCCCTTCTCGGGCTCGGTGCTGTTGGAGTCGCCATTGCCCAGGCCGATGATCTCGCCGCCTTCGATGCGGAACTGCACCATCGATGAGGCCAGCGGATGCGCGCGGCCCTGCGCATCGATGGCCTCGACGCGCACCGGCACCACGTCCACGCCGTCGCCGCGCAGGCTGCTGCGGTCGGCCACCAGGCGCAGCGCGGTGGGTGGGCCCACGGTCTCGACCTGGGCCTTGGCCACCAGGCGGCCGGCCTTCCAGCCCAGGGCGCGCAGGGTGCCGGCTTCATAGGGCACCTGCCAGTGGTTCATGGTCCAGCGGTCCACGCTCTGGCGGCCGAGCAGGCGGCCGTTCAGCTCCAGCCCCACCTCGTCGAGGTTGCTGCACACCATCACCTTGACGGGCTGGCCCTCGCGGCCGGGCCAGTTCCAGTGCGGGGCGAGGGCGAGCACCGGGCGGTCGTGCACCCATTGGGCCTGGTGGATGTGGAAGGCGGTCTTCTCGAAGCCGCACAGGTCCATGATGCCGAACACCGAGCTGTTGGACGGCCACTCATAGGGCGTGGGTTCGCCGTGGTAGTCAAAGCCCGTCCAGACAAAGCCGCCGGCGATGAAGGGCCGCTCGGCAATCGCCTTCCAGGCCTTGCGGTGGGTGGCGCCCCAGTCGGCGGCATCGTCGTCGTAGCTGGGGATGAGGTGGCGCTTGTCGTCACGCGGGCCGTAGTAACCGCGCAGCATGAAGGCCGAGGTGTCCTCCGACGACATCAGCGGCAGCTTGGGCCGCGCTTTGTGGACGGCGTCGTACTGGTCCTGCTGGTAGTTGAAGCCCAGCACGTCGAGTGCGTGCGAGACATTGAGCGGCGTGAACAGGCCGTCGTTCATCGCGGCGGTGACGGGGCGGCTGGTGTCCAGGTCCCGCACCACCTCGCGCATGCGGCGCACCATCTCGTAGCCGCCTTCGGTGCCCTGCATGGGCTCTTCGTTGAAGACCGACCACATGAACACGCAGGGGTGGTTGCGGTCGCGCCGCACCAGCCACTTGAGCTGCTGCTTGACGTACTGCGGCGAGGGGTTGAAGAGCCGGTTCTCGGCCATGACGAGGAAGCCCAGCCGGTCGCAGGCGTCCATGAAGGCGCGGTCCTGCGCGTTGTGCGAGGCGCGGATGGCATTGCAGCCCAGCTCCTTCAAGCGCCGCAGCCGGAAGTCGATCAGCGCCGGCGGCACGGCCACGCCCACGCCGGCATGGTCCTGGTGGATGCAGACGCCCTGGATCTTGAGCGGCTGGCCGTTGAGGAAGAAGCCCCGGTCGGCATCGAAGTGCTGGGTGCGGAAGCCGCAGGGCGTGGTGGTCTCGTCCAGCACCTGGCCGCCTTGCAGCACGCGCGTCACGACGCGGTAGAGATGAGGGCTGGCGGGGCTCCAAAGCTCAGGCTTGTCGTGCTTGATCTGCAGCTTGGCCACGGCCTGGCGCAGCAGGGGCACCTGGGCGCGCACGCTCGCTTTGGCGTGGCTGCCGCGCGCGTCCTGCAGCTCGCACTCCACGGTCACGGGCTGGGTCTTGTCGGCCAGGGTGGCGACGGTGACTTCGATCGGGATGACCCAACCCTCGGGCCGCTTCACCGGGTGGGCAAACACGCCGTCGGTCACGATGTGGGTGGCCGCGCGCTTGACGATGCGCACCTCGCGGTAGAGGCCTGCGCCTTCGTACCACCAGCCCTCCATCGCCACGGCATCGACGCGTACAACCAGCGTGTTCAGCGCGTCGCCGAAAGTGGCGTAGGGCGTGAGGTCGATGGCCATCTCGTTGTAGCCACTGAAGTTGTGGTGCACCAGCGTGCCGTTGAACCACACGGTGGCGTGCGTGGCGGCGCCGTCGATCTGCAGCTCCAGGTGGCGGCCACGGTCCTCGGGTTCAAAGCGGATGCTCTGGCGGTACCAGGCCATGCCGCGCCGGCGGTAGCCTTGGGCGACGTTGGCGGCCTGCTCGATGGGCTGGCTGGCCGCAAAGTCGTGCGGCAGGTTGACGAGCGGCCAGTCCGAGTCGTCGTAGTCGGGCGCTGCTGCACCCTGTGCGTTGCCGGCCTTGGCGCTGCCATAGGTCCAGCCGTGGCCCAGGATCTTGGGGAAAGGGATGTCGCCGTCGTGGAAGCGCCAGCCTTGGGTCAGGGCCAGCACTTCACGACCCGTGTGGGCGGCGCCGGCCAAGGTGATGGAGGCGGCGGGGGTGAGGCCGGCGGCGCCGGCTTGCAGCAGGGTGCGTCGTTTCATGCGGCATTGGGACCGCGCGCGGGCGCGCAAGGCAAGCCGTGTTTTCCTTGAAATTCAAAGACGGTATGGCCGCGCGCCAAATCGATAAGCCTTTGGCCACACGCCGGGCGCGCGCGCTTTCACAATCGCCGCTCCCCTTTTGGAGGTCATTTGATGGGCAAGTGGAAGTCGATGAAGCGCCTAGCGTGCGCGTTGGGCGCGGGTGCCCTGGTGGTGGGTGCAGCTTTTGCTGCAGACAGCCCGCGCGTGCAACTCAGCGTGGCCACGGGCACCGCCGGCCCCGAGATCAGCCGCCACCTCTTCGGCCAGTTTGCCGAGCACCTGGGCACCGGCGTCTACGGCGGCATCTGGGTCGGCAAGGACTCCAAGATCCCCAACACGCGCGGCATCCGCAAGGACGTGGTGGAGGCGCTGCGGGCCATCAAGGTGCCCAACATCCGCTGGCCCGGCGGCTGCTACGCCGACAAGTACCACTGGCGTGATGGCATCGGCCCCCAAAGCCGCCGGCCCAAGACCCTGAACCCCGACTGGGGCGGCGTGATCGAGCCGCACAGCTTTGGCACGCACGAGTTCATGGACTTCGTGGCCCAGGTGGGCGCCGAGCCCTATCTCTCCGTCAACGTCGGCTCGGGCTCGGTGCGCGAAATGGCCGACTGGCTGGAGTACATGACCTCGGCCAAGCCCAGCACCCTGGCGCAGGAGCGCGTGCGCAATGGCGCGGCCCAGCCCTTCAAGCTGCCGCTGCTGGGCATCGGCAATGAGGTCTGGGGCTGCGGTGGCTCCATGACGGCCGAGGAGTACGCGGCCGAGCTCAAGAAGTACGCCACCTTTGCCTTCAACTTCCACCCCGACCAGCAGGCGCCCGGGCAGAAGATGCGCCGCATTGCCTCCGGCCCCAACCGTGACGACTACCGCTTCACCGAGGTGGTGATGAAGCACGTCAAGGAGCACGCGATCTACAGCTGGGGCATCGAGGGCCTCTCGCTGCACAGCTACACCGGCATGGAGAAGTGGCCGCCCCCGCACCCGGCCACGGGCTTTGGCATTGACGAGTACATGTTCATCCTCAATGCCACGCTGGACATGGAGACCTTCGTCACCAAGCACTCGGCCATCATGGACCGCTACGACCCCGAGAAGAAGGTGGCCCTGGTGGTGGACGAGTGGGGCGCCTGGTACTCGCCCACGCCGGGCAGCAACCCCGCCTTCCTGCAGCAGCAGAACTCGCAGCGCGACGCCATCCTGGCGGCGCTCAACATCAACATCTTTGCGCGCCACGCGGACCGCGTCCGCATCGCCAACATCGCGCAGATGATCAATGTGCTGCAGGCCATGATCCTCACGTCCGACACCGGCATGGTGCTGACCCCCAGCTACCACGCCTTCAAGCTCTACGTACCCTTCCAGGACGCCAAGCGGCTGGAGCTCAAGCACGACGGCCAGCCCTTCAAGCTGGCTGGCGCCGAGCTGCCGCGCCTGGATGCGCTGGCCGCGCGCGGGCTTGACGGCAAGGTCTGGGTCTCGCTCACCAATGTGCACCCCACCGAGTCGCTGCGCGTGGAACTGAAGGCCGATGCCAATGCAACGGCTGCACGTGGCGAGACCCTGGCCGCACCGCGCGTTGACAGCGTCAACACCTTCCAGCAGCCGGCCTTGGTCACCCCCAAGCCCATCCAGGCGCGCCAGGACGCTGCCTGCGGCTGCCTGGTGCTCGACCTCGCTCCCGCTTCGCTCACCGTCGTCTCGCTCGACGCGCACTGACCGACCAGCCGCCCCCGGGAGCCCACCACATGCCCACCGCCGCCCTGACCAGCGCCTCGCGGTGGCTGCGGCTGCTGTGGGTTGGGGCGGCGATCTGGGCCGCAGCCGGCAGCGGCCTGGCCCAGGACACGCCAGCGGCTGCGCTGGAGGCGCGGGTCCCGGCGCTGGCTTGCAACGCGCTGGCTGAGACCTCAGAGAACGCCCCGGCTGGCGACACCGCCGGGCTCACAGCACTGGAGGAGCGCTTCCGCCTGGCCTTCGCCTGTGGCCGCTTGGAGCAGGCCCTGCACACCCTGGCCGACTGGAAGCGCCAGCGCCCCGTGCCCCCGCGCGAAACCGTGGAGCCCTGGCTGCGCCTGGAGCTGCATGCGCGCGCCCTGCTGGCGGCAGCGCCAGGGCAGGGGGCCTATGGCGAGGCCTTTGCCACCGCGCTGGCCACCGCCTTCGCGGCCCTGGATGACCGCTCCGCCGTGGACTCCGCCTGGGCCCTGGGCCTGCCGCCCCGCGTGGCGCGCATGAACCTGGACCGGCGGCTGGAGCAACTCGCCAAGCAATCCGCCGAGCACACCACCATCACGCGCGCTGACCTGCTCGACCTGCTGTACTGGCACAGCACCTGGCAGGCCGTATCCGCCTATGCGCCGGGGCTGGACGCCGCGCTGGCCCGGGACGACGAGCGCCGTTTCGTCATCGACCGCAACGTGCTGATCCGCACCCCGCAGGGCGCCACCTTGTCGGCCGACGTGGTGCGCCCGCGCCGCCTCTCGGGCCCCCAGCCCACGGCCTTGCGGTTCACCATCTACAGCGACCCCGTCTTCAACCTCAAGAGCGCGAAGGAAGCTGCTGCACGCGGCTACGTGGGCGTGCTCGCCAGCGCGCGAGGCAAGGCGGCCAGCCCGGACGCCATCGTGCCCTGGGAGACCGAGGCGGCCGACACCTGGGCGGTGATCGACTGGATCAGCCACCAGCCCTGGAGCGATGGCCAGGTCGGCATGTACGGCAACAGCTACGACGCGTTTGCGCAGTGGGCCGCCGCCAAGAGCGGCCATCCGGCGCTCAAGACCATCGTGCCCAGCGGCGCCAGCTTCCCGGGCAATGGCCTGCCGATGCAGAACAACGTCTTCCAGCTCGGCAACTACGGCTGGCCGCTGCAGGTGACCAGCGACCGCTTCATGGGCAGCCCGGCGCTGCAAGACGGCCGGCGCTGGTCAGCGCTGCTGGAGGCCTGGTTCGCCAGCGGCCGCCCGCTGCGCGAGATCGACGCCATCGACGGCACACCCAACGAGGTCCTGCAACGCCAGCTGCGCCATCCGTCCTTCGACGCCTACTGGCAGGCCATGCAACCCTGGGGGGCCGAGTTCGCGCGCATCCGCATCCCGGTGCTGTCCTTGACGGGCTACTTCGACGACGCCGGCGCCGCCGCCGTGAACTACCTCGTCGAGCACCGCTGGCACCGGCCCAATGCCCCGCACTACCTGGTGATCGGGCCCTGGAGCCATGGCGACAACCTCTCGGCCGGCAAACGCAGCCGGGTGAACGGCTACGAGATCGACCCGGTGGCCAACATCGACACCGAAGCGCTGACCTTCCAGTGGTTCGACCACGTGCTGCGCGGCGGCCCAAGGCCGGCGCTGCTGCGCGAGCGCATCAACTACCAGGTGATGGGCACCAACACCTGGGCGCATGCGCCCTCGATCCCGCAGATGGCCGCGCAGCGTTGGCGCCTCTACCTGTCTGCCGAGCCCCAAGGGGCACGCCACCGCCTGACGCCGCACCTGCCCGTGACCGAAGCGTTTGTTGAGCAGCGCGTGGACCTCGCCGACCGCCAGACGCGCCACAACCTCTACCCCACCAGCGCCTGGTCGGACGCCCCCGATGCACCCACGCGGGTGGCCTACGTCAGCGAGCCGCTGGAGGTGGCCGCCTGCGTGTGCGGGCAGGTGACGGGCGCGCTGCAGGCCAGCGTTGACCGCCGGGACTTCGACTTCACCTGGGCCTTGTACGAGATCACGCCCGAGGGGCGCTACTTCAACCTGTCCTACTACCTGGGCCGCGCCAGCTACGCCGCCCACCGCACCCAGCGCCGGTTGCTGACGCCCGGCCGCAAGACCCTGCTTCCGTTCTCGATGACCCCGCTCATTGCCAAGCAGCTGGCGCCCGGCAGCCGGCTGCTCTTGCTGCTCACGGTCAACAAGAACCCCTATGCCGAGGTCAACCACGGCACGGGTCGTGACGTCAGTCATGAGTCCATCGCCGATGCGGGGGCGCCCCTGCGCGTGCGCTGGTACGGTGGCAGCTTTATCGAGATACCCTTGCAGCCGCAGGCCCGTGCTGCCATGACTGCGCGGCCCCGCAAGCAGATGCCCTGATGGCGTGTGCCCCTTCCTCCTCGTTGCTGCCGTGCGTTGCGCTCGGCGCTTGTTGCCCAGCGTTGCTTTGCCACCGCTTCTTTGAATAGCCAGGACCCAGCCGTATGTCTACCCTTGCCTTGAAGTCCCGCGCCACGCGCTGGGCACGCCCGCTGCTCTTCAGCCTCACCGCCCTGGCCGCCGCTGCGCAGTGCCACGCCCAGCTCTCCGACGACGCCGTGCGCGCCCGCGTGGATGCGCTGATGGCGCGCATGACGCTTGAAGAGAAGGCCGGGCAGATCACCCAGCACTTCGTCTTCCAGGACGTGCCGAACGAGGAAGCGCGCGCCGCCAAGGAAGTGGCCGCTGCGCGTGGCGGCAGCGTGCTGCTGCTCAAGACGGCGGCCGACATCAACCGCTTCCAGAAGATGGCGCTCCAGACGCGCCTGGGCATCCCGCTGCTGGTGGGCTTTGACGTCATCCACGGCTTCCACACCGTGATGCCGGTGCCGCTGGCCCTGGCCGCCAGCTGGGACCCTTCCGTGGCCCAGGAGGCGCAAGCCGTGGCCGCGCGTGAGGCGCGGGCCGTGGGCATCCACTGGACCTTTGCGCCCAATGTCGACATCGGCCGCGACGCGCGCTGGGGCCGCACCGTGGAAGGCGCGGGCGAGGACCCCACGCTCGGCTCCGCCATGGCCGTGGCCCAGGTCAAGGGCTTCCAGGGTGCCTTCATCGGCGCCCCGGGCCATGTGATTGCGGGCCCCAAGCACTTTGCCGGTTATGGCGCGTCCCTCGGTGGGCGTGACTACGACGAGGTGGACCTCTCCGACAGCCAGCTCTGGAACGTCTACCTCAAGCCCTTCAAGGCGGCGGTGGACGCCGGCGCCGGCAACATCATGAGCGCCTACATGGGCCTCAACGGCGTGCCGGCCTCGGGCAACCATTGGCTGCTGACCGAGGTGCTGCGCAAGAGCTGGGGCTTCAAGGGCTTTGTCGTCACCGACGCCGGCGCGGCGTTTGACCTGACCACCCACGGCTACACCCGCGACCGCGCCGAGGCCGGCAAGCAGGCCCTGATGGCCGGCGTGGACATGGAAATGACCAAGCCCTTCGACAGCCAGGTCTTCGGCCACCTGCCCGACCTCGTCGCCAAGGGCGAAGTGCCCGTCGCGCGGCTCGACGAAGCCGTGCGCCGCGTGCTGGAGGCCAAGGTGCGCATGGGCGTCTTTGAGAAGCCGCTGGTTGACGAAGCCGAAGCCGCCAAGGTGCTGGCCGACCCAGCCCACCGCGACGTGGCCCGCCGTGCCGCTGAGCGCTCCTTCGTGCTGCTGCGCAACGACAAGCAACTGCTGCCGCTCAAGGGCAGCAGCCTCAAGTCCGTGGCCGTGATCGGCCCGCTGGCCGACGCCGCGCGGGACACCGCCGGCCCCTGGATCTTTGCGCAGAACGATGCCGAGACCGTGACCGTGCTCGCCGGCCTCAAGGCCAAGCTCGGCGCCAAGGTCAAGCTCAGCTACTCGCCCGGCGTGAGCATGCCCAAGCGCGCCAACAAATCCATCTTCCCCGAGCCCCTGCCGGTGACCGTGGACGACGGCAAGGAGATTGCCCGCGCCGTGCAACTGGCCAAGCAGTCTGACGTGGCCGTGCTCGTGCTCGGTGAGGCGCAGATCATGAGCGGCGAGAACGCCTCGCGCTCCAGCTTTGACCTGCCCGGCCGCCAGCAAGAGCTGCTCGCCGCCGTCATGGCCACCGGCAAGCCCGTGGTGGCCCTCTTGATGAGCGCCCGCCCGCTCGACCTCAAGGGCGTGCAGCCCCAAGCCCTGATGCAGATCTGGTACCCCGGCACCCAGGGCGGCGCCGCTGTGGCCAATGTGCTCACGGGCGAGGTCTCGCCCGGCGGCAAGCTGCCCTTCACCTGGCCGCGCAACATCGGCCAGGTGCCGCTGAACTACGCGCAGCTGCAATCGCACTTCACCCACGCCATCACCGAGCGCTACTGGAACGAGCCCAACACGCCGCTCTACCCCTTCGGCTTTGGCCTCAGCTACAGCAGCTTCGCCATCGAGAACCTCGCGCTGTCCCAGCCCGTTCTCAAGGCCGGTGAGACGCTCAAGCTCAGCGCCACGCTGCGCAACACCGGCGCTCGCAAGGCCGACGAAGTTGTGCAGCTCTATGTGCGCCAGAAGGCCGGCTCCGCCGCCCGCCCCGTGCGTGAGCTAAAGGCCTTCAGTCGCGTCACCCTCGATGCCGGCGCCAGCCAGACCGTGCAATTCGAGCTGCCCGCCAGCGAGCTGCAGTACTGGTCCGCCGCCGTGCGCCGCTTTGTGCTGGAGACGGGCGACTTCGACGTCTTCATCGGCAACGACGCCACCGCCAAGCTGCAGGGCAAGTTCCAGCTGCAGGCCGACGCCATCGCGCGGCCTTGATCGGCCTTCAGCGGCAGTGAACGCGGGGTGCGCCTTGCCTGACCCGCTGCGCATCGCCGTCCCCGAGGCCATCGAGACAGAAAGGCTGCTGCTTCGCGCCTTCCGCGAGAGCGACGCACCGGCCTTGCACGAGGCCTTGGTCGAGTCGCTGCCCGCGCTGCGCCAGCACCTGGGCTTTCTGCCTTGGGTGGCTGAGGAGCAGACGCTGGAGTCCGCGCTAGCCCGCTGCCGCCGCGCAGCGGGCAACTTCCTGCTGCGGCTTGACCTGCCCTACCTCGCCTTCTCGCGCAGCACCGGCCGCCTCGTCGGCTCCATCGGCCTGCACCGCACCGACTGGAACGTGCCCCGCACCGAGGTCGGCTACTGGATCCGCACCAGCGAACTCGGCCACGGCTACGCCACCGAGGGCGTCCGCGCCCTGACCGGCTGGGCCCTGCGCGACGTGGCCGAAGGCGGCCTCGGCGCCCAGCGCGTCGAGCTGGTCACCGACGACCGCAACCAAGCCTCCCGCGCCGTGGCCGAGCGCTGCGGCTTTGCGCTGGAAGGCCTGCTGCGCAACACCATGCGCGACCCCGATGGGGGCCTCAGTAACAGCTGTGTGTATGCGAGGGTGCCGGGGGAGGGGTGAGGGCGGTTGGCAAGGCTGCACAGGGCGCGCGTGAGCCGCCTTCGAGGGCCAGGTCAACGATGCCTTCCATCATTCGCGGCCTAAGAGGCTGCGGAGAAAAGACCAGAAGCTACGCCCGAACCATACCGACGCCGCCGCGCAAAGAAGTGCGCAGATCACCGCTACGAACAGCCAATGGTCTTGCAAGTCTCCGTAGCGGACCCATCGAGCGAACAGCCATCCACCGATCACAAAGCCGAGGAAGGCAGCGACCAGATGGGGAACCCACCAGCCAGCGCCGTCTTCGGTGTGATTGGTAGCCACGTTTGTGCCTCAAAGTTCGAGCTAGGCGGTCAGTCGTAGCGGGTCGGTTTGAGCGAGGAGATCGGACTCAACGCACCGGGCGCTGTTCGCGTGGGTTGTCCAGAGGGTGGACAAGAACAATCTTCCCGACCAAGGCGGCGAAGGGGATCGGGCCGAGAAGACGGCTGTCCTTGCTATTGTCGCGGCAGTCTCCGAGCAAGAAAGCGTGAGCCTCGGGAACGGACGTGCAAGGAAAGTCCCTGGAGTACTCACTTTCGGCGGCAGCGGTGAGCTGATATGGCTCGGGGTTGACCTGCCCGTTTAGGTACAGCTGACCTGCCTTGAGTTCGACGCGGTCACCTGCGAGACCAACGATACGAAGTGGAACCTTGACGCCCTCGAAGTAGCTCTGGTGCGCAAGGGTTACAACGTCTCCAAGGCACAGCGATGATGGCTCTTGCCTCTTGTAGAGAGCGACTTCGCCAAGGCGAAGGGTCGGCTCCATGTTCCCGCCGAGAACCTGGAATGCAAGCAGGCCCGATGAGCGCGCCGCCGCGCTGGCTCGGGCGAGGCGGATCTTGGGTGCGAGAAAGTGGTTGTAGATGCGGATGAGCACGATGCGATGCAGAACTTGAAGCCTAACGTGTTGTAGTCGGATCGTTGACGATCCCCGTAGCAAGCGGCGCATGATCAAGTGCCCAGCCCGGCGTATCGACCTGAAGAGGCCACGCGCGCAGACCGTGCTGCCGAGGCTATGCGACCGAGCACTTGCGCACCGTTTCGAGCGTGCGCGTGGTGATGTCCTTGCTGAAGCTGCGCTCCAGGAAGGCCATGAACGCCGACGCCTTGGGCCCGGGCACATAGAAGGACAGCACCTCAGATCCCGTGAACTTGAGAACGCACGCGTCGTCGCGCTCGATGGGCAGGGCCAGCGTGTGCGCTGACGGCCGGCGCAGGAAGGTGACGACGGGTTTGGCTGCTGGGGGTAGCTTGAACTCGGCGAAGGGCTCCGACGCGACCAGCTCGCGCAGGAACTCGGCCGGGCGAACGAAGGTGTCAAAGACTCGGTCCAGCGTGGATTGCATCGCCGCTTCTGCGCGGCGCTCCAGTCCGGCGCATGAGGTCGTGCGGGCGTTGAAGACGACGTTGCCGCTGGACAAAAGCGTTCGCACGTCGGAGAAGCCGGCCGCCTCAAAGCACCGCTGGAGATCAGGGCTCCTGGCGTTCATGGGGCTGACTCCGCGAAGGAGGGCGACATAGCGAGGCATGCGCCAATGTAGCGCTGCGCCGGCGCGCAGCCGTGGGGCCAGCGTGGCCAACGCTTCGGCCTTGGCCGAAGCATCCGGCACCCGACTCGTCGCACAGTGCAGGCTCACGCCTCAACACCCCAAGACCCAGAGCCGCCTTATGTCTCTCACGTCCCTGACCTGTTTCATCCGCTACCAGATCGACCCCTTCCAGCGCGAGGCCTTCAGGCACTACGCCGAGGCCTGGGGGCGCATCATTCCGCGCTGCGGCGGCAACTTGATCGGCTACTTTCTGCCGCACGAGGGCAGCAATGATGTAGCTTGGGGGCTGATCGGGTTTGACAGCCTGGCGGGCTACGAGCGCTATCGCGCCACCCTCAAGACCGACCCTGAGGGTTGCGCCAACTTCGAGTTTGCGCAGGCCCGGCGCTTGATCCTCCGGGAGGAGCGCACCTGGCTGGAAGATGTGGCCTCGACATTGAATCTGACCCGGGAGCTGACGCCATGATGGCCGTGATTTTTGAGCTGGAGCTGCAAGCCGATGTGGCTCCGCGCTACTTCGAGCTGGCCGCCGCGCTGAAAGCGGAGTTGGAGTCCGTGGACGGCTTCATCTCGGTCGAGCGATTCGAGAGCCTGACCCACCCGGGGCGCTTTCTGTCCTTGAGCTTCTGGCGCGACGAGGCGGCGGTGCGCGCCTGGCGTTGCCATGGCATGCACCGCAACGCCCAGCAAGAGGGCCGCAGCCAGGTCTTTGCCAACTACCGGCTGCGCGTGGCCGCCGTGGTGCGCGACTACGGCTTGCATGAGCGCGACCAGGCGCCCGCAGACTCGTTGGGCGCGCTGCTTTGATCGGCTGACTCTCGACTAAGGCAGAAGCTGATGACGGCACCTCATGAACCCCGCCTGGCTCGTGTCGCCGCCCTCGTGGCCGACCCGGCGCGGTCGCGGATGCTGGCCTACCTGATGGATGGCGAGTACGCCAGCGCCAGCGAGTTGGCCAAGGCTGCGAGCGTGACGGCGGCGACGGCCAGCGGGCATTTGGCCAAGCTGCTGGACGCGCAGTTTGTGGTGTGCGAGCCCAGAGGCCGACACCGCTACTACCGCCTGGCCGACGCCGAAGTGGCCCATGCGCTTGAGGCCCTGGCCCTCGTCGCCGAGCGCCAGGAACACGACCGCGCCTGGGCCCACCCTGCCCGGGCCCGCCTACGCCTCGCGCGCTGCTGCTACGGCCACCTGGCCGGCAAGTTGGGCGTCTCCGTCTTCGAGGCTCTGCAGCGCGATGGCCGCCTGGGCGCGACGGCCAGCGGCTTTGAGCTGACGGCCGCTGGCCGGGCTTGGCTGCAAGGGCTGGGTATGAACCCCAGCGCGCCCCAAGGCCGGCGCCGCTATGCCTACCGCTGCCTCGACTGGTCTGAGCGCCGCGACCACCTCGCCGGGCAACTGGCCGATGAGCTCTTCCGGCACTTCATCGCCAAAGGCTGGCTACGCCAAGGCCCCGGCCGCGCGGTTGAAGTCACGGCGACCGGGCATCGGGATTTGTTGCCTTGTTTGAGTGAGGGAGCTGACTGAGTTGGGAGAGCGCTTGCGGATTTGACAGCCAATGCAGTTTCGGCAGCTGAGCCTGACGTTGGCACCCGCGCTGGCAAATTCAGCGCGGCAGTGACGCGGATTCCATGTCAGCACGGGACTTCAACGCCCCGGCTTTAGATGCCGGATAGACGACTGCAGGTGTCTCTTCCCTCCTGCCCAATCGATCAGGCCTTTGCCGTTGTTGGACGCGCGTGTACGAGGGGTTAAACCTCATTCTCTCCACCTGCCCCGTACTTCTTCTCTATGTCGCGTTTGATTGCGCCAGACACCTTCTTCAGCGTTGCCAGGGCCGCGTTGTAGTAGTGCTTGTCCACTTCGACCTTATCGCCAACCTTGCCACGCGCCTTCTTGGCAGCCTTCTCCAGGTACAGCGCGTTTATCACTCGATTGTTGTGCACCACCAAATCACGTGTCGCGGCCACCTCGAAGTAGTCGATGAAGCTTTGATCACTCTTAATGCTAAGGAGCTTGACCGCATACGCCATGTAGGCGCTGGGGCGCTGGCGAAAGACACTGGCAACGTGATCCGACAGCACCCGCTGGACAAGTTGGTCCTTGTCCGGCGCAGAAACGAGCTCGCGTGGCGAAACACTAGGACACGCAGGTACTCCTTGCACGACCTCTGTGATGCGCAACGGGTAGTGATTTAGGAAGGTGACCAGCACATCAGCCAAGAATGACTCGAACTGAGAGACGGCGGTGATGAGGAACGCCTCGTACAGCCCGCCAGAGCTGAAGTGGGCATAGATTTCCTTCAACTCATGGTCAGTGCGCTTGGCGAACTTCTTTCGATCGACCGACGGTACGTAGTAGCGCCTGTCTGACTTCGAGTCGCTGCGTTCGAACGTCGCACGGGCGTCCGTCAGCAAAGGTCCAATTTGCTCAAGAAAGATGTGCGCGTCATTCAGATCACGCACTATCCGATTCTGGAGGGAGTAGATCTTCCTGGCGAGGGCTTCGTCGGGCATCTGATGAGGTCTAACGTGTGCGCTGAGCTTTGCAGGAGCGTGTCGGCTCGAGCGAGGAGCTAGGCGCCTCCGAACCCGTAGTAGGAGGCGATAGCCGTTGCCAACACTCCGCCAGCCGTGGCTACGCTGATCTCCCAGGCGCCTGCGCCGGCCTTGGCAACCATGTTGCCAATCCAGTTCCGAACGCTCGGGCCGAGCTTCTTGTTCCTGACGTCGTCGGAGGTGTCGTCGCTCACTAAGGCTTGCTTCAACTGCTCCAGATCAGCGTCCTGAATCCCGTAGGCGCGCAAGGCAGACACAAGACTGCCTAGATCGTTGACCGTTACGTTGTTGGTGACACCCTGAATTGACCCGCCACCAACCACAATCGTTGTGTTGCTGCCGAACACTGCGTTCCGAAAAATCTCTGACACTGCTACCTCCTGCGCAACCGCGCGGATGGCTTCTGGTTGTGGTTCCTGCGGAATACGGTCTGACACTTGAAGAGCCAGTTCGAGGAGTCGCGACCGCACCTCGGTGACGATCTGGAGCATTGAGCCCACGGAGTGCTTTCCCCAGGCACGCTCGATCTCGAAGCTGCGATCAATGCCCTTCTTAATGTGCCCGAAGTACTCAGGCGCGATGACAATCGCCAAGTCCGTGTCGCGCTTTGCCCACTCGGCCACTACGGCAATGCTTTCCGACACTCTCCGTGTCTCGAGTTTGTCCCGGAGTCTTTGATCCACACCCATCATTGGCAACGGCTGGTCCGAGTAGCGAACTACGCCGTTGCTCAGATTGGCCATCACGGTGACAGGTAGAACGCGGTAAGCCGGGAGGCTAAGGCGGTCGGGGTAGCCCTTCAGCTCATTTGTCACCCACTTCTTCATGTCCAACTCACCGAGGCGATGAGCAAGCACCTGCGCCTTAAAGAGCGCGTCTTCAAGGCTCGGCGAACTCGAACTCAAGAGATCGATGATTTCGGTGAGCAGGTGCATGGCTGTTTTGCCTGTGGGGCGAAACGTGTTGTAGTCGGATCGCTAACGATCCGCATGGCGGCGGCGGATCATCAAGCGCCCGGCCACCGCCGTCAACGTGGTATCGACGTTAGCCAGCGTCGCACCCTAGCCCCCACGCAACCCCAACATCGCCACCCCATGCGACGGCACCGCCACGCTCACCACCCCCGCCTCAATCCCCGGCGCCGCCACGTTGGCGTCCCACAGATCGCGCAGCTTGCCCTGCTGCGGCAGCCCGACGCTGTGCAGCGGTAGCCGCAGCGAGTCAGCCTGCTTGCCCGTGTTGAACACCGCCAGCACGTACTCGCGGGTCTTGGGGTTTCGGGCTGTCCAGACGCGCCAGTTGTCGGCGACGAAGTGGGGCTGGTTGGCCTCGCTGTGGCGGTGGATGGCGAGCAGCTCTTTGTGGGTCAGCAGCGCAAGCGTCCAGTCATCGAGGTGGCGCAGGTCGCCGCCCATGATGAGGGGCGAGCGGGCGATGCACCACAGGGCCATGACGGTGCGTTGCTCGTCGCGGGTGAAGCGGGAGTCGCGCTCGCCCAGCGCGAGGCGGCCCAGGGGCAGCATGTCGGCATCGGGCCAGGCGCCGGGGCGGCGGTGGGGGTTCCAGTTCTCGAGGCGGGTGAACTGCGATTCGAGCAGCGGCCACTCGTCCCAGAAGTCGTCACTGATGCGCCACATCTGCGCAAAGCGGCGCACGTGCTCGGCGCGGTGCACGGGGGTCTCGCCGGGTGAGAGGCTGAGCAGCATGGGCCGCTTGCTTGCCTCGATGGCGCGGTGCGCGGCCTCGATCTCGGGCGCGTGGGCGTCGTAGGGGCGGCTCATGTCGTCCATCTTGACGAAGTCCACACCCCAGGACGCGAACAGCGCGAACACGCTGTTGTAGTAGGCCTGGGCGCCCGGGCGGCGCATGTCGACGCCGTACATGTCGGGGTTCCAGGGGCAGGTGCTGTGGGTGTCGGCAATGTCGCGCGCGGTGAGCTTGGTGCCGAGCACGGGCAGGTTCTTCTCGACGGCGGCGCGCGGGATGCCGCGCATCAGGTGCACGCCGAACTTGAGCCCCAGGCGGTGGATGTCATCGGCCAGGGCCTTGAAGCCGACGCCGTTGGCGCTGGAGGGGAAGCGGTTGGGCGCGGGCAGCAGGCGGCCATAGCCGTCCATCGCCGGCTGGGGCGCGCGGTTGTACTCGTAGCTCTTGGCCTCGGGCTCGTACCACTGGATGTCGATGGTGAAGACGTCGTAGCCCGAGGGCAGCAGCTTGGCAGCCTGGATGGCGGCGGTCTCGCGGGCTTGGGCCTCGGTCAGCGTGGTGGCGAAGCTGTTCCAGCTGTTCCAGCCCATGGGGGGCGTGGGGGCGAGCAGCGGGCGGGCGGTGGACGCTGCTTGAGCATCGACAGCAGCGGTGGTGCTGGCAGCCGCCAGGGTGGTGGCGCTGATGAGTTGGCGGCGGTTGAGCATGGGGAGTCCTTAGGGGAGCCAGATGCGATCGAACACGAGGCCGGGGTCGAGGGCGACGACGCGCAGCCGGTGCTTGCCGGCTTCCAGCTTGCCGAGGGGCAGCTTGAGGCGCACGCTGTTGGTCTGCACGGCGTCCTGGCGGATGCGGCCGTTCTCGTCTTCAGACCCGCTGGCGCCGGGCACTTCGAAGTTGCCGAGGGCCTGGCCATCGAGGCTGACAGCCACGCCGAGCTGGGTGCCCGGGATCAGGCGGAAGGTGGGCATGAACTCCAGGTAGGCCACGCCGTCCACCGCCTTGGTGTTGAACTCGTACTCCAGGGCGGGGGCCGAGGCCGGGTCACTGCGCCAGGTGGTTTGCAGGTTGGCGGGCAGCACGACCAGGGCGCGGCCGGTGCCGCCGAGGCCGGGCACCGAATGCCACGCCGCGCCGCCTTGGCCTGCTTGCTGCTGGAGGGTGGCGGAGGCGGGGCGCCAGCGAGATTCGGAGGGCTGGCCGGCAGGGTCGGGCAGCACCACGGGCTTGGTCTCGCCCCAAGGCCAGCGGACCTGGCTGTTCCAGGCCATCAGGTTGGCGGCGGTTTCCAGCCCGGGCATCACGCCCTTCCACTTGCCGCCGGCCACCTCGTTGTTGAAGTGATCGACCTGCTGGGTCAGGGTGTTGCGCAGGGTCTGGATGCGCTCGGTGTTGGCGGCGGCATCAACGCCCATCTGCACGTCGCGGTCGGCCAGGAAGATCAGCCCCGAGTAGGCGACCACGCGGGCGGGGAAGCCGATCATCTCGAAGTAGGCGTCGCGCGATTCAGCGGGCAGGGATGCGGCCAAGGCGGCGTCCATGCGCAGCAGGTGCTGGTACTCGTCACGCAGCTGCGCGGCGCGGGCGGCGGTGAGCGACAGGGCCCAGCTGCGCTCCATCAGCTCGGGCTTGCGGACGGTGCCGAGGCGGAAGTGCTCGGCCATCAGCTCGGCCAGGGCCGGGGCGTGTGCGGCGCTGAAGTTGCGCTCGGCAAACTCCTTGAGGAAGCGGCTGGCGGACTCGGGGCCCATGGACTCGGGCGCCCAGGCCAGGCGCGCAAAGTAGTCCATGCCCACTTCCATGGGCTTGATGTCGCCGACGTTGATGACCCAGGCGGTGCGTGCCTCGTTGGCCCAGGCCTTGTGGAACTCCTCCCACATCAGCGCGGGGGCGGTGGTGTTGATCCAGGTGTAGGAGTGCGGGCCGCCGTAATAGGACAGATGCCAGTACACGCCGGCACCGCCCGCACGCTTGCGCTCGGCCGGGTTGCTGAGGCGGCGGATGTAGCCGAAGTTGTCGTCCACCCAGACCAGGGTCACGTCGTCGGGCACGGGCAGGCCGGCGTCGTAGATGGGCAGCACTTCCTTGTAGGGCACAAAGATCTTGGCGGGCGTGCCGGGGCGGGTGGCCGTGTGCTTGGTGATCAGGGCCTGCTGGTCCTTGAAGACTTGGCCCAGCGTGGCCATGCGCACGGCGGTGTCGGGCGGGCCTTGCATGCCGCGGTCGTGGATGCCGCGGATGCCCATGGTCCAGACGCCGTCCTGGCCGGAGACGTTGGCGGCGGTGGTCTCCCAGACGGCGTGGATGGCGTCCTTGTTGCGGGCGTAGTCCCAGGGGCCTTGGGTCTTCTCGTCCCAGTGGACGTTGTTGTAGAGCATGGGCTCGCAGTGCGAGGAGCCGAGCAGGATGCCGTAGCGCGCCGCCATGCGGGCGTTGTCGAGGTTGGAGCCGAACTCGGTGGACACCTCGTGCATGGCCGGCCAGATGTAGTTGAGCCGCATGCGCAGCATCAGCTCGAAGATCTTTTCGTAGGTCTTGGGCCCGAAGTTGCCGTGCGCGGGGTCGAAGGTGGTCTTGATCCAGGGGATCAGGCCCCAGTCCTCGTCGTTGACGAAGATGCCGCGATAGCGCACGGCCGGTTTGTCCACGCTGGGCTGGGCGGCCTGCACGTAGAGCGAGGCCTGGCGCTTGGGCGGCACGTCGGCCCACCAGTGCCAGGGCGAGACGCCCATGCGCTCGGACATCTGCATCAGGCCATAGGCGGTGCCACGCGGGTCACTGCCGACGATGACGAGCGCGCGCTTGACCTTGGGCAGTGGCGCCTCGACGCTCTGCCACAGCGTGGCCTCCCACTGGCCACGAAGCTGGTCGAGGCCCTTGAGCTTGCCGGCGCGGGCGAGTCGGTCGATGAGGCGGCTCTGGCCCAGGGTGCCGGCGATGACGACCTGGTCGGCCGTGGCCTCGGCCACCACCGCAGGTGCTTTGCCCGTCACCTTGGCAAGGTCGTCGGCAAACAGCTGGGCGCTGAGCTTGACGAGCGGCGCATCGTTGTCGCTCACCACCACGGGGCTGAGCTGGGCGCCATCCACCAGGCGCACGGAACGGCTGGCGGGCGTGGCGTGGGCCGAGAACTCCAGCCGGGCCTGGGCGAAGGCAGGCAGGGCCTGGACTGCAGCTGCAAGGAGCAGCACGCGGAGGCTTGAGCGGAGCAGGGTGAGTGGCATCCAGAGGTCCCTCAGTCGGCGGCCCGTTTACTTCTGGGCGAAGTAGCGTTGCAGGCGGGCCATCTCGGCGGGCGAGATGGCGATCACGGCGCCGTGCTTGGCGCCCACGAAGTTGGCGGCCTTCATCGGCGAGCCTGGCTCGTTGAAGCGGCCCAGGTTCTTGAAGTTGACGAAGTCAGTCGTCTCCGAGAAGCCCATGTTGTTGCGCGGCTTGGCGCCAAACACGTCGTACATGAGCACATAGGTCTGGGTGCCATGGCGGTGCCACAGGGTGGGCGCCTCGGTGTAGTCGGTCTCAGGGTCCACCTTCTGCGGGTTGAAGACAAAGCCCTCGTTGATGCGGTCCGAGATGGCCTGGCGCAGGAAGCCCGGGTCGTCGTGCGCGACGTAGAACAGGTGGTACTTGTCGCCGATCTTGGTGATGTCGCCGTCGATCGCGCTCTTGCCCTTGATGGGGTAGGTGAACAGGGTCTTGGGCTCGGTCTCGAGCGTGTTGAACGCTAAATCAGCGTAGGCGTAGACCAGGGTGTTGGGTGCCGCGCCGACCCGGGTCGTGTAGTACACCATCGGCCGCTGGGCCTTGTCGTCCCAGATGGTCTCGGGGGCCCAGACGGCGCCGAGGTCGCCCACCTGCGGGAAGAGCGCTGCCACCTTGACCCGCGCGTGCGTCCAGTGGATGAGGTCGAAGGACTTCATCAGGATCAGGTTCTGGTTGTTGCCCCAGCCGTAGCCCTCGATGGGCCGCTCCCACTCGGTGCTGCGGTGGCCGGCGCCCTTGCCGTAGATGTGCAGGTCGGTCATGGCCATGTAGAAGGCGTTGTCCGGGCCGCGCATCAGGTGCGGGTCACGCACGCCCTTTTGCTCGGCCAACACGCGCCCGAGGGCGACGGGCTGGCCGCCGTTGACGTCGGTGAAGGTATAGCCGTCGGGCGAGGTGGCGAAGTAGATGTCGTGCGTCTCGTCCTTGAAGTAGACGAGCAGGTAGGCGCTCTGCTCAGCCGGCTTGGGGGCCACGAGGCCCGCAGGCGGCGCAATCGTCTTGACCAGTTGGACGGTGTGCTTGGGGTTGGCGACTTCCAGCGGGTGCGACTGCGCCAGCGCTGGCGGGATGGCGAGCACCAAGGCCAGGGCGCCGAGCAGATGCTTCATGGGGAGATCACTTTCAGTGAGCGCTACGCCTCGCCACCACGCGCTGCACGGCGCAGAAGGCGAACAGCAGGGTGCCGATGACGATCTTGGTCCACCAGGAGCTGAGCGTGCCGTCGAAGACGATGAGCGTCTGGATCAGGCCCAGCACCAGCACGCCCGAGAGCGCGCCGGCCACATAGCCGGTACCACCAGCCAGCAAGGTGCCGCCGATGACGACGGCGGCGATGGCATCCAGCTCCACGCCTTGCGCATGCTGGCCGTAGCCCGAGAGCATGTAGAAGGCGAACAGCAGGCCGGCCAGGCTGGCGCAGCCGCCGCTGAGCGCATAGACCGCGACCTTGGTGCGGCCCACGGGCAAGCCCATCATCAGCGCCGAGGTCTCGTTGCCGCCGATGGCATAGACCGTGCGCCCAAAGGCCGTGCTGTGCGCGGCCCACAGGCCGAGCGCCAGCACCACCAGCGCAATCACCGCGCCGGGCGACAGGAAGCCGCCGGGCAGGGGTAGCTGGGTCTGCGAGAGCCACACAAACGTGGGCGCGTCGATGGTGATCGAGTCCACGCTGATCAGGAAGCACAGGCCCCGCGCCAGGAACATGCCGGCCAGCGTGACGATGAAGGCCTGCAGCTTGAAGGCATGGATCAACCAGCCCTGCAGCGCCCCAAACGCGAGGCCCCCCAGCAGGCTGACGACGATGACGAGCTCGGCCGGCCACTGCGCGGTTTGCAGCAGCCATGCGGCCACCGTGGTGGTGAGCGCCAGCACCGAGCCGACCGAGAGGTCGATGCCGCCCGACAGGATCACGAAGTTCATGCCCACCGCGATGACGAGCAGGAAGGCGTTGTCGATCAGCAGGTTGTAGACGACCTGGCCACTGGCAAAGCCCGTGTAGCCGACGGCGCCAAAGCCATAGAGAGCGAGCATCAGCACGACGCTGATCCACGCAGTGAACGAGGGTGCCGCCATGGCGGCTTGCAGGCGGGCTTTCATCGTGCGCCCCCTTTCTTGATCCACACCGGCGACTGCAGGATGCACACCGCAAACACGACGATGGCCTTGACCACCATGGTCACCTGCGGCGGGATACCGAGCGCGTAGATGGTGGAGGTGAGGGTCTGGATGACGAGCGCGCCGATGAGGCTGCCCACCAGCGAGAAGCGCCCGCCATTGAGCTGCCCGCCGCCCAGGGTCACGGCCAGGATGGCGTCCAGCTCCAGCAGCAGGCCGGCGTTGTTGGCGTCGGCGCTCTTGATGTTGGAGGTGATCATCAAGCCCGCCAGGCCTGCGCCCAGGCTGCTGTAGAGGTAGACGAAGAGCATCACCGCCAGCGTGGGCACACCGGCCAGGCGCGAGGCCACCGGGTTGACGCCGACCGACTCGATGAAGAGGCCCAGCGCCGTGCGCCGCATCAAGAGGCCCGTGAGGCCCGCCACCAGGGCCAGCACAAAGACGGAGACCGGCAAGCCCAGCAGGTAGCCGCCGCCCAGCCAGAAGAAGCTGGCGGGCTCGTAGATGGTGAGGATCTGGCCGTCGGTGAAGAGCTGCGCGAGACCACGCCCGGCGACCATCAAGATCAGCGTGGCGATGATGGGCTGCAGGCCGAGCGTGGCGACCAGCAGGCCATTCCAGAGCCCGCAGAGCAGCGCCGCACCCAGGGCCGCCGCAAAGGCCACGGCCACGCCCTGTGAGCCGACCAGCATGGCGGCCACGGTGCCGGCAATGGCGACGATGGCGCCGACCGAGATGTCGATGCCGCGCGTGGCGATCACGAGGGTCATGCCCAGCGCAATCAGCATCAGCGGCACCGCGCGGTGGACGATATCCACGAGGCTGCCGTAGAGGTGGCCGTCCTTGACCTCCAGGTGCAGGAAGCCGGGCACGCTGACGGCGGCCACGCCGAGCAGCAGGGCCAGCGCGATCAAGGGTCGCGACAGCGGGTGGGAGAGAAAACCAGGGAGCTTCATGGGAATGGTTTGTTCTTGTTCTCTTCAGGCAGCGTCACGCAGCTTGGGGCGCATCGGCCGCAATCACTTCGAGCACGCCGTGTTCGTCGAGCGCGCCGCGCGGGTACTCGCCCAGCACATGGCGGTCGCGCATCACCAGCAGGCGGTCGCTGCAGTGCAGCACCTCGGGCAGCTCGGACGAGATGAAGAGCACGGCCATGGGCTCGGCTTGGTCTGCGGAGTGAGCCAGGGCCAGCACCGCGTCCATCAGCTCTTCCTTGGCGCGCACGTCGATGCCACGCGTGGGTTCGTCGAGGATCAGCAGCGCCGGGTGCGTGGCCAGCCAGCGGGCCAGCAGCACCTTTTGCTGGTTGCCGCCCGAGAGCTGGCCGATGGGCGTGTCGGCGCTCGCGGTCTTGATGCCGAGGCGGCGGATGTAGTCGTCGGCCAGGGCTTGCAGCTCGGCCGGCTTCATCACCAGGCGCAGGCCGTGCCGGGCCTGGAGGGCAAGCACGATGTTCTCTCGCACCGAGAGGTCGAGCACGCAGCCCTCCAACTTGCGGTCTTCAGAGCAGAAGGCCAGGCCGGCGGCAATGGCCTCGCGCGGCGAGCTGAAGCGGCCCGCTGGGCCATCGCCCACGCGGAGCTGCCCGCTGTCCGCCGCGTCGGCGCCAAAGAGCAACCGGGCCAGCTCCGTGCGGCCCGAGCCCAGCAGGCCGGCCAGGCCCAGCACCTCGCCCCGCCGCAGTTGCAGCGAGGTGGGTTGCAGCGTGCCGCTGCGGCCAATCTGCTCGGCCGTCAGCACGGGCGCACCCGGCGCGGTGCTGCGCGAAGCCAAGCGCGCCTTCTCGGCGTCGTCCGCCGCAGCGCCCACCATCTTGTTGACCAGGGCCAGCCGGCTCAGGTCCTGCGCCAAGTACTCGCCCTCGGTCTCGCCGTTGCGCATCACGGTGATGCGGTCGGAGATGGCGTAGGTCTGGTCCAGGAAGTGGGTGACGAAGAGGATCGCCAGCCCCTGCTCGCGCAGGCGGCGCAGCACCGCAAACAGCTGCTGCACGGCGGCTTCGTCGAGGCTGGAGGTGGGCTCGTCGAGGATGAGCACCTTGGCCGGGTCGCGCAGCGCGCGGGCAATGGCCACCATCTGCTGCTGCGCCAACGGGCAGCGGTGCAGCGGCTGGTCCACATCGATGTCCAGCTCCATCTGCGCCAGCACACGCTGGGCCTCGGCGCGCACGGCCGCCCAGTCGATCCGGCCCCAGCGCTTGGGCAGCCGCCCGAGGCAGATGTTCTCGGCCACCGAGAGGTTGGGGCAGAGGTTGACCTCTTGGTAGACGGTGCGGATGCCGTGGTCTTGGGCTTCTTGCGTGGTGCGCGGGGCTATTTCTCTGCCCGCGAGTTCGATGCGGCCGGCATCGGGCTCGTAGAGGCCGGTGAGCACCTTGATGAGGGTGGACTTGCCGGCGCCGTTTTGGCCCATGAGGGCGTGCACTTCACCGGGGAAGAGGCGCAGGCTGACTTCGTGCAGGGCGCGGACGCCGGGGAAGCTCTTGCAGATGCCTTGCAGGGCAAGGACGGGCGTGGGGGCTGTCATGGTGAAACTGGTTTTGTGGCGAGGCCCATGCCGTGTGGTTCGATGCAGTGGGTTTCCGGCGAGGCCGATGCCGGGTCCCGCCCCGGCGGGCGGGTAACTTTCTTCTGCGGCGCCAGAAGAAAGTCACCAAAGAAGAGGCGCTCAATGCAATCCGCATCCCGCACAAAAACCCGCTCGCTGCGCTCGGGCTGTGCACGTCCGAGAAGCGATCCGCTGCGCTCTCGCCTCCGGCTTGTCACGAGCCTCATGGCTCGGGCCTCTCGGCCGCCTAAGTCGCGGCTGAACGCCGACGCCTGAGAGAAATACCGAAAAGGCGTCGCCCGAGCGACGCGGCTGTTGGTGGTGAGCCCGGCGTTCAGCCGCGCGTCAACCGGGGTGCTGGTGCGATGAGGTAGGGCGGTGACAAGTCCGCCGCGAGAGCGCAGAGGATCGCTTCCCCCGCCCTTCAAGGCACCAAACGCATGTCGGGCTCTGAAGTGGAAGAAGCGCCTCTTCTTTGGTGACTTTCTTCTGGCAAGACAGAAGAAAGTTACCCCGCCGCCGGGCGGGACTCCCGGCATGGGCCTCACCACAAACCCGCCCTCACGCACAGCGTCCTCAGTACTTGCGATTCGGCAGCTCCTTCGCCGCCTGATCCGCCGTGTACACGCCCTCGATCACCTTGATCCGCTTCTCGACCGGCTTCTTGGCCACCACATCCTTGGCCAGTTGCATCAACTGCGGCCCCAGCAACGGATTGCACTCAACCGTCACATTGAGCTTGCCAGCCTTCATCGCCTCAAACGCGCCACGCACACCATCAATCGAGATGATCGTGATGTCGACACCAGGCTTCAGCCCGGCTTCTTCGATGGCCTGAATCGCACCAATCGCCATGTCGTCGTTGTGCGCGTAGAGCACGTCGATCTTCTTGTCCTTCTGCTTCAGGAAGGACTCCATCACTTCCTTGCCCTTGGCGCGGGTGAAGTCGCCGGACTGGGAGCGGATGATCTGGATCTTGGCGTTGCTCTTGATGATTTCCTCGAAACCCTTCTTGCGGTCGATGGCCGGGGCCGAGCCCACGGTGCCTTGCAGCTCGACGACGTTGATGGCCGGCGCGGTGCTCTTGGCCACGCGGTCCAGCAGCCACTTGGCGGCCTTGCGGCCTTCTTCGACGAAGTCGGAGCCGATGAAGGTCACGTAGAGCGACTCATCGGTGACCTTGACGGCGCGGTCGGTCAGGATGACGGGGATGCCGGCGGCCTTGGCTTCCTTGAGCACGGTCTCCCAGCCGGACTCGACCACGGGCGAGAAGGCGATGACGTCGACCTTCTGTGCGATGAAGCTGCGCAGGGCCTTGACCTGGTTCTCCTGCTTTTGCTGTGCGTCGGCGAACTTGAGCGTGATGCCGGCTTCCTTGGCGGCCGACTTGACCGACGAGGTGTTGGCGGTGCGCCATTCGCTCTCGGCGCCGACTTGCGAGAAGCCCATCACCAGCGGAGCGGCGAAGGCGGACAGGGCGGGCAGGGCCAGCGAGAGGGCCAGCAGGGTGCGACGGGGGAAGCGCATGGGAGGTCTCCTGAAATGGGCTTGTGGGTCTTTAAGGGAACTGCAGTGTCAGGGCTTGGCCCCGATACGTCACGTTGCGCGAGGGCGCGGGTTTGGTGGCGGTGTTGGTGCTGGGGCCAGCCATCAGGCGAACCTGGAGCTGGCGTTGCTTGACGAGGCCGGGGAAGTTGCCTTCACGTGCTGCCACTTGCAGCTGGCGCTTGGCGTCGTTCCAACGCAGCTGCACGGTGGCGCGCTGACCTCGCTCGTAGGCATAGGTGTCGCCATCGTCTTCATAGAGCGTGAAGCTGGCGTCGCGCCCGGGGTAGATGCGGATCTCGAGCGGTGCATTGGGCTGCTCGTTCACGTACTGGAGCACCGGGCCCATGGGCACGATGCTGCCGGCGCGCACGAAGAGCGGGAAGCGGTCGAGCGCGTATTCCTCTTGCACGGTGCTGCCGCCGGCATGGCGCTGGCCGGTCCAGAAGTCGAACCAGTCGCTGCCCGAGGGCAGGCGTGTGGCGATGCGCGGGTCCACATTGGCCTGCTCTTCGGCCAGGGCCTTGAGCTGGGTGGGCGTGCGCCATGAGAGGCGCAAGTTGCGCTCGCCACCGCCTTGGTAGAACTCGATGCGCACGCGCACCGGCTGGTCCTTCTGCAGCGCGACCTTGACGCTCTCGCGGCGGGTGGCGCCGTTCTTCCAGTCCTCGATCAATAGCTTGTCGTCGAGCCAGAGGCGGAAGCCGTCGTCGCCCTCCAGGCCGATCTCGTACTCGCCCGACTCAGGCGCGATCAGCTGGCCTTGCCAGCGGGCCGAGAAGTTGTTGATGCTGGTCAGGCCGGGCGGGAAGCTGCTCAGCGGCGGCTCGGGCCAGTTGTGGTCCACCGTGGTGGAGACGGCCTGGCCGGCTTGCTTCTCGAAGTTGGTGCCCTGGTAGTAGGTGACCGCAAGGCCGGGCTGGCCGTCGGGTGTGCGCAAGGCCGTGGCGGGGATGGTGCGGGCGCGCGGCAGCTCGGCGTACTTGACGGAGCGCGTCACCGGCCGGACGAGGAAGGCGGGGCCGTACATGAAGGCCTCGTCGATGTCGCGCAGCGCGGCCTCGTCGGGGAAGTCCATCACCAGGCCGCGCATCGGCACATAGCCTTCGCTGTGCGTGCGCCAGGCCAGGCCGTAGTGGTAGGGCAGCAGGCGGTAGCGCAGCTCGGCGGCGCTGCGCAGCGAGTTGTAGAAGGTGGGGTCTGAAGTCTTGAAGTGGTAGGGCTCGCGGACCACGTCGGTGCCGTGGATGCGGTAGACCGGGTTGAAGATGCCGAACTGGTGCCAGCGAGCAAACAGCTCGCGGTACGCGGGGTTGCGCTCGCCGCCTTGGTGGCTGACGAAGAAGCCGCCGGTGTCCTGCGTCCAGTAGGGCTGGCCGCCCATGCCGACGTTCAGGCCGCCCGAGATCTGGGCGCGGAAGGTGGCCCAGCTGGCACGTGTGTCGCCCGACCAGGCAAAGGCGCCGCAACGCTGCTGGCCGGCCCAGGCTGAGCGGGTGAGCGTCATCACGCGCTTGTTGCCGCGCGGGGCGGGCAGGGCGCGCTGGCCGTCGTAGACGCCGCAGGTGGTGAGCAGGCTGTAGACGTTGAGGTAGCGCGAGAAGTCGCCCATGGCGTTGCGGCGCATGGCCTTGATGTCGCGCTCCACGGTGCCGGGGTCGTGCGCGGCGCCGCTGACCTCGACCTCGGTGCCGTCCATCCAGAGCGCATCGACGCCAACGTCGAGCAGGCCCTTCTTGAGGTGGCGGAAGTAGATCTCGCGGCCCTTGGCGCTGAAGGCGTCGTAGATCTGCGCCTGGCTGGCCACGCCTTCCATGGGCCCGAAGCGCAGGCCGTTCGCGTCCAGCTCGCGGGCCAGCTCGGTCTTGTTGCCGACCGAGGGCCAGATCGAAATCATGAACTGGGTGTGCAGGTCCCGGTGCAGGGTGTCGATCATGGCGCGCGGGTCGGGGTAGCGCGAGTGGTCCCAGATCATGCCGCTCCAGGTGCCGTCGGCGGCGCCGCCCCAGTACTGCCAGTCCTGCACGATGTTGTCGAGCGGGAAGCGGTCGGCGCGGAAGCGTTTGACGACGTCGAGCACCTGCTGCTGGGTCTCGTAGCGCTCCTTGCTCATGAAGAGGCCGAGGGCGCTCTTCGGCAGCATGGTGGCGGCGCCGGTGAGCGTGCGCAGGCCACGCATCACACCATCCATGTCCTGCCCTGAGACCAGGTAGTAGTCAGCCCCGGCGGGCGCGCTGTCGGCCCAGAAGCGGGCGCCTTGCGCGTCGTCGGTGAAGCGCATCTTGGAGTAGACGTCCCACAGCAGGCCGTAGCGCTGGCTGGACAGCAAGAAGGGCAGCACGATGCCGATATTGGTTTGCACCATCAGCACGTCGCGGCCACGGTAGTTCCAGTAGGGCTCGTTGTACTGACCCAGGCCGTAGAGGGACTCGTCCGGCGCGAGCTGGAAGCCCTGGGTCATCTGGTAGGTAGGGCTGCCGTCGAAGGACGAGGGCTCCAGCGCCGCTGGCGCGCTTTCGCGCGTGAGCGGGCTGCCGTCCAGGCGCTGGAAGCTGAGCGCCGCTGTGCGCTTGTCGACCAGCACGCGCAACTGGCTGTTTTGCAGCGTGAGCGTGGTGTCGGTCTCGCTGACGCTGAAGGTCTCGGCCACCGGCTTTTGCACGACCACGAGACTGGGCTGCGTGGCGTGGCTCTGGCCCAGGTGGGTGGTGACGCGCACCGTCTGCGGGCCGTAGAAGAGCACGTTGCGCGTGAGCGTGCCGAGTTGCAGCTGCACGCCGGCTTCGAGCCGCGTCCAGGCGAGGCCCTGGGCCGACGACGCCGGCGCCAGCGGCAGGCGCGTGGCCTGGCCGATGGCGTCGAGGCCGCTGGGGTTTGCCGCATGGGCAACGAAGGCGCTGCCCAGCAGGGCAGCCACCAGCAGGGGGCGGAGTCGGAAACGCAGGAAGCTCATGGGGCGGCAGTCGGAGCAGGGAGGCTGCTGAGCAAGCGCAGACCATAGAGCCCACCGGCCATGGAGCCGGGCTGCGCGACAAACTTGACGCGCAGCTTGCCCGAAGCATCGCGCGGCAGGTCAGCGGGCAGGGGCAGGTCCAGGCTGTACAGCAGGCCCTCTGTGGGCGGGCGCTTTTCCAGCGTCAGACTGGCCAGCACACGGTCATTGAGAACGACGTCGAAGCGGCGGCCCGCGTCGCGAGGAGCAAACCACAGGCGCAACCAGCGCCCACGGGATTCAAGGTCACGCAGCTCGTAGCTGAACCACTGGCGCGCATGGCGCCAGCGGCCTTCAACGGCGATGCCGGCTTCGGTGCCGTCGCCGGTCATGGCGTGTTCGACCTCGGGCTGTTGCTCGCCCGGGGCGACCTGGTCCACGGTGATGGCATCGAGCGCGCGGCGTGCGGCCTCGGCCTGCGCCACCTGCACGCGCAGGGCCTGGTATTGGCTCTGCGTGGCCTGGGGCCAATAGAGCATGTAGCGCGAGTCGTGCAGCCGGAAGAAGGGCATCAGCTGCAGGCTGCCCCGGCTGCCGTCGGCGCGCACCAGGCCACTGGCCGTGAAGTTGAGCGGCTGCCCCGGCACCGGCCGCAGGCGGCTGGCGATGTCGCGCTGCTCGCCCACGAAGATGGGCGCGGCTTCCTGCGGGCAGGTGGGGCCGTGCGGCGCATGGCCCATGCGCGAGTCGTCGGCCTTGAAGTTGAGGGCTTCGCCGGGGCGCGGGTCGGTCTTGGCGGCCAGCACGATGGGGCCGTGCAGCACAGCCACGTAGCGCGGCAGGGCCGGCATGGGCTCGACATGGGTGCGCATGGGCAACTGCAGGGCGATGCGGTCGCCAGCCTGCCAGTCGCGCGTGATCTCGACGTAGTCGCCTGGCTTGGCCCGGGTGGTGACCGGCTTGCCGTTGACGCTGACGCGCAAGGCGCCGGCTGCCACCCAGCCCGGGTAGCGCAGTGCGAGGGTGAAGTGTCCGCCGCCTTGCTCGATCTTGAGCTGGGTGCGCGCTTCGTCGGGGAAGTTGGTGGACTGCGTCAGGCGCAGGCCGCGCTCGCGCCAGTCCAGGCTGGAGGCGACGAAGAGGTTGACGTAGAGCTTGTCGGCGCCGTCCTGCGAGTAGATGAACTCGCTGTGCCGCGCGTGGCTCTCGATGCCAGAGCCCACGCAGCACCACATGCCTTGGTCCACCTGCGAGTAGACGCGGTAGTGCTGGGGCCGCATCGGCGTGAAGTAGACGAAGCCGCCCTCGGGGTGCTGCGAGGCGAGGATGTGGTTGTAGAGGGTGCGCTCGTAGTAGTCGGCGTACCGGCCCAGCTCGGCGCTGCCATCCGCCGTGCGGTGCAGCAGCGCGGTGAGCCGCAGCATGTTGTAGCTGTTGCAGGTCTCGGGGCCTTCCACGTCGTCGACCATGGGCTTGAAGTCGTCGGCGGGGTGGAAGTGCTCGCGCACGCTGTTGCCGCCGATGGCGACGCTGCGCTTGTCGACCACGGTGTGCCAGAAGAACTCGGCGGCGCGGCGGCCCTCCGTCTCATGGTTCAGCTCGGCCATGCGGCCGTAGCCGATGACCTTGGGGATCTGGGTGTTGGCGTGCAGGCCGGTGAGCTGGTCGCGCTGCTCGGCCAGCGGCTGTAGCACCGCGCGGTGCGAGAAGCGCTGGGCCAGGGCCAGGTAGCGCTTGTCGCCGGTGATCTCGGCCACATCGGCAAAGACCTCGTTCATGCCGCCGTGCTCGGCGCGCAGCATGTCCTGCATCTGCGCGTCGGTGAGCGGCGCGGTCAGGCGCTCGGCCCAGTCCGAGAGCCTCACGAGCATGCCCTTGGCCTCGGCATTGCCGGCATAGCGCCAGGCATCGCGCAGGCCGGCGTAGAGCTTGTGCAGGTTGTACCAAGGCACCCAGCGGCCATTGAGGCCGAAGTTGTCGGCCTTGAGGTTGCCGGCGGCAATCTCGTTCCAGGCTTCGGCGCCCTTGGGGATGCCGCCGAGGTAGCCGGTGCCAATCTGGTCCTGGCAGCGCTTGAGCTCGGCCACCACATGGTCGAGCCGGGCCTTCACGTCGGCATTGCCGGTGGAGGCCCACATCAGCGCCAGGGCCGACAGGTAGTGGCCGCCCATGTGGCCGTCGAGGCCGCTGGACTCCCAGTTGCCGTAGGACGGGGTCGTGACCGGCAGCCCGGCCTCGCGCTTGAAGGGCGCCAGCAGGCGCTCGGGGTCGAGCGCCATCAGGTAGCGCAGGTCGGTCTGCTGCGCGTCGTAGAAGGGCCCGTAGAGCAAGCGCACGCGGTCCAGCGGCACGGCGGTGGGGCCGGCCCAGGCCAGCAGGCCTGCGCTGGCGAGAACGGCCGACAGCAGGGCCTTGAACACGCGAGAAGTGGGCATGAGGCTCAAACGATCTTCAGCACATAGGCCGGGCTGGGGGCCAGGCCTTCGGGGAGTTGCACGACGAGGGCGTCGCCGTCCTGCTTGAAGCTGAGCGCTTGCGCGCCGCCGAGAAGGTCAACGCGGCGAACTTCGCGGTGCGCCTTGCGCGCCAGGCTGGTGATGCGCACGCGGCGGTCGGCCGGCAGGCCGAAGACGCTGGCGTAGAGCACCTCGCCCTTGGCGGTGAAGCGCAGGTCTTGGGCGCCCAGCGGCTTGCCTTTGCCCTCGTTGAAGCCCTGGCCTTGCAGCGGCGCGGACTCGGCCAGCGAAGGGCCTTCGCCAAAGCGCGTCCAGGGCCGGGTGCCGTAGATGCTCTCGCCGTTGACGCGCATCCAGGCGCCGATCTCGCCGACGACGCGGCGCTCGTCAGCGTCGATGCGGCCGGTGCGGTCCACCGGCACGTTGAGCAGCAGGTTGCCGTTCTTGCTGACGATGTCGATCAGCATGTGCACCACGGTGGCGGCGGACTTGTACTGGTGCTCGCGCAGCAGGCGGCCGTCGTAGTGCCAGCCACCCAGGCAGGTGTCGGTCTGCCAGGGCAGGGGCTCGATGGCATTGCTCTGGCCGCGCTCGATGTCCCAGACCATGCAGCGCCGTTGCTGCTCGTCGAGGATCTTGCCGAACAGCACCGCCTGCGTGGCGTTGCGGTCGTTGGTGTGCAGGTTGTAGAGGTGCGCGGCGATCTTGAGTCCGGCATCGCTGATGGGCCACAACGGCAGGGCGGTGTCGTCGAAATAGACGAGCTCGGGCCGGTAGCGGCTGAGCAGCTCGACCGTGCGGTTCAGGAACTTGCGGCAGTAGGCGTCCGTGGGGATCGAGGCGCCATTGCCCCAGTTCCACTGCCCATGGATGGCATTGCGGTTGTCGGCGTTGGCGCTGCGCGCGTGGTTCTGCGCGTAGAGGTCTTGCGGGTCGAGGCCCTCCCACCACTGGCCCTTGCCGTCTTCCAGGCGCAGCGCGCCGTCATAGGGCTTGCCGGCCAGCGGGCCTTCGCGGTCGGCGCCTTGGGCGGGCTCGTACCAGGTCCAGGCATGGGCAGCGTGCACGCTCACGCCAAAGGGCAGGCCTTGCGCACGCGCAGCGGCGGCCCAGCCACCGATCAGGTCGCGCTGCGGGCCGATCAGCGTCGCGTTCCAGGGCTGGTGGCGGCTGGCAAAGAGGTCGAAGTTGTCATGGTGATTGGCCATCGCCATGAAGTAGCGCGCCCCGGCCTGCTTGTAGAGCGCCACCAGCTCGTCGGGCTGCCAGTGCTCGGCCTTCCAGCGGCGGATGACGTCCTTGAAGCCGAACTGGCTGGGGTGGCCGTAGGTGGCCGTGTGGTGCTGATAGCGCCCATGGCCTTCCAGGTACATCTCGCGGGCGTACCAGTCGCCCACCTCGGGCTCGCACTGCGGGCCCCAATGGGCCCAGATGCCGAACTTGGCATCGCGGAACCAGTCGGGCGTCTGGTACTTGCCGAGCGACTCCCAGGAGGCTTGGAAGGGCCCGGGCTGCAGCGGCTCGTCGGGCGCCGCCGCAGCGGCGGCCGTGGCGGCCGCCAGGCGCTGGGCCTCCGACTGCGCCAGCGCCGGGCCGGCGCCCAAGGCGCCGGCCATGGCGAGCAACGCGCGTCGATGGATCGGCGCCTGCACGGGCTCAGGGCTCCAGCGCGACGACCAGCACCGACTTGGCCGGCAGCGTCAGCTTGAGCTGGCCATTGCTGGCCTTGGCCTCGAAGGCCTTGGGCACCACTTGCGCGGGCTTGCCCAGCTCGTTCTGCGCGTCCATCTTGTCGGCGGTCAGCAGCTGGCCACGGGCAGCTTGCACGGGCTTGCCAATGTCGACGGTCAGGCTTTGCGCGTCGTGGGCGTGGGCGTTGACGAGGCCGAGGTAGAGCTTGCCGTCCTTGCCGCGCGCAGCGGTGGCGCTGACGGTGGGCATCTCGAACTTGTCGACTTTGTAGACCGGGTTGCCTTCGAGCGTGGCGGGCAGCGAGGTGGCGTCCTGGAAGGGCACGTACATCGCAAACGCGTGGTACGTGGGCGTGAGCACCATCTTGTCCTTGGTCGTCAGGATCATGGCCTGCAGCACATTGACCATCTGGGCGATGTTGGTCATCTTCACGCGCTCGGCGTGCTCGTGGAAGACGTTGAAGTGCAGGGCCGAGAGCAGGGCGTCACGCAGGGTGTTGCGCTGGACCAGGAAGCCAGGGTTGGAGCCGGGCTCGGGGTCATACCAGCTGCCCCACTCGTCGAAGTAGAAGCCAATCTTCTTCGAGGGGTCGAGCTTGTCGAGCACGGCCACGTTCTCGCGGATCATGGCGTCGATTTGCTGCGCGTTGGCCAGCGTGGACACCCACTCGGACTCCGGGAAGTTCACCGCCTGGCCCTTCTTGGCCCAGTCGCTGGTGGGCAGGGTGTAGGCGTGGTGCGAGATGGCGTCCACCGGCACGCCCTTGGCGCGCTTGGCGATGGCTTCGGTCCACTCGATCTGGTGGCCGGTGCCGCCGCTGGCGATGAAGATCGGGCGGTTGTTCGGCGGGGTCTTGAAGAAGGTGGCGGCCTGGCGGTAGAGGTCCACGTAGTAGTCCGGGCGCATATTGCCGCCGCAGCCCCAGGCCTCGTTGCCCACGGCAAAGTAGTGCACGCGGAAGGGCTTGTCGCGGCCGTTCTTGCGGCGCAGCTGGGCGAGCGTGGAGTCGCCTTCGGCGGTCATGTACTCCAGCCACTCGGCCATCTCTTGCGGGCTGCCGGTGCCGAGGTTGCCGTTCACATAGGCCTCGGCGCCGAGCTGCTCGGCCAGGTCGAAGAACTCGTGCGTGCCGACGGCGTTGTTCTCTGCCACGCCGCCCCAGTTGGTGTTGACCTTGACCGGGCGCTTGTTGCGCGGGCCGATGCCTTCACGCCAGTGGTACTCGTCGGCAAAGCAGCCGCCGGGCCAGCGCACCAGGGGCACATGCAGGGCCTTGAGCGCCCCGATCACGTCTTTGCGCCAGCCGCGCACATTGGGGATCTTGGACTCGGGGCCCACCCACATGCCTTCATAGATGCCGGTGCCGAGGTGCTCGGCAAACTGGCCATAGATGTTGCGGTGGATGACGGGGCCGGCCTGGTCGGCCTTGACGACGAGCTTGACCTCGGCGGCCAGGGTGGCCGCGCTGAGGCTGAGCAGCGCCGCCAGGGCGCAAAGACGCTTCTTCAACATGGGTTGTCTCCGGAGGGATTTTTTTGGGAGGCGACGGACGGGAAATCAGTCTTGGGTCAGCACGCCGTCGCGACGACGCCAGACGCCGCGCGTGTTGGGGTCCTGCAGCACGGCGGGCAGCAGGGCCTGGGGCAGGTTCTGGTAGCTGACCGGGCGCAGGAAGCGCTGGATGGCGGCCGTGCCGACCGAGCTGCTGCGGCCGTCCGACGTGGCCGGGAAGGGGCCGCCGTGGACCATGGCGGTGGACACCTCGACACCCGTCGGGAAGCCATTGGCCAGGATGCGGCCCACCTTGCGCTCCAGCACGGGCAGCAGGCGGCGCGCGAGGGCCAGGTCGGCCTCGTCGTCGGCCTGCAGTTGCAGCGTGGCGGTGAGCTGGCCTTCGAGGCCTTCGAGCACGGCCAGCAGCTCGTCCAGGCTCTGGCAGGCCACGACGAGCGAGGCCGGGCCAAAGACCTCGTCACGCAGGCTGTGGTCGACCTGGAAGGCCGAGCCCGTGGTGCGGTACAGGGCGGGCGCGCCTTGGCAGCCGCTGGAGCTGCCGCGCTGCAGCGTGGTGACGGATGCATTGCCGGCCAGGGCCGCCTCGCCGCGCTGGTAGGCGCTGGCAATGCCGGGGGTCAGCATGGTGCCGGCGGGCAGCGGGGCCAGTGCCGCAGCAGCAGCGGTGGCAAAGGCGTCCAGCTCGGGGCCGGCGAGGCCCAGCACCAGGCCGGGGTTGGTGCAGAACTGGCCGACGCCCATGGTGAGCGAGCCAGCAAAGCCGGTGGCGATGTCGGCACCGCGGGCCTTGAGCGCGCCGGGCAGCAGGACCACGGGGTTGATGCTGCTCATCTCGGCGTAGACCGGGATGGGCTGGGGCCGTGCAGCGCAGGCGGCCATCAAGGCCGTGCCGCCGCCACGCGAGCCCGTGAAGCCCACGGCCTGGATGGCCGGGTGGGTGACGAGGGTCTCGCCAATGCCGTGGCCGCTGCCGGCCAGCACGGCAAACACGCCGGCCGGCAGGCCAGCCTGGCGCACGGCTTCGCACACGGCGCGGCCGACCAGCTCAGACGTGCCCGGGTGGGCCGAGTGCGCCTTGACGACGACCGGGCAGCCGGCGGCCAGTGCCGAGGCGGTGTCGCCCCCCGCCACCGAGAAGGCGAGCGGGAAGTTGCTGGCACCGAACACGGCCACCGGACCCAGGCCGATGAAGCGCAGGCGCAGCTCGGGGCGCGGCGGGGTGCGCTCGGGCAGGGGCGTGTCGATGCGCGGGTCTTGCCAGGAGCCTTCACGCAGCAGCGTGGCAAAGAGCTTGAGCTGGTTGCAGGTGCGGCCGCGCTCGCCTTCGAGGCGCACGCGGGGCAGGCCGGTCTCGGCCATGGCGCGCTCGATCAGCGCATCGCCGATGGCCATGATCTGCGCGGCGATGCCGTCGAGGAAGTCGGCGCGCTGGGCGTCCGACGTGGCGCGGTAGGTGTCAAAGGCCTGGCCGGCGAGTTCACACGCGGCACGCACCTGGTCGGGCGAGACCGCATAGAACTCGGGGTCCAGCGGCTGGTTCTGGCTGGGGTTGAAAGCGCGGAAGGTCTTGCCTGCGCCGCGCACCGGCTGGCCGCCGATGAGAGAACTGCCGTCGATGGTGAAGCTCATGGGATGTGATCAGTGTGAATGGCGGGGCACGGCTGAACCACGGCAGCCGCGCAGGAAGTCGAAGTCGCAGCCCTCGTCGGCCTGCAGCACGTGTTCGACGTAGAGGCGACGATAGCCGCTCGCGTCGGCGGGGTCGGTGGTCTGCGCGGATTGCCATGCCGCCAGGCGGGTGGCGATCTCGGCCTCGGGCACGTCAAGGTGCAGGCGGCCAGCGGCGCAGTCGAGCTCGATCCAGTCGCCCTCGCGGACGATGGCCAGCGGGCCGCCCGCGCGGGCTTCAGGCGCCACGTGCAGCACGACGGTGCCGTAGGCGGTGCCGCTCATGCGCGCATCGGAGATGCGGACCATGTCGGTCACGCCCGCAGCCAGCAGCTTTGGCGGCAGGCCCATGTTGCCGACCTCGGCCATGCCGGGGTAGCCCTTGGGGCCGCAGTTCTTCATCACGAGGATGGAGCTGGCGTCCACTTCGAGCGCCGGGTCGTTGATGCGGGCCTTGTAGTCCTCGAAGTTCTCGAACACCACGGCCCGACCCCGGTGCTGCATCAGCTCTGGCGTAGCGGCCGAGGGCTTGAGCACGGCGCCGCGCGGCGCGAGGTTGCCGCGCAGGATGCAGATGCCACCGTCGGCGATCAGAGGCTTGTCCAGCGGGCGGATGACCTCGTCGTTGTAGACCGGGGCGTCCTTGCAGTTGTCCCACAGGCTCTTGCCGTTGACGGTGAGGGCCTCGGGGTGGGGCAGCAGGCCGGCGTCGCCCAGGCGGCGGATGACGGCGGGCAGGCCGCCGGCGTAATAGAACTCTTCCATCAGGAAGCGGCCCGAGGGCTTGAGGTCCACCAGGGTGGGCGTGCCCTTGCCCATGCGGCTCCAGTCTTCCAAGGCCAGGTCCACGCCGATGCGGCCGGCAATGGCCTTGTAGTGGATGACGGCGTTGGTGGAGCCGCCGATGGCGGCGTTGACGCGGATGGCATTCTCGAAGGCCTGCTTGGTCAGCACCTTCGAGAGGCGCAGGTCTTCCCACACCATCTCGACGATGCGCATGCCGGAGAGGTGGGCCAGCACATAGCGGCGCGCGTCCACGGCCGGGATGGCGGCGTTGTGCGGCAGCGAGACGCCGAGCGCCTCGGCCATGCAGGCCATGGTGGAGGCAGTGCCCATGGTGTTGCAGGAGCCGGCCGAGCGCGAGTGGCCCGCCTCGGCGGCCAGGAAGTCGTGCATGGTGATCTGGCCTGCCTTGACCTGCTCGTGCAGCTGCCACACGGCGGTGCCGGAGCCGATGTCCTTGCCACCGAGCTTGCCATTGAGCATGGGGCCGCCGGTCACGCACAGCGCAGGCACGTCGCAGCTGGCGGCGCCCATCAAGAGGGCCGGGGTGGTCTTGTCGCAGCCCACCAGCAGCACGACGGCGTCGATGGGGTTGCCTCGGATGCTCTCCTCCACGTCCATGCTGGCGAGGTTGCGCGTGAGCATGGCGGTGGGGCGCAGGTTGGACTCGCCGTTGGAGAACACCGGGAACTCGACGGGCCAGCCGCCGGCTTCGAGGATGCCCTTTTTGACGTGCTCGGCGAGCTTGCGGAAGTGGGCGTTGCAGGGCGTCAGCTCGCTCCAGGTGTTGCAGATGCCGATGATGGGCTTGCCCTGGAACTCATGATCGGGGATGCCCTGGTTCTTCATCCAGGAGCGGTACATGAAACCGTTCTTGTCCTGGGTGCCGAACCATTCGGCGGAGCGCAGCTTGACGCGGCTTTTCTTGTCGTCGGTTGTCATGGCGGGAGAGGGTCTGAAGAGGAATCAGTGTGGCCAGGCTAGTGGCTGGCCAGCGGCAAGGCGGTCGAGCCGTTGTGAACGCTGGCGGCGGCTTCGGTGATGGCCGCAGGCTCGGCGTAGATCTCGGCCGCCAGCGTGCGCACATGGTGCAACAGACGGCGCGCGCCGGGAGAAAGTAGATGGCCGGAGCGGGTGATGAGGCCGAAGGCATCCATGTGGCAGGGCAGGCGCATAGGCAGCACTGCCAAGCCGGAGGTGCTGACGAAGGATTGCGCCACTTCCAGCGGCATCACGTGCAGCGCGTCGGTCTGCATCAGCAGCACGCGCACGAGCACTTGCAGGTTTGTCTCGGCAAGGCTGACGGGCAGCTCGAGGCCGGCATGCTGGAACATTTGCTCCCAGCGGTGACGCAAGAGGTTGCCCGGTGTCGGCAACACCCATGGAAAGCGAGCGAGGTCAGCCAACTGCACAAGGTCGGCCTTCAAGAGGGGGTGGCCCATGCGAGCAACCGCGCACACGGGCACGGGCGCACTGGTGATGGATTCGTAGCGCAGGTCGGAGCCGTCCTCGGCGTCGAGCAGGCGGCCGATGACGAAGTCCAGCACGCCGCGGCGCAGGCCGTCGAGCAGGGCTTTGCTGCTGTCCGTCATGATGCCGATGCGCAGCTGGGGTGACTCTTCCTTGGTCTGCGCGATGGCCTGGGGTAGCAGGCTGACGGCGGGCGTCATGATGGCGCCCACCTCGACGCGGCCACTGATGCCGTGCTTGAGCGCCACGATGTCGTCATGCGCGGCCGCGAGGCTGGACAGGGCCATGCGTGCGTGGCGGATCATGGTCTCGCCGTAGAGCGTGGGCACCATGCCGCGGGCGTGGCGGTCAAAGAGCCGCACTTCCAGCATGTCCTCCAGGTCCTTGAGCTGTTTGGACGCGGCGGGCTGGGTCATGCACAGCACGTCGGCGGCGCGGTGGATGTTGCGCTCGTCGTCGATGGCGATGATGAGGAGAAGCTGCCGCGTCTTCAGTCGCGCACGCAGGAACCAGTTGGGGTTCGGCGTGGTGTCGGTGAGCGGCAGGGCGTCGTCTTCAAGGTCGGCGCTGGGCATGGTGGTGTCCCGGTAAGTCATGGGAAGCGAGCGATGAAGCCGCCCTGCGGCTGGAGGGTCAGCCGCGTGCTGGCGGATTTGGGCAGGGGCTCGATGCGGAAGTCGCGCGGGCCCTCGCCATCGGTGTAGAGCTGTCCGGCGCGTTGGCGCAGGAAGGGCGCGTCGAGCAGCAACTCGCGGGCGCTGTCATCGGCATTGAAGCCGGCCACCCACCATGTCTTGCCAGCCCGACGCGCGATGACGGCGAACTTGCCGGGCTCGCCGTCGATGAAGCGGGTCTCGTCCCAGCGCCGGGGCAGCTGGCGCAGCAAATTCTTGACCTCGGCCGGCACGGTCGCCATGCCCTCGGGGATCTCGGCAAAGTGCTGGATGCCCGACAGGAAGAGCACGGCCTGCGCCAGCTCGAAGCCATTGCGCGTGCGGCGCTGGATGTTGGGGATGTCGCCAAACACCATGGGCGTGAAGTCCATGGGGTCGAAGAGATTGCGCGTGAAGGGCAGCATGGCCGCATGCCCTGGCACCTTGTCCTGGTCGGCCTGACCGAAGGTGACAAACTCGAAGCCCTTGATGGCCTCGGCGGTCATGAAGTTGGGGAAGGTGCGGGCCCAGCCGCGCGGCAGCGTGGCGCCATGGAAGTTGACCATCAAGCCGGCTGCGAGCGTGTCGCGCAGCAGGTCCAGGTAATAGGCCTGCATGCTGGCGCCGTCGCCGCCGAAGAAGTCGATCTTGACGCCCTTGACGCCCATCTCGGCCAGGCGGCTGAATTCGCGCTTGCGGGCCTCGGGGGTGAGCAGGGCGCTCTTGGGCGTTTGCGGGGACTCGTTCCAGTCGCCCGAGGAGTTGTACCAAACGTGGATGCCGATGCCCTTGCGGCGCGCATAGTCCACCAGCTCCTTGAGCTTGGCGTCGCCGATGCGGGTGTCCCACTCGGCGTCGATCAGCAGGTAGGGCCAGCGCATGTCGGCCGCGTAGTCGATGAAGCGCTTTTGCACGTCAAAGACCGTGGCCTCGTCCTTGAGCAGGGCCCAGCTCCAGGCGGCGGCGCCGGGCTCGAAGCGGGCGGTGGCCGGTAGAGCGGGCGGCGCCAGGTCGGTGCCCAGGGTCGATTCGACGAGGGTGGCCAGCGTGCCCAGCGCAATCACGCGCCATGGGCTGACGAGGGTGCCATCGGCCTCGGCCAGCAGGTGGCCGCCGGTGAAGACCTCGCGCGCCATGGGCAGGCCCAGGCAGTAGTTGCCGCCTGAGGAGTCGGCTTGCAGGCGCGAGGCGTGGAAGCTGCCGTCCATGCCCGCTTCGGTCAGCGCGACCCAGGTGGGGCCGGTCCGGAACAGGGCCGGAAACACCCAGCCCGCCGGTGAGGGCGAGGGCGTGCCGACGGGGATGTCGGTTTGGTAGTGCTCTTCGTAGGAGGGATTGGTGCCCTTCCAGCCCGTGCCCGCCACCGACATCGGTTGCAGCCAGGCGCGGGCCTCAGGGGCGAACTGCAGGCAGGTGGTCTCGGCCACGAAGCGGCGCTTCTCGCCGGCCTCGCCCGGGGCGGTGTAGCGCAGGGCCAGGCCGTCGTTGGAGACGCGCACATCCAGCAGCAGGCGCTGGCCGCCGGGGTTTTCCAGCTCGAAGCGCTGCTCATTGGCCACATAGCTCACCTGTTGGCGCTTTCCGGCGGGCAACTGGTAGCGCTCCTGGTGGCGGCGCGGCGGGCTGGTTTTGACGAGGCGCAGGTTGTTGCTGAGGTCGGCGTCCGCCAGTTGCAGGCCCAGGCGCGAGGGCAGCAGCACCGGCTTGCCCGCTTGCTGCACGCTGTAGACGAGGCGCTGCTGGGCATCGAGGCGGACGTCCACCTGGATGCGGCCGTCCGGGCTGACCAGGGCTTGCGCCAGCAACGGCAGGGCGGCAGCCATGCCGGCCAGCGCGGTGCGCAGCAGGCGGGCGGAGGGACGAAGCAGCGTCACAGGCGCTCCAGCTCAGCGGCCCCAGCGCAGCACCAGCGGGTCGAGCCGGCGTGCGGCGTCCAGCAGGCCGGCGCGCACCTCGGGGCTCATCTCGGGGAAGGGGTGGCGCGGCGCGTCGCAGGCGATGACGCCGCCTTCCTTCATCAGGGCCTTGGCGGTCAGGATGCCGCCCTGGCGGTTCTCGTAATTGATGAGGGGCAGCCAGCGGCCGTACTGGCGCACGGCTTCCTCGCGGTCTCCGCGGTGGAAGGCATCAAAGATCTGACGAATGCCGTCCGGGTAGGCGCCGCCGGTCATGGCGCCGGTGGCGCCGGCGTCCAGGTCGGCCAGCAGGGTGATGGCTTCTTCGCCGTCCCAAGGGCCTTCAATCGCGGCACCACCGAGGCGGATCAGCTCGCGCATCTTGCTGGCGGCGCCGGGCATCTCCAGCTTGAAGTACTTGAGGTTGGCGATGTTTTGCGCCATGCGGGCCAAGAAGGGCGCTGACATCGGCGTGCCGGCCACCGGCGCGTCCTGCACCATGATCGGGATGTTGATGGCGTCCGACAGGCGCTGGTAGAAGGCCTCGACCTGCCCTTCGGACACGCGGAAGGTGGCGCCGTGATAGGGCGGCATCACCATCACCATGGCGGCACCGAGCTGTTCGGCCTGGCGGCTGCGCTCGATGCAGATCTGGGTGGCGTAATGGGTGGTCGTGACGATGACGGGCACGCGGCCGGCCACATGCGCGAGGATGGCGCGGGTGAGCACGTCGCGCTCCGCGTCAGACAGTACAAACTGCTCGGAGAAATTTGCGAGGATGCACAACCCGGTCGAACCGGCGTCGATCATGAAGTCGACGCAGCGCAGCTGCCCCGGCAGGTCCAGGCTGCCGTCAGCGTTGAAGATGGTGGGGACGACCGGAAAGACGCCCCGGTAGGGCCGGGTGGCAGACGTGGGCATGTTGGTGATGGGTGCAGTAAGAGGCAGCGGCGGACCCGTGAAACAGGCCCGCGACAGGCGGACCGAGGGTGCACCCCGATGACTGAATGAGTAGGGATTAAAGTATGATTATGTGCTATTGATTATCAGTAAGAACCCGGCATTCGCCTGAATTGCCTTGTATTAGTCAGACTATTTATGATCGTTCGGCCTCCCTGAATCGAGGGATTAGGCCTGAGGAGTGGGTTCCATGAGTCAATTTGCGCGCTATCCCAGCCTGCAGGACCGGGCGGTCCTGATCACCGGCGGGGCGACGGGCATCGGGGCGGATCTGGTCAAGGCCTTTGTCGAACAAGGCGCCAAGGTCGGCTTTCTAGACATTGCCGCTGCGCAAGGCCAGGCCCTGGCCGCCGAGCTGGCAGTGGGCGCCCGGCATGCGCCCCAGTTTGAGGCGGCCGACATCACCGACATCCCGGCGCTGCAGGCCGCGATTGCGGCGCTGCGGGCGCGCACCGGCCCCATCCTGGCCCTGCTCAACAACGCCGCCAACGACAAGCGCCACCTGGCCGAGACCACCACGGTTGAGCAGTGGGACGCCGGCATCGCCGTCAACCTGCGGCACCAGTTTTTTGCCGCCCAGGCCGTGCTGCCCGACATGAAGGCCGCCGGCATCGGCTCCATCATCAATTTCGGCTCGGTCAGCTGGAAGCTGCGCCACGGCAATATGCCGGCCTACACCTCCAGCAAGGCCGGCGTGCAGGGCCTGACGCGCGGCTTGGCGCGGGACTTTGGCGTCTACGGCATCCGCGTCAACACCCTGGTGCCCGGCTGGGTGATGACCGAGAAGCAGCTGCGCCTCTGGGTCACGCCCGAGACGGCCGACGAGATCAAGCGCAGCCAGTGCATTGGCGAGCCCGTCCAGCCCATCGACATCGCCCGCATGGCGCTATTCCTGGCGGCGGACGACAGCCGGATGTGCTCGGCGCAGGACTTCATCGTTGATGGCGGATGGGTCTAGAGAGCTTGCAAGCCCGCCGTTCACGCCCGCTCGTCCCGCCCCAACTGCCGCACTCGGCGTTGCGAATGCGCGCTGTAGCCCGAGCTACAGCTGTGCTTCGCGCCTTGATTGCGACACCTGGGGCGACCCGCTCGGACGCGCCCGACGGGCTTACAAGCTCTTTACTTGGCGTCGCCTCTTAAATCTGAACATCCCATGAACATCCGCGAATACGGCCGCTTGCCTGATGGGCGCCTGGTGCACGAGTACGTGCTGGAAAACGAGCTGGGCTTGCGCCTGGTGGTGATCACGCTGGGCGGGATCGTCACGCAGCTGGAGGTGCCGGACGCGCGGGGGGTGCTGGGCAATGTCTGCCTGGGCTTTGAGGCGCTCGACGACTACGTGCACCGCAACCCCTCGTTCGGGATCATCGTGGGGCGCTATGGCAACCGGATCGCCGGGGGCAGCTTTGAGCTGGACGGGCAGCGCTACGAGCTGGACCGCAACGAGGGCAGCAACTGCCTGCATGGCGGGCGCCAAGGCTTTGGCAAGCAGCTATGGCAGGCCGACGTGGAGACGCCGATGGCGGGCGAGGCGGCCGCGCTGCGGCTGCGCTACATGAGCGTCGATGGCGAGCAGGGCTTCCCCGGCAACATGCATATCAGCGTGCGCTACTCGCTGGCCAAGGCTTCGCGGGCTTGGCGTATCGACTACGAAGCCACCACTGACAAACCCACGGTCGTCAACCTCACGCACCACGCCTACTTCAACCTCGCGGGCGGCGGCTCGGTGCTGGACCACCGCCTGCAGCTGCATGCCAGCCGCTTTACCGAGGTCGATGCCAAGCTGATCCCGACAGGCCACGCGTCGGTCGAGGGCACACCGTTCGACTTCCGCAGCCCGCGCGTGGTGGGCGAGCGCATCCGCCAGGGCCACCCGCAGCTGCAAGTGGCGCGCGGCTACGATCACAACTTCGTCCTCGACGCGCCGCTGGCAGCCGATGGCCTGCGCCCCGCCGCGCGGCTTGAAGACCTGGCCAGTGGCCGCGCGATGACGGTGTTCACCAGCGAGCCGGGCGTGCAGTTCTACTCCGGCAACTTCCTGGATGGGTCCTTGAAGGGCTGGGGCGGGCAGATGGTGCGGCAAGGTGATGGCCTCTGCCTGGAAACCCAGCACTACCCCGACTCGCCCAACCACCCGGCCAGTGAAGACTGGCCCTCCACCGTGCTGCGCCCGGGCACCGTCTGGCGCAGCAGCACCGTCTACCAATTCGACTGACTCGACTGACATGTCCCAAGCCCTCACCGTCCAGCGCACCCTCAGCCACCTGCTCGGTGAAGGCCTGCAATGGCATGCCCCCAGTGGCCGCTGGTGGTGGACGGACATCGAGGGACGCAGCCTGCAGGCCTGGACGCCGGGCCAAGCCGAGCACCTGGTGCTGCACCTGCCGGACCGCCTGGGCTGTTTCACCCACACCCGCTCGGGCGCGCTGCTGCTGGGCTTTGCCAAGTACCTCGCGGTGCTCAAGAGCTTTGACGCCCAGGCCGTTGGCGAGCACACCTTGGGCGCTGAGGCCTTGCAGGTGCTGTGTCCCGTCGAGGCCGACACGCCCAGCACCCGCGTCAATGACGGCCGTTGTGACCGGGCCGGCAACTTCGTCTTCGGCACGCTGGACGAGGCCGAGCCGCGCCAGGCCGTCGCGCACTACTACCAGTATTCAAACGCCCACGGCCTGCGCCGGCTCGCCATCGACCCCATCCGCATTGCCAACAGCGTCTGCTTCAGCCCTGATGGCCGGCAGATGTACTACGCCGACTCGCCGCTGCAGACCATCTGGGTCTGCGACTACGACGCCGCCACCGCCCACACCGGCAGCCCGCGCGTCTTCGTCCAGTGGCAGGGCCCGCAGCGCGACCCGGATGGCTCGGTGATCGACGCCGAGGGTTGCTTGTGGAACGCCGAGTGGGGCACCGGCACCGTGGTGCGCTACGGCCCCGATGGCCGCGAGCTGGCGCGCTATGTCGCCAGTGCTTGCAACACCACCTGCCCGGCGCTGGGTGGGCCGCAGGGTGACGAGCTGATGGTCACCACCGCCCGCGTGGGCTTGAGCGCGGCGCAGTTGGCGGCGCAGCCTTTGTCGGGCAGCTTGTTTGGGGTTCGCATCGCGGCGGGGCTGGCTTTGGCGGAACCGCTGTTTGCGGATGCTTGACTGGGGCGGTGGGGCTTTTTGCTCTTTCGTTGTTGCGGGTTGGTGGCGCGGCCGATGCCGGGTCCCGCCCCGGCGGGCGGGTAACTTTCTTCTGGCAAGACAGAAGAAAGTTACCCCGCCGCCGGGCGGGACTCCCGGCATGGGCCTGGCCCGAAAACCAAACCAACGAAAAGCCAGCGGCATGGGCCACGCCTCCCCCCACCCAGCTACGCCTTCAAAAACTCCGCCTTCGTCCCCAACCACCGCTGAATCTGCGCCCGGGCCGCGCCAGGATGCCGCTCCAGCAATTCCGGCGCCAATCGACGCGCCATCTGCAGCAGCGGCGCGTCTTCCTGCAGGTCCGCAAAGCGCAGCAACTCGGCCCCGCTCTGGCGTGATCCCATGAACTCGCCTGGGCCGCGGATCTCCAGGTCGCGGCGGGCGATCTCGAAGCCGTCGGTCGTCTCGACCATGGCCTTGAGCCGTGCCTTGCCGGTGTCGGACAGCGGCGCGGTGTAGATCAGCACACACACGCTGGCCTTGGCCCCGCGCCCCACGCGGCCGCGCAGCTGGTGCAGCTGCGCGAGGCCAAAGCGCTCGGCGTGCTCGATCACCATCAGGCTGGCATTGGGCACGTCCACACCCACCTCGATCACCGTGGTGGCCACCAGCACGCTCATGGTGCCGCCCGAGAACAGCGACATCACCGCCGCCTTCTCCTTGGGCGGCATGCGGCCGTGGAGCAGGCCCACCATTTGCCCCGGCAGCGCGGCCGCCAGCTCGGCGTGCGTCTCGGTGGCGTTGCGCAGGTCCACGGTCTCACTCTCTTCCACCAGCGGGCACACCCAGTACACCTGCGCGCCCTGGCCCACCTCGTAGCGGATCTTGTCGATCACATCGAGCCGGCGCCCTGCAGCAAACAGCTTGGTCACGATGGGGCTGCGGCCGGGCGGTAGCTCGTCGATGGTGCTGACGTCGAGGTCGGCGAAGTAGGTCATCGCCAGCGTGCGGGGGATCGGGGTCGCACTCATCATCAGCAAGTGCGGCTCCAAAGAACCTGTTGGCCCCCACGTCGCCTTCGGCTCGGACCCCCCGAGGGGGCTGGCCCCGCCTTGGGGCGGCCCGGCGCCGGGGCCATCGCCCTTCAGCTTGGCCCGCAAGGCGAGGCGCTGCGCCACGCCAAAGCGATGCTGCTCGTCGATGACCGCGAGCCCCAGGCGCGCAAAGCGCACCTTGTCTTCGATCACTGCGTGCGTGCCCACCACGAGCTGGGCTTCGCCGCTGGCCGCCCTGTCCAGCATGGCCTGGCGGGCCTTGCCTTTGACGCTGCCCGTCAGCCAGGCCACGCGGATGCCCATCGGCTCCAGCCAGTCCACCAACTTGCGGAAGTGCTGCTCGGCCAGGATCTCGGTCGGCGCCATCAGCGCGCACTGCCAGCCGGCGTCGATAGCGACCAGGGCCGAGAGCGCGGCCACCACGGTCTTGCCCGAGCCCACATCGCCTTGCAGCAGGCGGTGGGCGGGTTGGGGCCGGGCCAGGTCTTGCGCAATTTCTTCCACCACGCGCTGCTGCGCGGCAGTGAGCGAGAAGGGCAGCACGGCCAGCAGGCGCTCCACCAGCCCGCCTTGGGATGCCTTGAGCACCGGCGCCCGCAGCTTCTCACGCTCCAGCTTGGCCTGGCGCTGCGACAGCTGCTGGGCCAGCAGCTCCTCAAACTTCAGCCGCTGCCAGGCCGGGTGGCTGTGGTCTTCCAGCTGGGCCAGCGAGACCTTGGGCGGGGGGTGGTGGAGGAACTGGAGCGCCTCCTTCAGGCTCGGCAGCTCCCGTGGCACCACGCCCTCAGGCAGCAGCTCTCGCAAGTCCGCCCGCGCCAGCCCCGAGGCCACGGCCTTGCGCAAGTACGCCTGTGGCAACTGCGCCGAGGCCGGGTAGACGGGCGTGAGCGCTGTGGCCAGCGGGGTGTCCTCAATCACCACCTTCACCACCGGGTGCACCATCTCCCGCCCGAAGAAGCCCACCCGCGCCTCGCCCCGCAGCCGCAGCCGCGTGCCCACCGCCATCTGCCGTTGCTGCGACGGGTAGAAGTGCAAGAAGCGCAGCAGCACGCTGCCCGAGTCATCCGCCACGCGCACCAGCAACTGCTTGCGCGCTCGCGCCTCCACCTGGCAGTCCGTCACCACACCTTCCACTTGCGCTGGCTCACCTTCGCGCAGCGCCGCCATGGGCGTGAGCTTGGTCTCGTCCTCGTAGCGCAGCGGCAGGTGCAGGGCCAAGTCGATGTCGCGCAGCAGGCCGAGCTTCTCCATCGCCTTCTGCGGCGCGGATTTGGGCTTGGGGGCGGGCGAGGGTGAGGGGGCAGCCTCAGGCATGGGCGGCATTGTGCAAAGGAATAGACGCCGCCCGGTCCGCGTCTACCGCTTTGTCACAACCCTAAGGACCTGCATCATGCGCAGCCTCTTCACCCTTTGCATCGCCGCCGCCACCCTCGCCCTCGCCGCCTGCGCGTCCACCCCGCCTGCCCCCGCCAAGGTGGAGGGCGGCGTGCTCGTCGGCTTGAGCGGCATGACGCTCTACACCTTCGACAAAGACGCCGCCGGCAGTGGCAAGAGCGTCTGCAACGGCCCCTGCGCCACCAACTGGCCGCCCTTCAAGGCCGAGGCTGGTGCCACCCCAAGTGGCGACTACAGCATCGTCACCCGAGACGACGGCAGTGCCCAGTGGGCCTACAAGGGCAAGCCGCTTTACTTCTGGATCAAGGACCAAAAGCCGGGCGACAAGACCGGCGATGGGTTCAACAAGGTCTGGCAGACAGCCAAGCCCTGAGGCTCAACCTGCCTGGCCTCTGAAGCTGGCGCTTCAAGTCGGCGTCGGCACGCCAGCCATGCGGTCGTGCTTCAAGAAGAACTGCCGCGCCAGGGCCAGCAGTTGGCCTTGGGTGGGGTGGTCCACCGTCTCGTACGCCACGATGTGCTTGGCGATGTCGGCGCGGTGCTTGTCGGCGTAGTGCTTGAAGTCAGCGAGGCCGGTGCGTGAGCCGGTGACGAGCACCTCCTGCACGCCCTCCAGCGCCTTGCAGACGTCGGCAAAGAACTCGTGCTCGGTGCGCACGCCCGAGGCGTGGCGGCGGGAGACGCTGCCGTGGGCATTGAGGCCGATGCGCTCGACATCGGTGGCGTTGAAGTGCAGGACTTCGGCGTGGTGGTGGTCGATCTGGATGACGGCGTGGAACATGGTGTGGATCGCTCCTGTTGAGTGAATGGGGTTCAGTGAGCCTGAGCGGCTTCGAACTCGGTCTGGCAGTCGACGCAGCGCAGCGCTTGCGGTTGGTGCGTCAGGCGGTCAAAGGGGATGGCGGCGTCGCAGTCCTGGCATTGCCCGTAGCCCGGTTGCTGCAGGCGCTGCAGCGCGGCGTCGATTTCGCGCAGCTGGGCTTCGAGCTGGTCGGTGCGGGCAAAGTCCAGCTCGCGCTCGGCATCGTGCTCGCGGGCGTCGTGCGGGTCGTCGGCCAGCAGTTGCGCGGCATGGCTGACGCGGCTGCCGCCTTCGAGCTGCGCGTCCAGCGCCTGCTGGATGCGGCGGCGGGCCAGTTGCAGTTCGGTCTCGAGCAGCGCGTGCTGGGCGGGGGTGAGGCCGGTGTTTGTGGTCATCGGGGTGTCTCCTTTCGAGCCCATCGTGTGCCTGCCGGCAGGTGCCGGCTTTGCGCTGGGTCAAAGGCCGTCTGCGTGCTGGCGCGCTGTGGCCCGGGTGGGACAATCCGCGCCCCATGCCGACCCCGACGAACTACGCTGTTTCAGACTTCGATTTCGAGCTCCCGCCGGAGCTGATTGCCCAGCATCCCGCGCCTGAGCGCAGCGTCTCTCGCCTGCTCGATGGCAGCGGCGCCGCGCCGGTGGACCGGGTCTTCTACGAGCTGCCCGGCCTGCTGCAGCCCGGCGACCTGCTGGTCTTCAACGACACCCGCGTCATCAAGGCCCGTCTCTACGGCGCCAAATCAACGGGCGGCAACGTCGAAGGCCTCGTCGAGCGCGTGCTCCCGGGCACGCAAGAAATCTGGATGCACCTGCGCGCCAGCAAGAGCCCCAAGCCCGGCAGCCGCGTGCGCTTTGCCGACGCCTTTGATGCCGAGGTGCTGGGCCGCTGCGGGCCCGACAACGGGCTCTTCCATCTGCGCCTGGATGGCGACCCCTTCGAGCTGCTGGAGCGTCACGGCCACGTGCCGCTGCCGCCCTACATCACGCATGCCGACGAGGCCGACGACGTGCGCCGCTACCAGACTGTCTTCGCCCGCGTGCCCGGCGCCGTGGCCGCGCCCACCGCGTCACTGCACTTTGACGAAGGCGTGCTCTCAAGCCTGGCCAATCGCGGCGTCGAGACCGCGCACGTGACCCTGCACGTGGGCGCTGGCACCTTCCAGCCCGTGCGGGTGGAGAGCATTGCCGAGCACAAGATGCACAGCGAGTGGTGCGAGGTCTCGCCCGGGACAGCGGCCCGCATCGCCGCCTGCCGTGCGCGCGGGGGCCGGGTCATCGCCGTGGGCACCACCACGCTGCGCACGCTCGAATCTGCCGCCGTGGCGGCTCGCGTGGCCGGGAGTGGCGAGCTGCTGCTGGCCGGCAGCCGGGAGACCGACATCTTCATCACCCCCGGCTTTGAGTTCCAGGTCGTGGATCGGCTCGTCACCAACTTCCATCTGCCCAAGAGCACGCTGATGATGCTGGTCAGCGCCTTCGCCGGCTACGAGCGCATCCGCGCGCTGTACGCCCACGCGATTGCGCAGCGCTACCGCTTCTTCAGCTACGGGGATGCGATGCTGCTCACGCGGGCCCAGCCGACGCGGCCCTGACCGACCTCGTCCACCGCCGCCACAAAGGCCGTGCGGGCGGTGACGGGCAGCGCAAAGCGCATCAGCACCCGGGCCTGGTGCTGCACGTCCACCAGCGCCGCGCCATGCTGCTCGGCCAGGCGGCGCAGCCGCCCTTCCAGCTCATACGGCAGCTCACAGGCCAGTTCGACCTGGGCGACGCGCTCGATCTTCTCGGCGGTGAGCAAGGCCTGGGCGATGCAGTCGGTGTAGGCGCGGACCAGGCCGCCGGCGCCGAGCTTGGTGCCGCCCCAGTAGCGCACGGCCGTGGCCAGCACGCCGTCGAGGCCTTGGTGGCGCAGCACGTCGAGCATGGGGCGGCCGGCGGTGCCGCCGGGTTCGCCGTCGTCATTGGCGGCGGAGTGGCCGCCGGCAAGCAGGGCCCAGCAGACGTGGACGGCGCCGGGGTGCTGCTCGCGCAGTTGCTGCACGCGGGCCAGGGCGGCCACGCGGTCGGCGCAGGGTTCGACGCGACCGAGGAAGCGGCTCTTCTTGACGACGATTTCGTGTTCAGCTGGCGAGGCGAGGGTCAGAGCCATGGCTTCAATTGTCGCCAGCGACAATCGCATCCATGTTGAAGTTCGATCTCCTCAAGCTTGAGGGCCGCGCCCGCCGTGGCACGCTCACGCTGAACCACGGTGTGGTGCAGACGCCCATCTTCATGCCGGTGGGCACCTATGGCACGGTCAAGGGCGTGATGCCGCGCTCGCTGGAGGAGATGGGCGCGCAGATCATCCTGGGCAACACCTTCCACCTGTGGATGCGGCCGGGCCTGGACATCATGAAGCAGTTCGGCGGGCTGCATCGCTTCGAGAGTTGGAGCAAGCCCATCCTGACGGACTCGGGCGGCTTCCAGGTCTGGAGCCTCGGTGAGATGCGCAAGATCAGCGAGGAGGGCGTCAAGTTCGCCTCGCCGGTCAATGGCGACAAGCTCTTCCTCACGCCCGAGGTGAGCATGCAGATCCAGACGGTGCTCAACAGCGACATCGTCATGCAGTTCGACGAATGCACGCCCTACGAAACCAAGGGCAAGCTCACGACCGAGCGTGAGGCCAAGGCCTCGATGGAACTCTCCTTGCGCTGGGCCAAGCGCTGCATTGACGAGTTCCAGCGCCTGCAGAACCCCAACGCCCTCTTCGGCATCGTGCAGGGCGGCATGTTTGAGCACCTGCGGGATGCGTCGCTAGCGGGCCTGGTGGACCTGGACCTTCCGGGCTATGCCATCGGCGGCCTCTCGGTGGGCGAGCCCAAGGCCGAGATGCAACGCATCCTCGGCCACATTGGCCACCAGCTTCCGGCGGACAAGCCGCGCTACCTGATGGGTGTGGGCACGCCCGAAGACTTGGTCGAAGGCGTGAGCCAAGGTATCGACATGTTCGACTGCGTGATGCCCACCCGCAATGCGCGCAACGGCCACCTCTTCACCCGCTTTGGCGATCTGCGCCTGCGCAACAGCCGCTACAAGGCCGACGAGGCGCCCATCGACGCCACCTGCAGCTGCCACACCTGTGCCAACTTCTCGCGCGCCTACCTGCACCACCTGGACCGCTGCGGTGAGATGCTGGGCCCCATGCTGACCACCATCCACAACCTGCACTACTACCTGGCCCTGATGCAGGAGATGCGCGATGCGCTGGAGGCGGGCAACTTTGCAGCCTGGCGCGTCGAGTTTGCGCAGAACCGGGCGAGGGGCGTATGAAGCCTGACTCTGCGGCCTGGACCGACGAAGAGATCGCCTGGATCGACGAGCTGCTGATGGACGAGGACAACGGCCTTGACCAGCCGCTGTTCTCCAGCGAGATGGACGGCTTCCTGTGCGCCGTGATCAGCGGCCCCAAGCTCATCGCGCCGAGTGAGGCGCTGCGCTGGATCTTTGACGCCGACGCGGGCGAGCAGCTGCCCAGGTTTGCGAACCCCGCCGACGCCGAGCGCCTGATGCAGCTCGTCATGCGGCACTGGAACCACATCGCCGCCAGCCTGGCCGATGGCAGCTACGACCCCCTGCTGATGCAGCACGAGCGGGCCGACGGCGTGCTGATGACGCTGTTTGCCGACTGGTGCGCTGGCTACATGACCGGCGTGGGCCTGGACCGCGAGGGCTGGCGCTCGCTGCTGGAAGGCGAGGGCGCCTTGCTGCTGCACACCATGCTGATGTACGGCACCGAGGAAGGCTGCGAGGCGCTGGAGCGCAACCCGCCCTCCGACGCCGAACACGAGGCCCGCGCCGACGCCCTGGCCGACGAGGCCTGCGCGATCCGCGACTACTGGTTCAGCCTGCGCGTGGCTTCAGCTGCCGCTGCGGCCCCCGTGGAGGCGCCGTCGCCCGAGCAGCCCTGCCACTGCGACAGTGGCAGGCCCTACAAGCACTGCCACGGCGCGAACTGAAGGCGCGGCGGCCCGGCACAACCGAGGCAAACTTCGAACCCGAGCCCAGCCTACCGCCAGACCTCAACCCATGCCCGAAATCGTCTTCAAAGGCAAAGAGTACGTCTACAACCACCACCTCGGCGTGCCCTACCGCCCGCTGGTGCCAGACGCCGCCAAGAGCGTGGGCGAGCCCAACCTGGCGGGCAATCTCATCGTCCACGGCGACAACCTGCACGCCCTCAAGAGCCTGCTGCCGCGCTACGCCGGCCAGGTGGATCTGATCTTCATCGACCCACCCTACAACACCGGCAACGAAGGCTGGTGCTACAGCGACAACGTCAACTCGCCCATCATGCGCGAGTGGCTCAGCACCAACCCCGTGGACGGCGACGACATGCTCAGGCACGACAAGTGGCTGTGCATGATGTGGCCGCGCCTCACCCTGCTGCGCGAGCTGCTCAGCGAGCGCGGCTCGATCTGGATCACGCTCGACGACAACGAGGTGCACCGGGCGCGGATGGTGATGGATGAGTTGTTTGGGGAGAGCAATCACGTCGCAACCGTGATCTGGGAGAAGGCTGATAGCCCAAAGATGGATGCCGATACCTTCTCGACGCGACATGACACCATGCTCGTCTACGCGAAAGACGCAGACCAGATGACGCTGCATCGGCTCGCAACCAGTGAGGATGACGTTGCGCCTCACTACGACAAGCTCGACGAGGCGGGTCGTCGCTACTACCTAAAGCCGCTGAGAGCGATGGGTGGGCAAGGCGAGACACGTGCTGCCCGTCCTAACCTGCACTACCCCCTCATCGCTCCCGATGGCACAGAAGTCTTGCCACGTTTGCGTGATGGAACCGATGGCGCGTGGCGCTGGAGCCAGGCGAAGGTTAATGAGGAGGCCGCTCGAATTGAATGGCGCCAGACTGACGCCGGCTGGTCTGCCTATTTCCGGATTTACGCCGATGCTTCGGCCGGCTTGCCACCCGAGACGATCTTCTACAACGGCGATGCCGGGAGCAGCCGTAGCGCCGCCACCGAACTGAAGCAGATCATGGGCGACAACGTGGGTTTCGCAACGCCCAAGCCCACCAAGTTGATCGAGCGCATCCTCGAAATCGGCGCCAGCGCTGACTCCCTCATCCTCGACTCCTTCGCCGGCTCCGGCACCACCGCCCATGCCGTGCTCAAGGCCAATGCCAAGGACGGCGGCACGCGCCGCTTCATCCTCGTCGAGGGCGAGGCGTACGCCGACACGCTGACGGCCGAGCGCGTGCGCCGCGCCATCCACGGCTATGCCTGGAGCGGCACCCAGCGCGAGACCTTGCTCGAAGAGAAGATCACCCTCACGCAGTTCAAAAAGGCCGCCGAGTGGCTGGCCAAAGTGGATGCGATCAAGCGGGCCGAGGGGCTGGCCGATGACGATGGGGCGCAAGCCTCGCTCGATCCAGCGTCGCCACCCAAACGCAAGCGCTTCGACAAGATCGAAGCCAAGATCGACGAGGGCGTGCTGCGCGTGGAGGGCGTGCGCCGCGTGAGCGAGCGGGCGCCGGGGCTGGGCGGCGGCTTCACCTACTGCACGCTTGGCGAGCCCGTCACCGTCGAGGGCCTGCTCTCGGGCAGCCACCTGCCCAGCCGCGCGGCCTTAGGTGCCTGGCTCTTCTACACCGCCACCGGCGCCACGCTGCCTCCGGTGCCCGCCGGCGCTCCGGCCCACTACCTGGGCGAGGCGCAAGACAAGCACGTCTGGCTGCTCTATGAGCCTGACCTCGCCTGGCTCAAGAGCCCCGCTGCGGCGCTCACGCTGTCGGTGGCCGAGGGCTTCAACGCCTGGGGCCAGGCGCGCGACGCCCAGCTCGGCCAGGCCCCCAAGGGTCACCTCGTGTTCGCCCCGGCCAAGTACCTCAGCCACCGCCAGCTCAAGGACCATGGCGTGGACTACGCGGCCCTACCGTTTGCGCTGTTCAGGGAGGCTTGAAGCATGGATAAGCGACTGGAACTGGCGCTCCAACACTTCGAGAAGGCCCTGGCCACGCTGGCCGAGGTGGCCGCCCTGCCGCAAGACGACATCGTGCGCGACTCGCTGATCATGCGGTTCACGTACAGCTTTGAGTCGGGCTGGAAGGCGGGCTACCGCTGGCTGCGGGCGCGTGGCGTGGATGTGGATGAAGGCGCCTACGAGGTGATTCCTGAGCTGTTCAAGCGCCGCCTGATTCCTGACGCCGCTACGTGGGGCGAGATGCGCAAGATGCGCAACCGCGTGGCGCATACCTATGACGAAGCGGTGGCTGAGCAGGTGGCAGCCTTTGCGCGGTCGGAGGGGCTGAGCCTGCTGCAGCAATTGCTGGCTGACCTGAAGGCGCGGGCTGATGAGTGAGCAGGACCGGGCGGGGGCGGCTGTGCCTCACGGCATCGCGCCGGGGGCTCTGGCGGAGATTCGAGCCCTGTGCGAACGTACCCCGGGCGTGGAGCGGTTGTGGCTCTTTGGCTCGCGCGCCCAAGGCACGCACCGTGACCGCTCGGACATTGACCTCGCCGTCGATGCGCCGGGCTGGACGGCCAAGCAAGCGGCGGCCTTCACTGCGGCACTCAAGCAATTGCCCTTGGTGTATCCGCTCGATGCAGTGTGGTGGCAAGACCAGATCGGCGACATCTTCCGCGCCGAGATTGCGGCACACCGGGTGGTGCTGTGGCAGCCGGCGGCGCTCGCCCAACGCGCCAACGCCCGCAGCCCGGGTGTCGAGTTCAAACCCTTCCAGGAGCGGGTACTCAGTCAGCTCACGGCCTATCTGGCCGAGCTGCAGCCTGCCGCCAAGACGGCCGAAGCCCAGGCCCAGGTACTGGAGGCGATGGAGGAAGCGCCGGACACCGAGCTGCTGCGGCGCCTGAAAGACTACCCGGCCATTGCCTGGAAGAAGCTGCGCGAGAAGGCCCTGCTGCCCGACAGCAGCCGCGAGCGCCCGCACAACAGCCGCTGGGATGGCGCGGGCCGAGCCATTCCCAACGTCTGCCTCAAGGTGCCCACCGGCGGCGGCAAAACCTTGCTGGCTACGGCGGCCATCGGGCAGGTGTTCAGCCAATGGTTCAAGCGCCACACGGGCCTGGTGCTGTGGGTGGTGCCCAACGAGGCGATCTACCAGCAGACGCTCAAGACCCTGTCTGACCGCGACCACCCCTACCGCCAACTGCTGAACGTGGCCGGTGCGGGCCGCGTCAAGGTGCTAGAGAAGCACTCGCCGCTGACCCGGCAGGACGTGGACAGCCACCTGTGCGTGATGGTGCTGATGCTGGCAGCGGCGGCAAGGCAGAACAAGGAGACGCTGAGGTTCTTCCGTGACCGGGGCAATGTGCTGGGCTTCGTGCCGCGCGAGGACGACCTGCCCGCCCACCACGAGTTGCTGCTGCGCGTGCCCAACCTGGACGCCTATGCGCCGTTTGGCACCAGCCAAGCCGAGCTGCGGGCGCAGATGGGCAGCATCGTCAAAAGCTCGCTCGGCAATGTCGCGCGCCTGCTGCGCCCGATGGTCGTGATCGACGAAGGCCACCACGGCTACACCGAGAACGCGCTCAAGACGCTGGATGGCTTCAACCCCGGCTTCCTGCTGGAGCTGTCGGCCACGCCGCGTGTGGCAAGCGCCAAGGGCTCGGGCTCGAACGTGCTGGTGGATGTGCGCGGCACCGACCTGCAAGACGCGCAAATGATCAAGCTGCCCATCCACGTGGACGTGCAGCACTGGAGCGACTGGCAGGCCTGCCTGGCGGCCAGCGTGGAGCGGCTTGACGCCCTGCAGCGCGAGGCCGAAGCGCTGCGTGGCGAAACGGCCCGCTACGTCCGGCCCATCCTGCTGGTGCAGGTAGAGCGCACGGGCGCGGACACCTTGGACACGGGCTTCATCCACGCCGAGCACGCCAAGGCCTATCTGCTGCAACTGGGCTTCACGGAGCGGCAGATTGCCGTCAAGACCTCGGAGCAGAACGACCTGTCGGCGCCCGAGAACATCGACCTGCTGAGCCCACTGTGCGAGGTGCGCGCCATCATCACCAAGCAGGCGCTTCAGGAGGGGTGGGACTGCCCCTTTGCCTACGTGCTGTGTGCACTGGCTGCAGGCCGCAACCCGGGGGCGATGACACAGTTGGTGGGCCGCATCCTGCGCCAGCCGCAAGCCGCGTACACGGGGCGTGAGGCGCTGGATGCCTGCTATGTGTTGTGCCACGACGCCAAGACCGCCGAGGTGGTGAAGGCGATTCGCAGCTCGCTGGAAGGCGAAGGCATGGGTGACCTGGCCTTGCGCGTCAGTGGCGGTGGGAGCGACACGGCCGAGCGCAGCACGGTGCGCCAGCAGCGCCGCGAGGCCTTCCGGCGCTTGCGCATCTTTGTGCCTCGGGTGACGTGGGCTGAGCCCGGCAAGCCGAGGCGCGAACTGGCCTACGACAGCGATGTGCTCGACGGTCTGGATTGGTCGGCGGCGAACGTCGCTGGCTGGGTGGCCGGCTGGGCGCCGAACCCCGAGACGGCACTGGCCGAGCGCTTTGACGTGAGCCTCGACATCCTGCAGCGGCACGGCCTGAGGCAAGGGCCGCGCGCCCTGGATGCCGGTGGGGCCACGTTGGACCGTGGCCGACTGGTGCGCGCGCTGCTCGACCTGATGCCTAATGCTTGGCTGTTGTGGGATTGGGTGAACGAATGGGTGGCTGCCTTGCGGGGGCGCGGCTTGACGGAGGCCGAACTGGCGGGCTCCAGCGCATCGCTCATCGAGCACTTGCGCCAGGCGCTGGAGGCCAGGCGCGACGAGTTGGCTGAGGGGCGTTTTGCAGCGCTGGTGGCGCAGGGGCGCATTGAGTTCGCTCTGCGCGCCGACGCGCAGGACTACGAGCTGCCGCAGGAAGCGGAGCTGGCGCTGGGCTCAGCCGCACCTCAGGCGCTGTTGAATGCGGCGGGGCTGCCGGCCCTGAAGTCGCTGCTGGAGCCGGCCCTCGTGACGGGCGACCTGAACGGCCTGGAGGCTGACTGCGCCGGCTACCTCGATGCCAAGGCCGCCGTGCACTGGTGGCACCGCAACGTGGCGCGCACGCAGTACGGCCTGCAGGGCTGGAAGCGGCACAAGGTCTACCCGGACTTTGTGTTCGGCCTCACGCAGCAGGGCAAGGGCCAGCGCCTGTTGCTGCTGGAGACCAAAGGCGCCCATCTGCAAGGCAACGAGGACACGGGCTACAAGGCCCGGCTCTTTGCGCGGCTAGAGGCGGCCTTTGCGGACGCGCGCTGGCAGAGCGTGGGTGAACTGGCCTTGGCCGACGCCGAAGACAAGACCCTGCTGAACTGCAAGCTGCTGATGGACGCCGCGTGGCAGGGCGGGCTGGAGCATTTGCTGGCGGCCGACTCAGCGGCCGCCTGACACATCCAGCATCGTCCCCACCGTGTAGCTGGCCGCATCGCTGAGCAGCCAGGCAATGGCCTCGGCAATCTCCTCGGCGCGGCCGATGCGGCCGATGGGGATGTCGCGGGTGCGCTGGGGCAGCAGGTCGGCCGTGTGGCTGTCGGCGTGGATCTCGGTGTCGATGATGCCGGGGCGCACGCCGTTGATGCGGATGCCTTCGCTGATCAGCTCGCGCCCGAGGCCGCGCGTCAGCACGTCCACGGCGCCCTTGCTGGCGGCGTAGTCCACATAGACGTTGGGCGAGCCGTACTCCGAGGCGCGGCTGGAGAGATTGACGATGCAGCCTCCCGCGCCGCCCAGCCGCGTGCTCATGCGCCGTGCGGCGGCGTGGGTGCACAGCAGCAGGCCTTGCACATTGACGTCAAAGAGCCGCTGCCAGCGCTCGGGCGTGGTGTCCAGGAAGCGCGCGGCCGGCGCCACGATGCCGGCGTTGTTGACCAGGCCTGTGACGGTGCCCAGACCCTGGTCGATGGCCTCGAACATGCGGCCCACCTGGTCAGCGTCGGCGATGTCGGCCTGCAGGCACAGCGCCCGACGCCCCAGGGCGCGCACCTCGGCTGCCACCGCCTGCGCGGCGGCTTCGTCATGGCGGTAGTTGATGGCAATGTCATGGCCGGCCTGCGCCAGGCGCCGCGCCGTGGCCGCACCAATGCCGCGCGAGCCACCAGTGATCAGGGTCAAGGGAATCGTCATGGCTTGATTGTCGAAGCGGTGGTGACGAAGGCATGATCGCCTCAATGAGCGCCCAGCCCTACTTTGACGCCGTCACTCTGGCGCAGGCGATGGCCATCTTCAACGCCTACTCGGTGGTGGTGTGGCTGGTGCTGGGCGAGCTGTTCCGCATCTCGCCCCAGGCCTGCCGGGCCATGGCCCTGGGTCATGCCTTGCGGCTGGTGACCGTGCTCGTGGGGCCGCTGCTGCTGGCGGCGCCCGTGTTGGGCAGCCTGGTCTTTGCGTGGCTCAGCATCGGCAGCACGCTGGCCCTGGTGATCGCCTGGCAGCGCATCCTGCAGGTGCGCAAGGGGCGGCGGCTGCCCTGGGCCGTCGCGGGCCTGGCGGCCGTGGTGGTGCTAGTCTCGGGCATCGTGGGCCGGGGCGATGTGGCGCGCCTGGCGGCCGGCCTCTGTCTGGTCATCCTGACGGCGGACGCCTGCGTCCAGCTGCGCCGGACGTTGTGGCGCCGGCTGCCGTTGGGGGTGTCGCTGGGCTTGGCGTTGCCTTTCGTGGGCTGGGCGGTCTATGGCCTGGTGCGGTCGGCGGCCTTCTACGTGCCGGCTTGGGGCGAGCACTTCATGCAGCAGGGGCAACCCACGGCGCTGACGATCGCCTTGTCGTGGCTGCTGCATGCCGGCGTGTCGCTGAGCGTGCTGATCCTGCTGCTGTGGCGCCTGGTGTCGCGCGTGCAGACCCTGGTGCGGCTGGACGGCCTGACCGGCGCCTTGAGCCGCCGCGCGTTTGAGTCGGCCCTGCTGACGGCGCTGGCCTGGCTGCGGCGTGGCCGGCCCTTTGCGTTGGTGATGATCGACATCGACTTCTTCAAGCGCATCAACGACCAGCACGGCCATGCGGTGGGCGACGCGGCGCTCAAGCATTGCGTGCGCCTGTGGCGCAGCAGCCTGCGCGAGAGCGACCAACTTGCCCGCATCGGGGGCGAGGAATTCTGCGTGGTGCTGCCGGGGGCTGACCTGACCCTGGCCGCCTCGATCGCCGAGCGCATGCGCAGCCGCCTGGCGCAGACGCCCTTGCGCTGGAAGGGGCTCAGCATCCCCATCACGGCCAGCTTTGGCGTCGCCCTGCCCGCCACCGGCGACGAAACGGGCGATGCCACGCTGGCCCGGGTCGATGCCGAGCTCTACCGCGCCAAGGCCGCCGGGCGCAACTGCGTGTGCGTGGCGGGGGAGCCGGCGCAAGCCGCTGAAGCGGGCGGCTCAGGCCCCGCCCTGCCGGAGGGCGCCGCATGATTGGCGCGCCCGAGACCCACTCGCTGCTGCTCGCGATCGTGATGATCTGCGTTGTGTCCAGCGTCATCTGGCTGTGCATGGCCACGGTGGCGCGCATCGCGCCGCAGGCGTCCTACTGTGTGGCGGCAGCCAACCTGGCACAGGCGGCATCCATCGCCTTGCTCAGCCTGAGTGGCCGGGCGCCGGACGCCTGGACCCAGTGGCCGAGCGACATGCTGGGCGTGGCCAGCTTCGTGCTGCTGCACCACGGTGTGCAGCGCATGACACGCGGCCCCGCCTCCTGGCCCTTGACGCTGGGGAGCCTGTTGATCGTGGGCCTTGCGCTGGCCTGGCTGCCGGGCGTGGCGCAGACGGCGCTGGCCCTGCTGGCCTCGGCCGGCTTTGCGCTGGCCGCCGCCGCCAGCCTGCGCAGCCGCCCGCTGATCCGCAACGATGCCGAGCGCTATGCCTTCGTGCTCTGGGCGCCGCTGCTCCTGACCGGCCTGCTGCTGGCGCTGCGGGGGCTGGAGCTGGGCTTCTTCCCCGGCACGTTGGCCGCCGTGCGGGGTCTGCAGCTGCTGGACGACAGCTTTCTGTGGATCGCCATCGTCGTGGTCCTGCTGCAGAACACCTCGCTGGCCTTCCTCGTGCTGCTGCGGCTGGTGCTGCGCATCCAGCAGCTGCACGAGAGCGATGTGCTCACCGGTGCCCTGAACCGCCGCGCCTTCGAGGCCGCCCTGGTGCGTGCCCACCACGACGCCCGGCGCAACGAGCCCTATGCCCTGGTCATGCTCGACATGGACCACTTCAAACGCCTGAACGACAACCTCGGCCACGCCGCCGGCGATGCGGCGCTGCGCCTCATGGTGCAGGCCGTGTCGCCCTGCCTGCGCGAGGTGGACCGCCTGGGCCGCTTGGGCGGCGAAGAGTTTGCGGTGCTGCTGCCGCGTACCAGCCTGGCCGGCGCCGCCCTGGTGGCCGACCGCATGCGCACCCTGCTGGCCGAGCGCGCCTTTGCGTGGAAGGGCCAGGCCTGGCCGCTGAGCGCCAGCTTCGGCATTGCCGAGGTCGAGCCCGGCGACGCCAATGCCGAGGCCGTGCTGGCACGGGCCGATGCGGGGCTCTACCTGGCCAAGTCACAGGGCCGCAATATCGTGCAGTCCGTCTGACTAAGATCCGGCCCCATGCCTGCAGACCACAGCCCCGACATCGATCTCAGCCACCTGCAGGACCTGCTGGATGCCTTGCCCGCGCCCTGCGAGCCGCTTGACGTCAGCATGCTCGACGGCTACCTCTGCGGCGTGCTGCTGCAGCCCGAGGCCGTGCCCATTGCGCAGTGGCTGCCACCGCTGCTGGACGCCGATGGCCGCTTTGATGGCCGGGCGGACGACGAACTCGTCGCCCTGCTGCGGCGGCGCCACCGCGAGCTGAACCTGGCCATCTCCGCGCGGCAGTGGTTCGACCCCTGGGTATTTGAGCTGGACGGCGAGGGCGACGGCGATCCCAACCCCAGCGAGACCGTGCTGCCCTGGGTGGCGGGCTTTGCCCACGCCATGGAATGCCACCCCGCGCTGATGAACTTTCCTGAGAGCGCGCTGCTGGAGCCCTTGGCCGCGCTCTACATGCACCTGGACCCCGACGATCTCGAAGACGCCGACGACCTGCTCGAAGAGATCGAGTCCCTGGAGCCGCCGGCCGACCTGGACGAGGCGGTGGAGGGCCTGGTCAGCGCCGTGCTGATGCTGGCCGACGTGTCGCGTCCGCTCAAGGGCGGCAGCACGCCGCGCCCCGCGCGCCCCGGGGCTGGCCCGCGCCGCAGCCCGCCGCGCCCGGGCGGCAAGCGCTAAGCCTTACCTGCTTACCCGGCCCTGACCCGGCCTGCAATGCCACAGCGGCTCGATCAGGTATCACAGTGCCTCGCCATCGAGGGCGCCGCCGCCGCCAAGTTTTTCACGGCCGCGCTGCGGCACGCCGGCCGCGGCGGGGCAGGCCTGACTAAATTGGCCGACTGCCGTTGATCGACTCATGGCTGCCCGCGCCCGGGCGGCTGGCGTTGCCGGCTCCTGGAAGTTGGCAGCATGCAGCACCCCCGATTGGCCCGAGCGCAATGCGCACGCCGTGCCCCGCAACACCCGGCACCCGGGGCGCGCCGGACCGGAACAAACGCACACATCCGGCCCACTTGCTCCGTTCAGACAGCGCGTAAGTTCCTATGCTGGCCGGCAAGGCTTCATCAAGTGGTCGCGATGAAGCCGGGAGGATTCCAGACATGCTGCCGGCCCCCGTTGCATTGCGCACCCCATGCTGACGCTCTCTGACTCGCACGAGACCGTCGCGAAGCTTGCGCGGGCGCGCCGCTATGCGCATGCCGTGCTGGTGCTGCTGGTATTGCTGTCGGTGGTGCTGGCCCTGCACGGCGATTGGCTGGCCCTCTTTGCCTTGCCCTGCATTGCCTGGCTCGCGGCGCTGTGGCCGCCGGCGCCCATCCTGCGTCCCCCCGTGGCCGACCCGACCGAAGCCGCGCGCGCTCGCACGCACGAGCTGCTGCAGCGTGTGCTGCCGCTCTGGAGCAAGCAGCTCGACCTGCTGGGCACCGAGCTGCGCGAGGGCGGCGAGCGTGTGATGTCCGACTTTGCCGGCCTCATGCAGGAGCAGGAGAACCTTAAACAGGCGCTGGAGCTGCCCGTGCCTGACAAGGCGCATACGCACCTGGCCGTCACCCGCTCCGAAGCGCTCTGCGATGCCGCCCTGCAAGGCATGCAGATGGTGGACCGCGTGGGGCAAATGATCGACGTCATCAAGCTTGACCAGCAACGCATGGCCGAGCAGCTGAAGCAGGCCGAAACCCTGGATGCCGCAGCCGTCGAGCAGTGGTTGGCGCACCTGAAATCCACCTACACCACCGCCGAGCAGGTGGCCGTTCACCAGGGTGAGCGGCCGGCTGCAACGACCGGTGGCGTCCAGTTCTTTTGATGTGAAGAGGTTGAACGGATATGAGCAAAACCATCATGGTCGTCGACGACTCGGGCAGCTTTCGCACCGTGGTGAAGCTGGCGCTGCAAAAGGCTGGCTACACGGTGATGGAGGCCGGTGACGGCAAGGACGCGCTGGCCAAGCTGGCGGGCGCCAAGGTCAATCTCATCGTGTGTGACGTGAACATGCCCAACATGGACGGGCTGACCTTCCTCAAGACCTTGAAGACCTTGCCGGCTCACAAGTTTGTGCCCGTGATCATGCTGACCACGGAATCCCAGGAGGCCAAGAAGGCCGAGGGCAAGGCGGCGGGCGCGCGCGCCTGGATCACCAAGCCCTTCCAGCCCTCGCAGTTGGTGGACGCTGTCAACAAGCTCTGCGTCTGAGCCATGGCCCGCAAGGCAGCCTCACGCAAGCCGGCGGCCACAGCCGCGTCTGGCGGCGTCAGCTTGCTCGCGCCGGCCGACTTCAACATCGTGCAAGCCTCGGCCCTGCATGCCGACTGGCTGCCGCGCCTGCTGGATGCCGCTGACGCGCCGCAGCCCTGGGTGCTCGACGCCTCGGCCGTGCAGGAGTTCGACAGCGCGGCCCTGCAGCTGATGCTGGCGCTCAAGCGCGGCCTGGTGCAGCAAGGCCAGACCTTGAGCCTGCAATCGCCCAGCGCCGTGGTGTTGGCCGCGTTGCAGACCTACGGGCTGGACCAGAGCCTCGAACCCTTGGCCTTTGCCGACTGAGGTGAGCATGAGCATGGGCATGAGCGATGACGACGCCGAGATCCTGGCCCAGGCCGTGGCTGGCTTCAGCGACGAAGCGCAGGAGATGCTTCAGCAGTTCGAGGACGCCATGCTGGTGCTGGAGTCCGACCCGTCCGATGCCGAGAGCCTCAACGCCGCCTTCCGCGCCGCCCACACCATCAAGGGCACGGCGGGCCTGTTCGGCTTCACCCGTGTCGTGCAGTTCACCCACGAGGCCGAGACCCTGCTCGAAGCCCTGCGCTCGGGTGAGCTGGTGCTCTCCGAGCCCGTTGTGGCCGTGCTGCTCGACAGCCGCGACCAGATCAGCCGCTTGCTGGCGGAGTTGAGTGACGCCGAGCCCTCGCCTGACACCGACGCCCTGGGTTTGGCGCTGGTTGCGCGCCTGCGTGCGCTGCGCGGCGCCCCGCCCCCTGCATCGGCGCCCGCGCCAGCCCCCGCGCTGGCCCATGCGGTTGAACACGAGGCCACCCCGGATGCCCCGCCGTGCTGGCATCTGTCCGTTCGCTTCGGGCCTGATGCGCTGCGCAATGGGCTCGACCCGCTGGCCTTCCTGCGCTACCTGGCCAAGCTCGGCGATGCCTCACGCATCCGCCTGCTGTCCGAGACCATCCCCGCTTTGGACAGCCTGGATGCCGAGGCCTGCCACATCGGCTTCGAGCTGCGCCTGCTCAGTGACAGCACCAGCCGCGAGGAGCTGGAATCGGTGTTCGAGTTCGCGCTCGACGACTGCGACCTGCGCATCCTGCCGCCCGGCAGCCCCCCCGCCGACTTTGAAGACCTAGCCCAGCACCGCTGCGGCGATGCGGCCGAGGCGCGCGCCGCGCTCTTTGCCTGCTGGGAGGCCCTGGGCCTGCGCTTTCCGCTGCGCATCGAGCCGGCCGCTGCGCCGGATGCGGCGGAGGACGACGCCCCCGCCGCCGTGCCCCACATCGAGCGGCGTGACCCCAACGCGCCCAGCAACCGCAATGACCGCCGCAGTGGCGAGGGCGACCGGCGCAATGGCGGCCGCGACCGCCGCGCCGGCGACGAGACCCGCTTCGTGCGCGTGCGGGCCGACAAGCTTGACCACCTGATCGACCTGATCGGCGAGTTGGTGATTGCCGGCTCCGGCGCCCAGATGGTGGCCCACCTCGAACAATCGACCCCGCTGCTGGAAGCCGCCGAGCGCGTGATGACCCTGGTGCAGGACACGCGCGATGCCGCGCTGGGCCTGCGCATGGTGCCCATTGGCGAGACCTTTGGCCGCTTCCACCGCGTGGTGCGCGACCTCTCCAAGCAGCTGGGCAAGGACATTGAACTGGTGGTGAGCGGCGGCGACACCGAACTCGACAAGTCCATGGTCGAACAGATCGCCGACCCGCTGATGCACCTGGTGCGCAACAGCCTGGACCACGGCATCGAGCTGGCCGCCGACCGCATCGCCGCCGGCAAGGCCGCCACCGGGCGCCTGACCCTCAATGCCTACCAGAAGGCGGGCGCCATCGTCATTGAGGTGGCTGACGACGGCAAGGGCCTGGCGCGCGAGCGCATCCTGGCCAAGGCGCTGGAGCGCGGCCTCGTTCAGCCAGGCCAGACCCTGAGCGACCACGAGGTCTGGCAGCTGATCTTCCTGCCCGGCTTCTCGACGGCCGATGCTGTGACCGACATCTCCGGGCGCGGCGTGGGCATGGACGTCGTCAAGCGCAACATCGAGTCGCTGCGCGGCACCATCCAGCTGTCCAGCGAAACCGGGCACGGCACCACCACGCGCATCAACCTGCCGCTGACCCTGGCCATGATCGATGGCTTCCTCACCCTGGTGGGTGGCGTGCACTATGTGCTGCCGCTGGCTTCGGTGTCGGAGTGCATCGACGTGCCACCCGAGCACGACGACTCACGGCGCGTCAGCGGCACCTTCAATCTGCGCGGCGAGGTGCTGCCCTGGCTGGACCTGGCGCGCTTCTACGGCGTCGAGCCCACACCGCTGACGGCCAGCTCGCGCCGCAGCGTCGTGGTCGTGCGCCACGCTGACCAGCGCGTCGGCCTGGTGGTGGACCGCCTCATGGGCGAGCACCAGACCGTCATCAAGCCGCTCTCCAGCATCTTCGAGCACCTCAAGGCCCTGGCCGGCTCCACCATCCTCGGCTCCGGCGATGTAGCCCTGGTGCTCGACATCGGCGGGCTGCTGGCCCATGCGCAGGCTCTGGACGCCCAGAGCCCATCTCCTCATCACGGACAACTGGCGAAAGAACGACCATGTTGAATGCCTTCCGCAAGTTGCTGCTGTGGCAGCGCTTCCTGTTACTGGGTCTGATCGGCGTGGTGGCAACGTCGGTGCCGCTTTACCACGTCGTCCACGACGAGAATGAGCAGATCCGGGTGGCTGTTGAAGAGGATGGTGGCCTCGACTACATCCGGCCTTCGCTGCTGCTGATGAAGGAGCTGCAGACGCATCGCGGCCTCTCTGGCATGGCACTGCAGGGGGACGCAGACGCCGTCAGTCGGCGGCGCGAGTCGGCGGCGGCTGTTCAGCGCCAGCTCGACGAGCTTGGCAAGTTGCTGACAGCCAGCGGTGGCTACAAGAACAGCATGGCAGCCCTGCAGACGCTGGCGCGTGACTATCAGCAGGTGGCTGAGCGAGTTGGCGCCAAGCAGCTGGATGTTGGAGCCAGCTTTGCAGCGCATGGCGAGTTGGTGCGCCGTGCCTTGGGTTTGATCGAGGTCATCGGCGATGAGTCCGGCTTGGCTTTGGACCCCGTGGCAGAAAGCTACTACGTGGTCACGACGGTGGTGGACTCGCTGCCGCAAGTCGCCGAGGCCCTGGCGTCTGCCCGCGGGCGCGGTGCAGCCTTGCTGGTGCAGTTGCAGCAGAGCAAGGACGTCAGCGGTGTTGACCGCGCCGATGTGGTCAACATCGCGCGCAACGCCGAGTTCTGGTTGGCGCGTGCCAAGCAGCAGCTGGACAAGGCAATCGCCCTTCGCCCTGAGCTCAAGACCAAGTTGGACCAGGCTTTGCGCGAAGCCGAGGCCTCGGGCCGGAGCTTCGACGAGAAGGCACGTGCCGAGGTGATGAGCAGCAAGCCCGGCATGTCGGGGTCGGACCTGTTTGCGCTCGGCACCCGTGCGGTGAACGCACAGTATGAGCTGCATGTAGCGGCGACCAATGCGCTGGAAGACCTGCTGCACGAACGCATCCACAGCGGCACACGCAACCGCAACATCCTTCTGGGCAGCCTGTTGGCGCTGTTGGCCGCTGGTTTGGCCGTCGGCGTGGTTATCGTGCGTTCCGTGAGCGTGCCCATGCAGCGCGCGGTGCGCGCCGCGCAGGCCGTGGCCTCGGGTGACCTGGACTTCGACACCCACGACAGCGCCCGCGACGAAGTGGGCCGCCTGCTGGCCGCCATGGGCGACATGCAGAGCCAGCTCAAGGACCGCATCGCGCGCGACGCTCGCATCAGCGCCGAGAACGGCCGCATCAAGGAGGCGCTCGACAACTCGGCCACCGCCGTGATGCTGGCCGGCCCGGACTACCGCGTGCTCTACGCCAACAAGTCGCTGCAAGCGATGCTGGGCCGCCACGAAGCCGAGATCCGCGCCAGCGTGCCGCGCTTTGCCGTGGCCGAGCTGATGGGCGCCAGCATCGAAGGCTTCCACAACAACCCCAGCCAGCTGCACGGCACGCTCGAGCAACTCAAGGGCACGCACACCGCGCGCGTCAAGCTGGGCGCCCGCGTGTTCGACCTGGGCTTCAGCCACGTCTTTGATGCCCAGGGTCAGCGCGCCGGCACCATCGTCGAGTGGGTGGACCGCACCGAGGAGCTGGCCGCTCAGGAGGCCGCCGCCGCCGTGGCTGCCGAGAACTCGCGCGTGCGCCAGGCGCTCGACACCTGCTCCACCAACGTGATGATCGCTGGCGCCGACGGCCACATCGTCTATTTGAACCACTCGGTGCAGGCCATGATGCAGCGCAACGAGGGCGCGCTGCGCAAGTCGCTGCCGCAGTTCGACGCGCGCCGCCTGATGGGCGCCAACTTCGATGCCTTCCACCGCAACCCCGGCCACCAGCGCAACCTGCTGGGCAACCTCAAGGGCGAACACCGCACCGAGATCCAGGTCAGCGGGCTGACCTTCTCCCTGGTGGCCAACCCCATCCTCGACGACCAAGGCAAGCGCCTGGGCACCGTGGTGGAGTGGAAGGACCGCACCGGCGAAGTGGCCGCCGAGCGCGAGATGAGCCAGATCGTCGAGGCCACCGTGGGCGGCGACTTCACCCAGCGCATTGAGCTCGAAGGCAAGGAGCCCTTCTTCCGGGTGCTGGGCGAGCGCTTCAACACCCTGGTGGACACGGTGTCCGGCACCATCCGCGAAGTGACGGTGGCGGCCGAGCAGCTCAACGCTGCCGCCGAGCAGGTCTCGCAGACCTCGCAGTCGCTGTCGCACTCGGCCTCGCAGCAGGCCGCCAGCGTCGAAGAGACCACCGCCTCGCTGCAGGAGATGGCCGCCAGCGTCAAGCAAAACGCAGACAACGCCAACGTCACCGACCGCATGGCCACCCAGGCCTCGGGCGAGGCCATGCAAGGCGGCCAGGTCGTCAGCCAGACAGCCGACGCGATGAAGCAGATTGCCACCAAGATCTCCATCATTGACGACATCGCCTACCAGACCAACCTGCTCGCGCTCAACGCTGCCATCGAAGCTGCGCGGGCTGGCGAGCACGGCAAGGGCTTTGCGGTCGTCGCGGCCGAGGTGCGCAAGCTCGCCGAGCGCAGCCAGGTGGCGGCGCAGGAGATCGGCAACCTGGCCGGCTCCAGCGTCAAGCTCGCCGAGGAGGCTGGGCATCTGCTCAGCTCCATGGTGCCGTCCATCCAGAAGACCAGCGAACTGGTGCAGGAGATCTCAGCCGCGTCGGGCGAACAGGCCGACGGCGTGCAGCAGATCACCGGCGCCATGAACCACCTGTCCAGCTCCACGCAGCAGACGGCCTCGGCCTCCGAGCAGCTGTCTGCCACTGCCGAGGAGCTGTCAGCCCAGGCCACACAGCTGCAGGAGCTGATGGCCTATTTCAAGATCGACGCCGACGTCTCGGCGCCCGGAACGCGACAGCGGCGCTGATAAGCGCCCAGCCGTCGCCACCAAGGAGCAGTCCCCATGCGCAGCAACTTGCCCGTGACCCAGCAGGAGTACGTGCTGAGGGATGGCATGACCATCGTCTCCAAGACCGACCTCAAGGGCCGCATCACCTACGTCAATGACGACTTCATCGAGGCGAGTGGCTTCACCACCGACGAGCTGATCGGCCAGCCGCACAACATCGTGCGCCACCCCGACATGCCGGAGGAGGCCTTCGAGGACCTGTGGACCACGCTCAAGGCCGGGCGGCCCTGGACCGGCCTGGTCAAGAACCGCTGCAAGAACGGCGACCACTACTGGGTGGTGGCCAATGCCACGCCGGTCAAGGAGGGAGGCGCAGTCGTTGGCTATATGTCCGTGCGCACGCGCCCGACGCGGACTCAGGTGGACGCCGCTGACGAGCTGTACCGACGCTTCCGCGAGGGCCGTGCCAGTGGGCTCAGGATCCAGGACGGCGTGGCGGTCAAGACCTCATGGCTGTCAGGTCTGGCGCGGACCTGGCAGCAACTGGCCCTGTTGCAGCGCTTTGCGATCTTGATGGTTGCGCTGCTGGTGGCAGGCGCCATGGGCGGTGTGCTGCTGAGCCGCAATCTGCTGGGGGCCGGCTTCTTCTTCGGAGTGGCGGCGCTCGCGGCTGCCTTGGTGCTGCAGACCGTGGCGCGCGTGGCGCGCGTGCTGCGCACCGCCGGAGATCAACTGGAGCAGTTCGGGCAGGGCAACTTCGATGGCATCGTGGAGCGAGGCAGCCGTGACGAGACCGGCGAAATGATGATGGCGCTGCGGCGCGTGCAGACGCGGCTCGGCTTCGAGTTCGCTGACACGCGGCGCCGCGCCGAGGACGCCGAGCGCATCCGCCAGGCGCTGGATGTGGCCGCCACCAACATGATGGTGGCCGACGCCAGCTACAACATCATCTACACCAATGCCTCGCTGCAGGCCATGCTGGCCACCGCCGAGCCCGACATCCGCAAGGACCTGCCGCAGTTCAGCGCCGCCACCGTGGTGGGCACCAATATCGACAGCTTCCACAAGCAGCCCTCGCACCAGCGCGGCATGCTGGACCGGCTGAGCGGCGTGCACAAGACGCGCCTGCACATCGGGGGCCGGCGCTTTGACCTGATCGTGAATCCCATCGTGCGCCAGGGCAAGCGCCTGGGCATGGTGGTGGAGTGGAAGGACATCACCGCCGAGCTGGCGGCGCAGGAGCGCGAGCAGGCCATGGCCGCTGAGAACGCCCGCGTCAAGCAGGCGCTCGACACCTGCTCCACCAACGTGATGATTGCTGGCGCCGACGGCCACATCGTCTACCTGAACCACTCGGTGCAGGCCATGATGCAGCGTAACGAGGCTAGTTTGCGCAAGGTGCTGCCGCAGTTCGATGCAAGCCGGCTGCTGGGCGCCAACTTCGACAGCTTCCACCGCAATCCGGCGCATCAGCGCAACCTGCTCGGCGCGCTCAAGGCGGAGCACCGCACCGAGATCCAGATCAGTGGCCTGACCTTCTCCCTGGTGGCCAACCCCATCGTCGATGCGCAGGGCGCGCGCCTGGGAACCGTCGTGGAGTGGAAGGACCGCACGGCCGAGGTGGCGGCCGAGCACGAGATCAATCAGATCGTCGAAGGCGCGGTGCAAGGTGACTTCACGCAGCGCATCGAGCTGGAGGGCAAGGACGCCTTCTTCAGCATGCTGGGCGAGCGCTTCAACACCCTGGTGGACACGGTGTCCGGCACCATCCGCGAAGTGACGGTGGCGGCCGAGCAGCTCAACGCTGCTGCCGAGCAGGTCTCGCAGACCTCGCAGTCGCTGTCGCACTCGGCCTCGCAGCAGGCCGCCAGCGTCGAAGAGACCACCGCCTCGCTGCAGGAAATGGCTGCCAGCGTCAAGCAAAACGCAGACAACGCCAACGTCACCGACCGCATGGCCACCCAGGCCTCGGGCGAGGCCATGCAAGGCGGCCAGGTCGTCAGCCAGACAGCCGACGCCATGAAGCAGATCGCCACCAAGATCTCCATCATTGACGACATCGCCTACCAGACCAACCTGCTCGCACTCAACGCAGCCATCGAAGCTGCACGGGCTGGCGAGCACGGCAAAGGCTTTGCGGTCGTCGCGGCCGAGGTGCGCAAGCTCGCCGAGCGCAGCCAGGTGGCGGCGCAGGAGATCGGCAACCTGGCCGGCTCCAGCGTCAAGCTCGCCGAGGAGGCTGGGCATCTGCTCAGCTCCATGGTGCCGTCCATCCAGAAGACCAGCGAACTGGTGCAGGAGATCTCAGCCGCGTCGGGCGAACAGGCCGACGGCGTGCAGCAGATCACCGGCGCCATGAACCACCTGTCCAGCTCCACGCAGCAGACCGCCTCGGCCTCCGAGCAGCTGTCTGCCACCGCCGAGGAGCTGTCGGCCCAGGCCACGCAGTTGCAGGAGCTGATGGCTTACTTCAAGCTGCTTCGGTCAGGCGGCGGTGGCGATGCCGCAGCCCCAGCCCGCGGCCGCCGCAGCGAGCCCGCCGCCCGCCCAGAGCCCGCTGCTCCGGCGCGGCCCGCACCGGGCAGCAGTGCCCGCCCGCGCAGCCGCCAGGGCCAGACCTCGGCCCGGCCCTGGGGCAGTGACGGCCCGGACGGCGCCCAGCCGCAAGGGGGCGTCGATGAGTCCAAGTTCAAGCGCTTCTGAGGTCACATGAGCGTCGCAGACCTCGTCGAATCGAACGCCGCTACCGGCCTGCGCCAGATGCTGCGGCTTGCCTGTGGGCAGGCCCAGCTGCTGGTGCCCATCGATGTGGTGCGCGAGATCCTGGAGCATGGCCGGCTGACGGTGCTGCCGCGCACGCCCGACTTCCTGCACGGCGTGATGAACCTGCGCGGCGCCGTGATTCCGGTGGTGGACCTGCACGCACGCTTTGGCTTCGGGCGGGCCGTGGTGGAAAAGCGCAGCGCCATCGTCGTGGTCGAGGTGCCCGACTCCCAGGGTCATGACATGCTGGCCATGGGCCTGCTGGTGGACGCCGTCTTCGAGGTGCTGGACGTCGAGTCCACGGCCGTCGAGGCCGTGCCGCCGCTGGGCATGCTGGTGCCGCCCGCCTTCGTGGCCGGCATGGTCAATGTGCGTGACAGCTATGCCTGCTTGCTGAACCTGGCGCACACGCTGTCGCCGCCCGAGTTGGCGCGCCTGATCGGGCAGGGGCAGTCGCAAGGGCAGTCGCAGGGGCACGGGCAGAGGGCGGGATGAGCAAGCTCTCCGACGCCGCCTTCCGCAGCGTCTGCGACTACTTCTGGAGGGTCTCGGGCATCCGCCTGACCGATGCCAAGCGCGCGCTGGTGCTGAGCCGCCTGCACCGCCTGGCGCTGGAGCACGGCCACGACGACCTCGACAGCTTCATCGAGCGCCTGACGCGTGGCCAACTGCCCAAGGCCGCCGAGGTGGCCGTGGTGGACCGGCTCACCACCAACGAGACCTATTTCTTTCGCGAGCCCGCGCACTTTGCCGACCTGCGCGAGCGCGCCCGCAAGCACTCGGGCCCGCAGGGCCGCAAGGGCGATTTCCGCGTCTGGAGTGCCGCCAGCTCCTCGGGCGAGGAGGCCTACAGCGCCGCCATGCAGCTGGACGACACGCTGGGCGATACGCCCTGGCGCATCCACGGCACCGACCTGTCCACCACCGTGGTGGCGGCCGCGCGCACGGGCCTGTATGCGCTGGACCGTGCGCAAAGCCTGTCGCAGGATTTCTTGCGGCGCTACTGCCTGCGCGGCGAAGGGCCCTACGAGGGCCAGATGCTGATCGACCGCAAGCTGCGTGCGCGGGTGGATTTCCAGTGCGCCAACCTCACACAGCCGCTGCCCGATCAGCTGCCGATGTTCGACGTCATCTTCCTGCGCAACGTGCTCATCTACTTCGAGCCCGCGGCCAAGGCCGACATCGTGCGGCGCGTGATCACCAAGCTCAAGCCCGACGGCGTGCTCTACACCGGGCATGCCGAGTCGCTCTCGGGCCTGGGCCTGCCGCTGGCACCTGTGGCCCCCGCCATCTACCGCCATGAGTAGCCCGCCTGCGCCCTTGCCATCGCAGACCATCGGCTGGCACGCCAGCAGCAGCCCGGTCATCAGCCTGCTGCCCGGCGAGCTCTACTTTGGCCAGCGCCATTTGCTCAAGACCCTGCTCGGCTCCTGCGTTGCCATCACGCTGTGGCACCCGCAGCGGCAGCTGGGCGGCATGTGCCACTACCTGCTGCCCAACCGCGTGCGCCGCCCCGAGGAGAAACTCGATGGCCGCTATGGCGACGAAGCCGTGCTGACCCTGCTCAATGCCATCGAGCGCGCCGGCGCCAAGCCCAGCGACTTCATCTGCCACCTCTACGGCGGCGCCGACACGCTCTCGGGCGCCACGCAGACCAAGTTCAACGTCGGCGAGCGCAACATCGAGCAGGCCTGGACCATGATCGACCGCTACGGCTTCCAGATTGACGGCATCGACGTGGGCGACGACGTGCCGCGCCACGTCAGCATTGACCTGCGCACCGGCCTCGTCGATGTGCGGCGCGGCCCGCCGGTCAAGGTCACCGCGAGGGACAGCTGATGTGCGCCTTGCGAGTGGCCGTCATCGATGACTCCGCCGTGGTGCGCAAGCACCTGACCGAGCTGCTGGAGAAGGCCGGCATCGAGGTCTGCATCACCGCCAGCGACCCGCTCTTTGCCTGGCCCAAGCTGCAGGCCGACTGGCCCGACGTGATCGTGCTCGACGTGGAGATGCCGCGCATGGACGGCATCAGCTTCTTGCGCAAGCTGATGGCCGAGCGGCCCACACCGGTGGTGATGTGCTCGACGCTGACCGAGGCCGGCTGCGAGACCACCTTGCAGGCCCTGGCCGCCGGCGCGGTGAGCTTTGTCACCAAGCCCAAGATCGGCCTGCGCAGCTTCCTGGAGGACGCCGGCAACGGCCTCGTCGCCGCCGTGACGGCGGCCGGGCGGGCCAACCTGCGTGCCTTGGTTCCCATGCCACCCATGCCGCCCGCCACGCCCATGGCCGCCGGCGCGCCGGCCCGTGCCCCGCTGCCCAGCCCGGCCGACACCAACATGGCCATGGCCCAGACGACCGACAGCCTGATCGCGCTCGGTGCTTCGACCGGCGGCGTGCAGACCCTGGAGAGCCTGCTGCGGCAACTGGCGGCCCGCAATGCCGCACCGCCTGGCATCGTCATCGTGCAGCACATGCCGGCGCAGTTCACCAAGGCCTTTGCCGAGCGCCTGCGCGGCTGCACCGGGCTGGACGTGCTGGAAGCCAAGGACGGCGACCGCGTGCTGCCCGGCCGCGTGCTCATCGCGCCCGGTGCCCACCACATGATGCTGCGCCGCAGTGGCGCGCAATACCTGGTCGAGGTGCGGGACGGACCCCTGGTCAACCACCACCGCCCGTCGGTGGATGTGCTGCTGCGCTCGGTGGCCCAATGCGCCGGCCGCAACGCCGTGGGCGCGCTGCTCACCGGCATGGGCGACGACGGCGCGCGCGGCCTGCTGGCCATGCGCAAGGCCGGCGCCCACACCTATGCGCAGGACGAGGCCAGCTGCGTGGTCTACGGCATGCCCAAGGCTGCGGTGGAGATGGCGGCGGCCGAGCGCTCGGTGCCGCTGGCGGAGATGGCCGAAGTGCTGTTGGGGGCGGCGCGGGCGTAGGCAGAATCCGGCGCTTGCCGCCTGCGCTCTCGCGCCTTTGTCGATGCCCCACGCCGCCGTTTCCCGCCTTTGCCCGCGCTTGTGCCTGGCCGCGCTGCTTCTATGCAGCCTGGTCCTGCCAGCCCAGGCCCAGCGCCTCACCCCTGACACGCCGGATCTCGCCCCGCGCGAGCGCATCCGGCTCGACACCGGCTGGCGCTTCCACAAGGGCGACCCCGAGCCCGCCGCTGCGCGCCTGATCTACGACGTGCGGCCCGAGGTGACGCAGTCGGCCGACGGCAAGGTGGCCGATGCGCGGCCCGACGAGGCCGTGCAGACCCAGTCCCGCGAGGGCGTGCTCAAGCCCTGGATCCTGCCCACCGCCAACCCCTTCATCGGCGACCCGGCCAAGCGGCATCTGCGCCCCGCAAGCCACCCCGGCGCCGAGCTGGCCGTGATGCGGCCCGACTTTGATGACAGCGCCTGGCAGGCCGTCACGCTGCCGCACGACTGGGCGGCAGCCGGCCCCTTCCTGCCCACCGGTCCCTATGGCGGCATGGGCCGTCTGCAAACCTGGGGTCCGGTCTGGTACCGGCGCGCGCTGGACATCCCGGCCACTGACGCCGGCAAGTCGCTCTACCTCGACGTCGATGGCGCGATGGCCTATGCCACCGTCTGGCTCAACGGCAAGCTGGTGGGCGGCTGGCCCTATGGCTACAACAGCTGGCGGGTGGACCTCACGCCCTATGCCGAGCCCGGCAAGTCCAACCAGCTCGCCATCCGGCTCGACAACCCGCCCGAGTCCGCCCGCTGGTACCCAGGCGCCGGCCTCTACCGCCACGTTTGGCTGACCAAGACGGCGCCAGTGCAGATCGGCCACTGGGGCACGGTCGTGCGCACGCCGGAGGTCTCGGCCGACAAGGCCAGGCTGACGATGGAAGTCACCATCACCAACCGTGGCAGCCAGGCGGCACGCGCCCAGGTGGAGACCGAGTTCTTCGCGCTCGGCAGCAACGGCCAGCCCCAGGGCCCCGCCGTGGCCCGCATCCGCTTTGCCACCGTGCAGCTCGCGGCCAGCGCCGAGCAGACGTTGAAGGGCGAGGCCACGGTCCTCAAGCCCCGGCTCTGGGGCCCGCTGCCGCAGCAACAGCCGCACCGCTATGTGGGCATCACGCGCGTCCGTCAAGGCGGCCAGGTGGTGGATCGCGACGAGACGCGCTTTGGCATCCGCGAGGTCCGCTTCGACCCGCAGCAGGGCCTGCTGGTCAACGGCCAGCACGTGCGCATCCAGGGCGTCAACAACCACCACGACCTGGGCGCTCTCGGCGCGGCCTTCAACCTGCGTGCGGCCGAGCGCCAGCTGGAGCTGCTGCAGGGCATCGGCGTCAACGCCATCCGGCTCTCGCACAACCCGCCCGCGCCCGAACTGCTGGAGCTGACCGACCGGATGGGCCTGCTCGTCATCAACGAGATCTTCGACTCGTGGGAGCTGAAGAAGACGCCGCTCGACTTCCACCTCGTCTTCCCCGACTGGTCTGAGCCCGACCTGCGCGCGATGCTGCGGCGCGACCGCAACCACCCCTCGGTCGTGCTCTGGAGCGTGGGCAACGAAGTGGGCGAGCAGTACACCGGCGAGCGCGGCGCCGTTGTGGCGCGCCGCCTGGTGCAGATCGTGCGCGAGGAAGACCCGACGCGCCCCACCACCACGGCCATGAACTTCGCCAAGCCCAGCATGCCGCTGCCGGCCGAGGTCGATGTGATCGGCCTCAACTACCAGGGCGAAGGCATCCGCCAGGAGCCCGAGTTCGAGGGCACGGACCGCATCCGCACACCGCCGCAGTACCAGCCCTTCCGCACGCGCTTCCCGGGCAAAGCGGTGGTCAGCACCGAGACGGCCTCCGCCTTCAGCAGCCGGGGCGTCTACCTCTTCCCCGTGTCGACGGCCAGCACCTCGATCACGCGCGATGGCCGGGGCGGCGACTCCAAAGCCCGCCAGGTGTCCAGCTACGAGCTGCATGCGGTGGACTTCGGCTCCTCGGCCGACAAGGTCTTTGCCGCGCAAGACCGTCACCCCTTCGTGGCCGGCGAGTTCGTCTGGACGGGCTTCGACCACCTCGGCGAGCCCACGCCCTACTACGACTCGCGCAGCAGCTACTGCGGCATCTTCGACCTCGCCGGCTTCGCCAAAGACCGCGCCTACCTCTACCAGGCCCGCTGGCGCCCCGAGCTGCCCATGGCCCATCTGCTGCCGCACTGGACCTGGCCCGAGCGTGTGGGTCAGGTCACGCCGGTGCATGCCTTCACGAGCGGCGACGAGGCCGAGCTGTTCTTGAACGGCCGCTCACTCGGCCGCAAGAAGATGGGCGCTTTCGAGTACCGGCTGCGCTGGGATGAGGTCGTCTACGAGCCGGGCGAGCTCAAGCTCGTGGCCTACCGCAAGGGCCAGCCCTGGGCCACCGACACGGTGCGCACGGCGGGCCCGGCGGCCCAGCTGCGCGTCAGCGTGGACCGCACCGAGCTGCGGGCCGATGGGCAGGACCTGGCTTTCGTGACCGTGCAGGTGACCGACGCGCAAGGCCAGCCCGTGCCGCGTGCCGACAACCGGCTGCAGTTCAGCCTCGAAGGGCCGGGCGAGATCGTGGCCACGGACAACGGCGATGCGACCGACCTGGAGGCCTTCCCGTCGCTGACGCGCAAGGCCTTCAGCGGCCAGGCCCTTGCCATCTTGCGCACGCGGGCAGGCCAAGCGGGAGCCTTGCGCGTGCAGGTGCAGGCTGTGGGCTTGGGCGCCACCAGCGCGTCGCTGCGCAGCAGCCTCAGGTAGCCGGCTCAGGCCTGCGGCAGACGGAAGCGCGAGACCTCGTCAGCCAGCGCATCAGCCAGCTGCTTCATGCTGGCGGCGGCTGCAGCGGTCTGCTCGACGAGGCCGGCGTTCTGCTCGGTGTTCTGCTGCAGCTGCTGGACGGCGGCGCCGATCTGCTGGATGCCCTGGCTTTGCTCGCGCGAGCCGTTGGCCACCTCGGCCAGCAGGCCATCCACCTTGCGGGACTCTTCGACGATGTTCTGGATCGTGCCGGCCGCGCGGCGCACGGTCTGGGTGCCGCTCTCCACGCTCTCGACGTTGGACTGGATCAGGGTCTTGATCTCCTTGGCGGCACCCGCGCTGCGCTGCGCGAGCGAGCGCACCTCGGCCGCCACCACGGCGAAGCCGCGGCCTTGCTCACCGGCGCGAGCGGCCTCCACAGCAGCGTTCAGCGCCAGGATATTGGTCTGGAAGGCGATGCCGTCGATGGTGCCGATGATGTCGGCGATGCGGGCCGAGGCGCTGCGGATCTCCTCCATGGTGCTGGCCACTTCGGACATCACGGCGCCGCCTTCGGTGGCGGTGCCGGCATTGCGGCGCGCCACGTCGGCAGCGGTGGCGATCAGGCCCGAGCCATTGGCCACGGTGGTGGAGATCTGCTGCATCGACGAGGCCGACTGCGCGAGATTGCTGGCCGCTGCCTCGGTGCGGGTGGAGAGGTCTTGCGCGCCTTGTGCCACCTCGTCGCTGGAGCTGACGATGCGGTCGCTGGAGGCCCGCACCCGCGCCACCACGGTGGCCAGCGAGTCCTGCATGGTGGACAGGTCGTTGAGCAGCCAGGCCGCCTCGTCATTGCCCCAGGCGCGGGGCCGGTGGGTCAGGTCGCCCTGGGCGATGGCGTTGAGGTAGCGGCGCACTTCGCTCAGGCCGCCTCCCATCACCTTGTAGAACGAGAAGAACAAGTAGCCCGCCAGCAGCAGCGCCACCAGGGCCACCACGACCACGCGGGTCACACGCTGGCGCAGCGCGGTGCGCAGGTCGTCCACATAGGTGCCGGTGCCCAGTACCCAGCCCCAGGGCTCAAAGGCCATCACGTAGGAGAGCTTGTCCACCGGCGCCTCGCTGCCCGGGCGCGGCCACTGGTACTCGACAAAGCCCTTGCCCTGGCGCTTGGCCACGTCCACAAAGGCGCGGAACAGGTACTTGCCGTTCGGGTCCTTCAGGTCGCCTACCTCCTTGCCGTCCAGCTCGGGCTTGATGGGGTGCATCACCACCCGAGGCTCCATGTCGTTGAGCCAGAAGTACTCATTGCCGTCGTAGCGCATCAGGGCAATCGCCTTGCGGGCGGCATCCTGGGCTTGTTCACGCGGTGTGCCGGCCTTCTCAAGCCCGTAGGCCCACTGCAGCACGCCGTGCGCCACCTCGACGTGCTGGCGCAGCGCGTCCTCGCGCGCTTCGCGGGCGTCGGCAGCGCCGCTCAGCAGTTGCCAGACCAAGAGGCCCAATAGCGGCAAGGCAAAGCAGGCGGAGATCAGCAGTGCCTTGCTCGGGAAGCGCAGCTGGCGGAAGAGCCGCACACCGGGTGCCCACAGACCGTGGTGCGCAAAGAAGCCGCTGGACGAGGGGGCACTGGACGAGGCGTAGGGCATGGGCAAGGGGGCAGGGGGCCGGAAGGTTCGAGTCGGCCGCACTCGGCGGCAAGCCGAACATTCTGTGCAGCCCCGTGCGGCTAAGCGCGCGTCAGCCGCAGCGCGGCGTGACGCGCTTCACACCCGTCACTTGATCCGGAAAAAGCGGATGCGCACCGCCGGCCCTTCACTGGCCGGCGCGCCGCCCAGCGTGCCGACGAAGCTGTGTTCGTTGAGCCACTGGTGCGGGCCCAGCGGTGCCTCGAAGTTGACGAAGGTCTTGATGTCGTAGACCCCTTCGCCGCGCTTGAACAGCGTGCCACGGTTGTGGATGTGAATGACGGTGCCGTCGTCGGCCTGGATGAAGTAGCTGGCGTCGATGTCGATGTGGCCGTCGGGGCGGATCAGCTGCCAGTCCCAGCCGCCGGACAGCACCTTGCCCTTGAGGCGCGGCCCTTCGAAGCGCCCGCCGGTGATGGGGATGAACTGGCGCTGCCCGCGCGGCGTGCGGCCCACCGGCACGGCGGCGCCGATGGTGACGATCTCCTCGAAGGCGAACTCGGTCTCGGGGCCAGCGGGGGGCGCGTCGGCCGCGCGTGCGGTGGCCAGGGGGAGCAGGAAGGCAAGCAGGAACAGGGAGCGACGGATCATGGCGGCGGTGGTGAGGTGTCAGCGTGCGCCCTGCGGTGCGGCCCGGTAGTCGGACGGGCTGCGGCCAAAGCGGCGGCGAAAGCGGTTGGTGAAGTAGAACGGGCTGGCAAAGCCCACCATCTCGGCCACGTCGGCGACGGACTGGGCGGTGGTGCGCAGATAGTGTGCCGCCATCTCCAGGCGCCGCGCCTCCATGTAAGCCTGGGGCGAGAGCCCCGTGCCGCGCCTGAACAGCAGGCAGAACTGCGAGCGCGACAGGCCCGCATGCGCGGCCAGCCGGTCGATATTGAAGGGTGCGGCCAGCTCGCAGTGGAACTGCTCCAGCACCTGCTCGATGCGCGGGTCCATCTCGCGCGCGCCTTCAGGCCGCGCCTGCGCGGCCGCCACGCGCAACAAAAAGGCCTCCAGCAGCGCCTCGACGATGGGCTCGCGGCCGGGCAGGTCGGGCTCGGTCAGGTTGAAGTGGTGCGCCGCCTCCAACTGCGTCGCCAAGGTGACACGCAAGGACACGTCGGCCACCGCGTGCAGCTGCCAGCGTGTGGCGGGGTCGAACCAGGGCAGGTGGCTCGTCAGCCGGGGCGTCGAGCGAAAGTGCAGCCAGTAGAACTCCCAGCCCATGCGCGGCTCGGGGATGCGGTAGCGGCGCGGGTGGCCCGGGGCCAGCAGCAGCAGCTCGCCCGGGCGGGTCTGCACGGTCTCGCCGTCAAAGGCCACCTCGCCCTTGCCCCGCAACGTGAAGTAGCCGTTCCAGTGCGCGAGGTTGCCCTCGGCCCAGCCACGGGCCTCGCGCCGGCTGTTGAAGTAGCCGGTCATGGGCATCATGGGCCCGGTCGATCCGATCACGCCGCGCATCGTCCGATGTTATAGGCGGATCACCCGCGCCTTGATTCACGGCCCCCGGGGCGGCTGGCTAGAGTCGCCTCCTTTGCCGTTTGGCACCGCTTTCAAAAAATTGGAGACCGCCCGTGAGCCGAGCCCGATCCGCCGTGTCGTTGCCCCTCTCGCTGCCCCGTGCCCTGCTGCTTGCGCTGGCCTCCCTGGTGAGCAGCGCCCAGGCTGGGCAGGCGCCGGCCGATGCAGCCGTCACGCGCCGTGTCGAGGCCTTGCTCAAGCGCATGACGCTCGACGAAAAGATCGGCCAGCTCACGCAGCTCGGTGCCGGCATGCCCGGCCCCAACAAGGAAACCACCGACGAGCTGATCCGCGCCGGCAAGGCGGGCTCGGTGCTCTGGACCATCAACTCAGCCGACATCGAGCGCATGCAGCGCGTGGCCATGAAGGAGAGCCGGCTCGGCATCCCTCTGCTGTTCGGCTTCGACGTGATCCATGGCTACAAGAACGTCTTCCCCGTGCCCCTGGGGATGGCCGCGAGCTGGGACCCGGGCCTCGTCGAGCGCGCCCAGGCCATGGCGGCCAGGGAGTCCTGGGTGTCGGGCGTCAACTGGACCTTCTCGCCCATGGTGGACATCGCGCGTGATGCCCGCTGGGGCCGCATCGTCGAAGGTGCGGGTGAGGACACCTTCCTGGGCATCGCGATGGCGCGCGCCCAGGTGCGCGGCTTCCAGGGCCCCAAGCTCGGCACGCCCGAGCGCGTGCTGACCAGCGTCAAGCACTTTGCCGCCTACGGCGCGGCCGACGGCGGGCGCGACTACGACTCCGTCTATGTGCCCGAGGTGCAGTTGCGCAATGTCTACCTGCCGCCCTTCCAGGCCGCCGTGGACGCCGGTGCCGGCACGGTGATGTCGGCCTATATGACGCTCAACGACGTGCCGGCCTCGGGCAATGCCTGGCTGCTGCGCGACGTGTTGCGCCAGGAGATGGGCTTCAAGGGCTTTGTGATCAGCGACGCCTGGGCCGTGCACTCGCTCAAGGTCCACGGCTACGCGACTGACGAGGTGGATGCGGCCGCGCGCGGCTTGAGCGGCGGCGTGAGTATGGACATGGGCAGCAATACTTATCTCAAGCACCTGCCCGGCCTCGTCAAGGCCGGCAAGCTGCCTATCAAGGTGGTGGACGACATGGTGCGCGAGGTGCTGGCCGTGAAGGTCCAGATGGGCCTCTTCGAGCGCCCCTATGGCGACCCGTCGCGCAAGGACGCTGTGCTCAACGATCCAGCTCACCGCGCCGCCACGCGCGAGGCTGCGCAGAAGTCCATCGTGCTGCTGCGCAACGAGGGCGCGCTGCTGCCGCTCAAGGCCAACCTCAAGCGCATCGCCGTCATCGGCCCGCTGGGCGATTCGGCCGAAGACATCAAGGGCTCCTGGACGCTCGAAGCGGCCGGCGCAGCGGTGTCGGTGCTGGAAGGCATCCGTGCCCGCTGGCCGCAGGCGACCGTCGACTTCGTGCGCGGCGGCGACATGCAGCGCGCCTACCCGCTGCCCTGGGATGCTGATCAAGGCAAGCCCGCGCCCAGCCTGATGCCCGCTGCCGAGATGGCCACCGAGCAAGCGCGCGCCGTGCAGGCCGCGCAGCAGGCCGAGGCCGTGGTGATGGTGCTGGGTGAGCGCGCCAACATGAGCGGCGAAGCGGCATCCACCTCCGACCTGCGCTTGGGCGGCAACCAACAGGCGCTGCTGGAGGCGGTCGTCGCCACCGGCAAGCCCGTGGTGTTGGTGCTGCTGAACGGCCGGCCGCTCGACATCAGCTGGGCCGCCGAGCACGTGCCCGCCATCGTCGAGGCTTGGTTCCCTGGCACCGAGGGCGGCAACGCGATTGCCGACGTGCTCTCGGGTACCGTCAACCCGGGCGGCAAGCTGCCCGTGAGCTGGCCGCGCAGCACCGGCCACGCCCCGGTCTACTACAACCACAACCGCACCCATGCGGACGAGACCGATCCCAAGTTCACCTCACGCTACGCGAACCTCACGTCCAAGCCGCTATACCCCTTCGGCTTTGGCTTGAGCTACACGAGCTTCCGCTACAGCGACATGAAGCTCGATCGCGCGGCGATCCATCCCGACGGCCGCTTGCAGGTGTCCGTCACCGTCGAGAACACCGGCGCCGTGGCCGGCGACGAGGTCGTGCAGCTCTACGTGCACCAGCGCGCTGGCAGTGCCGCGCGGCCGGTGCGGGAGTTGAAGGGCTTTCAGCGCGTGACGCTGGCTGCGGGCGAGAAGCGGGTGGTCAGCTTCCCGGTGGGCCCGGATGAACTGAAGTTCTGGAGCCCGGTTTCGCGCCGTTGGGCCGTGGAGACGGGGGTTCGGGATGTGTGGGTGGGTGGGGACTCCCTGGCGGGCTTGCGTGGGGAGTTTGAGGTGAAGGGGCGGTGAGGGCAGGACCCGGCATGGGTCTCACCATCAATCTGCACCAGCGAAAAACGGCAAAAGGGGCGACCCACTCGCCCCGACCCCAACGCCGCGTCAGCCAATCATCTTGTTGACGACCTGGAGCAATTCCAGCGGGCTGAAGGGTTTGGTCAGGTAGTCGTCCGCCCCGGCTGAGTAGCCGGCGGCGCGGTCGGCCTGCTGGCCCTTGGCGCTGAGCATCACGATCTTGGCCTTGCGCAGGCCACTGTCGCCGCGCACGCGGCGGCAGACCTCGATGCCGTCCATGCCGCCCGGCATCATCACGTCGAGCAGGATCAGGTCGGGCCGTTGGGCCTTTGCTTGTGCCAAGGCGCTTTCGCCATTGGCGGCTTCACCGAGCTCGAAGTTCTCAAACTCCAGCGTCACGCGAATGAGTTCACGGATGTCGTCCTGATCTTCGACGATGAGTACCTTTTTCACCGTGAGCGCCTTTCTCTTTCCAGGCCAGTATGCCCAAAATCGGTCCGCGCCCAGGTGCGCCGCCGGTGCGCAATCGCATCGATTCGTGAATCAATGCAGGGATTGTTCAGGACGCCTCGATGTACGACTCGCCCATCCCAACTTCGCGTACGCGGGGCGTGGATCGCTTCATGCTTTTGCTGATCCTGGCGAATGCGCTGCTCGCACTCTGGCTGGGGCTGGAGGGTGGGCGTTGGCTGTTTGCGCTCGGGTGCGGCGCGGCCGTGCTCGCGCCTACCGCGCTCGCGCGCCTAGTGCGCGTCTCGCCGCTGGTTTCGCGCTACCTGCATGTGCTCAGCCTCACTGGCATGGTGGCGCTGCAGTTCCAGCTGGGCAGTGCGGCGATGCTGGTGCCCAACCTCTTCGTCACCTTGGCGGTTCTGCAGATCTACCGCGACTGGCGGGTGCAGCTGCTGGCCACGGCGCTGCTGGTGGGCGCCTATGTGGCGGCACCGGGCAGCTTTGAATGGCGGGCCTCGGCGGCGACGCTCGGCTTCCTGGCAGCGCTGTGCGTGGCCACGGTGGTGGCCAGCCGCCGCATGGCGGCGGAAGCGGATGCACGCTTTGAGATGGAGTTCCTGGTCAATGCCATGGGCCAATTAGGCCCGGTGCGTCTGAACCTGGACGTGGTGCGCGCCAAATCCAGCGCCGCCAGTCGCCTGAAGGACGCCCAGGGCCGCATGGCCACGGCGCTGCGCCAGGTGCGTGACGTGATCTTCAGCGTGCACGCGGCGGCGGAGGAGATGTCGTCCAGCAGCTCGGAGCTGATGAGCCGCACCAACAACACGGCCAATGGCCTGCGCGATGCGGCCATGAGCCTGGAGCAGATCAACGTCATCGTGCAGGACAGCGTGCGGGCCTCGCGCGAGGCGCGCGAGCTGTCGCAGGCGGCGTCGGGCATGGCGACGGAGGGCGGGCAGGTGGTGGTCAAGGTGGTGGAGGCGATGAACGAGATCAGCAGCTCGTCGAAGCGCATCACCGACATCATTGGCGTGATCGATGGCATTGCCTTCCAGACCAACATCCTGGCGCTGAACGCGGCGGTCGAGGCCGCTCGGGCCGGCGAGGCGGGCCGTGGCTTTGCGGTGGTGGCGGGCGAGGTGCGCCTGCTGGCCCAGCGCTCCAGCGAGGCGGCCCGCGAGATCAAGACCCTGATCAACACATCCCTGGAAAGCGTTGAGCGTGGCAGCAGCCTGGCCAGCCAGGCCGGCGGCGCGATGGAGCGGCTGGTGCAGTCGGTGCAGCGGGTGGGCGCGGTGTTCGAGTCGCTGACGGCGGACTCGTCTGAGCACGCGCAGGGCATCGACGTGGTGACCAGCTCGGTGCGCGAGCTGGACTCGGTCACGCGCATGAACGTGCGCACGGCCGAGCGCAGCGGTGACATCGCTTTCGAGCTGCTGGCCCAGGCGGCCAAGCTGGCCGAGGTGCTGAGCGCTTTCCGGCTGGGCGACGACCAAGCCGTGCTGGACCTCAAGGCAGCGGCCCAGGCTTCGCATGCGCGCGAGTCGGAAGCGCGGGCGGATCGCCAGCCCGGCAGTGGCCAGGACGCGGGAGGCCAGGCGGCCCAGGCGAATGTGGAGTTTTTCTAGGCTGGGTTCAGCCAGGGGAGGGTGAGCATGGTTGGATGGCGTTCACTGAATTGGGCCCGGGCGGCGAGCCTGTGTCTTGGTTGGCTGCTGATGGCGCCGTCGCTGCGCGCCGAGCCCGAGTACCACTTCTCGCCGGTCAACCAGTCGAGCATTGCCACCGTGGCGGCTTACTGGAACCCCATCGTGGGCTATGTGTCGCAGAAGTCGGGCGTCAAGCTCTCGCTCAAGATCGGGCGGACCTCGGCGGACACCACGGCCTATGTGCTGGCGCAGGAGGTGGACTTCGCGTTCACCAACCATTTGTTCAGCCCCGAGCGTGACCCTCTCGGCTGGAAGGTGCTGGCCCGCCGCAACACGCCGCCGCTGCATGGCCAGATCGTCGTGCCGGCCGATTCGCCGATCAATGACCTCGCCCAGCTCAAGGGGCTGGACGTGGGCTTCCCCGGCCCTGAGGCCTTCATTGCCTACAAGACGACCTATGCCGAGATCCTGCGCCGCAAGGTGGACGTGAAGGTGGTGTTTGGCGGCAATATGGACGGCGCCTTTGCACAGCTCTTCAGTGGCAAGGTGGCGGCCGTGGGCGCCAACTCGCAGCTGGTGGAGGGCTATGCCAAGCGCGAGGGCAAGCGTTTCAAGGTGCTGTGGAGCTCGGAAGGCTTCCATGACCTGGCGTTGATGGTGTCGTCCCGCGTGCCCGAGAAGGAGGCCCAGGCCGTGGCCAAGGCCTTCGTGGACATGGCCAAGGACCCGGTGGGCCGCGAGGTGCTGGCGAGCAGTGGCAAGGTCATCGGCCTGGCTGCAGACGTCGTCTTCGTGCCAGCGGACGCTGGCGACTACGCGTCCTACCGGCGCTTCTTCCAGAGTGCACCGCCGCAGCTGCGGTAAGCGCCGGACGCCAGGGCCGCTCAGATGCAGTTGTTGATCCGGGCGCTGACGGCGCTGCTACCCAAGTCGCTGCTGCGCCGCGTGGCGGTGCTGTATGTGCTGACCCTGACGCTGCTGATCAGCGCGGGTCTGGCGGCCTTCATCACCTACAAGGCCCAGGCTGCGGTGGAGGACGCCGAGCAAGGCGCCGCCGCTATCTCGGCGCTGATCATGCCGACGCTGACCGAGTCGGCCGTCATCGGCGACTACGACACCATCAAGCGTGTGTTGGCGCGCTGTGTCGAACACCCCTTGTTCGAGAAGGCCGCCTTCATCGACATCAAGGGTTCGCGCGTCGAGGTGGTGCGGCAGGAACCGTCCGAGCACCAGCCGCCGGCCTGGGTCACGCGCCAGTTCAACGACCTGCTGCCCCCCATCAACGACTTCGTCCGCGCCGGTGGGCGGGACTACGGCATCACCCGACTCACCATGCGCAGCGAGCGCGTGGCGGCCGAGGTCTGGTCCATCGTGGCCGTCGCGCTGCTGATGGGCCTGGTGGGTCTGGTGCTGGGGGCGACGGTGGTGTGGTGGCCGCTCAAGAGCTGGCTCGGAGAGCTGGACCGTGTCTCGGCCATGGGTGATGCCTTGGCGGGTACCGGCCCGGCGATGGAACGCGTGGAGGCCGACGCCGTGCCGCTGGAGTTCCAGCGCACCTTTGCCGTGATCAACAAGGTGGCGGCCTCGCTGCAGGCCGAGCGCGCCCAGGCGGCCGTGACGCTGACCGCCATTGCCGAAGGCGTGGCCACGCTGAATGGCGAGGGTGCCATCGTGCTGGCCAACCCGGTGATGGGTGAGCTGCTGCACCGGCCCAGCAGCAGCCTGCTGGGCCTGCGCCTGGCCGAGGTGCTGCCAGCCCTGGGTTTTGCCGGCGAGCCGCGCGAGACCTGGCGCAACCGCCGCATCCACCTGGACGGGCCGCCCGCCTGCACGCTGGAGGCCAGCCTCACCCTCGTCAGCGCCGAGGGCGACCGCGCCGCCGGCTGGGTGCTGGTGCTGCGCGACATCAGCCAGCAGCAGCAGCTGGAAGACCAGCTGCGTGCCGAGCTGGATGCGCGGGCCACGGCCATCCGGGCCATGAGCGATTTGCTCGGCCCCTCGACCAGTGTGGCCGTCAGCGCCGAGCACTCGGTGATCGAGCGCCTGTCGCGCCAGGTGGCCGACCTGGTGTCGCGCCTGCAGCGCCAGACCGACCAGCTCGGCGCCATCTTCACGCTCAGCCCCGATGGCTTCATCTCCTTCGATGCCGAGCGCCGCGTGCAGTTCGTCAGTCCCTCGGTGCCCTTGCTGACCGGGCTGGACTCGCGCGACATCCTGCATCAGGACGAAGCCGGCCTGGAGCGTTTGCTGACCCAGCGCCAGGTCAATGCCAGCACGCAAAAGACCGTGTCGCTGGCGCAGCTGCATGAGGACGCGCTCATCCTGCACATGGACCGGCCCATGCAGCGCATCCTGGCCCTGGCCATGCATGCGGGCGGTGGGCGCGAGGTGTCGCAGGTGCTGCACATCCGCGATGTGTCACAGCAGTTCGAGGTGGACCGGCTCAAGAGCGAGTTCCTGACCACGGCCGCGCACGAGCTGCGCACGCCCATGACCAGCATCTACGGCTTCACCGAGCTGCTGACCACGCGCACCCTGGCGCCCGAGCGCCAGCGCGAGCTGCTGGGGCGCATCTACCGCCAGAGCCGCGCCATGATGGACATCCTGGACGAGCTGCTCGACCTGGCCCGTATCGAGGCCCGCAGCGCGCAGGACTTTGTCTTCACCGTGGTAGCCCTGGAAGACCTGGCCCGCGAGACGGCCGAGGACTTCCAGCCGCCGGAGGGCCGGACCCCCGTCGAGCTGCTGCTGCAGGCCCCGGGGGTGCAGTTGCGCGTCGATGCGGGCAAGTTGCGTCAGGCGCTGCGCAATGTGGTCTCCAACGCCTACAAGTACTCGCCCGGTGGCGGTGCCGTGGGCATGCGCGTCAGCGCCACTGGTGAGGGTTGGGCGCGCATCGAGGTGCGTGATGAAGGCATCGGCATGTCGGCCGACGACCTGGAGCGCGTGACCGAGCGCTTCTTTCGCGCCGACAAGTCCGGCAAGATCCCCGGCACGGGCTTAGGCATGGCACTGGTGAAGGAGATCGTCCAGCTGCTCGGCGGGCGCATGCACCTGAGCAGTGAACTGGGCCAGGGCACGACGGTGACGCTGGAGTTCCCGGTAGCGCTGCGGTCAGGCACGGCGGAGCACGCGCTGCCATGAACCGCCGGACCGGCAGCCGCTGGGTTCGCGCCGGTCTGCTGCCCGTGTTCGGCATCGGGACCTATGGGCTGGTGGCCTATAGCCTGTTGCACCTGGTGCCTGAGCCAGATTGGTACTGGGATGTCTGGCGGGACCTGGCCGTGTTGGTGCTGCCGCCAGTGCTGTGGCTCATCTGGCGCCTGCGCCATGGCATGCACGAGACCATGGGCCTGACGGCCGCAGAAGGGGCACGCAGCGCGCGCGCGCCGGTGATGGCGCTGCTGGGCGGGCTGGCGCTGACCGTGGTGCTGGTGGCGCGCATGGAGGCCAGCCAACAGGCGCTGGCCCAAGCGCACTTTGACAACGAGGTGGCGCGCGCCAAGACCGAGCTGCGCGACCGCATGGAGCGGCCGCTCTCGGCGCTGTTGGGCCTGCGGGCGCTGTACGCCGCCAATGCGCAATTCAAGCGGCTGGAGTTTGTGCGCTACGTCAGTGCCTCAGACATCAGCAACCGCTTCCCGGCGGCGCTGGGCTTTGGCTTCATCGAGCCGGTGCGGCGTGGCGCGCTGGACGCGTTTCTGGCGCGCGAGCGCGCCGACGACGCGCCTGACTTCACGCTGCATGCGCCCGGTGAGGCCGGTGAGTGGCTGTACGTCATCAAGTACATCGAGCCCATGTCGGCCAACCGCCCGGCCTGGGGCCTGAACCTGGGCTTCGAGGCCGCGCGGCGCGAGGCCATCGAGGCGGCTATCGAGAGCGGCGAGGCGCGACTCTCGGGCGTGGTCCCGCTGGTGCAGGGGGGCGAGGCGCGCTCGGGGATGTTGCTGATGCTGCCGGTGCACGATGCCGACGCCATGCTCGACACCGCCGAGCACCGCCGCAATGCGACGGCTGGGCTGGTCTATGCGCCGCTGCTGCTCAGGCGCATGTTCGATGGCCTGGACAGCATGCGATCGGGTGAGCTGGACTTTGACGTGCTGGACGTGACGGCGGCGGGCCAGCCCGTTTCGCTGCGCCAGGCCAATGGCGATTCGGCACCCACGCTGGCCACCTATCAGCATGGCGCCAGCGGCACTGCCCGGGCCTATCGCCAGGTGCAGCGCGTGGCGTTTGCCGGCCGGCAGTTCGACTACTACTTCTGGTCCACCGAGGCCTTTGCCAAGTCGGTGGCGCTGGGCTGGCAGCCGATCCGCCTGGGCTTGCTGGGCAGCGTGATCAGCGGCTTTCTGGCGGTGATGCTGTGGCTGATGGCCACCAGCCAGGTCCGCGCTCAGAAGCTGGCCGAGCGCATGACGGTGGACCTGCTGGAGGCCACTGCCAAGGTGCAGGCCACGCAGCAGGAGCGAGAGCGCCTGATCACCAGCCTGAACGAACACTGCATCGTCTCGGTGACCGATGTCGAGGGGCGCATCATCGAGGCCAATCTCGCCTTCGAGCAGATCAGCGGCTACCGGCGCGAGGAGCTGATCGGCCAGAACCACCGCATCGTCAACTCGGGCCTGCATCCGCCCGAGTTCTGGCATGGATTCTGGGACACCATCTGCGCGGGCCAACCCTGGCACGGCGAGGTCTGCAACCGCCGCAAGGACGGCAGCTACTACTGGGTCAAGACGACGGTCGTGCCCTTCTTCGACAGCGGCGGTCGCGTGGACCGCTATGTCTCGATCCGCACCGACGTGACCGACGAGCACCTGCTGCGCGCCGAGCTGCAGGGCAAGCACGAGCGCTTCAGCCTCGCGCTGGAGGGCGGGACCGATGGCCTGTGGGACTGGCTCGACACCCACAGCCAGGCCATGTGGTGGTCGCCGCAGTTCTATCGCCTGCTGGGCCATGAGCCGGACGCCATCGAGGCCAGCATCGCCGAGTTCGATGCCATGCAGCACCCCGGAGACCGGGCCCGCACCCAGGCCGCGCTGGCGGCGGCGCTGCGGGACGACGCGCCGTATGACGTGGAGTTCAGGCTGTGCACACGCGCCGGTGACTACCGCTGGTTCCGCTCGCGGGCCAAGGTGTTTCGTGACGCGGCCGGCCTGCACCGGCGCATGGCGGGCTCGCTGCAGGACATCCATGATCTGAAGTCCGCCGAGGCCGATTTGTCGCTGCGCAACGCGCAGATGGCGGCGGTGTTCGCGATCACGCCGGACGCCTATGTGTCGATAGACGACACCGGGCATGTGCAGTTTGTGAGCCCGGCCTTCGAGCGCCTGACCGGCCTGGGCGCGGAGGCGGCGACGCGCCTGGACCTGGAGGCACTGCTGATGCGGCTGGCGGAGCGCGGCAAGTTCACGCCCGACCTGGCTGCCCACTGGCTGCCTGAGCTGGCGGCGGGCACCTTGAGCTACGAGCCCGCCCAGGGCCAGCGCCGCACGCTGGGCTTGCGCCTGCACACCGCTCCGGAAGCCGGCCCGGTGCGCAGCCTGCTGCTGATCCACGACATCACGCACCAGGTCGAGGTGGAGCAGATCAAGAGCGAGTTCCTGTCCACCGCCGCGCATGAGCTGCGCACGCCGATGGCCAGCATCCTGGGCTTCAGCGAGCTGCTGGCCACGCGCGAGTTCACCGAGGAGCGCCGCCAGGGCTATCTGGCCCGCATCCTGCGCCAGGCGCGCGCCATGATGTCCATCCTCAACGAGCTGCTGGACCTGCAGCGCATCGAGTCAAGGCGCGGCAAGGACTTTGTGCTGGCGGTGTGCGACCTGCGCGAGCTGGTGCGGGAGGCAGCGCAAGACTTCCCGCCGCCTGCGGGCCGCGAACCCCCCGAGCTGCTGCTGCCCGAGGAGCCCGCCCAGGTGCGCGTGGACCGCAGCAAGCTGCAGCAGGCGCTGCGCAACTTGATCTCCAACGCCTACAAGTACTCGCCCGGCGGCGGCGCGGTGCAACTGCATTTGGCGCGTGACGACGGCAACTGGCGGCTCAACGTCATCGACCACGGCATTGGCTTGACCCCCGAGCAACTCGCCCGCGTCAGTGAGCGCTTTTATCGGGCCGACACCTCAGGCGCGATCGCGGGGACCGGCCTGGGCATGAGCATCGTCAAGGAAATCATCGAGCTGCATGGCGGGCAGCTCAGGCTGCAGAGCGTGCACGGCGCGGGCACCACGGTGAGCGTGGTGCTGCCCGAGCACGAGCCCTGATCTGGTCCCGGCCGGGGCCCTTAGCTCAACCCGGGCCGGACGACTTCTGGCCGGCGCAGCCTTCCACCTCCAGCTCCATCGCCGTCAACACGCTGCCACTGACCGTGCCGCGCACGCGCACCTGGGCTCCCACCGCCAGGCAACTGCCGTTGCCGCGCCGGTAGTGCGCCTGGGTGGCGTCCACCGTATAGCTGCCGACGGGCACGGTGGGGCTGGCGCGGGTCACGTTGAGGGTGAAGTCGGTGAGGCTGCGCAGCGCCGTCACCGCACCCGACACGCCGGCATTGAAGGCTTGGTCCGGGCGCTGATGGCGGGCACGGTCGCTCGGCGCGCCGTCCAGGTCGATCACCTTCACGGCCACGACGGCATTGCTGCCTGTCCCTGCGGCTGTGCCTGCAAAGTGCACGGCCACCCCGACCGCCAGATCGCTCAACTGGCCGTGGGCGAACTGCGCATGGCTGAGGTCGAGCACCACGCTGTTGCCGCCAGGCAAGAAGTTGGCGTCCTGCAGCGAGACCGTCACGCGCTGGCCATCAAGGGCCAGCACGGTGCCTTCGCCGCTGAGGCGCGGGGCGGTGCCCTCAGCATTGCTGCTGGGTTCGGGCAGGACGTGGACGACCGAGCTTGTCACTGTCGAGGGGTCTGCCGTGGTGGCGCCCGGCGTGACGCTGCCCTTCACCTCGACACGGCTGCCCACGGCCAGGGTGGCCAGGGTCAGGACGCTGTGGGTGGCTTCGCTGGTGATGACGGCATCGCTACTCAGTGTGACCACCACCGTGCCGCCGAGGCGGCTGTCCGAGACGGTGAAGCTGCCACCGGCGACGTTCACCGCCGTGACGGTGCCATGCACATGGGCTTGCTGGTGCACCCATTGGCCGAAGGCATCCTTGGGGTTGCGCGCCAGGATGGCCGGTGTCACCAGGCCGGTGCTGGCGTTGTAGCTGAACTTCTTCAGGTCGAAGTCGAGCACCAACTGGCCGGTGGTGGCGGGGTTGAGGGCCAGGTCGCGGATGCGCCAGACAAAGCTGCTGCCGGTGCTGCTGAACTTGGCGTTGATGGTGGTGAGCCCGTCGGTCGAGACCAACTGGACACTGTTGCTCAGCGTGACGCGGATCTCGGTGTACAGCTCGGCCGGCAGACTGAGGCTGGACAGGAACTGGCCGACGTTGGCCAGCGAGGCCAGGTTCACGGCGACCGGGCTGCTGCCTGCATCAAAGAGCGTGACGCTGGTGCCGGCGCTGTTCAGGGCGGTGATGCTCTCGATGCTGACCCAGACCTTGGCGTAGTCGGTGGTCAGGTCGTCGGTGATGTAGGTCTGCAGGCGGTAGCTGGCGGCGCTGGCCGTTGGTGGCGCGTTGCTGGTGCTGGCCCCGGTGCTGGCGCCAGGGTCGGCACCGCCACCGCAGGCCGCGAGCAAGGCGGCAGCCAGGCAACTGGCCAAGGTCAGTGAAGCAACGAGATGGGGACGGGTCATGCGAACTCTCCGGTGCGTGGACGAAGGGGGTGCTGCGTGCTGCAGCACCGGCTCATCCCGTCACAACGTTGCTCGGGCCCGCGCTCGTCCTTGCCACGTCGGCAATTTGTATCGACTTGCGATTCAGTTCGACGCCGTGGCGGGCGCTGCGCCACCGAGACCCAGCAGGCCATACCCATACACCGGGTCCCGGCCCGGCGCTCCGGCATCCACGGCCTGGTGCACGAGCGAGGTGATGGCGGCCTGGGCCGCCTCGCGATCAGGCTGCGGCAGCCGCGCGGCGAGCAGGCCGCTCACCACAGGGGCTGCGAACGAGGTGCCGCGCCAGACCTTGGTCAGGCCGTCGCCGCCGTCCACGCTGACGATGCCGGGTGCTGCGAAGACGATGTGAGGGCCGCGGCTGGCCTCCACGAGCACGCGCCCGCGCTCGTCCACACCGGTCACGGCCACGACACCGGGCAGCGCGGCGGGGTAGAGCGGGGGGGCTGCCGGTCCCTCATTGCCACTGGCGGCGACGAGCACATGGCCGCGTGCCAGGAAGAGCTCCACCAGCCTCGCCATCACCCGGTTGTAGGGGCCCGCCGCGCTGACATTGACCACCGGGATCCGCGCGGCCGCGAAGTTCTGCAGGGCCGCGGCCAGGGTGTCCACCGCCCCCAGGCCGCAGCCGAAGTCGGCGACGTGCAGCACCAGGGGCCGGCCTGCCGTCCGCGCGCTGCGCGCGAGCACGGCAGCCACGGCCGTGCCGTGCCCGGTGTTCTGCAGGGCAGGGCGCTCGCAGTGCTTGCCTTCGAGGCGCACACCTTGCAGCTCCGGCACGGCGCGCGGCGCTTCGTCGACCAGGCCGATAAGCAAGGGGGCGGCACTCTCAGGCGCTGCCGCGCGGTTGCTGGCGCCGCCCTCCGGTGGCGCTGCGACGGCGCGGCCCGTTCCGAGCAGCAGGTGATTGAAGTCGACATCGGCGCCGGGTAGCAGGCGACGCAAGGCCTCCAGGGCCTGGCTCAGACTGAGGCCGCTGGGCGTGCGGAGCACCAGCAGGCGCTGCCCCAGCACTTGGCTTTGACGGATCAGGTCAAAGCCCTGGCTTTGCAGCTCGACGGGGGGCTCCACCTCACCGGGCAGCAACACAGTGAGCTCGTCACGCAGCATGGGCGCGCCTACCGGGTCGCGCTGGACCCACTGCGGATAGCTCTGCAGCAATTGCTCCACCCGCAGCGCGCGTGCTTCACCACCATGGAATGGCAGATTGGGCGCAGGCGACCCAGGCGCGGGGAATGGATTGCCACCCGGCTTGCCTTCGGTGTCGCGCGCGGGCTTGGCGCCTGTGGGGGGCGTTGTGGCCCGCTCTGCAGGCGACTGATCAGGGCTTGCGCCCTCACCACCTGAACGGCTGGGTACACCCGCGGGTTTGACGGCGGGCGTGGCGTCGGATGGGCCGGCTGTGGGCGTCCTGCCGGGCGCGGGCGTCGGCGTGACGCTCGGTGGCTGGGACGGCATCGGCGGCATCGGGCGCTGCATGGCCGGGGGCGGGAGCATGGGCGGCATGGGCGCACCGCCATGCGGTGCTGCCCAGGCGCTGCCCGCCAGCAGGGCGATGGGGGCGACAAACCGCGCCCAGCGGTACATGTTCGGGAGCGAGAGGCGGGTCATGGCTCAGCGACGCCAGCCGGCATCGCGCGCCTCGCGCTCTTGTCGTGCATCGAGCGCCATGCCTGCCATGCGGCGTTCAGCCGCTTCCAGCACGGCGATGGGCAGGCCGCTGCTGGCCAGGCGCAGGCCGGCCTCGGCAGCGGGCGCGCTATCGGGTGTGGTGGTGGGTGTGTTGGTAGGTGCGTTGGTGGGCGTGAGCACCACCAGTTGCCAGTGCCCGGCATCCCGGCAGGCCAGGCCGGCACCGCCAGGCGCTTCAAAGCTGCGGCAGTAGCGGCCGTCACGGTCCTTGAAGGTCCAGGCCACCTTGATCGGGCTGGTGCCTGTCTCCAGGGCCAGTTGCTGTTCAAGCGCGCGCTCCAGGCTGGCCGAGGCCACCAGGCGCCCGTCAGGGCCGTTGCGCCAGGCGATGTCTTCCGTGGCGGCGCCAGGGCCCCACGCCTGCCAGCCCCACAGCAGCAGCAATACGCTCGCGGCCAGGCCCATCCAGCGGGGCCAGGCGCCGCGTGGGAAGCGGATGAGTTGCGCGCCCTGGGCAGCGGGTGTGTGCCGTTCTTGGCTCGTGTTCAGGTGCTGCCCATGCGCGTACGCCATCAGCCCGGCCGGCACGGCGCCGCTGAGCTCGGTCGAGAACGCGGCACGCAGCCGCCGGTTGAGCGTCTGCATGCGTTCCACCTGCTGACGAGCCCCGGCGTCGTGAGCGAGGGCGGCCTCGACGGCCGCCGCTTGCTCAGGCAACAACTCGCCGTCGACAAAGGCCATCAGGGTTTCGGTGTTTAGCTCAGGCATGGGCGCGGCTCCTCGGGGGAGAGCAGGTTCTGCAATTGTTCCCGGGCCCGTGCCAGACGGCTCGTCAGGGTGCCGATGGGGACGCCGAGCGCATCCGCAGCCTCCTTGTAGGACAGGCCCTCCACCAGGACCAGGGCTACGGCGGCGCGGTGGTCCTCACTCAAGCGGCTGACGGCCTGGCGCACGGCGAGGGCGTCGGCCGGCGAGGGGCTGTCGGGGCCGGCGCCGGTTTCGGCCAGGGTCTCGTGGTCCACCGACACCAGCACCCGGGACTGGCGCTGGCGGGCACGCACTTCGTCAATCCACGCGTTTTGCATGATCCTGAACACCCAACTGTCGAGCCTGGTGCCCGGCTCCCAGCGCGCTTGGTGCTGCCAGGCCCGCTCCAGGGCGAGTTGAACGAGGTCGTCGGCGTCCTGGGCGTGACCGGTCAGCAGCCGGCCGAAGCGCCGCAAGCGTGGCAGCAAGGCGGCAAGCTCCGGGCCAAAGGCCGTGGGGGCGGGCGGTGATTCCATGTGTTGACCCGACAACGTCGTCCCCCACGAGTTTCTTCCATCGGTGTGGGGATGGGATCGTGACCGCCCGCCGGCCCGAGGTGGTCAAGCCTCGGGCAGGTCCGACATCAGGGTGTCAACAGCACGCTGAACCACGCTCTCCTCTTCCAGGGCCGTGATCAGCCCATTGGCCAGCAGGGCCTCCAGGGCCTTGCGGGTCAGCGGCAGGCGTTCGTCCAGGTCGCGTCCGACGAAGAAGTAGCTTTGCGAGCTAGGGCTGATCCAGGCCAGCTGGACGGTGTGCCACTCGCCCTGCGTGAAGAGATGGAACCAGCGGCCGATGTGCACGCCGCCGAACCAGGCTTCGATGGCGCTGCGGGCGGCCTCACGGTCCCCGCCGCTGTACAGCGCGACGGGCACCGTGGGCAGCTCGCCCCGGTCCACGCGCGTGGTGAGCCAGTGGGTGGGCGGGCGCGAGTCGCGCTCTTCCATCAGCTGCTGGACGATCTCTTCCGGCGTTGGCGGCGGCTTGGCCACGACCTCGACGGCCGGCAAGCCGCGCAGCACACGGCCGTGCATGTCCATCAGGTCCTGGAAGAAGGCGTCGCGGCGCGGCGCGGCGAGCTGGATGCTGTCGCAGCCGGCCTCCAACTGGTGGATGAGGCGGGGCAGGCGCTGCTGCAGCGCGGCGCGGGCGATGGCGTCGCGCGGGGGCTTGAAGCTTTCCAGCAGCGCATCGACGGCGTCCATCGCCATCTGGGCGGCCGCCGAGTCGTGACCGTGCTCGGCCATGGCGTGGACGATGACGTCCACCCAGGCAGTCTCTAAAAAGTGGCGGCAGCGGGTGGACAGCGGCGCGCGCGAGGTTTGCTGCAGGATCTGCTCGCGCACGACGGCGGTCCACTCGGCGCGCTCCTCGCCGCGTGCCAGGGCCTGGATGGCTTCGGCGTGGCGCTGCTCGGCCTGGTGGGTCTGCGATTCGATCTCGGCGTTGACGCGGCGCAGCGCCAGCTCGAACAGGCCGACGCTTGGCACCGGCGCATCGGTCAGCAGCTTGGCCTCGGCTTCCATGAAGCGCAGGAAGGCCTGCAGCGCCGGGTCGTCCGCGCGGTCAAAGGTCATGCCGTGCGCGGCCACGCGGTTGAGCAGGTCCCAGGTGGGGTGATCGTGGCGGCGCAGCAAGCTGGGGTCGGCCCGCGCCATGCGCACCACGGCCACCTGCAGCCGCGCGAGCAGGCCCTTGAGGGGCGGCAGCAGGCGGGGGTCGGCCAGGATCTGGTCGTAGAGCCGGCTGAGCATGTCGGGCCCCGTGCTGCGCACCAGCGGCGCCGCCTGGGCGCCGACATGGGCATCAAAGGGCGCGGGGCGGGAGTTGACGGCGTCCACCCGGCGGGCGAGGCCGTCGAGCGTGCCACGGCTGGAATTGAGGGCCCCCACGCCGCGCGCGGCAGCCAGACGCTGGTGGGCAAAGCTGTCACGCGCACCGCTGCCGAAGCCGGCGACAAGGTCGGTCAGCTGGGCGGCGCGCAGGCGTTCGCAGACACCGCCGTAGAACTTGGCCAGCCGCCGTGCCACGGGCGTGGCGGCGGCGCGCATTAGGTCATGGTGGACCTGGGCGTTGACACCGCTGGCCGCGATGGCCTGGTGCAGGGCCTGGGCATAGATGGCGGGGCGCAGCGGGTTGTCACGCTCACGCGCCTTGCCGCCGCCCTTGAGCGCGGCGAAGAAGTTGCCGATTTGATAAAGCTCGGGCTTGGCAATGTCCTCGGCGGCGTGCACGACATGGGCCACGGCCACGTCCTCCAGCGCCTGGGATTCATCCACCAGGCTCAGGCCGCCCAAGGTGGGGCTGGTGCGCTGGAGTGGGTCGCCGCCATGCAGGGCCTCCTGCAGCGCCGCGAGCAGGCGGGTCTCAAACTCGGCCGCAAAGCGCGGCCGCACGCGGCGCCAGGCCTCGCGCAGCCCAAAGTGCTGGGCGTTGGCGTCGAGTTCGTCCTGGATGAGATTGAGCAGGTCGCGCGACAGGCCGCTCACCTCGGTGAGCGCCTCGTTGACGAGATCCTGAGCGCGAAGCTGGGTCATATCCCCAAAATTATCGAATCGCGCTCCGGCCCGAAATGCCCGAACAGGGGTGTTCTGCCCTCAATCCGGCGCCGACCGTGATGCATTGCCGGCCGGTGTACCCGGTCCTGTGGCGCGCCAGCTTGCCGCTTCGTCTGCGGGGCGCTATGCAGACACCGGCGCCACCAACGAAAAAGGGTCGCCGAGGCGACCCTTTCGAGGCGTGAGGCCTGCGTGGACTTACATGTCCATGCCGCCCATGCCACCCATGCCGCCGGGCATGCCGCCGCCAGCAGGCGCTTCGTCCTTCGGGGCCTCAGCGACCATGCACTCGGTGGTCAGCATCAGCGAAGCCACGGAGGCCGCGTTTTGCAGCGCGGTGCGGGTCACCTTGGTCGGGTCCAGGATGCCCATCTCGATCATGTCGCCATAGGTGTCGTTGGCGGCATTGAAGCCGTAGTTGCCCTTGCCGGCCAGCACGGCGTTGACGACGACGGAGGCTTCGCCACCGGCGTTGTAGACGATCTCGCGCAGCGGGGCTTCGATGGCCTTCAGGACCAGCTTGATGCCGGCGTCCTGGTCGGCGTTGTCGCCCTTGATCTCGCCAGCCGATTGCTTGGCACGCAGCAGGGCCACGCCGCCGCCGGCGACGATGCCTTCTTCAACGGCGGCACGGGTGGCGTGCAGCGCGTCTTCCACGCGGGCCTTCTTTTCCTTCATCTCGACTTCGGTCGCAGCGCCAACCTTGATGACGGCAACGCCGCCAGCCAGCTTGGCCACGCGCTCTTGCAGCTTCTCGCGGTCGTAGTCGGAGGTGGCTTCCTCGATCTGGATGCGGATCTGCTTGACGCGGGCTTCGATGTCGGCAGCCTGGCCAGCACCGTCGATGATGGTGGTGTTTTCCTTGCCCACTTCGACGCGCTTGGCCTGGCCGAGGTCAGCCAGCGTGACCTTCTCGAGCGAGAGGCCGACTTCTTCGGCGATGACCTTGCCGCCCGTCAGGATGGCGATGTCTTCCAGCATGGCCTTGCGACGGTCGCCAAAGCCCGGCGCCTTGACGGCGACGACCTTCAGGATGCCGCGGATGGTGTTGACCACCAGGGTCGCCAGCGCTTCGCCGTCGACTTCTTCAGCAATGATCAGCAGCGGACGGCCGGCCTTGGCCACGGCTTCCAGCGTGGGCAGCAGGTCGCGGATGTTCGAGATCTTCTTGTCGAACAGCAGGACGAAGGGGTTGTCCAGCAGGGCGACTTGCTTCTCGGGGTTGTTGATGAAGTAGGGCGACAGGTAGCCGCGGTCGAACTGCATGCCTTCGACGACATCCAGCTCGTTGTTCAGGCTCTTGCCGTCTTCGACGGTGATGACGCCTTCCTTGCCGACCTTGTCCATCGCGTCGGCAATGATCTGGCCGACGTCGGCATCGCTGTTGGCCGAGATGGTGCCAACCTGTGCGATTTCCTTGGAGGTGGTGGTGGCCTTGGAGGCCTTCTTCAGCTCGGCAACCAGGGCTTGCACAGCCTTGTCGATGCCGCGCTTCAGGTCCATCGGGTTCATGCCGGCGGCCACGTACTTCATGCCTTCGCGCACGATGGCCTGGGCCAGCACGGTGGCGGTGGTGGTGCCGTCACCGGCGTTGTCGCTGGTCTTGGAAGCGACTTCCTTGACCATTTGGGCGCCCATGTTCTGGAGCTTGTCCTTGAGCTCGATTTCCTTGGCCACGGACACGCCGTCCTTGGTCACGGTGGGGGCGCCGAAGGAGCGCTCGAGCACCACATTGCGGCCCTTGGGGCCCAGGGTCACCTTGACCGCATTGGCCAGGATGTTCACGCCTTCAACCATGCGGGCGCGGGCGTCGCCGCCGAAGATCACGTCTTTTGCTGCCATGTTTGTTTCTCCGAATTCAAAGGGGGAATGTCTTTCCGTCTACGGCCGGGCCTGCGGCCCTTAACTTGGCTGCGCCAAGTTAGCCTGCGACGAAAGTGATGCCTCAGGCAATCACTTTTCGACGACCGCAAACAGGTCGTCTTCCTTCATCACGAGCAGTTCTTCGCCATCGACCTTGACGGTCTGGCCGCTGTACTTGCCGAACAGCACCCGGTCGCCGACCTTGACGTTCAGGGTGACGAATTCACCCTTGTCGTTGCGCTTGCCCGGTCCCACAGCCAGCACTTCGCCCTGATCGGGCTTCTCGGCGGCGTTGTCAGGGATGATGATGCCCAGAGCAGTCTTGGTTTCGTTCTCGAGGCGCTTGACGATCACGCGATCGTGCAGGGGACGCAGCTTCATGGAATCTCCTGAGGTCTAGTCTGACGAAGCCGCCCAGGTGGCGGCGTCTGAATCCAAAGCCGCCCCACGGGCGGCATCCGAATAGTTAGCACTCGATGGTGATGAGTGCTAGCAGACCATTATAGGGATCGATCCCGGGCTTTCAAGAAGCCACTTCACGCCGTCGTGTTCGATCCGCCCAGCGGCGCGCCCAAACAAAAAGACCGCCCACTGGGCGGTCTTTTCACAGTGACAACGGCGACGCCGTCAGCTCACTGGCCCCGACGGCGGCGGGTAACGGCAACGCCACCCAGAGCGGCGAGGACGAGCGCGAAGCTGGCAGGCTCAGGGACGCGGTTGGGGGGCGTAGCCTCAAACGGCGTCACGTTGAACTGGTCAAACAACCAGTGCGCGGCGCTGGCAAAGCTCAACCGGAAACTGGTTCCGACCTGACCAGGCGCCAAGTCCACCGAGAATTCCTGAAAGGTGCAAACCCCAACTTTGCAGGCGCTGCTGGACTGGACCCCTGCCACAGCAACCGCACTGCCGATCTGGCCTTGATCGCCGAAGATTTCAAGCATCGGGGAGCCGCCGCTGCGGAGATCGAGGCTGGCCAAACTAAACCCAAAGTTTGTGAAACCTGCTGAAAAGCCGACGGTGATCGCGCAACCCGCAGACGGGCATTGGTCGACCGTATCGCCAAACTGGTCGACGGACACTTCGCTGAGCAGCAGCGCGTTGTGCGTGCCGCCGCCGGCTACCCCAAGGCCAAAGGCAAAGGCACCGTTGCCAGTGAAACTGAGCCCATTTTCAGAGTAGGGCAGCGCGACGATCACGGAAGGATCGCTCGGGGCCGAGAGGCCTTCGAAATCCGCCGTCTTCTTCACCGGGACAGCCTGGACCAGGCCCGTAGCGGCCAAAAGGCCAGCCATCATCAAAGTACGAAAAGCCCGCATGGGACGACTCCGTGAGTGTTCTTGTTGGAGGGGAACGTGCGCTGACTGTACTGAAGCGGCTCAATTCTTGGGGGACGCCGGCCCCTTTGATTCGGGGGGGCTGGAGGAGGCTGAGCCCATGACAAAGGGGGTGAGTGAAGCTTCGCGTCAAAGCCACAGCTGGCTGAGTGGGCGGCAGTAAAGTCGATCGGCACGTAGAAACCCGTATTCGGCGGGCTTGCTCGCCATGGTCTGCTCAGCTTTGCACCACGGCCTCAGTGGTGGACACGATTTTTGGAGAAGCCATGAAGCATTCGATCGTTCTGCTGGCCCTTGCTGGTGCCGTGAGCCTCGCGCAGGCGGAAGACACTCTCAAGAAGATCAAGGACACCGGCACCATCACCCTCGGTGTGCGCGAGTCGTCCGGGCTGTCCTACACGATTGGGGATGGCAAGTACGTGGGCTATCACATCGACGTTTGCGAGAAGATCGTCTCGGACGTCCGCAAGGCGCTCGGCCTGAGTGGCATCACCACCAAATACCAGCCCGTCACCTCGGCCAATCGCATTCCGTTGACGGTGAACGGCACCGTGGATCTGGAGTGCGGCTCCACCACCAACAATGCCACGCGGCAAAAGGACGTGGCCTTTGCGGTGACGACCTATGTCGAGGAAGTGCGTATCGCGGTCAAGGCCAATTCGGGCATCAATTCCATCAAGGATCTGGCCAACAAGACGGTCGCCACGACGACGGGCACCACCTCGGTCCAGACCCTGCGCAAGCACGAGCGCTCGACTGGCGTGGACTTCAAAGAGGTGTTTGGCAAGGACCACGCCGATAGCTTCCTGCTGCTGGAGTCCGGCCGTGCTGACGCCTTCGTGATGGATGGCTCCATCCTCGCCAAGAACATCGCGACCTCGAAGAGTCCCAAGGACTACAAGATCGTCGGCGAAGTACTGTCCGTCGAGCCGATCGCCATCATGATGCGCAAGGACGACCCAGCCTTCAAGAAGGTGGTGGACAACAGCATCAAGGAGCAGATTCGCCTCGGCGACCTGGCCAAGCTCTACGACAAATGGTTCCTGAAACCGATCCCACCGGCGGGCGCCGTGATCGGCATGCCGCTGAACGAAGCCACCAAGGCGGCCTGGGCCAATCCCAACGACAAGCCGATGGAAGACTACGCCAAGAAATAAGGCGGCAAGGCTGGATGCATTGACCACTGGAAGCGGGTGCATGGCACCCGCTTTGCGTTAGGAGGGACGATGAGCTGGGATTGGCAGTTCTTCTGCAATGACACCGCCACGGGCGAAGCCGTGGCCAGCTGCTTCGCGGCGGGTGGCAAGGAGCAGACCTATTTGCAATGGATGCTGGGAGCCTGGGGCTGGACACTCAGCGTGTCGCTGCTCGGTCTCTTGGTGGCCTTGGTGGTGGGCTCGCTGGTCGGGGTGGCGCGCACCACACCCAACCGCTGGCTGGTCCGCTTTGGCGAGGCCTGGACCGAACTCTTCCGCAACATCCCGCTGCTGGTTCAGGTCTTCCTCTGGTACCACGTGCTGCCGGTGATGGTGCCTGTTTTGCAGGGCGTGCCGCCTTCGGTGCTGGTGGTGCTGGCGTTGGGCTTCTTTACCAGTGCGCGCATTGGTGAGCAGGTCAAGGCGGGCATCCAGACCCTGCCCAAAGGCCAGCGCTATGCCGGTCAGGCGCTTGGCTTCACGCTGCCGCAGACCTATCGCTTCGTGCTGTTACCGATGGCCTTTCGCATCGTCATCCCGCCGCTGACCAGCGAGTCGATGAACATCGTCAAGAACTCGGCCGTGGCCTTTGCGGTCAGCATCCCTGAGCTCGCTCAGTTTGCCCAGCAGGCGTCGGAGGAGACCTCGCACTTTGAGGAGATCTTCATCCCGGTCACGCTGCTCTACTTTGTCTCGGCCTTCGTGATCAACCGCGTCGCCAAGTTCATCGAGGCGCGGGTCCGCATCCCGGGCACGGTGGGGGCCAAGTGATGCTGAACCTCGACTACAGCTTCCTGAACTGGGGCGTCATCCACAGCTTTGTGGCCAAGGGTTTCTGGTTCTCGATCCAGCTCACCCTTGTGGCCATGCTGGGCGGCATCGTGCTGGGCACCTTGCTGGCCATGATGCGGCTCTCGGGCCGGGCCTGGCTGGCAACCCCGGCCGCCATCTACGTGGACACCTTGCGCTCCATCCCGCTGGTGATGGTGATCCTGTGGTTCTTCCTGCTCATCCCCAAGCTGCTCGGGCCGCTGGGCGGTGAGACCTCGGCGCTGATCACGTTCACGCTTTTTGAAGCCACCTACTTCTCCGAGATCATGCGCGCCGGCATCCAGTCGGTGTCCAAGGGCCAGGTCAACGCGGGCTATGCGCTGGGCATGACCTATGGGCAGAGCATGCGTTACGTGGTGCTGCCGCAGGCCTTTCGCAACATGCTGCCGGTGCTGCTGACGCAAACCATCGTGCTGTTCCAGGACACCTCGCTGGTCTATGCCGTCGGTGCCTACGACCTGCTCAAGGGCTTCGAGGTGGCGGGCAAGAACTTCAACCGGCCGGTCGAGACCTATCTGGTCGCTGCCCTCGTCTATTTCGTCATCTGCTTCTCTCTGTCGCAACTGGTACGGCGCCTGCAGCAGAAGATCGCCATCATTCGTTGAGGTCCCGCTGTGATTGACATCAAAAACGTCTCCAAGTGGTATGGCAGCTTTCAGGTGCTGACCGACTGCACGACCTCCATCCAGAAGGGCGAGGTTGTCGTGGTCTGCGGCCCCTCAGGCTCCGGCAAATCCACGCTGATCAAGACCGTCAATGCGCTGGAGCCCTTCCAGAAGGGCGACATCGTGGTGGACGGCATCTCGATTGCCGACCCCAAGACCAACCTGCCCAAGCTGCGCTCGCGGGTCGGCATGGTGTTCCAGCACTTCGAGCTGTTCCCACATTTGTCGGTGACTGAGAACCTCACCATCGCGCAGATCAAGGTGCTGGGGCGCAGCCCCGACGATGCCAAGGCGCGTGGGCTCAAGATGCTGGAGCGGGTCGGCCTCACGGCCCACAAGGACAAATTCCCCGGTCAGCTGTCCGGCGGCCAGCAGCAGCGCGTGGCCATCGCGCGGGCGCTTTCCATGGACCCCATCGTGATGCTGTTTGACGAGCCCACCTCGGCGCTCGACCCCGAGATGGTGGGCGAGGTGCTGGACGTGATGGTCAAGCTCGCTCAAGAAGGCATGACCATGATGTGCGTGACGCACGAGATGGGCTTTGCCAAGCGCGTGTCCAACCGCGTCATCTTCATGGACGCTGGCAAGATCGTCGAGGACTGCACCAGCAGTGATTTCTTCAGCAAGCCCGAGGATCGATCAGCCCGCGCCAAGGACTTCCTGTCCAAGATCTTGCAACATTGACCGGGCGCCGAGGCAGACCGGGGGCGACGGACAATCCCGCCCCATGAGTACCACCCTGACCCTCACCCGCCCCGACGACTGGCATCTGCACCTGCGCGACGACGCCGCACTTGCCAGCGTGGCGCCCTACACGGCCCAGCAATTTGCACGGGCCATCGTCATGCCCAACCTGCGGCCGCCCATCACCACGGCCGCCCAGGCCATGGCCTACCGTGAGCGCATCCTGGCCGCCCTGCCGGCCGGCTCGGACTTCCAGCCGTTGATGACGCTCTACCTCACCAACAACACCGCCCCGGCGGAGGTTGCGGCGGCCAAGGCGGCGGGCGTGGTCGCGCTGAAGCTCTACCCGGCTGGCGCCACCACCAACAGCGATGCCGGCGTCACCGACATTCGCAAGTGCTACGCCACGCTCGAGGCCATGCAGCGCGCCGGCCTGCTGCTGCTGGTGCATGGCGAGGTGACCGACCCGGCCATCGACGTCTTCGACCGCGAGGCCGTCTTCATCGACCGCGTGATGCAACCGCTGCGCCGCGACTTCCCCGAGCTCAAGGTCGTGTTCGAGCACATCACCACCAAGGAGGCGGCGCAGTACGTGTCCAGCAGCGACCGCTTCACCGCCGCCACCCTCACCCCGCAGCATTTGCTCTACAACCGCAACGCCCTCTTCACCGGCGGCCTGCGCCCGCATTACTACTGCCTGCCCGTGCTAAAGCGCGAGGAGCACCGGCTGGCGCTGTGCCAGGCCGTCGCCTCGGGCTCTCCGAAGTTCTTCCTCGGCACCGACAGCGCACCGCATGCCGCCCAGCTCAAGGAAGCCTCCGTTTGCGGCGCTGGCTGCTTCACCGCGCTGTCGGCGCTGGAGCTGTACGCCGAAGCCTTCGAGCTGCTCGGCGCGCTCGACAAGCTCGAAGCCTTTGCGTCCTTCAACGGCCCCGACTTCTACGGCCTGCCGCGCAACACCGGCACGGTCACGCTCAAGCGCGAGCCTTGGACCCCGCCTGCCGCCGTGGCCTTCGGTGACGCCCAGCTCAAGCCGTTGCGTGGCGGTGAAACCCTGAACTGGAAATTGCAATGACCACCACGCCCGAGCGCAACGCACGCATCGCGCTCTTGATCGACGCCGACAACTCCCCCGCCGGCAAGATCGACCTCATCCTCACCGAGCTGGCGAGCTTTGGTGTGGCCAATGTGCGCCGCGCCTACGGCAACTGGAAGAAGGACGCCCTCAAGGGCTGGGAGAAGCTGCTGCACGAGCACGCCATCCGGCCCATGCAGCAGTTCGACTACAGCAAGGGCAAGAACGCCTCCGACATGGCCATGGTCATCGACGCCATGGAGCTGCTCTACACCGACCGCCCCGACGCCTTTGGCATCGTCTCCAGCGACGCCGACTTCACGCCCCTGGTCATGCACCTGCGGGCCAAGGGCGCCGCGGTCCACGGCTTTGGCAACCAGCAAACGCCGGCGCCCTTCGTCAACGCCTGCTCGCGCTTCCTCTACCTGGACAAGCTCGACACAGGCGCAAGCAGCGCGCCCCAGCGCATGAGCCCGGCCCAGCTCAAGCAGGATGCCAAGCTCGTCTCCCTGCTGCGCCACGCCGTGCAAGGCGCGGCCAATGAGGATGGCTGGGCCAGCGTCAGCGTCGTCAGCCAGCAGATCCGCAACCAGGCCAGCTTCGACCCGCGCAACTACGGCTACGCCACCTTCACGCGCCTGCTGGAGGCCACCCAGCTGTTCGACTTCAAGCGCGAGGGCAACAACCCCTACGTGCGTGACCGGCGCGAGGCCCGGCCTGGCCGCACCGAGGCCCCGCGCCCGGTGCCAGAGTCCGTCGTGACCCCGCCGCCCCAGCTTGACGTGGTGCCCGAGCCGCCGCCGGCCCCGCCTGTTGCCGAGGCCAAACCCACGCGTCGCCGCTCGCCGCGCAAGGCCAGCGCTGCCGGTGCGGTGCCCCAGAACCCGCCCGCCACCCCGCCAGCCCCCCAGCCAGTAGAAGCCGCCGCGCCCGCGCCCAAGCCCCGCACCCGTCGTCCTCGCGCCAAACCTGCGGCATAGGCCCCATTCCAGCGACAGGCCGTGCCGCGTTCGCGGCTAGCATCGGCGAGCATGGACGGCGGCCCACGCCGCCATGCCCCCAAGCCTTGAGGACTCGCTTGCGCGCTATTCCCAGCCTCCCCCGTCTGCCCCACCTGTTGCTGAGTCTCGGCCTCCTGCTCGGGGCCTTGCTCGTTGCGCCAGACCTGCGGGCCCAGCCTGCCTCCGCACCAGCCGCCACGCCAGCCGCCACATCAGCCGCCACGTCAGCCGCTGCGCCGCCAGGCGCGCGCGCCGCACCGGCGCCCGTCTCCGCCAGCGCCCGCCGCCTCTACGAGCGGTCCAAGGGCCAGCTGCTGCAGATCCGCACCCTGCTCAAGACGCAGGACAGCCAGGCCAGCGTGGGCTCCGGCTTCATCGTCAGCGAGCAGGGCCATGTCATCACCAACTACCACGTGATCAGCCAGTTCGCGCTGGAGCCCGAGAACTTCCGCCTGCGTTACGCCACGACCGAAGGCGAGGGCGGCCAGCTGGAGCTGATCGACTTCGATGCCCGGCGGGACCTGGCCCTGCTGCGCGTGGTCGGTGATGGCCTGAAAGGTGTGGGCCAGCTCAGCTTCCGCCCCCAGGGTCAGCCGCTGTCCAAGGGCGACCGCATCTACTCGATGGGCAACCCGCACGACGTGGCCTTTGCCGTGGTCGAGGGCACCTACAACGGGCTCGTGGAGCGCAGCTTCGACCCACTCATCTACTACTCGGGCTCCATCAATTCGGGCATGAGTGGCGGCCCGGTGCTGGACGAAGACGGCCGCGTCGTCGGCATCAATGTCTCGGCCATGTTCTTTGCGCAGCAGATGAGCTTCCTGGTGCCGGCCGAGTACGCTGAGAAGCTGCTGCAGCGCAGCCGTGACGCTAAACCCATCAAGGGCGCCGCGTGGACGCGCCTGCGTGACCAGTTGATGGCCTACCAGGACGAACTTGTCACCCGCTTCACCGCCCAGCCCTGGCAGAGCGCCAACCATGCGCACTACCGGCTGCCCGTGCCTGAACAGACCTTCATGCGCTGCTGGGGGCGCGGCACGCCGGCCGACACCAAGGGCCTGGACTTCGAGCGCTCGCAGTGCCGCATGGAGCACGCCATTTTTGTGAGCGGCAGCCTGCAGACCGGCTGGCTCGACATGTCGCACGAGGCCTATGACGGCAGCAAGCTCGGCACCCTGCGCTTTGCGCGCCAGTACTCGGGCAGCTTCCGCAACGAGCGGCTCGGCCGGCCCGACAAGAGCCGCACCGCACCCTTCTGCAAGGAAGACTTTGTGGAGCGTGACGGCCTGCCGCTGCGTGCCGTGGTCTGCCTGCGCGCCTACCGCAAGCTCGAGGGCCTGCATGACCTCTCGGTCCTCGTCACCACGGTGGACGCCAAGACCGAAGGCGCGCTCGGCCGCTTTGATGCCCGGGGCGTGAGCTTCGACAACGCGCTCAAGCTGGCATCGCACTACCTGGAGGGCTTCGCATGGACGAAGAAGTGAAGCCCGGCCTGCTGCTGCAAGCCCCCGTGGCCGTCGTCGAACTGCTGGGCCGTGACGGCCGGCCGCAGCTGCTTCAGCGCGTCAGCACCTGGCCAGCGCGCATCGGCCGCTCACCCGCGTGTGAGGTGGTGCTGGACGACCCGCACCTGGCTGCCGAGCACGCCGTGCTGGACTGGACGCCCGAGGGCGGCGTGCAACTGCGCCTGCTGCCCAGCCTCAATGGCGGTAGCCTGGTGGGTCAGGCCGGCGAGGCCTTGAAGCCGGAGGCGCCGGTGGCCGTCGCGGCCTCGCAAGACCTGCTGCTGGCGGGCGTGCCCCTGCGCATCCGCCACACCGCCGCCCCGCTGGCGGCCGAGCAGCCGCTGGCGGTGCCGGTGCGTCGCCACTGGGCGTTGCTGCCCGGCATGGCGCTGCTTCTGGTGCTGCTGCAGTGGGTGGACCGCTGGAGCAGCGTGGACCCCGACTCCCGCTGGGTCGACTACGCCGCGCCGCTGCTGGGGCCTCTGGTGGTGGTGGCTGGCTGGGCGGCGCTGTGGGCGCTGGCTACCCAGCTCTTCCAGCACCGCTTCCCGTTTGCCACGCATTTGCGCAAGGTGCTGCTGGTGCTGTGCACGGTGGGCCTGCTGGAGTGGCTGCTGCCCCTGGTGGCCTTCGCCTTCTCGTGGCCGCGCCTGCTGGTGCTGGAGGCTCTGGTCGTGCCCGTGCTGGGTGGGGGCCTGGTGTGGTGGCATGCCAGCACTGTCTGGCCGCGCGCGCGCCGCTGGCTTGGTGGGGCCATGGTGTCGCTGCTGGTGATGGGCTTGGGCCTCCAGGCCGCTGGCCGCTGGGAGCAGCAGCACCTGTTCGGCCCGCCTTACCTGGCCAGCCTGGCGCCGCCCGCCTTCCGCCTGGCCAACCCCAAGCCGCCAGCGGCCTTGATCGATTCGCTGCGGCCCTTGCAGGCCGAGCTCGCGCGCCAGGCCAACAAGGACAACGAAGCGCCTGAGGCTGACCCGAACGAGTAGCGGCCTCAGGCCAGCTCGCTTGGGTTATGCCGGCAGATAGCCCTCGACCGACAGGTAGCGCTCGCCGGTGTCGTAGTTGAAGCCCAGCACCCTGCTGCCCGCCGCCAGCTCGGGCAGCTTCTGTGCAATGGCGGCCAGCGTGGCGCCGCTGGAGATGCCCACCAGCAGGCCTTCCTCACGCGCGCAGCGGCGGCCGTACTCGCGGGCGGCTTCGGCTTCGACCTGGATCACGCCGTCCAGCAAGCTCGTGTTCATCACCGCCGGGATGAAGCCCGCGCCGATGCCCTGGATGGGGTGGGGGCTGGGCGACCCGCCGCTGAGCACGGGCGAGGCCGTGGGCTCGACGGCAAACACCTTGAGCTGCGGCCAGGCCTTCTTCAGCACCTCGGCGCAGCCGGTGATGTGGCCGCCCGTGCCCACGCCGGTGATCAGCGCATCCAGCCCCTCGGGGAAGTCATTCAGGATCTCCTGCGCCGTTGTGCGCGCGTGCACCGCCGGGTTGGCCGCGTTCTCGAACTGCTGCGGGATCCAGGCGCCGGGCGTGGCGGCGGCCAGCTCCTGGGCCTTGGCGATGGCGCCCTTCATGCCCTTCTCGCGCGGCGTCAGCTCAAAGCTCGCGCCATAGGCCAGCATCAGGCGGCGGCGCTCGATGCTCATGCTGTCGGGCATCACGAGGACGAGCTTGTAGCCCTTGACCGCCGCCACCATCGCCAGGCCCACGCCCGTGTTGCCCGAGGTGGGCTCGATGATGGTGCCGCCCGGCTGAAGCTGGCCCGAGGCCTCGGCCGCTTCGATCATGGCCAGCGCGATGCGGTCCTTGATCGAGCCGCCGGGGTTGGCGCGCTCGGACTTGATCCACACCTGGTGCGAGCCACCAAACAGGCGCTGCAGGCGGATGTGGGGGGTGTTGCCAATGGTGGCCAGGACGTTGTCGGCTCTCATGCGGGGTCTCCGTGCTGTTCTGGTGAAAGGGTCGGGGATAATTTACCCGTGAAGTGCTTCAGACCGCCGCTGGTGCTAGTCCCGAAAGGGCGCACTGGAGGAAGGTCCGGACTGCAAAGAGCAGCGTAGCGGCTAACAGCCGCCCGGCGAAAGCCGAGGATCAGAGCAACAGAGACGAGCCGGTTAAGTCCGGGTGAAACGGGCAATCTCTACGCGCAGCAACACCAAGTAGGCCAGCGTTGATGCGGCTCGCAGAGCTGGCGGGTAGGTGGCATCGAGCCGGGGTGTGAGCCCCGGCCCAGAAGAATGGCGGTCAAGGCCCCGCAAGGGGCTTCACAGAATCCGGCCTATCGAAGCACTTCACTCTTTTCGACTTTCACCCGTCCGGCGTGGCGGGGTGTCTCGCGCGGGGCAGGCAGGGCAGGGCAATGCCACGCAGAATGCCGGCTTGATGTCGCGCCTGAAAGCCTGCCCATGAACCCCGAAGCCAGCCGCCTCTGGCGAGCGCCCCGCTGGGCGCTGTCCATCCTGCTGGCCTGCCTGGGCATGCTCGGGCCCTTCAGCACTGACACCTACCTGCCGGCCTTTGCCGGCATCACCCAGGCCTTGCACGCGACGCCGCTGCAGATGCAGCAGACGTTGTCGAGCTACCTGTTCGGCTTCGCGGTGATGAACCTCTTCCACGGTTCGCTGTCGGACTGCTTTGGCCGCCGCCCGGTGGTGTTGATCGGGCTCACTGCGTTCACGCTGGCCAGCTTGGGGTGTGCGCTGGCGGGCAGCGTCGAGGCGCTGATCTTCTGGCGTGCGGTGCAGGGCATGTCGGCCGGCGCGGGCATCGTGGTGTCACGCGCCATCATCCGGGACATGTACCCGCCGGCCGATGCGCAGCGGGCCATGTCGCAGGTGACCCTGTTCTTCGGCGTGGCACCGGCGGTGGCGCCCATGATCGGGGGCTTTTTGTTCGTGCATGCCGACTGGCATTCGATCTTCTGGTTCCTGGTGGCCATTGGCCTGGCCTTGCTGCTGGCCAATGCGCGCTGGCTGCCTGAGACCTTGCACACCCAGCACAAGCATCCCTTCCACGTCGGCAAGTTGCTGCGCGAGTACGCGCGCCTGATCTCCAGCCCACGCTTCGTGCTGCTGGTGCTGGCCAGCGGCATCCCGTTCAATGGCATGTTCCTGTATGTGCTGGCCACGCCGGTGTTCCTGGGCGAGCATCTGCAGTTCGCGCCGACGCAGTTCTTCTGGTTCTTCTGCTGCACCATCGGCGGCATCATGGCCGGCGCGGCGGTGAGCGGGCGCCTGGCCGGCAAGGTCACGCCGGCGGCGCAGATCAAGTTGGGCTTCCAGGTCATGGTGGTGATGTCGGTGGTCAACATTGCACTCAACCTCTGGGTGCCGCTGAGCGCCTGGTGGGCGCTGCCGGTGCTGGGTCTGTTTGCCTTTGGGTGGGCCATCATGGTCCCGGTGGTGACGCTGCTGGTGCTCGATCAGGTGCCCGAGCGGCGCGGTATGGCGTCGTCGCTGCAGGCCTGCGTGGGCAGTGCGGCCAATGGCCTGGTCGCTGGCGCCCTGGTGCCGCTCGTGATGCATTCCACGCATGCGCTGGCCTTCACCTCGGCGGGGCTGATGTGCATCGGGCTGGTGGCCTGGGTGATCGTGCAAAAGGGGCTCAAGACCTAGCCGCTTCGGCCGAAGAACAGGCCTTGCCGGTGGAGACTGCTGCCCGTGTTCGCTCGCCCCTTGCTTCTCAGCCTGATGGCCCTGGCCCTGCTGCCGGCTCCGGCGCGCGCGCAAGACGCTGCCGATACGGCCGAGCTGCTGCGCCAGCGTCTGGCCGAGCGGCTGAAGGACAAGCCTGACGCCAAGCCGGACGCAAAGGTCGCCACCAAACCCGACGCCAAGGCAGACGCCAAAGCCAGCCCCCCCAAGAAGAAGCCCGAGGGCGCCGCCCACGGCACTGCGCACTGGGGCTACACCGGCGAGGGCGCCCCCGAGCGCTGGGCCGAGCTGAGCCCCGAGTTCCGCACCTGCGCCACCGGCACGCGCCAGAGCCCCATCGACATCCGCGAGGGCATCCGGGTCGATCTGGAGAAGATCGACTTCAACTACCAGCCCAGCCGCTTCTCGGTGCTGGATAACGGCCACACCATCCAGGTCAACGTCGCCGCGGGCAACACGCTCGGCGTGATGGGCCGGCGCTTCGAGCTGCTGCAGTTCCACTTCCACAAACCGAGTGAAGAGCGCATCAACGGCAAGCTCTTCGACATGGTGGCCCACCTCGTGCACCGGGATGCGCAGGGCAAGCTCGCCGTGGTGGCCGTGCTGCTGGAGCAGGGCCGGGCCCAGCCCCTGGTGCAGACCATCTGGAACAACCTGCCGCTGGAGAAGGGCGAGGACCTGCCCGCCCCCGGCAGCCTGGACCTGAACCAGCTGCTGCCCGAGGACCGCGCTTACTTCACCTACATGGGCTCGCTGACCACGCCGCCTTGCAGTGAAGGCGTGCTGTGGATGGTGATGCGCCAGCCGGTGCAGGTGTCTGCTGAGCAGCTGAACATCTTCGGTCGCCTCTACCCGATGAATGCACGGCCGCTGCAGGCCGGCTCGGGACGCCTGATCAAGGAGTCGCTCGGCCCTTGACCTGCTGCTTGCCGGACAGCCAGGCATGCAGGGTCAGGAAGAGCTGCTCGGCCGACACCGGCTTGCCGATGTGGTCGTCCATGCCGGCGTCGATGCAGCGCTGGCGCTCCTCGTCGAAGGCATTGGCCGTCATCGCGATGATGGGCACGGCGGTGCCCTTGTCCGGCAGCTGGCGGATGGCACGCGTGGCGTCCAGCCCGTCCATCACCGGCATCTGCACGTCCATCAGCACCAGCGCGTAGTCGCCGTGCTCGAACATCTCCACCGCCTCGCGCCCGTCGGCGGCCACGTCGGCCGAGAGCCCGGCATTGGCCAGCATGGCCAGCGCCACCTCCTGGTTCACGAGGTTGTCCTCGGCGATCAGGATGCGAGCCTGCGCCCAGGGCGCCAGCAGCGCACGCGCGCTTTGCAGGTCGTGCGAGATCGGGGCCAGCTCGGCGGACTCCGGCTCGGGTGTGGCCCGGTCCAGCCGCAGGCGCAGCCAGAACTGGCTGCCCTGGCCCGGGCTGCTGCGCAGGCCCACGCTGCCGTTCATCAGCTCGGCCAGGCGGCGGCAGATGGCGAGGCCAAGGCCGGTGCCGCCGTAGCGGCGCGTGGTGGAGCTGTCGGCCTGCTCAAAGTCGCGGAACAGGCGCAGCTGGGCTTCGCTGTCGATGCCGATGCCGCTGTCCTCCACCTCGATCAGCAGGCCCACGCGCTCTTCGGTGCTGTGGTCGGCGTCCTGGCGTGCTGACAGGCGCACAAAGCCCAAGTCGGTGAACTTGACGGCATTGCCGGCAAAGTTGAGCAGGATCTCGGTGATGCGCTGTGGGTCGCCCAGCAGCGGCGTGTCGTGCAGGTCGGGTGCGATGTCGACCTCGACGCGCAAGCCCTTGGACGCCGCGCTCTGCGCCACCATGCTGGCCACGTTGTCCAGCACCGACTCCAGCCGGAACTCGCGCCGCTCCAGCTGCACCTTGCCGGCCTCGATCTTGGAGAAGTCCAGCACGTTGTTGATGATGCCCAGCAGGTGCTCGGCCGCCTCGGCCACGCGAGACAGGCGTTCGCGCTGCTCGGGCTCGTTGGCGTCGCCCTGGGCCAGGTAGGTCAGGCCGATGATGGCGTTCATCGGCGTGCGGATCTCGTGGCTCATATTGGCCAGGAAGGCGCTCTTGGCCAGGCTGGCGGCCTGGGCAGCGCTGGTGGCCTCGGCCAGCGCGGCCGTGCGGGCCTGGACGAGTTCTTCGAGGTGGTGGCGGTAGCGCTCCAGCTCCAGCGCATCGCGCCGCTGGCGCGAGATGTCGGTCAGGAAGCCATGCCACAGCACGCTGCCATCCAGCTGCTTCTGCGCAATCGCATTGGCGTACATCCAGCGCTCGCTGCCGTCGCCGTGCTGGGTGCGGAACTCCTGCTGCCAGGGCCCCAGGCTGCGTGCCGAGACCTCCAGCGCGGCGCGCACGGTGGCGCGGTCGGCGGCATCGATGCGGGCGAACCAGGCGTCGGCGGAGTCGGTCAGCTCGGCGCTGCCGAGCAGGAAGTACTCACGGATGGCCTCGCTCACGTAGTCGAAGCGGTAGCCGCCCTGGGGCAGGCGACGCAGCTGGAAGACCACACCGGGCACGGTCTCGGCCATGCCGCGCAGGCGCTCGATCAGTGCATGCTGGGCGCTGAACTGCGTTTGCAGCGCGCCGCGCATGTGCTCCAGGTGGCCACCCAGGCGGCCGATTTCGTCATCGCGCGGCAGGCTCACGGGCGTGGTGAAGTTGCCGCCCGCCAGGCCCTGTGCAAAGTCCTCCAGCTCGCGCAGCGGGCGGAACACGCGTGAGCGCAGCAGCCACAGCACCAGCAGCAGCGAGGCCAGCAACTGGCCGCTCACTGTCATGCCGTAGAGCCAGCGCTGGCGCGTCACGGCCTCGCGGTTCAGGTGGTCGTCGAGTTCGACCTCGACCTGACCGATCAGCGCGTCACCGCGCAGCACATCGCGCTTGCCGGTCAGGCTCTGGCCGCGCCGGCGCTCAGGGTATTGGCGTTCCAGGAAGGGTTGGGACGAGGCCGCATCACGGATGCTGACGCGCACCACCTCGGGCGACTTGACGATGGCGGCCACCACCTCGCGGGCGGCCACGGTGTCGAGGTTCCAGAGCAGCTCGGGCATGCTGCTGGCCAGCACGTCGAGGCGCGATTCCAGCTCGCGCTGCAGCGCGGCCTCAGCTTGTTGCTGGTCGCGCAGACCCATCCACAGCCCCCCCACCAGCAAGGCCGGCACGAGCAGGCCAGCCACGGCACCAAAGGCGAGCGCGACGGAGAGGGAGGCGGAGGTTTTGCGGGTCAAGATGGTGCGGCGGTTGTCAGCGCATGCTGCCACAGACTCCTAGGCGCAGACTCGCAGAGTGCGCCCCGCCCGGTGGGGGTGTCTGCTGGAGCAGGAATTGTTCGCCCGGGCCTGTCGGTGCGTGACATCTCGTGTGTGCGCCAGGGTCTTTGGGTGTGACTTCCGAACGCCGGGGGCTGATCAGTAGGTGCGCCCGCCCCGGAACTGCGCGTGCTGGCGCCGCGCCAGCGGGGTCTGCTTGCTCATGGCGGCAAAGCTCACGCTGGCATGGGCGTGCATGATGGCCAGGCCGAGCGCATCGGCCGCATCCTTGCCCGGCAGGCCCGGCAGGTTGAGCAGACGCTGCACCATGGCCTGGATCTGCTCCTTCTTGGCATGGCCGTGGCCCACGATGGCCTTCTTCATCTGCAGCGCCGTGTACTCGGACACGGGCAGGTCGCAGGACACCAGCCCCGTCAACGCCGCGCCGCGCGCCTGGCCCAGCAGCAGGGTGGACTGCGGGTTGACGTTGACGAAGACGATCTCCACCGCCGCGCATTGGGGTGCATAGCGCGCTACCACCTCGCGGATGCCGTCGTACAGGATCTTGATGCGCGCCGGCAGCTCGCCGGCCGCGACCTTGTTGGTCTTGATGGTGCCGCTGGCCACGTAAGCCAGGCGTGGGCCATCAGCGTCGATGACGCCAAAGCCGGTGGTCTGCAAACCCGGGTCGATGCCGAGAATCCTCATGAGGGTGCTGTCCCGACGTTGGTGACGGTGGCAAGGCTTCTGCGCAGGCTCATGAGCGCGCAGCGCTCGTGAAGTCGCGAGAGCGACGCGCCGCAGCTAAAGCCTGTCGTCTGCAAGCCGGGGTCGATGCCGAGGATCCTCATGGCAGCGCCCGCCGGGCCGCCCCAAGGGCGCTGCAGCCCCCGTGGGGGGCAGTGAACGAAGTTCGCGTGGGGGCTCTCATGTGGCCCTCATCGGCAGCTCAAAGTACCAGCGCACCGAGTGGAAGAACACCGGCGCCGCGAAGCACAGCACCGCGATGCGATCCAGCAGACCCACTGCGCCGGTGATGGAGCTGCGGTTGCCCCAGTAGCGCACGCCGGCATCGCGCTTCATGGCCTTCATCACCAGGCCGCCAAAGCCCGCGCTACCGGCGCTGAGGAAGGCCATCACCAGGGCCTGCCCGGGCTTGAAGGGCGTGATCCAGTAGAGCAAGGTGCCCACCACGGCGCCAGTGAAGGCGCCCGTCCACCAAGCGCGCATCGAGAAGCTGCGGCTGATGCGGCGCGCCACCGGCCGGCGGCGCAGGCTGCGCCGGGCCAGCTCCTGTGCGACCTGGCCGGTCGCCACCACCATCACGAAGAAGAACAGCAAGAAGGCGCCACGGCCCCGGAAGCCGGGGAAGTCGAGCAGCAGCAAGGCCGGCGCGTGGGAGAGGCCGTAGACGCACAGCATCACGCCCCACTGGATCTTGGCGTTGCGCTCCAGAAAGCGCTGCGGGTCGTCGGCCAGCGCGCTGACCATGGGCAGCACCAGGAAGCCATAGACCGGCAGGAAGATGGCGAAGAGGTCAAAGAAGCGCGCACCGCAGATCAGGTACTGCGCGGGCAGCAGCACGAAGAAGGCGACGATCAGCGAGCGGTGGTCGCTGCGCTGGGTGTGCACGAGGGTGATGAACTCGCGCAGGCCCAGGAAGGAGAACACCGCAAAGAGCGCGGTGGCCCCGAGCGGCCCGGAGATCCAGGCCATCCAGAACAGGCAGCCGCCGATCCACGCGGCGCGCAGGTCACGCCGCGTGCGCTCCCAGCCGCGGCTGGTGCCGGCGCGCACGTCCTCGGGCCGCTCGCGTAGCGAGTGCAGGAAGAGCCCCACCGTCAGCAGCGCCAGGAAGCCGAACAGCACCACGAAGAGCAGGGCGACCTGCTCGCTGCTGCTCAAGGACTTGAGCCAGCGCATCAGGCGACGACCTTCTCAGCCCATTCGGGGTTGGGGCGTTGCGCCAGCAAGGCCTCGCGGGCACGCACGAGGAAGTCCGCCTTGCTCTCGCCCGGCTGCAAGCGGATCGGCTCGCCAAAGGTGACGGTGCACAGGATGGGCACGGGCACGACCTCGCCCTTGGGCATCACGCGCTGGACGTTGTCGATCCAGGTGGGCACCAGGGGCACGTGCGGAAACTGCTCGGCCAGATGGAAGAGGCCCGACTTGAACGCCAGCGGCGTGCCGGTGTGCGAGCGCGTGCCCTCGGGGAAGATGACCAGCGAGTCGCCGTGGCCCAGCGCCTCGACCAGCGGCTCCAGCGGGTCTTCGTCGGGCTTGGCGCGCGTGCGGCTGACGTAGATGGCGTTGAAGACGGCACTCGTCAGCCAGGTGCGAAAGGCGCTCTTGGCCCAGTAGTCGCGCGCTGCGATGGCGCGGGTCTGGGCGCGCAGCTCGTGCGGGAAGGCGGCCCAGATCAGGACGATGTCGAAATGGCTCTGGTGGTTGGCGAAGTAGATGCGCTGCTCGGGCAGCGGCGGGCAGCCCTTCCAGTGCCCTTGCGCACCGGTGATCAGGCGCGCGATGAAGGTGAGCAGCTGGCCGGTGAAGTCGGCGACGGACATGCGCCGAATTATCGAGCGCTGGCTGCGGCGGGCCAGACCTCGGGCTCGGCATCGATCAGCGACACCAGGGCTTTGGCGATCTTGCGGTGGTCGGCCAGCGAGGGGTGCCAGTGGCAGCCCATCATGTCGAGCCCGTGCATGGGCACGAGGCGGATGCGGCGCTCGCCCTCGCGCTGCAAGCCCTGCACCACGGCGGCGGCCTGGGTCAGGATCTCGCCGGCCGCGCCGTCGGTGGCCCACACCACCAGCAAGGCTTGCGGATAGCGTGCGCGCAGCTGCTTCAGGAACGCCGCATAGCGCTGCCGGAAGTCCGCCTGCAGGGCCTCGCGCGTGGGCCAGGCTTCGCCGGCCTTGAGCGGCGTCGAAAAGTCATTGGTGCCCAGGGCCATGGCCACCACCTGGGGCTGCCAGTCGGAGGTGTCGCGCGGGCTGGTTGGGTCGAGCAGGGTGTGGGGGTAGGCCTCGGGCAACTTGGGCGAGGCAAAGCCGTCGTAGTTGCGCACCACGCCGCGGCCGGAGATGGCGGTGACGCGGTAGTCGGCGTTGTAGTGGCGCGCGGTGATGGGGCCGTAGGCCTGGGTGTTGTCGGTGGTGGCCCAGACCTGGTCCTGCGTGCAGTCGCGGCTGTTGGAGGTGTTGCCGTAGCCGACGGTGTGCGAGTCGCCGATGAACTCGATGCGGCGTGCGCGCTCAAGCGCCGGCTGGGCCTTGGCGTCTGCGGGCAGCAGGAAGCCGCCAAAGCGATTCGGGCCGGCTTGGTGCTCGGTCAGCACCTCAAGGCGCAGCGCGTGCGCGCCGGGCGCGAGCTCAGACACCGCGTAGACGCCTGCGGCCGGCTTGGTCAGCAGCGGCAGTGCCTGCCCATCCACGCTCACGCGCAGGATGACCGCGCCAGCGCCGAGCTTGAAGTAGGCGCTGCTGCCCTCGAAGTTCAACTCGAAGTAAGCGCCCGGCCACTGGTAGGCCAAGCCCGCCTCGCCCGGCACGGTGCGCGCCACCGGGGCGCTTGCGACGGCGCTGAGGCCCGCAGGGGCCTGGACGGGCTGGGGTGACAGTTGCGGTGCTGCCCAGGACGACAGGCACAGACCGAGGGCGGAGGTGACGAGGCTGAGGCGGAGCGTGGCGCAGAGCATGGGCAGGCAATGAGGCAGTGAGCGCCGCAGTGTAGGCAGGCTCAGCGCGGTCCCGCAAAGCAAACGGGCCGGCATGGCCGGCCCGAGGGGCTGTGTGGTGCGCGGGTGCCGGCCGTCGGCTTACCAGTCGCCGCCTCCGCCCCCATCGCTGCCGCCAAAGTCGCCACCGCCACCCCCGGCATCCCAGCTGTTGCCGCTGCCGAAGTCGATGTCGCGCGAGGCCAGGTCGCTGGCGGCACCCAGGTCTTGGCTACCCCCTTCAAAGGCGCCACCGGGTGCATAGCCATCGCTGCGCGAGGTGGTGTGGTCGCTGCCGCCATGCAGCATGCGCTCGGCCAGCATGCCGGCGGCCACGCCACCGGCAGCAGCCAGGCCCACGCCCATCAGGCCGGGGCCTTGGCTGGGCGCGGCACCGGGGCCATAGCCGCCCATGGGCATCGTGCCAGCACCGCCATAGCCGGGCATGGGCATGCTAGAGGGTGCGGCGGCACGGCGGCGCATCCAGCGCGCGGCCAGCCCGATGAAGAGCACCGAGCCACCGAGCAGCATCCAAAGCGGCACGCCGCCGTCGCTGTTGTGGCTGGCCGGGGCCGGGGTGGGCGTGCGCGCAGGCATGGGCACGGCGGCCGGCGCGGCCGCTGTGCTGGCGCCCTGTGCGCGGTCCAGCAGGCGTTCAAACTCGGTGAACTTGGCGCGGTCCACGGTCTTGAGATCGGGGTCGTTCAGGCGCACCAGGCGGGCTTGCTCGGCGGCGTCCGTGAACTTGCGCTGGCGCGCCAGGATCTCCGCCAGCACATAGTGGGCCTTGGCACTGCCAGGCTTGGCCTCGACGACCTCGCGCATCATTTGCTCGGCGCGGGGGTAGTCGCCCTGGTTGGCGGCGGCGCGCACCTCGTCCACCGAGGGCAGCGCAAACGCCAGCTGCGCGCTGAGCGAGAGCGCGGCAAGCAGGCCAACGAGAAACGTGGGGCGGGAGGTCATGGGACACATCCTCTGTGAACGGCGCGTCCACACGGACGCGTGCCAAAGATAGGGCCTCGCCCACCGATATCAAGAGGTCATGGTGCGGGGCTCAGTTTTATGAAATCCGCCGCCCGCTCGCCAATCATCATGGCCGGCGCATTGGTGTTGCCGCTCACCAGCGTGGGCATCACCGAGGCGTCCACCACGCGCAGGCCCTGCAGGCCATGCACGCGCAGCTCGGGGTCCACCACGGCCATGGCGTCCTGGCCCATCTTGCAACTGCCTACCGGGTGGTAGATGGTGTCGGCGCGGGCGCGGATCAGGGCTTCGATCTCGTCGTCGCTGCGGGCGTCTGCCGTCCAGAGCTCTTCGGTCCAGTGCGCCTTGAGGGCCGGTGCGTGCATGAGGGCGCGGGTGAGCTTGTAGCCCTCGACCAGTTGCGGCAGGTCGGCCGGGTGCTGGAAGAAGCCGGGGTCGATCAGCGGCGCATCGCCGGCCCTGGGGCTGGCCAGGCGCACGCTGCCACGGCTTTCTGGGCGCAGCAGGCAGACGTGGCAGGAGATGCCATGCCCCGTGTGCAGCTTGCGCGCGTGGTCCTCGACGAGGGCGATCAGGAAGTGCAGCTGCACATTGGGCGTGGCGTGCGCGGCCGAGGTGCGCAGGAAGCCGCCGGCCTCGGCGAAGTTGCTGGTCAGCATGCCGCGCCGCTGGTTGCGGTAGAGCGCCACGTCGCGCGCGAACTTGGCGCCGCCAGCGGCCGAGATGCCGAGCGCATCCAGGTCCCGGGACTTGAAACCGAAGACAAAGTCCGGATGGTCCTGCAGGTTGGCGCCCACGCCGGGCAAGTGGTGCAGTACCGGCAGGCCCAGCGCCTGCAACTGCGCGGCCGGGCCGACGCCTGAGAGCATGAGCAACTGCGGGGACTGGATGGCACCCGCTGCCAGCACCACCTCACGGCGCGCGCGCAGGCGGCGCAGCAAGCCGCCTTCAAGCAGCTCCACGCCCACGGCACGGCGGCCCTCAAACAGCACGCGCTGCACCTGCACGCCGCAGCGCACGGCAAGGTTGCGGCGCTGGCCCAGGTGGGGGCGGATGTAGGCCCGCGCGGCGCCCCAGCGCTCGCCCTGGTGCTGGGTGGTCTGGTAGAGGCCGAGGCCCTCTTGGGTCTCGCCGTTGAAGTCGGTGTTGATGGGGTGGCCGCAGTGGCGCGCGGCCTCCAGCCAGTGTTGCTGAAAGGGGTTGCTACTCCGCAAATCGCTGACGTGCAGCGGGCCGCTCTGGCCATGCAGCGGGGCGCCGAGGCGCTCGTTGCCCTCGCTGCGGATGAAGTAAGGCAGCACGTCCTGCCAGGACCAGCCGGTGGCGCCGAGGGCGGCCCAGTGGTCGTAGTCCTCGCGCTGGCCACGGATGTAGACCATGGCATTGATGCCCGAGGAGCCGCCCAGCATCTTGCCGCGCGGCACATAGCCACGGCGGCCATTCAGGCCCGGCTGCGGCGTGGTCTGGAAGCCGTAGTTGTGCAGCTTGGTCGGCACCATCAGCACGGCGCCCGTGGGCACGGTGCTGAGCCAGTTGTTGACGTCGGCGCCGGCCTCCAGCAGTAGCACGTCGATGGACGGGTCTTCGCTCAGCCGGCCGGCCAGCGCGCAGCCTGCGGAGCCACCCCCGACGACGATGACATCGTGCGTCTCGTCGAACGGGGGCAAGGGGGCTTGGGGCGTGAAGCTCATGGGCCCCACGCTAGCGCCGAAGAGGCCCGCTTCCCAGCGGAATGCCCCTTGCTTAGGGGCGAGCCTCTACTTCAACGCTCAGTGGCGGAAGTGGCGCACGCCGGTGAAGACCATCGCGATGCCGCGCTCGTTGGCGGCGGCGATGACTTCGTCGTCGCGCACCGAGCCACCGGGCTGGATCACGCAGGTGGCGCCTGCGTCGGCCACCACATCGAGGCCATCCCGGAACGGGAAGAAGGCGTCGCTGGCCACGGCCGAGCCTTGCAGCGCGAGGCCGGCGTTGGCGGCCTTGATGGCGGCGATCTTGGTGGAGTCCACGCGGCTCATCTGGCCGGCGCCCACGCCCAGGGTCATGCCGCCGCCGCAGAAGACGATGGCATTGCTCCTGACGTACTGGGCCACGGTCCAGGCGAACATCAGGTCATCGATCTGCTGGGGCGTGGGCTGCAGGGTGGTGACGACCTTGAGGTCGGACTTCTGCAGGAAGTGGTTGTCGGCGGTCTGCACCAAGAGGCCCGAGCCGACGCGCTTGACGTCCTGCGCGTTGCGGCCTTGCTCCCAGGGCGTCGATCCACCCTTGGGCAGGGCGATCTGCAGCAAGCGCACATTGACCTTGGCCTTGAAGACCTCCAGCGCCTCGGCGCTGAAGGAGGGCGCCATCAGCACTTCGACGAACTGCTTGGCCACGAGCTGCGCGGCCACGCCATCCACCTCGCGGTTGAAGGCAATGATGCCGCCGAAGGCGCTGGTCGGGTCGGTCTTGAAGGCCTTGCTGTAGGCCTCGGCCGGGCTGGCTGCCACGGCCACGCCGCAGGGGTTGGCGTGCTTGATGATCACGCAGGCCGGGGCCTCGAAGGCCTTCACGCATTCCCACGCGGCATCGGCGTCTGCGATGTTGTTGTAGGACAGCTCCTTGCCTTGCAGCTGCTTGCCCGTGACGAGCGAGCCGGGGGCGGGGTGCAGGTCGCGGTAGAGCGCGGCGCTCTGGTGCGAGTTCTCGCCGTAGCGCAGGTCCTGCACCTTGACGAGGTTGGCGTTGTGCTGAGCCGGGAAGGCGCTGACGCTGCCATCGGGCTGCAGGGCAGACAGGTAATTGCTGATGGCCGCGTCGTACTGGGCGATGCGGTTGAAGGCGGCCACGCTGCAGGCAAAGCGCGTGGTGTCGCTGGTCTTGCCGGCAGCCTTCAGCTCGGCGAGCACACCGGCGTATTGCGCGGCGTCGGTCAGGACGGTCACGTCCTTCCAGTTCTTGGCGGCGCTGCGCACCATGGCCGGGCCGCCGATGTCGATGTTCTCGATGGCGTCTTCGAGCGTGCAGCCGGGCTTGGCCACGGTGGCCTCGAAGGGGTAGAGGTTGACGGCCAGGATGTCGATGCGCTGGATGTCGTGCTGCTGCATGGCGGCCACGTGCTCGGGCACATCGCTGCGGGCCAGCAGGCCGCCGTGGATCTTGGGGTGCAGGGTCTTGACGCGGCCGTCCATCATCTCGGGGAAGCCGGTGTGCGCGGCCACCTCGGTGACAGGCAGGCCGTTGTCGGCCAGCAGCTTGGCCGTGCCGCCGGTGGACAGCAGGGTGGCGCCCAGCGCGTGCAGTTCACGGGCGAAGTCGAGGATGCCGGTCTTGTCGGAGACGGAGAGGAGTGCGGTGAGGGCCATGGGGGTCTTCTTGGAGTTTCAGGCGAGGTTGTGATCGATCAGCTTGCGGCGCAGGGTGTTGCGGTTGATGCCCAGCCACTGCGCGGCCTTGCTTTGGTTGCCGCCAGCCTCGCGCATCACGATTTCGAAGAGCGGCTTCTCGACCAGCTTGACCAGCATCTCGTGCATGGAGTGCGGCTCCTGGCCGTCGAGGTCGCGGAAGAAGGCTTCGAGGTTGTCGCGCACGCAGGCATCGATGGGATTGGGCGGTGTGTTTTTGGTGGCGCTCATGGCAGGGTCAGTTGGCGCAGATTTCAAGCGGCGCAGGCTTCTTCAGCGTCGGCCGTATCTTCGTCATTGGCTGCCAGGATGGCAGGCAGCCGGTCGTGGGTCTGGCCGAGGTCGTCGAACCAGTCGCGGAGCGCTTGCAACTGCTGGTCGCAGTGCTCCAAGGTGTTCATGTGCTGGCGGAAGGCCTCGCCACCCGGCAGGCCGCGCACGGCCCAGCCGATGTGCTTGCGCGCGCTGCGCACGCCGCTGAGTTCGCCATACAGGCCGTAGTGGTCGTGCAGGTGCTCGGTCAGCAGGTCGCGGGCCTCAACCACTGTCGGGGCGGGCAGGTGCTCGCCGGTGGCCAGGTAGTGCGCCAGCTCGCGGAAGATCCAAGGCCGGCCTTGCGCGGCGCGGCCGATCATCAGCGCGTCGGCGCCTGTGTAGGCCAGCACCTCGCGCGCCTTCTCGGGCGAGTTGATGTCGCCATTGGCGACGACGGGGATGGAGAGCGCGGCCTTGACGGCGGCGATGGTGTCGTACTCGGCCAGGCCCTTGTAGCCCTGCTCACGCGTGCGGCCGTGGATGGTCAGCATCGCGATGCCCGCCGCCTCGAAGGCGCGCGCCAGACGCAGCGCGTTGCGCTCCTCCAGGCTCCAGCCAGTGCGCATCTTGAGCGTGACGGGCACGCCGCGCGGGGTGCAGACGTCCACGACGGCTTCAACGATCTCCAGCGCCAGCGCCTCGTTGCGCATCAGCGCCGAGCCAGCCCATTTGTTGCAGACCTTCTTGGCCGGGCAGCCCATGTTGATGTCGATGATCTGGGCGCCGCGGTCGATGTTGTAGGCCGCGGCCTCGGCCATCATGGCAGCGTCGGTGCCGGCAATCTGCACGGCAATGGGCCCGGGCTCGCCGGTGTGGTCGGCGCGGCGCGAGGTCTTGAGGCTGCCCCAGAGCTCCTTGCGCGAGGTCACCATCTCGCTCACCGCATAGCCGGCGCCGAGGCGGCGGCAGAGCTGGCGGAACGGGCGGTCCGTCACCCCGGCCATCGGCGCCACAAAGAGGCGGTTGGGGAGGGTGAAGGGGCCGAGTTGGAAACCGGGGGGCACTGGGGTCTGCTCAAAAAAGAGGCAGGAGTATAGCCATCCGACCTGACGGGCCATATGCCCACGCTTCGGCCACCCACCGGGCCGCACAATTGGCCGCCATGGAAGCTTGGCTGGGCCATTTCGTACAGGACCTTTTGGCCGCGTTGGCGCTGCCGCAGGTGGGGCTGGTGGCGGTGTTTGTCATCGCCTTCATTTCGGCCACGCTGCTGCCCATGGGGTCGGAGCCCGCAGTCTTTCTGGTTGTCAAGGCTGACCCCGCCATGTTCTGGCCCGCCGTGCTGGTGGCCACGTTGGGCAACACCCTGGGCGGCATCACGTCGTGGTGGGTGGGCTATGGCGCCGAACGCGCTTATGAGGGCGCGACCCACCACACACCCAAGCACCCACGCGCGCTGGCCTGGTTGGAGCGCTTTGGCCCCAAGGCCTGTTTGCTGTCGTGGCTGCCCGTCGTGGGCGACCCGCTGTGCGCCGTGGCCGGCTGGCTGCGCCTGCCTTTCTGGCCCTGCGTGGCCTATATGGCGCTGGGCAAGTTCCTGCGCTTCATCTTCTACACCGCCGCGCTGCTGTGGCTGATTCCGGAGTCCTGGTTTCAATGAACACCGCCTACGCCGACCTCGCCGCGCGCCAACTGCGCAGCTGGCGCTTCATCCACCTGCAGTCCATCGCGCAATGGGATCAGGCTGCCAACATGCCGCCTGCTGGCAACGAAGCCCGCAGCCTGGCCCTGGCCGAGCTGGACAGCCTGCTGCACGGCATGGCCACCGACCCGGCCTTGCCGGCGTTGCTGGCGGCTGCCGAGGCTGAGCCGCTGGACGCGCTGCAGCGCGCCAATCTGCGCGAGATCCGCCGTGCCTGGCGCTCGGCCAATGCGCTGCCCGCGAGCCTGGTGTCGGCCAAGACCTTGGCCAACGCGCGCTGCGAGCACGCCTGGCGCAGCCAGCGCCCAGCCAATGACTGGGCGGGCTTTGCGCCCAATCTGCGCGAGGTGCTGGCCCTGGCCCGGCAGGAGGCCGAGTGCCTGTCGCAAAGCAGTGGGCTGTCGCGCTACGACGCGCTGCTCGACCTCTATGAGCCCGGCATGCGCAGCAGCGAGGTGGTGCGCGTGTTTGGCGCGCTGCGCACCTGGCTGCCGGGGCTGATCCGTGACGTTGTGGCCCACCAGGCCGCCGAGACGGTGGTGCAGCCCGTCGGGCCCTTCGCGGTGGATGCGCAAAAGGCGCTGGGCCGCGACGTGATGCAACTGCTCGGCTTCAACTTCGAGGCGGGCCGGCTCGACGTCTCCACCCACCCGTTTTGCGGCGGTGTGCCCGAGGACGTGCGCATGACCACGCGTTACCGCGAAGGCGACCTGCTGCAGGCCTTGATGGGCACCATCCACGAAACCGGGCACGGCCGCTACGAGCAAGGCCTGCCGCGCGAGTTGCTGGGCCAGCCGGTCGCGCGGGCGCGGTCGATGGGCCTGCACGAGAGCCAGAGCCTCAGCTTCGAGATGCAGCTGGGCAGCCATCCAGCCTTTGCGGGCCTGCTGGCGCCGCTGCTGGTCAAGCACTTCGGGGCGCAGCCCGCCTTTGAGCCCGGCAACCTGCACCGCCTGCTGACGCGCGTGAGCCCGGGGCTGATCCGCGTCGAGGCCGACGAGGTGACCTACCCGGCCCATGTGATCCTGCGCTTCGAGATCGAACGCGCCTTGATCGAGGGCGAGGCCGAGGTGGACGATGTGCCCGCCCTATGGGATGCCGGCATGCAAGACCTGTTGGGCCAGGACACGCGCGGCAACTTCAAGGATGGCCCCATGCAGGACATCCACTGGCCGAGCGGCGCCTTTGGCTACTTCCCCTGCTACACGCTCGGCGCCATGTACGCCGCGCAATGGTTTGCCGCCATGCGGCGCGAGCGACCGCAGCTGGATGCCGACATCGCCGCCGGCCGCCTGGGCGTGGTGTTTGACTGGCTGTCCAGCCACATCTGGCAATCCGCCAGCCGCTACGAAACGCCTGAGTTGGTGCAGCGCGCCAGTGGCGAGCCTCTGAACCCGGCGCACTTTGAGGCACATCTGCGCTCGCGTTATCTCTAAAGCAGTAGCGCCAGTCGCTCCAGGATCAAGGCCCCGAAGAAGGCCAGGCCGGCAATCAGCGTCCACTTGACGATGACGATGCCGATCCGGCGCCAGCGGGGCTGGCGCGTGGCGACGGACATCGCAAAGCAGATGACCGCCGCGAACAGCAGCAGGCCGATGACGAGGCGGGCGATCATCATGGCGTGCGCCTCACCAAGCCGGGGCCAGTTGGGCAAAGCCGGCCGGGGCCTCGCGCTCGTGCTCGAAGCTCACCAGCTCGTAGGCTTCGGCATCGGCCAGCAGGGCGCGCAGCAACTTGTTGTTGAGCGCGTGGCCGCCCTTGAAGGACGTGTAGGCCGCCAGCAGCGGGTGGCCGGCCACCTGCATGTCGCCGATGGCGTCGAGGATCTTGTGCTTGGCGAATTCGTCGTCGTAGCGCAGGCCGTCGCTGTTGAGCACGCGGTAGTCGTCCACGACGATGGCGTTGTCCATCGAGCCGCCGAGCGTCAGCCCGCGTGAGCGCATCAGCTCGATGTCCGACGTCATGCCGAAGGTGCGGGCGCGGGCGATCTCCTTTTTGTAGAGACCCGATCCCATGTCGAAGTGCACCTGCTGGCCGGTGGCGGCCACGGCGGGGTTGTCAAACTCGATCTGGAATTCGAGCGTGTAGCCGTGGTGGGGTTCGAGGCGGGCCCACATCAGCTTCTTGCCCTCGCCCTGGCGCACCTCGACGGTCTTCTTCACGCGCAGAAACTTCTTGGCCGCGTTTTGCAGCTCGATGCCGGCCGACTGCAGCAGGAAGACGAAGCTGGCCGCCGAGCCATCCAGGATGGGGACCTCGTCGGCATTGATGTCGATGTAGAGGTTGTCGAGCCCGAGGCCCGCGCAGGCCGAGAGCAGGTGCTCGATGGTCTGGACCTTGGGGCCGCTCGGGTCACCGCCGGGGCTGATGGTGGTGGCCATGCGCGTGTCGCAGACGCTGCTGGCCGAGACCGGGATGTCCACCGGCGGGCAGAGGTCGACGCGGCGGAACACGATGCCGGTGTCGGGGGCTGCCGGACGCAGCACCAGTTCGACCTTTTGACCGCTGTGGATCCCGACGCCTACTGCGCGCGTCAGGGCCTTGAGGGTGCGCTGTCTGACCATGCGCTCATTGTCCGGTAAAGCCTGAATGCAGGGAGGGTCCGGGGTCTTGTTGGTCGGGTCTGGCGGCAGCGCGTTCCAGCGGCAGGCGCAGCGACACCCGCGTGCCCACGCCCACCGAGGACTCGACGCGCAGCTTGCCGCCCAGCTTCTTGGCGCGCTTGATCTGGCTCTTGAGGCCGCGGCCATGGCGCACGGTCTCGATGTCGAAACCATTGCCATCGTCCTCGACGCGGATCTCGACATAGCTGCTGTGGTCACGTGTCACGAAGCGCACGCGTCGCGCGTGGGCGTGCTTGACGATGTTGTTCAGCGCCTCCTGCAGCAGGCGCAGCACGTGCAGCGCGTCGGGCGGCTCCAGCCAGGGCAGGGCGGGCAGGTCGTGCACGTCCCACTCCAGCTTGAGGCCGCTGAGCTGCAGGCGCTTGCCCAGGCGGTAGCGCATGGTGGCCAGCAGGGAGACGAGGTCGTGGCCCACGGGCTCCAGCGAATCGATCACCAGGCGCAGGTCGTCCACGCACTCACGCAGCACCTCGGTGACCTGCTCCTGGTTCATATTGCCCTGCTCGACGGCCACCAGGGCCGAGAGCAGCGAGGAGCCGAGGCCGTCGTGCATGTCGGCCATCAGGCGCTGGCGTTCGATCAACAGGGCCTGCTGGCGCTCGGCCTCGCGCAGGCGTTCGTTCTGGACCTGGTAGGCATCCACCTGCACGTCAAGGCTGATCTGCAGCTGGCTGTTCTCGAACATCGCCTCCTCGACCTTGCCCGCATAGCGGCGCAGCACGGCGTAGAAGAAGCCCAGCACCACGACCAGGGCAGTGGCCGGCATCAGGTAGACATGCTCGACCCAGGCCCAGCCGGCCAGCACGCACAGGTCATGCACGCCGAGCGGCAGGCACAGGCCCCAGGTCACCGTCATCACCACCAGCTCTTCGCGGCGCTCGCGCCACGCCAGCTGCAGCAGGCGTGCGGCACCCACAAAGCCCACCACGGCGGTGATCGCATAGGCCAGCACCAGGGTGTCGGCCTGCCGCGCCCAGAAGGGCAGGTTGAGGACAGTCTCCAGCACCACGCCCGCGAACAGCACCGAGATCAGGGTCTTGGAGTTGGCCTTGGCAAAGCGCAGCGAGTAAAGCAAGGCCAGGAAGAGCACCCAGCCCAGCGAGGCATCGGTCATCCACCAGTACCAGGCGCGGACGGTGGCCTGGGTGGGTGGGTCGATGTAGTGATGCAGGTTGCGCGCCACCCAGCCAAAGGCCGCGAGGCTGAATAGCAGGTAGGAGGTCTCGGCCCGGTGCCGCAACCACATCAGCAGCGCAAACATCGCCAGCACGGCCAGCGTCAGGCTGATGGCCTGCGGCGCGGTGTGCTGCATCCAGTAGCGGAACTCCCATTCGGGCAACAATTCATCTTTGGGGGCCACCCAAAGCCGGGGCACGGCAAACGAGCCAGAGGCCGCGACGGGGACCGCCAGCAGGATCTCCTGCCCGGTCTCGCCGGCGGTGGGCAGTGGCACCCACAAGGGCAGTGCGCGGCGGTCGCGCTCCTGGGACTGGTGGTGCAACAGGACCCGCCAGGGCTCACCCGGCGCGCGGGCCAGCACCGAGACCGAGAGGCCCACGAAGCGCGGCCCGTACAGCGCCAAGGGCGCATGCGAGCCGGCGGGCAATTGCGTCCGGTACCACCGCAGTTCGACGCGGTCGGTGGCCTGTGCCTGCGCTGCCGGCACCCGGGCGCGCACATCGGGCAACAGGGCTGGCGACCACTGTGTCATGTCTTCGGGAGGAGCCAGGTCGGGCGGCAGCTCCAGCAGGTCCGGCCCTTCGCTGGAGTGGCGCTGCAGCAAGGCACTCCAGGCGCTCACCTGCGCGCGCGTCCAGTGCGAAACCGCGCGCTCCACTGCGGCGGGGGAGGCAGTGCGCGTGGCGTTGGGTTGTGCCTGCGCGGCACCGCCAACCAGGGCAGCAAGCCAGCACAGCAGCAGCAGTTGACGCAGCAGAGCGAACACGGATCCAGGCAGACGGCAGTCAGGTGGCAGCACGTGGGCGCGAGGGGACGACCTGACGCCCTCCATGGCCATCTGATCCTCGTGGCGGCGTGCAGAGCGCCAGGAGGCCCGTGGCCCCGACGCTCGTCTGCGCTCCTCGCTCCCCCTATCGCTGAAGCCCCCTAGTTTGCCCGGCTTGAAAGCAAAAACGGAGCGACAAGCGCTCCGTTCTCTGGGTAATTTCACCCAGCTTTTTGCTGAGGTGATATCGGGGTCAGTTCATGCCCCGGGGTCTGGCGGGGTGGATCAGTCCGCCTGCTTGCGCAGGAAAGCCGGGATCTCGATCTCGTCCATGCCATTGGAGGACAGGGCCTCCACCTTGGCTGCCGCGCTGCCAGAGCGGCCATGGCGCCAGACGCTGGGCACATTGCTGTTGGCGAAGTCGCCCAGGCCCAGACCCATATTGGGCGCCTGCGGTGCGGTGGGCGCCACAGACACGGCCTGCGTCAGCACGGGCATGCCGTCGGTGCCGTTGCGGATGACCTGGGCCGGCTGCGAGTGCACGACCGAGATCGGCGCCTGCTGGCGCACTTGCTTGCCCGAGAGGCCCGTGGCGATCACGGTCACGCGCAGCGCATCACCCAGGGTGTCGTCGTAGGCGGTGCCGTAGATGATGTGGGCGTCTTCCGAGGCGTAGCGCTTGATGGCGTTCATCGCATTGCGCGACTCGCTCAGCTTGAAGTTGTTGCGGTTGGCCGCAATCAGCACGAGCACGCCACGTGCGCCGGAGAGGTCGATGCCTTCGAGCAGCGGGCAGGCCACGGCGGCTTCGGCAGCCTTGGCGGCGCGGTCTGGGCCATTGGCCTGGGCCGTGCCCATCATGGCCTTGCCGGGCTCGCTCATCACGGTCTTCACGTCTTCGAAGTCGACGTTGACGAGGCCGGGGATGTGGATGATGTCCGAGATGCCGCCGACGGCGTTCTTGAGCACGTCATTGGCGTGGGCGAAGGCTTGGTCTTGCGTGGCGTCTTCGCCCAGCACGTCGAGCAGCTTGTCGTTGAGCACGACGATCAGCGAGTCGACATTGGCTTCGAGTTCGGCGAGGCCGGCATCAGCAGCCTTGGAGCGGCGGCTGCCTTCAAACTCGAAAGGCTTGGTCACCACGCCCACGGTCAGCACGCCCATTTCCTTGGCCACGCGGGCAATCACCGGCGCGGCGCCGGTGCCGGTGCCACCGCCCATGCCGGCGGTGATGAAGAGCATATTGGCGCCAGCGATGGATTCGCGGATGCGGGCCTCGGCTTCTTCAGCCGCCTGGCGGCCGACTTCGGGTTTGGCGCCAGCGCCCAGGCCCGAGTTTCCGAGTTGCAGCAATTGATCGGCCTTGGAGCGATTGAGTGCCTGTGCGTCGGTATTGGCGCAGATGAATTCGACGCCTTGCACGCCCTGGGCGATCATGTGCTCGACGGCATTCCCGCCGCCGCCGCCGACACCGATCACCTTGATTTGGGTGCCTTGGTCAAACTCTTCAATCATTTCAATAGGCATATCAAACCTCCTGCTGCAATTGTGCCCTGCGGGCCACGCCGATGACTAGATGCTGAAACATTTTTTTCAGCCTTTTGTGGTGAGAAAGAGCAATTCAGAAGTTGCCCATGAACCAATCCTTCATCCGCCCCAACATGGTTTGGACGGAACCCGCTTGTTGAGCGGCCTTCAAACCCCGGGTTCGGGCCAGTCGGGCCTCTTCCAGCAAACCCATCACGGTGGCTGACCTGGGGTTTGCCACCATGTCGTTGAGGGCGCCGCGATAGGTGGGCAGGCCACGGCGGACTGGTTTGAGAAAAATGTCTTCGGCCAGTTCGATCATTCCCGGCATCACGGCCGAACCGCCGGTCAGGACAATCCCCGACGACAGCACTTCCTCATACCCGCTTTCGCGGATGACCTGGTGCACCAGGGAAAAGATTTCCTCAACCCGCGGTTCAATCACGCCGGCCAGGGCCTGGCGCGACAGCATCCGGGGGCTGCGGTCGCCCAAGCCCGGCACCTCGACCTGGTCCGATGGCTCGGCCAGCAGCTGCTTGGCCACCCCGTGCTCGACCTTGATCTCCTCGGCGTCCTTGGTGGGCGTGCGCAGGGCCATGGCGATGTCGCTGGTGATCAGGTCACCGGCGATGGGGATGACGGCGGTGTGGCGGATGGAGCCGCCGGTGAAGATGGCGACGTCGGTCGTTCCGGCCCCAATATCGACCAGGGCCACGCCCAGGTCCCGCTCGTCCGGCGTCAGGGTGGCCAGGCTGGAGGCGCTGGGATTCAGCACCAGTTGCTCGACCTCCAAACCACAGCGGCGCACGCATTTGACGATGTTTTCGGCGGCGCTTTGGGCGCCGGTCACGATATGGACCCGAACCTCCAGCCGGCCGCCGCTCATTCCAATCGGCTCTTTGACCTCGTGACCGTCGATCACGAATTCCTGGGGTTCCACCAGCAGCAGGCGCTGGTCGTTGGGGATATTGATGGCCTTGGCGGTTTCAACCACCCGCGCCACATCCACCGGCGTGACCTCCTTGTCCCGCACGATCACCATGCCGGTGGAGTTTTGCCCGCGGATATGGCTGCCCGTGATCCCCGTGTAAACCCTAGATATTTTGCAGTCGGCCATCATTTCGGCCTCTTTCAGGGCCTGCTGGATGGACTGGACCGTGGCATCGATATTGACTACCACCCCACGTTTGAGGCCATTGCTCGGGGCCACGCCCATGCCGGCCAAACGCAACTCGCCGCCCGGCAATACCTCGGCCACCACCGCCATGATCTTGGCGGTACCGATATCCAGGCCGACGACCAGATCCTTGTATTCCTTGGCCATTTGAGTCCTCAGTGGTTTTGTTTTGCGGGTTTACCCGGGCGGGCGGGAGGGGTTTGGGTGGAAACACCACGCAGCCGGACGGCATATCCGTCCTGGTGGCGCAGGTCGGCCGAGAGCAGGGCGGTCCGGTAACGGGCGGTGATTTGCGGCAGGGTCTGGACGAAGCGCGCCACCCGGGCCTCGATCTCGGCGTCGCTGCCGCGTCCGATTTCGATCTCGGCGTCGCCCGCAAACTGGGCGCGCCAGGACCCGCGGCTGGACAGCTCCAGGCGTTCAATGCGCTCCAGCCCCTCGGCGCCTTCGCCCAGGTTGCGCAGCTGGCTGGACAGCTGCTGCCACATGCGCAGCATCTGGGAGGCGGTGCCCGGTGGGCCCGACAGCGTCGGGAGCGGCTCGTCTTCGACGTCGCCGGTGTTGGCCTGGAAGACCTCGCCGAAGGTGTTGACCAGCGCGCGGCTGCTGCCCGCTTCGGGCTCGGCGTCATCGCCACGCAGCTCCCCGCGCAGTTCCCAATACGCGGCGGCATGGTGCTCCTCGATCTGCACGCGCAACTGCATCGGCCAGAGCTTTTGCACGCGCGCGTGGCGCACCCAGGGGGCGCCTTCAAAAGCGGAGCGTGCTTCCTTCAGGCTCAGGCTCCAGAACGAGCCTTGCAGCCTGGGCAGTGCATTGGCCCGCAGCGAGGCGGCGCTGTTGCGCTCCACCTCGCCCGCCACCTCGATGGCGCGCAGCGCAAACACCGGCTGGCGCACCACCCAGCGCAGGCCAAAGGCCAGCACGGCCACCACCGCGCCCACCACCAGCAGCGCGGTGGCGGCGTTCATCACGCGCACATCGAAGGGCTGGGGTGTAGTGGACGGGGTGGACGACAGGCTCATGGCAGCGCTGGTTCGATCAGGCCTGGCGGTCCAGCCGCGCCTGGGCCAGCAGCCACAGGCACAGATGCGGGTAGTCGATGCCCACGGCCTGCGCGGCCTTGGGGACGAGCGAGTGCGAGGTCATGCCCGGGCTGGTGTTCATCTCCAGCAGGAAGGGCTTCATGTCACTGCGGCGCAGCATCAGGTCGGCGCGGCCCCAGCCCCGGCAGCCCAGCAGCCGGTAGGCGCGCAGTACCAGTTGCTGGATCTCGGCCTCAAGCGCGGGCGCGAGGCTGCCGAACAGGTACTCGGTCGTGTCGGTCTTGTATTTGTTCTCGTAGTCGTAGTTGCCCGCCACCGCGCGGATCTCGATCACCGGCAGCGCCACGGCGGCCGCACCCTCGCCCAGCACGGCGCAGGTCAGCTCGGGGCCTTCGATGCATTGCTCGAACAGCAGCTCGTCGTCAAAGCCCAGCGCCAGCTCGACCGCGCCTTGCATCTCCGAGTAGCCGGCCGCCTTGGTGATGCCGATGCTGCTGCCCTCGTGCGGCGGCTTCACCATCACGGGCAGCCCGAGCTCGTCGGGGATCTGGCGGATGCGCTCGCGCGTCAGCTCCGCGCGCGAGAGCGCCAGGTACTGCGGCGTGGAGAGGCCCTCGTTGTGCCAGACGCGCTTGGTCGTGGTCTTGTCCATCGCCACGCTGGAGGCCATCACGCCCGAGCCCGTGTAGGGCAGGCCCAGCCATTCCAGCGCGCCTTGGATGGTGCCGTCCTCGCCGCCGCGTCCATGCAGCGCGATGAAGGCGCGCGCATAGCCCTGGTCTTTCAGCGCCTGCAGCGGCTGCTGGGCGGGGTCAAAGCCGTGAGCGTTCACGCCGGCCGACTGCAACGCCGCGAGCACGCCGCCGCCGCTCATCAGTGAGACCTCGCGCTCCGCGCTGTGGCCGCCCATCAGCACGGCCACCTTGCCGAGGCTGCGCGCGTCGATATCGAGCTTGACCGGAGGCGTCATGCCGAGGCTCCTTCAAAGTGCTTGGCAACGAGGGCGGGCAACTGGCTCATCGAGCCCGCGCCCATGCCGATCACCACGTCGCCCGCGCGCGTGAGCTGGGCCAGCGCAGCAGGCATGTCGGACACGGCGCCCACAAAGTGCGGCGTGCCCACGGCCTGGGCCAGCGCACTGCCTGTGGCGCCGGTAATGGGCGCCTCGCCCGCGCTGTAGACCTCGGTCAGCAGCACCACGTCGGCCTGCCGCATCACCGCCACAAAGTCGGCAAAGCAGTCGCGCGTGCGGGTGTAGCGGTGGGGCTGGAAGGCCAGCACCAGGCGCTGCCCCGGGAAGGCGCCGCGCGCGGCGGACAGCACGGCGGCCATCTCCACCGGGTGGTGGCCGTAGTCGTCGATCAGCAGGAAGCTGCCGCCCCCGGCAGCCGGCCACTGGCCGTGCCGCTCAAAGCGCCGGCCCACGCCCGAGAAGCCGGCCAGCGCGCGCTGGATGGCGGCATCCTCAACACCAATCTCGGTGGCCACCGCGATGGCGGCCAGCGCATTGCGCACGTTGTGCTCGCCGGCCAGGTTGAGCTCGATGTCCAGGTCCGGCGCGTCGTCGCGCTGGCAGGTGAAGCGCATCTGTGCGCCGGGCTGCACGTTCACCGCGCGCACCGTCACGCCCTCGCCGAGGCCGTAGGTGACCACGGGCCGCTGGATGCGCGGCAACACAACCTGCACGCCAGCGTCGTCGGCGCACATCACCGCCGCGCCATAGAAAGGCATGCGGTGCAGGAAGTCCACGAAGGCGCCATGCAGCCGCTCCACCGAGTGGCCATAGGTGTCCATGTGGTCTTCGTCGATATTGGTCACGACCGAGAGCACGGGGCTCAGGTGCAGGAAGCTGGCATCGCTCTCGTCGGCCTCGACGACGATGAACTCGCCCTGGCCGAGGCGAGAGTTCGCGCCAGCGGCGTTCAGCTTGCCGCCGATCACGAAGGTCGGGTCCAGGCCTGCCTCGACCAGGATGGCCGTGACCAGCGAGGTCGTCGTCGTCTTGCCATGCGTGCCGGCGATGGCGATGCCTGCGCGCAGGCGCATCAGCTCGGCCAGCATCACGGCGCGAGCCACCACCGGGATGTGCCGCTCGCGGGCGGCCAGCACCTCGGGGTTGTCGGCCTTCACCGCCGTGCTCGTCACCAGGGCCTGGGCCTGGCCGATGTGCTCGGCCGCGTGGCCAATCTCGACGCGCAGACCCAGTTCGCGCAGGCGCAGCGTGGTCGCTGACTCCGCCGCGTCAGACCCGCTGACCGCATATCCAAGGTTGTGCAGGATCTCGGCGATGCCACTCATGCCGGCGCCGCCGATGCCCACGAAGTGAATGCGCTTCACTGCATGTTTCATGTCAGCCCCTCGTCCGATGCGTACATCGGCCGATCCCCCGAGGGGATGCGGGCCGGCTTGGGAGCGGCCCGGCGCTCGGCCCGCTGGCCACGGCCTTCAAGAGCGCGACTCATCGCAACATTCCTTCAATCTCATCCGCCACACGCGCTGCCGCCCGGGGGCGGGACAGGGCGCGGGCCTTGTCACCCATCAGCGCGAGCTGCGGGCGGTGGTGTTCGTTCACGAGTGCGAAGAGCTGCTTTGCGTTCAGCTCTTCCTGCGGCAGGTGGATGCCGGCGCCGTGCTGCGCCAGGAAGCGCGCGTTGTCGCGCTGGTGCGAGGTGGTGCTGACGACCAGCGGCACCAGGATGGCGGCACTGCCGGCGGCGCAGAGTTCGCTCACCGTGATGGCGCCCGCGCGGCACAGCACGAGGTCGGCCTCTGCCAGCGCGGCAGCCATGTCGTCGATGAAGGGCAGCACGTCGGCACTCTCGCCCGCCACGCCGGCGGCCGCATAGGCGGCTTGCACCTCGGCCAGGTTGGCAGCACCCGTCTGGTGTTTGACGATGGGGCGCTCGTCTTGCGGCCACAGCGCCAGCGCAGCGGGCACCACGGCGTTGATGGCGCGTGCGCCCAGCGAGCCACCCACCACCAGCAGGCGCAGTGGCCCCTCGCGGCCCAGCAGGCGTTGCGGAGGTGGCGGCAGGGTCTCGATCTCGGCACGCACCGGGTTGCCCGTCACCACCGCCCGCTTCGTGGTGGCTGCCGCTGCGCCATCAAAGCCAAAGCCGATGCGCTTGGCAAAGCGCGCCAGCACGCGGTTGGACAGCAGCATCGCCGCGTCGGCGTTGATCAGCATCAGCGGCCGCCCGGTCAGCCAGGCCATCAGGCCGCCGGGCAGGCAGACATAGCCACCCATGCCCAGCACCGCATCGGCCCCACGCTGCTTGAACACACGCCGCGCCTGCCAGAGCGCCTTCACGAAGCCGACCGCGCCGCGCAGCGCATGGCCCGCGCCCTTGCCGCGCATGCCCGAGAAGGCCAGGCGGTCAAGTGGCAGGCCCTTGGCCGGCACCAGCTTGTTTTCGAGCCCAGCCTCGGTCCCGATCCACGACACCGTCCAGCCCCGGCGCTGCATCTCTTCAGCGACCGCGAGGCCCGGGATGATGTGCCCACCAGTACCCGCCGCCATGATGACGAGATGGCTCACGAGCGCCCCCCCTTCATCATTTGCCGGTTCTCAAGATCAATGCGCAGGACAACGGCCAGCGCAATGCAATTCATCAACACCGCCGAGCCGCCAAAGCTCATCAGCGGCAGGGTCAGGCCCTTGGTGGGCAGGGCGCCGAGGTTGACGCCCATGTTGATGAAGGCCTGGCCGCCGATCCAGATGCCGATGCCCTGGGCATAGAGGCCGGCAAACACGCGGTCCAGGGCGATGGCCTGGCGGCCGATCAGGAAGCAGCGGCGGGTCAGCCAGAAGAAGGCGCCGATGGCCACCACCACGCCGACGAGGCCCAGCTCTTCGCCGATCACGGCGAGCAGGAAGTCGGTGTGCGCCTCGGGCAGGTAGTGCAGCTTCTCGACGCTGCTGCCCAGGCCCTGGCCGAACCACTCACCGCGGCCGAAAGCGATCAGGCTGTGCGTCAGCTGGTAGGCCTTGCCGGCGGCGTACTTCTCGTCCCAGGGGTTGAGGTAGGCAAAGATGCGCTCGCGGCGGAACTCGCTGAAGCTGATCATCAGCACGAAGGCGCCGAGCAGGATGGCCACGCTGAGCAGGAACATGCGGCCGTTGACGCCGCCCAGGAAGAGGATGCCCATCGCGATGGCCGCGATGACGATGAAGGCGCCCATGTCGGGCTCGGCCAGCAGCAAGAGGCCGATGAAGGCCAGCGCGATGGCCATGGGCCGCACGGCGCGCACGAAGTTCTCGCGCGCCTCCATGCGCCGCATCATGTAGTTGGCCGCATAGAGCGCGATGCCGAACTTGGCCAGCTCGCTGGGCTGGAAGTTCATCACCCCCAGTGGGATCCAGCGGCGTGCGCCGTTGACTACCTTGCCCACGCCGGGCACCAGCACCGCCACCAGCAGCACCAGGGCCGTGACAAACACCCAGGGCGCGACGCGCTCCCAGGTCTGCACCGGCACCTGCACGGTGACGAGCGCAGCCACCACGGCCACGCCAATGGCGATGCAATGCCGCGTCAGGAAGTGCGTGGGCTGGTACTTGGCAAAGCGCGGGCTGTCGGGCAGGGCGATGGAGGCCGAATAGACCATCAGCAGGCTCCAGGCCATCAGCGCGACGACGACCCACACGAGGGTGGTGTCAAAGCCCTGCAGCTGCGTGGGCCGCCCGGCCGAGGTGGAGACCCAGTCGCGCACCGGCACGCTGGCGTCTTCTTCCTTGGGCGCCAGCAGGCGCTGCTTCAGGGCTTGGAGCCAGGCCAGCAGGTTCACAGCGTGGCCCCCCGCTCGTCGGCCAGCTGCTGCACGGCCGCGATGAAGACCTCGGCCCGGTGCGCGTAGTTGCGGAACATGTCGAGGCTGGCGCAGGCCGGGGAGAGCAGCACGCTGTCTCCCGCTTGCGCCTGCTCCAGGCACCAGCGCGTGGCGGCCTCGACGCTGGCGTGGTGTTGCATCGTGATGCCGGCGCCAGTGGTGGCCGCTTCGATCTGCGCGGCATCGCGGCCGATCAAGGCGACTGCACGGCCGTAGCGCGCTAGTGGCTCGGCCAGCGGGCTGAAGTCCTGGCCCTTGCCGTCGCCGCCGAGGATCAGCACCAGCTTGGCGGGTGCGCGGTCTGCTCCCAGGCCCAAGATGGCCGCCACGGTGGCGCCGACGTTTGTGCCCTTGGAGTCGTCGTAGAACTCGACGTCGTCGATGCGGCCCACGGGCTCCACGCGGTGCGGCTCGCCGCGGTACTCGCGCAGGCCGTGCAGCATGGGTGCCAGCTCGCAGCCGGCGGCACTGGCCAGGGCCAGCGCGGCCAGGGCATTGGCCGCGTTGTGCCGGCCGCGCACGCGCAGCGCATCGGCGGGCATCAGGCGCTGGATGATCAGCTCTTCGGCCTCGGCGTTCTTGCCGCGCTTGATGGTCGGGTCCAGCTCGCGGGCACGCACCAGCCAGGCAATGCCACCCTCCTCGACCAGGCCGAAATCGCCCGGCTGCGTCGGCGCATTGAGTCCGAAGCGGCAGACCTGGCGAGTGTGCGTGCGCCCCGGCTTGCCGCGCGACCCTTTGACGAACACGGGGGCCGGCACCATCGCCTCCACCAGCGGGTCGTCGCGGTTGATGACGAGCAGGCCCTCGGCGCCAAAGACGCGCGCCTTGGCGGCGCCATAGGCGGCCATGTCGCCGTGCCAGTCGAGGTGGTCTTGCGTGAGGTTGAGTACGGCGCCTGCGGTGGGCTCGAAGCCTTCCACACCGTCGAGCTGGAAGGACGAGAGCTCCAGCACCCAGGCCTCGGGCAGCACCTCGAAGCTGGGGCCCGGCGGCGGGGGCGGCTCGATGGGCAGGGGCTCCTCGCCCTCGGCCAGCTCCACGGGCGCGGGCGGCTCCACCGGCTGTGGCTCGGGCTCGGCGTCGAGCGCGGTCCAGAGCGTGTCGAGCAGGGTCGGGCCGATGTTGCCGGCCAGGCCCACGCGCAGGCCAGCGCGTTCCACCAGCAGTGCGGTCATGCAGGTGGTGGTGGTCTTGCCATTGGTGCCGGTGATGGCCAGCACCTTGGGCGCATACTGGGCCTGAGCCTTCAAGGCCGCCAAGGCGTCGGCAAACAGGTCGAGCTCGCCCTTGACCGGCACGCCCGCCTGCAGCGCCGGGGCGATGCGCGCATCGTGCGGCGCCAGGCCTGGGCTCTTGAGCACGAGGCTGATGCCCTCCACCGGCACCGCGCCGCTGACGAAGCGGCCCGCGTCGCCCAAGCGCTCGCGTTGCGGCGGGTTCTCGCGCGAGTCCCACACCGTCACCGTGCTGCCAAAACGCGCGCACCAGCGCGCCATGGCCAGGCCCGAGTCACCGAGGCCCAGGACCAGCACGTGCTGGCCATGCAGGGAGGGCAACTTAACTCGCACGAGGCACCTCCGTTGCCGTGTCGGCGGCCAGTGTCGAGAAAGCGTGCATAGCCCAGCGGCCCCGGTGGAACCGGCTTTGCCGGGCCACTTGGGGCGCCCCCTTGAGGGGGAGGCGCGAAGCGCTTCGGGGGTGGGCCATTACCGCAGCTTGAGTGATGCCAGGCCGACGAGGCACAGCAGCATGGTGATGATCCAGAAGCGCACGACGACCTGCGTCTCAGCCCAGCCCTTCTTCTCGAAGTGGTGGTGCAGCGGCGCCATGCGGAAGATGCGGCGGCCCTCGCCAAACCTATTCTTGGTGTACTTGAACCAGCTCACCTGCAGCATCACCGACAGCACTTCGGCCACGAAGACGCCGCCCATGATGGCCAGCACGATCTCCTGCCGTGTGATGACGGCGATGGTGCCGAGCGCGCCGCCCAGCGACAGTGCGCCCACATCACCCATGAAGACCTGAGCCGGGTGCGCGTTGAACCACAAGAAGGCCAGGCCCGCGCCCGCCATGGCGGCGCAGAAGATCATCAGCTCGCCCGCGCCGGGGATGTAGGGGAAGAGCAGGTACTTGGAGAAGACCGACGAGCCCGTCACGTAGGCGAACACGCCCAGCGCCGAGCCCACCATCACCACCGGCATGATGGCCAGACCATCGAGCCCATCGGTGAAGTTGACGGCATTGCTGGTGCCGACGATGACGAAGTAGGCCAGGGCCATGAAGCCCCAGACCCCCAGCGGCATGCTGATGGTCTTGACGAAGGGCAGCATCAGGTCGGCCTTCGGGGGCAGGTCGGTCGAGAAGCCGCTGCTGACCCAGCGGTAGCAGAGCTGCACCACGCCGAGGATGTTGTTCTCTGAGACGCTGAAGGCGAGATAGAAAGCCGCCAGAAGGCCGATCAAGGATTGCCAGAAGAACTTCTCGCGGCTCTTCATGCCCTCGGGGTTCTTGTCGACGACCTTGCGCCAGTCGTCCACCCAGCCGATGGCGCCGAAGCCCATGGTGACGATCATCACCACCCAGACGAAGCGGTTGGTCCAGTCGAACCACAGCAGGGTCGAGGCGCCGATGCCGATCAGCACCAGCACGCCGCCCATGGTGGGCGTGCCGCGCTTGCCCAGGTGGGTCTGCATGCCGTACTCGCGGATGGGCTGGCCGATCTTCATCTCGGTCAGCTTGCGGATCACCCAGGGGCCAAAGGCCAGGCCGATCAGCAGCGAGGTCATCGCCGCCATCACGGCGCGGAAGGTGATGTACTGGAACACGCGCAGGAAGCCGAGTTCCGGGTAATGGGCTTGCAGCCACTGGGCCAGGCTGAAGAGCATCAGGCGGCTCCCTCGGGGGTGGATTGCAGGGCGGCGACCACGGTTTCCATCTTCATGAAGCGCGAGCCCTTGACGAGCATCAGCGCGGCTTTGGGTTGTTCGGGCAGCGCGGCGATCAGCGCTGCGGTGGTGTCGAAAGCGCGGGCGCGGTCGCCAAAGGCGGTGGCGGTGTCGCGCGCGGCCTGGCCGGCGGTCCACAGCCAGGTGATGCCGCGCGCTGCCGCATAGCGGCCCACTTCGCGGTGGAAGGCCGGGCCTTGCTCGCCCACCTCGCCCATGTCCCCGAGGATCAGCCACTGCGGCGAGGGCAGGCCGGCCAGCACGTCGATGGCGGCGCGCACGCTGTCGGGGTTGGCGTTGTAGGTGTCGTCGATCAGCAGGCGGCCGCGTGCGTCGGTCTTCAACTCGCTGCGGCCCTTGACGGCGCGGAAGGCATCCAGCCCCGCCACGATGGCGGCCAGCGGCACGCCGGCGGCCAGCGCGCAGGCGGTGGCAGCCAGCGCATTGCGCAGGTTGTGCTCGCCGGCCATGTGCAACTGCACGGGGGCCGTGCCGGCGGGGGTGTGCAGCTCCAGCGCCCAGTAGTCGCCGCGCCAGCGCGCGCTGCCGGTCACGTCGGCTTCGCCCTTGAGCGCAAAGCTCAGGTGCGGGCGGCTGCCGGCCAGCTCCAGCCAGATGGGGGCGCACACGTCCTCGGCCGGGAAGACGGCGCAGCCGCTGGGCGCCAGTGCGCTGATGACCTCGCCGTTCTCGCGCGCCACGGCCTCGACCGAGGTCATGAACTCCTGGTGCTCGCGCTGCGCGTTGTTGACGAGGGCCACGGTGGGCGCGGCCATGGCGGCCAGCGGCGCAATCTCGCCCGGGTGGTTCATGCCCAGCTCGATCACGGCGATGCGGTGCGAGAGCGTGTCGTCATGCCGCAGGCGCAGGAGCGTCAGCGGCACGCCGATCTCGTTGTTGAAGTTGCCTTGGGTGGCCAGCGCAGCATCACCCGCCCCACCCACGTAGGCGCGCAGGATGCTGGCGATCATCTGCGTGACCGTGGTCTTGCCGTTGGAGCCGGTGACGGCGATCAGCGGGATGCGGTGCTGGCGGCGCCAGCCGGCGGCGAGCTGGCCCAGGGCTACTCGCGCATCGGGCACCAGCAGGCCGGGCATGGTGCCCAGGCCACGTTCGGCGATGGCGGCCACCGCGCCGGCCGCTTGCGCCTGGGGCAGAAAGTCCGCCGCGTCAAAGCGCTCGCCGCGCAGGGCGACAAACAGGTCACCGGCCTGCAGGCTGCGGGTGTCGGTGTGCACGCGCTGGAAGGCGACGCTGCCGTCGCCCACGAGCTGGCTGCCCGGCACCAGTGCCTGGGCATCCTGCAAAGTCATCATCTTGTGGGGCATCGAAGTCACAGGCCCGCCCTTTGCAACAGTGCCGCGCGGGCTTCGAGCGGGTCAGAGAACGGCGTGCGCGCGCCGTTCACCTCTTGGTAGTCCTCATGGCCCTTGCCGGCGATCAGGATCAGGTCGCGCGTGGTGGCCGCCAGCACCGCCTGGCGGATGGCGGTGGCGCGGTCCTCGATCACCTGGGCCTGCGGCGCGCCGGCCTGGATGTCGGCCAGGATGCGGGCGGGCACTTCGGTGCGGGGGTTGTCGGTCGTCAGGATCACCTGGGCCGCGCGCTCGGCCGCAATGCGGCCCATCAGCGGGCGCTTGCTGCGGTCACGGTCACCGCCGCAGCCAAACACGCACCACAGCTTGCCGCCTCGTGCCGTTGCGAGGCCCTGCAGGGCCGAGAGGGCTTTGTCCAGCGCGTCGGGGGTGTGCGCGTAGTCCACCACCACCAGGGGCAGCTCGCGGCCATGGCCCACGCGCTGCATGCGGCCGGGCACGGGCGTCACCTGCGCCAGGGCGCGGGCCACCGCGGCCAGGTCGTGCCCCTGGGCGCGCAGTGCGGCCGCCACGCCCAGCAGGTTGTGGGCGTTGTAGTCGCCGATCAGGCCGGTGTGCACCGGCACTTGCTCGGCGCCCTCTTGCAGGGTGAAGGCCAGGCCCTCGGCCGAGTAGTGCAGGTCACGCGCCTGCAGGCGCGCGGCCGTGTCGTGCGTGCTGAGGGTCCAGACGTCGACCGGGCCGCCGGCCAGTTCACGTGCCAGTTCGGCCAGGCGCTCGTCGTCCACGTTCAGCACCACGTGCTGCAGGCCGGGATAGTCCAGCAGCGCCCGCTTGGCCTGCCAGTAGGCGTCCATGCTGCCGTGGTAATCGAGGTGGTCCTGCGTGAAGTTGGTGAACACAGCGGTGGCGACCTGCGTGCCCGCCAACCGCCCTTCGACGATGCCGATGCTGGACGCCTCGATCGCGCAGGCCGCAAAGCCGGCGTCGCGCATGCCGGCAAAGGCGGCTTGCAGGCGCACGGGGTCAGGGGTGGTGAGGCCGGTGTAGTCGAGCTGGCCGCTGCCGTCGTGGCCCTTGGCGCCAGTTCCACGCGGCGGCTCGCCCACGCCCAGGGTGCCCACCACGCCGCAGCGCCGGCCCAGCAGGCTGGACGCCTGGGCCACCCACCAGGCGGACGAGGTCTTGCCATTGGTGCCGGTGATGGCGATGACGGCGAGGCGGGCGCTGGGGTGCTCGAAGTAGCTGGCTGCGATCTCGCCCGTGCGGCCCTTGAGGCCCGGCAGGCTGGCCACGCGCGCGTCGGTGAACTTGAAGGCCTCCACGCCCTCGTCCTCCACCAGGCAGGTGGCGGCGCCCATGCTGAGCGCCCCGTTCACAAACGCCCGCCCGTCACGCGCATAGCCGGGCCAGGCGATGAAGGCATCGCCGGGGCGCACGGCACGGCTGTCGGTGCAGAGCTTGCCGGTGCACCATTCGCGCAGCCAGCGGGCGGCGGCGTCGGCAGATTTGAGACGGGTCAGCATCATCGACCGCCGGGCCGCCCCAAGGGCGATGAAGCCCCCTTGGGGGGCAGTGAACGAAGTGAGCGTGGGGGCCTCATGTTCAGAAGCTCTCCTCAACAGCGGGTGCCTTCGAGGCCACGATCTGGCTCTTCACATCGAGGTCGGGTGGCACCTGCATCAAGCGCAGGGTCTGGGCCACCACCTGGCTGAAGACGGGGCCAGCCACCTTGCCGCCGTAGTACACGCCGGTGCTGGGTTCATCCACCATCACGGCCACCACGATGCGCGGCTTGTCGATGGGTGAGATGCCGACGAACCACGAGCGGTACTTGTTGACGTAGGTCTTGCCCACCTGCTTGTGCGCGGTGCCCGACTTGCCGCCCACGCTGTAGCCGGGGACCATGGCATCAGGCGCGGTGCCGCCAGGGCCGGCGGCCATTTGCAGCATCTGGCGCAGCTCGCGCGCGACGCTGGGCGAGAACACGCGGATGCCGTGCACCGGGTCGGGCTCTTGGCGGCGCTGCAGCGTGACGGGGATGACCTCGCCGTCGCGCGCAAAGGTGGTGTAGGCCCGTGCCAGTTGGAAGAGGCTGGCCGAGAGGCCGTAGCCATAGCTCATGGTGGCCTGCTCGATGGGCCGCCAGCTCTTGTAGGGGCGCAGCCGGCCCGTCACTGCGCCGGGGAAGTTGACCTGCGGCCGCTGCCCCAGCCCGATGCTGGTGAACATCTCGTGCATCTCGCGCGCCTGCATCTGCATGGCGAGCTTGGTGACGCCGATGTTGCTGGACATCTGGATCACCTGGCGCACGCTGATGGCGCCGTGCGGCTTGGTGTCGCTGATGACCGCGCCCTGGTAGGGGAACTTGCCATTGCCCGTGTCCACGATGGTCTCGGGCGTGACGCGGTGTGTCTCCAGCGCCAGCGCGGCCACAAAGGGCTTCATGGTCGAGCCGGGCTCGAAGACGTCGGTCATCGCGCGGTTGCGCAACTGCTCGCCGGTCAGGTTGGTGCGGCTGCCGGGGTCGTAGCTGGGGTAGTTGGCCAGGGCCAGCACCTCGCCGGTCTGCACGTCCAGCACCACCACCGAGCCGGCCTTGGCCTTGTGCTCCAGCACCGCATCGCGCACGCGCTGGTAGGCAAAGAACTGCACCTTGGCGTCGATGGAGAGGTCCACGTCGTGGCCGTTGGCGGCGGGCACCAGCTCGCCGATGTCCTCCACCACGCGGCCCAGGCGGTCACGCACCACCGAGCGCGAGCCGGCACGGCCCTGCAGCTCGGTCTGGAAGGCCAGCTCAATGCCCTCCTGCCCCCGGTCCTCGATGTTGGTGAAGCCCACCACGTGCGCGGCGGCCTCGCCCTCGGGGTATTTGCGGCGGTACTCGCGGTCTTGATAGACGCCCTTGACGCGCAGCGCCTTCACGCGGTTGGCGGTCTCGTCGTCGGCCAGGCGCTTGAGCCACACGAAGCGCCCTTCCGGGTTCAGCTTGGCATCCAGCTCGCTGCGGCTCATGCCCAGCGCATCAGCCAGTGCGGCGCGCTTCTCGGGGTCGGTGTCCACTTCCTTCGGGAAGGCCCAGATCGACGGCACCGCCACGCTGGAGGCCAGCACCTGGCCGCTGCGGTCCACGATGCGGCCACGGCTGGCGGGCAGCTCCAGCGTGTGGGCGTAGCGAGCCTCGCCCTGCTTCTGGATGAAGTCCTTGTGGATGACCTGCAGCCACACCGCGCGGCCCAGCAGGCCGGCAAAGGCCAGGCCTACCAGCGCGACGAGGAAGCGCGAGCGCCACGGCGGCGTCTTGCTGGCCAGCAGCGGGCTGGTGGCGTAGCTCACGCCGCGCGCGCTGGCGCCGCCTTTGCTGGGCTTGGGCGCTGCGCTCATGGCTTGCCCCCTTCGGCGCTTGACGCCGGCAGCACCACGGGCTGCACGACCGAGGGCGCAATCAAGCGCATGTTCATCTTCTCGCGCGCCACCTGCTCCACGCGGATGCTGGTGGACTGCTGGTGCCGCTCGGCCGCCAGGCGCTGCGCATCGGCGGCCAAGCGCTCGCCCTCGGCCTTGGCGCGGTCCACCTCGCTGTAGAGGCGCCGGGCCTCGTAGCTCGTCTGCACCAGCAGCATGCCGAAGCCCATCACCAGGGCCAGCAGGAGGAGGTTGACTTTCGTCAGCACGGGGCCTCCGTGCGTTCGGCCACGCGCAGCACCGCTGAGCGCGAGCGCGGGTTGGCGCGCACCTCGCCCTCGCTCGGGAACACGCGGGCGATGCTCTTGAGCGGCATCGCCTTCTCGGGCGCAAAGGGCGCGCGGCGGTCAAACACCTGCTTGCTGTGCGTGTTGATGAAGGTCTTGACGATGCGGTCTTCCAGCGAGTGGAAGCTGATCACCGCCAGGTGCCCGCCCGGCGCCAGCAATTGCAGCGCCGACTTCAGCCCCTGCTGCAGCTCCTCAAGCTCGGCATTGACGTGAATCCGAAGTGCCTGAAACGTGCGCGTTGCAGGGTCCTGGCCCGCCTCGCGGGTCTTGACGGAGCGAGCCACGAGTTCGGAAAGCTCGGCAGTGGTGCTGACGGGAGCGCCACCTTCGCGCCGAGCAACAAGCGCCTTTGCAATCTGTGCAGCAAACCGTTCTTCTCCATAGCCCCGAATGACCTCCGTGATCTCACGCTCGCTGGCACGCGCCAAAAACTCCGCCGCGCTCTCGCCGCGCGTGGTGTCCATGCGCATGTCCAGCGGCCCCTCGAAACGGAACGAGAAGCCTCGGCCCGGGTTGTCAATCTGCGGGCTCGACACGCCCAGGTCCAGCATCACGCCGTCCACCTGGTTCACGCCCAAGGCGGCCAGCTCATCAGCCATGTCGGCAAACGCGGCGTGGCGGATGGTGAAGCGCGGGTCTTCAATGCCGCCAGCCGCCGCCACCGCCTCCGGGTCGCGGTCGATCGCAATCAAGCGGCCCGCCGGGCCCAGCTTCGACAGCAGCAGCCGCGAGTGCCCACCCCGGCCAAAGGTGCCGTCCACATAGACGCCATCCGGCCGCGTGAGGACACCTTCCACCGTCTCGTGCAGCAGCACGGTGGTGTGTGCGAACGCCGCGCTCATTAGAAGTTGAAGTCCTGAATGACTTCCGGCCGCTCGGACGCCATGACCTTGGCCTCGTGAGCGGCATAGCGCTCGACGTCCCACAGCTCGAAGTGGCTGCCCATGCCGAGCAGCATCACCTTCTTGTCCAGGCCGACAGCCTCGCGCAGCTCAGGCGCAATCAGCACCCGCGAGGCCGAGTCGATCTCGATGTCCATCGCGTTGCCCAGGAAGACCCGCTTCCAGCCTGCTGCCGACAGCGGCAACGCCGCCACCTTCTCGCGCACCTGCAGCCACACGGGCCGGGGGAAGAGCACCAGGCAGCCGTCCGGGTGCTTGGTGACCGTGAGTTGCCCTTGGCACAGCGCGTCCAGCACCTCGCGGTGCCGAGCGGGCATGTTCAAGCGTCCCTTGGCATCCAAAGCCAGGGAGGACGGTCCTTGAAACACGAAATCCGCCACGGTCACCCACAAAACGACACTTTCCGACACTGTAGTCGCTTGTCAGCAGCCAGGTCAAGCCGTTTTCAAGGATTTTTCTGAATGAAATCAAGCACTTACAAGCGACTTTGAGGCCAAAATTTGAGCTTGAAAAGTGTTTAGAAATAAGGACTTGCGGAGGGTTGTGGAAGTGGCGGTTGAGGAGTTGGGGGTGGTGGGGTAGGGGGTAGTCCTGGGGGTGGGGCTTGGTGGGGCTGGGCTGGCTGCTTGTGCCGTGATTGGGTTGGCAAAGGCCCGCCCGGGCTGGCTGGGGCGCTCCAGTTGGGGCGGTCGCTGCGCGACTGCCCTGTGGTGCTCGGCTTGCGGGGCTCGCGCCGAACTCCCGCCGCTACGCTCCGGTCGGACAGGCGGCGCGAAGTCAGATATTGAAGTGCGCTGCGCGCACGCCCCGCAAACCTCCGCTCCTCGGCGCCCCAAAAGTCCGCGCCCCAGCCAGCCCGGGCGGGCCTTTGGGGGGTAGTGGGTTATGCGTAGCAAGTGCAAAGGCGAGGGCCTGAATTGAGCAGACTGGCGAATACCGCAGTAGGGTGAAGAACGCCAACGAATCTATGACTTGGATCTGGTGGACGTGGCATCATTTGCCAGCCGTCTGCATTACGCAGACTGGCGATATCACGTTAGGACCTAGTCAACGATGAAGGCCTTCTTTCTGTCCCTTGCAGTTCTGTCATTTCAGGCTACTGCCGCAGGCTACGGCCCCTGGCAATTTGGTATGACTAAGTCCGACGTTTCGAGCGTCCAAGGCTATGCCCCGTATTCGGAAGTTCAGGCCACAGGAGGTCTTGAAACCGCTAACGGCGAATGGGCTGGAAAGAAAAAGTACGTCTCGTTTATCTTTGACAGCCGTGGCTTGTCTCGCATACAAGTCTGGGTATATGAAGGGCCGAATATCAACGACGCAGGAGAGTCGTGGCGCGAAGCATATGAGTATCTGAATAAGAATTTTGGCGAAATCGAGGTCCCGCAAATTATCCAGGATGCAAGCAGTCTGCCTGCCAATTCGCAGGCATTATCCTTGGCCGCCAAGGCGCACGTTGATTCGGTAGGGAAAGTGCAAATGGCGCCAAAGGCTATGCCTGATGGCCAGAGCATTTTCTCATCCTTTATGAAATCAAACGTTCAAGGCAAGCCATATTACTATGTTTTCGTCTACTACAGCCGGCCCTGAAAATTCAGTCGAGCGGTGCGGTCTGCAAGCTGCGCCTTCGGGTTTCATCGCTGCGCTCGGCCGCCCCTTTCACGTCAACTTCAGTATTTATATACTTTGTTCGTTGATCGATATTGAGTCGCCATTTGTTTCATGATCACCAACATCTCCGACTATTTCTCCCAAGGCTGCGGCCGCTGCGATCGCTTTGGCACGCCCGACTGCGCCACTCGCCTGTGGGCCGAAGGTTTGGCGGCTTTGCGGGCAGTTTGTGTGGCGGCGGGGATGGAGGAAACCGTCAGATGGGGCCACCCCTGCTATCGGCATGCCGACCGCAATATCGCGTTGATTGGGGCCTTGCGGGGGGATTTCAGGCTGGTATTCATGAATGCGGCCTTGATGAAAGACCCCGAGGGGGTGCTGGAGCGCCAGGGGCCCAATACCCGGCATGCGGACATGCTGCGCTTCACGAGTGCGGCGCAGGTGCAGGCGCTGGCGGGCACGATCCAGGCGTATCTGCAGGAGGCCATTGGCTATGCCGAGGCAGGCATCAAGGCACCCAAGGTGGCCACGGCGATTGAATTGCCCGACGAGTTGGCCGAGGCGTTGGACGCGGACGTGGCCTTGGCGGAGGCCTTTCATGGGCTGACGCCGGGGCGGCAGCGCAGCTATGTGATTGCGCTCTCGAGCGCCAAGAAGCCCGAGACACGCGTGGCGCGGGTGGCCTCGTACCGCGAGCGCATCCTGGCGGGCAGGGGCGCGCAGGAGCGCTGAGGCGCGCGGGACTCGCGGTTTCTTCTTGAAGGCTTGTCCACCAACGGCCGGGTAGCGGCGTTGCAGGCTCACTCATCCCCTTGTGAGGCCCGCCTTGAAACCCGTTGCTCGCGTTCTGATCGTCTCCACCTTGGTGGCCGCGCATGGCCTGGCTCTCGCCGGGCCGCATTACTACGAACCGCCGCCCCCGCCGCGTCACCACCACCATCACCACGATGGCGCCCGCCTGGGCAAGTGGGCCCTGGGGCTGGCGATTGCGGTGCCCTTGATCGCGATGGCGAGCCGCGCAGACCGGGCGCCCGAGCCCGTGTATGTGCCGCCGCCTGCGCCGATGCCGCCGGTGACGGTGGTGCAGCCTGTCGTTCAGCCGATGGTCCAGCCCGTCTACGTGCCGGCCCACGCGGCGCCCGTGATCTACCCGCGCCAGGGGCAGTCGTACGAGCAACTGGAGTTTGACCACCGCAGCTGCAACCAGTGGGCCACCACGCAGCCGTCCGCGATGGCCGATGGCAGCGTGTTCCGCCGTGCCGTGGAGGCCTGCATGGATGGGCGCGGGTACTCGATGCGTTGAAGTCTCTGCCCGCCCCCTGGGGCCGGTTCAGCGGCGCGGGAGCATCCTTGCCCTACTCGGGCTTGATCCCCGCCTGCTTGATCACGCGGGACCACAGATCGATCTCGCTCTTGATGAACTTGGTGTAGTGCTCCGCGCCCGGGGTGGCCACCACGAAGCCGATGGACTCTAGGCGCTGGCGGGTCTCCGGCGAGGTGAGGACGGCCTTCATGGCGGCTTCGAGCTTGTCGACGATGGGCTGGGGTGTGCCCTTGAGCGCCGAGATGCCCGACCACGACAGCGCCTCATAGCCCTTCACGCCGGTTTCGGCGATGGTGGGCACATCCGGCAAGAGCGCGTTGCGTTCCTTGCTGGTCACTGCCAGGGGCCGCAGCTTGCCGGCTTTTACGTGGGGCAGGGCCGTGTCCTGGTTGATGAACATCATCGGGATCTGGCCGCCCAGGATGTCCTGCAGCATCGGGCCGCCGCCACGGTAGGGGATGCCCACGATGAACAGAGGCCGGCCCACATCGCCACCCACTTGCTTGAGCAGCTCCATGGCCATGTGGCCGCTGGCCGCATGGGTGTAGCCGTAGTTCATCTTGCCGGGGTTGCGGCGGATGTAGGCCAACAGCTCTTGGAAGGTCTTGAAAGGCTGGTCCGGGTGAACCACCAGCACATTGGGCCCGGAGTTGACTTGCGAGATGTGGATGAAGTCCCGCATCGAGTCGTAGGCCAACTTGGGGTCCAGACCATGGGCCACGGCGTTCTGGCCCACGCCCGTCTGGATCAGCGTGTATCCGTCGGGCGGCGCCTGCAGCGCCTTGAGCGTGCCCAGCGTGCCACCTGCGCCGCCAACGTTCTCCACGATGACCTGTTGCTTGAGCTCCTTGGTCAGGCCGTTGGCCACCAAGCGCGCCATCACGTCGCTCGTCCCGCCCACCGGGAAGGGGCAGATCAGCTTGATGGTTTTGCTGGGCCACGGGTCGGCAGCCAGGGACGGCAGGGGCAGCAGGGCGGAGGCGGCGGCTGTGGCGGCCCAGGCAAGCAGGTGGCGGCGTGTCATGTGAAAACTCCGTTGAGGAGCGATGTCATACAACTCTGGACGATGGTAGGCCGCGCCGCCCGCCTTTGCCTACGGGGATTGCGCAAGGATCAGCTCGGGGGTGGCCAGCCTCGGCGCGGCTGAGCTGGTTATCCTGCCGCCCCATCATGTACGCGCCCTTTTTCGGCCTGCAGCAGGCGCCGTTCTCTATTGCTCCGGACCCGCACTACCTCTTCATGAGCGAGCGGCACCGCGAGGCGCTGGCGCATCTGCTCTATGGCTTGCAGGGCGGCGGCGGCTTTGTGCTGCTGACGGGCGAGATCGGGGCGGGCAAGACCACGGTGTGCCGCTGCTTCCTGGAGCAGATCCCGCCAGACTGCAACGTCGCCTACATCTTCAACCCCAAGCTCAGCGCCATCGAGCTGCTGCAGACGGTGTGCGACGAGTTCCATGTGCCGGTGCCGCCGGGGGCGCAGACGGTCAAGGATTACGTCGACCCACTCAACGCCTTCCTGCTGGCGCAGCACGCGGCGGGGCGCAACAACGTGCTCATCATCGACGAGGCCCAGAACCTGGCGCCCGAGGTGCTGGAGCAGCTGCGCCTGCTTACCAACCTGGAGACCAGTGAGCGCAAGCTGCTGCAGGTGGTGCTGATCGGCCAGCCCGAGCTGCGCGAGATGCTGGCCCGGCCCGAGCTGGAGCAGCTGGCGCAGCGGGTGATTGCGCGCTTCCACCTGGGTGCGCTGTCCGAGGCCGAGACTGCGCAGTACGTGGGTCACCGCCTGCAGGTGGCTGGCCTGGCGGGCCCCTTGCCCTTTGACGGCACGGCCCTGCGCCTGGTGCACCGGCTGAGCCGGGGCGTGCCGCGCCGCATCAACCTGCTGTGCGACCGCGCGCTGCTGGGCGCCTATGCGCGCAACCAGGCGCAGGTGACGCGGGCCGTGGTGAAGAAGGCGGCGGTGGAGGTGTTTGACAGCGGCGAGGCTGGCGGCGGGCAAGGCCTGGTTTGGGCGCTTGTTGGCCTGCTGCTCGTTGCCGCCGGTGTGGCCGGGACTGTGCTGTGGATGGGCGGGCGCGACGCCGTCGTCAAGCCAGCGGCGCCGGCAGCCAGCGCGGCCGCTTCTGCGGCAGCCAGTGCCGTCGCGCCCGCCTCGAGCGCTCCTGCGCCGGCTGCATCCGCTCCGCCCCCCGTGTTCTCTTTGGCCGACTGGCAGCCGCTGGCCGCCGAGGCCTGGCCCGCGCTGGCCGAGCGCTGGGGCCTGACGTTCCCTGAGGGCGCCGAGCCCTGCGCCTCTGCCGCCGCGCAGGGGCTGCAATGCCACCGCAGCAGCACGGGCAGCCTGTCCCTCATCCGCCTGCTGGACCGCCCCGTGTTGCTGAGCCTGCAGCGCCCCGGGCAGGCAACTGCCCAAGCTGTGTTGCTGGGCCTGACAGACACCCACGCCACGCTGTGGCTGGCCGGCGCGCCGCGCCGGGTGGACCTGGCTGAGCTGGCGCGCGCCTGGCGGGGTGAGTTTGTGACCCTGTGGCGCATGCCGCCTGGCTATGCGCAGCGGGCTGACGATGCGGCGCCGCTGCGCGCCTGGGTGGCCGCGCAGCTGGCACCGAGCCAGCCAGCGTCGGGGCCGGCACCTGACATGACCCGTGAACTCCAGGCCTTCCAGGCGCGCCAAGGCCTGCAACCCGATGGCCGGCTCGGGCCCATCACGCTGATGCTGCTCAACCGCAGCGCAGGCGTGAGCGAGCCGCGTCTGGCGCACTGAGGCACACCGACCATGTCCTACATCCTCGAAGCCCTGCGCCGCGCTGAAGCCGACCGCGAGCGTGAGCGCGGCCAGGTGCCGGGCCTGCATGCGCAGCCGTTGGTGTCGGCGGCCACGGCACCCGGTGCGGGCCGGCGGCGGGCCTTGGCTTGGGCCGCCGGCGCCGGCTTGCTGCTGCTGGCGGGCTGGGGCCTAGGCCGGTGGTGGGCGGGTGAGCCGGCTACTTCCAAGTTGCCGCAAACGCCTGCGGTGACGGCTGCGCCCGCAGCAGCCCCTGCACCCGTGCAGCCGGCCTTGCCCGTTGCCCAACTGCCGGCGTCCGCGCCACCGCCAGTTGTTGCCGCTGCGCCTGCGCCCAGCCCTGCTGCCACGGTTGCCCTCCCCACACCGCCGGTCACCGCCAAGCCCGCTCCCTTGGCCGCGCCACAGCCTCCGGCTGAGGCCCGCATCCCCCGCCTGGCCGAGCTGCCCGAGGGCTTGCGCCGCGAGCTGCCGAGGCTGGCCGTCAGCGGCTCGGTCTATTCCGACGACCCGGCCGGTCGCTTCGTGATCATCAATGGCGACGTGGCCCGCGAGGGCGCCGTGTTGGCGCCGCAGCTCGTGCTGGAGCAGATCCAGCCGCGCGAGTTGGTGCTGAGCTACAAGGGGCAGCGTTTTCGGCAGCCGGCATCGTCGGCGCCGTGACCTGGGTCAAGGAAGGCACGGCGCACCCAGCCTAGGCTGGCGGCCTTGTTGCCACACCTGCCTTGCGCCATGACCTCTGCCGACGCTCCCCAAGTCCTGATCTGCGGTGCCGGCCCGGCTGGCCTGGCCTTGGCGTGCGCGCTGCACGATGCCGGCTGGCGCACCGCACTGCTGGAGCAGGCCGACGAGTCCGACCTGGCCGCGCCGCTGGACGATGGCCGCGAGATCGCGCTCACGCACCGCTCGCGCCGCTTGCTGGAGCAGCTCGGCCTGTGGGCTCGCCTGCCCGAGGTGACGGCGCTCAAGCAGGCCACCGTGCAGTCGGCCGGCTCGCGCGTGCCGCTGCCGTTTGAAGCTGCTGGGCAGGACCTGGGCTGGATGGTGTCCAACCGCCACCTGCGTGCCGCTGCCTTTGCCGGCTTGCAGGCGCGTGGTGTGCCGCTGCACTGCGGGCAGCGCGTGACCGGCTTCACACGCGACGCCACGCAGGCCACGCTGCACACCGCCAGCGGCGAGCGCTTCAGCGCCCCGCTGGTGGTGGCAGCCGACAGCCGCTTTTCGCCGCTGCGGCGCCTTGCCGGCATTGGCGCGCGGCACCGCGACTTTGGCCGCAGCGCGCTGCTGGTGCCGCTGTCGCACGAGGTGGCTCACGAGGGCCTGGCGCAGGAGTGCTTCCTGGAGGGCCACACCCTGGCCCTGCTGCCCATGCCCGGGCGGCGCTGCTCGGCCGTCTGGACCGTGGCCAACCACGCCTTGCCCGGCATCGCCGCCATGGACGACGCGACGCTTGCCACCACCATCGAGCGCGCCGCCGGCGCGCGCCTGGGGCCCATGCAGGTGGACGGTCAGCGGCACGTCTACCCGCTGGTGGGCGTGTGGGCCGAACGCTTTGCCGCGCCGCGCCTCGCGCTCATTGGCGATGCGGCCGTGGGCATGCACCCGGTGACGGCGCATGGCTACAACCTGGGGCTCTACGGCATCGAGGCGCTCACCCGCCAGCTCAAGCCGGGCCAAGACCCTGGCGCGCTGGCGCCCCTGCTGGCCTACGAGGCCCAGCACCGCCGCGAGGCCGGGCCGCTCTACACGGGCACCAATGCCCTGGTGCGCTTCTTCACCGACGACCGCGCCCCCGTGCTGGCGCTGCGCCGCGCCGTCATCGACGTGGCCCGCCACCTGCCGCCGCTGCGCGCGGCCATCACGCGCAAGCTGGTGGACGCGGCGGCCTAGTCGTCAAAGCCCCGCCCACTGCAGCGACACATGCAGCCGGCTGCCGTGCTGCGCCTGGCTGGGCACGCCGCTCTTGATCCGCTGGGCCCACTGCAGGCTGAGGCTCAGCTTGCCGGGGCCGCTGGCCGTGAGGCCCAGGCCCGCGCTGGCCAGATGGCGCCGTGCGGGCTCGCCGGGCTGAGCGCTGTGGACGCGTAGCTGGGCTGCGTCCAGCAGGAGCGAGGGCGTCAGCACCAACCCAGCCGGGCCGGCCGAGCTTGGCGCACGCAGCTCGTTGCGCCACAGCCAGCCACTGTCGCCATAGCCGGCTCCTTCCGCAAAGCCGCGGACGCTGCTCATGCCGCCGCCGTTCAGCTGTTCGCTGCCCAGCAAGTTGGTGCTGGCTTGCTGCAGCGTCAGCTGGCTTTGCCAGTGCAGTGCGCCCAGCGGCGTGCCGCGCTCCAGCTGCAGTTGCACCACCTGGTAGCGCGCCTGGGCGCCCGCGCGGGTCGCGGAGAAGGCGTCGTCGTCGTTGTGCCCGAACAGCCCGCCGGGTGACACCGTGAGCGTGGCGGTGATGCGGGTGCGGCCCAGCGCGTCGGGCCGCTCGGCGCCGTAGCTGGCGTTGAACTGCCCGATGTCGGTCACGGTCTGCGTGACCGGGGTGTCGCTGAACAGCAGGTTGTTGTCGCTGCGCTTGTGGTCGAAGCCCAGGGTGAGGCTGTCGGTCCAGGGCCCCGTGAGGCGCAGCGGGATCTCATAGCGCAGGCTCTGGCCGCTGCTGCTGCCGCGCAGGTCCAGCGGCTCGGGCATGCGGCCATGGATGCTGCCACCATTTGCGTTGAGGCTCAGGACATGCCGCCACGGCAAGCCCACCTGGTAGCTGGCCTGCCAAGAGCGCGAGTGCCCGAAGCTCGGGTCGCCCGAGATGCGCAAACCAGCCTGGTCGTTGCTGCCTAACAGGCGGTTGATGGTCAGCCCCGCGCTCACGCGGCGCGTGCCCGTGACGGGGCTGCCGGTGTTGTCGGCCCCGGCCGAGAGCGTCAGCCGATCGGGCTCTTTGACCTGCAGGTCCAGCGCCACCGCGCCCGGCTGTGCGCCGGGGCTGAAGCGGGCTTCGCTGTTTCGGCCGGGCAGCGCGCGGTCGATCCAGGCGAGCGTGGTGTCCAGGGCCGCCGCGTCGATGGCGGCATCACCGCGCACCGCATCGAACTGGCGGCTGATGGCGTCTGCATCTGCCGCACCGCTGATGCGCAGCGCCGCCAGCCGCCCGCGCGTGACGACGATGCGCAGCTGCCCCTGGCTCACGTCCTGGTCGGGCACGCTGGCCACGCTGAATCGCTCGCGGGTCGCTGCCAGTTCGCTGTTCAGTGCCGTCACCAGCGCCTGCACCGTGGCCGGGGTGAGCGGCTGGCCCAGGGCCGTGCTCAGCAGGCTGCGCAGCGCGGGTCGGTCCAGCTCGGGCAGGCCCTGCCATTGCAGACCAAGGCCCTCGTGGTTGGCCGGCATGGCGTGGGAAGCGTCAGCGACGATCAGCCGCCGTAGCGGCGGAGGCGCCGTCTGCGCCAGGGTCGGGGCATTCAGGCTCAAGCTCAGTAGGGCCATCAGCGTGAGGCGCAGCTGATGGCGCTCGGAGAAGGAGGGCAGTGAGTTCATGGCGTGCTAGTCCGTGAGGAGATTGGTTTCCCGAAACAGGCCGGGATCGACGCGGCGTTTGGCCAGCTGTGCAGTCACGATTGCCACCAGTTGGGCCCGCCCTTCCTCTGTCTGGGTGAGCTGGCGCAGGCGCTCAGTGATGCGCTCGGGCTGAAAAAGGTCCCGGTTCCATTGCTTCTTGACGTTGTCGCCAACTTGCACGGTTTGCTGGGGCGCCCATCCGAACGCGCGGGGCTGGGCGGCCACCAGCACGTCGCTGACCGGCGAGCCCGCTGCCAGCGCGTTCTGAAAGCTGGCCTGCGTCAGCGACAGACCCAGGTGCGCTGCGCCGACGGCCTCGCTGAAATCGGAGACGCCCTCGGTGCCGAGTCGGATCCCGAGCTGAGGCAAGGCAGACCCTGGGCCACCGGTTGACCGCTCGCGCTGGAGGCGGCGCGCCTGCGCGGCATTGATGCCGGCCAACCACTCGCCGCGCGGGTCGGCCCGGTCGCCATCGCCACCTGATCCCCGGCGCTCCTCCGGGCGCAGATCGGGTACATCGGTCCAGAGCGTGGTGGCGGGTTGCGATGCGGGGGGTGCGCCCGCGCCGCTGGACCGCGGGAAGAGTCGGTTACCCAGTGCGCTCGCCAGCTCGGCCACCCCGGGCAGCGGGTTGCCACTGCTGCCGAAGAAGCTGGTGTCGCCCGTCAAGGCAAGCGCGGCATAGGTGCCGCTGCCTGCGGGGCCCAGCCCCGCAGCCGCCAGGGCCTGGAGACGGAAGTCGGGCGCGAGGCTCACTCCACCAAAGCCGAAGGCCGGATGCTGCTTCTGCCAATCACTGTTGAGCCGAGCGGATGCTTCAGCCACCTGCCCGGCGCTGTCCACCACCATCGAGGCGATGATCTCCACCAGCGACCGGTCCTCGTAGGTGAAGTTGACGTCGCCTCGTTCGAGCAGATTGACCAGCCCGTTCACCATGCCTGCCGCAATGACACCGCGCCGAGCGCTGCCGTCCAATTCAGCGCGCTGCGCGGACAGGCGGGTCAGCTCGTCGTACAGCTCGGCCGGAGCGCGCTGGACGATGCCGGTGGGCCCCGGGGCTTCGGCGTTGCTGATGCGCGCCAGCAGGGCGTCGATCTGGCTGCTCAGCAGATCCACCTGAGCCTTCGTCTTGGCGTCGGGTGCTGCCGTCATCGTGCCCCAGAAGGCCTCGGCTGATTGTGCGAACTGCTGGGGGATGTCGCGCTCGTACGCGGCAATGCGCTGGGCCAGGGTGTTGCGGGCGGCCAGCAGGGTGGGTGGATCCCAGTCTGGGTGCTCTGCTTGCAGCAAGCGCAGACGTTCACGCCAGAACTGCACGGCGTTGATGGCCTCAGCGGAGACGGTGGACATCGGGTAGACGTCAGAGAACAGGGCGTCGAGCGTGGTGTTGGACAGGCCATAGGCGCCCAGGGCGTCCAGGCCATCGCTTGGTCGCCGTTCGGTGAGCTTCGGTGGCACGTTCGGCTTCCACCAGTGGAATGCTTCCACCGTCGCTTGGTCCATTTGGACGCCATCGGGCAGGAAGCTCACGTTGGCCACATCGACACGAACCGTGGCCGAGGCCGTCGCGCAGTCCGTGGGCGCGCTCACCAGGCAGACCGAGTAGCTCAGCTGGTAGCTGCCGGCCGGTGTGCGCGCCAGCACGCGCAGCTCGCCGCTGGCACTCAGCGTCAGGCCCGGCGGGGCATCGGGCCCCAGTTGCACACGCACCGAATCCGCCACCAGGGGCTGCCCGCCATAGCGGTCGTTGGCCACCAGTGACCCCGATGCGCCGACGGGCAGGACAAGTTGGTCAGCCGCAAGCGCCCATTGGGAGATGGGCGGCTGCGCAGGAGCAGGAGCAGGAGCAGGAGCAGGAGCAGGAGCAGGAGCTGGTGCTGGTGCTGGTGCTGGTGCTGGTGCTGGTGCTGGTGCTGGTGCTGGTGCTGGTGCTGGTGCTGGTGCTGGTGCTGGTGCTGGTGCTGGTGCTGGTGCTGGTGCTGGTGCTGGTGCTGGTGCCGGTGCCGGTGCCGGTGCCGGTGCAGGAGCAGGCGCAGGCGCAGGCGCAGGCGCAGGCGCAGGAGTTGGCGCAGGGGCGGGTGCAGGCGTGGGCGCTGGCGCCGGTGGTGCCGAGGGGTCGGTCTTGTAGTAGATCCCGCTAGCGCTGGTCCCCGGCTCATCCAGCCATTTGCCGACCACGATGTTCTTGTCTGGCGTTGGTGTGGTGGTGTCGAACTGCGAGACGCTGGCATCCAGGCTCACGCGGCCCGGCTGCGGCGCGAAGAAACGCAGCCGATGTGCGTACAGCACCTGACCGACGCCGGTGGTGATGCTCCCTGCGCCGGCGCCGCTGCTTGCGTTGCCGGCCACCAGGGTCAGCAGCGAGCCGGCGCCGATGACGAGTTGGCCGCCGCCGCCACGGGTGTCGATGTTGCGGCCGGCAATCAGCTGGAGCTCGCCAGGAGACGGCGTGGCCTGGGAGCTCAGGTCCACCACGGAGATGGAACCGTTGACCAGGATGTCGCGGTCGGCGCGCAGCACCAGTCGGTAGGGCGAATCGAAAAAGTAGGCCTGCGAGTTGTCGGCCGGCGGGGCCTGGATGGTGATGTCGCCGGCCGCCGTGTTGGCGGCAACGGTCGAGGTGCCGACGGCGACGTTGGCGGTTTGCAGCGCCTGCCGGATCTGTTCAGCATTCAGGGTGCTGCGCTGGTTGACGGCGTCGTAGCTGCTGGGCTCCGTGGAGATGACCACGTCGGTCGGGTCCAGCAGCAGCGAGCCGGTGAGCGCGGTGGTGTCGGCGCGTAGGTCGGCGCGGCCCGCATATCGCAGCGTGCCGTGCCCAGAAACTTCGGCCTTGCCGCCAGCGCCCTGCTGGCCCTTGCCCCGGGCGCTGATCGCACCCTCAAAGTTGGTATGGCGGTCGGCCCAGACGACCACGTCGCCACCCGCCCCGGCTGTCGTCGCGTCGGCGCGCAGTTGGGCGCCTGCGGCCACCGTCGTCTGGCTCGCATTGCGCAGGCCCGCCTCCTGCCCATGCCAGCCGCCACCGACGCGCAACGCGCCGCCGCCGGTGGTGCCACTGGCATCCAGCAAGGCGGTCTCAGTCAGGTTCACGGCCTGACCCTCGACGCTGATGCGCCCGCCAGAGGCTGACGGGCCGCTCGCATCCAGCGATCCGCTCACCTCGGCGCGGCCACTGCCGCTGAGGCGGATCTCGCCGCCCGCGCCGGTGCTGAGCGAGAAGGCGCGGATGCTGCCGCTGGCCTGCACGGCCAGCGCGAGCGGGTTGCCGCCCACGGCGCGCAGGTCGGCGGCGGCGGCTTCGATGCGGCCGGTGTGCAGCACCTGGGCGTCAGGGGCGCCGGGCAGGGGCGGCGCCGTCAGCGGCGGGCGGATGCTGACCAGCAGCCGGTCCTGCCCGTCCCGCGCCAGCAGGACCTCGCTACCGGCCGCTGCCGCAGCCAGGGAAGCCGTGCCGGCGGGGGCCTGGATCTGCCCATGGTTCTCGACCTGCCGGGCCACCAGCACCACGTCGCCCTCGCGCGCCACGATGCTGCCTTGGTTGACGACGGTGGCATTGCTGTCGCCCGCCAGCCGCAGGGCCTCGCCACGCAGGAAGGCGGCGTTGTCGAGGTCACGCGTCGAGGCGGTGAAGCCATTCGTCAGCACCTGGCCACCGGGCCCCACCAGCACGCCGTTGGGGTTGACGAGGAAGACCCGGCCGTTGGATTGCAACTGGCCAGCAATCACGCTCGGGTCCGCCCCCACGACGCGGTTGAGCACGGCGGCCGTGCTCGCAGGGAGGTCGAACTTCACCAACTCGCCGGCCTTCACGCCGAAGGCCTGCCACTGCAGGATGGCGCGCTGGCTTTGCTGCTGGATGAGGGTGGTCTTGCCTTGCTGATTGATGTTGGCCTGGCCAGCCACGACCTGGCCACCGCTGGGTGCGGCCAGCGAGGGGCCGGCTGCGGAGCCTGCCCAGGCCGCCACGGCGGCGGCGATGGCGGTGAGGGTGCGAAGGGGTTTGGGGGTCGTCCTGAGGTGCATGGGGCGCTTCCGGGGGCGAGGGGCCTCTCGAAGCGAGGGGCCTACACAACCGGAAACGCATTCCCACCGGGTCGCCTATCAGCAGGCGGCAAAAAAATCGTTCAGGGCTTGAGCCGCGCCCCGTGCTGGGCCATGAAGACCTGGTGGCGCTGGCGGATCAGGGTGAGCCCCAGCGGGTCACCGTCGGCTTCCTGCGAGGCTGCCAGCTGCAAGGCGGCCTCGTGCTCGCTGGCGGCTTCGGTCAGCGCGCCGGTGGCGGCCAGGGCCTCGGCCAGGCGGCTGCGGGTCATGGCGGCGAGGGGGCCGTGGGCTTCGCCCTCCTCGGCACAGAGCAGCGCCAGGCGCAGCACGCGCACGGCGTCTGGTGCGCGCCCCAGCTGCAGCAGGGCCCAGCCATGGTCGCGCAGCACGCGGTGGCGGTTGCCGTTGACTTCGCCAAAGTCGCGCACCGCCGCGCGGTCCGCGCGGTCGAACTCGGCCAGGGCTTCGGCGCCGCGCCCCTGCAGCATCAGGCTCATGGCCAGCACGCTGTGGCGGCGGAAGGCGCTGGCATCCTCGGGCAGGAGCGCACGCCGCATCAGCAGTTCGGCGCGCGGGCCATTGCCGGCCGCCAGCTCGGTCAGCGCGAGGTTGGACGTCAGGTGGAAGCCGCGCACGGTGCGGGGCGGCCCCTGCAGCGCGTCGGGCGACTCACCGCGCGCTTGCAGGCTGTGCTCCAGATAGCGCCGGGCCTCATCGATGCGGCCCAGGTTGGTCAGCACGGTGCCGAGCGCGTTGTCGAGGTTGGAGACGTCGTCACTGCCCTCTATGGTGCCGAGCCGTTGCCAGGCCTCGATGGTGCGCAAGGCCGCACGGTAGCGCCCGAGGCGGTTCTGCGTGAAGGTGAGTGCGTTGTAGAGCGCCGGCAAGCGATCCAGCCGGCCAAGGCTCTGGTGGGTGGCGATGGCCTCGGCGTAGAGCCGGGTGGCGTTCTCGGTGTGGCCGAGGTTCTCGCGCACATGCCCGAGGGTGTCGAGCAAGGGCGCGCGCAAGGCGGGCTGGTCCTTGAGCTCGCCCAGTACCCGCACCTCGCCGCGTTCGATCAGCTCCACAGCGCGCACTTCGCTGGCGCGCTTGCTGTTCCAGGAGTCGGCCTTGTTGAAGAGGTCGGTCAGGAAGTCGCTCACGGCCTGCGCTGCCTGGGCTTCTGCATGGGCGCGCTGCTCGGCGGCGAGGGCACGGTCTCGCTCGGCAGCCAGGCGCCAGGTGAAGGCACTCGTCCCGACGAGGGCGAGGCAGCCGGCCAGCGCCCAGGGCCAGCGGCGGCGCAGCAGCTTTCGGGCGCTGTAGAGCGGCGCGCGCCCCAGGGCCTCCAGCGGGCGGTGGCTGAGCAGGCGGCGCAGATCGGCGGCCAGGGCTGCGGCATCGGCATAGCGCTGCTCGGGCAGCAGGGCGGTGGCCTTGCTCACGATGGCCTGCAGCTCGGTGCGGCGGCGTCCGGCTACGGGCATGCACAGCTCGGTCAGCAGGCGGCCCAGGCTGTAGACGTCGGAGGCCGTGGTGGGGGCGCGGCCTGCCAGCTGCTCCGGGCTGGCATAGCCGGGCGTGAGGCCGGCCGGCCCAGCCTCGTCGCCCTCCAGGTGCGCGATGCCGAAGTCCAGCAGGCGCAGGCGACCGCTGCGGTCCACCAGCACGTTGGCGGGCTTGAGGTCGCAATGGATGACGAGGCTGCGGTGTGCATAGGTCAGGGCCTCGCACAGGCTTTGCATCAGCGCCAGTCGCTGGGTGAGGTCGAGCTGCCGCTGCTGGCACCAGGTGTCGATGCGCTCGCCATCGACAAACTCCATGACGAGGAAGGGCCAGCCCTCGCTGGTCTGCCCGCCGTCGAGCAGGCGGGCGATGTGGGGGTGGTCCAGCCCCGCAAGGATCTGCCGCTCGCGCGTGAAGCGCTCGGCCGCATGCGGGCTGGACGCGAGCCGGACCAGCTTGACGGCGGCCTGCTGCTCGTAGGCGCCGTCGGCCCGCTCGGCGAGGTAGACGCGGCCCATGCCGCCCTCGCCCAGCGGCTTGATCAGGCGCCAGGCCCCGAGCTGCGTGCCCATGGGCAGCTCCTGGCCCAGCCACATCGCGCTGGCGCGGGCGACCGGAGCGGCGAAGTGCGTGGTCTCGCCCGTGTGGCCCAGCAGGCGCAGCACGGCCACCTGGTCGTCGGGCGACACGCCGCTGCCGGCGAGGGCCGCGAGTTGGGCGGCGCGGTCGGGCAGATCGACCACCTCCATGTAGAGGCGCTTGATGCGCGCGTGCTGCTGGGCGCGGCTGGCGGAGGCGTCCGTCACGGCAGGCGCACGCTCAAACGGCCAGGTCGCGGCGTCCCAGTCGCTCGGCCAGCCAGGCGCGGGCAAAGCGCAGCTCGCGGTCCACGGTCGGGACGGAGACACCGATCACCGTGGCCAGCTCCTCGCGTTCCAGGCCAGCGAAGTAGGTGAACTGCAACACGCTGGCGGCGCGTGGGTCGAGCGCCTGCAACTCGGTCAGCAGCGCATCGAGCGTGAGCAGGTCGGCCACCAGGGCGTCTTCGCCATGGGCGGTGAAGGTGTAGGTGACGCGCTGCCACTCGCCGCCGCGTTTGTCGGCCTGGCGGGCGCGGGCGTGGTCCACCAGCACCGAGCGCATGGCGAGCGACACGTTGGCAAAGAAGTGCTCACGGTCGTTCCAGTCCGGCGTTTGCTGGGAGACGCGCAGCAGGGCCTCGTGCAGCAGGTCGCCGGCGGCGAGCGAGGGCGTCTCGGCGCCGCGCAACCGGCCCAGCGCCATGCGCTCAAGCTCGCGGTAGACGAGCTTGAGCAGGTGTTCAAAGGCCTGGCGGTCCCCCTGCTGCCAGGCATGCAGCAGTTGGGTGAGCGGGCGGGTACTGGCGGTGGCCGCTGGTGCAGGGCTGGTGACGGGCGCGGACATGGCCGCGATGTTGCCACGCGAGGCCGGGGCGATTCAGCCCCCGGCCCGCAGACCGTTTCGAGCCTCCAGCACGCTGAGGCTGTGGCGCAGCCGGTGCAGGGCGGCGTCGATGCGGGTCTCTTCGGGCGGGGCGAGCAGACGGGCGTCGTCGTGGGCGAGCAGGTCGGTGCGCAGGCGCAGGCCGGCGCGGGCGAGTTGCGGCGCCAGGCGCTCGGCGCGGCTGCGCAGCTGCTGGCGCGTGGCCTGGTAGGCGTGCTCGGCCAGGTGGCGGCGCTGGCGGTAGCTGAAGGTGTTGGCCAGGAAGAGCTCGCCGTCGCGCCGGTCAGGCTCGATGAGCAGGATGTCGGTGCCCGGGTAAGCGGTCTCGTAGCCCTTCATGCCGAGCTCCAGCCGCGAGTGGATGAGGGAGCGGAAGGTCTGCGACATCACCAGCGGCAAGCCGCCGTCCACCAGGCGGTGGATGCGCGGCGGCAGCGCGCGGCGGTCGCCGCCGGGTGGGCTGTCGGCACTCTCGTGGCGGCGCTCGCGCTGGGCGGCGCGGCCGCGGTCGCTGGCATAGGGCACCAGGGGGTTGATGCAGAGCAGCAGGTCGAGGCCCTGGTCCAGCAAGGTGGTGGCGTGCAGCGTCTTCTTGAGCGCGCCGTCCACGAAGTGCCGGCCTTCGATCTCGATGGGCGGGTAGAGCCCGGGCAGCGCGGCACTGGCCTGCACCGCGCGCGAGATGGGGACGTGGTCCCAGCCCGGGGTGCCGAAGGGGACGGCCTCGCCGGTGTCGAGGTCCGTTGCGACCAGGATGAGCGGGCGGCGCAGGCGCCGGAAGTCGTTGCTGCGGCCGGGGGCTGAGAGCACCTGCGCCAGCGCGGCGCCAAAGCGCTCGCTGGAGAGCAGGCCATTGGGCAGCAGGCGCCCCAGGCGCTCCAGCGTGCCGAGCCAGGAGCGGCCCCGCAGCATGTCGAGCAGGGCTTCGTTCAGTTGCGCGGGTAGCTCGGCCAGGCGCTGGCCAAACTCGGCCCAGGCGGGCTCCAGCAGGTCGGCGGGGTCGAAGCGGTCGGGCGGCGCGGCGCTGTTTTCAATGAAGGCCGCGCAGAGCTGGCGCGGCGTCATGCCGTTGACGAGGGCGGCGGCGATGAAGCCGCCAGCACTCACGCCGATATAGCCATCACAGGCGGTGAGGTCGAGGCCCTCGATGGACTCTTCCAGCGCGCACAGCGCGCCGACCTCGTAGATCGCCCCCAGCGGCCCGCCGCCGGCCAGGGCCAGTCCGATGCGGGCTTGGGGCATGGCTGTAGGGCGCTAGGGCGCTAGTGACTCAGGCCGCAGGCTTTGCGGCGGCCTTCTTGGCGGGGGTCTTCTTGGTGGCAGCCGCCTTCTTGGCCGGTGCCTTTACTGGTGCTTTTACTGGCGTCTTTGCCGGTGCCTTGGCAGCGGCCTTCTTCGCCGGCGCCTTCTTGGCGGCAGGCTTGGCGGCCGCCTTCTTGGCCGGCGCGCTGGCCTTGAGGCCGACAGCCTCAGACAGCGCGTCGATGCGCTGGATCAGCGCTTCCACCTCGGCGGCCGTGGGCACGCCCAGCGCCTTGAGCGACTTGGCCACGCGCTGCTCGAAGATGGACTCGAGCTTGTCCCACTGTTGGCCGGCCTTGGCGCCCACGTCGCCGGCCATGCCTTGCATCTTGGAGGCCATGGTGGAGAGCTTTTCCTCGGCGGCGGATTGGGTCTTCTTCTGCAGCTTGAGGCCTTCCTTGACGAGGGCCTCGAAGACCTTGTTGCCTTCGCCCTGCGCCTTGGAGAAGGAGGCGAGACCAGCGGCCCAGATCTGCTGGGCGCTGTCCTTGACGTTCTGGGCCAGCGGGCTGTCCAGCAGGCCTGCGGGCAGGCCGGGGAACGTCGAGTCGGCGGCCTTTTGCTTGGCGGCCAGCTTCTGGAGCTTCTTGACCATGGTGTGCGTCCTTGCTGTATCGGTAGTGACGAGATGACTGTAGCCGTCGCCTCCTGCGATGGAATGGGGTTTCCTAGTGAAACCGCCCTAGGATCGTCGTCCTCGGGAAACCGCGCAGCAGCGCCGCGCGAACGCTCGTCAAGAATCCATCGACAACGAACCCGCAGGAGAGCCCCATGCAGTATTTCGTGACCGGCGCGACCGGCTTCATCGGCAAACGTCTCGTCAAGAAGCTGCTGGCCCGCCGAGGCAGCACGGTCTACTTCCTGATGCGCGAGAGCAGCCACGCCAAGCTGCCCGACCTGCTGGCCTACTGGGGTGTCAACAAGACGCGCGCCATCCCCGTGTTTGGCGACCTGACGAGCAAGAAGCTCGGCGTGGCGTCGGATGTGATCAAGAGCCTCAAGGGCCAGATCGACCACCTCTACCACCTCGCTGCCGTCTACGACCTCAGCGCCGACGAAGAGAGCCAGGCGGCGGCCAACATCGACGGCACGCGCAGCATGCTGGAGTTTGCGCAGGCCATCGACGCCGGCCACGTGCACCACGTGTCGTCCATCGCGGCGGCGGGCCTCTACGAGGGCGTGTTCCGCGAGGACATGTTCGATGAGGCCGAGAACCTCGATCACCCCTACTTTGCGACCAAGCACGAGAGCGAGAAGCTGGTGCGCACCAGCTGCAAGCAGCCCTGGACTGTCTACCGCCCCGCCATGGTGGTGGGCGACTCGCACACCGGCGAGATGGACAAGATCGACGGGCCTTACTACTTCTTCAAGCTGATCCAGCGCATGCGCCAGATCCTGCCGCCCTGGATGCCCAGCATCGGGCTCGAAGGGGGCCGCATCAACATCGTGCCGGTGGACTTCGTCGTCGATGCGCTCGACGCCATCTCGCACAAGGTCGACAAGAGCGAGGGCTGCTACCACCTCGTCGACCCCGAGGGCTACCGCGTGGGCGATGTGCTCGACATCTTCAGCAAGGCCGCCCATGCGCCGAAGATGAACGTCTTCGTCAACGCCGCGCTGCTGGGCTTCATCCCCAAGAGCGTCAAGAAGGGCATGATGGCCCTGGCCCCCGTGCGCCGCATTCGCAATGCGGTGATGAAGGACCTGGGCCTGCCCGAGGACCTGTTCACCTTCATCAACTACCCCACGCGCTTCGACTGCCGCGAGACCGAGAAGCAGCTCAAGGGCACCGGCATCGCCTGCCCCCGCCTGCCCGACTACGCCTGGCGCCTGTGGGACTACTGGGAGCGCCACCTCGACCCCGACCTCCACATCGACCGCAGCCTGCGCGGCACGGCCGGCGGCAAGGTGGTGCTGGTCACCGGCGGTTCCTCGGGCATTGGCCTGGCGGCGGCCATCAAGTTTGCCGAAGCGGGTGCCATCACCCTCATCTGCGCGCGTGACCAGGACAAGCTCGACGCCGCCGTGGCCGAGATCCAAGCCAAGGCCGGCCCGGACGCCCGCGTGCATGCCTATGCCTGCGACATCGCCGACGAGGCTCAGGCCGCAGCCCTCATCGCCTGGTGCGACAGCGAGTTCGGCGGCGTGGACTTCCTCATCAACAACGCCGGCCGCTCCATCCGCCGCGCCATTGAGAGCAGCTACGACCGCTTCCACGACTTCGAGCGCACCATGCAGCTCAACTACTTCGGCTGCCTGCGCGTCACGCTCGGCCTGCTGCCTGGCATGGTCAAGAAGCGCAAGGGCCACATCGTCAACATCAGTTCCATCGGCGTGTTGACGAATGCGCCGCGTTTCAGCGCCTACGTCGCCAGCAAGGCCGCGCTCGACGCCTGGACGCGCTGCGCCTCCAGCGAGTACGCCGACCAAGGCATCACCTTCACCACCATCAACATGCCCCTGGTGCGCACGCCCATGATCGCGCCCACCAAGATCTACAACAACGTGCCCACCCTCTCGCCCGAGGAGGCTGCCGACATGATTGCCCAGGCCTGCATCAGCAAGCCCGTGCGCATCGCCACGCGGCTGGGCAAGTTCGGCGAGGTGCTGCATGCCGTGGCGCCGCGCATCGCGCAGATCGTCATGAACACCAGCTTCCGCATGTTCCCCGACAGCGAAGCCGCCAAGAACCTCAAGCCCGGCGAGAAGCCCGCCAAGCCCCAGCTCTCGGCCGAAGCCATCGCGCTGCAGCAGATGATGCGAGGCATCCATTTCTGAGGCGCCGGCTGACGCTGAGGCAGCTTGGAGCCAGCACCAACCCCATCGCCTTCAGCAGGAGCCCGCATGCAGACCGACACAGGCATCACCGGCATCGTCCAGGTTGCGCTCACCGTGCACGACCTGGACCGCGCCACCGCCTTCTACCGCGACACCCTCGGCCTGCGTCACCTCTTCAGCAGCAATGGCATGAGCTTTTTTGACTGCGGTGGGGTGCGCCTGATGCTCGGGCTGGCCGAGCCTGGCCGGCCTGATCACTTCAGCTCCATCGTCTACCTGCGCGCACCGCAGATCGAGCAGATGGCCGAGCGCCTGCAAGCCCGCCAGGTGCACTTCGAGCAGCCGCTTGGCATGGTGGCCAAGCTGCCGCACTGCGAAGTCTGGATGGCGCTCTTCCGCGACTCGGAAGGCAATCTGCTTGGCCTGATGTGCGAGCGCTGAGCTGACCATGCCCATCGTCCTCTACTGGCTGGAGCCTGACGGCGCCGGCGACTGGCTGCCCTGCTGCGAAGAGTTTGCCGACGGCGAGCTCTCCGCCGCCCTCAAAGGCGCCGAAGAACGCCGCCGCGCCGGCTGCCCCCACGTCACCATCTCCACCGAACTGGCCAGCCACGTCGGCAAGCCCGGCGTTGCCGCCGTCGAGGCCGGCCGTACGCCAGACGGCGAGGTCTATGAGTGGAGCAAGGCCGGGCGGGCCGGCAAGGTGCGGCGGGGGCGGGCTTAGGAGTCTGCGCGGCAGAAATCCAGGCCCGCGCCGGGGCGGGTTGCGGGGCCAATCTAGGCGCCGGCGAGGCGTTGGATCGGCGCCAACAACGAGCCGGCAACGACGAGTGGCCCCGCAAATCGCCCCGGCCCGAAGGGTTGGTCCCGGGAGGGGGGCGATCCGGCGTTGCACCGCTTGTCCGGGGGCCACCCCGGACGGCGCGCTGCGCCTTGCCTCGACCCCCTTCCGGGGCCAACGCGGGCCTGGATTTCTGCCGCGCAGACTCCTAGATCGGCCGTTTGGTGAACGCGTAGTAAAGGAAGGCCGCCCCCAGCACCGCGTGCAGCGCGCTGTTGGGCGCCATGCCCCAGAACTCGGTGATCACCCCGCCCTGGTAGGCCAGCACCTCAATGGGCAGCAGTCCCCACTGCAGCACTGCATTGCCCAGCATGAAGGCCCGCAGCGCTGGCCCGTCGGGCAGCGTGCGCATCCGCAGGGCCATCACGCCAAAGGCCAACAGCGCCACACCCACCTCACGCATCCACACGGCAGCCGCCGGGTTGCCCTGGATGCCTTTGCTCGCCAGAAACTGCGTCGGCACCAGCACCGCACAGGCGCCAACGCCCAGTGCAATCGCCGTGACCACCCCGAGGAATGTTGTTCGCTGCATGGGCGCGACTGTCGGGGCACCCTGCGTGGTGGCGCAATGACCTGCGAGGTCATTGCGCCCGACCGACCGAGCCGCTCGGGGCGTATGTCGGCGCAAATAAAAACGCCCCAGGCGCTGGCGCGCTTGGGGCGATGCAGCCGGAGGCTGAGGAAGGCCGTGTCGATCAGCCGCGCTGCTTGCGCTTGGCCACGCCAGCGGCAACCAGGCCCAGGCCCACCAGAGCCAGCGAGACCGGCTCCGGCACATTGTTTTGCCGCTCGCTGAAGCTCACCGAGCCACTGAACCCGATGTAGTAGCCACCACCAGGGGTGTTGTCTGCCTTGATCGCGATGACGTTGTTGCCAGCTTGCAGGAAGGACGAGATGTCCGCCGAGTGGCCACCGTTGTAGCTGTTGCTGTGGTCGTCAAGCGCCGGCACCAACACGTTGTTGATCCAGACCTGTGAGTCGTCGTCCACTTCGAGGTAGAACGAGCCGGCGGTCGGCGTGCCGATCGTGAAGCTCTTGCGCAGGTACATCGGGCTGCGGCTGCCGTCCCCGGGAACCCAGCCGCCCGAATAAGCCGACCACGCCGAGTCGTTGTAGCCCAGGGTGCGCCAACCGGGGTTGGCGGCTTCGAAGGCCGCGCCCGAGGTTTCGATGCTGGGCATCTGGCCGTAGTGGTTGCGGGGGTCGAGGCTCGTCGCGTCGTAGTTGGACACCCAGCCGCCCGAGTTCATGTCCAGCGACACCGTGCCAGCGTTGGCTGCGGTGGAGGCGCCAGCCAGCAGAGTCAGGGCGCACAGGCACTGGAGGCCCAGGGTCTTGGTCAGGTTTTGAGTCATTTTGTTCAGGTTGGTAGTTGTGAAGAACCACCCCATCAGTGACTGCACATCTCTGGCACTGCGGGTCGCATTACTGCAATAGCAATGCTCGTGCCTATCCCTAACTTGTTGATGCGCCTAGAGGGCGCGCGCCGGACGGCTGTCTCTGTAAGAAAGGCCGACTCCCTGACTCCGGGGGAGGCCGGGGCCGTCAACCTCAGTACGGCTGCCCGTCCTTGTGAAAGAACTGCCAACCGCCCCCCACCTCGCGGGCGACCAGGTCGTCGTCCGGGTAGTGCGCCTCGTCACCCGCCGTGCGGTCGCCTACCTCCAGGTAGAGCACCTCGGCATCCGTCTCGTTCAGCAGCCGGTGCGCATCCCCTGTGCCTGCCTTGAAGCCCGCACACATCCCTGGGGCCAGGCGTTGCCGCCCCGCGTCGGTGTGCAAGGTGGGGTGGCCAGCGAGGATGTAGATGAACTCGTCCTGCTTGCTGTGTGCATGCCGCAGTGCCGAGCTGCCCCCAGGCGCCAGCGTCGTCAGATTGACGCCGAAGTTGCTGAGCCCGAACAGGTTGCCCAGCACCCGCTTGGTCCGCCCCTCCATCAGGCTCGCAAAGGGCTCGGGGTAGATCGAGCGCTTTTGGCGAGGTGGGACGTCGAGGGCGGTGAGGGCGGTGGGGGTGGGCATCGAGTTCTCCTTGCCAAAGGTGGTGTGGCCCGGGGCTGATCAGAGCTGGCCTGGCAATGTGAGGGCATGCGGCGCGGTGTTGCGGCAGGTCTTTGTGGGCTGTACCAGCTAGCGCCGCGCCCAGCTCAGCAATGACGCGCCGCACAGGGCGGCGCCAAGTAGCAGGCCACACAGGCCCACGGCGGGGCTGATGCCGACCGCCAGCGCACTGAACAGCACTATTTGAAGCCCGAGCCTTGCCATGGCAGCGACTCTAGACCACGCTGATATCGAAGCTGCTGGAGTAGCTAGTTCCGGCCAGAGCGCATTTCCCAGCGACCTAGACTGCACCTCACGGTCAGCATCTCGGGAGCCAGTTCCGGCCAGAGCGCATTTCCCAGCGACCTAGACTTGCTGCTTTTGGCAGGGCACGCACACATCGGTTCCGGCCAGAGCGCATTTCCCAGCGACCTAGACTGGGATGGCCGTCCGGTCAAATGGATTTCCGGTTCCGGCCAGAGCGCATTTCCCAGCGACCTAGACTCCGCACCAAGCGCACCAGCAGCAGTGCCCAGTTCCGGCCAGAGCGCATTTCCCAGCGACCTAGACTAAGGCGGCCGAAGAGGCCACTCGCGAATGGGTTCCGGCCAGAGCGCATTTCCCAGCGACCTAGACTCCTGGGCGCGGTGCTGGTGGTGGCGGGCATGTTCCGGCCAGAGCGCATTTCCCAGCGACCTAGACTCGAAGCGCACGTCGTATGGCATGTCATGGAGTTCCGGCCAGAGCGCATTTCCCAGCGACCTAGACTTGCGATGTGGTACGTGCCGCTGCTGTTGAAGTTCCGGCCAGAGCGCATTTCCCAGCGACCTAGACTATCAACCGTGTAGTCATGCACGGCGCCGGGGTTCCGGCCAGAGCGCATTTCCCAGCGACCTAGACTCTCGTCCTGATAGCCTCTAAGCTCAACCTTGTTCCGGCCAGAGCGCATTTCCCAGCGACCTAGACTGACCGTCATCGACGGCGCCAAGGCCCGCCAGTTCCGGCCAGAGCGCATTTCCCAGCGACCTAGACTGTAGAAATCCTGCATGTGCTCCACAGACTGGTTCCGGCCAGAGCGCATTTCCCAGCGACCTAGACTCGGCCATTCGTGAAGCTGACAACGCTGCGCGTTCCGGCCAGAGCGCATTTCCCAGCGACCTAGACTCGATGATGTCCACGCCGGCCGGCTGGACGAGTTCCGGCCAGAGCGCATTTCCCAGCGACCTAGACTGGCAACGCTTTCTAGGTCTATCCCTGTCAGGTTCCGGCCAGAGCGCATTTCCCAGCGACCTAGACTCCACGTCAGCCACGTCCGCGTAAAGCTGGCGTTCCGGCCAGAGCGCATTTCCCAGCGACCTAGACTTGCGCTTCATGTGGTCGGCCCAGGCGCTCAGTTCCGGCCAGAGCGCATTTCCCAGCGACCTAGACTGGCTGCCCGCAACATGGCGTTCTCGCGCAAGTTCCGGCCAGAGCGCATTTCCCAGCGACCTAGACTCGCCAAAGAACCATTCGACTCCGCGAATCAGTTCCGGCCAGAGCGCATTTCCCAGCGACCTAGACTAGGTCGGGACGACGATGGTGCCGAAGTCAGGTTCCGGCCAGAGCGCATTTCCCAGCGACCTAGACTGCTTCGGGCTGAGATTCTCAAGCTTCAGGGTTCCGGCCAGAGCGCATTTCCCAGCGACCTAGACTATCACCAGGCTTGCAGTTCATGCCGCACCCGTTCCGGCCAGAGCGCATTTCCCAGCGACCTAGACTGCTGCTTGATAGTCTCGTCTCGCGCTGAGAGTTCCGGCCAGAGCGCATTTCCCAGCGACCTAGACTTACACCGCCCAATCCGATACCCGTTACACGGTTCCGGCCAGAGCGCATTTCCCAGCGACCTAGACTGACCGGGATTGCCGGGCACATGGGCACGCGGTTCCGGCCAGAGCGCATTTCCCAGCGACCTAGACTGAGACTGATGCGTGGTACTGCTGGACTGGTGTTCCGGCCAGAGCGCATTTCCCAGCGACCTAGACTCGGCATTGATGGCGCTCGCAAGATGAACGCGTTCCGGCCAGAGCGCATTTCCCAGCGACCTAGACTCTGCCGCCTGGCCGAAAGCTCCGCCTGTGAGTTCCGGCCAGAGCGCATTTCCCAGCGACCTAGACTCTCGCGTCCACCAAGGAGCTGCATTTGCTCGTTCCGGCCAGAGCGCATTTCCCAGCGACCTAGACTGATGACCGCGGCGCATCGCTCTGCTACCGAGTTCCGGCCAGAGCGCATTTCCCAGCGACCTAGACTCGTACTGCTTGGCGATGTCCGACACGTCCAGTTCCGGCCAGAGCGCATTTCCCAGCGACCTAGACTTGCCAGAGGCCGCGCCAGCGCGCACGACGAGTTCCGGCCAGAGCGCATTTCCCAGCGACCTAGACTGCACTCGACGCCCAGCAAAACCGCTGCGCAGTTCCGGCCAGAGCGCATTTCCCAGCGACCTAGACTCGCAGCCGATGCCAAGCGCGATGGCGCGGCGTTCCGGCCAGAGCGCATTTCCCAGCGACCTAGACTAGCACGGAGCCGAGGAGCTTGCCCAAGTCGTTCCGGCCAGAGCGCATTTCCCAGCGACCTAGACTCTACCTTCAGGATGGTCGCATCCGACGTCAGTTCCGGCCAGAGCGCATTTCCCAGCGACCTAGACTCTTGGTCATGGTCTGCTCACTTGGTGAGGAGTTCCGGCCAGAGCGCATTTCCCAGCGACCTAGACTCGAGCGCATTTATCTGCGTCGAGGTGTTGCGTTCCGGCCAGAGCGCATTTCCCAGCGACCTAGACTGCCTACCGTGTGGTTGTGCGGCTGCTGCGGGTTCCGGCCAGAGCGCATTTCCCAGCGACCTAGACTTCAGGCCCAGATCGATCAGGCTGAAATTCAGTTCCGGCCAGAGCGCATTTCCCAGCGACCTAGACTACGCCGCTGCAGCTGCTGCTGCCCCCGAAGGTTCCGGCCAGAGCGCATTTCCCAGCGACCTAGACTTCCAGTTGCCGTAGGCGATGGCCGAGCAGAGTTCCGGCCAGAGCGCATTTCCCAGCGACCTAGACTCGGTCGGCGGTAACCCCTTGATTCGTCAAGGGGTTATTCGTTTCTGCAACGGCCGAAAGTGCGTTCATGGTCAGAAGAGGTCGAACTGGTCAGGCGTTTTCTTAGCCGGCTGTTTTGCCTTGCCCTGGTAGCTGACGATGCGTTCGTACTGCTTGTCAGTGAACTGCAGGATATTGACTCTGCCGCCTGCAGGCAACGCCTGCTCTACGCGTTTGCAGTAGGTCTCCACTTGCGTGCCGCTGGTGCAGAAGCGCATGTAGACGCTGAACTGGCTCATCTCGAAGCCCATGTCCAGCAGCGCGTTGCGGAACTCAGTGGCAGCTCGGCGCTCGGCCTTCTCGACGACGGGCAAGTCGAACATCACCACCATCCACATCAGTCGGTATCCCGTGAGCATTCGGGGCGCCTCATTCGTCGTCCTGTAGCGCAGATGCCAGTGACAGCGGCAACCCGGGCAGTGGTAGGTCGAGCTTGTCGCGCTCGCCCAGATAGACCTGTGCCAGCGACACCGCCAGTCGCTGTGTGCAGACCATCACAGGCGTAGCGCCAGAGGCCGTCTGCATGTCGTCGTAGAGGGTGCGTACCAGCGCACGCTTGGACTCGGGCGTGACCATCTCTTCGCCGTTGCGGCGCAACTGCCAGACCTTGAGGTCGATGATGGGCCGGAAGGGCTCCATCAGGTCGTCGACCAGCCGCATTGCGTTGTTGTCGTGGCTGTGGTGCAGGCCGATGCTGGGGTGGAGGCCGGCCGCAATGATGGCCCGCGCCATCGTGGCACGCATCACGGTGTAGCCGTAGTTCAGCAGGCCGTTGAGTCCACCGGCCTGCTGATCGCGCCGGAAGCCGTCGCCGAACAGCAGGCCCCAGTAGCGTCGTGCGCCCTGTGCTTCCAGGTTGTCAGGGTCGCCGCTGCGCACCTTGGCGGCGAGCGCGGTTAGTGGCGCGGTGGGGGCTCCTGCGGCCTCCAGTGCGGCGGCCTGTTGCTCCAGCTTGGACCGCACGACGGCAGCCCACATGCGCTTGTGCGTGGGTAGGCTCGCGGCGATTTGTGCCTCGATGCGCTTGGCCTGCTCGAAGTTGCCCTCAATGGGAAGGAGCATGCCCACCGCGTTGTGGTTGGCCGCGCACAGCACGAAAGGCGCTCCGCGTTCGGCCAGGGCCACGAGCAGGTTGTTCGTGTAGCTCAGCCCCTGGGCATTAGCGATCACGGCGGCAATATCGTCCAGCGGCACTTGGCCCAGCTCCTTGGACGACTCCGTGTCCTTGACCACCATGAAGCCGCGATTCATGGAGAGGTGCCGCCGGTCATCGGCCACTTCGACGATGCGGCCGATCATGGGGGCTACTCCTTGAAGCCGGGGTCGCGGAGTTCGCCGCTCGGTGATATTGAGACGCGCCGGCCACGGGCCTTCTTTAGTGATCCGGCGTACTTGGATATATAGACGAACGGGTCCTCTTTGTCCCGATTTCTGGCATCTCCATTGGCCTCGTTGTGAGGTGCGAAGAAGACCTGACCGTTGCCGGTCATATTGACCACGCGTAGCACCATCTGCCGACCCTCGTCGTCCTCACAGCGGACCATGTCGCCGTTCTGCAGCCGCATGACCAGTGGCTGGCCTGAGATGCTTTGGCTCCTGGACTGGATGCGTGCCAGCGCTGCATGCCGGCCCAATTCGCTGATCAGGCGATAGACCTCGAAGGTCGATACCACCTCGCCCTCCCAGCGTCCCTTGTCATTGCGCACGATGTCCATGCAGAACTTGGGGCTGGCCACATAGCCTTTGTAGGGCAGAGGCTGGCCGGCTTCGTCGCGACGGTGCCGCTGCAGGCTCTCGGGTCCGCTGAAGCCGACCATGGCCTTGGAGTCGGCGTCTTTCTCATTGGGCTTGTTGCCGCCGATACCGCGCGTGCGCCACATGTTGCTTGGGTCAAGGTGCGGCGGCCGATACGTCGTGTCCTCGTGCATCGCACCTTCGAAGCCGTGATCCGGCTTGTGGCTCACCCAGATGGCATTCACCGCACGCCGCACATGCTCGCGGTAGCTGGGCCATGGGTCGGGCATGGTCTCCACCAGGCGGTCCAGCCCCTTGCCGCGTGCATCGGCGCTGGCCTGGGCAAAGCGTTGCAGCAGCCCCTGGTCGGTCACGGCGACGACGCAGGCGTCCACGGCGTGGTGACGGTGGTCGTTGCGGTTCTTCTCGCCATCCAGCCCCAGGATGTCGTTGAGGCCGAACTTGGCGCGCAGCATCGCCGTCATCTGCCCTGGGATCACGCGCGTGCTGGCCGGGCAGATCAGGCTCAGGTACTCGCGTGCCACGCGGCTCAGGTGTCGCGTGTCGTTGAGTGCGCGGGCGAGGAAGTCCTTGTCTTCCTTCAGCCACTTCTCGTAGCCGTCTGCGGCGAAGCGTTGGCGCTTGGCGCGCGGCATGCGTTCGGCACGGGTGAGGATGCTGTCGTAGTCCCAGCCCTGCGCGGCGAAGTCCTCGCGCGCTTGCCACGGCGTGCGGTTGCCCTTGATGCGGTTGGCCTGCCGCAGCGCCACGGTCTTGTTGTTGAGGCTGTCTTCCAGCGTCATCGAGAACGGCAGGATGTGTTCGATCTCGACCCGCTCGGTCAACACATCGGCTGCCGCAATCTGCACGCCGCTGTAGGGGCAGCGGCGGTCCGCTACGTCGAAGCTCAACTCCTCCCAAAGGATCAGCTTCTGGATGTCGCTCAGGCGTACCCGTTCTTCTGCACAGCCACGAATTTCAGCGGCGACCTTGCGCAGCCGCTCATTGCGCTTCTGGTTCTTGGCTTGTTGCTCCTGGGTCTCCCGGCGCTGTTTCTGGCTTTGTTTGAGGTCGCGAGCCACTTCCACGATGACTTCGCTGGGGTGGCCATAGCGCTTGATGAGCGCATTGACGACCGCGCGCACCTGGTTCAGGCCGATGTGCACTGTTGGGTTGGCGATGCGGCCGAAGCGTTTCTCGGGCGGATCGTTCAGCTCGCCAGTACCGAAGCCTACGTGGCGCTGCAGGTACTCGCCGTAGTAGGGCAGCTCAGGCAGGATCTCGCCGGTCGAGGCCGCATGGCTGATGTGGCTGTGATGGTCGTAGCCAGCCGCCTGTACGGCCTTGTCGTAGGTGATGACTTCGGCTCGCAATGCGGGCAGCAGCTTGGCCAGCGCCTTGGCGCTCAGTGAGCCGTAGCCCTCGGGTAGCGATGCGTTGGCAATCTTCAGCGCATGTGCCTCGTCCACACCGGTGGACGTGACTAGCCAGTCCACCAGCTTCGATTCACTTTCCTCCTCCAGGATGCGCATGACGATTTCGTCCTGGCGCGCCTCGCTGAAGCCATGCCAGGCTGGTCCGAAGAAGTCCTTCTTGCCCAGCAGCATGCTGGTGGCATTGCCCTTCAGCTCCGTGCGCTTGGCGTCGGCCAGGTTGAACTGCACAGTACCCGGCAGGCCGAGCAGCTTCGGGATGGCCGTCTTGAAGGATTGGCTGCCTTCCTCCAGCGCAGCCACCAGCTTGTCGCGCTGCGCCAGGCTCAGCGCTTCTTCCAGCAGACGCCCGCCCAGCAGGCGTAGGTGGTTGACCTCCTGCAGGATGCGAAATCGCTGCTGGCTGGGCAGCGCCAGCGGGGCGCGCGGCTCGTCGGGTTCCAACGTGCAGCGGCCGGGTTTGACGGGGCGGAGGTTGCGTTGATGCAGCAGGCAGTCCCTAAGCGCTGCGCCAGCCGCTTCGTGGAACTTGGCAGGGTTGAGCGCAGCCTGCTTGGCCCACAGCGCATCGAACTCGTCCGCGACCATCTTGCGGTCCACGTACAGGTCGTAGCTCTTGTCGACACGCGTCTTGCCGTCTTCCTTCAGCACGCGTTGCTCTCGGTAGCGGGCGCGCACCGTGCGCACAGCGGGGTCGTTCATGCGGCGCCACAGGAGTTCGCCCACCGTTCGGGCCTTGCCGTCTGCGCCCGCTGGGTCCAGCTGTGCGCGCAGGCTGCCGATGGCGGCCTTCAGCACCCCACTGTCGTTGTCCTTCTTGTCCGTGCGGCGGTTGCTCTTGAAGCCGCGGCGTTGGTTCAGGTGGAAGAGGGCGCGGGCGAACTCGGCAGGCGTCAGTGCCGCGTCCAGCCCCTTGGCGCGCAGCTCATAGGGGTTCAGCGTCTCCAGTGCTTTGCGCGCTGGCTCCTCGGCAGGGAAGAAGCCGTGCTCGATCAGTAGCCGCTGCATGCGCGCCTTGCGCTTGAGCAGCCGGTCACGGCGTCGGCGCATCGCGCGGGCGTTGCGGCGAGTGACGGCCAGGGATGAGCCGTCCTTTGGATTTCGGCCGTCAGGGAAGATGCGAACGCCGGCGCGGACGATAGCGCAAGGGTCGCAGGTGCCATTGAGTTGCACGATGGCCCAGCCCAGCGAAGTCGAGCCGAGATCTAGTGCCAAACGGTATTTCATGTGCTGACTCCTCCCTGGAGCTTCCTGCGCGCGCGAGCCAGCGATTGGAGCGGATTCGGCCGGAATCTAGCTCCCGGTTTGCCCCGGAGCGACGGCTTCCATTTACTGCGTTAGCATTGCGGCGCTATACCGCTGGGAAATGCGCTCTGGACGCTAACAAGCTGAAAGATGCACCAAATGGAAGGCCGCGAAGTCGCAAGACGCGCGGCCTTCGTCTTTGTGGCTCGCGAGCGCGTAGTCGGTGCCCAGTGAGGTCCTGACCCCTGGTTGCGCTTGTGCTCGTGGATAGCCTCGAGCGAGTCGCTCCGGTCACCCCTCGTCGACGCCGTGGCCCTGCTCTCTCAGTGCCTTGGTCCAGCGACGGATGCGGGCGCGTAGGCTGCGCTTGGCTTCGTCGTCCAGCGGCATGTGACTGACCTGGTCGAGGGCTGGACCGATAGCCACGAAGCGGTGTTGCAGCATGGCCATGCAGAAGACGCGGTCCTTGTCGCGTGCTGCGGCGGCTTTGGACATGAAGAGGTCCAGCACGTCTAGGCAGTAACCAACACGACCGTTGGTGCCTGGCGTTTGCACGCGTTGGAGGCGGGTCTGCCAGCCGGTCGGGAGCAGTGCGGTGTCAGGCCCCACGCCTTGGGCGTAGTAGCCAAAGGTGTCGTGGAACGGTGAGCCTTCACCAATGGCGGCGTCGATGGCGTCGGCCTTGTGCGTGGCGTTCAAGGGGTAGATGTCGGCCTCGGCGGACATCTTGAAGACGTCTGGCGGGTTGGGGATGGGGCCGAGGATGGACTGGCTGCCGACTATGACGAACTCGTACTCGTTTGTGATGTCGGCGGCGGCCCGAATGATGTGCTCGAGGTCTTCGCGGTTCATGGCGTCTTGGTCGGGGTGTCGCCCAACGTGAGGCCACGCTTCAGCGCCTGGACCTGGCCGAGGATGCCTTGGCGCACTTCTTCGGGTAGCAGCGTGGGCAGCGGGGAGGCTTGGCGCAGTTCCTGGGCACGGCGTGTGCGGCCCAGGGCCTTGCGCCAGAGGCCGTCGCGCAGGATGGCGTCCCATTCGTCCCAGAGCTGGCGGGCGCGGGACTGGGCGTCTTGAGCGCGCCAGCGTGCGAGGGTGTCGGCGGCACGGCTGACGAGGCTGGGGTCGGCCTTCAGCCGACGGACGGCTTCCGTGTGCAGGGCCAAGCTTTGCAGGTCTTGGGCCTGGTGTTGGGCGTCGTCGGCCCGGATAGCGATCTGCACTTGGGGCCGGCTGCGGCGCGAGCGTGCTGCGGCCGTGCCTCGGGGGGCGGCCTGGAAGGTGTCGCCTGCCAGCAGGGCAATGTCTCCCGCGATGCCGAGGGCTGACATGACCCGCAGATAGGTGCCGATGGCCGTGCCGGGGTCACCCGTCTCGATGGCGGCGAGCGTGGTGCGCGAGATGCCAAGCTGCTGGGCCAGGCCCACGGTGGTCACACCTTGTGCCTGGCGCAGGCGTTTGAGCCTGTCGCCCAGTTGCAGCAGCAGGTGGCGCTCGAGGACGGCGGCGGTGTCAGTTCGTGCATTCATTGTCCAAAATTGTGAACATTGATTTAACAATTGTCCAGTTTGATATTCATTTTGAGAGCCGGGATCACCTGAAATCCCGACTCTCCGTCGGCAACCTGCCCAGCAGCGGGTTCAGGTTCCTGAACCCCTTTGCCAGCAGGTGCCGCACGTCGCCGTCGCCGCGTTGCCAGGTGCCTTGGACGGCGAGCAGGCGGGCGCCGAGGATGGTGCTGCGGTGCTGCTCGTAGACCTTGGGCCAGACGATGACCTGGACGTTGCCGGTTTCGTCTTCGAGGGTGACGAAGAGGGTGCCTTTGGCGGTTTGGGGCTTTTGGCGGCCGGTGACGATGCCGCAGGCGGTGGCGCGGCGGCCGCTTTGGAGGGTGTCGAGTTGGCGGGCGGTGAGGCAGCCGTCCTGGGCGAGGCGCGGGCGCAGCAGGGCGAGGGGGTGGCGGCGCAGAGTGAGGCCGGTGGCGGCGTAGTCCCACAGCACTTCTTCGCCCTCGGCGGCGGCGGGCAGGGTGAGCTCGTCTTCGGGCAGGAGGCTGCCTTGCAGCAGGGCTGGCAGGGCGTGCAGGGCGGAGGCCTGCCAGACCTGCTGGCGGCGGTGGCCGGCGAGGCTGGTGAGGGCGTCGGCGGCGGCGAGTTGCTGCATGTCTTGCTGGCTGAGCTGGGCGCGCAGGGCGAGGTCTTGCGGATGCAGGAAGGGGCCATGCTGGCGCGCGGCTTCGATGCGCAGGGCGGCGGGGTCGCCCAGGCCGCTGACGAGGCGCAGGCCGAGGCGGACGGCAGGTTGGGGCTCGCCGTCACGGGGTTCGAGCGTGCTGTCGCGCTGGCTGTGGTTGACGTCGATGGCGCGCACCTCGACGTGGTGGCGCCGCGCGTCCTGCACGAGCTGGCTGGGTGTGTAGAAGCCCAGCGGCTGTGAGTTGAGCAGGGCGCACAGGAAGGCCGCCGGCTCGTGGCATTTGAGCCAGGAGCTGACGTAGGTGAGCAGGGCGAAGCTGGCGGCGTGGCTCTCGGGGAAGCCGTAGGACTGGAAGCCCTTGATCTGGCTGAAGATTCGCTTGGCGAAGGCGTCCTCGTAGCCGCGCTCGCGCATGCCCTTGACGACTTTGTCGTAGTACTTGTCGAGTACGCCAGGGCGCTTCCAGGAGGCCATCGCACGGCGCAGTTCGTCGGCTTCGCCGGCTGAGAAGCCCGCCGCGATCATGGCCACCTGCATGACCTGCTCCTGAAAGATGGGCACACCGCGCGTGCGCTTAAGGGCCGCCTTCAGGTCTTCGCTCGGGTATTCGATCTGGTCCTCTGGCAGCGCGCGATTCTTCAGGTAGGGGTGGACCATGCCGCCTTCGATGGGGCCCGGCCGGACGATGGCGACCTCAATGACGAGGTCTTCGTAGCAGCGGGGCCGCAGGCGCGGCAGCATGGACATCTGCGCGCGCGATTCGATCTGGAAGATGCCGACGGTGTCGGCCTTGCAGATCATGTCGTAGGTGGCGGTGTCGTCCTGCGGGATGCTGGCGAGCGTGTGGGTGTGGCCGCGCAGCGGGGTGAGCAGCTCAAAGCAGCGCCGGATGGCGGTGAGCATGCCGAGGGCGAGCACGTCGACCTTCATCATCTTGAGCTCGTCGATGTCGTCCTTGTCCCATTCGATGACGCTGCGGTTCTCCATCGTGGCGTTCTCGATGGGCACGAGGCGCTCCAGCGGCCCCTCGGTGAGCACGAAGCCGCCGACGTGCTGCGACAGGTGCCGGGGCAGGCCGTTGAGCTGGCGGCCGAGCGCGATGAGCTGCTGCAGGCGCGGGTCGTCAGCGGGCAAACCCAGCCGCTGCAGCAGGGCCTCGCGGTGGTCGTCGGGCAGCACCTCGGTAGACCAGCCGCTGTGGTCTTTGCTCATGAGGTCAAGCTGGGCCTCGCTGAAGCCTAGGGCCTTGCCGACGTCACGGATGGCGCTCTTGGGCCGGTAGCAGGTGACGACGGCGGTGAGGGCGGCGCGGTCGCGGCCGTATTTGGCGTAGAGGTGCTGGATGACTTCTTCGCGGCGCTCGTGTTCGAAGTCGACGTCGATGTCGGGCGGCTCGTTGCGCTCGCGGCTGATGAAGCGCTCGAACAGCAGGGTGCTCTGCTCGGGGTTGACCGAGGTGATGTGCAGGCAGTAGCAGACGACGCTGTTGGCCGCCGAGCCCCGGCCCTGGCACAGGATGCCGATGCTGCGCGCGAACTGCACGGTGTCGGCCACGGTCAGGAAGTAGTGCTCGTAGCGCAGCTCGGCAATCAGCTGGAGCTCGTGTTCGAGGCGCTTGCGCCACTCGTCGGGCAGCCCGGCCGGCCAGCGTTGCTGCGCGCCGGCGTAGGTCAGGGCGCGCAGATGTGCGGTGGCGCTGAGCCCGGGCGGCACGACCTCGCTCGGGTAGCGGTAGCGGATCTCGTCGAGGCTGAAGTGGCAGCGCGCGGCCACGTGCAGGGTCTCGCGCAGCAGCTCGGGCGGGTAGAGCTGGGCGATGCGCGGGCGGCTGCGCAGGTGGCGCTCGGCATTGGGCTGCAGGTCGAAGCCGCACTCGGCCACGGGGCGGCCCAGGCGCGTGGCTGTCATCACGTCCTGCAGCGCCTTGCGGGAGCGGACATGGAAGTGCACATCGCCTGCCGCCACCAGGGGCAGGGCGGTGGCCTCGGACAGGGCCTGCAGGCGCTGCAGCCAGCGCGCATCACTGGCCTCGCGCAGCAGCTCGACGGCGATCCAGGCGCGGCCGGTGAAGTGCTGAAGCAGCCAGTGCGCAGGGGGCAGCAGCTCGGCGTCGCTGGCCTCCCGGTTCAGCACCAGCAGGGCGAGGCAGTCGCCCAGCTGCTCGGGCACGAGCTGGTGAACGTGGAGCGTGTACGTGCCCTTGACTGGGCTGGCGCGGCGCAGCCGGGTGATGAACTGGCAGAGGTTGCCGTAGCCGTTGAGGTTCTGCGCGATCAGCACGAGCTTGAAGCGCGGCGTGCCGGCGTCGTCGCGAACGAGGAACTCGCTGCCGATCAGCAGCTGCAGGGTCACGGGCGGGGCGGCCTCAAGCAGCGCGGCTTCGCGCAGTTCTCGCAGTTGCCGGTGCGCGCGCACCACGCCGGCCAGCGAGCATTCGTCGGTGAGGGCCAGGGCCTCGTAGCCCAGGGCCACGGCACGCGTCACCAGCTCTTGCGGCTCGGAGGCGCCGCGCAAAAAGCTGAAGGCGCTGAGGCAGTGCAGTTCCGCATAACGTGACCCCTCGGCCCGCGAGTACGCAGGCCGATCCCCCAAGGGGATGCCGGGCCGGCTTGGGGCGGCCCGGCGCTCGTCCCGTGGCGGCGGCTTGCGCTTCATGCAAACACCCCATGCAGAAACCAGCCCGAGCCGCCCAGGGCTGGGTCGGGCAGGCGCTCGTGATAGACCCACAGCAGGCCGCGCGTGGCGCTGCGGTAGACGAAGTAGTCGCGCGTTTGCAGCTGGCTGCGGCCCTCCCACCAACCGGCTTCGATGCGGTGTGGGCCGCTGATGCGGGTGAGGGGCCCGGCCAGCAAGGGCTGCTCGCGCGCGTCGCATCTCAGGGGCTGGGGCGGCTCGACCAGCCAGGTGGGCTGGGGGCCGGGTGGGCAGCGCGCAGGCGGGGCCGCAGCGGGCGAGGGTGGCGCAGGCCAGGGGTGCCAGCGCTGCATGTGGCCGAGCCGGTGGTCCTCGTGCAGGCGGCCCTCGCGCACTTGGCTGGCGCCCAGGCGCACGGACAGCCGCTCCAGCAGGGCATTCGTGGTGCTGCGTTCCTGCGGTTCGGTGGGGCCGGGCAGCAGGCTGTTGCTGCCTTCCTCCAGCGGCAGCAGGGTGTCGGCGTTGAGCGTGATCTCGCCCGCCGGGGCGGCAAGCGTTGTGCGGGCCAGGTGCTCGGCCAGCAGGCGGGTCAGGCGGGGCAGGTCGCGCGTGGTGTCGGCGGTGGCCACGGTCAGCTCGCCCTGGCTGGCCACGTCGTGGGCGCGCATGGCGTCGTACTGCCAGGCCAGGCGCAGGCTCTGCACGCCGGCATGGCGCGCGGCGAGAAAAGCGCAGAGCTGGCGCAGCAGGCCCTCGGCAAAGTGCAGCAGCACAGGCGCGTGCTCGACGCGGTAGGGCAGCTCCAGCCGCGCGTCAAAGCGATCGGGCAGGGTCAGCCATTCATGCACCTCGGGCTGCTCGCCATAGGCTTGGTCCAGCGCCTTCAGCAGCGCTGGCCCGAAGCGCTTGGCCAGCGCGGCGCGCGGCAGCTGGCGCAGGCTGCCCAGTTGCGTGCAGCCCAGCCGCGCCAGCATCGCGTGGTGGGCCTGGGCGGCGCTGAGGGCGTGCAGATGCAGGGCGTCCAGGCGATCGCTCAGGCTGCTTCGCAGGGCGTAGCCAGGGCAACGCGCCAGCGCCAGCGCAGCGAGGGCCGTGGGTGCCCAGGCCATGGCGCCCAGGGCCAGGCCCGCTTGCTCGGCCTGGGCCTGCAGCCGCAGGCGCAAGGCCCGCGCGCCGCCAAAGAGCCGCAGGCTGGCCGACACCTCGGCCACCACGGCCTCCTCCAGCCGGGCCACGCGCGGCGTGAAGCCCAGGGCCAGCCAGGCCAGGGCGTCGGTGTCCCCCGGCGGGGCCTCAGGCTTGCAGCACAGGGCCAGCCAGCGCATGGGGGTGCTCCGCAGGTGAGGGGCTGTGAATGGGCACGGCGGGCTCCGCAGGCAACGGGGCGCTGATCTCTGCCGGGGCGGGCACGCGCCAGCCCGCCGTCAGCAGCGGCTCCACCGCGCCGGGCACGGCCTGCAGCTTCAGCCAGCCCTCGTGCGCAGGGCCGCGCCGCTTGAGCAGATGCACGTCCAGCGCCCAGCCCCCGCTTTCTTCACCCGGCCGCACGACCAAGCGCAGCGGTGCGGCCGAGGCTTGTTGGCCGGCGTGCTCGGGCCGCACCAGGAAGGCCGGCGCGTCCGAGCTTTGCGCATGCACCTGCAGCCGCCGCAACTGCTCGGGCCGCGCCTCGGGCAGCCAAGCCAGCACCGCCACGCGCGACTTGATGGCCTGCTCCGCCGTCCACAGCGCCTGGGCTGGTGTGGCTGTGGCCACCCAGACCAGCGCCTGCGCCTGCATGCCCAGATCGAGGCCCAGGCCCTGCAAGCCCGGCAGATGCGGTGTGTGGGGCGGGTTGACGAGCAGCAGCGTGCGACGCGCCGGCTCGGCCCGTGCCGCACGCCGCCCACGGCCCGGGGTGGCTTGGTTGGGTGTGGCCTGGGCTGCCCACCACGCCCGCAGGGCCGGCGCCAGCAGCCGCCACTCCAGCACCCCGGCCTGCGGCACCAGCAGCTCGGTCACCGTCTGCAAGGGCCAGCCCCCGCCGGGCAGCTCGGCGTCCAGCGCCGCAAAGCTGCTGGGCACCACCGCCGCCGTGGCCTGCCCCAGGCTGTGCGCCCGCCACACCCGCCCCTGCGCCGACAGCCCTTGCAGGCTGGGCAGGGCGGGGGGCGAGACCGTGGGCAATGGCGCAGGCGTTGGGCGTGAAAGGGCAGTCGGCAACATGGCAAAACCCCGGCCCGAAAAAGCAGCGCGGGGGATGGGGCAACGCTGAACAGGCCCTCGCGCGCAGCGCATCCCTGCTTGGGGCGATCTGCTGCGTTGCAAATGCGCGCGATACCAGCGGGTATCGCTGTGCTTTGCGCCTTGCAGCTCATCCCCAATCAGGGCGCACTGCATCGCGCAGGCCTGTTCAGCGTCGCCCTAGAATACTGTATATAAAAACAGTATTGCAAGCCCCCCACCCAGGGCTGGCCCACGCCCTCCCGGCCATCCGTGTCGAATGCCACAGCCGCGCTTCGTCGTGCGTGCATGGAGGCGCTGCCTCTATCCTCTTTCCCTCACCCCGCGAGGCCCATGCCATGAGCACATCCACCCACACCGTCAGCCTGCACCGCGTGCTGCGCAGCCCGCCCGAGCGCGTCTACCGTGCCTTTCTCGACCCGGCTGCTTTGTGCAAATGGCTGCCGCCCAATGGCTACACCTGCACCGTGCACGAGCTCGACGCCCGCGTGGGCGGCGTGTTCAAGATGAGCTTCACGCAGTTCTCGTCCGGCCAGGGCCACAGCTTTGGTGGCACTTACCTCGACCTCCAACCCGGCGAGCTGCTGCGCTACACCGACGTCTTTGATGACCCCGGCCCGCCCGGCCAGATGATCACCACCGTGCGCCTCAGCGCCGTGAGCTGCGGCACCGAACTGCATGTCACCCAGGAGGGCATCCCCGGCGTGATCCCGCCCGAGGCCTGCATGCTGGGCTGGCAGGACTCCCTGCGCCTGCTGGCGCTGCTGGTGGAAGAGCTGCCGGGCGGTTGAAGCGAAGCGCAACCCAAGGAGGACCACCAGATGCCGCGCTACCTGATTTCGTTTGACGACGGGTCCATGGACCACATCGCGGCTGCAGACTTGCCCGCCGTGAGTGACGAGACGCACGCCGTGGTGCGCGAGGCCAAGGCCGCCGGGGTGTGGATCTTTGGCGCGGGCCTGCAGCGCCAGCAGGCCGCCGTGGTGGCCACGGACGGCAGCGTCACGGCCGGCCCCTTCCCCGAGACCAAGGCCGTGCTTGGCGGCTTCTGCCTACTCGAAGTCGCCTCCCGCGACGAGGCCCTGGCCTGGGCCGCCAAGTTCGCGCGCGGCTGCCGCTGTGCGCAGGAGGTGCGCGAGATCATGTTCGATCCGGAGTCGTGAGGGACGGGCTCAGCGCTTCCCTCAATTGCTGCCAGCGCCCTCGCAAGCCACCAAAGCGTTTGGGTGGTTGGGCGGCAACAGCCTCGCATACCCGGGCCCTTGAACAGAATCCCGGCACCGAATCCTGGAGGGCGAAATCATGGCGTGGGTGCTGTTGTTGGTGGCGGGGTTGCTGGAGGTGGGGTGGGCCATCGGTCTGAAATACACCGAGGGCTTCACCCGCCTGTGGCCGAGCGCGCTGACCCTGACGGCCATGGTGGGCAGCGTGCTGCTGCTGGGCGTGGCGATGAAGTCGCCGCCGGTAGGCACGGCCTATGCCGTGTGGGTGGGCGTCGGGGCGGTGGGCACGGCCATCTTGGGCATGGTGCTGTTTGGCGAGGCTGCCAACCTGGGGCGACTGTGCAGCCTCGCGCTGATCGTGGCGGGCATCGTGGGGCTCAAGCTGGCAACGGTGCCTTAGGCCTGGTTGCCAAGCCCGCCACGCTTCCATGCAAACACGCGGGCCGAACTAGCATTCGGTCCAGGCCGAACCCCGGTTGCATGACGTACAAGGCGATTGATGATTTCGCTCACCACGCTGTTGCTCTTTGCTGGCGCGGCTTTGCTGATGGCCCTGACGCCGGGGCCGAACATGGTCTACCTGATCTCGCGCTCGCTGTGCCAGGGGCGTGCGGCGGGCGTCATGTCGTGGCTGGGCGTGGTGCTGGGTTTTTCGGTGCACATGGTGTGTGCCGCCGTCGGCGTGACGGCGCTTTTTCTGGCGGTGCCGCTGGGCTACGAGGCCCTGAAGCTGGCCGGCGCGCTCTACCTGCTGTGGCTGGCCTGGCAGGCCGTGCGGCCGGGTGCGCGCTCGCCCTTCGAGGCGCGTGACCTGCCGCCTGTGTCGCGCCGCAAGCTGTTCACCATGGGCCTGCTGACGAGCATCCTCAACCCCAAGGTGGCGGTGTTTTATCTGTCGGTGCTGCCGCAGTTTGTGGACCCGGCACAAGGCTCGGTGCTGACGCAAAGCCTGCTGCTCGGCGCCACGCAGGTGAGCATCGGCGCGAGTGTGAATCTGCTGGTCACCCTGACCGCCGCGCGCATCGCGGCCTGGCTGGCACAGCACCCGCTGTGGATGGCCGTGCAGCGCTACGTGATGGGGCTGGTATTGGGCGCCCTGGCCGTCAAGCTGCTGGGCCAGCAGCGGCAGGCCGTTTGAGATGCGCGTCGGCCTGGAGTCGCCTCAGCAGCCCGACGTGGAGGCCTTGATCGAGGCCCTGGATGCCTACCAGGACACGCTCTACCCGGCCGAGGCGCGCTATGTGCTCGACGTGAGCGCGCTCTCGCGGCCCGAGGTGCGCTTTGCGGTGGCCCGCGATGGAAGCGGCCAGGCGCTGGGCTGTGGCGCCGTGGTGCTGAGTGCAGGCTGGGGTGAGCTGAAGCGCATGTATGTCCGCCCCGAGGCGCGCGGCACCGGTGTGGCGGGGCAGCTCTTGCACCTGCTGGAGGCCGAAGCCCGGGCCTGCGGCTGCCCAGCCCTGAAGCTGGAGACCGGCCCCTTCCAGCCCGAGGCGCTGGCCTTTTATGCCGCCCAGGGCTTTGCGCGCTGCGGCCCGTTTGGTGACTACCCCGACCACCCCATGAGCGTGTTCATGCAGAAGGCCTTGCCGACCTTGGACCCCGCAAACCCAGCCAAGCTGATACAGCCATGACCGATGCCGTCTATGACGGCGGCTGTGACTGCCGCCGTGTCCGCTTCCGCATGACTGCAGCGCCGCTGGTGGTTCACTGCTGCCATTGCCGCTGGTGCCAGCGCGAATCGGGTGCGTCGTTTGCGCTGAACGCCATGATTGAGGCGGAGCGCTTGGTGCTGCTGGGCGAGGCGCCGGAGTTGATCGATACACCCTCAGAGAGCGGCGAGGGCCAGCGCATTGCACGGTGCCCGCATTGCAAGGTGGCGGTCTGGAGCCACTACGCCGGCGCAGGGCCTGTGGTGGCCTTTGTGCGCGTGGGCACGCTTGACCAGCCGGATCGGTGCCCGCCGGATGTCCACATCTTCACGGCCTCCAAGCAGCCGTGGTTGGTGTTGCCGCCCGGCGCCAAGGTCTTTGCTGAGTACTACGAGCGCGAGCAGGTGTGGTCTGCCGCCAGCCTCGCGCGGCGCCAGGCCTATCTGCCGCAGGTTGAGGCCTATCTGGCTGCGCGTCGAGCGCGCGTATGAGTGCGCGCATCTGGGGTCTGAGCCTTGGTGGCCTGCTTTGCGGGCTGCTGGTGACGCTGTGGGTGGCAGGCGACTTGTTGAGCCGTCCGGCTGCACGCGAGGTGGGCCCGCCGCCGCAGGAACTTGGCGCGCAGACGGTGAGCTTGTCCACGGTGCCCGGGCAGCACGTCGTCGGCTGGTTTGCGCGTGGTGAATCGCAGGGAGCGGTGTTGCTGCTGCATGGCGTGCGAGGCGACCGCCGGCAGATGACGGAGCGTGCGTTGTTCCTGCAGCAGGCGGGGGATGCGACCTTGCAGATCGACCTGCCGGCCCACGGGGAGAGCTCTGGAGAGCGCATCACCTTTGGCGCGCGTGAGGCGGCGGGTGTCGAGGCGGCCGTCCGCTTCTTGCGGCAGACCCTGCCGGGGGTGCAGATCGCAGTGATCGGCGTGTCATTGGGTGCCGCCTCGACGGTGCTGGCGGGCCTGGACCCTGCGCTGCAGGCAGTCATCCTGGAATCGATGTACCCGACGATTGATGAGGCCGTGCAGGACCGGCTCGCCATGCGCTTGGGCCGTGTGGGCGCTGGGCTGGCGCCGTTGCTGCTGTGGCAGTTGCCCCTGCGCGTGGGCCTGAGTGCCGAGGCGCTGCGGCCCATTGATCGCCTGCCCAGCTTGGGCGCCCCCGTGCTGATTGCTTCGGGGGCTGATGACCAACACACGCTGTGGCCCGAGACCCAGCGCCTCTTCGACGCGGCCAAGGAGCCCAAGGTGTTGTGGAGGGTTGAAGGCGCGGCGCATGTGGATCTGCATGACCACGCGCCCGAACCCTATCGGCAGCGTGTGCTCGAATTCCTGGCGCAGCATCTGCGCGGCGGCGCTGCCCAAACTGCCCACTGACACCCGCCTCACCATGCCCGCCTTCTTCGCCATCCTTGCCTTCATCCTGCTGGCCTGCTTCGCCCTCTTCTGGTCGAAGTACACCCGCCTGCGCCGCGCCGCTTTCATCCGGGAGGCTGAGTTGCCGCGCGGCCTGTTTGAGAAGCTCCGCGCCAAGCACCCGCAGCTGAGCACCAAGGACTGTCAGCTCGTCGCGCATGGGCTGCGGCAGTTCTTTCTGGCGCACCTGAAGAGCGGGCGCCAGTTCGTCTCCATGCCCAGCCAGGTGGTGGACGACCTCTGGCATGAGTTCATCCTTTACACCAAGAACTACGACGCCTATTGCCGCTCGGCCTTCGGGCGCTTCCTGCACCACTCGCCAGCCGTGGTGCTGGGCAGTGAGCGCCAGCGCAATGCCGGCCTGCGCCGCTGCTGGTGGTTTGCCTGCAAGGAAGAGAACATCAACCCGCGCGCTCCGACGCGGCTGCCGCTGCTGTTTGCGCTGGACACCAAGCTGAACATCCCAGGGGGCTTCCGCTACGTGCCCGACTGCTCGGGCGTGCGGCGTGAGCAGGATGGGAAGGACGGAGCGGCCACCTACTGCGGCGGCGATTTTTCGAGCTCGTCTTACGACGGAGGCACTGCTGGTTTTGCGGATGGGCTCTCGGACGGCGGCAGCGCTGATGCAGGCGGCAGTGATGCTGGCAGTGACGGCGGTGGCGGCGGGGATGGCTGCGGCGGCGGTGGTTGCGGAGGTGGCGATTGAGCACCAAAAGGACTTTTCGATGACTGCGCTGATCGCGCCAATGGCCGCGCACGTGGCGCTTGCGGCTTTGCTGTATGCCCTGCTAACGGCGGCCCGTGCTCCGGCGGTCTGGGGCGTGGGGCGTGCGGCGGATGGCACCAACCCTTGGGCGCAGATCGAGCGGCGCATCAGCGCGAACCTGTCCAACCAATTCGAGTGGCCGCTCTTCTTCCATGTGGTCTGCCTGCTGCTCGTACACCTCCAGGCAGTGGATGCTGCCCAGATCGCGCTGGCCTGGGTCTTCATCGCTGGGCGGGTGGCGCACAGCGGCGTGCAGGTCTTCACCGCCAACGTCCGCCTGCGCGGCCTCGTGTTCACCGTCAACTACCTGGCGGTGTTGGGCATGTGGGGCTGGCTGCTGGTGCGGGGCTGGTGGCTGTGAGACTGTGCCGGGCCTCCAGGGCTGAGCGTGGCTGCTGACAAGAAAGGCTGATTCCTGATGCAACTCATTGGTTCTTGCCACTGCGGCGCCGTCCGCCTCGAGCTGCCCTCGGCCCCGGAGACGGCCACCAACTGCAACTGCTCGCTGTGCCGGCGCTTGAACGGGCTGTGGGCTTACTACGAGTTCGGCACGGTGCGCATCACCGGGCACCCGGAGCACACCGAGGCCTACGTCCAGGGTGACCGCACGCTGCAGACCCTGCGCTGCCGCAGCTGCGGCTGCATCACGCACTGGGAGCCTCTGCCGCCGGTGGCCGGTGCGCGGCATGGGGTGAACCTGCGCAACTTCGACCCCGCCCTGGTGGCAGCGGTGCGGGTGCGCCACTTTGATGGCGCGGACAGCTGGACTTTCCTGGATTGAGAGGCCGCCTGCTGGGAGGCATGCGGCCTTCTCGCCGCACCTATTCAGGCCGGTGGCACACCGCCTCGATGTTGTTGCCCTCGGGGTCGATGACGAAGGCGCCGTAGTAGTGGGGGTGGTAGTCGGGGCGCAGGCCCGGGGCGCCGTTGTCCTTGCCGCCGGCGGCAAGGGCGGCGCGGTAAAAGGCATCGACCTCGGCGCGGCTCGCGGCCTTCCAGGCCAGGTGGCAGCCGCTGGTGGTGGCCGGGCCGCCGTGGGGCGAGGGGCCGTCGATGAACCAGACATCGGCCTTGCGCCCGCTGGGCTCGGCAGGGTCGGCGTAGTCAAAGCCCAGGATGTTGGCGCCGTAGTTGCCCTCAAAGCACAGCGCATAGCCCAGGGGCGCCAGCGCGGCGCTGTAGAAGGCTTTGGCGCGCTGGATGTCGGCAACGCGGAAGGTCATGTGGTCGAGCATGGGCGGGGTCTCCGAAGCGGGTGGATGGGGTGGTAGATGGCTGTATAAATATACAGTTTTCGGCATCGCTGGCAAGAGGGCTGAGCCAGCCACGGCAGGCGGCCTGACAGGCGCATTAGCCTGGGCATACTGCCCGTCGATCCGGCGGGCAATGGATCGTCAAGCAGCCATGATCTGACAGCGCGGAGGTGAGCGATGGTGTACGAAGGGGGATGTTTGTGCCGGGCGGTGCGCTACCGGGCCCAGGGCCCGGCCTTGTTTGCCGGGGTGTGCCATTGCCGCGATTGCCAGCGTGCCTCGGGCACGGGCGGCGTGCCGGTGCTCGGTGTGCGCCGCGATGCCTTTGAGGTGCAGGGGCCGGTGCGGCAGACGCGTTCAACAGGCGGCAGCGGCCTGCCCGCCGTGCGCAACTTCTGCGCCGACTGTGGCAGCCTGCTGTTCGGCACGCCCGAGGTGGCGCCGGAGATGGTGACCATCTACGCAGGCAGCCTGGATGACCCCGAGAGCTTCCAGCCCACCGACGCGTTCTTCACGGCGCAGCGCCCGTCCTGGGCCAAGCTGCAGGGCCCCTTGGCCGAGCATCCGGCGCTGCCCGGCGCGCCCCCGGCCCAAAGCTCGGCCGCCTCCTAGACTGCGCACCCCACTCCGAAGGAGTTCCCCGTGCCCCGAATGGCTGTCATTGCCGCATTGTTTGCCACCGCCGTTGCCGCAGCGCCCTTCGGCGCTGAAGCCTGCAGCGCCACCGGGGCCTATGGCTTCAGCTTTGGGGCCAAGCCCGCAGCCGACGCCAAGCGCCTGCGCGGTGGCAATGCCTCGGTCTGGTATGCCGTGCAGGCGCCCAAGCCGGACGAGCGCTTTGACCGCTATGAGGTGCGCACCGACACCAAGACCGGCGAGATCTACGAGATCGATGCCATCCGCACCATCGCGCCCATGGCCAGCGCGCCCAAGCTCACGGCCGAGGACCGGGCGCAGAACGTGCAGCGCGCCCATGCCTTTGTGGCCGAGTACCGGGCCAGCCTGCCGCCCGAGACGCAAGCGTTGCTTGCGGACAAGTACCGCACCTCGAACTGGCAAGGCAGCATCGCCGACGGCCTGTGGCTGGAGATGAGCGCCACCGCCGGCTGGGAGGTGACCGTGGTCTGCCGCGACCTGCGCCGCGAGCTGGGCATGGCCCGCCGTGTGCTGCCCGAAATGTTCGAGCAGAGCAAGTAGCCCACCTTCGCACGCCACGTCTTCCCAAGGAGCCCCCCATGCCCACCCGCCCCGGCCCCCACGCAGCGCTGCTCGTCGTCGATGTTCAAACCGGCGTCGTGGCCCAGGCCTGGGAGCGCGACCGCGTGGTGGCGAATGTGGCGCTGGCGGTGGAGCGCGCACGCGCAGCCGGGGTGAGGGTGATCTGGGTGCAGCACGAGGACGACGAACTGCAGCGCGGCTCGGCCGCCTGGCAGTGGGTGCCCGAGCTGCAGCTGCAGCCGGGCGAGGCCTGCGTGGACAAGCAGTTCAACTCGGCCTTTGAGGGCACGCCGCTGCTGTCGCTGCTGGAGCAGGCCGGCGTGTCGCGCCTCTTCCTGGCCGGGGCGTTGAGCAACTGGTGCATCCGGGCCACGGCCTACGGTGCGCTGGAGCGCGGCTTTGACCTGACCTTGATCAGCGACGCCCACACCACCTCGGACATGGAACTCAGCCCCGGCCGCGTGGTGACGGCCGCCTCCGTCGTGGACGACCTGAACACCGCGATGCAGTGGCTGTCCTACCCGGGCCGCAAGAACGCCGTGGCCACAGCGGCAGAGCTGGACTTTGGGGCCGTGGCGGCCAGCGTGGCACCGGTGGACTCCGGCGCCTTCGATCCGAGCAGCCGCTATGTGCACCTGCATGCCTCGGGCCAGGCGCAGCCAGTGCCGGGTGGCGATGCGTTCTGGTCCCTGCCCGAGGCTGAGCTGGCGCGCTTTGGCGAGGGCTGGCTGGTGACCGAGTTCGAATGCGCCACCGACTGGCCCAGCTGGGAGCGCCACCCGGCGGGCGATGAATTCGTCTACCTGCTCTCGGGCGCGGCCACCTTGCTGCTGGAGCTGCCCGCGGGCGTGCAGCGCGTGCCGCTGCAGGGGCGTGCAGCGGTGCTGGTGCCGCAGGGCATCTGGCACACCGCCGAGGTGACGGCGCCGAGCCGCATGCTCTTCATCACGCGCGGCCAGGGCACCGAACACCGGCCGGTGACGAACGACATCTGAGCCCGGCGCGCGGTTCAATCCCGCCCTCTCCCTCTCCCTCTCCGTCTAACCTCCAAGCCGCCATGCGCCACACCCTCGCCATCGCCTCCCTCATCGCAGGTCTTTGCCTCAGCCTGCCCGCCGCCGCCCAGGTGCCCGTCACGCCCGCGCCCGACCACGCGGCCCTGCTCGCCAGCCCCGACGCCAAGCTCGCCGCCAACAAGCGCCTGGTCTACGACTTCTGGCGCGAGGTCTTCGAGGCTGGCCACCTGGAGCTGGCCGACAAGTACATGGCCGAGACCTATATCCAGCACAACCCCATGGTGCCCACCGGCCGTGCGGCCTTCGTCGAGTTCTTCGGGCGCTTCAAGAAGCCCGGCCCCATCGCCCCCAAGGTGGCGGCGCCCCTGGTGACCATCACCGCCGAGGGCGACATCGTGGTGCTGAGCTTTGTGCGTGAAGGCAAGGACGCCAAGGACCCGACCAAGACCTACACCACCACCTGGTTCGACATGTTCCGCATCGAGAACGGCAAGATCGCCGAGCACTGGGACCCGGCCACGCGCTGACCCTTGCACGGCGCCGGGTGGGGCGCCGTGCCCTATCGCACGCACGAATGCCGGCTTCTGCAACCGGCAAGGCGCGGGCGCCGCAGTCCGGGGGGCGGGTGGGTTCCCCCCTGCGCTTTTGCGCGGGGTGGGCCCGAGAATCCCGGCCGTGAGCCTCCCTAACAATTCCCAACTTCCCGTACTCGTCGCCGGTGGCGGCATCGGCGGCATGGCCGTCGCCCTGACCCTGCACCAGATCGGCGTGCCCTGCCAGGTACTCGAGACCGTGCCCGAGCTCAAGCCGCTCGGCGTGGGCATCAATGTCCAGCCCAATGCCGTGCGCGAGCTGTACGACATGGGCCTCGGCGCTGAGGCTCTGGACACCGTCGGCATCGCCACGCGCGAGTGGGCGCTGGTGGGCCGCAATGGCAACGACATCTACAGCGAGCCGCGCGGCCGCCTGGCCGGCTACCAGTGGCCGCAGTACTCGGTGCACCGGGGCCAGCTGCAGATGCTGCTCTACCGCACGGTGCTGGAGCGCCTCGGGCCCCAGGCTGTGCAGTTGGGCCAGCGCGTGGTGGGCTACCGCAATGTCGAAGGCGGTGTGGTGGCGCAGCTGGAATCGCGTGACGGCACGCGCTCCGAGCTGGCGGGCCGCCTGCTGATCGGCGCTGACGGCCTGCACTCGGCCATCCGCGCGCAGATGCACCCCACGCAGCCGCCCATCCAGTGGGGCGGCGCCATCATGTGGCGCGGCGTCACGCAGGGGCGGCCCATCCGCACCGGCGCGTCCTTCGTCGGCCTCGGGTCGGCACGGCACCGCGTGGTGTTCTATCCCATCTCGCAGCCCGACCCGGCCACGGGCCTGGCCACCATCAACTGGATCGCCGAGATCACCGTCGACAACGCCGGCGGCTGGCGCCAGGGCGACTGGAACCGCCGTGTCGCGATGGAAGAGTTCGCGCACCACTTCGACGGCTGGAACTACGGCTGGATCGACGTGCCCGCCATGCTGCGCGGCGCCACCGAGGTGTTCGAGTACCCGATGATCGACCGCGAGCCCATCCCGACCTGGGTCGACGGCCGTGCGGTCCTGATGGGTGACGCTGCCCACGTCATGTACCCGACGGGCTCCAACGGCGCCAGCCAGGCCATCGTCGATGCGCGCGTGCTGGGCGCCATGATGCTGCGCCACGGCGCCACGCCTGAGGCTCTGCAGGCCTACGACGAGAAAATGCGCCCGCCCATCTCGGCCCTGGTGCTGCGCAACCGGGGCGCCGGCCCCTTCGGCCTGCTCAACCTCGTGGACGAGCGCTGCGCCGGTGTGTTTGACGACATCGAGGCCGTCGTGCCGCAGCCCGAGCGAGAGGCCTTCATGGCCCGCTACAAGTCGGCGGCAGGCCTCGACATCGCCACCCTCAACGCCGCGCCGCCCACCATCGCACCGGGTGAGCGCGTGCCGGGCTGACGGCGCCACGGCCTGCGAGAGCAAGCGCCGCAGGCTTTTGACAGCTGCCGCGCTCTGGCGGGTGCTATGGTGAGTCGCTCTCACGATCGCAGGAGACCGAGATGACCGAACGAACCGGCCGCTGCCTGTGCGGCAGCGTGAGCTTCAAGCTGACGGCCGAGCCTGTTGCCACGCGCATCTGCTGGTGCCGCGACTGCCAGCACCTGGCGGCCAATGGCACGGTCAACCTGATGGTGCCGGCCGACGCACTGAGCGTGAGCGGCACGCTGGCCGAGCACGCCAAGACGGCCGACAGCGGCAACACCGTGACGCGCATGTTCTGCCCGCAGTGCGGCACGCATGTGATGGCCCGCTCCTCGGCGCGCCCGCAGTTCCGCGTGCTGCGCGCTGGCAATCTGGACGACCCGTCCTCCATCCAGCCCACGGCCAACATCTGGGCCGTCAGCGCGCCCGCTTGGGCTTGCCTCGATGACACGCTGGAGCGGGTGGAGCGGGGCCCCCAGCCGCCCCCACCGGCCGGGCCTGCGAACCCTCCGCGCTGATGCACGGGCCTTCCAGGACACGACACTTCTGCGGCGCGCTCGCGCTCCTCGCGCTGGCGCTGCCGGCGGCCGCCCTGTCGCCCGCATTGCCCACTTACCCCCGCCAGGCCACCGAGCAAGACCTGCAGCAACTCAGTCAGCTCGCCTGCGCGCAGCCCCAAGGCACCCGCCTGGACGATGCCGCGCTGTGGTCCAACTGGCCGGTGCGTGAGGACGCACCCGAAACCGATCGGCGTGACTGGCGTGCCCACGTCACCTGTTCGCCGCACCAGGAGGCCGACGGCTTCAGCTGGCGTCACAGCTGGTCCTGCGCCTGGGAGGCCGATGCCTGGCGGTGCAGGCCCTGGGGCGGGCGGTTGGACTTCCTGAGGGCCCAGCAGGCCGTGAGCCTGAGCTTCAACTCGGACCTCTACCGGCCCGAGCAAGTGCAGGCCGTGGCGGGCGACCTGTTCGGTGTCCGCTCGGGCCCGCAGCGGCCCGCAAAGACGGCCGGGCTGCCTGCCGGCGTCGCCGGCGAGTGCAGCCTGGCGCGCAGCAGCTTCAGTTCTGTCTTCAGCGGCCAACGGCTGGAGATGCTGGTGCTCAGCTGCGGCAAGCAGCAGTTCAGCTTGCGAGAGCATTGCCAGGCTGGGCGTTGCCGTTACGGCGTCGAGTCCAAGCTTTAGCGTTCGCCTGCCGCCGCAGGCCCTTTCTAGAATCCGCCTCGAGTTTTACAGGCATCCCCCATGACCGGCACCCACACCACCGACGTTTCCCACATCGCCCCGCGCGAGAAGGCCGAGATCCTTTCGCAGGCGCTGCCCTACATCCGCAAGTTCCACGGCAAGACCATCGTCATCAAGTACGGCGGCAATGCCATGACCGACCCGGCCCTTCAGCAGGACTTTGCCGAGGACGTTGTGCTGCTCAAGCTCGTCGGCTTGAACCCGGTGGTGGTGCACGGCGGCGGCCCGCAGATCGAGGGCGCTTTGAGCCGCCTGGGCAAGAAGGGCGAGTTCATCCAGGGCATGCGCGTCACCGACGCCGAGACCATGGAGGTTGTCGAATGGGTGCTGGCCGGCCAGGTGCAGCAGGACATCGTCGGCCTCATCAATGTGGCCGGCGGCAAGGCCGTGGGCCTGACCGGGCGTGACGGCGGCATGATCCGCGCCAAGAAGCTCAAGATGGTCGACATGAAGGACCCGAGCAAGGAGTACGACGTCGGTCAGGTGGGCGACATCGAGTCCATCGACCCCAGCGTCGTCCAGGCCCTGCAGGACGACCAGTTCATCCCCGTGGTCAGCCCCATCGGCTTTGGCGCCGACAACGAGAGCTACAACATCAATGCCGATGTGGTGGCCGGCAAGCTGGCCGAGGTGCTGCAGGCCGAGAAGCTGGTGCTGCTGACCAACACGCCCGGCGTGCTGGACAAGGAAGGCAAGCTCATCACCGACCTCTCCGCCAAGGAGATCGATGCCATGTTTGCCGACGGCACGCTGCACGGCGGCATGCTCCCCAAGATCGCCTCGGCGCTCGACGCCGCCCGCGCTGGCGTCAAGGCCGTGCACATCATCGACGGCCGCGTGCCGCACTCGATGCTGCTGGAGATCCTGACCGATCAGGCCTACGGCACGATGATTCGCTCCAGATGACTGGCGGGGCCCGGCGCCGCGTCTGGCTCTTCGACCTCGACGACACCCTGCACGACGCCTCGGGCTGGGTGTTTCCGGCGCTCAAGGGCGCGATGAACGCCTACATCCAGACCGAGCTGGGCCTGGACGAAGACGCCGCCGCCGCGCTGCGCTATCGCTACTGGCGCCGCTATGGCGCCACGCTCACCGGCCTGATTCGCCACCATGGCGTGGACATGGCCCACTTTCTGGCCGAGACCCACCGCCTGCCCGGCCTGGAGGCGCAACTCCGCGCTCACGCGCACGACCGCGCGGCCCTCGCGCGTCTGTCGGGCCGCAAGCTGCTGCTGACCAATGCGCCGCGCGCCTATGCCGAGCGTGTGCTGGAGGCGCTGGGCTTGGCGCGCTGCTTCGAGCGCGTGCTCTGCATCGAGGACATGAGCTTTGCCGGCCACGCCCGCCCCAAGCCCGACGCGCGCATGTTCCGCGTCGTGCTGGCCCGGCTGCGCCTGCGGCCAACGGACTGCGTGCTCGTCGAGGACCAGCTCCAGCACCAGAAGGCCGCTCGCGCGCTGGGATTGCAGACGGTCTGGATGCAGCGCTGGCTGCGCAGCAAGCCCCACGGCCGCCGCCCTGCGTATGTTGGCCGGCGTGTGCACTCCCTGAATGCCCTGAGGCGGTTCTAGGGAGATTCGCCCCACGCGCCGCCGCAGTCAGCGTCGAAAATGCTGGCTGATACAAGAAATGAACATGACAGACCGGTTCTCAGTTCTCATCGTCGAAGACCAGGAGCGTTTTCGCGAAGCCTTCCAGCGCGCCCTGACCTCAGTGCCCGACATCGAGCTGCTGGCCATGGCGCCCGACCTGCCGACCGGCCTCAAGCTCTTCGACCAGTTCAAGCCCGACGTGCTGCTGGTGGACCTGGACCTGCCCGGCGGCAGCGGCATCGAGCTGATCCGCCACGCCGCCAAGACCTGCCCGGCCTGTGAGGTGATGGTGATCTCGGTATTTGGCGACGAGCAGCACGTGGTGGCCAGCATCGAGGCCGGCGCCACCGGCTACCTGCTCAAGGACAGCCTCGCGCTTGACCTGCCCGAGCAGCTGCGCTCGCTGCGCGCGGGCGGCAGCCCCATCAGCCCCGTCATCGCTCGCCGCCTGCTGCAGCGCCTGACGCCGCCCGTGCCCAGCGCGCCCGCCTTTGCCGGCACGGCCCCGCGTGGGCCTGACCCCGACGAAGAGGTGGTGGCCCTGTCCGAGCAGGAGTCCCGTGTGCTGCACCTGGCCGCCAAGGGCTTCACCTTCGACGAGATCGCCCAGTTCATGCAGGTGTCGCCGCACACGGTGATGACCTATGTGAAACGCGTCTACCGCAAGCTGCATGTGCGCTCCAAGGTCGAGGCGATCTACGAAGCCCGACGGCTCGGCTGGTTGCGAGACTGAAGCCACCGTCATCGCGGCGGCGTCTTGAACGCGGCACACTTGGGCCCCATGAGCGACCAGCCCGACGCCACCCCCGCACCCCGCCCCCGCCTCAAACCCGGTGAGCGCCGCCTGCAGATCCTGCAGGCCGTGGCCGCGATGCTGGAGCAACCGGGCGGCGAGCGCGTGACCACCGCTGCGCTGGCCGCGCGGCTGGACCTGAGCGAGGCGGCGCTCTACCGCCACTTCGCCAGCAAGGCGCAGATGTTCGAGGGTCTGATCGGCTTCATCGAGGACAGCTGCTTCGGCCTCGTCAACCAGCTGGTGGAGACGGCCCAGCTGGACGCCCACCCGACGCTGCAGGCGCGCCGCATCGTGGCCGTGCTGCTGCAGTTTGCCGAGAAGAACCCGGGCATGGCGCGGGTGATGGTGGGCGAGGCCTTGATCCTCGAGCACGAGCGCCTGACAGCGCGCATGAACCAGTTCTTCGACCGCATCGAATCGACCCTGCGCCAGGTGCTGCGCGCAGCGGCCGAGCAGGCCGGCGCGGCCACGCCCACCGTGCAGGCGCAGGTGCAGGCCAATGTGATGGTCAGCTTCACCCTCGGCCGCCTGCAGCGCTTTGTGCGCTCGGGCTTCAAGCGCCTGCCCACCGAACAGCTCGACGCGGCCCTGCGCGAGCTGGGGTGACACAGCCAGAGTGACGCGCTGCAACAGCGACAATCCGGGCCATGCCCGACGTTCAGTCCCTGATCGACCGTGCAGAGCGGCTGCTCACCCGTCTTGAAGCCGTCCTGCCCCATGCCCCCGAGCCGCCTGACTGGGCGGCCTCCGTCGCCTTCCGCGCCCGTCGCCGCCATGGCGCGCTGTGCCTGGAGCCGGTGCGTGCCGTGTCGCGAATCCGCCTGGCCGACCTCAAAGAGGTCGACACCCAGAAGGAGCGCCTGCTGCGCAACACCGCGCAGTTCGTGGCCGGCAAGCCCGCCAACAACGTGCTGCTGACCGGCGCCAAGGGCACGGGCAAGAGCTCGCTCATCAAGGCCGTGCTCAATGAGTTCGCGGGCCAGGGTCTGCGCCTCATCGAGGTCGACAAGGCCGACCTCGTGGACCTGCCCGACCTCGTCGAGCAGGTGGCCGCGCGACCCGAGCGCTTCGTCATCTTTTGCGACGACCTGAGCTTTGACGAAGGCGAGGCCAGCTACAAGGCGCTCAAGAGCGTGCTCGACGGCTCGGTCAACGCGGCCAGCGAGAACGTGTTGATCTACGCCACCAGCAACCGCCGCCACCTGCTGCCCGAGCGCATGAGCGACAACCTGAGCGGCACCCATGCCGAGACCGGTGAGATCCACCCCGGCGAGGCGGTGGAGGAAAAGATTTCGCTTTCCGAGCGCTTCGGGCTGTGGATCAGCTTCTACCCCTTCAGCCAGAACGAATACCTGGCCATCGTGGCGCAGTGGCTGCGGCACTTCGGGCTGAGTGATGCAGCCATCGAAGCCGCGCGCCAGCCCTCGCTGGTGTGGGCTCTGGAACGTGGCTCGCGCTCAGGGCGTGTGGCTTACCAGTTCGCGCGGGACTTGGCGGGGCAGCAGGCATGACGGAGCGGGAAGTCACAGAAGTCGCCGTTGGCGTTTTGGTGCGGCCCGATGGCCAGTTCCTGCTCACCACCCGCCCGCACGGCAAGGTCTACGCCGGCTACTGGGAGTTCCCGGGCGGCAAGCTCGAAGCGGGCGAGACCGTGGAGCAGGCACTGCGCCGCGAGCTGCGCGAGGAGCTGGGCATCGAGATCGGCACCGCCCACCCCTGGAAGGTGGAGGTGATGGACTACCCCCACGCCCGCGTGCGGCTGAACTTCTGCAAGGTCTACGACTGGACCGGCGAGTTCCAAATGCTCGAAGGCCAGCGCATGGCCTGGGCCAGCCTGCCGGTGGCGCTGCAGCCCGTGCTGCCCGGCACCATCCCGGTGTTGAAGTGGTTTGCCGACGAGCGTGCGCACAGCGGCGCTACCCACATCGACAGCAGCTGGCTCGAAGCCATCAAGTGGGACGACAAGGGCCTGGTGCCCGTGATCGCCCAGGAGCAGGGCAGCGGTGACGTGCTCATGTTCGCCTGGATGAACAAGGAAGCCCTGGTCCTGACCGCTGAGCGGCGCGAGGCCGTCTACTGGAGCCGCTCGCGCAACCGGCTCTGGCACAAGGGCGAGGAGAGCGGCCACGTGCAGCAGGTGCACGACATCCGGCTCGACTGCGACAACGATGTGGTCCTGCTGACCGTGACCCAGCACGGGCATGATCCGGGCATTGCCTGCCACACGGGGCGGCACAGCTGCTTCTACCAACGCCTGGACGGCCATGCCTGGACCAGCGTCGAACCCGTCCTCAAGGACCCGAACCAGATCTATCGCCATGAGTGAGATCCTCGACCGCGTCGCCGCAGTGATCGACAGCCGCAAGGGCGCCGACCCGTCGACCAGCTATGTCGCCAAGCTTTTTGACAAGGGCCTCGATGCCATCCTCAAGAAGGTGGGCGAAGAGGCCACCGAGACCGTGATGGCCGCCAAGGATGGCGATGCCAAGAAAGTGGTCTATGAAGTGGCCGACCTGTGGTTCCACAGCATGATTGCGCTCTCGCATTTCGGGCTCAAGCCCGATGACGTGCTGGCCGAGCTGGCGCGGCGCGAGGGCCTCTCGGGCCTGGCCGAATTCGCGGCACGCAACCAAGCCCAGCAACAACAGTGAGCCCTGCGATGAGCAACGACGCCAACTGCATCTTCTGCAAGATCGTGGCCGGCCAAATCCCGAGCCGCAAGGTCTACGAGGACGACGAACTCCTCGCCTTCCATGACATCGCGCCCTGGGCGCCGGTGCATGTGCTCATCATCCCCAAGCGCCACATCGTCTCGATGGCCGACGTGACCGAGGCCGAAGCAGCCCTGCTCGGCAAGATGATGGTGCTGGGCAGCAAGCTGATGAAGGAGCTGGGCGTGACGGGCGGCTTCCGCCACGTCGTCAACACCGGCCGCGACGGCGGGCAGGAGGTGTTCCACCTGCACCTGCACGTCATGGGCGGCCCTCGGCCTTGGGCCAAAGGTTGAGCAGCGTGCGGGTCCAGAACTTGCTGACTGTCAGCGTCACCTAAAATTTGCGGCATTCCTCTAGGAGAACAACATGGGTTCCTTCAGCATCTGGCACTGGTTGATCGTGCTGGTCATCGTCGTGCTGGTGTTTGGCACCAAGAAGCTCGGCAACATCGGCAAGGACCTCGGCAGCGCGGTCAAGGGCTTCAAGGACGGCATGAAAGACGGCTCCGCCGAGCCGCCAGCCCAGCAACTGGCCAACACCCAGAAGCCGGCCGACCCGAATACGGTCGACGTGGACGCCAAGACCAAGTCCTGAGCTCGGTTGCTGAGTGATTGATTTCGGTTTTGACAAGCTCGCGCTGATCGGCGCGGTGGCGCTGGTGGTGATCGGGCCGCAGCGCTTGCCGCGCGTGGCGCGCACCGTGGGCCATCTGCTCGGCAAGGCGCAGCGCTATGTGGCCGACGTGAAGGCCGAGGTCAACCGCAGCATCGAGCTAGAAGAGCTGGCCAAGATGAAGCGCCAGTTCGAGACGGCCGCGCACGATGTGCAAAGCAGCGTCAACCAGACGATTCACGAGACCTCCGAGTCCCTGAACCAGAGCTGGCAGTCCCTGCCCGGCGGCGGTGGCCCGGAAGGCGCCGACGCCTACGGTACCGACCCCGTGCCGCCCCCCGAGTACCGGCACCCGAAGAAGAAGTGGCGGCTCAAGCGCGGCGCCACCCCGCTTTGGTACAAGCAGCGCGAGGGCGTGCAACGCCACGTGCAGTCAGGCGCCGCCCGGGTGGCGCGCTTCAGGCCCCCGCGCAACACCGCATGAGCGACTTCAAAAACCCCAACGAGGACGAACTCGCCGGCACCGAGCAGCCTTTCGTCGAGCACCTGATCGAGCTGCGCGACCGCATCATCCGCGCGGCCCTGGCCGTCATCGTCTGCTTTGGCGTGCTGGCGCTGTACCCGGGTCCGTCCAAGCTCTACGACCTGCTGGCCCTGCCGCTGGTGGCGCACTTGCCCGAGGGCACGCACATGATCGCCACCAGCGTGATCTCGCCCTTCCTGGTGCCGCTCAAGATCACGCTGCTGGCGGGCTTTCTGGTGGCGCTGCCGGTGGTGCTCTACCAGGTCTGGGCCTTCGTGGCGCCGGGCCTCTACTCGCACGAGAAGCGCCTGGTCCTGCCGCTGGTCATCTCCAGCACCCTGCTGTTCTTCATCGGCGTGGCCTTCTGCTATTTCTTCGTTTTCGGCCAGGTCTTCAAGTTCATCCAGGGCTTTGCGCCCAAGAGCATCCAGGCGGCGCCCGACATCGAGGCTTACCTGGGCTTTGTGATGAACATGTTCATCGCCTTCGGTGCCGCCTTTGAGGTGCCGGTGATCGTGGTGGTGCTGGTCCGCATGGGGCTGATGACCGTCGAAAAGCTGCGCGAGTGGCGCGGCTATTTCATCGTCATCGCCTTCGTGGTCGCGGCCATCATCACGCCGCCCGATGTGGTCTCGCAGCTGGCGCTGGCAATCCCGATGTGCCTGCTCTATGAACTTGGCATCTTGGCTGCGGGCGTGTTCTCGCGCTACAGCAAGGCGCCAGAGCCGGACTCTGAGCCCAAGCCCTAGTCGTCCTGATCGCGCTGCGGCGTTGGGCGCTGGGCCACGCTGAGCTTGAGCTCCAGCCGCTCGCGGCCGCGCTTGAGCTGGATCTGCACCTGATCGCGCGGCTTGAGCGCCGTGACGGTGGCCAGCAACTCGGCCGGGCTGTTCACCTCCCGCTTGCCAATGCGCAGGATCACGTCGCCCGGCCGGATACCCGCCGCTGCTGCCGGCGCACCGGCCACCAGGCCGCCAATCAGCACGCCGCGCGTGTCGTCGAGCTTGAGCGCCTCGGCCAGTTCGGCCGACAACTCGCGAGGCTGCACGCCGATCCAGCCGCGCGCCACCTGGCCGTCGCGCAGGATGGCCTGGGCCACCTGCTGGGCCACGTCCACCGGGATGGCAAAGCCCAGCCCGACGCTGCCGCCGCTGCGCGAGAAGATGGCCGTGTTGATGCCCACCAGCCGCCCGTCGGCATCGACCAAAGCCCCGCCCGAGTTGCCCGGGTTGATCGCGGCATCCGTCTGGATGAAGTTCTCGAAGGTGTTGATGCCCAGCTGATTGCGCCCCAGCGCGCTGACGATGCCCGAGGTGACGGTTTGCCCGACGTTGAAGGGGTTGCCGATGGCCAGCACCGGGTCGCCCACTTGCAAGGAGCGCACGTCGCCCAGCGCGATGACGGGCAGCTTGTCGAGCTGGATGCGCAGCACCGCGACGTCTGTTTCGGGGTCGGCACCCACCAAGGTGGCGCGCGCCTGGCGCCCGTCGGACAGCAGCACCTCGATGTCAGACGCGCCAGCCACCACGTGGTTGTTGGTCAGCAGCACGCCGTCGGCCGAGATGATGACGCCCGAGCCCAGGCCGAGCTGAGGCCGCAGGTCAGCCTCGCGTGAGCCAAAGGGCAGGCCGAAGAAGCGCCCTTGCTCCCGCGCACTGCGCGGCGGTGCCTTGCTGGCGGTGATACTGACCACGGCAGGCGCGGCCGCGCGGGCAGCCTGAGCCAGGGATTGCCGGGCAGCGACGGCAGGCAATGAGGGCGCTACGCTGGCCGCCGGCAATGCTGCCAACGTCGGTGGGTTCTTGAACCACTGCGGCCGCAAGGTCGCCAGCACGAAGAACACGGCCAGCGCCACGGTCACTGCCTGCGCGAAAATCAGCCAGAGCCGCTTCAATTCCATCGAGTCCATCTTCCATGCCCGACCGCATCGCGCTTGAACAGTGTCTGAATCGACTGCTGGAGCCGGGTCGCTTCAAGGATTATGGGCCGAACGGTTTGCAGGTCGAGGGCCGCCGCGAGGTGCAGCGCCTGGTCTGCGGCGTGACGGCCAGCCTCGACTTCATCGAAGCGGCCATCGCTGCTGGCGCCGACGCGCTGCTGGTGCACCACGGCCTGTTCTGGCGCGGCCAGGACGGCCGCGTGACGGGCTGGATGAAGCAGCGCCTGGCGCGCCTGCTGGCGGCCGATGTGAGCCTCTTTGCCTATCACTTGCCGCTGGACGCCCACCCCGAGCTGGGCAACAACGCGCAGCTTGGGGCGCAACTGGGCTGGCAGGCCGACCAGCGCTGCGGTGAGCAGGACCTGGTGTTCAGCGCCTCGCTGCCCGGGGCCTGCTCGCTGGAGTCGTTGAACGCCCATGTCCAGCAGGTCCTCGCCCGGCAGACCCTGGCCTTGCCGGGCGATGGCCGCCTGCTCAGGCGTGTGGCCTGGTGCACAGGAGGTGCCCAGGGGTACTTCGAGGCCGCAATCGCCGGCGGGGCCGATGCCTTCATCACCGGCGAGGTCTCGGAGCCCCAGATGCACCTGGCCCGCGAGACCGGCGTGGCCTTCATCGCCGCCGGCCACCACGCGACCGAACGCTATGGCGTGCAGGCCGTGGGCGCCCGGGTGGCCAGCGAGCTGGGGCTGAGCTGCCAGTTCATCGACCTGCCCAACCCGGCATGAAAAACGGCGGCTCAAGGCCGCCGTTGCGCAATCCGCCGAGGCGAATCAGCCCAGGCGTCGCTGCTTGCGACTGACGCCGCAGCCCAGCAGGGCCAATCCGGCCAACGCCAAGGTGGCGGGCTCGGGCACATGCCCGCTTGCGGCACCGAATTCGAAATTCGGGCCAAACATGCCCGGGTTGAACACACCAATGCCGCTGGCAAATGCCAACGAACTGCTGCTGCCGAAAACGCCCGCAGTGACCGTCAACTCCGAGGCCGAGGTGAAGCCGCTCGCCGAGATCAGTTGACGGTCGTCGTTGCCCACCGGCATCGTCATCACGATCTCGTAGTCGCCAGCGCCGAGCGCGAACCCTGAGGCCAGCGCGTCGTAGCGGAAGTCGCCGTTGAGGTAGCCGCTGGTGCCTGCGCCCAGCGTGGTCGACACCATCAAGGCCTGGTCGCTGATGCGGAAGATGCCGATGGCGTGGCGAACTTCCATGCCATCGTGATCGTCGTCATAAACGCCGAGGGCGGTCACAGTCACGTCCGTGTTCAGCGTGAACCGCCAGCCGTACAGTTGGTCCGATCCCGAGGTCGCCAGCGAGCCGCCGGAGATGCTGGTCAGTGCCGGGCCGGCGAAGGCGGAGGCGCCAATGCCGAGAGCGAGAGTTGCAACTGCCAGTTTGAAATGCTTGAGCATTGAGATTTCCTTGGGGCAAAAACGATTGGGATCCCACCGCAAAGCAACTTGAGTGCCCGTGCGCAACTTGTTGATTCGGAACAGGTGTTCACGCTGACAGCGTAATCCTGTCAAATTTGTCGACACTGCTTTGCATGCCCCCGGGGGGTGGATGCGTCGAGCCGCGATGAAAGAATGCGTGGCATGTCCGCCGCGCCCACTCCCTCCAAGCCCATCCTCGTCAGCATGGGTGATGCATGCGGCATTGGCCCGGAGATCATCGCAAGCTTGTGGTGCCGCGAGACCCCAAGGGACGTCGTGGTGGTGGGCAGCGCTGAGGTGCTTCGCCGGGCAATGCGGACGGTGGGCGGGGCTGCGGAGATCGCGCCGTTTGATGCCCCTGACGACCTGCGGCATCTGGCATCACATCAACTTCCCGTATGGCAGCCGGAGGGCATACCGCCAGAGTTGGCGGACTTGCCGCTGGGCCATATCGATGCCCGAGCGGGTGCGGCGGCGGCGCGCTGCGTGGAGGCGGCAGTCGAACAAATCCAGGCCGGACGAGCCCGTGCGTTGGTCACGGCCCCCATCCACAAGGAGGCGCTGCACGCTGCCGGTTCACCCTACCCGGGCCACACCGAGATGCTGCAGGCCCTGGCTGGTGGCGTGCCCGTGCGCATGATGCTGGCCAATGACGAGCTGCGCACGGTGCTGGTCACCATCCATTGCTCGCTGCGCGAGGCCATTGAGCGCGTGACGCGTGAGGCGGTGTTGGACACCGTGCGCATCACGCACACGGCATTGCAGCGCTTTGGCCTGGCGGCGCCGCGCATCGCGGTGGCTGGCTTGAACCCGCATGCGGGCGAGGGCGGCTTGTTCGGGCGCGAGGAGATTGAGCACATCGCGCCGGCCATTGCCGAGGCGCGGGCCTTGGGCCTGGATGTGAAGGGGCCGTTTGCGCCCGACACCGTCTTCATGCGCGCGCGGCGCGGCGAGTTTGATGTGGTGGTGGCGATGACGCACGACCACGGGCTGATCCCGGTCAAGTACCTGGGGGTGGAGCAGGGCGTCAATGTGACGCTGGGCTTGCCCTTCGTGCGGACCAGCCCGGACCACGGCACGGCGTTTGACATTGCTGGCACCGGCAGTGCCGACCCCAGCAGCCTCTCGGCGGCGCTGGCGATGGCGCGCCGACTCAGCGGCCCGAGCTGAGGGCCGCGAGCTGCTTGCGGGCGCGGGCGGTGGCGCGCTCCAGCAGCGCGGCGTGCTCGAAGGCGCGCAGGCGGCCGGCGTCGCACAGCTTCTTGAGCATGCGGGCGGTCATGGTGACCGTTTCCTTGTGCTTGGAGCCGTGCGTGAAGATGAAGAAGCTGCGACCCGCGCTGACGTGGGCCAGGCGCACCTTGTTCCAGCGCTCGCCTGTGTGCATCTCGTAGGCGACGCCGAGTTGCAGGTGCTCGAACAGCGAGCCGCCGCTGGCGGGCTCGGGGGCGCTTTCTGCCGGAGGCAGCTCGTCGAACGAGATGTCCACCGCTGCCAAGGGCGCGGGCGGCGCGTCGTTGCCGGACAGGTCGAGGTCGAGCGTGCCGTCCCAGTTGACGCCGGCTTCGTCCACCAGGCCGAGGGACTTGGCTTCGTCGGGTGTCAGGCGCTGGCCGACGTCGACCGCTTCTGGCACCGGCTCGGCCTGGGCACCGGCGCGTTGTAGGTCGGCCTCGGAGGGCGTGGAAGCGCCGAAGACGGCATCGAGCTGCTTGAGCAGCAGATTGGTCTCCAGCGCCATCGGGGCCTGGCCCTTGAGGCTCTCGGCATGCGCGGGCAGCAGGGCGGCGAAGAAGTCCTTGCGTGGCGACTCCGGCCAGCGGATCAGGTCCAGGCCTTCATTGAGGCCGCGCATCAGGTTGGGCAGCTCGCGCAGGAAGTCCTGCCGGCCGGCGGGGCCCTTGGGCTGCACGCTCATCACGAGGCTGCGGCCCAGCTGGCGCATGCGGGTGGCGCGCTCGGCATTGCCGTCGCGAGCCGACTGCATCACCGCCTGGCTCCAGACATCGGCCAGGAACTGACGCAGGAAGTCCGGCATCTTGACGCTGGTGAGCGACTGCTGCAGCTGGCGCGCATAGAGCTGCTGCAGGCGCAGGTCGGTCTCTTTGCGCTCCACCAGCGCGGCGGCATCGATGCTCTCGGTCGTGAGCAGCTCGCGCGTCTGCTCGGCAATGAAGGCGTCGAGCTGGTCGAGCTGCGCGGTGTAGACGTCGATGCGGTCGAAGTCGCCCGTGGTCACGGCCTGCACGAGGTCGCGCACACGCACCAGGAAGGATTTGCCGGGGTCGTGGCTGAAGTCGTCAAACGAGCAAGCGAGTGACGCCAGGCGGTTGACGAAAAGTCGCACCGGGTGGCGGCGCGAGGAGAAGAAGGTTTCGTCACCCAGCGCCACGCGCAGCACGGGCAGCTGCAACCGCGCCAGCAGGCGCGCCATCTGCGGCGGCACCTTGGGGTCGGACAGGATCTGATCAAAGAGGCTGGCGATGACGTCGATCACGACATGATCGAGTCGGCCGCTGGACATGCTCCGCAACTCGTCGCGGTGCTGGGTGATCAGGTTGGGTGGCGCGGGGTGCTGGGCCCAGATGGCGTCGCCGGCAGCCGCAAAGTCGAAGCTGCCGGTCATGCCGGCCAGGCCGCCATCACCGGCAGGCACCTGGGCCAGGCGGCGCAGCAGGTCCATCATCTGCGGCTCAACGACGCCGAAACTTCCGCGTCCGCCACTGCGGCTGGCGGTGCCGTAGCCGCCACCACCGCCGGCGCCGCCGCCCAGGCCGCCACCACCACCGCCGCCCATGCCACCAAAGCCGCTGGATGGCCCTCCGCGACCACCGCCGCCGCCCATGCCGCCAAGGCCACCGGGCGAGGTGCCACCGCCGAGTCCGCGCGGCATGCCGCTTTGGGAATTGAGCGCGCCGGAGGTGCTGTCCAGGCCGCCGAAGCGGCTGCCCGCCCCGCCCCGTGCGGGGTCGATGCCACGCACCTTCAGGTCTTGCGGGCGCAGGCCGCGCGTGCGCAGGATCTCGGCGATGTCGGCATAGCAGCCGCGCATCTCGGTGGCGAGCGCGCGGGTCAGTTCGTCGGTGAGTGTCTGGCGGGTTTCGGCTTCCTCGGTGACGGCATGGATGCCGTCGAGCAAGGCCTGGCCCACCACCTCGGGGCGCAGCGGGTTGCGTTCGCCGATCTGGATACCGGCCACATAGGACTCGACCTCGCGCAGCTCCCATTCGCTGTGGTGACCAATCGCCAGGCCGATGCGGTCCGCCGCGACCAGATTGTTCACCTGGTCATCGTCCATCAGCGAGAGCTCGCCCCAGACGGTCTTGGCAGCGGCAGGAGGCGGCTTGTTGTCGGCCTGCTCGCTGGCGACTTGGCGCCGCAGGCTTTGCATGAAGCGCTGCGAGAACAGGGCGTGCTGGTTGCGGAAGATGTACTGCGCGGCCAGCAGGGCGTCACGCCGCTTGACTTGGGCGGCAGACAAGGCCGACAGCCCCAGGCCTTCGGCGCACCGCTCCGCGGCCTGCTCCGCCGACAGGCGGATGCGGCCAAGTGCTGCTTCGAGGTGCGGGTTGAGGCGGAGGTCGAGGGCGTCCATGGTCAGGCAGATCGCTCTCTGGAGCGACCGTACTTGGCCAGAAGTATCGCGCCCACCGGATGACCCTCGGCGCGCGAAGCGTTCTCAGGTGCGCATTCCGTGGCGGATAGCCAAGGCGTAACGCATGCTTACGGCGGTAGGCCGTTGCCTATGGCAGGCCGGCCCAGCGCTCGCGGGGGTCACTTCTTCAGCGAGTCGCGGATCTCGCGCAGCAGCTGGATGTCTTCCGGCGTGGGCGGCGGTTCTGCCGGTGCGGCTGCTTCGGCAGGCTTCTCGCGCTTGAGGCGATTGATCTGCTTGATCATCACGAAGATGACCAGCGCGAGGATGATGAAGTTCAGCGTCACCGTCAGGAAGCTGCCATAGGCCAGCACGGCGCCGGCCTTCTTGGCATCCGCCAGCGTGCTGGCGTTCTGCCCGGCCAGCGCGATGAAGTAGTTGCTGAAGTCCAGGCCGCCGAAGATCGTGCTGACCACCGGCATGATCACGTCACCGACCAGCGAGTCCACGATCTTGCCGAAGGCCCCGCCGATGATCACGCCGACGGCGAGATCCATGACATTGCCCTTGACGGCGAATTCCTTGAATTCGGAGAAAAAGCTCATCGAAGTAGTCCTGTTGCTGAAGGCTGCTGCCTTGACGCTGGTGCTCCCGCGGGATACAGCTGTGCGGTTGTTGGCAGTCTACGGCGCAGGGGCCTGGCGCGCGTCCGGGTCGGCCCGGGGGCGGCAGGCAGCAACGCCAGTCGGTTGGGCGTCCGCTAGAATCCCTGGCTGCCCTGCATCTGAAGACCCCGGTTGAGGACCCTCATGAGTGACCAGCAAGTGGACCAAGGCAAGCGCACCTGGTTGATTGCCACCAGTTGTGCCGGTGCTGTGGGTGGCGTTGCCACCGCTGTGCCTTTCGTCAGTACCTTTGCGCCGAGCGAGCGCGCCAAAGCCGCCGGGGCTCCGGTCGAGGTGGATATCTCGGCCATCAAGCCGGGCGAGAAATTGACCGTCGAGTGGCGTGGCAAGCCGGTCTGGATCGTGCGTCGCACGCCAGAACAGCTGGAGGCGTTGAAGAAGAACGACCCGCAGCTGGCTGACCCGGGTTCGGCCCGCACGGCCTACCCGACCCCCGACTACGCCAAGAACGAGCATCGTTCGATCAAGCCCGAGTATTTCGTGGCCGTCGGCATCTGCTCGCACCTTGGGTGCTCGCCCTCTGACAAGTTCGCGGCGGGCCCCCAGCCGTCGCTGCCCGACGACTGGACCGGCGGCTTCCTGTGCCCCTGCCATGGCTCGACCTTCGACCTGGCCGGGCGTGTGTTCAAGAACAAGCCTGCGCCGGACAACCTGGAGGTGCCGCCGCACATGTACCTCTCGGATTCCAAGCTGCTGATCGGCGAAGACAAGAAGGCATAAGGAACAGCCATGGCCGAATTCAAGGAAGCCCCCGCAGGCGCATCGTTGGGCGTGAAGACCCTGACCTGGTTCGAGAACCGGTTCCCGACCGCGTTCGATGCCTACAAGGTCCACATGGCGGAGTACTACGCTCCGAAGAACTTCAACTGGTGGTACATCTTCGGCTCGCTGGCCATGCTGGTGCTGGTGATCCAGATCGTCACCGGCATCTTCCTGGTGATGCACTACAAGCCGGATGCCGCCGTCGCCTTCGCGTCGGTCGAGTACATCATGCGCGATGTGCCCTGGGGCTGGCTGATCCGCTACATGCACTCCACCGGGGCCTCGGCCTTCTTCGTGGTGGTCTACCTGCACATGTTCCGTGGCCTGATCTACGGCAGCTACCGCAAGCCGCGCGAGCTGGTCTGGATCTTCGGTTGCGCGATCTTCCTGTGCCTGATGGCCGAGGCTTTCATGGGCTATCTGTTGCCCTGGGGCCAGATGTCCTACTGGGGCGCTCAGGTGATCGTGAACCTGTTCTCCGCCATCCCCTTCATCGGCCCTGACCTGGCGCTGATGATCCGTGGCGACTATGTGGTGGGCGACGCGACGCTGAACCGCTTCTTCAGCTTCCATGTCATCGCCGTGCCTCTGGTGCTGATCGGCCTGGTGGTGGCCCACTTGCTGGCGCTGCACGACGTGGGTTCCAACAACCCCGATGGCGTTGAGATCAAGAAGGGCCCCAAGGGCAATGCCTGGTCGCCCACGGCTCCGGCCGACGGCGTGCCCTTCCACCCGTACTACACGGTGCACGACATCTACGGCGTCTGCCTGTTCCTGATGGTGTTCAGCGCCATCGTGTTCCTGGCGCCCGAGCTGGGTGGCTACTTCCTGGAGTACAACAACTTCATCCCGGCCGACCCGCTGAAGACCCCGCCGCACATCGCGCCGGTTTGGTACTTCACGCCGTTCTACTCGATGCTGCGCGCCACGACCGATGTGATGGTCAACGTGCTGTGCGTGATCATCGGCCTGGGCGGGGTGGTGACCTTCCTGAAGAGCCGGCTGCAAGGCCTGGCCAAGGTGGCCGTGCTGGTGGCGGCTGCCGTGATGGTGCTGCTGCTCAAGACCTTCGACGCCAAGTTCTGGGGCGTGGTGGTGATGGGTGGTGCCGTGATCATCCTGTTCTTCTTGCCCTGGCTGGACAACAGCCCCGTCAAGTCGATCCGCTATCGCCCGAGCTGGCAGCTGTGGTTCTACGCGGTGTTCGTGGTCTTCTTCATCGTGCTGGGCTATCTGGGCATCCAGCCGCCGAGCGACATGGGCACCTTGATCGCTCAGGTTGGCACGCTGTTCTATTTCGGCTTCTTCCTGCTGATGCCCTGGTGGAGCACGATCGGCACGCCCAAGGCCGTGCCGGATCGCGTCACCTTCCACGCCCACTGAACCCGACGCGGAGCACACACAGAATGAAAAAGCTGATTGCGATCTTTTTCGCCGCGCTGAGTCTGGCGGGCGTGGCCCGCGCCAACACCGGCGGCATCGAGTGGGACCGCTTCCCCAAGGAGAAGATGTCCGACATGGCGTCGCTCCAGAACGGCGCCAAGCTCTTCGTCAACTACTGCCTCAACTGCCACGCAGCGGCGTTCATGCGCTACAACCGCCTGCGCGATATCGGCCTGACGGAAGCCGACATCAAGAACAACCTGCTCTTCGCGGCTGACAAGGTCGGTGAGCAGATGAAGATCGCCATGGACCCCAAGCAGGCCAAGGACTGGTTCGGTGCCACGCCGCCCGATCTGACCCTGGTGGCTCGCTCGCGCGCCGATGGCGCCAAGGGCTCGGGTGCGGACTACCTCTACACCTATATGCGGACCTTCTACCGCGACGAGTCCAAGGCCACGGGCTGGAACAACCTCGCCTTCCCGAGCGTTGCGATGCCGCATGTGCTGTGGGAGCTGCAGGGTGAGCGCGTCGCCAAGTTCGAGGAGAAGGCCGACGCACACGACCACAGCAAGACCACTCACGTCTTTGCCGGCTTCGAGCAAACCAAGCCCGGCCTGCTGACGTCGCGCCAGTACGACGATGCCGTGGGCGATCTCGTGGCCTACCTGCAGTGGATGGGCGAGCCCGCACAGGGCTCCCGCTTCCAGCTCGGCGTGATCGTGCTGCTGTTCCTGTCGGTCTTGACCGTGTTTGCCTGGCGCTTGAACGCCGCCTTCTGGAAGGACGTGAAGTAGGCCCTGACCGCATCACCCAGCCGCCAGGCGCGGTAGGGTGAACCACGCAGTGGGACGCGCCCCTGGGCACCCACTGCGTTTGCTTTTTCCGCAGCCACCGCCTTGTGCCGGCTGCACCTTGATTGACTGACCCCTCGGGAGCCCGCCGCCATGATGGTGCTTTACTCTGGAACCACCGACCCCTATTCGCACCGCTGCCGCTTTGTGCTGTTCGAGAAGGGCATGGACTTCGAGATCCGCGACGTTGACCTGTTCGCCAAGCCCGAAGACATCGCCTTGATGAACCCGTACAACGAGGTGCCCATCCTCGTTGAGCGCGACCTCATCCTCTATGAGTCGCACATCATCAATGAGTACATCGACGAGCGCTTTCCGCACCCCCAGCTGATGCCTGGGGACCCGGTTGCCCGCGCCCGGGTGCGCCTGTTCCTGCTCAATTTCGAGAAGGAGCTGTTCGCCCACGTCAACCTGCTCGAAGGCCGTGGCACGACGACCAAGCCGACCGACAAGCAGCTTGAAAAGGCGCGTGGCCAGATCCGCGACCGCCTGACCCAGCTGGCGCCGATCTTTCTGAAGAACAAGTACATGCTGGGTGACGATTTCTCGATGCTCGACGTCGCGATCGCGCCGCTGCTGTGGCGCCTCGACTACTACGGCATCGAGATGAGCAAGAACGCCGTCCCGCTGCTCAAGTACGCCGAACGCATCTTCAGCCGCCCGGCCTACATCGAGGCGCTGACCCCGTCTGAAAAGGTCATGCGCCGCTGATGGAACCCATCGCTGGTCAGCCCGCAGGCTCGTCAACGCGCCCTTACTTGATCCGTGCCCTGCACGACTGGTGCACGGACAACGGCTTCACGCCCTACATCGCCGTGCATGTGGATCGCAGCGTCCAAGTGCCGATGGAGTACGTGAGCAATGGCGAGATCGTGCTGAACGTCGGCTTCGATGCCACCAGCGGGCTCGATCTGGGCAATGACTACATCCAGTTCAAGGCCCGTTTTGGGGGCGTGGCGCGGGAGATCGTGATCCCGGTCGATCACGTCGTGGCGATCTATGCCCGAGAGAACGGCCAAGGCATGGCCTTCCCGGCACCGGACACCACGGCCGGTTCGGCGTCCCCGACGACGCCCCTGGTTCACCCTGCTGCACCCGCGCCCGCGCGGGGTCTCAGGCTCGCCAGCGATGCCGAGTCCAGTGACGCCGGGTCTGAACTGCCGGACCCGCCAGACAGCCCGCCCAGCGCGCCGCGCCCCTCGCTCAAGCGCATCAAGTAGCGGCCGCTGCCATGTCGGGGCGCTCATGCGCTCCGCCTAGAATCCAGCCCACGCCGGCTTAGCTCAGTTGGTAGAGCAACCGCCTTGTAAGCGGTAGGTCATCAGTTCGAATCCGATAGCCGGCACCACATCCAGCCCAGGCCCTGCAAGGTGCCTGGGCTTTTTGTTGGCTCATGTGCGACGGCAGAGCTTGATGCGGACCTTGACGTCGGGCAAGCCGGCTTGCGCCAGGCGCTCCTCGATGCGGGGCAGCAACTGGCGCAGCTTGGCCGCCACGGCTGCGTTCTCGGCAAACAGCGACCAACCCAACTCGTCGATCGGGCCCGGGCTGACGTGAGGCCGCAGCGGGGGGGGCAGCACTGCCGAGATTTCGGCCAGGCGGCGCTTGGACGCCGCCAGACGCTCGGTCAGCTGGGTGAGCGCATCGTGCTCCCGCAGAGCGACGCGCACTGGTTTGGCGTCCGGGATGCTGGGGCCGGAATGCATTCCTGGGCTGTGAGCGCGACGCTGGAACGACATGGCCCCAGTGTAGGCCCCTGCTAAACTGCCGCGCTTTGTTCGCCCAGCGTAGCCCCAGGGCGCAGACGTTCGCCCTGGCCTGGTTGCCCGGCATGTCGTGCGCGCACCTGCAGGGACTTGGGTTCCAGGAATTCGCCTCCAAGTGGGGCGCTTCGCCCCCACCTCGGGAGCGGCTCCCGCCGCCCTGATGACTCGAAGATCTGCCGCATGTTGCCCAAGCTCCTCACCTCGATTTTTGGCAGTCGCAACGAACGCCTGCTCAAGGGCTACCGCCGCATCGTCCAGCAGATCAATGCGCTGGAGCCCAAGTTCGAGGGTTTGAGCGACGACGAACTGCGCGGCAAGACCGCAGAGTTCAAGCAGCGCATTGCGCAGGGCGAGACCGTCGACGACATCCTGCCCGAGGCCTTTGCCGTCTGCCGCGAGGGCAGCAAGCGGGCGCTGAAGATGCGGCACTTCGACGTGCAGCTGATCGGCGGCATGGTGCTCAATGCCGGCAAGATCGCCGAAATGCGCACCGGCGAAGGCAAGACGCTGATGGCCACGCTGCCCGTCTACCTGAATGCGCTGACCGGCAAGGGCGTCCACGTCGTGACCGTCAACGACTACCTGGCGCGACGTGACGCCGAGTGGATGGGGCGGCTGTACACCTTCCTCGGTCTGACGGTGGGCATCAACCTGCCGCAAACCTCGCGCGAAGAGAAGCAGGCGGCCTATGCGGCCGACGTGACCTACGGTACCAACAACGAGTACGGCTTCGACTATCTGCGCGACAACATGGTCTACGAGCCGCAGGACCGCGTGCAGCGCGGCCAGGCCTATGCCATCGTTGACGAGGTGGACTCGATCCTGATCGACGAGGCCCGCACACCGCTGATCATCTCGGGCCAGGCCGACGACCACACCGACGTCTACCTCAAGATCAACAGCATCGTCCCGGGGCTCAAGAAGCAGATTGGCGAACTCGACCCCCGCACCGGCGAGGGCGTGATCGAGCCGGGCGACTTCACGGTGGACGAGAAGTCGCACCAGATCCATCTGACCGAAGATGGGCACGAGACCGCCGAGCGCCTGCTGGCCCAGGCTGGCCTCATCCCCGAAGGTGCCAGCCTCTACGACGCCGCCAACATCACCCTGGTGCACCACCTCAATGGTGCGCTGCGGGCTCACCACATCTACAACCGTGACCAGCACTACGTGGTGCAGAACGGTGAAGTGACGATCGTGGACGAGTTCACCGGCCGCCTGATGACGGGCCGGCGCTGGAGCGATGGCCTGCACCAGGCTGTCGAGGCCAAGGAAGGCGTGCAGATCCAGGCCGAAAACCAGACGATGGCCTCGATCACCTTCCAGAACTACTTCCGCATGTACGGCAAGTTGTCTGGCATGACCGGCACGGCCGACACCGAGGCCTACGAGTTCCAGGAGATCTATGGCCTGGAAACCGTCGTCATCCCGCCCAACCGGCCGACCATCCGCAAGGATGAACTCGACCTCGTCTACAAGACCGACAAGGAAAAGTACAACGCCGTGGTGGCCGACATCCGCGCCTGCCACGAGCGCGGCCAGCCCGTGTTGGTGGGCACCACGTCCATCGAGAACTCTGAACTCGTCTCCTCGCTGCTGACCCAGGCCAAGCTGCCGCACCAGGTGCTCAACGCCAAGCAGCACGAGAAAGAGGCGCAGATCGTGGCCCAGGCCGGTCGCCCCGGCGTGATCACCATCGCCACCAACATGGCCGGCCGAGGCACGGACATCGTGCTCGGCGGCAATGTCGAGAAGCAGATCCAGTTTGTCGAGGTAGATGCAAGCCTGTCGGACGAGCAGAAGGCCGCCCAGATCCAGCAGCTCAAGGACGAGTGGCAAGGCCTGCACGAGAAGGTCAAGGCGGAGGGTGGCCTGCGCATCATCGCCACCGAGCGCCACGAAAGCCGCCGCATCGACAACCAGTTGCGCGGCCGCTCCGGCCGCCAGGGTGACCCGGGCTCCAGCCGCTTCTACCTGAGCCTGGACGACCCGCTGATGCGCATCTTTGCGGGCGAGCGCGTCCGGGCCATCATGGACCGGCTCAAGATGCCCGAGGGCGAGGCCATCGAGGCCGGCATCGTCACGCGCTCCATCGAGGGCGCGCAGCGCAAGGTCGAAGCGCGCAACTTCGACGTCCGCAAGCAACTGCTCGAGTACGACGACGTCTCCAACGACCAGCGCAAGGTCATCTACCAGCAGCGCAACGAAATCCTCGACGCCGAAGGCCTCGAAGCCCAGATCGCCAGCCTGCGCGACGCCACGCTGACCGACGTCGTCCGCACCTATGTGCCGGCCGAGAGCCTGGAAGAGCAGTGGGAGCTGCCGGCCCTGGAGGCGACCCTGCGCGACGAATGGCAGATCGAACTGGCACTGGCCGACAAGGTCAAGGCCAGCGATTCCGTCACCGACGAAGAGATCCTGGAGATGGTGCTGGAGGCCGGCAAGGCCAGCTTCCAGAGCAAGGTCGACCGCGTCGGCATCGAGCAGTTCAACCCCTTCATGCGCATGGTGCTGCTGCAGAGCATCGACCAGCGCTGGCGTGAGCACCTGGCCGCGCTCGACTACCTGCGCCAGGGCATCCACCTGCGCGGCTATGCCCAGAAGAACCCCAAGCAGGAGTACAAGCGCGAGGCCTTCGAGCTCTTCTCCCAGATGCTCGACATGGTCAAGATGGAAGTCACGCGCATCCTGATGAATGTGCGCATCCAGACCCAGGAAGAAGCAACGCGGGCGGCCGAAGCGCTGGAGCGCCGTGCCGAGGCGGTGTCCAACGTCACCTACCAGCACCCCAATGAGGACGGCTCGGTCTCGCAGGAAACCGACCCCAGCACACTGGCGCAGCGCTTCCCCGGCGTCGGCCGCAATGACCCCTGCCCCTGCGGCAGCGGCAAGAAGTTCAAGGCCTGCCACGGCAAGCTCAGCTGATCATTTCTGAGCCTTCAAGCCTCAAGGGCCGGCACTGCCGGCCCTTTTCTTTTGCTGCGACCGCACATTTGCCCCGCCCACCTGGGGGGTAGAGCGTGCGGAACTGCGCATTTCAGGCGGCGGAGCCCCCGGCTGAGGGGTACTTCAATTTAGGGGGGATCCCTAGAGTGCAGTCCATCAGATCCACCGCCGCACCTCCTGGTGTGGCAGCCGACCCGAAAGCAAACCATGAAAACCCTCGCTCTTGCTGCCGCTCTTGCCCTTGGCGCTGGCACCGCATCCGCCGAACTGCTGAACTTTGGCGCGACCGACCTGCAAGACGGCTCGGGCGGCTGGGGCACGGCCTTCTCCAAGACCTACCACCTGCACCTCGACGCCGGCAGCTGGGTATCCGGCCAGCTGTTCACCAAGTCGGTGTTTGGCGGCCAGTTGCCGACGGTCGACGTCCAGTCGACTCTGCTGCGCCAAGGCGGCACCAGCGTGGTGTGGAACGAAACGACCCCGGTGGACTGGGACGTGACCGACGCTGCCGTTGAGCAGTGGTCGCTGCCCACGCAGTGGTTTGCGGCCGGTGACTGGGACCTGATCGTCTCCGGCATCACCTACGCCGACAAGTCCGGTGAAGGCTTTGATGTCACGGTGCAAGTGCCCGAGCCGACGAGCGCGGCACTGGTGGTGCTGGCGCTGGCCGGTGTCGGTGTCAGCCAACGCCGCCGCAAGACCGCCTGAGCCACCTCTTGAATCCCTTTCGAAAGACTGCCATGAAGTCCCCGAACGCTCCCCGAAGCCTTGTTGCGCTGGCCCTGCTGGCGGTGCTGCCTGCTGCGATGGCGGCCACGCCGGTCCAGATCAAGTTCGGGGGTCAGGACACGTCCGGCAACGCGCTGACGACCTACGACACCACCGTTACGAGCGGCGGGCCCGTCACCAACAACGCGTCGACCACCGCGCTGAACTACTCCTATGTGAGCTCCGGCGCCAGCTTCATCGCCTACTGCCTGGAACCCAACCAGGGCAATGGCCGTGCAGGCGTGGTGCGCAACTACGAAGCGTCCACCTTCAGTGGTGCCAAGGCGCCGCTGGTTCAGGGCCTGTTCTCCACCCACTACGCAAGTTTGAGCGACTACGACTCCAAGGCCGCCTTCCAGATGGCTCTGTGGGAAATCATGCGCGAGACGGGCACGCCCAATGACGTGAACTCGGGCAGCTTCTACATGAGTGCCTCGGGCACGCATGCCGCGACCGTGGCCTCGATGGCCAACAGCTTCCTGTCGAACGCAGCCACCTACTCGGGCCCGGCGCGCTACACGCTGACCTACCTGTCCAACGCCAGTCTGCAGGACCTGGTCACCGCCACCCCCGTGCCCGAACCCATGAGCGGCGCGATGCTGATGTCTGGCCTCGCCGTGCTGGGCCTGCTGGCACGCCGTCGCCTGCCGCGCTGATCGCGCAGGGCGCTTCGATCCAAGAGGGCTCCTTCGGGAGCCCTTTGCATTGGGGCAACGGATCGGGTGTCTCGCCCGACCCAAGGCGGTTTCTACAATCGCGCGCTTCCCGCCTTCATCACTGCGTTTGCGCCATGCCCGTCAATCTCCAAGCTCCTGATCCCGCAGCCCTCTTGCCTGTCCCCGGGGTTCGCCTGGGGGTGACCATGGCCGGGGTGCGCAAGGCCAACCGGCGTGACCTGACGGTGATCGCGCTGGACGAGGGCGCCGCCGTGGCCGGGGTGTTCACGTCCAACCGCTTCTGTGCCGCGCCGGTCCAGCTGTGCCGGCAACGTTTGGCGGCTGGCAGCGCCATCCGCGCACTGCTCATCAACACCGGCAATGCCAACGCCGGCACCGGGGCCGACGGCCTGGCGCGAGCCGAGCAGACCTGTGCGGCGCTGGCCGGCCTGATGGGGGTCGCGCCCGAACAGGTGCTGCCCTTCTCGACCGGCGTGATCATGGAGACCCTGCCGGTCGATCGCATCGCCGCAGGCCTACCCGGCGCGCTGGCCGCCCTGGCGCCTGACGCCTGGGGCGAGGCCGCCGCCGGCATCATGACCACCGACACGCTGCCCAAGGCCGCCTCGCGCCGCATCGAGATCGACGGCCAGAGCGTCACGCTGACTGGCATCTCCAAAGGCGCCGGGATGATCCGCCCCAACATGGCCACCATGCTGGGCTTCGTCGCGACCGACGCCAACATCGCCCAGCCCCTGCTGAAGCAGCTGGTGCGCGAAGCGGCCGATGCCTCGTTCAACCGCATCACCATCGACGGCGACACCTCCACCAACGACTGCTTCATGCTCATCGCCAGCCGCAAGGCCGCGCATGCCGAGATCACCTCGCTGAGCAGCCCACAAGGCCAGGCGCTGCGCGCGGCGGTGGTCTCGCTGGCCCAAGAGCTGGCCCAGGCCATCGTGCGCGATGGCGAGGGCGCCACCAAGTTCATCAGCATCACCGTGGAGGGTGGCCGTGACGAGGCCGAGTGCAAGCTCGCTGCCTACGCGATCGCCCACTCCCCCCTGGTCAAGACGGCCTTCTTCGCCAGCGACCCCAACCTCGGCCGCATCCTGGCCGCCGTAGGCTACGCCGGCATTGCCGATCTGGACCAGAGCCTGATCGACCTGCACCTCGACGACGTCCACGTCGTCACGCGCGGGGGCCGCCGCCCCGAGTACCGCGAGGAAGACGGCCAGCGCGTGATGAAGCAGAGCGAGATCAGCATCCGCGTCGGCCTCAACCGCGGCGCTGCCAGCACCACCGTCTGGACCTGCGACCTGAGCCACGACTACGTCAGCATCAACGCCGATTACAGAAGTTAGACCACCCCTACCGGCTTCGCCGGCCCCTCAAGGGGCGCACCCAGTGGCCCGGCAAAGCCGGTTCCACGGGTGCCGCTGAGTAATACCCCTGAATGACGAACGGCGCGCCTCAGTGGGGCGCCGGACAATGCGCTCACCCCCAACCTTTCGGTGATGACCGCATGAAGCACATCCTGCTCGTCGCGGCCCTGCTGAGCGCTACCAGCGTGCATTCACAGAGCCTGGACTACCCCGCCACCCGCAAGACCGACCAGGTCGATGCGTATTTCGACACCGCCGTCGCCGACCCCTACCGCTGGCTCGAGGACGACAACAGCGCCGAGACGGCGGCCTGGGTCAAGGCCCAGAACAGCGTCACCGAGCGCTACCTGGCCGCGCTGCCCCAGCGCCAGCCGGTGCGCAAGCTCTACACCGAGCTGATGGACTTCGAGCGCTATGGCCTGCCCCAGCGGGCTGGCAAGCGCTATTTCTGGACGCGCAACGACGGCCTGCAGCAGCACAGCGTGCTCTACATGGCCGACAGCCTTACCGGCACGCCGCGCGTGGCCATCGACCCCAACCTGATGTCTGCCGACGGTACCGTCGCCCTCAGCGGCATCGTGCCTTCGCCCGACGGCAAGCTGCTGGCCTATGGCATCGCCGGGGCTGGTTCTGACTGGCAAAGCTGGAAGGTCCGCGACCTCGCCACCGGGCAGGATCTGGCCGACGACCTGCAGTGGGTCAAGTTCACCACCGCTGTCTGGACCAAGGACGGCAAAGGCTTCTTCTACGGCCGCTACGACGCCCCCGCCCCCGGTGCCAAGCTCACCGGCGTCAACGTCTTCCAGAAGCTCTACTACCACCGCATCGGCACGCCCCAGAGCGAGGACCAGCTCGTGGCCGAGAACCGCGAGATCAAGGAGTGGGGCTTCCGGCCCACGGTGTCGAGCGACGGCCGCTGGCTCCTCATCTCCGTCTGGCGCAGCACCGCCAGCAAGAACGGCCTGATGGCCCTGCCCCTGCCCGGCGGCGCCTACCAGGGTGGCACGCCCCGCGCCATCACGCTGGACTTTGGCGCGCTCTACAGTCCCGTCGACGTGGTGGACAACCGCCTGCTCGTGCGCACCGACGAGGACGCCCCGCGCGGCAGACTCGTGGCCATGGACCTGAAAGGCCCGCCCACCTGGACCACCCTGGTGCCCGAAGGCCCCGACGCCATGACCAGCGCCAGCGCCATCGGTGGCCGCCTGCTGCTGACCTACCTCAACCACGCCTCCACCCTCGTGCGCCTGCACGACGCCAAGGGCAAGCGGCTGCGTGACATCCCGCTGCCCGGCATCGGCACCGCCAGCGGCTTTGGCGGCGAGTGGCAGGACCGCGAGACCTTCTTCAGCTACACCAGCCTCACCACGCCCGCCGAGATCCACCGGCTTGATCTCAGCACCGGCAAGACCACGCTCTTCAAGCGCCCCAAGACCGCCTTCAACCCCGACGAGTTCGAGACGCGCCGCGAGTTCATCGCCAGCAAGGACGGCACCCGCGTGCCCATCTTCATCGCCGCGCGCAAGGGCCTGGTGCGCGATGGACGCCAGCCCACGCTGCTGTACGGCTACGGCGGCTTCAACGTCAGCCAGACGCCGGGCTACAGCGTCACCGCCGCCACCTGGATGCGCATGGGTGGTGTCTATGTGCTGGCTTCGCTGCGTGGTGGTGGCGAGTACGGCGCCGACTGGCATGCCGCCGGCACCCTGCTGCGCAAGCAGAACGTGTTTGACGACTTCATCGGCGCCGCCGAATGGCTGATCGCCAACAAGATCACCTCGCCCGCGCGCCTGTCCATCTACGGCGGCAGCAATGGCGGCTTGCTGGTGGGCGCGGTCACCAACCAGCGGCCCGAACTCTTTGCGGCGGCCGTGCCCGCCGTGGGCGTGATGGACATGCTGCGCTACCACCGCTTCACCATCGGCTGGGCCTGGGCGTCCGACTACGGCACCAGCGACGACGAAGCCCAGTTCCGCGCGCTGCAGGCCTACTCGCCGCTGCACAACATCCGCTCAGGAACCCACTACCCGGCGGTGCTTGTGACGACGGCCGACCATGACGATCGCGTCGTGCCGGCCCACAGCTTCAAGTACACCGCCGCGCTGCAGGCCGCCGCTACAGGGCCTGCGCCCAAGCTCATTCGCATCGAGACCAAGGCCGGCCACGGTGCTGGCAAGCCCACGGCCAAGATCATTGAAGAGCGGGGCGATGTGCTGGCCTTCCTGGCCAACGCGCTGCAGCTCGACGTCCGCTGATGCAGATCCGCGCGCTGGGGCTCGATGACCTGCTGTCGCTGCTCGGGCTCTATGCCCAGCTGCACCCGCAGGACAGTGTGCGCCCCGGCGTGGCCGTGGCCCGCGCGGCCTTTGCGCACCCGGGGCTGACGCACTGGGGCGGCTTTGAGGACGGGCGGCTGGTGGCCAGCTGCAACCTCGCCCTCATCCCCAACCTCACGCGCGGCGGTCGGCCCTATGGCGTGATCGAGAACGTCGTCACCGACGCCGCCCGGCGCGGCCAAGGCAAAGGCCGCGCGCTCATCGAGCATGCGCTGCAGCAGGCCTGGGCGGCCGGTTGCTACAAGGTCGTGCTCACCACCAGCCGCAAGGACCCGGCCGTGCTGGCCTTCTACGAGCGCTGCGGCTTTGATCGCCACGACAAGACGGCCTTTGTGGCCAGGCCGCCGACCTCGGCTTAAAAGTCGATTGCTTTGGTGCGCAGGCCGCGTGCCACCAGCACCGCATTGATCAGCTGCGCCTGCTCCCGGCTGTTGAAGGGCCACACCGTGGCGCGCCAGCCTTGTGGGGTCTCGATCACCATGGCCTGCAGCGAGTTCGGGTCGCTGTGCAGGCCGGCCAGGGCATTGCGCATGGACTTGAGCGAGGCCTCGGCCTCGGCCTTGCTGCCGGCGGGCCCGACCAAGGCCACGACCGAGCGCGGGGCTGGCACCGCACTGCCCAGCTTGTTGCCGGGCTGAGCCGGTGCGGCGTCTGTGGCGCGGTCGGCCGTGCTGCCGCTGCTGCGCAGTGCCGGGCTGGCCTTGCCCGAGGGCATGGGGCGTTCGGCCGACGCATCTTGGGGCCGCGAGTCCGGCCGCGCGTCGGACGGCGTGCCTGGCGTCACAGCCGTCGTGGCGCCTGCCGTTGCGGCGGCCGCGCTGGCGGCAGCCTCGCTGCGTTGCAGCGGCGGGCGCGGTTTGCCGTCGCGCCGGCCCAGCTCGGGGATGAGGTGGGGCCGGATGTCACGCGGCTCCTCGGCGTCTGGCGCATCGGGCGGTGTGTCGGCCGGCATCTCCGCGGCGCTGGCGCTGCTGGCGGCTTCGGCGGGCACCGCACTGGCAGCGTCGGGCGCCGGTGTGGCGGTGGACGCAGGGGAGGAGGGCGCTGAGGCCGCTGAAGGTGCAGACGCTGCTGACGCTGCCACCGCTGGCGGCGCCTGCACCGGGGTGGCGCTTGTGCGCATCGCCCACAGCGCATAGCCAGCGGCGCCTGCCAGTGCCAGCGCCGTCAGCGCGGCGGCGGCCAGTTTGCGCGGGTCCAGCAGCCGGCGTCCCAGGATGGGGGCGGGCATGCCGCAGCCAGCCAGCACGCGGCGGCGCGAAGTGCCCACGTCGATGCCGGCGCTGAGCAAATAGATCTCATAGGGCCAGCCCTCGCCCGCGCCCTTGTGCGGGTTGACCACGCGCCAAGGCATGGCCTCCCGACCGCCCGGCGGCGTGCTGAAGCCATGGGCCAGCGCAAACGCGGCCACGCGGCGCACGCTGAGCCGGGGCACAAAGCGCTCGTTGAAAGCCGGCCGGCTGCCCGGCACGCTGGCCGCTGCGGCCGGCTGACGACCCGCCAGGCGCTGGCGCAGCGACGACCCGCCGCCAGGGGGGGTTGACGACCAGACCGACGCCGACGCTGCATAGGACGACTCGGCAGCGGCTGGTGACGGGGCGGCTGCGTCGACAGCCCCGTCGCCAGCGGACGTGTCCGCCCTGGCCTGCAACTGCGCCGGGTCTACGGCCTCGGTCAGGACGGGCTCGGTGCCTGCCGGGGACGTGTCATCGACCGGGGCGGCGCTGGGCAGCGCGGCCGGCGGCGTCAGTTGCGGCTCGGTAGGCTCCTGCGGCGGCGGCTCGCTGCGCAGGAAGGGCAGGCTGACCACGCCGATGGTGTGCACGTCCTGGACGCGGATGCGCCTCGCCAGCGGGTGGCGGTTGTGCCAGGCAACGATGGTTTCGGCGAGACGCTCCATGCCGTGTGGATGTTCCCTCACATCGCCGGGCCTGGGCAGGGCGATCAGGGCGGCAATCGCCGCGCAGTTCACGCGGTGCCCGTCCGGCGTGTGACACCCACCCCCGCGCCGGCCAGCGATGATGCCCGCCATGGGCATGCTGTTTCTCGTTCGCCATGGTCAGGCCCAGCTGGGCGCGGCCGACTACGACCAGCTCTCGCCGCTAGGCCTGCAGCAATGCCAGCGGCTGGGGCGCTACTGGCGTGACCGGGGCCAGCGGTTTGACGCCGTCTTCACCGGCACGCTCAAGCGGCATGCGCAGTCGCTGCAAGCGCTGGGCGAGGGCCTTGGTCAGCCTTTGGCGGCCCAGCAGTTGCCGGGCCTGGACGAATACGACAGCCAGGCCTTGGTGCGCGGCCTGGATGCCGGCCCCCAGCCCGCACTGGACGCCCCCAGCGCCGTGCGCCAGCACTTCCGGCTGTTGCGCCAGGCCTTGCGGGCCTGGGTGCAGGGCGAGATTGCGCCGGCCGGCATGCCCACGCATGCCGAGTTTGCGGCCGGTGTGCGCAGCGCGCTTGCGCAGGCGCATGCCCTGGGGCCAGGGCGGCAGGTGTTGATCGTGTCCAGCGGCGGGCCCATTGCCACGGCGGTCTGCCAGGTGCTGGGTGCACCGGCCGCGAGCTTTGTGGACCTCAATCTGCGCCTGCGCAATGCCTCGCTCACGCAGTTCGTGTCCACCGCTGCGGGCTATCAGCTGCAGGAGTTCAACACCCTGCCGCACCTGGACGACGCGGCGGGCCAGCTGCTGGTGTCTTACGCCTAGTCGCCCAGGCAAATACCCAGGTCGCGCGCGGTCTGGATGGTGTCGCCGTCGAGCCGCACGCACTTGATGCGGCCGGCCACGTCGGCCAGGGGCACCAGGTTCACGTCGGGAAAGGCCAGCGCCACCATCACGCCGCTGTGCCCATCGGCCAGCGCGCGCACGGCGGCGGCGCCAAAGCGCAGGGCGGCTGTGCGGTCAAAGGCGCTGGGGCTGCCGCCGCGCAGCAAATGGCCCAGCACCACGCAGCGGGCGTCCTTGCCGGTGGCGGCGGCCAGGGCGTTGGCCACTTGCTCGCCAATGCCGCCCAGCCGTTCGGCATGGCCGGCCTCGGCGGCGGCGCGCAGGCTGCGGTGGCCGTCGCGCGGCATGGCGCCTTCGGCGACCACGACGATGGAGTAGGCCTCGCCCATGGCCTCGCGGCCGGCAATGGTCTCGGCCACGGCGTCGATGTCGAAGGGCAGCTCGGGCAGCAGGATGGCGTGGGCGCTAGCTGCCATGCCGGCGTGCAGCGCAATCCAGCCGGCATAGCGGCCCATCACCTCGACCACGATGATGCGGTGGTGGCTGGCAGCTGTGGCGTGCAGGCGGTCGATGCAGTCGGTGGCGAAGCTCACCGCCGTGTCGAAGCCGAAGGTGGTGAAGGTGCGGTCCAGGTCGTTGTCGATGGTCTTGGGCACACCCACCACGCGCAGGCCCTGCTCGGCCAGGCCGTCGGCAATGGTCAGCGAGCCATCGCCCCCCACGGCCACCAGGGCGTCGATGCGCATGCGCTTGAAGGCATCGAGCAATTGCTTGGAGCGGTCCACCTCGCGCAGCGTGCCGCCCACGTCGCGCACCGGGAAGCGAAACGGGTTGCCCTTGTTGGTGGACCCGAGCAAGGTGCCTCCCATGGAGGCCAGGCCCTCGACGCGCTCGGGCGTGAGCGTGAGCGTGCCGCCTTGCGGGTAGTTCTCGGGGCGCAGCAGGCCGTCATAGCCGTCGCGGATGCCGATGATTTCCCAGCCCCGCCGATGGGCCGCCAAAGTGGCGGCACGGATCACGGCGTTGAGGCCCGGGGCGTCGCCCCCGCCGGTGGAGATGGCGATGCGGCGAATGGGCGAGAGGGTGGCGTCAGGCATGGGCCCGAGCTTAAGGCAACGTTGAATGAGTTCCCGCAGAGGCGCGCACCTCGATTCGGGATGGGCTGCTAGGCGCAAAGCGCAGCGATACCCGTAGGTATCGCGAGCATTTGCAACGCCGCAGACCGCCCGAAGTCGAGGATGCGCGCGCTGCGAGGAACTTGTTCAGCGTTGCCTCAGGGGATGACCTTGGCGTCCAGGATGGTCACATCTGACACCGGCACGTCGTTCGCCGTGGCCACGGCGCGGATCTTGTCCACCACGTCGAGCCCGGCCGTGACCTGGCCGAAGACGGCGTAGCCATAGCCATCGGAGCTCGGGTAGTTGAGCGACGTGTTGTCGACGGTGTTGATATAGAACTGGCTGGTGGCGCTGTTGGGCACGGCGGTGCGCGCCATGGCCAGGGTGCCGCGCAGGTTGGACAGGCCGTTCTGGCTCTCCAGCGCAATCGCGGGGTAGGTGGCAGCCTTCTCGACCAGGCCATTGGCGCCGCGCGCGTAGCCACCGCCCTGGATGACGAAGTCCTTGATCACGCGGTGGAAGACGGTGCTCTTGTAGAAGCCGTCGTTCACGTACTTGAGGAAGTTGTCGACGGTGATGGGCGCGTGGTTGCGGTCCAGGCCGAGGTCGATGTCGCCCAGGCTGGTGGTGATGCGCACCTTGTGCGTGACCGTCAGGGTCACGGGCGTTGGGGTGGTGGGCGTGGGCGTCGTAGGGGTGCTACTACCACCACCGCCGCCTCCGCAAGCCGTCAGCAGGGCCAGCACGGTGGAAGCAGCGAGTGCGGTCGGGGCGCGGAGGAAGGTGCGGCGGAGCGTCATCGTTGAATCAGTGGTCAAAGAAAGGGAAAGGCGCGCAGTGTGTGGCGCCAACATTGCTGGAGCTTGTCTGGGCAGCCGCTCAGACTTCAAGGTTGTCGATCAACCTTGTATTGCCCAGCTTGGCCGCCGCCAGCGCCACCAGGGGCTGGCCGTCCACGGCGGGGCTGAGGTCGCGCTGGCAGCGCAGGGTCAGGTAGTCGGGCTGCCAGCCGGCGTCGCGCAGGGCTTGCATGGCATCGGCTTCGAGCCGGCCCAGGTCGCGCTCGCCCGCCTGCCAGCGGGCAATCAAGGCCTTGAGCGTGCGCGAGAGGCGCAGCGCCTCGGCCTTCTCGGCCTCACTCAGGTAGCCGTTGCGGGACGAGAGCGCGAGCCCTTCCGCGCTGCGGCACGTCTCACCGCCGTGCACGGCGATGGGCAGGGCCATCTGGTCCACCATGCGGCGCAGCACCATCAGTTGCTGGTAGTCCTTCTTGCCGAAGACGGCGTGCGAGGGCTGCACGATGTTGAAGAGCTTGTGCACGACGGTGCACACCCCCGTGAAGAAACCGGGGCGGAAGTGGCCTTCCAGGATGTCGGCCAGCTCGGGCGGTGGCGTCACCTTGTAGCCCTGGGGCTCGGGGTAGAGCTCTCGTTCATCGGGCGCAAACACCACGTCGCAGCCGGCGCCTTCGAGCAACTCGCAGTCCCGCGCCAGGGTGCGCGGGTAGCGGTCAAAGTCCTCGTGCGGGGCGAACTGCAGGCGGTTCACAAAGATGCTGGCGACGACCGCGCCCTGCGGCCCGACGAGGCCGCGCGCCTGGTGCACCAAGGCCAGGTGGCCGTCATGCAGATTGCCCATGGTGGGCACGAAGCCGCGCAGCGGCTGGGCAGAGAGCAGCGCGCGCAACTCGGCGATGGAGTGAACGACGCGCATGCTCAAAAGCCGTGGATCTCGTTGACGGGGAAGCTGCCGGCCTTGACCTCGGCCACGTAGCGCTCGATGGCGGCGCGCACGGACGGCATGCCCTCCATGAAGTTCTTGACGAAGCGCGGCTTGCGCCCTTGAGTCACGTCCAGCATGTCATGCAGCACCAGCACCTGGCCCGAGCAGCCAACGCCGGCGCCAATGCCGATCACGGGCACCGGCGACGCGGCGGTGATCTCGGCCGCCAGGGCGGCAGGCACCATCTCGTAGAGCAGCATGGCCGCACCGGCGTCGATCAGCTCCTGGGTCTCGCGTTTGATGCGGGCGGCGCTCGCTTCGTCGCGGCCCTGCACGCGGAAGCCGCCGAGCGAGGTCACCGTTTGCGGCGTGAAGCCGAGGTGCGCGCAGACGGGAATGCCGCGCTCGGTGATGAAGCGCACGGTCTCGGGCGTCCAGCCGCCCCCTTCGAGCTTGACCATGTGGGCGCCGGCCTTGACCAGGGCGGCCGAGGACTTCCAGGCGGCCTCCTTGCTGACGTGGTAGCTGTCAAAGGGCAGGTCGGCCACCACCCAGGCGGCCTTGGCGCCGCGCCGCACGCAGGTCGTGTGATAGACCATGTCCTCCAGGCTGACGGGCGCCGTCGAGCCCCGGCCCTGCAGCACATTGCCGAGCGAATCGCCGATCAACATCACGTCCACGCCTGCCACGTCCAGCAGGCCCGCAAAGGCCGCGTCGTAGCAGGTCAGCATGGCAATCTTGTCGCCGCTGCGGTGCATCTCGTGGAGGCGGGGCAGGGTGACCGGCTTGCGCTCTGGTGTCATGGTCAGACTCCGTAAAAACCCCGAGGGGTGGGGCAAGGCGGGCGCAGTGTAGCGTTGGGCCTATGACCCTGACGGAACTCAGATACATCGTCGCCGTGGCCCGCGAGCGCCACTTCGGCCGGGCTGCCGAAGCCTGCGGCGTCTCGCAGCCCACGCTCTCGGTCGCCATCAAGAAGCTGGAGGAAGAGCTCGACGTCAAGCTCTTCGAGCGCGGCGGCAATGAGGTCTCGGTCACACCCCTGGGGGAGGCCATCGTGCGCCAGGCCCAGACCGTGATCGAGCAGGCCAGCGCCATCCACGACATCGCCCGCAGCGGCAAGGACCCACTGGCCGGCCCGCTGCGCCTCGGCATCATCTACACCATCGGTCCCTATCTGCTGCCCGAGCTGGTGCGCCGCTGCATCGACATGCACCCGCAGATGCCGCTGATGCTGCAGGAGAACTTCACCGTCAAGCTGCTGGAGATGCTGCGCACCGGCGAGATCGACTGCGCCATCCTGGCCGAGCCCTTTCCCGACACGGGCCTGGCGGTCGCCAAGCTGTATGACGAGCCCTTCGTCATCGCCATGCCGGCCCAGCACCCGCTGGCCAAGCGCGAGAGCATCAGTGCCGAGGAGCTCAAGCGCGAAACCATGCTGCTGCTCGGCAACGGCCACTGCTTCCGCGACCAGGTGCTTGAGGTCTGCCCCGAGTTCGCCCGCTTCTCCGCCGACGCCGACGGCCTGCGCCGCAGCTTCGAGGGCTCGTCGCTGGAGACCATCAAGCACATGGTGGCCGCGGGGCTGGGCATCACGGTGCTGCCCCAGCTCACGGTCCCGCGCGACGGCCAGGGCGGCAGCGCCTCTCACCTGCGCTTCGTGCCCTTCAGCGACCCCATCCCCACGCGCCGCGTGGTGCTGGTCTGGCGCCGCAGCTTCACGCGCTACGAGGCGATTGCGGCGCTGCGCAATGCGGTCTATGCGTGCAAGCTGGAGGGCGTGACGCGGCTGAGCTGAGCCCTCGCTGCTATCAGTGCGATAGCGCGAAGCCGCTTCCGCCACGCCCCGCGCAAATCTACAGTGGCGGCTCTGACCACAAGGAGTTCACCCATGGCCAAGAAGCCCGCCGCCCCCAGCCTCAATATCGGCATCTCCGACAAGGGCCGCGCTGCCATTGCCGCCGGTCTCTCCAAGCTGCTGGCCGAGACCTACACGCTCTACCTCACCACGCACAACTTCCACTGGAACGTGACGGGCCCGCAGTTCAACAGCCTGCACGCCATGTTCATGGCCCAGTACACCGAGCTCTGGAATGCCGTGGACCCGATCGCCGAGCGCATCCGCGCCCTCGGCCACCCGGCGCCCGGCAGCTACGCCCAGTTCGCCAAGCTCAGCAGCTTGCCCGACGCCCCGGCCACGCCGCCCAAGGCCACCAAGATGATCGAGCTGCTGGTGCAGGGGCATGAAGCCATCGCCCGCACGGCGCGCGGCTTGTTCCCCGTGGTGGACAAGGCGGGTGACGAGCCCAGCGCCGATCTGCTCACGCAGCGGCTGACGGTGCATGAACAGACCGCCTGGATGCTCCGGAGCCTTTTGGAGGAGTGAGCATCCAGCCCCGCGCAGCGGGCGGCGCGAGAGCGCCGGGCGGGCTATCGGCGAAGCCAACAGACCGCGTGGATGCTGCGGAGCCTGCTGGAAGAGTGAGGCTCGGGGCGCGCCCTCGATAATCGCGGGTTCGTCTGAATCGACCCCGCCATGTCCACCGCCACTCCCTCGCGCACCGAATCCGAAGTTCGGCGCCGCCGCACCTTCGCCATCATCAGCCACCCCGACGCGGGCAAGACCACGCTGACGGAGAAGCTGCTGCTGTTCTCGGGCGCGATCCAGATTGCCGGGTCGGTCAAGGCCCGCAAGGCCTCGCGGCATGCGACGTCGGACTGGATGGAGATCGAAAAGCAGCGCGGCATCTCGGTGGCTTCGTCGGTGATGCAGATGGAGTACCGCGACTGCGTCATCAACCTGCTCGACACCCCGGGCCACCAGGACTTCTCGGAAGACACCTACCGCGTGCTGACCGCCGTGGATGCGGCGCTGATGGTGATTGATGCGGCCAACGGCGTGGAGCCGCAGACGCGGCGCCTGCTTCAGGTCTGCCGGGCGCGCAACACGCCCATCCTGACCTTTGTGAACAAGTTGGACCGCGAGGTGCAGGAGCCGCTGGCGCTGATGGACGAGATCGAGCGCGAGCTGGGCATGACGGTGGTGCCCTTTACGTGGCCGGTGGGCATGGGCAAGTTCTTCGGCGGTGTGCTGGACCTGCGCAAGGACCAGATGCGCGTCTTCACCCCGGGCGAGGACCGCGTGGCTGGCACCGAGGAAGTGGTGCAGGGCCTGACCAACCCGGTGCTGGCCGAGCGCTTTGGCAGCCCTTACGAGCAGGCGGCCGGCGAGGTGGAACTGGTGCGCGAGGCCGCACCTGAGTTCAATCACGCCGACTTCCTGTCTGGCAAGCAGACGCCGATGTTCTTTGGCTCCGCCGTCAACAACTTTGGCGTGCAGGAGGTGCTGGACGCGCTGGTGGACCTGGCCCCGGCGCCGGGCTCGCGCACAGCCATCCAGCGCGAGGTGCAGCCGGTGGAGCCCAAGTTCACAGGCGTGGTGTTCAAGATCCAGGCCAATATGGACCCGGCTCACCGCGACCGCATCGCCTTCGTGCGCGTGGCCTCGGGCAAGTTCGAGCGCGGCATGAACCTCAAGGTCGTGCGCTCGGGCAAGACGCTGCGGCCCAACACGGTGGTGACCTTCATGAGCCAGAAGCGCGAGCTGCTGGACGAGGCCTTTGCCGGCGACATCATCGGCATCCCCAACCATGGCGTGCTGCAGCTCGGCGACACGCTGACCGAGGGCGAGGCCTTGCAGTACACGGGCCTGCCTTTCTTCGCGCCCGAAATGTTCCGCAGCGTCGAGGTGGCCGACCCGCTCAAGACCAAGCAGCTCAAGGCCGGCCTGCAGCAGCTGGGCGAGGAGGGGGCGATCCAAGTCTTCCGCCCCATCGCTGGCAGCGTGCTGCTGCTGGGCGCCGTGGGCCAGCTGCAGTTTGAAGTGGTGGCCCACCGGCTGGAGCACGAATACGGCTGCAAGGCCCGCATCATGCCGAGCCGCTTCCAGGTGGCCCGCTGGGTGACCTGCAGCCCCGAAGACGGTGGCGAGAAGGAGCTCAAGCGCTTCATCGACGCCAACGACCACCGCATGGCCTACGACGCTGTCGATGCGCCGACGGTGCTGGTCGAGTACGCCCCCGAGCTGCGCGCCATCGAGTCCAACTGGCCCAAGATCAAGTTCCACGCGCTGCGTGAGCACGCGGGCTTGGTGTTCCAGCGCCAACTGGAAGGCTGAGGCCCCCGGGGCAAGCCCGTGATTGCCGAGCGGCGCCCCTGACTGCATGATTCATCGCATGAAGATGCGGCAGTTGTGGTTTGCGTGGGCGGGTTTGATCGTCACGTTGGGCGCCCAGGCCCAGACCCTGGAGACCTTGGTCCAAGGCCTGCAAGTGCCCTGGGCGGTGGCCTTCCTGCCCGACGGGCGCTTCCTGATCACCGAGCGTGATGGCAATCTGCGCACGGCCCGGGCGGGCGAGGCGCCAAGCAGCCCGCTGCAGGGTGTGCCCAAGGTCGATGTCAACGGCCAGGGCGGCCTGCTGGACCTGCGGCTGGACAGCGACTTTGCGCGCAACCGCACGCTCTACCTCTGCTACGCCGAGGCCAGCGTGGATGGCAAGACCAACAGCACGGCGCTGGCGCGTGCCCGCTTGAGCGATGACGCCAAGCAACTGACCGATGTGAAGCGTCTGTTCAGCCAGGCGCCCAAGGTCAAGAGCTCGCTGCACTTTGGCTGCCGCATCGCCGAGCTGCCCGACGGCAGCCTGGTGCTGGCCCTGGGCGAGCGCTTCAGCCAGATGCAGCAGGCCCAGAACCTGGGCAACCACCTGGGCAAGACCGTGCGCCTGACCAAGGACGGCGGCGTGCCGCCCGACAACCCCTTTGTTGGCCGCGCCGGTGCGGCGCCCGAGGTCTACACCTATGGCCACCGCAACCCCCAGGGCGCCGCGCTGGACGCCCAGGGGCGCTTGTGGGTCAGCGAGCACGGCCCTCAGGGTGGTGACGAGCTGAACCTGATCCGCCCCGGTCTGAACTACGGCTGGCCCGTGATCACCCATGGCGAGAACTACGGCGGCGGCAAGATCGGCGAGGGCCTGACCAGCAAGGACGGCATGGAGCAGCCGGTGGTGCAGTGGACGCCCTCCATCGCCCCCTCGGGCCTGGCCCACCTCAAGAGCAACCGCTACGGGCCTGACTGGCAGGGCAGCTTCTTCTTGGGGTCGCTGAAGTTTGGCTACCTGGAGCGCGTCAAGCTCGACGCTCAGCAGCGCGTGGTGGCCCAGGAGCGGCTGTTTGCCGGCATTGGGCGGCTGCGCGACGTGCGCGAGGGCCCGGATGGTTTGCTCTACCTGCTGGTGGAAGCCAACGGCAGCCTGGTGCGCGTCAACCCGCGCTGATCAGCCCGGCACCGGGTTGCAGTGCAATTTGGCCCTGACCCTATTTTGTGTTTCTCCCCCCTGAAGGGGGATGACACCCCCCTGGCGAGGGCCACTCCCCCCTGCGTTCCACCCTAAGGGCGATGGGCGCCGCCAGGGCTGGCGACGAAGCTGTGTGCATGCGCCGGGACGACCGTTTCAAGCGGTCGGCACCCCCGGCGGTCCACACACCCTTCAGGAGATCGCCATGGAATTCTTCAGCTCGACGCTCAGCGGCTTTCGCAGCAGCGGTGCCCGGACCCGCATGGCCGACGCCGGCAGCGCGACCCGGCCTCAGATGCACTTCGCCGGCCGCCGCAACCCGCTGGCCTGCGGCTGGTACGACTCCAGCTTTGAATTGCTCGACGGCCTGGAAGTGACCGAGCAGCACGACGACGACCAGTACCAGCTCTGGCAACTGGCGGACAACCGCTGAGCGTCCCCCTCATGCGCCGGGGTGGAGAAGGCCTCACCCCCCTAGCTGAAGGGTTCGGGCGCAACCGGGTGTCGCACGGATGCTGAGAATCGCGTCTGTTTGGCATCCCGCTGTTTTTGCGGGGATTGGATTCGACCATGACCCGGCAAAAACGAAGCGGCTTCCTGGGAGCGGCCCTCACAGTCTTGTGCGCTGGCGCCGCTGTCGCCCAGGTGACACCGCAGGTGCCGCCCACCGTAGACCCGGCGCAACTCCAGCGCCAGCGCGAGGCCTTGGAGCTGCAGCGCCAGCAAGCCGCGCCCAAGCCGGTTGACCCCAAGTTGACGGCCCCGGCGGCCGAGCGTCCCGCCGGCAGCGAGGCACCTGGCCCCAGTTTCGTGCTCAAGCGCGTGGAGTTCACGCCGAGCAAGTTCCTGACCGAGGCTGAACTGCAGGCCGTGGTGGCCGGCCAGATCGGCAAGCCCACCACCTTTGCCGACGTCAAGCGCCTGGCCATCGAGATCAATGCGCTTTACCTCGCGCGCGGCCACCTGACGGCGCGCGCCTTCGTGCCCTCGCAGCGCGTGGCCGAGGGCAACCTCAGGGTGCAGCTGATCGAGGCGCAGCTGTCGGCGGTGGTGATGCCGCCCAAGACCCGGCTGTCCAAAGACTTCCTCGAAGCCGTCATCGCCACGCCGGTGGGCAGCCTGATCGACGGCCCCGCCATCAGCGAGCGTCTGACCCGGCTGCACCGCGGCACGCCGGACAACCGCATCGCGCTCGACTTCGCGGCCAGCGAGTCGCGCCAGGCCGGGCTCAGCGTGATCAAGATCGACACCGAGGAGCCCCCGCTCTGGACTGCCAAGCTCGCGGCCAGCAACGAAGGGGCGGACTCGCTCGGCAAAAACCAGCTCAGCGCCAACGTCGCGCTCAACAACCTGCTGGGCCGCACCGACAAGCTGAGCCTGCTGCTGATCGGCTCCAAGGGCTCGGTATCGGCCAATGTCCAGTACGGCCTGCCACTGCCGGGGCCCTTCCTGGCCTGGGGCACGCGGTTCAACGTGGGCCTGTCGCATGGCAAGACCCAGACCGTCTCGCCCGGCTTCGAGTCCGTCAAGCTCGACGGCGCCTCGTCGGGCGCCAACCTCGGGCTCAGCCAGCCGCTGTGGCGGCGCGGGGTCTGGAGCCTGGATGGCGGCCTGTCGCTCGGCCTGACGCAGTCGGCCACCGACATCCAAAAAGAACGCTTCTCCGACATCCACACCCGCTCGCTGGGCCTGACGGCCACGCTGGGCCGGCAGACCGAGGACTCGACGGCCAGCGTCGGCCTGGCCCTCAACCAGGCGCACACCAGCACCCAGGGCGACACCGCCCGCAACACCTTCGTCACCCAGCTCAATGGCAGCCTGCAGCAAGTGATTGGCGCGGGCTTTTGGCTCAACAGCCGTGCGGTGATCCAGCGCACCGGCGCGCTGCAGCTGCCCTCGACCCTGCAATTCCAGGCCGGCGGCCCCGGCACCGTGCGCGGCTACCCGTCGCCGGCCGCCTCGGGCGACCAAGGCGAGACCCTGAGCCTCGAACTCCACCGCCCGCTGACCCAGTGGTCCGAGCGCATCGACGCCTTCGTGTTCGTCGACGCCGGCCGCGTCAGCACCAAGGGGGCCGTGGCCAGCAAGCTGGCCAGCGCCGGGCTGGGGGGCAGCTATGCCGGTGACCGCTGGCAACTGGCCGTCAACGTCGCGGCGCCGCGCAAGGCCCTGCCCCAGATCCCCAAGGACAGCACCCGCCTGACGCTGCGCCTCTCGGCCGACCTCGAAAAATTTCTCTAAGACGCTGACCCCCCATGAAGACCCTGCTCATCTACGACGACCTCGTCAGCCTCAACCGCGAAGCCCATCGTGAGCTGAAGCTCAAGCCGGCGGCTGACAAATTTGGGTTCGCACGGGAGACCAACTCGGTCCTGATCGCCGCCTCCGAGTTGCCCCAGGCGGCGCTGGATTTCCCCTGCGTCTTCGTCTCCACCGAGACCGGCGTCGGCCTCGCGGCCATCCTGGGCTTGCAGGCGCACGAGAACCTTTTCGTGCAGCCAGACGGCGCCTGGCGCCAAGGGGCCTACCTGCCTGCCTTCATCCGGCGCTACCCCTTTGTTCTGGCCGAATCTGAAGGCGACAGCAACTTCACCGTCTGCCTCGACCGCGCTTACGCCGGCCTCAACACGCAAGACGGCCAGGCCCTGTTCGAGGCCGATGGCCGCGAGACCCCGTGGCTGGAGGAGATCAAGCAGTTCCTGGTCGCCTTCCGTCAGGAGATGGTGGCCAGCCGCGATCTGGGCCAGCGGCTCGCGGACCTGGACCTGCTCGAAGACCGCGTTATCGAGTACGAACTGATGGGTGAGCGCCAGACCTTGCGGGGCTTCAAGACTGTCAATGAGGCCAAGCTCCGCAGCCTGCCGGCGGAAGCCCTTGAGGGCCTCTCCGCCCAGGGCTTGCTGGGCCTGATCTACGCGCATCTGCTGTCACTCAACCAGGTTCAAAGGCTGGCGGTCAAGCTCGACGAGCGCCGGTCCCAAGCGGCGGCGGAACGCGAGTCCGCCGCTGCCGTGCACTGAGAGATTTCGTTCATTTTGGGGTTTGGCGCCCTCCGCCTTCGGGGGCGCGAGCCAAGCTAAAGGGTCTGCCATGAATACGCCCCGCTCGTTGAAGTTCCGCCGCTTTTCCACCCGCCGCAGCCCGCGTGCCGTGTGGCGCCTGTTGCGGCTGACTCCGCTCGGTGCTGGCGTGGCTGCCGTGGTGGGCGTGCCGCCCATCACCGCCTGGGCGCAGGCCAATGTGATCAAGCCCGATGGGCGCACCGCCACCCAGCAGACGGTGGCCGGTACGCACACCGACATCACCACCGGCACCATCAAGGGCGACAACGCCTTCAACTCCTTCAGCCGCTTCGAGGTGGCGCAGGGGCAGACTGTGAATGTGCACGTGCCCAAGCAGGCCCAGCGTGTCATCAACATCGTGACCGACGCGCCGGTGCGCGTCGACGGCGTGCTCAACGGCCTGAAGGACGGCACCCTCGGGGGCAACCTCGTCTTCGCGGACCCGGCCGGCATGGTCGTGAGCCGCAGCGGCGTCATCAATGCGCAGTCGCTCCAGGTCGTGGCCACCACGCGTGCGCATCTCGACGCGATGCTCGACGGCCAGGGCAAGGTCGGCGAGGCGGCCGTGCAGCAGCTGCTGGACGGCAAGGCCCCGCGCTCGGCCGAGGGCCAGGTGCAGATCGACGGCAAGATCAATGTGCTGGACAAGGTGCGCATCGAGGCGCGCCGCGTCGACATCGAAGGCCGCATCAAGGCCGGGGCCGATGCGCTGCACGACGCCAGCTTCCGCGCGGCCGTGTCCAGCCAGGGCATTTCGGTGGCGACGGGCATGGTCGAGCGTGGCGGCGTGATCGAGCTGATCGCCGACGACGCGGTCACGCTCAAGGGGCAGCTCGATGCCTCGCAGCGCGGCACGCTCACGATGCCCGATGCCGCAGGCGCTGGCCTGGGCGGCGTGGTGACGGTGCAGGCCGAGCGCATTGAACTGGCGCCCGGCTCCCGCATCGACGTCTCCGGCCTGCTGGGCGGCGGCGTGGCCACCATCGGCTCCATCAGCGCTCCCGGCGCGGCCGAGCCGGCTGCTGAAGAGGGCTCAGTCCCCAGCGCACCCAAGACCCAAACCCTGATCGCCGCCATCACCTCCAGCGTGGAGGCCGACGCCATCGACCGTGGCGACGGCGGGCGCATCCAGTTCCTCAGCGACGGCAGCGCCGACTTCGGCGGCTTTGCGGGCGCGCGGGGTGGTGCCATCCTGGGCCGTGGCGGCTTTGTCGAGGTCTCGGGCCGCCGCCGCGTGCAGGTCTATGGCCTGGTGGACACCACGGCCGCCAAGGGCGAGCTGGGCACCCTGCTTATCGACCCGGACAGCCTGAGCATCAGCAGCGGCGCGGCAGGTGGCAGCAGCTGCCTGAACGTGAGCGACGGCGCCTGCGCCATCACCACCGGCACCATCGCCGGCCTGGCCGGCGGTGCCAACCTCATCCTGCAAGCCAACGACTCGATTTCCTTCGACGTGGGCACCGTGCTGGACCTCAGCAAGGTGCTGACGACCGGCAGCCAGAGCATTGCCTTCCTGTCGCAGAACATCACCTTCGGCCAGAACGCCAAGCTGATCACCGGTGGCGGCAATGTGAAGCTGTATGCGCTGGGTGGGCAAAGCGATGGCGTGCTGGGCTCGGGCAAGTTCAGCTACGACAGCAAGATCGGCTGGGGACCGCTGAACATTGGCGAGCAGGTCAAGGGCGGCACCATCGAGCTGCAAAGCGGCGCGGCCATCATCACGCGCCCGGTGGCCGACGGGGCGGACGCCGCCACTGCGGCCCTGACCGGCGATGCCGGCGACGTGACGCTGCGGGCCGCCAACATCCAGTTGAACAGCGGCTCCTCCATCCTGGCCCATGCGGTGCCCGGCGGCAGCGGGACTGGCGGCTCGGTGGAGCTGACCGCCTACTCGCTGGAGCAATACCACCTGGGCAAGGCCACGGCCGATGCGCGCGTCACCCTGGCCGGCACCGTCAAGGCCAATGACATCACCGTCAATGCCGTTGCGCGCGCCGAGGCCTCGCCCGATGGCGCCACCGGCTTTGCCGTGCAGCTGCTGCAGTCGGCCGTGGGCGGCTGGACCGGGCTCAGCGCCGGCTACCACGAGACCCAGGCCGACGCCCATGTCGATGTGCAAGGCTCGGCGGTGCTGGAGTCCACCACCACGCTCGACATCTCAGCTGCCTCCGTCAACAAGGCAGCCGGCGCAGTGCGCGTGTTCACCGTCGACGAAAAGGGCAACAACCTCGCCTCGGCGGCGGCGCTCTACGTCAAGACCGCCGGCGTGGCCGACATGCAGGTGCAAAGCGGCGCACAGCTCACCAGCGGCGGCAAGGCCACGCTGGGCGCCTACAACGACGCCACGGCCAAGGGCCAGGTCAAGGTCCTGTCCAACAACTCCCTGGGGGGCGTGGTGGTGGGCATCGTGGAGGCCGACGTCTCCGCCACTGCCAATGTGGCGTATGGCGCGACGCTGAACGTCAAGTCGCTCGACCTGGCTGCCCTGCAGACCGGCAATATGCGCAGCGTGGCCAGTACCACCGTGGCGCAGCAACAGGCCAAGGACGGCGAGCCGCCGCCGCCGCAAGCCTCCGTCGGCGCGGCCGTGGCCGTCAGCGAGATCAAGGCGCAAAGCACGGCCACGCTGGGCGCGAGCCTGAGCAAGGTCGGCGACGTGAATGTGGTGGCCGACACCTCGCTCTGGCAGAACTACACCGCCTCGCGCAACGACGTGGGCGGCGACCCGACGGTGGCCGACAAGATGTTGTTGGGCATGGCGAACAAGATCAGCCCCTTTGCTTCCAACCAGGGCAAGCTGTTTGCGTGGCTGGGCGACAAGTTCGACAAGCTCGGCAACCTCAGCAAGGGCGCACCCCCCATCAAGGCCGGGGCGGTGATCACCGTCAACGAGACCAACCTCGGCTCCAAGGCCAATATCGGCCCTGGTGCGGTGATCGACTCCAGCGGCAATGTGGCCGTGATCTCGGCCACCGAAGACCGCGCGCTGCACAACATCGCCGAGAGCAAGGTCAACACCAAGGACCAGGTCAACAACGGGCCCATCATCAACGCCGCCGTGGCGGTGGGGCTCTACACCCACACGGCCGAAGCCACCGTGGGCCAGAACGCCCAGATCACGGCCCAGCACTTCGGCAGCTATGCCGACATCTACCAGCCGCTCGACGTGACCTGGCTGGCGGCCTTCAGCGTGGATGGGCTGCGTGATCCCGTTGCGCTGTTCAAGCGCTTTGCGCCGCCCAACTTCGGCATGCCGCAGTTCGTGTTCACCTCCTGGGCGACGGCGCTGGCCGAGCAGGAGCAGGCCAAGGACGCGAGCAAGGAGAACACCAATGCCATCACCGGCTCGGTGAACTGGACCGTGTTCAACAACACGGCCAAGTCCTGGGTGGGCAGTGGCGCCAAGATCACCGCGTTGGGGGGCGACCAGGAGTGGACCGTCAGCTGGAAGTCGCCCACCGTGCCGCTGCTGGACGGCGACGTGACCATGAACGGCGAGCCGGCCAACGCCATCTCCAACATCCTGCTGGAGACGGTGGACGAGATCAAGGCCATCGGCGAGCCGGTCACGAATGCGATCGGCGAGATCACCAGCTTCTTCAACAACAAGCCGGTGTCGCTGGGCATCACCTTGCGTGACTCGCTCACCTTCAACAAGGCACTCGACGTCAAGGCCCGCAACCAGAGTGCCTTCCTGACGCTGACCGGCCAGCCCGTGGACTTCGGCGTCTCGGGCAAGAAGCTGGGTGCGCAGGGTGGCAATCTGGCCGTGGGCGGCGCGTTCAATTACGCCTCGGCCGAGCACAGCACCATCGCCGGGATCGACGATGGCGTGGTGGCGCGGGCGCAGTCCGGCACCATCGGCGTGGATGCGCTGAGCCAGGACCGCATCATTGCGGTGGCACCCACGGCCGGCCAGGGCGAAGGCTCGGCGGTCAACATCATTGCCGCCTACTCGCAGCTCGACAACAAGACCATTGCCGTGCTGTCCAACAAGGCCGACATCAAGGCCGAGCGCCTGGGCGTCACCGCCACCGAAGATGTCTCGGTCTGGAGCGCCGCCGGTGCGGCGGCCTACGGCGAAGCCTCGGCCTCCGTGGGCATCGCGCTGGCCGTGAACGACCTGAGCGGCCGCACCGTGGCCGCCATTGCCGACCCCGGCGCACTGGCCGTGGGGGCCGTGCGCCCCGACGGCTTCGGCGGCATGAATGCCGTTGGCAGCGTGGACGTGCCGCAGGTTGAGGTGCTGGGCCTGACCCAGGGCACCAGCGGCGCCCTTGCCGCGTCGGCCTCCGCCGTCAGCACCAAGGACAACAGCCAGGACGACCAGGCCAAGAGCGACGATCCCAAGAGCGGTCCCTCCAAGCTGATGGAGAAGGTCAAGACCAAGACCAGCGGCATGCGCCAGGGCCTGGTGGACAAGCTCGCCACCGACAAGCCCGGCAAGATGGCCGACGCGCGCAATTGGCTCAGTGACAAGGTCAAGGCAAAGCAGCAAGCCTCCTCCGCACCGCCCAAGCCCATGGAGGCCAGCAAGATCGCCTTCGCCGCTGCGGGCAGCTCCACCGTCAACCTGGGCGACCTGGACACCAGCTCTCTGATCGACCACGCCAGCCTGGCCTACCTGGGCACCAAGACGGTCGGTGTCAGTGATGCCACCAGCCTCAGCGCCCGGGCCGTCAACGACACGCACCAGTACTCGGTATCGGGCTCGCTGGCCGTGCTCAAGCTCAAGGCCCCGCAGACCCAGACCGGCTACGGCGTCTCGGGCGCCATCGCGCTCGATCTCGAAGACAACGACACCCTTGCCCGGGTGTCCGATTCGGCCGTCAAGGACTACGGCCGCGTGGGCGTCGAGAGCCTGTCCTCGGGCCAGCGGATTTCCGTCGGCCTGGGCATCGCGGGCTCCAGCGGCAACAAGCCCAGCTACATGCTGAGTGCGTCCTACTCGATGACGGACTCGGACAACTCGACCATCGCCGCCGTCGATGGCGGCAAGGTCAGCAGCACGAACGACAGCTTCCGCTCCGCGCTGGAGGTGCTGAGCTACGACAAGACCGAGACCGGCGTGGGCGCTGGCGCCCTGACCGTGCAGTCCAACAAGGGCGGCGCGGCGGGTGCCTCGGTGGGCGTGGCCCTGATCCACAACCAGGTCGAGTCGCGCGTGGCTGGCGCCGACAGCGACAAGCTGTCCCAGGTGGACGTGCGGGCCTACGACCCCGTGGTGCTGGGCATTGGCGCGGCTTCGGTCGGCATCAGTACCGACAAGAAGAGCACCACCATCGAAGGGGCGGTGACCTACGGCGAAGTCGAGAACACCACCCGTGCGCTCATCACCGACCGCAATGGCACCAACAGCACCATCAAGGCCAAGGATGGCGTCGTGGTGCAGGCCAGCGACGTCACGCCCCAGGTCTTCAAGGACCGCCTGGCCGCCGTGCTGGCGGCCGACGGCACGCCCGCGCCAGACAGCGACTACGACTACGGCGCCTCGCTGCGCCAGGAGCGTCAGGAGTCCTTTGGCGGGCAGTCCATCGGCACCACCCAGCCCGGCGCGCTGATGATCGGCGTGGCCGGCGGCGTGGCCGTGGGCTCGGGCAATGATGCCGGGGCGTCGGCCGCCCTGGCCCGCGTGGCCAGCGTGCACGAGGCGGTGCTGGAGGGCAGCACCGTCAACGCCAGCAGCGTGCAGGTGGATGCCACCGATGCCACGCTGATGGTCAACGTCGGTGTCGGCGTGGCCGGCACCAGTGGCAAGGTGGCCCTGGTGGGCTCGGTCGCGGTGACGCTGGACGAGTCGCGCGCCACGGCGCGCGTGGGCGACTACGGCAAGACCACGCAGGTGACCACCACCGCCGCCGAAGGCCTGGGCGTCACCTCGGCATCGGCCGACAGGGCCTTTGCGATTGCGGGTGCCATCGGCATCTCGACCCAAGGCTCGGCCGGCGGCCTGGCTGGCACCGTGGGTGTCAACTCGGCGGTGTCCGAGGCCTTGGTCCACAACGCCACGGTGAACGCGGCAGACACGCGCGTGGCGGGCACCACGTCCAGCCAGCACATCAGCGTGGCGGCAGCCGGCGGCTATGGCGCCAATGCGTCCATCAATGGCAGCTTCGTCATCAACTTTGCGACCGAGCGCACCACGGCCCAGGTCAACGACTCCTCGGTCACCGGCAGCAGCCTGAGCGTCAAGGCCGGCGACGACACGAGCCTTGCCGCCCAGGTCTACACCGGCGCGGGCTCCATCGGCTTTTCCAAGGAGGTGGCCGGCGGTGCCGCGCTCACGTCCAACACTGTGGCTTTGAGTCGCGAGGCGGCCGTGGACCGCAGCGAGCTGACGCTCGGCGCCGCCAGCGATGCGCTGCTGGTGCAGGCGGACTCCAGCGTCAAGATGATCGGCGTCACCATCGCCGGCGGCGGTGGCACCGGCGTGGCCTTCAACGGCGCCATCAGCTCCAACGAGATCGCCAACGTCACGACGGCCCGGGTCTCGGGCAGCACCGTCACGCAGACGGGCGGCGCCAGCGTGCTGGCGGCCGATCGCTCCGAGATGAACTACGGCACGGGGGCGGTCTCGATCGGGTCCGAGGCCGGCATCGGCGTGGCCATCGGCTTCAACCTCATCACCAATGACGTGAGCGCGCTGCTGCAGGGCACGGACTCGCTCGGTCAGGTCCGGGGCACGGGCAAGATCGGGCTGGGCGATGCCCGCATCTCGGCCACCAGTGACGAGAAGATCGTCAACGCCAGCTATGGCGTGGGCGGCTCCAGCACCGTGGGCGGTGCGGGGTCGATCTCGGTCAATGTGATCGACACCGACGTGACCGCCCACATCGGGCGCGGTGCCCAGCTCACTGCCGACGGCACCGTGGTCGTTGACGCGCAAGGCCAGGATGACATCAAGGCCTTTGCAGGCGCCTTGGGCCTGGGCGGCAACGCGGGCGTCGGGCTGTCTTCCAGCGTCAACGTGATCCGTGGCGCCACCGAGGCCAGCGTGGGCGCCGATGGCGAGACGCGCACCCAGGTGGATGCCAAGGGGCAGGGCAATGGCGCCTCCGTCAACACCGGCGTGCTGGCCAGCGCCATCCCGGGCATCACGGCGCCCAACAACGAAGACAGTGATGCGTTGCAGCGCTTCAGCGGCCTCACCGCGATGACCAACTACGACGCCACGCGCGCCAAGATGCGCGAGACCACCGAGACGGTGAAGGGCTTGGCCGTCAATGCCACCTCGCTGCGCCACGTGCTGTCCTACGACACCACGGTGGGCGGGGCGACCGAGGGCGTGGGCATTGGCGCCAATGCCGATGCGCACGTCATCAGCAGCACGACCAAGGCCGAGATCGCCAACGCCGCGATCAACCAGAGCGTGGCCCCGGCCGCGACGGCCGATGTGCGCGTCAAGTCCACCAGCCACCATGTGCTGTCCAGCTTCGGCTTCAGCGGCGGTGTGGGCACCGGCGGCGGTGCCGGCGCCTTGGGTGGCGATGTGTTCAAGACCAGCACCACCGCGCAGGTGCGCGACAGTGCCGTCAAGGCCGGGCACGATGTCGTTGTGCGGGCGGCCAACGAGTCCGCGCAGAACGGCATCCTGGCCGGTGCGGCCGGCGGCGGCTCGGCCATTGCCGGTTCGGTGGGCGTGGTGGTGTTCGACGGCGACGTCGAGGCCTCCATCCTGGGCGGCACGACGCGCGCCGATCGGGACGTGGTGGTGGACGCCGACAACGCGCAGTTGCTCAACCAGATCACCGGCGCCGGCGCGCTGGGCGTGGGTGGCCTGGCGGCGGCTGGATCAGTGGCGGTGGCGGTGTCCGACACCACCACCCGCGCGCTGATCGGGCGCAGCACCGACGTGGGCCAGCCCACGGTGGTGCAGAGCGGCCGCGACATCGCGGTGACGGCCGACAGCAGCGACTCCATCAACAGCTTCACGATGACCATCAGCGGCGGCGCCGGCACGGCCGTGGCCGCCCTGGCCAGCGTGGCGGTGGTGACCAACGAGACCACGGCCAGCGCCCGCCATGCCGACCTGCAAGTGGGCGTGGCCGAGGGCTGGAAGCGCGTGGTCGGCGTTGCGGCCGATGACGCCAGCAACAACGAAGGCGCAGGCGCTGCATCGAGCAGCGGCCCGGCCGGCGGCACGCTCAAGGTCGAGGCCAATGACCATGGCCTGATCAACCAGCTCAGCGGCGCCGCAGGCATCAGCTTCGGTGCCGGTGGCGCCGTGGGCGGCACGGTGTCCATCCTGGTGGCCAAGTCCAATGTCACGGCCGATGTCCGCAGCAGCCTGGTGGACGCCAAGGACGTCACCATCCATGCCCTCAACAGCCAGGACCAGCTGGCCGGCACCGTGGGTGTCGGCGGCGCGGTCGACGTGGGCGTGGGCTTTGCCATCTCGCTGACCATGACGGGCACGGGTTCGGTCAGTGCCGACCAGTTCGGCAACACCCAGAACCCCGACGACGAGAGCAAGGCCAACACGGCCAACGATGCCTTCGGCAGCGGCGGCGATGCCAAGGGCACGCAGCTGATGAACCGCATCGTCAACGTCGTCAACAGCGATCGGCTGGGTGAGACCGGCGGGATGCTGAGCTTCAACGATCGCCAGGCGATCAATGCGCAGAGCAAGCGCGACCTCTCGGGCACCTTGAGCAACGCGGGGGCCAACAGCGCCACGGCGGCGGTGGATGCCAGCAGCATCAAGGCCTCGGGCAATGTGAGCGTGACGTCCAACCAGAAGACGGCGCTCAAGAACATCGCCGGCGCCGGCGGTGTCGGCCTGCTGGCCGGCGCGGGTGGCACGGTAGGCGTGAGCCTGGTGCGCAATGCGACGGCGGCCCAGGTCACGGGCAGCCAGATCGATGCCGATGGCACGGTGAGCATCGGCGCGGACTCAGGCGACCAGTCCAGCAAGCACGCCCTGGACCTGCTGACCGTGGCAGGCGGCGCGGGCCTGGTGGGCTTTGGTGCTTCGGTGGGCTATGGCCGGCTGGACAGCCAGGTCTCGGCCCAGGCTGATGGCTACATCCACGGCAGCAGCGTCAGCCTGACGGCGAACGACACGACGTCCAGCAAGGCCTTGAACGTGGCCGCTGCGGTGGGCGGCGGCGCAGCCGGCATCGCGGTGGCGCACATCGACCGCACGGGCACTACGCAGGCTTTCTTCAACCAGGGCGGCGCGCAGTCGGGCCAGCGCATCGAGGCCGGCAGCCTGAGCATCACCGCCACTACCGATGAGGGCAATGAAGTCAAGTCCGTGGCAGCGGCCGGAGGCCTGGCCGTGGCCGCCAATGGCGCGGCCGGGTCTTTGGTCGACAGCACCCATGTGCGCGCCGGCATCGGCAGCTACAGCCAGATCGCGGTGGGCGGTGCCGAGCTGGAGCCGGGGCAGACGGTGAACGTCAGCGCCACGCGCGGCAGCCTGGTTGAGGCCTCGGCCGATGGCGTCGGGGTGTCGGGCGGCTTGCAGATCGGCGCCTCGATCTCGGTGGCCAAGATGCAGGGCTCGACCTCGGCCACGGTGGGCCAGGGCGTCGTGTTTGACGCCGGCGGCAGCCTGACGGTGAGCGCCAGCGAGCAGTCGGGCAACAACGTCAAGGCCAAGTCCACCGCCTCGGGCGGCGGCGCGCTGGCGGGCGTGAACGCGGGCCTGTCCTGGAGCCAGAACGACGCCACGGTGAGTGCCAGCATCGGCGACGACACCCTGCTGCCCGATGGCGGCGTGGCCCTGCACGCTGCGCACCGCGGCACGCAGTCGGCTGACACCTTTGGTGTCACCGTCGGCGGCGTGCTGGCCGTGGGGGCCAACACCGCCAAGGCATTGACCAATGCCAGCAGCTCGGTGGTGCTGGGCAATGTCAAGACCCAGGCCAGCCGCCTGGGCGACCTTGACGTGGCGGCAGCCGGCGAGGACACGACCACGGCCAAGGCCGTTGCGGGTGGCGGCGGCCTGGTGTCAGGCCAGGCGGCCACGGCCCTGGCGGACGACAACACGCAAACCAGCGTGATGGTCTCGGCCGCCGGCGCCAAGGCGCTGGGCAATGCCGCCGACTACACGCTGCGCGGCGGCGCGCTGACCTTTGACGCCACGCACTTCGGCACCTTGCGTGCCGACTCCGACACCGTGAACGCCTCGGCCGTGGGTGCCAGTGGCGCCACGACCCTGGCCACCGCCGACAACAGCGCCACCACCACCATCGGTGATGGCGTGCGCCTGCGCGGCCTGGGCATCGGCATCACCACCACCAACCGCGCGCTGGAGCCGCTGGAGGGCGACAACGCCTCCGGCGCCGGTGGCGGCGTGGCCAATGGCAGCGCCGTGGTGTCTAAGACGCACTTCACGACACAGTCCTCGGTCAAGGTGGGTGACAACACCCTGCTTGACGTGATTGGCGACCCCAGCAGCGACGAGGTGGGCCGCCTCGTGATGGTGGCCAAGACCGACCTGCTGACGCACACGCAAGGCTCGCTGAACACGGGCGGCCTGATCGACATCCCCTACGCCGAGATCGAGAGCAAGACCGACGGCCACAACAGCGTCGAGGTGGGCAGCAGCGCCCAGCTGCGCAGCGCGGGCGACATCATCATCGGCACCGGCACCTTCAACCGCACCGAAGCCGACACCCTGGTCAAGACCTATGGCGGCGTCGGCATCACCGGCGGCAAGAGCCTGGCGGAGAGCCAGCAGACCGACTCGATCAAGGTGGGCGCCAGCAGCGTGCTCAAGGCCTATGGCGACATCGCCATCAACACCGGCCGCGACGCCGACAACGCCGCCAACCTGGTGCAGGCCAAGGCGACGACCGACGTCTACAACAACACCGCGATTCCCATCAGCTATCAGAATCCGGCGATCGCCAACATCAGCCAGACGGCCACTATCGAGCTGGTGGCCGGCAGCCAGGTGCAGGCCGGGCGCAATGTCTATTTGCGAACCTACAAGGGCGACCAGATCACCCAGGCCGACGGCGAAGGTCACAACCCCTATCTGGACCTGTTCAGCACCAGCACCAGCGACAGCCGCCGCAGTGCCAACTTCAACGGCACGCTGAAAGCGTTCGGTGACGTGGTGGCCGGCTACTACCGGCTGCGCGACTACAGCATCGATGGCGCCGGCAACCTGACCCAGGTGACCGACAGCCCCGAGCTGCAGTTGCCCGTCAAGACCTTCAGCATGGATGCGTCGGGCAACTACTTCAACGCCCAGGGCCAACAGGTCACGGCCAATGAGGTGCTGCGGCCCGAGGGCTTCATCGCCAAGGTCACCGGCTTCAGCCCCAACTTCTACTACACCGATGCGACCAAGCAGAAGCTTGGCAAGCTGCCCACTCAGACCTTCAATGCCTACGTGCTGCCCGACCTGGTGGCCGCCGGCGGCAGCATCGAGGTGGACGCCAGCACGGTCACCGGCGCTGGCAGCCTGACGGCGCGCGGCGGCCCGCTGATCCGCGTCGAGAACGCGAGCAACGCCTTCCTGATCGCCAACAAGCTGGTCATCCCGGACATCGACAGTGGCGGCGCGGTGAGCTTCACCGGCCTGGGCTCGGCACCCTCGTCGTTGGTGGTGTCCGAGGTCAACAAGGCGCGGGTGCCGGTCATCAGCCTGCACAACGCCTACGACACGGCCTTCGGCGGCCCGGCATCGGACATCATCACGCAGGCCCCGCTCGACGGGACCAACCCGGTGCGCAACTTGCGCGGCAACTACACCGTCTTCAACGAGCACGGCAATGTGCTGGACGGTGGCGCCGAGGCGCTGAAGATCGAGATCAAGGCGCCCGAGGGCACCTTCGTCTACGACCAACCCGGGGCCTACAAGCCCATCGGCACTTCGCCCGAGGCCATGTGGGCCTCGACCGACGCGGCCAGCCGCCCGAGCAACGTCAACGATTTCGTGGACACCGCTGCCTGGGCCTACTACCTCAACCGAGGCATCGGCAGTTCGACCGACTCGGTCACCTACTCGCGCCAGCTGCAGGGCATTGCCAACAACAAGGGCGAGAACCTCTACGGCTATTTGTTCCGCCAGAACCTGGGCAATCAGCCGGGCGACTACGGCGGCAACGGCGCCTGGTACGACGGGCGCTACAACTTCGACATCCTGCCGGCCAACAAGACCATCAGCTATGCGAAGAACACCCTGCCCAGCTACGACCGTGGCACCGGGCTGCAGGCCAACCGCATCGACATCACGGCCAACTTCGTTGACATCAACGCGCCCATCCGCGCCGGCACGGCGCGTGACATCGACGTCACCATCACCAAGGACGCGGTCTTCGCGGTCAACTGGCTCGACAAGGCCTTTGGCACCAGCATCTATGGCCGCAAGAGCTTCTTCGATTGCGTGGTCGACACCAACTGCCGCAACCTGAATGGCCTGACACCCGAGCGCAACGGGCTCTACAAGGTGTCGTCTGCCGTGCTGCGCTACGGGGTCGACAGCCCCAAGGTGACGGTGACCTACGACCCGATCTCCGGCCACGTCAGCACCGCGCCCATCGGCAGCGCCAGCGTGGGGGCGGTCAGCATCGTCGGGCACATCCTCAACAGCAACCCCGACCCGAACGCGCGCTCCACGATTGAGCTGTCCAGCGGGACGCTCAAGCTCAACATCAACAACCAGAGCGGCCGGCCGCTCGACATCCCGATGGTGGAGACCGGCGCCGCTTCGGGCGACGGCGTGATCCGCATCACCGACCTCAACAAGGTTGACGGCTCCTGGCGCCCGCTCACCTCCTGGTGGGTCAAGCGCGACGGCCAGGCCACGGCCGAGCTGCACCAGAGCTATGTCGATGCCACCTACAAGGACACCAACCTCATTGCCAGCGGCAATGGCGCCGCCCTGACCAGCTACGACCCGCAGTCCGGCTGGCGCTACCGCTGGACGCGCTACGCCTCAGCGTCGCGTACCTTCACCAACAACACCAACTCCTGGTGGGATGCCTACGCCTCGGCCTGGACCTTCAGGAACGGTGCGGCCACGACCGAGTGGACGCTGTCCGACAGCGCCCGTGGCCCGATCTACGACCCGGGCAACGCCGGCACGACCTATATCTCCAACCTGCGCCAGTCCACGAGCTTCCGAGGGGCTGGCGTTGGCTACAGCTACAAGGGCGCGGCCAGCCGCAACTGGAGGATCGCGACCAACATCACGATGTACCAGGACACCACGGTGCGCGCAGACTTTGGGCTGAACATCAGCTTCAAGGGCTACACGGACGGCGGCGTCACCATCGGCTCGAACGCCGACACCTTCCTCGGCCGCAGCATCAACAACCCCACCGGCACCACCACGATCAAGGTCACCGACGGGGGCTCGCTGATTGCCCGCGAACAAGGCGTGATCCGCAGCCGCGACCTCAGCCTGAACGTGGCTGGCAACATCACTGGCCTGGGCAACAGCAAGGCGCTCGACATCGACGTCGATGGCAAGCTCGACGTGGTCTCGGGCGGCAACCTGGCCGTCAACGCGGCCGGCAGCTTGTTCGTCGCCAGCGCGCGTGCCGGCAGCCAGGGCCTGAACCGCAGCCTGGTGCTCAAGTCGCAGGGCGATCTGCTGGGCAACGGCAGCACGCTCATCTCGGCCTTCTCGGTCGACCTGTCCAGCGCCAATGGCCGCATCGGCCAGCAAGACGGCTCGGCGCTCGCCGTGCAGACCTTCAACATCGGCAGCAGCGTGCAGCAGCGCGGCATCGTCAGCGCCAAGGCCAAGGGCGACATCGCCCTTGAGCTGCGTGGCGGCGACACGCGCATCGACGCCATCGCGGCGGCCGATGGCGACGTGACGCTCAAGGCCAATGGCAGCCTCTATGACGCCCGCGAGGGGCAGGGCGGCACCGGCCGCAGTGACGACGAGCTGCAGGCGCTCTGGGAGCAGACCCTGCACCTCAGCGGCGACCGCAAGGCCAGCGTGCAGGACTACCTGCAGCACACCATCGCGCCGCTGGATCAGCAGGTCAACCGCGACTACCGTGCCTACTGGGACCTGATGGCCCTGGGCAGCCTGAACAACGGCCAGATCGAGCTGTCGAGCAAGGGCCTCGGGCTGCTGCGTGCCCAGGCGGCTGCGGGCTTGGGCCTGGCCGCGCCGACCGATGGCGACGTCAACCGCTGGGCCAACCGCCTTCTCAAGGGCTACACCGACGGCTTCGACCGCCTGCTGGGCAAGAACCAGTGGCAGTCGCTCGGCGCCTTCCAGGCGCGTGACGACAGCTACCGATTCAGCGCCGACCGCTACAACGAGTACTGGACGCTGGTGAACGCCACCAATGCGAACCGCCAGCTCACGGTGGCGGGGCGTGACGCGATCCGCAATGTCGCCGCCACGGTCATCGGCGGCAGCCCGAGCGACGCGCAGCTGCAGGCCTATGTCGACCAACGCTTTGCCAGCCTGGGGCAGGCCTTCAGCGCCAGCCTGGGCGCCGGCTGGCAGGGCCAGGCCGCCTTCACCAGCTTCGACCCCAGCTACCACCTGGCGGCCGACACGCTGCTGGGCACCTACGCCTTTGGCAACTACTGGGGCGCCGAGCGGCTGCAGAACCAGATCCGCCAGACCGCGTTCGGCCAGGCCAGCGCCGGCAGTGGTGGCATCGACCACCTCAATGTCTCGGGCCGCAAGGTCACCATCAGCAGTACCAAGAGTTCGGCCTCGCTGGGCCGGGACAACGGCTATCTGACGCTGCCGGTGGGCCAGCCGCTCAGCGAAGAGGCGCGCTACGCGCTGTCGCAGGCGGTGGCACCGGGCGACGTCCAGGTGCTGACCAATGCGCAGGGTCAGATCACCGGGCTCAAGGTCAAGGACACGCGCGCCTTCTTCGTCGAGGCGCGTGACCAGTTCGACGCCTCGGCGCAGGGCCAGCTCTTCGTGCAGGGCCAAGGTGCGCTGCTGCTGGGCGCCATTGCCAGCAATGGGTCTGTCCGCCTCTCGGCGCAGACCGGCATCACCGCCGGCAGCGGCTTCCAGCCCATCAAGGCCAGCACCCTGGTGCTGGACGGTGGCCTGGGCAGCCTGGGCACGGCCCTGGCGCCGCTGACCACCCAGGTGGCCGAATTGAGCCTGGCGCGTGCCAATGAGTCCATCTTCCTCACCCAGCCGCTGGGCAGCCTGGTGATCGACGTGGTGAACGCCGCCAAGGACGTGCACCTGACACTGGGCTCGGGCAGCCTGACGCAAAAGCAAACCGGCTTGCTGTCGCTGGCCGGCGAGAACCTCTACCTCGACATCGCCGGCAAGGTCGGCAACGACGGCGTGAGCGGCACCGGTGCCCTGGTGCTGCAAACGCGCGGCGGCGAGCTGCAACTCAAGTCGCAGGATGCCTGGCTGCAAACCAGCGGCGGCACGCTGCGCCTGGGCGACAGCAGCACCGGCGCGCTCAGTCTGACCGCGCCGGGCCTGCTGGGCGTGACGCTCGCGGGCGATGCCAAGGTCAATGGCGACACGCAATGGCTGGTGGGCGGTGACACCCGCTTTGAAGCCGGCACGTTGCTCGACGCCAAGGGCAAGGCCGTGATCACCACCAGCAGCCTCGTGATGGCGCCGGACAGCGTGCTCAAGAGCGGGGCCTCGGTCGCGCTCACCAGCAGCGCCGGACCCACCGTGCTGGCGGACATCACCGCCAAAACGGGACTCGACATCGACTCTGAGCTGGCCGGTGTGCAGGCGGCGCGGGCGGGCTCGACCCTGACCGTGTCCGACGCCGGCGGTGCGGTGCGCTTCAACGCGCATAACCCCGGCGGCGCCGGTGTGGGGGGCATCGCCGGTGGCGCCGGGGACGCGCTGCTGCGCGTGGCCGCCGACCGTGTCAGCGTACAAAGCGCCAGCGGCGACGCGGGCCTGGACCTGCTCAACAGCCGGGTCACGCTCGACGCCTCTGCCCTGGCCGCTGGTCGCCTGGTCGCCCATGCGGCCGGCGACCTCGTGCTGGCCACGCTGATGGCACGCGACGGCATGGACCTGACGGCGGTGGGTGCGCTCAGCGCCCTGTCCGCAGCCGACACGCTCAAGAGCAGCGGCGCCGCCGCGCTGATCGACCTCAATGCGGGCACGGGCATCGGCGCTGCCGCCGTGCCGCTGCGCGTCACCAGCGACCGCGTGAGCGCCAAGACGAGCACGGGCGGTGTCTACCTGAGCCTGGAGGACGCGCCGCCCAAGACGAAAACCACCTTGCTCACGGCCCAGTCGGGCCAGGGCGATGTGGTGCTGAGCGCCAGCGCAGATCTCGACATCACGGGGCCGGTGCGGACCGTGGGCCATGTCGATATCGTCGCCACCGGCGCGCTCGCCGCCGCCGACGTGATTGAGGCACTGGGCGCCGATCACGACCTGAAGCTCCAGGCCGCAAGCCTGGACCTCGCCGGCGCGCTCAAGGCTGGGCGCGATGCACGGCTGCAGGCCAGCACAGGCGATCTGCTCGTCAAGAGCCGACTCGAAGCCGGTGCTGACATCGAGCTGCGCTCGGGCGGGCGCATGCTGGCCCAGGACGTCAGCGCTGGTCACGATGTGATGCTCGACGCCGGTGGCCCGCTGCAAGGCGATCGGGTGTCCGCCGGCCACAACCTCACACTGGCCCGTGCACCTGAGGTGACGGTGCGCGAGTTGGTCAGCGGTGCCGAGATGAGCCTCAGCTTCACCCGGGCCAATGTGCGGGACCTCCGCGCGGGCGGTGGCTTGCTGATGCAAGGGGGCAGTGCGCAGTTGGGCACCGCAGTCGTTGGGGGCGATGCTCGTTTGCAGTTGTCGAACAACTTGGAAGTCGACGACCTGTCCGCTCGAGGCAATCTGGACGTCAGGGCGAGCGCCCTGGGGGCAGGCGCCTTGTCCGCTGGCGGACGCGCTGATTTGCAGGCCGGGAACGCCTCGATCAGCAGCCTGGGGACGGGTGACGACGCCAGCCTCCGCGTGACCTCGAACTTGGTGCTCTCGAGCGCCAGCGTCGGCCGCAACCTCGGCGTCTCGGCGGGGTCCGCATCGCTGGGCACCATTGGTGTCCGGGGCAACGCGAGCGTCAGCTCTGGCCCGTTGGCGATCAGCTCTTTGTCTGCCGGCGGCTCGCTGACGGTGGCTGCGGGAGCTTTGCAAGCCGGTCTCCTGCAGGCCGGCGGGGCTTTCAGCCTGGTTGCCGAGTCTGCGGACATCAGCACGGTCGAAGCGGGCGGCGTGGCCAACATGGATGTGGCGGGACGCCTGGTGCTGGACAGCGGCAACTTCGGCAACGCCTTGGGCATTCGTGCGGGCGAAGCCAGCCTGGGCAACGTCCTGGTGTCGGACAGCGCCGACCTCAACGTCAGCGGCGCGCTCAGCTTCCAGTCCTTTGAAACCAAGAAGAAGTTCCTGGCCAAGGCTGCCAGCATCGACGGGGGGACGCTCAAGTCGGGCGGCGATGCCGATCTCACGGCCGTTGGCGACCTCAAGCTGGCGCGTGCCGACATCGGCGGCGCGCTGCGGCTGAAGGCCGCGCAGGCCAGCTTGGGCGAGCTGGACATTGCCGGGGATGCCAGCCTCAGCCTGGACCAGAAGCTCAGCATCGACCGCATCACGGCCGGTGGAGCGCTCACGCTCAGCGCCGATGTGCTGCGCGCATCGCGATTGGCCGCTGGCAAGCAGCTGGACCTGAGCGTGCGCGATGGCGAAGTGGGCACCATGCAGTCGGGCGCGGCCACCAAGGCCACGGCCAGCGAGCGTCTGTGGGTCAAGGCCTCGCGCAGCGGGGCCGAGGCGCTGTTCACTGCACCGCAGTTGCAGCTGGACCAGCTCGATGCCACAGGTAAGGGCGTCATCACCGCGTCGACTCAGGCGGTGCTGGGCCAGCTGGCCAGCCAGCAGGACCTGAACGTGACGGCCGGCGTCTTGCAGGCTGCACGTCTGGCTGCCGGCACCGACCTGCGCGTGCAGGCCGCGTCGGCCGAGGTGGACGCCATCAAGGCGGGCGGCGCGGCTGACCTGCAGGCCACAACTGGCCTCACCTTGCGTGCGGCCGATGTCACCGGCCGGCTCGTCGTGCGAGCCGATCAACTCAAGCTCGCTGGCCTGCAGGTGGGGGGTGACCTGGACGGCGAGGCCAAGAGCACGCTCACTGTCGGCGGGGCCGCGAGCCGCATCGGCGGCAAGCTCACGCTGCAGGCGAACGAGGCGCAGATTGCTTCGCTCACCAGCCATGGCGACGCCAGCTTGAGCGTCTCGGGCGCCCTGGTGGCCGACCAGTTTGGCGGCGATGCAGCGGTCAAGGTCCGTGCGCGCACCGCGCAGCTGACGGGCTTGAAGGCCGGCGGCGACGCGAGCATCGTCGTGACCGAAGCGGCGACGGTTGCGGGCCAGGTGGGCGGCGCGCTGGACCTCCAGGCGCAGCGCATCGACGTGGGTTCGCTCAGCGTGGGCGGCAAGAGCCAGCTGCTCGCCCAGGCCGACCTCAAGCTGGAGGGCTTTGTGGGCAAGCAAGCCGCCGTGCTGCAAGGGGTTGACGTGCAACTGGCCAAGGCCAGCTTCGAGGACAGCCTGGTGCTCAAGGCCACCACCTTGACCGTGGGCGCCGTGCAAGCGGGCGCTGCGACGCTCAGCGTCACCGGCGCGGTCAAGGGCGACAGCCTGTCGGCGGGCAAGCTGGACCTGCAGTCAGACAGCCTGCAGCTCAAGCAGCTGGCCGTTGCGGGCGATGCCGACGTCAAGGTCAAGGCGGGCCTGGCGGTCGAGACCGCCCGCGTGACGGGCAGCTTGATGGCCAGTGCAGCGGATCAGGACTATGGCCTGCTCGCCGTGGGGCGTGACGCCACTCTGCGCGCCAGTGGCTCCTTGCATGCCAGCCGGATCGAGGTCGGCGGTGCGCTTGACGCGCAGGCCGCGCGCATGGAGCTGGGCAGCACCGGCCTGGTGAAGCCGCAGGACAGCACGGTCGTGCCTGGCGTGGCGGTGACCGGAACCGTCAAGCTGGCGGCCGACAGCCTCAGCCTGGCCAGCGCTAGCATCGGCCAGTCGGCCAGCCTGGTGGCCCAGAAGGACCTGGTGCTGACGGGCAACCACAGCTATCAGGCCAGCCTGGATGCGCGTGGCAACACGCTCACGGCGGACACCTTGTTCGTCTCCGACCTGGCGCATCTGGAGGCCAAGGGCGAGCTGGTGGTGAAGCAGCTCACCGCGGGCCGCGTCGAGCTGGTCGGTGGGACGCTCACGCTTGGCACGATGAACGCGGCGGACTCGCTGGCCGCTACAGCGGCGCAGGCGTTGACGGCCGAACACCTGTTGGCCGGCAAGACCATCCGCCTGCAGGCCGCTGACGACCTGAGCGTCAAGCATGCAGACGCGCCGTCCTTCGAGGCCCAGGCAGGCAAGCAGATCAAGCTTGATCTGCTGAGCGCCGACTCGGGCGTGCTGCGCAGCGCCACCCAGATTGCCCTGGCCCAGGCCACGGTGAACAGCATCGACCTGCAGGCGCCGGTCATCCAGGGCCGCGTCAAGGTGGCGACGGGCAACACGCTCACCGCCCGCCTGGCGGGGGTTGATGGTGCGGCGGCGCAAAGCGTGACGCTCGACGTCGACACGCCGCTGCGCTGGCTGGTGCCGGTGCTCAACGCCGACACGGCCACGCTCAGCACCAATGGCAACTTCGCCCAGTTCGACGACGCCCGGGTGACGACGACGATGACCCTGGCCACCCCGGGCGGCCTGATCGGCATGAGCAATGGCGAGATCAAGGCCATGCCGGGCGTTGACGTGCAGCTCTATGCCCCGAACGGTGACTTCCGCCTCATCCGTGACGGCATCAATGCCTACACCACGGCCTTGGCCCTGATCTACAAGCCGGGCCAGATGGTGTCGGCGCCCAACACGGGCCTGTCGCCCATGGCGGCGGCTGCCGGCGTGGCCAATGGCAGCGGGCGGGCGGTGGGGGCCCTGCGCCCCGGGCAGCTCACCGTCAACCTCGACGCACTGCTGCGTCGTGCCCCGACGGCGGCGGGCGAGGACGAGGAGGAGCTGCTGGTGGGCGACCTGGAGTTCTGAGCGAGAGCCGGGCGGCCTCCTACAGGCGCACGCCCAGCTGCGTGCCTTGCAGGATGGCGCGCTTGGCGTCCAGCTCGCCAGCTTCCTGCGCGCCGCCGATCAGGTGGACGGAGGCGCCCGCTGCACGCAGCGGCGCCTCCAGTTCGCGCAGCGGCTCCTGGCCGGCGCACAGCACGATGGTGTCGGCGGGGATGAGCTCCAGGCCCTCGCGCGTGGGGCCGTGGCTGACCCACAGGCCTTCGGGCGTGATGCGTTCGTAGTGGATGCCGCCGAGCATCTCGACGCCCATCATCTTGAGCATGCTGCGGTGGATCCAGCCGGTGGTCTTGCCCAGGCCACTGCCGGGCTTGCCGGCCTTGCGTTGCAGCAGCGTGACCTGGCGGGCCGCAGGCTCGGGGGCTGGGCGTGCCAGGCCGCCACGGGCCTCGGCCGGGTCGGCCACGCCCCAGTGGCGGCGCCAGGCCTCGGGGTGCAGGGTCAGCGAGTGGCCGGCCTCCAGCAGGTATTCGGCCACGTCAAAGCCGATGCCGCCGGCGCCCACCACGGCCACGCGCTGGCCCACGGGGCGGTGGTCGCGCAGCAGGTCCAGGTAGCTGAGCACCTGGCCGCGCGCCTGGCCTTCCAGCTGGCCGGGGATGCCCGGATCGCGCGGGCGCACGCCGGTGGCCAGCACGATGTCGTCATAGCCTTGCAGCGCGGCGGTGTTGACACGCTGGTTCAGGTGCAGGCGCACGCCGGTGACGGCAAGACGCCGCGCAAAGTAGCGCAAAGTCTCGTGGAACTCTTCCTTGCCCGGGATGCGCTTGGCCAGGTTGAACTGGCCGCCGATGTCCGAGCTGGCGTCGAAGAGATCGACGGTGTGCCCGCGCTCGGCCAGCGTCGTGGCGGCCGCGAGGCCTGCGGGCCCGGCGCCCACCACGGCGATGCGCTTGGGGCTGCCGCTGACGGGGCGCAGCACGATCTCCCGCTCATGCGCCGCGCGGGGGTTGACGAGGCAGGACGCAATCTTCTGCGCGAAGGCGTGGTCCAGGCAGGCCTGGTTGCAGGCGATGCAGGTGTTGATCTCGTCGGCACGCCGCTCGCGCGACTTGCGCACGAAGTCCGGGTCGGCCAGGAAGGGGCGCGCCATCGAGACCATGTCGGCGCTGCCGTCGGCCAGCAGGCCCTCGGCCACCTCGGGGGTGTTGATGCGGTTGCTGGTGATCAGGGGCGTGGTGATGCCCTCGGCCCGCAACTGCGCGCGCAGCTTGGCCGTGACCCAGGCAAAGCCGGCGCGCGGCACGCTGGTGGCGATGGTGGGGATGCGTGCCTCATGCCAGCCGATGCCGGAGTTGATCAGTGTGGCCCCGCCCCGCGCCACGCGGCGCGCCAGCTCGACCACCTCGTCCCAGGAGCTGCCCTCGGGGACGAGGTCGAGCATCGAGAGCCGGAAGATGATGATGAAGTCAGGCCCCGCCGCCTCGCGCATGCGGGCCAGCACCTCTAGCGGCAGGCGCATGCGCTTTTCATAGCTGCCGCCCCAGTCGTCCTGCCGGTGGTTGGCGTGGGTGGCCAGGAACTGGTTGAGGAAATAGCCCTCCGAGGCCATCAGCTCGACGCCGTCATAGCCCGCCTCGCGCGCCAGGCGCGTACAACGCACGAAGGCGCGGATCTGCCGCTCAATGCCCCGGCTGGAGAGCTCGTGCGGGGTGAAGGGCGAGATCGGCGATTGCAGCCGCGAGGGCGCCACGCACAGCGGGTGGTAGCCGTAGCGGCCGGTGTGCAGGATCTGCAGCGCGATCTTGCCGCTCTCGGCGTGCACGGCATCGGTGATGACGCGGTGCCGGCGTGCGGCGCCCGAGGTGGCCAGGGTGCCGGCAAATGGCTTGGCCCAGCCCTCGATGTTGGGCGCAAATCCGCCCGTCACGATCAGGCCCACCTCGCCGCGCGCGCGCTCGGCAAAGTAGGCGGCCATGCGCTCGAAGTGCTTGCGGCTGTCTTCCAGCCCGGTGTGCATGCTGCCCATCAGCACGCGGTTGCGGAGCTGGGTGAATCCGAGGTCCAGCGGCGCCAGCAGACGGGCGTAGGGATGGTCCGCAGCAGCTGCGACGTTGTCAGGCATGGCCATGGTGGCGAGTTTGGCCCAGAAACATTGCTTCACGGCCATACCGGCCTGAGGCGCGGAGCCCAGTAAACTCCGGGCGCCGCGCTTTTCCCCTAGGCGTGCTGCCTTTGCGGCTTCTTGGAGATCCCCGATGCGATTCACCCCCTGGGCCCTGGCCCTCAGTCTCTGCGGCGCCGTGCTGCTCACCGCTTGTGGCGGCAAAGGCGGCAGCGGCAGCAGCAGCAGCAGCGCCAGCGTGCGCCTGCTGAATGCCACTTCGTCCTATGCCTCGATTGACCTGACCGTCAATGAGGTCAAGCACACGAGCAACATCGCCTTCGGCAAGGTGGGCTCCTACGGCAATGTGGACACCAGCGCCACCACCTCCAAGGTGACCGATAGCAGCAACAGCGCCACCATCGCCACCACGGCACCCACGCTGGCCGGCAACAACAGCTACACCCTGATCACCTACGGCTTTGCCGGCTTTACCCGCACCACGCTGCTGCAGGAAGAAGAAGCCGCGCCCGACGCCAACAAGTCCAAGCTGCTGGTGCTGAACCTGTCGCCCGACGCGGGTCCGATCGACGTCTACCTGACGGCGCCGACCGACTCGCTCGACACCGCCACTCGCTCGGTGGCCAACCTGCAAAGCGGTTCGGGCAGCGGCTTCATCTCGATGACCTCGGGTTCCTACCGCGTCCGCGTGACGGGCTATAACCAGCGTGGCAACGACATCCGCCTGGACATCCCCACCCTCGCGCTGGCCTCGACCGGCGTGCACACCCTGATCCTCACGGGAACGGACGGCGGCGTGCTGCTGAACGGCATCACCCTGGTGCAAAAGGGCGACGTCGCCCCGGTGCTCAACACCCAGGCCCGCGTGCGCGGTGTGGTGGCACTGAACAGCGGCTCCTCGGTGTCGGGCAGCATCAACGGCCAGGCCATCGTGCCCGCGTCCGTGACCCCGGCCCTGGGCGACTACGTGGCCGTCACGGCCGGCAGCGCCACCGCGCAGTTCGCCTTCAACGGCGCCACGCTGACCTCGCCGGCCAAGACCCTGGTTGCGGGCAATGACTACACCCTGCTGGTCTGGGGCGACCCGGCCAACCCGCAGTACACCTGGAACACCGACAGCAACCGCCTGGCCACGTCCACCGGCAACGCCAAGATCCGGCTGCTGAACGGCATGGGCACGGCCGCCGGCCCGCTGAACATGTCGGTGGACTTTGGCGCTGTGGCCTCCAGCGTGGCGCCGGGCGCGATTTCCGAGTTCAAGGAAATCACTGCCAGCAACTCGGCCTTCCTGGAAGTGACCAAGCCTGGCACCGTCGAGCCGCTGTACAGCCGCTCGCCGCTGACCTTCCTGCCGCTGGCCAACTACACGGTCTTTGTGATGCCAGGCTCTACCGGCCCGGTCACGACGCTGCGCAAGGAGCGTTGATCGCCGAGACGCTCGCGCGGGTGTTGAACGACTGACACCGGCACGCGATCATCGAACCCCCGCGGCCTCCGGCCCCGGGGGTTTGTTTTTTTGCCTGCATGACGACCATCGCGACCACTGCCCGCCCACCCAGCCGTGTCCTGAACCAGCGCCTGCGCCAGATCTGGCGCAGCAGCGGCTGGCCGTGCCAGGACCTGGTCGAGGTGGAGCTGCTGGCGCAGGGGTGGGTGGAGCGCGTGCGCGAGCCCGACGGCCGGGAGCGGCTGCGCGTCACCGACACCGGCGTGCAGGCGCTGGCGGTGGGGCTGGCTGGCAACCGCCAGGCGCGCAACGCCCACGAGGACCTGGTGGCCCGCGTGGCGCTGGAGATGCAGCGGGCTGGCCGCGTCGTCTGGCGAGGCCTGACGCTGCGCTGTGGCTTGCCGGCTGAGGAGGAGGGCGGCAAGACGCGCTGGGTGCAGGCCATGCCCGATGTGTTCTCGATCCGGCACTCCACGGTGGAGGACTACCTGGAGCCCACCATCCACGAGATCAAGGTCAGCCGCGCCGACCTGCTGGGCGAGTTGCGCCGGCCGGCCAAATCGGCCGCCTACCGGGCGCTGTGCGGGCAGTGCTGGTTCGTGCTCAAGGCCGGCATTGCCGAGGTCGAGGAGATCCCGCCCGAGTTTGGCGTGCTGTTCGTGCAGGACGGTGGCCTGACGCTGGCGCGCCCCGCGCCCCGGCGCGCGCACCGGCTGGATTTCGCCACCTGGATGGCCCTGGCCCGCGCCACGCCCGAGCCACCCCCACTCGACGACGGCCAGGAGGCGCTATGACGCTGCGTGAGCTTGCCTGCCCGCGCTGCGGCCAGCCCGTGGTCTGCGGTGCCACTCAAGGAGCCTGCGATTGCTTCGAGCTGCGGCTGGATCAGGCGCAGCGGGACGCGATCGCGGCCGTGTTCCAGGACTGTTTGTGCCTACGCTGCCTGCGCGAGATTCAGTCGGGGGCGCCGGTTCAGGTGCCTGGGCTGACGTCGCGCCCCAAGGCCTGACGCACGGCCTTGGCCAGTTCGTCGCGGCGGTAGGGCTTGGGCAGCAGTTGCACGCCGGGGTCCAGGCGGCCGTGGTGGACGATGGCGTTCTCGGTGTAGCCCGAGGTGTAGAGCACGCGCAGGCCCGGCCGGCGCTGCAGCGCCGCCTCTGCCAGTTGGCGGCCCGACATGCCGCCCGGCATCACCACATCCGTGAAGAGCAGGTCCACCGCGCAGCCGCTGTCCAGCAGGGCCAGGGCTTCGCTACCTCGGCTGGCCTCCAGCACGTCGTAGCCCAGCGCGCGCAGCTCCAGGCAGGCCAGGCGGCGCACGGGCTCGTCGTCCTCCACCACCAGCACGGTCTCAAAGCCGCCTCGCACATGGCCTTGCACTGGCAGCTCAGGCTGGCTGCCGCGCGTGCCGCTAGCGCGTGGCAGGTAGAGCTTGACGGTGGTGCCATGCCCGGGCTCGGAGTAGATGCTGATGTGGCCGGTCGACTGCTTGACGAAGCCATAGACCATGGCCAGCCCCAGGCCCGTGCCCTTGCCCTTTTCCTTGGTGGTGAAGAAGGGCTCGAACACGCGAGACAGCACGTGGGCGGGGATGCCGCTGCCGGTGTCGGACACGGCCATCATCACGTACTGCCCAGGCTTCACCTCGGGGTGTTGCTCGGCATAGCGGGTGTCGAGCGAGGCGTTGGCGGTCTCGATGGTGAGGCGGCCGCCTGTGGGCATGGCGTCACGCGCGTTCAGGCACAGGTTGAGCAGGGCGTTCTCAAGCTGGGTGGCATCGACCGTGGCCCACCACAGCCCGGCGCCGCGCACGAGTTCGATCTCGACATGCTCGCCCAGTGAGCTGCGCAGCATCGGGTCCAGCGCGGCCAGGCGCTGGTTCACGTCCACATCGCTGGGGGCCAGCGGCTGCTTGCGCGCGAAGGCTAGCAGGTGCTTGGTCAGCGAGGCGCCGCGTTCGGCCGCATCGATGATGGTCTGCACCATGTGGCGCCGGTCCGGGTCCTTGGCACAGGCTTCCAGCAGCAGGTCGGCATTGCCCAGCACGACGGTGAGCAGGTTGTTGAAGTCGTGCGCCACGCCGCCCGTGAGCTGGCCGATGGCCTCCAGGCGCTGCGACTGCAGCAACTGGGCATTGAGGCGTTCGATGTCGGCGCGCTGCGTCTGCAGCGACTCGGCCGCCTGGTTGAGCGCCGCCATCAGGCTGCCCAGCTCGCCGCCAGGCAGTGGCGGCTCGATGCGCGCGGCCAGGTCACCGGCGTGCAGGCGGGCTGCCATGTCGCTCATGCGCGAGATCGGGCGGCGGATGGTGCGTTCGCTGAGGCGCCAAACGATCAGGAAGAGCAGGCCGGCGGCCAGCACCATCCAGCCCAGTTCGCGCATGAAGCGGCGGTTGGCCGCGGCCAGCAGCGCGTCGTTCGGGGCGCCAGCCAGGATATGGACGCCAGCCGCTGCCAGCGCCGTGGTGTCGGCGCGGGCCCAGGTGTAGAGCCGCCCGTCAGGCATGCTCAGCTCTGCGGTGCCGGCCTCGTGCGAGGCTGAGGCGAACTTCCACAACTGGGTGCCCACGACCGACGCGCCCTTGGCCAGATCGGTGTCGCCACCCGCGAACACGGTCAGCACGGTGCCCTTGTCGTCCAGCATCACCATGCGGCCACCGGGCACGCGCCGGTCGTCCAGGTTCATGGCCTTGGCCAGGTCCAGCGAGGCCAGCAGCACGAAGCGCAGAGCGCCCGTTGCATCACGGGCCGGGTAGGCCACTTGCATCACCGCGCGGCCCGTCAGGCGGCCGAAGGCGGCTTCGAGCACGACGCCCGCAGGGGTCTCCAGCGCGCGGCGGAAGTAGTCGCGGTCGGTCAGGTTCAGCTCGCGGCCTGTGCGCAGCGAGTCGCAGAACAAGCGCCCATTGGGCAGGATGGTCAGGATGCCGGTGTACTGCGGGTGCGCATCGCGCACCTCGGCCAGGAAGTCGGAGCAAGCCTTGCGGTCCTCCTGCGCCAGCACCGTGGCGCGGGCCAGGCCAAACTGCAGTTGTGCGGTGCCCTGGATGCGCTCGCTCAGCTCACGGCTGCTGTCCTGCGCAAAATTGGCCAGGCTGGTGGTATCGGTGCGGATGGTGGCCTGCCGCTCGCTCGCAAAGCGCTCCAGCACCATCAGCGCCGGCAGCAAGGTGGCAAGCAGCGCAAACCACAGTAACCGGGCGCGAATACTCATGCAGCAGCCTTCCTGAGGTAGTCTTGTGGCGGGCGGGTGTTCTGTGCCACCTGCGCCCTGCTGGTTGTCACGCGCCGAGGCGTGCAGGTCAGCTGCCGGGCATCTTAAGCGGGGTCATGTCCCGCGCCGGATTCGAGGGAGTGCTGTGGAATCAAGACGATTGTTGGTCCTCGACGATGACGCCACCGTGGGTGAGCTGCTTTGCGCGGGTGCGCGCAGCGCCGGCTTCGAGGCCAGGCTTTGCTTGGACGCTGACAGCTTCATGGCGCAGCTGGGCCCTTGGCAACCGAGCCATCTGGCCGTGGATCTGACCCTGCCTGGCACTTCGGGCGAGGCCGTGCTTCAGTCCGTGGCGTCACTGGGCAGCCAGGCGCGCGTCATCGTCTGCAGCGGGACCAGCGGCCTGCAGCTTGAGACCGCCTTGCGGCTGGCGCGCGCGCTGGGCATGAACGTGGTGGGCAGTCTGGCCAAGCCGTTCCGGATGGCGCAACTGCGTGAGCTGCTGCTGCAGGACTGAGAGGCTGCTGGCGCGTCCGCTCAAGCCGTGATGGGCGATGCAGCCGCCTCGGCGATGCCGGCGGCTTCCAGCTGGGCCAGGTAGCGCGCCAGGCGCGCCGTGTCGCAGTGCACGGTCAGGACACGCACGCGGCCCCAGGCGAGCTCGAACTCGTGCACGCCCCGGTTGCTGCCGCGCGAGCCGTCGGGCAGGGCAAAGCTGTCGCGCCAGCTGACCGCCACCCAGGTGCGCCAGGGCCAGCCGCGCACCAGCACCCGGTCGATGTCAAACCGCAGCCCCGGCAGCAGGCGCTGCAGCCGGTCATACCAGCGCTGGGTGGCCGCCAGGCAGCCGCGCTCGCCGCCCAAGGCGTGCTGGCCCACCATCGCATGCCGATGCTCGCTCGCGAACTGCGCGGCGATGCCCTCGAAGCGCCCGGCATTGATGTCGGCAAAGGCGCGGCGGATCTTGTGCTCAACGATCGCGTGGTACATCGTGGGCTCCAATCTTGACAATGGAAAGATTGGGTTGCATGGTGGATGTGTATCTTTCTCGTGTCAAGATCTGCGCATGAATACCCCCCCGGTTCGCCCACCCCCCAAGGAGCCAGCCTCGCGCGGCTATCACCATGGCGACCTGCGCGAGGCACTGCTGAGTGCCGCCGAAGCCTTGCTGTCCACCGAGGCCGGCCAGGCCCCTGGTGGGGCCCTGGCGGCGTTCAGCCTGCGCGATGTTGCCCGGCAGGCCGGGGTGTCACACGCGGCGCCGTATCACCACTTTGCCAACCGCGACGAGCTGCTGGCGGCGGTGGCGGCGCGGGCCTTTGAGCACCTGGGGGCGGCCATGCAGGCTGGCGCTGCGGCAGTGGCCAGCCCGCGCGAACAGCTGCTGGCCATTGCCGAAGCCTATGTGCGCTTTGCCCGCGCCAGCCCGGCGCGCTTCCGGCTGATGTTCGGGCCGCTGCTGGCCACGCGCGCCCAGCACCCGGCGCTGGACCAAGCCGCGGGCGCCAGCTTTGCTGTGCTGCTGGGCGCGGCCGAGCGCCTGGACGCGCGCTTCGCGCTGCCCTTGGCCCTGACTGGTTGGAGCCTGGCGCATGGCCTGTCTCATCTGCTGCTGGACCAGGCCTTTGCCGGCCTGCCGGTGGAGCTGCCCGAGCCCGAGCTGCTGGTGCGCCAGCTCAGCGAGCTGGTCCTGGCCGGGCGATGATGCAGGCCCACACGGATCGGATGTCGACCATGAACTGTTTCCGGGGTATGCGCTCCGACCTTGATTGTGTCAAGCGATGACGGCGCTGCAGGGCGAGACAACCTGGGTGCGCTGGCTGGATCGCCTGGCTCCGCCGGCCTTTATCTTCATCTGGGCCACCGGCTATCTGGCTGCCAAGGCTGCCGCGCCACATGCCGATGCGTTGACCTTCCTGGTCTGGCGCTATGCGGGGGTGGTGGCCTTGATGGTCTGTCTGGCCGCGCTGGCCCGGGCGCCGTGGCCGAGTCGTCGGGACTGCCTGCATCTGTCGGTGGCCGGCATCGGCATCCAGGCGCTCTACCTCGGCGGGGTTTGGGTGTCGATCCGGCATGGCCTCTCGGCCGGCATGGCGGCACTCATCGTCAACCTGCAGCCGGTGCTGGTGGCTGCCCTCGCGCCCCTGGTGGGCGAGCAGGTGAGCCGGCGCCAGTGGGGCGGCGTGGCGCTGGGCCTGGCGGGTGTGCTGCTGGTGGTGTCGCACAAGCTAGGCTTTGGCGCCGGGCAGGCAGGGCCGCTGCTGCTGTGCGTGCTGGCGCTGGCGGGCATCACCGGGGGCACGCTCTACCAAAAGCGCTTTGTGCCGCAGTTTGATCTGCGCACCGGCCAGGTCGTGCAGTTTGCGGCTTCGCTGGCGGTCACCCTGCCCGTGGCCTGGCTGACCGAGCCCATGCACATCGACTGGGCCTTGCCCACCGTGCTGGCCATGCTCTGGAGCGTCTTCGTGCTCACCGCAGGCGGCATCAGCCTGATGTTCTACATGCTTCGCCACGGCCAGGTCACGCGCGTCAGCAGCACCATGTACATCGTGCCCAGCCTCACCGCGCTGATGGCCTGGATGTTGTTTGACGAGACGCTCACCGCCTTCACCATCGCCGGCATGGGGGTCACGTTGCTCGGTGTCTACTTGGTTGTGGGGCGACGCTAGGACATCACCATGCACTCGGGGTGAGCCACGACGATCCGATTGATCGCGGGCAGCGTTTCGGCCGGGTCCATGATCTCGGCCGAAATCATGGAGGCCGAATACCCGTGGGCATTGGAAATGTAGAGGGCGTGGACGAGGTGGGCTTCCGCATGGCGCTTGCCGACGCGCACCAGCGGCAGGAGGCCGGCATGGGTGTAGGAGTTGGCATCGGCCCAGACGACGTCCCGGAACTCTCGCAGGCCGCGCTTCAAGGCGGCAGGCGTGAGCTCTGAGGCCTCGACTTGCTTGAGCAGGATGCCGGCCAGCGGGAGTGCATTGGCCTGCTTGACACCGAGATCCGTGTCCGGACCCGTCAGGGCCTGCAGGGCGGCGTCATCAGCGGCGTAGGCCACCCAGGCCGCGCGCAGCAGGGCCTCGTGCTGAACGCGAAGCAGGGCCAGTGCTGCGTTCTCCAGGTGCTCTTCCAGCAGCAAGCGAATGGCCTGACCGTGCTCAAGCGTCAGCGCGCTGGCGTCGAGCGCCAGTCGCTGGCGCAGCGGCAGTTCGTTCGGGTGTGGCGGCGCATGAGCCATCAGCGTGTCGTGCCAGGCGCGGTGCATGGACTCTGAGCGGTCCAGCATCGTCTTCAGGCTGCGAATCATGGGCGCAGGGGGCAGGCTCAGGCGCCGTGCTGCAGGGCCAGCAGGCCGTCGAAGATCAGGCCTTCGATCAGCTCATGCGGAACGTCGAGTGCGGGCGAGACCTTCCAGCCGGCGCCGCCCGTCATCAGCACCAGGGGCGCGCGGCCCTCGCGGGTTTGCAGGTGGCGGAAGAGCCGCTCGATGGCGCCGGTGATGGCGTAGGTGCCGCCGCTGGTCAGCGCGTCACTGGTGTTGGTGGGGAAGTTGCGCACCTCGCCGGTGGGTACGCGCAGGCCGGCGGTGCCGCTCTCCAAAGCGCGCAGCATGATGCCGTGGCCCGGCAGGATGAGCCCGCCCAGGTAGTGGCCGCTGGCCGACAGCGCTTCCACCGTCACGGCCGTGCCCACCATCACCACCAGCACCGGCCCGTCAAAGCCGCGCTGCCGCGCGTGGGCACGGGCGCCGATCACGGCCACCCAACGGTCGGCGCCAAGGCGCGTCGGGTGGTCATAACCATTGGTGACGCCGCCGGCCTCGCTGCCGGGCACCACCCAGCGCGGCGCTACGTCCCAGCGGTCCATCTGCTCTTCCACACGACGGCGCACCGCGTCGCTGGCCACGTTGCTGCCCAGCATGGCGCTCGGGGCGGGCAGGTGCTGCCAGTCGCCATCGGCCAGGCGGTCGATGTTCTCGATGAAGACCGCGCCTTGCCGCTCGGGCGATGCACCCGGCCGTGCGCCGTCCGCATACAGGGCCCATTTGAGGCGGGTGTTGCCAATGTCGACTGCGAGAAAGCTCATCCGCCAAAGGGAGCGTGGAAGGAGGGCGACAGCCTAGCAGCCGGTGTCGCCCCTGCTGCTCGGGGCTTGTGCCGATGGGGCGTGTCAGTCGGCTGCCGGCAGGCGCTCATAGCCCGCCGCAGCGGGCGTCACCACCGAGACGAACTGCAGCACCTCGCTGCCGTGGTTGTAGACACCGTGCACGCTGCCGGGCGTGGCGATCGCGATGTCGCCCGGCTTCAGGGGGCGGGTGTCGCCGGCCGCGTCGGTTTGGTAGAGACCTTGGCCGGAGAGCACGGTCCAGGTGTCCTGGCCGGCGGGGTGGACATGGGCTGGGATGCGTTGCCCGGGCTGCACATACCAGGCCACGACGACGGCCTCGGGCGTCTCGACGACGACCGAGCGCACGGGTTCGTCGTCGGCCGGGGTCATGTAGGCGGCGCTGGGGAAGATGCGGCGGCTGGTCATCACGGTCATCCCTGGTAATGCTGGGTGAAGGGATCAATGCAAGAAGCGCACCGCTGCGCGCCTGCGGACGGGTGCAAATTCACACCGAGTCAGGCCCGGCCGTTCCCACTTGCGGCTGCTGCGTGTTGGGCACCCAGTCCCACCACTCGTGCCGGCCCTCGGGCGTGTCCTGCCGCTGGCGGTGCACGTCCCAGGTGACGAGGTAGTCGGGGTTCTCGATGTCGACGCCGCTGGGCGCATGGCGGTAGTGGCCGGGGGGCGCCTTGAACCAGGCCTCCAGCACCGGCGGCACGATGAAGTCGCCGGGCGCCACAGCGGGGTCGCTGTGCTGCAGCCGCATGGAAATGCCGTGCTCGGCATCCACGCGTTGCACCACGCCGGCGAACTGGGTTTGCTTGAGCAGGTCGCCATTGGCGTCGAAGTAACTGACGCCGACGACGCAGGTCTTGCCGATCAGGTCGCCCAGATCCATCTCAGTGTGTGATCCCGTGTTTCGGGCCGAGCGCCGGGCCGCCCCAAGCCGGCCCGTGGAGACGGAGCACTTGGCTCAATGCCACGTGCTCCGGCGTCCCCTCGGGGGCTGAGCCCGGACCTGAACGGTCCAGTGGACCGTTCAAGCCTGGCGAAGGGCTTGCCCGTGAGGGCAAGCGCGGTCCGCAGGACCGACCGGGCACGCCCGCGTTCAGCGGGGCGGGACTGCGCGAGGGGCCGAACATCTCAATGAAATGCGTGCTTCGGCACGACCCCGACCTGCGGCATGTTCGCCAGGCCAATGTCGCGGGCGTGCTCTTCAAAGCCCTTGTTCTTCCAGAAGAAGGCGCCGGGCATGGTGGTCGGGATCACGAGCACGTAGAACAGCGCGCGGCTGATCAGGCTGGTGGCGACGAGCACCAGGCCAACGACACCGAAGGCCAGCACGGTGTTGCGGCCAAAGGCAGGCTGCGTGACCATCCAGACCAGCAGGGCTGACGCCAGCAGCACATTGAGCCCCAGCAGTGCATTGCGCAACCAGAAGGTTTTTCCAAACGTCGTGCACTGGATGTAGTACGCGGCACCGCCTTCGTGCTCGGCCTGGCCCAGGCTGCGGGCGTGGCCGATGTGACCGATGCCTTCAAGCACCATGCCAGCGAGCATCACGCTGGCCCAGGTCAGCATGGCGTCCTGGTAGGGCAGGCCGGCAAAGCCAAGCGTGGCGGTGATGGCCACGCCAGTGAGCAGGCCGCCTAGCGACAGCGCGCTGCCGGCAAAGGCGGTGCCCACTTGCCAGTGGTTCCAGAACGGCCGGGCCTTGATGCGGTAGCAGCGGTTCATGTAGTACAGGCCCACCGCGCTCGCCAGCACGGCCAGCACGCCGAACACCGTGCCAAGCTGCGTGGCCGCAGCGGGGCTGATGACGGCGTCGGCCGGGATGCCGACGATGCGGCCAAAGAGCACGCGGTAGTCGGGCTGGGCGGCGATGCTGGCGGCGATGTGCAAGCCCAAGCAACCGATGAAGATGGCGATGCCCAGACCCTCACGCGAGACCGGCGAGTAGCGCAGGTTGTTGAAGCCGCGGTAGAAGCGCTTGGGCTTGCCCAGATGCATGGTGGACATGAAGAGCCCGAAGGCCACCAGCCCGAAGCACACCAGGCCCAGCACCGGGTAGGCCATGGACTGCGCAAAGGCGCCAAAGCCCGGCAGGCCCGCCAGCGCACCCAGGAAGGCCAGCGCAAAAGCCCCGGCCGCCGCCTGCGCGGCGAGCGTGAACAGCACCAGCGGGTTCTCGCGCGACGAGAGGCGCGCGAGGTTCCAGTGCTTGGCCTGGCCCTTCTTCTGGTCGATGGCGGGGCGGTAGCGGCCCGCTTCATCCTTGTGGTACTTCACCGGCATCGAGTCGGTGCGCTTCATCTCGTCGGGCAGCTGGCGGATCTGCTGGAAGCGGATGTTGGGGTGCGTGATCTCGGGTGCCGGGAAGCCGGGAATCTCGACGCGCGCCTGCTCGCGCCGCTCGGGGATGTTCTCGATCACGCCGAAGTCGAGCGCATTGCCAACGCAGGCCGACACGCAGGCGGGCTTGAGGCCCACTTCGAGACGGTCCACGCACATATTGCATTTGGAGACCTGGCCCTTGATGGGGTCGAGCTGGGGCGCGTTGTAGGGGCACACCCAGGTGCAATAGCCGCAGCCAAAGCAGGTCTCGGGGTCTTGCAGCACGGCGCCGTATTCGACGTGCTTGGTGTAAGCGCGCGTGGGGCAGCCTTTGAGGCAGACCGGGTCATCGCAATGGTTGCAGGCCATCGAGATGTTCATGCGCTTGTAGTCGGGGAAGCTGCCGCCTTCGACATAGCCGACCGAGCGGAAGGCCAGGTGCGGCGGGTTCTCGTTCTTCTCACTGCAGGCGGCCTCGCAGGCGTGGCAGCCGATGCAGTTGTCGGCCGTGAAGAAGAAGCCGTGCTGCTTGTTGCGGTTGGGGTTGCTGCCGACGGCCGGGTTCTCGTTGATGAACATCGAGCGGCCCGGCGTGGCGTTGGGGGCTTGACCGCCGGTCAGCTCGATCAGGTCCACCTTCTGGCCATAGCGGTTGGTGGCGGGGATCTGCTTGTCGCTGAGCTTGGCGTAGGCCTGCTCCTCGGTGCGGATCTCCCAGATGCGCTGCTGCCCGCTCTTGGAGGCACAGCCGCCGCTGCCGCATTCGGGCTTGCCGCAGCCTTGGTTGTCGTGGGTCGTGGTCATGGCCGGTCCTCAGAATGCGCGACGTTCCAGATTCAGGCGGGCCGCTTCCTGCTGATCGATCTTCTCGATGCGGGCGGCGTTCTGCTTGAAGGCGGGCTGGCGCGAGTAGGGGTCGAGCAGGCCGAGCGTGAGTCGGTTGACGCAGTCGTGGAAGTGGAAGGGGATGAACAGCATGTTGCGGCCCACGCGGTGGGTCAGCTGCACCATCACCACCGCGTCGCCGCGCCGGCTCACCACGCGCACATAGCTTTGGTGCTCCAGCCCCAGCTCCGCCGCCGCGTCGGGGTTCATCTCCATGTAGGGCGTCGGGCTGTACTTGTTGCAGTTGCCGATCTTGCCGGTGCGCGTGCGGGTGTGGAAATGCTCGACCACGCGGCCCGAGTTGAGCCAGAACGGGTACTCGGCGTCCGGGCATTCGTTGTTGTTGACGAAGCGCACCGGGATCAGGTTCGCGCGGCCACTGTCGGTCTGGAAATGTCCGTCGGTGTAGAGCCGCGGGTTGCCGAGGAAGTCCTGCCGCTCCAGCATCTGCGTGGCACCGGCTGGGCCGACGCGGGCTTCGTCGGCTTGCGCCTGGGCTTCGCTGTAGGGCCACTGGATGCCGCGTGCCGCCTCGATGCGGTCATAGCTCATGCCCGAGATGTCTAGCGTGCGGCCGGTGCCGACCGAGAGCTTGCGCATCTCCTCGAAGGCACCTTCGGGCTTCTCGGGGAAGTGGATGGCATTGCGATCCTGAAACCGCTTGGCCATCTCGTTGAAGATCCAGAAGTCCGGCTTGCTGTCGGCGTAGGCGGGCAGCACATTGCGTGTGAGGTTGACGCGGCGCTCGGTGTTGGTGTGGCAGCCTTCTTTCTCGGCCCAGACGGCGGCGGGGAAGTAGACGTGCGAGTACTGGTTGGTCTCGACGTCCTCGTACACGTCCTGCACCACCAGGAACTCCAGGTTCTCCATCGCCTTGCGGATGCGCGGCTGGTTGGGCATGGAAGTCATGGGGTTGGTGGCGACGAGCCACAGGCCCTTGATCTGGCCGGTCTCGATAGCCGGGAAGATGTCGGTCTGCGTGAGGCCGCGCTTCGGGGGGAAGAAGCTCTCGTCGATGCCCCAGAAGTCGGCCACCGTCTTGCGGTCCTTCTCCTTCTCGAGCACGCGGTAGCCCGGCAGGCCCGAGCAGGACGACCACTCGCGTGTGCCCATGGCGTTGCACTGGCCGGTGATCGAGAGACTCGTGCCGCCCGGCTTGCCGATGTTGCCGGTGATGAGGTTGAGGTTGTTGATGTTGACGACGCCGTCGGAGCCGTGGGTGGACTGGTTGATGCCCATGGTCCAGATGCTCATGGCGGCGGGCGCGCTGGCGTAGAGCCGCGCCACGGTGCGGATCATGTCCTCGCTGATGCCGCAGACGTGCTGGGCCGTCTTGGGGTCGTAGTCGGCCACCAGGGCGCGCAGCTCATCGATACCTTGGGTGTGGGCGTCGATGTAGGCCTGGTCCTGCAGCCCCTCTTTGAGGATGACGTGCATCATCGAGTTGATGAGCACGCAGTCAGTCCCGGGGGTGAGGGGCAGGTGGATGTCGGCGAACTGGGCCAGCATCGTCACGCGCGGGTCCACCACGATGAGCGGGAACTTGCGCTTCTCCAGCGCTTCCTTCAGCCGCCAGTAAATGATCGGGTGCTGCTCCGGCAGGTTGGAGCCGAAGGCCATCAGGCAGTGCGTGTGCTCGAAGTCGCCGTAGCAGCCCGGCGGGCCGTCGGAGCCGAAGCTGCGCTTGTAGCCCGACACGGCCGAGGCCATGCACAGCGTGGTGTTGCCGTCGTAGTTGTTGGTACCGATCTGGCCGCGCACCAGCTTGCCCAAGGTGTAGAACTCCTCGGTCAGCAGCTGGCCGGTGGAGACGACGGCGAAGGAGTCCCGACCGTACTTGTCCTGGATCTCCTTGATCTTGGCGGCGGTGTGGTCCAGCGCCTTGTCCCAGCTCGTGGGCTGGAACGGCAGGTGGGCCTTGTCGCGCATCAAGGGCATGGTGCCGCGCCCGGGAGAGTCGAAGAGCTCGTGCTCCAGCAGACCCTTGATGCACAGCTTGCCGCGGTTGACGTCAGCGCCGGCATGCCCGCGACTCGTCACGATCTTGCCGGCCTCGTTGAGGCCAATCTCGATGGCGCAGCCGGTCGAGCAGTAGTTGCAGGTCGTGTACTTCCACTCCTTGACCGCCTTGACGGGGATGGAGATGGGCTTGCGCTTCTTGCGGCCGAACAGCATGGTGGGCTTTCGATCAGCGTTGCGGGAGGAGGCTCAGGCCGTGCGGCGGATGGGGCCCGCGATCGGGGCGACCTGGTCCAGGCCCTTGGTGTCGAGCTCGGTCTGGTCGAGGTAGACGACGCCGCCTTCGACCTTGATGGCAAAGGCCGGCGTGCAGCCCTCGTCGGGCTCCTTGGCGCAGCCGTTGTCGAGGCCAATGGTCCAGTTATGCAGCGGGCAGGCCACGCTCTTGCCGAACACGATGCCCTGGCTCAAGGGGCCGCCCTTGTGCGGGCAGCGGTCCAGCAGCGCGAAGACCTCGTTCGCGTCGTTGCGGAACACGGCCACGTCCATGCCCTTGGGGCGGGCGACACGGCGCGAGCCGAGCACGGGGATCTCGTCGACGAGGCAGATGCGGGTCCAGGTGGTCATTTCTCTATCCCAATAGGCGGGCGTACTGCCCGGTCACGGTTTCCATCACGGCGAGCAGGTTCTCGCTCGCCAAAAATGCTTCGGCCGCTGCACGCTGGCCGTGGCTGGTGCCGCCCAGCGCGGCGTCCAGAAAGATCCATTGCGAGGCAGCGAGCTGCAGGTTCTGGTGGATCTCGGCGCTCGTTTCCGGCGCGCTCTGCAGCACGCGCATCGCGGCGCGGAAGTCGTTGCGTGCCACGCCCATCTCGGTGCGGATCAGCGCGCGGTCCACGCCGTGCTCCTCGGCCAGGTAGAGCATGGCCAGGCGCTGCGACAGCATGCGCTGGCGGCCGGCTAGGTTGATCAGCTTGGCGCTGGCAGCCTCGGAGCGCTTCTCCAGCAAGCCGGTGCCTTGGTGCGCGAGCTTGAGCACCTCGCCCGCCAGCGGGATCACCGCGTTGACGCGCGCCGGCGTCACCGGCAGCTCGTCGAGTCGCCCCTTCAGCACGGCCGCGCGCTGGCCCAGTTGCTCGTAGGTAGAGGCGATCTCGGCCGTCGGGGCAAAGGCGCGCAGCTCGGCAAGCTGGCTGTCAAAGCGCTGTTGACTGGCTTCAAGGATCTTGTGCGCCCGGCCCTCGATGTCAGGCAGGGCCAGGGCCAACCAGGCCTTGGTCATGCGCTGGCTGAGCATGCGCTGGGCGCCGGCCTTGTTGATGGCCTCGCCCAGGTCGCGGATGCGTGCCATGGCCGGCAGGCTGGCCGTAGCCAGACCCGCCAACAGCAGCGTGCGCCGCAGGAATTTCGGGCCGAGCGCCGGGCCGCCCCAAGCCGGCCCTTCAGAGGTGGTCAGCGGCTCAATGCCGCAGACCGCCTCGTCCCCTCGGGGGACCGGCCAGACTCGCCCGCGTTCAGCGGGGCGAGGTTGGACGAGGGGTCGAAACATCAAGCCTCGACCTTCTCAAACTGCCGCAGGTCAACCTTGGCCTCCTTGAAGTCGAACCACGGGTCGGGCTCGCCTTCGAGGGCGGCTTGCAGCTGTGCCCACAGGGCCTTGCGGTTAGCGGCGTCGTTGAGGATCTTGTCCTTCACGTAGTCGAGGCCCACACGGGACACGTAGTGCACCGTGCGCTCCAGGTACCAGCCTTCCAGGCGGTAGAGCTGCATGAAGGCGCCGGTGTACTCCAGCACTTCCTCGGCCGTCTTCACCTTGGTGAAGAAGTGGGCCACCTCGGTCTTGATGCCGCCGTTGCCGGCGATGTACATCTCCCAGCCCGAGTCCACGCCAATCACGCCGACGTCCTTGATGCCGGCCTCGGCGCAGTTGCGCGGGCAGCCCGACACGGCGAACTTGACCTTGTGCGGGGCGTACATGCGCCACATGGCCTTCTCCAGGTCCTTGCCCATCTGGGTGGAGTCCTGGGTGCCCATGCGGCACCACTCGGAGCCCACGCAGGTCTTCACCGTGCGCAGGGCCTTGGCATAGGCGTGGCCCGAGGGCATGCCGATGTCCTTCCAGACGTTGACCAGGTCTTCCTTCTTGACGCCCAGCAGGTCGATGCGCTGGCCGCCGGTGACCTTGACCGTCGGGATCTTGTACTTGTCCACCGCGTCGGCAATGCGGCGCAACTCGTCGGCCGTGGTCTCGCCGCCCCACATGCGCGGGATGACGGAGTAGGTGCCGTCCTTCTGGATGTTGGCGTGGCTGCGCTCGTTGATGAAGCGGCTTTGCGGATCGTCCTGCGCCTCCTTGGGCCAGGTGCTGATCAGGTAGTAGTTGATGGCCGGGCGGCAGCTGGAGCAGCCGTTCGGCGTGCGCCATTCCAGCGCCTTGAAGACCTCTTCCTTGGTCAGCAGGTGGCCGTTCTTGATGGCGTCGCGCGTGTCCTGGTGGCTGGCATCGGTGCAGCCGCACATGGCCTTCTTCTTGGGCGCGGCCGAGTAGTCACCGCCGGCGGTGAACATGATCAGCTGTTCAACGAGGCCCGTGCAGGAGCCGCAAGAGGCCGAGGCCTTGGTGTGCTTGCGCACCTCTTCCAGCGTGAACAGGCCCTTGTCCTTGATGGCCTTGCAGATGCTGCCCTTGCTCACGCCGTTGCAGCCGCAGACCTCGTCGGAGTCGGCCATCATGGCGGCCTTGTTCTGGCCCTGGTGGCCCACGTCGCCGATGTTGCTGCCGGCTTCGCCATGGAGCAGCTGGTCACGGATGTCTGTGATCTTGCGGCCCTCGCGGATCAGCTTGAAGTACCAGCCGCCGTCCACGGTGTCGCCATACATGCAGGCGCCCACGAGCTGGTCGTTCTGGATCACGAGCTTTTTGTAGACCCCGCCGAAGGGGTCGCTCATCACCATCTCCTGCGTGCCCTCGCCGCCCTGGAAGTTGCCGGCCGAGAACAGGTCGATGCCAGTGACCTTGAGCTTGGTGCTGGTCTGCGAGCCCTGGTAGCGCCCGATGCCGAACTGCGCCAGGTGCGTGGCGCAGACCTTGCCCTGCTCGAACAGCGGGGCCACCAGGCCGTAGGCGATGCCGCGGTGCGACGCGCATTCGCCCACCGAGTAGATGCGCGGGTCGGTCACCGTCTGCATGGTGTCGGTCACCACGATGCCGCGGTTGCAATGCAGGCCCGACTTCTCGGCCAGTTCGGTGTTGGGGCGGATGCCGGCGGCCATCACGACCAGGTCGGCCGGGATCTCGCGGCCGTCCTTCAGCTGCACGGCGCGGACGCGGCCGCTCTCGCTGGCCAGCAGGGCCTGGGTGTGCGCGCCCAGCTCGAACTTCAGGCCACGGTCCACCAGGCTCTTGCGCAGCAGGTTGCCGGCCACGGAGTCGAGCTGGCGCTCCATCAGGGTGTCCATGATGTGGATCACCGTGACCTGCATGCCGCGCAGCATCAGGCCGTTGGCGGCTTCGAGACCGAGCAGGCCGCCGCCGATCACGACCGCGTGCTTGTACAGCTCGGCGGTCTCGATCATGGTGTTGGTGTCGGCGATGTCGCGGTAGGCGATCACGCCCGGCAGGTCCTTGCCCGGCACGGGCAGGATGAAGGGGTTGGAGCCGGTGGCGATGAGGAGGCGGTCGTACTCGGCCTCGGTGCCGTCTTCGGCAATCACCTTGCGGCGCACGCGGTCGATCTGCGAGACCTTTTTGTTCAGGTGCAGGGTGATGCCGTTTTCCTCGTACCAGGAGATCGGGTTGAGGATGATCTCGTCGATCGTCTGCTCACCCGCGAGCACCGGCGACAGCAGGATGCGGTTGTAGTTGGGATGGGGCTCGGCACCGAAGACGGTGATGTCGTAGAGGTCGGGCGCGATCTTGAGCAACTCTTCGAGAGCTCGGACACCGGCCATGCCGTTTCCAACGAGAACCAGGCGGGGCTTTTTCATGGTGAGTGCGAGGAAGTGACGTGGGAAGAATTGGCGGCTGAGCGGCCCTGCAGCCACATGAACTGCAGAAGCACGATCAGTGCCAGAACCAGGGACACCGCCTGCCAGAAGCGCACCGGGTGGCGCTGGGCCAGCGGGCGGGGGCGGACGGCCAGGGCCTCGGCGCCGGGTTGGCGCAAGGCGAAGGCGAATTCGGACAGCGCCTCGTGGCGCTTGGCGGGTGTGGGGTGGACGGCGCGCTCCAGCACGGCGTCGATCCAGGCCGGGATGGCGCGGCCTTCGTCCAGCACGCTCAGGTAGCGCAGGCGCTGCACGTCCTGCACGGTGCGCACGCTGGCGGCCTGGGTGCCGTAGGGCAGGCGGCCGGACAGCATTTGGTAGGCCAGCACGCCCAGGGCAAAGAGGTCGGAGCGCTCGGTGGCGGGCTCGCCCAGCAGGCACTCGGGGGCGGTGTACTGCAGGGTGCCCAGCACCTGGGGCGCGGCATCCGGGCCGGCGGCGTCGTTGAGGCCGGCCACCTGCACGCTGCCGAAGTCGATGATGCGCACGGTGCCGCTGCGGTCGATCATCAGGTTCTCGGGGCGCAGGTCCTGGTGCAGCATCTCCAGGCGGTGGAAGGCCTGCAGGCCGCGCGCGATCTGCTCGACCATGTCGCGCACCGCCTCCAGCTCGGGGCGGGGGTTGTCGCGCATCCATTGCGCCAGGGTCTGGCCTTCGACGTATTCGGTCGCGCTGTAGAGCTGGGTGCGGGGGCGCACGGCGTCAAAGGGACGCAGCACATGGGGGCTCTGGATGCGGCGGGCAATCCACTCCTCCAGCATCAGGCGGTCCAGCGCGGCTTCGTCCTGGGCCAGGTCCACCGAGGGCGTCTTGAGCACCGCGAGCCGGCTGGTGGCCACCTCGGTGGCCAGGTAGACGTGGCTGCGGTGGCTGCCGGCCAGCTCGCGCTCGATGCGAAAGCCGTCCAGCTCGCTGCGCGGTGCCAAGAGGCCCGGGAAGGGCAGGTTGGCGCGCGCTTGCTGGGCTTCGATCAGGTCGGCCGTGGGCAGGGCCTCGACGCGCACCAGCTGCAGGCTGAGGTTGTCGGGGCTGCCGCGCTCGAAGGCGGCCTGCACCAGCTGGCGGGCGCAGGCGTCCAGGTCGTCGGGGTGGGCGTCCAGCGCGGCGCGCAGGTCGGCGGGCAGCAGGTGCTCGTGCACGCCGTCGCTGGCCAGCAGGTAGATGTCGCCGGGCTCCAGGGCCAGGCAGCGGTAGTCCACGTCCAGCCGGCTTTGAAAGCCCAGCGCGCGGCTCAGATAGCTCTGGCCGCCACCGATGTAGACGCGATGGTCCTCGGTCAGCGGCTCGAGCACGCCGTCTTGCAGGCGAGCGATGCGCACGTCGCCGGCATGGAAGCAATGCGCCGCCCGGCCCTTGAGCACCAGCACGGCCATCGCGCAGACATAGCCGCGGTCATGGTCGTGCCGGTAGGGGCTGCGCTGGGTCTGGGCATGCAGCCAGGAGTTGGTGGCCGCCAGCACGCGTTGCATCGAGCGCTTGACGCTCCAGGCCTCGGAGGTGCCGTAGTAGTCCTCCAGCACCGCGCGCACGGCGGCGCGGCTGGCGTCCTGGCTGACGCTGCTGGAGCCGATGCCGTCGGCCAGGGCCAGCACGGCGCCCTTGCTGGCCAGCAGCGGTTGCGGCGGGATGCGGGCGCCGTGGCAGTCCTGCTGCACAGGCTTGCGGCCGGCCTCGGCGTGCTGGCCGAGGCTGAGCTTCAGCGCGGCGGCAGACAGGCGGGACGGGGCAGCCAGCATCCGGTGGGCTCCTGGGGGCTCAGGCAGCGCGGCGCGGTGCGGTGCGCGCGTGGGTCGAGTACAGGGTCAGGCCCACGAAGGTCAGCCCGCCCACGAGGTTGCCCAGCACCGTGGGGATCTCGTTCCACAGCAGGTAGTCCATCATCGTGAAGTGGCCGCCCAGCATCAGGCCCGACGGGAACAGGAACATGTTCACGATCGAGTGCTCGAAGCCCATGTAGAAGAACACCAGGATGGGCATCCACATCCCGATGACCTTGCCCGACACCGAGGTGGACATCATGGCCGCCACCACGCCGGTGGACACCATCCAGTTGCACATCACGCCGCGGATGAAGAGCGTCAACATGCCGGCCGCGCCGTGGGCCGAGTAGCCCACCGTGCGGCTCTCGCCGATCACACCGATCTTCATGCCGACGGCATTGGGCGCCTCGCTGAAGCCGAAGGTGAAGATGATGGCCATGAACACCGCCACGGTGAAGGCACCGGCAAAGTTGCCGATGAAGACCAGCCACCAGTTGCGCAGCACCCCGTTCCAGGTGCAGCCGGGCCGGCGGTCCAGCACGGCGAGCGGGCACAGCGTGAACACGCCGGTCAGCAGGTCAAAGCCCAGCAGGTAGAGCATGCAAAAGCCCACCGGGAAGAGCAGCGCACCGATGAGCGGGTTGCCGGTCTGCACATTGACCGTCACCGCAAACGCGGCGGCCAGGGCCAGGATGGCGCCGGCCATGTAGGCACGGATGACCGTGTCGCGGGTGGACATGAAGATCTTGGCCTCACCGGCGTCGATCATCTTGGTCACGAATTCATTGGGGACTAGGTAGGCCATGGAGCACTCCCGCAAAGCGGTTGGGATCAGGGGCAGGGCCAGCCCCAAAAAGCGCAACGCCCCGCGACCGGCTGGCACGGGGCCAAACGGCAACGGGGCGTCCTGGGTAGGGGCCGGAGGGGAGGGTGGCGGGCCGCCCTCGGTGGCGATCCCGCGAACACGCCGGGGCAGGGCCTGCCTGGCGTGGTCTCGTTCTTGCGGTGCAATGTCCATGCCAGCAATGGGGCTGGCTAAACGCAGGCGGAAACGCAGGCGATGCCCCCTGGCTGGCGCAAGATGCACCCGGCCGGGTCAAATGCACCCCAAAACAGTGCGAACACCTGATGAGCTTTGAGATCGACGTGGGCCTTGCCAGCCTGCAAGGCCGCCGCGAGCGCAATGAAGACTTCGCGGGTGTGCAGCGCGCGGCCGCGCACGAGTCCGACCGCGGCTGGGTCGCTGCGCTGGCCGACGGCGTGAGCACCGGCGGCGACGGCTTGATGGCCGCGCAGACCACGGTGATGGCCTTGCTGTCGGACTTTCATGCCACGCCACTGAGCTGGGATGCCAGCGTGGCCCTGGAGCGCCTGTTGGCCACGCAGAACGCCTGGCTGGCCGCCTACAACCGCCGCGACTCGCGCCGCCAGGCGCTGTGCACGCTCACGGCCGTGGCCCTGCAAGGCCGTCGCTACGCCATTGCCCATGTGGGCGACAGCCGCGCCTGGCTGCTGCGCGACGGCGCCTGCCTGCAGCTCACGCAAGACCACCGCATGGAGCGCGCCGACTTTGCCGGCCTCACGCGCGCCGTCGGCCTCGATGACCTGCTGCACCTCGATCACAGCCAGGGGGAGCTGCAGATTGGCGACCGCCTGCTGCTGACCAGCGACGGCATCCACGGCGTGCTCCGCACCCGCGACATCGCCCGCCTGCTGCGCGAGGCGACCTCCGCCCAGGCGGCCGCAGAGGGCCTGGCCCAGGCCGCGCTCGATGCCGGCAGCCACGACAACGCCACCGCCCTGGTGATGGACGTCAAAGGCCTCGGCGCCCTGGGTTATGCCGACCTGCTGGGCCAGAGCCACACCCTGCCCGTGCCCGGCCTGCTGGGTGTGGGGGCCGTGCTCGACGGCTACACCGTCACCGCCGTGGTGGCCGACAACGGCGTGCACCGCCTGCTGCAGGCGCGCGACCCCGCCGGGCAACTGGTGGCGCTCAAGCTGCTGCACCCCAGCCGCGCCAGCGATGCCGAAGAGCGCGCCATGCTGGCCCACGAGCTGTGGCTGGGCCGTCGGCTGACTGAAGCCGCACGTGGCCGCCGGCGCGAAGGGGCAGCAGCCGGCCTCGTGCGCGTGCACACGCCGGCGGCGCCCAGCGCTTTCTACGGCGTGTTCGACTGGCATGCCGGCCGCACGCTGGAGCAGCTGCTGGCCAAGCAGCGCCTGGACCCCGCCGAGGCCGTGGGCCTGGCGACGCAGCTCGCCCAAGCGCTGAGCCTGTTGCATGCAGCGGGCTGCGTGCACCGCGACATCAAGCCCGGCAACCTGCACCTGGGCGATGACGGCCAGTGGCGGCTGCTGGACCTGGGCGTTGCGCTCTCGCCCCGCGCGCCGGCGGCGCTGCGCGACCTGCATGCCGGCACGCCCAGCTACATCAACCCCGAGCAATGGGACGACCCACCCGCTGCTGCGGATGCCGGCAGCGACCTCTACGCACTCGGCGTCACGCTCTACCAAGCCCTGACCGGGCGGCTGCCTTATGGCGAGGTCGAGCCCTACCAGGTGGCGCGCTTTCGGCGCGAGCCCGCACCCTTGAGCCGCCTGAGGCCCGATGTGCCCATGTGGCTGGCCCAGCTCGTCAACAAGGCTGTGGGCCGCGATGTGCGCCAGCGCTTCGAGACCCCCGAGGAGCTGTTGATGGCGCTGGAGCGCGGCGCGGCGCGCGGGGTCGAGCCGGTGCGCGCCTCACCGCTGGCGCAGCGCGACCCGCTGCTGCTGTGGCAGCTGGCGCTGGCGGTGTCGGTGCTCTTCAACCTGCTGCTGGTGGCGTGGTTGATGTGGCTGCCCAAGTCAGGCTGAGGGATGAAACGGCCCGGGGCCGGCGTTGTGAACGCGACGGCCGGCCCTTTCATGGTGGAAGGGTGGCGCGCTCAAGGACGCCCCCTCGATGCAGCACACACCGCACACACACCACGACCCTTTCGACCAAGGTCTGGCCCATGACCTGAACCGCCTGCTGGCGCAGCAGGCGGCGCGCCGCACCAGCCTGCGCTGGTTGTTGGGGGCAGGAGGCCTGGCGCTGGTGGGATGCGGAGGCGGGGGCAGCACCAGCACTGGAACGTCAACCGGAGCGACGACCGGCGGCACCACCACGACCCCCAGCGGCAGCTGCTCGGTGATCCCCTCCGAGACCGAGGGGCCGTATCCGGGCGATGGGTCCAACACCGCCAACGGCAGCATCGCCAATGTGCTGACGCTCAGCGGCATCGTGCGGCAGGACATCCGCACCAGCATCGGCAATGCCTCGGGCACCGCGGGCGGGGTGCCCATGACGGTGGAGCTGGAGCTCGTCAACACCAATGCCAGCTGCGCCAGCCTGGAGGGCTATGCCATCTACCTGTGGCACTGCGACGCGCTGGGCCGCTATTCGATGTACTCCAGCGGCGCCACGGCCGAGAACTACCTGCGCGGCGTGCAGGTGACGGGCAGCAACGGCAAGGCCACGTTCACCACCATCGTGCCCGGCTGCTACGCGGGCCGTTGGCCGCACATGCACTTCGAGATCTACCGCAGCAGCAACACCGCCAGCAGCTACACCAACAAGCTGCGCACCTCGCAGCTGGCCGTGCCTGAGGACATCTGCGCCGCCGTCTACGCCACCTCGGGCTACAGCGGCAGCGCCACCAACCTGCGCGGCGTCTCGCTGGCCAGCGATGGCATCTTCAGCGACGGGGTCGGCACGCAGTTGCCCTCGGTCACCGGCTCGGTGTCCGCCGGCTATGCGGCCAGCCTGCGCGTCGGTATCTCTGCCTGATCAGCCTCGGCCGTAGGAGGTGGGCTCGTGCTGGCCAGGCGCTTGCCGCGCGCGGCCGCCCTTTTCGGCCCAGGTGCGGGTCCAGCGGATCTGCACCACGCGCAGCATCGCCAGCATGGCCAGCGCCACCGCCGCAAAGGCCACGAAGCCCCACAGATAGCTGCCCGTGCGCTGCATGCTCTGGCCCATGGCATTGGGGATGAAGCCGCCACCCAGCGCGCCGACCTCGCCGATCATCGAGCCGGCCACAGCCGTGGTCAGCGGCCAGCGCAGCGGCACCAGTTGGAACAGCGCGCCATTGCCGGCGCCAAACGCGGCAAAGCACAGCATGAAGAGCAGGGTCGTGACGACCAGGGACTGCCCGGCCATCCCGCAAGCCACGAGGCAAAGGGCAGCCACCACCAGCACGCCGGTCAGCGTGGTGATGCCGCCGACGCGGTCTGACACCGCCCCGCCCACCACGCGCACCGCGCTGCCCATCAGGGTGGCCAGCATGGTCAGCTGGCCGGCCTCGACCTTGGTGACCTTGAACTGGTCGTAGAAGTAGGTGGGCAGAAAGCTCGCCAGGCCGATGAAGCCGCCGAAGGTGACCACGTAGATCAGGCTGAAGGCCCAGCCGTCTTTCTCAAAGAGGCAGCTGATGTGCTCGCGGAAGCTCTGGTGTTCGACGTCCGGCGGCTCCTTGGCGGCAAACCACATCACCGCCATCGGCAGCAGCATGGTGAAGGCGGCGAGGCCGTAGACCGTCTGCCAGCCGAACTTCTGCGCCAGCGGCGGCGCAAACAGCACGGCCAGCACCGTGCCGCTGTTGCCGGCACCGGCGATGCCCATTGCCAGGCCCTTGTAGCGCGGCGGGAACCAGCCCGAGCCCAAGCTCAGCGCCACGCCAAAGCTCGCCCCTGCAATGCCCAGCAGCACGCCCATGGCCAGCACATGGCTGTAGCTGCCCACCACGAAGTAGCCAAAGGCCAGCGCCAGGACAATCAGGCTCATCTCCACCATGGCCGCGTTCTTGCGTCCGATGTACTGGGCCAGCACGCCCAGCGGGAAGCGCATCAGCGCGCCGGCCAGGATGGGCACCGAGATCATGAAGCCCTTCTGGGCCGCGTCGAGGTGGAAACTCTCGGTGATGAAGGGCGCCATGGCGCCGTTCAACACCCAGATGGCAAAGCAGAAATCGAAGTACAGGAACGAGGCCAGCAACGTGGGCCAGTGGCCTGACTTGAGGAAGGTCTTGAAGGATGACGACATGAGTGAGGCGCCCAAATGACGGGCCGGGACGATCACATGAAATGCACCAAATCCAGCAAACAGCGTGCCAGTGCGCCATCTTGGATCACGAAGCCATCCTTGGGGGCACTTGTCACGTGAATCAGGCACTTAAGTGGGTTTGCGCGGTGCCGGACGACCTGCCAGACGCGCTGCGCGATACCTTGGTGCGTGCGGGTTGCACCGTCGTGGCGCTAGGCGGTGCGGCAACGCACGGGGGATGGGTCCTGGTGCCCCAGTCGACCTGGGCCGAGGTGCAGGCCCGCCTGGCCGACCAGGAGGGCCTGCTGGAAGACCGCAAGTGGACCGACCGTGCCAAGGCCGTCCTGATGCAGACCCAGCAGCTGGACGAGGGGCCCGCCTACAAGCTGCTGCGCGATGCGGCCATGCACGCGCAGATCAAGCTGCCACGCTTGGCGCGCCAGCTGGTGCAGCAGCACGAGCGCGCCGAGGCGCTGGAGCGTGCGGCCGCCCAGCGCATGCTCAGCCAGCGCCTGGTGCGCCTGCAGGCCCAGGCCACGCTGCTGCCTGATCAGCTCGACCTGGCCCGCCAACTGCAACGCGACACGGTTGGCCGCATTGAGGGCAACCTGCAGCGCTTGCTGGAGTTGTTGCATGGCCCCATCCGCGAGGCCGAGCTGGCATCCGTGATGGCCTGCTGGGCCGGGTTGCAGCCCTTGCTCTTGCCGGCCACGGGCAGCTTGCGTGCGCTGAACGAGGCCGCCCAGCAACTGGTGGATGCGAGTGAGCGCCTGGCGGCGGCCTTGCTGGACGAGGGCTTTGAGCGCCCCTTGCGCCTGCTCTCGCTGTGCGCCCGCCAGCGCCTGCTGTGCCAGCGCCTCGTCAAGGAGGCCTTGTTGGCCCAGGCCGACGCCAGCCACCAGCCCCAACGCCTGGCCGAAGACCTGGAGGCCTTCCTGCAAGCCTTGCAGGTGCTGCGCAATGCCCCGCTCAAGGCCAGCGGCCTGCAAGAGGCCTTCGACACCGTGGACGCTGACTGGGCCCGCCTCGTGCGCGCGCTGCGCCAGGGCGGCGGGCCGCAGGCGCTGACCGACCTGTGCAACGCCAGCGAGCGGCTCTTTCATGGGCTCGACACGCTGACCGAGGTGGTGCAGCGCAGCCTGCAGACGCTGCTGTCTTGAAGTGAAAACACCGGGTAAGCCCGGCGTTTTTGAGATGCGTGCGACCGGTTGATCAAGCCGCTTCCGCGTGCTTGTGCCTCGTGTACAGGAAGTCGATCACCGCCTTGCGGGCGTGCACGTAGTCGGGGTCTTCGGCCAGCTCGACGCGGTTGCGCGGGCGCGCCAGGTCGACCTTGAGCACTTCGCCAATGGTGGCGGCCGGGCCGTTGGTCATCATCACGATGCGGTCCGACAGCAGCACGGCTTCGTCCACGTCGTGGGTCACCATCACCACGGTGCTCTTGGTGCGCGCCACGATCTTGAGAAGTTCGTCCTGCAGGTGGGCGCGGGTCAGCGCGTCGAGGGCGCCAAAGGGCTCGTCCATCAGCAGCACCTTGGGCTCCATGGCCAGCGCGCGGGCGATGCCCACACGCTGCTTCATGCCGCCAGAGATCTCGTGCGGGCGTTTGGTCAGCGCATGGCTCATGCCCACCAGGTCGAGCGCGGCGCGGGCCCGCTCTTCGAGCTTCTTGCGCGGCTCCTTGCCACCGAAGACCGACTCGACCGCGAGCAAGACGTTCTCGGTGCAGGACAGCCAGGGCAGCAGCGAGTGGTTTTGAAAGACCACGGCGCGGTCCGGCCCCGGGGCGGCAATTTCGCGGCCATCGCAGATCAGGCCACCACCCGTGGGGGTGAGCAGGCCGGCGATCAGGTTCAGCAGCGTGGACTTGCCGCAGCCCGAGTGCCCGATCAGGGTGATGAACTCGCCCTGGTCGATCTTGAGGTTGATGTCCCGCAGCGCATGGAAGCGGCCTTTGCGGGTGTTGAAGACCATTTCGGCTTCGGTGATGTCGATGAAGGCGGTCATGGTTCAGTCCTCCGCAAACGAGAAGCGCTTGGCGATGCTGATGAGCGTCCACTCCAGCAGCAGGCCGACGATGCCGATCACAAAGATGGCGATGATGATGTGTGCGACGTTGAGGTTGTTCCACTCGTCCCAGACCCAGAAGCCGATGCCCACGCCGCCGGTCAGCATCTCGGCCGCCACGATCACCAGCCACGCCGTGCCCACCGAGAGGCGCACGCCGGTCAGCACATAGGGCAGCACGGCCGGCAGCAGGATCTTGGTGATGACCTTCCACTCCGACAGGTTGAGCACGCGGGCCACGTTCAAGTAGTCGGCCGGCACGCGCTGCACGCCCACGGAGGTGTTCACCACCATCGGCCAGATCGAGCAGATGAAGATGGTCCAGATGGCGGCCGGGTTGGCGCTCTTGAAGGCCAGCAGACCGATCGGCAGCCAGGCCAGCGGCGACACCGGCTTGAGCAGCGAGATCAGCGGCGAGATCATGCGGTTGGCAAAGTCAAAGCGGCCCACCACAAAGCCCAGCGGGATGCCGATGAGGGCGGCCAGGCCAAAGCCCATGCCCACACGGCCCAGTGAGTTGAGGATGTTCCAGCCAATGCCTTGGTCGTTCGGGCCCTTGCTGTAGAACGGATCAGCGAACAGCTTGGCAGCGGCTTCCCAGGTGGCGCCCGGAGTCGGGAAGCTGCCGCCCCCCTTCATGGTGGCAAGCGCCCAGATGCCGACGAGCAGGGCCATGCTGAGCACGGGCGCCAGCACACTGAGCGAGAGGCTCCGCCAGTCGATCGGTGCACGCGGGGGCTTGGCGGGCTTGGGGGCAGCAGTCACAGGGGCAGCGTCCTCGTTGGCAGCGGTGGCGGGGCGGCGCGCGGCCGCTGGCTTGGCGGCAACCGTGGGCTCGTCGCCCAGGTCACGCGGGGAATGAAAGACGGCGGAAACCATGGCTCAGGCTCCTTTGATCTTGAAGGAGTCGGCGTACTTGGCCGGGTCCTTGCCGTCCCAGACGATGCCGTCCATCAACTTGCTGGTGCGCATCGGGTCCTTGGGTACGCTGATGCCTAGGGCCTTGGCGGCTTCGGTGTAGATGCCGACCTGGTTGACCTGCTTGGCCACGGCCAGGTAGTCGGGGTGGCTCTTCAACAATCCCCAGCGCTTGTGCTGGGTCAGGAACCACATGCCGTCCGACAGGTAGGGGAAGTTCACCGCCCCGTCGTTGAAGAACTTCATGTGATTGGGGTCGTCCCAGGTCTTGCCCAAGCCGTTTTGATAGCGGCCCAGGATGCGCTGGTTGATCGCGTCGACGCCGGTGTTGATGTACGACTTTTGCGCCACGGTCTCTGCCATCTTGAGCTTGTTCTGCAGGCCAGCGTCGATCCAGCGGCTGGCTTCGAGAATCGCCATCACCACGGCCCGCGCAGTGTTGGGGTACTTCTTGACGAACTCCAGCGTCGTGCCCAGCACCTTCTCGGGGTGGTCCTTCCAGATGTCCTGCGTGGTGTTGGCGGTGATGCCGACGCCGTCCATGATGGCGCGGTGGTTCCAGGGTTCACCCACGCAGAAGCCGTCCATATTGCCGACACGCATATTGGCCACCATCTGGGGCGGCGGCACGGTGATCAGCTTGGCGCCGCTAACCGGGTTGATGCCTGCAGCCGCTAGCCAGTAGTGCATCCACATCGCGTGCGTGCCGGTCGGGAAGGTGCCGGCAAAGGTGTATTCGCGCGGGTTGGAAGCCATCACCTTGGCGAGCGACGGGCCATCGACGGCCCCTGCGTCTGCCAGCTTCTTGGACAGGGTGATGGCCTGACCGTTGTTGTTCAGGGCCATCAGCACGGCCATGTCCTTCTTGGGGCCACCGATGCCGAGCTGCACGCCGTAGATCAGGCCGTAGAGCACGTGGGACATGTCGAGCTCGCCATTGACGAGCTTGTCGCGCACACCGGCCCAGGAGGCCTCTTTGCTGGGGATGATCTTGATGCCGTACTTCTTGTCGAAGCCCAGCTCGGCCGCCATCACCACGCTGGCGCAGTCGGTCAGCGGGATGAAGCCGATCTTGACCTCTTCCTTCTCGGGCTTGTCCGAGCCGGCGGCCCAGGCTGATGAAGCAAGGCCGGAAGTGAGGCTGGCGAGAGTGGCAGCGGCGCCACCGGCGAGCAACTTACGACGCTGCACGCTGTTCCGATCAGTCATGGTGAAAGCTCCAGAGAAGTTGAAGGGCAAAGCAAGGCAAAAAAAAGCGGCGTCACCACCACGCCGCACGCCAAGGTGCAGCAGGGGTGGGACGCCGTTGTCCGCAGGTGCCGGCTCATTGCCAGCGGCCTATCTCGATGCCCACGCCTTTGTGAGCCTCTGCCTCTGAGTTAGCACGCCCTGTGCCAGCAGGGGGAAGCCAAGAACCTGCCCTCGTCAGGGTCTTGCCGCGCCAAGTCGGGCCCCGCATGCCGCGCACTGGTGCCCATGGGGTGGCCTGGGCGCTTGAGGCCTCGGGTTTGCACTGATGCGGTGCAAATGCGTGGATCAGGCTGGTGCGGTGCTGCCTGCGCGCTTGGCGGGGTCTGGGCGCAGGCGCGCCGCCCGGCACAGCAGGCACGCAATCGAGGGGGCTGGTGAAGGTCTGAAGCGCAGGCCTGAAGCACAGGCCCTGGGCTCAGGCCTTGCGCAGCAGCTGGTCGGCTTCCAGCAGCCGGGCGGCCACGGCGGCCAGGGGCTCGCCCCGGTCCATGGCCAGGCGTCGCAGCCGGTGGTAGGCGGTGTCCTCGTCGAGGTGCTGCTCACGCATCAGGATGCCCTTGGCACGCTCGATGGACTTGCGGTCGGCCAACTGGGTGTTCACGCGGTCCAGCTCCTGGCGCAGCTGGTCGTCCTGCTCAAAGCGCGCCAGCGTGAGCTGCAGCACCGACTCCAGCCGCTGCGCCTGCAGCCCACCCACGATGACCACATTGACGCCGGCCTGCAGCGCGCTGCGCATGGCGTCTGGCCCCAAGCCATCGGCAAACAGCAGCAGCGGCAGGTGGCGCGAGGCCTGTGCGGCTGCCAGCGCGGAGAGCAGCTCGGCGTCGATGTGCTCACTGTCGATCAGGATCAGATCAGGCTCGCTGCGCAGCATGGCGGCTGGCAGGCCGTGCACACTGTCCAGCACTTCCAGCAGCTGGCATCGCAAGCGGATCAGCTCGGCACGGAAGATCGGGCTGCGCTGCTTGCCGTGGTCGAGCAAGAGCACGCGCAACCCGGCCACGGCCATCGATGTGTGGGGGCGAGTCCTGTTCATGGCAGCAGGCATCGCAATATGTGTGCCCGCGCGGTGGTGCAAGGGGGAAGGCCGCCCCGCCATCCCACAGATCAAGTCGCCTGTGTGACACGGCCATTCGGGTGCTGAGACATTCCGCACGAAGCCGTGGCCCGCCGCGTGACAAGGCTTGCGCCGCCAAGCCGTGGCCCCCAGCATGCCGGGTTGAGCCCCTCCGGGTTCCCAAATCTTTGTTGGAGGTAGTCCCTGATGAACAAGTTTTCAATTGCCTGCGCGGCAGCTCTCCTGGCCATGGCATCTGGCGCACAGGCCGATGTGTTGAAGATCACCGGGGCGTCCACCGTCCTCAATGTCGTGGTGGCGCCCGCCAAGGCCGCCGTCGAGAAGGGCACCGGCCACACGCTGCAGATCATTGGCTCTGGCACCGGCAAGGGCTTGGTCGATCTGTTCAATGGCGACAGCGACATCGCCATGGTGTCTGAGCCCATGGACATCGCCGCTGACGCGGCCGCCGTGGCGGGCAAGAAGATCGATGCCAGCAAGGTCAAGTTCTTCGAGCTGCGCAAGGACGAGATCGTCTTCGTCGTCCACCCGAACAACCCGGTTGGCAAGCTCAGCTGGGAGCAGATCCGCGACATGCACCTGGGCAAGATCAAGAACTGGAAAGAGGTGGGCGGCAAGGACCTGCCCATCGTCGTCTACAGCGACTCCACCACCGGCGGCACCCGCGCCATGATCAAGAAGCTGGTGCTGGGCGGGGCCGAGTACGGCCCGGACGTGAAGCCGCAAACCTCGGTCAAGCGCGCCGCAGAGGTGGTCAGTACCGATGAAGCCGGCCTGGCGGGCGTGGGCAAGGGCTTCGTCGAAGAAGGCAAGGACAAGGTCGTCCAGACCAAGCGCATCGAGCGCCCACTGGCCCTGGTGACCCTGGGCGAGCCCAAGCCTGCGGCCAAGGCCGTGATCGAGGCCTTTGCCAAGGAAGCCAAGGCGCACTGATCGACTGGGACGTGGCGCACCGGCGGCGGGGCGCCCATCTGCACACTGAGGACTTTATGGATGCATTGCGAGGGTTCAGCATCGGCCGACGGCTGCTGCTGGGATTTGGTTTGATGCTGGCGCTGCTGCTGCTGGCCGTGGCGGTGGGCTGGAACCGTTTGGGCGCGTTCAACGAGCGCGTCTCCGGCCTGATGCACGGCGAGGCCCGGGCCGCACAGCTGGCCAGTGAGCTCGACGCCGGGGCCCAGGCCATGCTGAACGCCGTCAGCGTGGCCATCACGACCGACAGCGTCGGCGACATCGACAAGAGCGCCAAGCGCGTGGAGACCTTGCGCGCCGAGGCGGGCAAGATGCACCAAGGCTTGGCCAAGGCCGTGGAGGGCAGCTCCTCGCAGGCGGCCTATGACCGCGTCAAGGCCAAGGAGCAGGACTTTGCCCAAGCGGTGGAGAAGCTGCTCAGCGTGGTCCGCTCCGGCGACATGGATGCGGCGCGCCAAGCCTTCAACGACAAAGCCACGCGCGAGGCCAGTGCCAGCTATCTGGCCGCCTTGGCCGCGTTGCGTGACGAGGAGGAAGCCCTGCTGAGCGCCGCAGAAGCGGCCGCAGGCACCACCTACACCTACAGCCGCAGTGTGCTGGCCACGGTGGCGGTGCTGGCGGCCGGGGTGGCGGTCTTCCTGGGCCTGGCCATCACGCGCACCATCGTTGGCCCTGCGCGCCAAGCTATGCATATTGCCCAAGGCATTGCGGCGGGCGACCTGCGCCAGGACATCAGCCCGCGTGGCCGCGACGAGCTCACCGACCTCTTCATCGCCATGCAGGCCATGCAGTCAGCGCTGAGTGATGTGGTGGGCACCGTGCGCAGCAACGCCGACAGCGTGGCCACGGCCAGCTCCGAAATTGCCGAGGGCAATCAGGACCTCAGCCACCGCACCGAGAACCAGGCCAGCGCCCTGCAGGAAACGGCCGGCGCCATGGACCGCCTGGGCGATGTCGTGCGCCAGAACACGTCCAGCGCCACCCAGGCCAACCAACTGGCGCGCAGTGCCAGCCAGGTGGCCGAGCAGGGCGGTGAGGTGGTGACCGAGGTTGTCAGCACCATGCGCGGCATCAATGACAGCTCGCGCCGCATCTCCGACATCATTGGCGTCATCGACAGCATTGCCTTCCAGACCAACATCCTGGCCTTGAATGCGGCCGTCGAGGCCGCCCGTGCGGGTGAGCAAGGGCGCGGCTTTGCGGTGGTGGCCTCTGAGGTGCGCAGCCTGGCTCAGCGCAGTGCCGACGCCGCCAAGGAGATCAAGCAGCTCATCACCCACAGCGTCGAGCAGGTGGAGCGCGGCACCGCCCAGGCGGACCGGGCCGGCAGCACCATGACCGAGATCGTGCAATCGATCCGCCGCGTGACGGACATCGTCTCCGAGATCAGTGCCGCCAGCGAAGAGCAGAACGGCGACGTGGCCCAGGTCGGGCAGGCAATTGGCCAGATGGACCAGGCCACGCAGCAGAACGCGGCCCTGGTCGAGCAAAGCGCCGCCGCCGCCGAGAGCCTCAGCCAGCAGGCCAAGCAGTTGGTCCAGGCCGTGGCCTTGTTCAAGCTGCGCGGCTGATCACCGCACCCGCGCGCGGCCGCCCACAACGGCGCGGACCGTGCGATCCCGCGGGGCCGCTATTGGCTTGGGGCGTGCCTACTTGGCGATGCTGACCGCCACGGCCGCCTGGGCCGTGCGGCCGAGGTTGTCGCTGAGGCTCACCTGCAGCGTGTAGCTGCCGGCCACCGGGCTGGGCCAGCTGACGCTGATGCCGTTGGCGCTGGCGCTGAAGCCCATGCCCTGGGGCGCACCGCTGATGTTGATCTGGGCGCTGGTGGCGCCGGCCAGGTCCAGGCCGATGGTGGCGGCCAGCGCGCTGCCCGCCTTGCCACTCAGCGGCGTGCTGCTCACGCTCAGGCTGCTGACCACGGGCGTGGTGGTGCTGGCCGTGACGGTGGCGCCGCTCAGGGCCGTGAGCACGGCACTGCCTTGTGGCGTGCCCAGGCCGGTGGGCGTGTCGTAGCCCGCAGCGGCGGCGCAGGTGCCGCAGCTGCCATTGCTGCCGGAGGTGATGTCGAGCAGGTTGCCGGCCGTCTTGGCGACGCTGCCGTAGAGCGCGCTGTGGGGCAGGCCGAGCAGCGCCTTGCCGCCCTGGGCACGCAGCGCATTGGCCACGGCCAGCAGGCCCGCCCATTGCGGCGTGGACAGGCTGGTGCCGCCGGCGCTGATCCAGCTGACGGTTGTGCTACCAGACGCCATGGTGGCCACGTACTGGCCGGTGTAGGGGTTGGCGTTGAAGGCCACGTCGGCCACCGCGCGCTTAGGCGCGCTGGCGGTGCCACTCGTTGTGCCAGTCTGGTAGCTGGGCTGCGCCACATAGCCGCTGATGCCGCCGCCCGTGCTGGCCCAGGTGGTCTCGCTGCGCGTGCCGCTGCCGGTCCAGGTGAGGCTGGTGCCGCCCACGGCCACCACGCGGCTCGACACCGCCGGCCACGAGACGCCGGCCCCGTTGTCGCCCGTGGCGGCCAGGTAGCTCATGCCCGAGGTGGCAAAGCTGCTCTCCACGCTGCTGACCCAGCTGCCTTCATTCGCGCCAAAGCTCATCGACACCACGCCCGGCCCCATGCGCGTGGCCAGGCGAATGGCGCCCGAGAGGTTGCTGACGCCAGCATCCGGCGCTTCGATCAACACCAGGCGCGCCAGCGGCGCAATGGCGTGGGCCCACTGCACATCCAGCGCAATCTCGGTCGCCCAGCCCGAGTCATAGGCGGGCGCCGTGCTGCTGAGCGCGGCAGCGCTGGTGCTGTAGGCGATGACCAGCTCGCAGGTGCTGCTGCTGGCCGCCGCGAGCGGCAGGGCCGTGGTGGCGGTGAGCGTGCGGTTGCTGCAGCTGGGCAGGCTGAACTTGCTGTTGAACGCGGCCAGCTCGGCCACGATGTTGGGGTCGTGTTTGGCGTTGACGATGTAGATGGTCTGGCCAGCGCCGAGCTGCGCCTTGGTGGCGCTGGCGATGCTGGGCAGCTTGTAGGCGGCGCGGATCTGGGCCGGCGTGTAGGTCACCACCGTGCCGCTGCTGGCCATGGGCTGGGCCTCGGTGCCCGCCAGCGCCCGGGCGCGCAGGCCGTCCCGGAGGCTGTCGGCCGAGCGCTGGCGCGTGGGCTGGGCGGCCTGGGCGGCGGTCAGGCGTGTCTGGGCCGGTGCGTCGGCGTCAGCCTGGGGGTCATCAAGCAGCACCGGCGCAGCATGGAAGCTCGGGCGGGCCTCCACGGCGTCCAGCGCGGGCAGGGCCTCCAGGGGCTCGCCCGGCACCTCGACGTTGAGGCTCACCACGGCCGCCTGGGGCGACACGCCAGGGCTGGCTTCGCCACCGGCGCCCGAGAGCCCGCCGCCGCAGGCCGTCAAGCCGCCGAGCAGGGCAAGGCTCAGGGCAAGGCCGAGATGGTGAAGGCGGGGAGCTTGGGGCATGGCGGTGGCCTCGCTGAATACTCGAAAGAGAACGTGCGAGGGCCTGGCCCGCGTCCCAGGGCGGTCAACGCCCCGGTCCGGCAACCCCGCTGCCCTGCGTGAATCACGTGTAGGCCGGTGGCTTTGCGTCCCCGGCTTTCGCCGGGTTTGCCCTCATCAATGAGTCCAAGTCTAGGAGGCCGCCTGCGCTTTGGCGAGGCGGCCCAGGGGGGCTGGGCGTGACTTCCGCCGCAGCGCCAGGTACTTCAGGCAGATGGGTGTGCAACTGCCTGTATCGCGGCTGGTGCCAGCGGCAGTTGGGCAATGACCTTGATCTCGAACTGGTAGCCGTAGAGCCAGGAGACACCCACGCCGGTCAGGGTGGGATGCGGCGCTGCCCCCCAGCGCTCGGAGAACACCGGCCAGATGAGCTCGAAGTTCCGCTCGGGGTCGACCATGAAGACCGTGGCGTCCACCACGTCGTCAAAGCTGCACCCCGCGGCAGCCAGGATCTCGTCCAGGTTGTCAAAGGCCTGGTGCACCTGGGCCGTGAGGTCGGCGACCGGGCTGCCGTCCGGCCGGCTGCCGACCTGGCCCGAGACGAACAAAAAGCCATTCGCGCGCACAGCGGGCGAGTAGCGGTTGCGCTCGTAGAGCAGGTGCCGGGTGGCGGGTGACACGGTGTCGCGCATGAGGGTCTCCTTCGTTGGCTGAGGGACTCTAGTTGTGCGCTTGGAGATGACAAAGATGAGCTGTCGACAATGTCTGTTCATCCAGCGCAAACAATCATGGACCGACTCGACCGCCTGCGGGCTTTCGTCAACGTGGTGGAAACCGGCAGCTTCACGCGCGCCGCGCAGCTGCTGGACCTGAGCAAGACGGCGGTCAGTCAGTGCGTGCAGCGGCTGGAGGCTGAGCTGGGGGTCAAGCTCCTGCACCGCAGCACACGCCGCGTGCAGGCGACCGACGAGGGCGCGCTGTACTACGACAAGGTGCTGCGCCTGCTGGCCGATTGGGCCGAGGCGGACACCAGCGTGCGTGGCGCGGCGTCGGCGCCCCGGGGGCGGCTGCGTGTGGAGCTGCCCAGCCCTGTGGCGGCCCTGTTGGTGGTGCCTGCGTTGCCCGACTTCCTGGCGCGCTATCCCGGCATCGAGCTGGAGCTGGGGGCCAGCGACCGGCGGGTGGACGTGATTGCCGACAACGTCGACGCCGTGCTGCGCGCCGGTGTGCTGGAGGATTCATCGCTGACCGCACGCCGCGTAGGTGAGCTGCAGTTCAAGGCCTATGCCGCCCCGCGCTACCTGGCCGGCGCCGGTCGGCCCACCCACCCGCGCGAGCTGGCAGGGCCGGCCCACCGCGTGGTGGCCTACCGACGCAGCCTGGTGCAAAGGCCGCAGCCACTGGCCCTGTTCAAGGCCGACGAGCGCCTTGAGCTGACGCCCCACCCAGCCCTGACCCTGGACGACGGCAATGCCTACCTGGCCGCCGGCCTGGCGGGCCTGGGCGTGCTGTGGCTGACCGACTACATGGCTGCCGCACCCCAGGCGCGCGGCGAGCTGGTGCCGGTGCTGGAAGGCTGGGGCCTGGCGCCACTGCCGCTCTACTGGGTGTTCCCGTCGCAGCGCCACCCGAGCGCGCGGCTGCGCGCCTTCACGGACTGGGTGGAGGCACGGCTCGCAAGCTGACCTCGATGCCCGACAGCACCGCATTGCCCGACAGCGGGTCGCGCGCATCGGTGCTCAGCACTGCATTGAGATTGGCGCCGGGCCGCTCGGCCGCCACGGCGAGCTGGCTGCCGGCCAGGTGGTGGCCCCAGCCGTGGGGCAGGCTCACCACGCCGCGTGCCATCTGGTCAGCGCGCTCGATGCGTGCCGTCACGCGGCCGGTGGCCGATGCCAGCTCGGCGTAGTCGCCCAGGCCCAGCGCGGCGGCGTCCTCGGGGTGGATGTGCAGCGTGCAGCGCTCCGGCCCCTTGGCCAGCACGGGCAGGTTGTGCAGCCAGCTGTTGCTGGAGCGGACGTCGCGTCGGCCGATCAGGCTGAAGGGCGGGGCGGGCGTGGGCGCTTCAAGCCGGGCCAGGTCAGCCACGATGGCTGGGGGCGCGAGCTCGATATTGCCGCTCTCGGTGCGCAGCAGCTCGGGGATGCGGGGCTGCAGCGGGCCGAGGTCGATGCCGCCTTGTTCAAGCGTGGATTGGGCCTGGACCTTGGCGAGGGTGAGACCCTCGTAGGGCCCGGTGCGCAGTTGCAGGTCGATCAGCCGCTCGGGCCCGCGCAGCGGCTGCAGGGCTTGCATCAGCGCGGCCGCTTGCGGGCCGGCGCTGCGCTGCAGGTCGGCGGCCAGCAGCTCGTCGTCGAGCAGGCCTATGTCCGCCTCCAGGCCACGGCCTTCCAGCAGGGCGACGAGGCGCAGCAGGGTCTGCCACTCGGGCGGCTGGGTGGGCTCAAACACCGGCCCGGAGACGCGCGCGTGGTTGCGGTGGCTGAGCTGGGCAAAGGCGGGGTCGAAGTGCAGGTCCTCCAGCGGCGAGAGCCCGGGCAGGATCACGTCGGCATGGCGCGTGGTCTCGTTGACGTAGATGTCGAGGCTGAGCATGAAGTCGAGCCCGGCCAGCGCCGCGTCGAGCTGCGCGCTGCCCGGGGCCGAGAGCACGGGGTTGCTGGCCACGGTGATGAGGGCGCGCACCTGGCCCGGGCCGGGCGTCGTGATCTCCTCGGCCAGGCAGGTCATCGGCAGCTCGCCCATCACCTCGGGCGCGCCCGAGACGCGGCTCACGCGCCGGCCGGTCTGCACGCCCCGGCCCTGGCCTGGGTGGCCCTGGGTGTTGGCGGCAAAGGCGGCGGCCTTGGGGAACATCATCCCGCCCTCGCGGTCGAGCTGGCCGGTGAGCACATTGATGAGGTCGATCAGCCAGCTGTTGACCGTGCCCCAGCGCTGGGTGCAGGTGCCGATGCGGCCATAGAGCGCCGCGCGCGGGCTGGCGGCCAGCTCGCGGGCCAGGCGGCGCTGGGTGGCGGCGGCTATGCCGCAGCCGGCGGCGGTGCGCTCGGGCGGCCAGGGGGCGATGGCCTCGCGGGCGGCGTCCAGGCCTTGCAGGTGCTCACTCAGGCGGCCGGGTTGCACCAGGCCCTCGGTAAACAGCGTGTGGGCGATGCCGAGCAGCAGGTAGACGTCGCCGCCCGGGCGGATGGCGAGGTGCTCGTCGGCGGCCTCGGCCGTCTCGGTGCGGCGTGGGTCGATGACGACGATGCGGCCGCCGCGTGCGCGCAGGGCTTTGGCCTTGCCCCGGTAGTCGGGCACGGTCCACATGCTGCCGTTGGACACCATGGGGTTGGCGCCCAGGATGACCAGCAGCTCGCAGCGCTCGATGTCGGGCACGGCCACGCTCATCCAGTGGCCGAACATCAGGCCACTGGCCAGCTGCTTGGGCATCTGGTCGAGCGTGGAGGCCGAGAACACATTGCGCGTGCCCAGCGCCTTGACGAGGCGCGGCCCGTAGAGCATCAAGCCGGCCTTGTGGACCACGGGGTTGCCCAGCGTGATGGCGACGGCGTCCGGGCCGTGGGCTTGCCGCAGCGGCAGCAGCCGGGCCTCAATCTCGGCAAAGGCCTCGTCCCAGCTGGCCGGCACGAGTTGGCCATCACGTCGGATCAGCGGCGTGCGCAGCCGGTCAGGGTCCTGGTGCAGGTCCTTCAGCGCCACGGCCTTGGGGCAGAGGTAGCCGTGGCTGAAGACGTCGTGCTCGGCGCCGCGAATGCTGATGACGCGCTCGCCGTCGGTCTTCAGCTCAAGGCCACAGCAGGCTTCGCACAGCGGGCAGATGCGGTAGTGGCTGGGCATGGCGGCGTCCGGGTCAGATGAGCCGCCGATTGTGGGCATGGCGCAGCGCAGGCTGCGTCATGCGGGTGACAGGGTCAGCCCGCCGCGTGTGCCGCGATCAGCGCCTTGAGTTCACGTTCCGACGCCGCGCTGTCCCCGAGGTTGACCTCGATCAGCCGGCGCAGGTGGGTGATGCTTTCCAGGTCGATGGAGCGGCACAGCACGCCAGCCTGGCCGCCATGCACATGGGCCAGCTCGCCGGCCATGGCAATGGTCACGTCCGAAGTGGACAGCGGCAGCTTGACCAGGCAGGGCATGCCCACCGTGGGGGTGCGCCCCTCGGGCAGTTGCAGCAGCACGCCCTTGAGCGAGATGTCCACCACCTGGCAGGCCAGGTGCTCCTGGGTCGTGATCAGCTCGGCGCCAGAGGCGAAATGCACGCGGGCGAATTGGCGGCGTTCGGTGTTGCTCATGGGGGCTCCTGGGGCGGCGAGGCGCCAGCCTAGCAAAAGGGCTCGACCTGGCTGCTGAAGACGGTGGTGGTCTCGACCGCCTCGGACAGCGCCGACGGCGCGAGGCTGGACAGGCCCATGGCCTCAAGCATGAACCAGCAGGCGCGCAAGTAGGCCTCGGTCTCGGCGCGCAGCGCGTCGGGGCGGCCCTGGGTGTCCATGCCCCGGGGGGCGGCGGCACGCGGGCTGCGCGCCTTGGCCTGGTAGGCGCGGGCCACGCGCTCCAGCAGCTCCTGCGCGTTCTCCACGGCCTGCGGGCCTTCCACCAGCTTGACCAGGTCGCCCAGCAGCTGCTCGGCCGCAGCGGCCAGCAGGCGCGCCGCGTAGTCCGACCCGCCACCCAGGTAAAGCCCGGCGCCGAGATCGACATATTCCAGCGCCACGCTGAGGCGGGTGAGGTCGTGTGGATTCATGACAGTGGGGCTGGAGTCTAGGGTGGTGATACCCCAGGCCACGGCCTGCGGGGCGGGCATTCGAGACTTGGTTCACGAAGGTATGCTGACCCCACCCCACCTTGAGGATGCCGCCATGCCTGACCGCCGCCATGCCCTTGGCCTGCTTGCCAGCCTGCCTACCCTCCCGCTGGCACTCCCGCTGGCCGCCCACGCCGCCGACGATGCCAAGGAGTTCGACGAGGACTCCATCTTCAAGGCCGCCGTGGCCTTCTTCGGCAACACGGCCGAGGGCCTGGGCAAGGTGATCGAGAAAGCCTTCAAGGAGCAAGGCCGCCCCAATGCCTACATCCAGGGCGAGGAGGCCAGCGGCGCACTGACCGTGGGCCTGCGCTATGGCGATGGCACCCTGGTCATGAAGGCCGGCACGCGGCGCAAGGTCTATTGGGCCGGCCCGTCGATCGGCTTCGACGTCGGTGGCAATGCCGCCAAGGTTTTCACCCTGGTCTACAAGCTGCCGCAGGCGCAGGCGCTGTTCCGCCGCTTCCCGGCGGTGGAGGGCAGCTTCTATTACGTGGGCGGCGCCGGCATCAACTACCAGCGCGTTGACGGCATCACCCTCGCGCCCATCCGGCTCGGTGTGGGTCTGCGCTCAGGCGTGAACATGGGCTATGTCCACTACCGGGCCGAGAAGTCGCTGAATCCCTTCTAAGCGGCTGAATACCCCTACGGCGAGATGCCGCTCCAGCGCCTCGCTGGTGCATGGCGCGGTGCGTGCTGCCCTGTCAAGGTGCAAAGCCCGCAGCGTTAGCGTCGGGCCCACAGCCGGCGCGTGCAGCTTGTCACGGGCCAGGAGCAAATCGCGGTCCGCTTGATCTGGGCCAGGAAGGCGCTTGACAACGCTCCTGAAAATCACGCCAGGAACAAGTACTTTCTGCGCTCGATGGTGCAGTCAGGCTTGGCGTTGATTGGCTCGAGCCCAGGGGAGGCCGACGCCGCAATGATGCGGTGAATCGGGGTCCGGGCGGCGCGACTTGGAGTGGGATCGATGAATCTGCTGTCTCGGCTTTCTGTGGTGCAACGCATCGTCGCGTTGGGGGTGTTGGCCTCGGTGCTGGTGGTGGGCTTGATGGCCACCCAGGTGCGGCAGCAGTGGATGGATCGGAACAAGGCCGAGCGGGAGCAGCGAGGCCTGCCCATGGTGTCCGCCGTGCTGACGGCGGCGCGCCTGACGGCCGAGCACCGCGGCATGTCCAACACCTTCCTGGGCGGCAATGCGGCGCTGGCCGACAAGCTCAGTTCCAAGCGCGCCGAGGTGGATCAATCGCTGGCCCAGATGGCCGAGAAGGTCGGGAAGGGCGCCAGCAGCGACAAGGCGGGTGCCTTGGTAGAGGCGTTGCGGACCGAGTGGAAGGCCGTCGCCGAGGGCGTGGGTAGCAAGGCCTTTGCGGCGCGCGACAGCTTTGGGCGCCATAGCGCGCTGATCGAGCAGCAGCTGGCGCTGGTGGAGGAGCTGCTGTCGTCCGAGAGCCTGATCCTGGATGACGATCCGGTGTCGCATGCCTTGATCGAGGCGGCGCTGGTGCAGCAGCCCTGGATCAGCGAGACCTTGGGCCGCGTGCGGGGCTTTGGCGCTGGCATGCTGGGCAAGACGAGCTTTGATTCGCAAGACCAAGCCTATGTGGCCTCGACCCTGGACACGGCCAAGCGCAGCGCGGTCTCGGCGCGCGCGGCCTTGCGAAGGGCGGCGGCGCTGAATCCGGAGTTGAAGTCCGCCCTGGCGGCCCCGCTGGAGAAGGCCGAGGCCGCCTTCCGCGAGGGGGTGAGCCTGGTGGACTCGCAATTGCTGCAGGCCGCGCTGCCCAACAGCCGCGGCGCCGATTTCTTCACCGCGATGACGCAGGTGATTGCGGCGCAGCAGGAGGTGTCCAAGGCCAGCTTCGCGGTGCTGGAGGAGCGCACCCAGGCGGCCGCGACGCGGGCGCTGCGCAATGTTCAGTTCGTGCTGGGCCTCAGCAGCCTGGCGCTGGCCTTGATGCTGGGCTTGATCGTGTCGCTGGCGCGGTCGGTGCGGCGCAGCGCGCGTGAGGCCGTGCAGACCTCGCAGGCCTTGGCCGACGGCGATTTCCGCGCCCAGGCCACCGTGGCGAGCCATGACGAATTTGGCGTCATCGCCCAGGCCCTGGATCAAGCGCGGGTCGACATCTCGCATGCCGTGCAGGACGTGCGTGTGGGCGTGGACACCCTGGCCGAGGCCACGCGCGAGATTCAGCAAGGCAGCCACGACCTCTCGCAGCGCACCGAGCAGCAGGCCAGCACGCTGGAGGAAACCGCCTCAGCCATGGAGCACCTCAAGGGCCTGGTCACGCGCAGCTCGCAAGATGCTGTCTCTGCCGGCCAGCGCGCCGCCGAGGTCAGCCACCATGCCGAGCGCGGCGGCGAGGTCATGACCCAGGTGGTCAAGACCATGACCGAGATCTCCGAGTCCAGCAAGCAGATCGGCGGCATCGTGGCGCTGATCGACAGCATCGCCTTCCAGACCAACATCCTCGCGCTCAATGCCGCCGTGGAAGCGGCACGCGCGGGCGAGCAGGGCCGCGGCTTCGCGGTGGTGGCGTCCGAGGTGCGGACCCTCGCGCAGCGCAGCGGCGAGGCGGCCCGCGAGATCCGCCGCATGATCGAGCAGTCGGGCGAACGCATCGACGCCGGCAACCAGTTCGTGGTCTCGGCCGGCAAGAGCATGGAGCTGATCGTGGCCGAGGTGCGCGGCGTGAACGAGCTGCTGCAACGCATCGGCGAGAACGCCCGCGAGCATGCCGATGGCATCGGCCAGGTGTCAGACGCCGTCAGCCAGCTTGATCAGGTCACCCAGGCCAATGCCGCGCTGGCCGAGCAAAGCGCGGCCGCCGCCGAAAGCCTGCGCGATCAGGCCGAGCGGCTGGCCGAATCGGTGTCGCGCTTCAAGCTGGCTCAGTGACACCGAGGCCCCTCGCCCAGGCTCGCCGCGCTGTACGCGGGCGAGTCTGGTCGGTCTTGCAGACCGCGCTTGCCTTTGCAGGCGAGCTCTTCGCCAGGCTGGACCGGTCCACTGGACCGATCCTGTCCAGGCTCAGCCCCCGAGGGGACGAGGCTGCCTGCGGCATTGAGCCGCAAGCAGCCGCAGCTGGGCCGGCTTGGGGCGGCCCGGCGCTCGGCCCGTGGCGCGCTGGTATGGTTGCGCCATGGCCGACGACTTTGGCTTTGCCCCTCCGCCCTTCAACGCCGACAACGCGCTCTTGAGCCTCAAGCGCCTGGTGCGCGACTTGCGCACGCTGGCCGAACGCAATGACGGCTTCACCTTCGGCGGCCAGCCGGTGCTGCAGCTAAGCGTGGCCGACGGCGCCCTGCACGCCAAGCTCGCGCGCCGCGCGGCGCGCACGCCGGAGTGGGACAGCTACAAGATCAGCACCCAGCCCGAGCTGCGCAAGCTGCAGGACGAGATCAAGCGCCGCGTGTCGCGCTGGGCTGAGGGTCGCGACGAGTGATTGAGGCGCTGCGGCGCCGCATCCAGGCGCCGGCCAGCAGCCCGCCGCCCCACAGCATCCAGGTGCCCGGCTCGGGCACGGCCGAGGCCAGCAGGTCCACCCCGGGGGCGGACTCCACGCTCCAGCCGGTCACCGCCTGGCCGTTGGCGCCGAGCACGCTGACGATGCCGTCCCACTTCAGGGTGTGGGCGTAGTCGGTCATCGCGTAGTGCTCGATCCAACCCCCGGTGCCATTGGCCGTCACCCTGGATAGGCTGGTGGCCCACATCTGAAGACTGAACTGGCTCCAGGTGCCGAAGGTGAAGGGGATGCGCAACTCCCAGGTGTGGTTGGGGTTGTTGGTGTTGACGTGGTCGCCGGAGAAATCGCGGTTGATGGTCCAGCAGCCGGCGTCGGCGTAAGTGGTGCAGCCGGTGGCATTGAGCCCCGTGGCCCAGAAATACATCTCGGCCTTGCCGTGCGCGTCGGCACTGGTCACCGGGTCGTAGAGGGGCTGCCCGACTTCCACCTTGCCGTCCACCTGCAGATGCGCGACCAGGGTGCCCTTGGTGCCTGCGGTGCCGCCGCCAGTGATGAGGAAGGGCGTGGTGACCGAGGCGCGCGCGGCTGAGTCAGCGAAGGCGGAGTAGAGCGGCGCCGAGCTGCGGGCCCAGGTGTAGCTGCGGCTGTAGAGGCTGATCGAGGTGGCCGTCACGGTGCCGCTGGCCTCGGCGCTCTGTTCGGAGGCATAGAAGCCGGCCGGCGTGTCGAGGGTCGACTCATGTGCAGCGAGGTCGTGCATCACGAAGGGCTGGCCGCTGCTGTCGAAGCGCTGGTTGTCGTGATACGCGTTGGCGCGCAGGCTGAGGGTGGTTTGAACCGCCGGGGCGGCTGCGGCTGTCAGGGTGGCGCTGGCCAGCAAGGCGCACAGGCCAAGCGAGGGCAGACTGAGGCGGGCGGCTGAGCTCATGTCGAGGGTCTCCTGGAGGGCTGCGGCGCCGGCGCAGGTGCGCGGCGGACTCGGATGCAGCCGACTCTAGGAAGCGCAGCGTCACGTCAGCGTCACGCCGGGTGTGACGCTGGCCCCCAAGTTCAGGGGGCGGCCGCGAGCAAGGCCTGGTGCTCGGGGATGGCGTCGCAAAAGCTGGGCTGGAAGGGCGCAGGCACGTGCAGGCTGCGCGTGCTGTGCACCCAGTGGCGCCCGGCGGTGAGGGCGGTGGTGGCGAGGGGGCGGTCGCCCAAGGCCAGGCCGACCTGCCAGAGCCCATGCCACCAATGCCCGTCGGGCAGCAGCAGGGCGACCTGGCCGGCCGGGCGCTGGAGGCAGACGCGCACATGGCGCCGTGCGGCGCGCGCCAGCCCGGCGCGGGCCGCGAGCTGAGCGGCCACCCAGTGCGCCAGCCAGCGCAGGCCGGCGTGCTGCTGGGCCACGGCGGCGTGCAGCAGCCGGCGGGCGTCGCGCCAGGCCTGGGCTTCGTGGCCGGGCTCGGCCAGCAGCAAGGAGCGCAGGCGCGGCGGGCCATCCAGCGCGCGCTGGGCAGGGTCGTTCAGGGCGTCCAGGGTGCGTTGCCAGCCGGCCAGCGTGGGCTGGGGGCTGGCCAGTGCCAGTGCGTGGTGGGCGCGTGCCACCACCCAGGGCGGCAGGGCCGGGTGGCGCAGCACCTCGGCGGCGTCGGCCAGGGCGCGGCTGCGCTGGCCGAGTAGGGCCCAGAGCATGGCGCGGTGCGCCAGCACGGCCTGGTGCGCGGCGCCCGACTGCTGGGTGACGATGCCGAGCGCCCGCTCGATGTGATCGAGCGCGTGGCCATAGTGGCCCAACTGGGCGGCGGCAAAGGCGCGGTGCAACGCGAGGTAGTCGCTCGCGTCGTGCAGGCCTTCGTGCCGGGCGCTCAGGGCCTCGGCACGGTCGAGCACGGTCTCGGCCTCGGCGGGCGCGCCGGCCAGCAGCAGGCCTTGCACCACATTGCCCAGCACCACGGCTTCATCGACAGGGCGGCCCTGTGCACGGGCCAGCGCCAGGCCGCGCTCGTGCCAGGGGCGGGCCTCGCGCGGGCGGCTCAGACGGTCCAGCACCCAGCCGCGGTCGGAGCTGAGTTCGGCGCTCAACGGCGTGTTGGCCACCCAGTGCTGCTCGGCCGCCCAGAGCACCTCGCCCTCGGCCGCATGGCCGGCCATGCACAGCGCGCGGTGGCGGCGCAGCACGGCCTCGGCGGTGTGCGCGGTGTCGTGCAGCGCACGGGCCAGGCTGAGTGCCTGCTCGGCGGTGCGTGCGCTGGCATCGGGCATCAGGCGGTTGAACTGGATGTCGGCCAGCAGCAGCAGGGCTTCCAGCCGCGCGGGGCCATCGGCCGCGCGGTGCAGCGCGCGCTCCAGCGGCAGCGTGGCGGCCTCAAAGCCCTGGGCCTCCACCTGCACGCGGGCCAGGCGCAGCAGCACGGCGGGTGCACGCTCGGGCGCCAGGCTCTCCAGCAGCTCGGCCAGTTGGCTGAGGAAGCGGGCCTCCTCCACGGGGCGCCATTGGCGGTGGGCTTGGTCGGCTGCGTGCTCCAGCCAGGGCAGGGCCTGCGCAGGCTGGTCGGCGGCCAGCCAGTGCGCGGCCAGGTGGGCCGGTGCGGTGGCGCCAGCCTGGCTCAGGTGCTGGGCCACGGCGGCGTGCAATTGCGCGGCGATGGGCGCGGCCAGGCCCTGGCGTGTGGCGGCGGCCATGAGGTCGTGCGTGAAGGCATGGCCCTGCAGCACCTGGGCGGCCTCCAGTGCGGCCCAGGCGTCGGCCAGCGCCAGTACCGGGCGTTGCAGCACGGCACTGGCCAGCGGGGCGTCAAAGTCCGGGCCAGCCACGGCGGCCACGCGGGCCAGGGCCAAGGCCTCGGGGCTGAGCCGGGCCAGGCGCTGGGCCAGCAGGGCTTCTACCGTGGGCGTGAGGCCGAGGCCAGCCTGCGGTCCGGGTTCGTGGCTGGCATGGCTGGCATGGCGTAAGGCCTCCAGCAGGAAAAAGGGGTTGCCGCCGGTGTGGCGGTGCAGGCGCTGTGGCCAATCGGGTGTGGGCGGTTTGAGGGCGAGGCTGTCCAGCAACTGGGCCACGCTGGCTTCGTCCAGCGGCGCCAGGGCCAGGGGGTGCAAGCGGCGCTCGGCCGTGAGGGCCTCGCGCAGGGCGTGGGCTGCCGGCGACATCTCGGCCGGGCGCGTGGCCAGCACCCAGACGTGGCTGGTCAGGGCCTCGTCCTGCATCAGCATGCGCAGGGTCTCGATGCTGGCGGTGTCGGCAAAGTGCAGGTCGTCCAGCACGGTGGTCTGCACGCCGCTCGCGCACCAGAGCTGGACCAAGGCCTGGTGCTGCGCGGCCGGGCTGTGGGGGGCGCTGGCGCTCCCGGCCAGGTCAGGCAGCAGTGGCGCGAGTGCCGGGCTGGCGAGGCGCGGGCGTTCGGCCAGCAGTTGGCGCAGCAGGCGGCCCAGTGCGGCATGCGGAGCGGCTTCGTCACTGGCATGGGCACGGGCGATCAGCGTCCGGGGCCGGCCGCTCAGGGCCTCGGCCATCAGCCGTGACTTGCCCATGCCGGCCTCGCCCAGCAAGAGCACGACCTGGCCGGCCCGCAGCGCCCGCTGCAGCTCGGACAAGGCCGCTGCCCGGCCGATCAGGCGGGGCGGGCGTTGCAGCGCGGTGCTCAGCGGTGTGGTCGGGCCAGGGGCGGCGCTGCTGCCTGACCCTGCAGTGCGCGCCGGGGCCTGGGCCACCAACTGGCGCAGCGCCAGCGTGGCGCTGCTGGGCGCCGCGCCATGAACACGGGCCAGCATGGCGTCGAGGGCATCGAGCTCCTGCAGCGCACGGGCGCGGTCATGGGCCAGGTAGTGCAGCCGGGCCAGTTCGCGCCGGGGGGCTTCGGCTTCGGGTTGCAGGCTGATGGCATCCACAGCCAGGCGCAGGGCGTCGTCGAGCCGGCCTGACTGTTCGGCCGCCTGCAGTTGCTGCTGCAGGGTGTCGACGTGGGCCTGCCGCCAGCGCCGGCGGGCGTCGTCGAGCCAGAGGCCGAGTTCGTCGTCGGTGGGCAGTTGCAGTTCGGGCAGCAGGGGCTCGGTGCCGAGGCGCTGCACGGGCGTTTGCAGGGCCAGGGTGTCGGTGCCCAGCACCCAGGCGTGGCCGGCCTGGCTCTTGAGGCGCAGCAGGCGCTGGCGCAGGTTGCCGCGCGCCCGCGCGGCTGGCACGCCCGGCCAGAGCTGGCGGGCCAGCAGCTCGCGCGGCTGCGGGCCCGCCAGGGCCAGGCGCAAGGCCAGCAGGGCGGCCACGCCGTCCAGCGCCCAGCGCCGGCCGTCCGGGGCCACCAGGCAGGCTTGCCGCCCGAGGGTGAGGAGCCAGTCCGTCGTCATCGCTTAGGGGTGCCGTGCGCCTTGAGTGCCGTCGGCCAGCGGCGCTGGCCTGTGTGGTGCGAGTGATTATGGAGACGGCCCGGCCGGGCAAATTCCCGGATTCGGCCAGGCACCGGTGCGTGGCCCGAGGCATCGCTGCCTAGCATCGTTGTCTGTCCACCTCTCGCGCTTGGAGTCGCTGTGAAACGTCAAATCCTGTGGGCCATGCTGGCCGCCCTGGTGTCGGGGCCCGTGCTGGCCGAGTTCCCGGACAAGCCCATCACCCTGGTGGTGCCCTTTGCGGCGGGCGGCCCCACCGACAAGGTGGCGCGCGACCTGGCCGAGGCCTTGCGTGGCCCCTTGGGCGGCGCGGTGACGGTCGAGAACGTGACGGGGGAGGGCGGCACGGCCGGCGCCACCAAGGTGGCCAAGGCCAACGCCGATGGCTACACCCTGCTGGTGCATCACATCGGCATGGCCACGGCGCCGCTGCTCTATCGCGGGCTCAAGTTCAAGCCGCTTGAAGACTTCGAGTACCTGGGCCTGATCAACGAAGTGCCCATGACCCTGGTAGCCCGGCCCAACCACCCAGCCAACACCTGGCCTGAGCTGGCCAAGTGGCTGGACGCCCGGCCGGATCGTGTGCAGCTGGCGCATGCGGGCATTGGCTCGGCTTCGCACCTGTGCGGGCTTTTGTTCCAGGCGGCGAGAAAGGCCGATTTGCAGACGGCGGTCTACAAGGGCACCGGCCCTGCGATGGCCGACCTGATCGCTGGGAAGGTCGACCTGATGTGCGACCAGACCAGCAACACGCTTGCGCCCATCGAGGGCGGCAAGGTCAAGGCCTATGCCGTCACGACCAACCGCCGACTCAGCGGGCCCCTGGCCAAGCTGCCCACACTCGACGAAGCAGGGCTCAAGGGCTTCAACATCACGATCTGGAACGGTGTCTATGCCCCCAAGGGCACGCCCAAGGCGGTTCTGGACAAGCTGCATGGCGCGCTCAAGACGGTGATGCAGTCGCCCGACTTCCAGAAGCGCCAGCACGCGTTGGGCGCCGAGGTGGTGACCGATGCGCGCAGCAACCCGGCCGAGCACCGCAAGTTCGTGCAAAGCGAGATCGTCCGTTGGGGCCCCATCCTGAAGAGCGCTGCGCAGTACGGCGACTGGCTGGATTGAGCTCTGGCGCAGCTGTGGCGGCTAAGTAGTCGCCACAGCGCCAAGCGTTGTGGCCCTCCTAGGATGGAGTTCACCGCTCCAACCTAGGACCTCACCGCCATGCGCCACGCCCTGATCGCCACCCTCGCTGTCTTGACCGCAGGCTCGGCCCTGGCCGAGTACCCCGAGAAGCCCATCACCATCGTCGTGCCCTTTGCGGCCGGCGGCCCGACCGACAAGGTCGCGCGGGACCTGGCCGAGGCGCTGCGCAAGCCACTGGGCGCCACGCTCATCATCGAGAACGTGGGTGGCGCGGGCGGCACCCTGGGTGCCACCAAGGTGGCCAAGGCCGCCCCTGATGGCTACACCGTGCTGCTGCACCACATCGGCATGGCCACCTCGCCGGGCCTGTACCGCAACCTGCAGTACAAGACCCTGGACGACTTCGAGTACCTGGGCCTCATCAACGAAGTGCCCATGACCCTGATCGGCCGCCCCACGCTGCCGGCCAACAGCTATGCCGAGCTGGCCAAGTGGCTAGACGCGAACAAGGGCAAGGTCAACCTGGCCAATGCCGGCCTCGGCTCGGCCTCGCACCTGTGCGGGCTGTTGTTCCAGTCCACCCTCAAGAACGACATGACGACCGTGCCCTACAAGGGCACGGCCCCGGCCATGAATGACCTGCTTGGCGGCCAAGTCGACATCATGTGCGACCAGACCACCAACACCACCGGCCAGATCGAGGCCGGCAAGGTCAAGGCCTACGCCGTCACCACCACCAAGCGCCTCACGGCCCCCGCACTGGCCAAGCTGCCGACGCTGGACGAGTCGGGCCTCAAGGGCTTCAACGTCAGCATCTGGCACGGCCTCTATGCACCCAAGGGCACGCCGAAGGCGGTGGTCGACAAGGTGAACGCCGCCCTCAAGGTCGCGCTGCAGGACCCCGACTTCCACAAGCGCCAGGAAGCGCTGGGCGCCGTCATCGTGACCGACGCTCGCGTCAACACGGCCGACCACAAGAAATTCGTCGAGGCCGAGATCAACAAGTGGGGTCCGATCATCAAGGCGGCGGGGCAATACGCAGATTGAGCACCGAGCTGAGTCCTGTGGACTCAGTGACGGCTCAATCTGAGTTCGTCATGTCTTGCATGGCGAACGCGCCCTGCAAGGGGACTGAGGCAGGACCGAAGGCAAGACCTGCGTCTTGCCTGACGCCTGACGAAGGCCTGGCAGCCTGCAAGCGGCCAGGCATGACGCGCCCACACCCGGCCTCACCCGTTGACATGCACCAAGCCGTCCTCGACTTCTGGTTCCAAGAGATCAAGCCAGCTCAGTGGTGGTCGGCCGACCCCGCCTTTGACGCCTTGATCCGCAGTCGCTTCGGCGGCCTGCACGCCAGCGCTGCTGCGGGCGAGCTATGGGCCTGGCGGCAGGCCGGCGCCCACGGTCGGCTGGCCGAGATCTTGGTGCTGGACCAGTTCTCGCGCAACCTCGGCCGGGGCACGCTGCTCGCCTTTGCCCAGGACGGCATGGCCCTGGTGCTGGCCCAGGAGGCTGTGGCTGGCGGCGCGCTGGCGCAGCTGAACGACGCCGAGCGGCCCTTCCTGCTGATGCCCTTCATGCACAGCGAATCGCGCGCCGTGCATGAGGAGGCGCTGGGCCTCTTCGCCGCCCACGCGCCAGGCAACCTCGACTTCGAGCGCCGCCACAAGGCCATCGTGGACCGCTTCGGGCGCTACCCGCACCGCAATGCCGTGCTGGGGCGGGCGTCGAGCGACGAGGAAATCGAGTTCCTCAAGCAGCCAGGATCCAGTTTCTAGCAGCCCCGCTGCTGAGAATTCATCGCTGGGCCGGTGGGGGCTTTGCGTGGGCTTTACGCGGCCTCGATACGATGGCTCATCGGTTGTCGTACAACTACACCCTTCCGCGCACCGATGCGCCATTCCACGCCCCGAGAAACCGCCATGAAGCCCTTCCATCCTGTGCCGCCCCTGCGTGCTGCCCGCGCCGTCCTCGCCGCCACCCTGCTGGGCCTTCTTGCCAGCCACGCCGCGCTGGCCCAGTCCGAACGCTGGGTGGCCAGCTGGGGCACGGCGCAGCTGACGCCCTCGCCCGACCAGGCCTTGCCGGCCGATGCCTGGCGTGACGGCAGCATCCGCCAGCTGGTGCGGGCCTCGGCACCGGGGCGCCAAGTGCGGGTGCGGCTGAGCAACGCGCATGGCCCCACGCCGCTGCAGATCAATGCCGCATCCGTGGGCCTGGTGGCCGCCAATGGCAAGCCCGACCTGGTGCCCGGCAGCGTCTACCCGCTGACCTTCAACGGCGAGACGGCCGTGATGATCCCGGCCGGGGCCGAGTACCTGAGCGACCCCGTGCCCTTGGCCATCGCGGCCGGTGCCGACGTCGCCATCAGCCTGCACTTCCTCGGTGAGCCGCACCGCGTGACGGGCCATGCCGGCTCGCGCGCCACCACCTTCATGCTGCCCGGCAACAAGGTGCTGGACACTACTTGGGCCAACCCGCGCACGGCCGAGCGCTGGGTCTTCATCACGGGGCTGGAAGTGCTGGCGCCCAAGGGCAGCCGCAGCTTTGTCGCCATCGGCGACTCGATCACCGACGGCTATGGCGTCAAGGCCGACACCCATCTGCGCTGGACCGATGGCGTCGCCACCCGGCTGCGCGAGGCGGGCCTCTCGCAGATTGGCGTGGTCAATGCCGGCATCGGCGGTGGCCGCATGCTGCGCGAGGGCCTGGGCCCGGCCCTCGTCAGCCGCTTTGAGCGCGATGTGCTGATGCGCCCCGGCGTGAGCCACGCGCTCGTCTTCATCGGCGTCAATGACATGGGCAGCCAGCGCCGCAATGGTGACGACACGCCCGATGCCCGCGCCCGCATGCTGGCCGACCTCAAGCTCGCCCACACGCAGCTGGCCGCCCGCGCGCACGACCAGGGCGTGTGCCTGATCGGCGCCACCGTCACGCCCTATGCCGGCAGCGACTACTACCGCCCCAGCCCCGCCAACGAGGCCGACCGCCAGGCGCTGAACGACTGGATCCGCAAGTCAGGCGTGTTCGACGCCGTGGCCGACTTTGACGCCGCCGTGCGTGACCCCGCGCGCCCCGACCGCCTTGCGCCCGAGTCCGACAACGACGGCCTGCACCCCAGCATGGCCGGCCTCAAGAAGCTGGCCGACGCCGTGCCGCTGGACGCCCTGCGCAGCTGCCGCTGGGCCGCACGCTGAGGAGCCGGTTCATGACGATCCAACGCCTGCTGGCCGCCCTCGTTCTCAGCCTGGCCGGCACGGCCGCCAGCGCCCTGGGCCTCGCGCCCTTTGTGCAGTTCCAGCCCGTCAAGAACGGCGTCTCGCTCACCGGCGGCATCGCGGTGGACGCCGCTGATGAGCCTGCTGTGCGCCGCGCCGTGGCCGACCTGCAGGCCGACGTCGAGCGCGTCACCCGCACGCGCCCTGCGCTGCAAGCCACGGCCGCCCCGCAAGGGCAGGACCTGATCCTCGTCGGCACCCTGGGCAAAAGCGCCCTGATCGACGCCCTCGTTGCCAGCGGCAAGCTCGACGTGCGCGGCCTCAAGGGCCAGTGGGAGGGCTGGCAGATCGCCACCGTCGCGCGGCCGCTGCCGGGCGTCGAGCGGGCGCTGGTCATCGTCGGCAGTGACCGGCGTGGCACCGTCTACGGCGTCTACGAGCTGTCCGAGCAGATCGGCGTCTCGCCCTGGTACTGGTGGGCCGACGTGCCCGTCACGCAGCGCCCCGCGCTCTATGTGCCCGCCGGCACGCGCGTGCAGGACGCGCCCGTGGTGCGCTACCGCGGCATCTTCCTCAACGACGAAGCGCCTGCGCTCACGGGCTGGAGCAAGGAGAAGTTCGGCGGCTACAACAGCAAGTTCTACGCGCATGTCTTCGAGCTGATCCTGCGCCTGCGCGGCAACTTCATCTGGCCGGCCATGTGGGGCTCGGCCTTCTTTGCCGACGACCCCAAGAACGGCGCACTGGCCGAGGAGTTCGGCGTCGTGATCGGCACCTCACACCACGAGCCGCTCATGCGCGCCCACCGCGAGTGGGCCGACGCGGGCGGTGGCCCCTGGGACTACAACCGCAATGCCGAGCGGCTGCGCGAGTTCTGGCAAGGGGGCCTCGCGCAATCGCGCGGCACCGAGCGTGCCTTCACGCTCGGCATGCGCGGCGACGGCGACGAGCCCATGAGCCGCGACGCCAATGTCGCGCTGTTGGAGCGCATCGTGGCCGACCAGCGCAAGCTGATCGAGAAAGAGCCCGACGCCAAATCCGCCATGCAGGTCTGGGCCCTCTACAAGGAGGTGCAGGACTACTACGAGAAGGGCATGCGCGTGCCCGACGGCGTCACCCTGCTCTGGGCCGACGACAACTGGGGCAATATCCGCCGCCTGCCCACCAAGGACGAGCGCGCCCGCAGCGGCGGCGCCGGCGTGTACTACCACTTCGACTACGTGGGTGGCCCGCGCAACTACAAGTGGATCAACGTCACCCCCGTCGCCAAGGTCTGGGAGCAGATGCACCTGGCCTGGCAGTACGGCGCCACCAAGCAGTGGGTCGTCAACGTGGGCGACCTGAAGCCGATGGAGATCCCCATCGACTTCTTCCTCAACTACGCCTGGAACCCCGGCCGCTGGCCCACGCCCGATGGCTTCCTGCGTGCCTGGGCGGCGCGTGACTTTGGCGCCGCGCAGGCTGAAGCCCTGGCCGACATCGTGCAGCGCACCACGCGCGCCAACCACCGCCGCAAGCCCGAGCTGCTGGCGCCCGAGACCTACAGCCTCGTGAACGAGCGCGAAGCCGAGCGCGTGGTGGCCGAGTACCAGCAACTCGCCCGCGAGGCCAAGGCCCTGCGCGCCAAGCTGCCCCAGGGCGCGCAGGACGCCTTCTTCCAGCTCGTCGAGCATCCCATCGAGGCCGGCCGCATCGTCACCGAGCTGCACGTCACCGCCGCGCTCAACCGGCTCTACGCCCGCCAGGGCCGCACCAGCACCAATGCCCAGGCCGCCAAGGCGCGCGACCTGTTTGCCGACGACGCCGCCCTCACGCGCCGCTATCACGAGCTTCAAGGCGGCAAGTGGAACCACTTCATGGACCAGACCCACCTGGGCTATTTCTTCTGGAACGAGCCGCCGCTCAACATCATGCCGGCCGTGTCCGAAGTGCAGCCACGCGCGGGCGCGTTCATGGGCCTGGGTATCGAAGGCACCGAACAACCGGCCGATGCCTGGGGCCTGCCAAAGCCCGTGAGGCTGCCGATGCTGGACCCTTTCAGCGGGCAGAAGAGCTACTTCGAGGTCTTCAACCGTGGCGACCGACCGCTGCGCTTCAGCGTCCAGGCGGAGCAGCCCTGGCTGCAACTCTCAGCCGCCACCGGCAAGCTCGGCGACCCGGTGCTGCTGCAGCAGCGCATCGAGGTCTCGGCCGATTGGGCCAAGGTGCCTGCGGGCGAGAGCACGGGCATGGTGATCGTCGAGCCCGAGGGCGGCCCGGCGGTGCGCCTGGCCGTGCCCGTGCGCAAGCCCGCAGCCCCGCTGCCCGAAGGCTTTGTGGAAAGCCGTGGCGTCGTCGCCATCGAGGCGGCCAGCCATGCGCGCCAGGTGGCCCCGGCCGGCCGCCGCTGGATGCGCCTGCCCGGCCACAGCCGCACCGGTGACGGCATGACCCCCTTGCCGGTGGACGTGCCCGCACCGGCCGACCCCAAGGCCGCCACCATGCGCCTGGAGTACCCGGTCAACCTGACGAGCAGCGGCAAGCTGACCGTGCACACCACGGTCGCGCCCACGCTCAAGTTCCAGCCCGACTGGCCTGCCAACGGCCTGCGCTTTGCCGTCTCCATCGACGACGGCCCGCTGCAGATCGTCAACATGCACGCCGCCGGCGGTGTGGGCGACGGCAGCCGCGAGTGGGAGCGCAATGTCTCCAACTCGGCCGCCACCTTCCAGACCCGCCACGAGGTCAGCGCCCCAGGCGCCCATGTGCTCAAGTTCTGGGTGCTGGAGCCCGGCGTCGTGCTGCACAAGCTGGTCATCGACGCCGGTGGCTTGAAGCCCAGCTACCTGGGGCCGCCCGAGAGCGGGTACGTGACGGGTGCCGTCGCCCGCTGAGCGTTCAACAAACCGTCATGCCGGGCGTTCACCATGCCCGGCATGAGCGACCCCACCGAACCAAGCCTCCACGCACGCATCCGCCGCGACCTACTCGACGGCTATGACGAAGAGCTGGAGATGGAGATCGAGGACCGCAGCGTCGACGAGGCGCTGCGGGGCCTGGACGGCCCGGCTGACGAGGCGGCGCAGTCTCAGCGCCTGACCTACTTCAAGCAGCTCTTCCGGCTGCAGCGCGAGCTGGTCAAGCTGCAGGACTGGGTCGCGCACACCAAGCAAAAGGTCGTGATCCTCTTCGAGGGGCGCGACGCTGCCGGCAAAGGCGGCGCCATCAAGCGCATCACCCAGCGGCTCAACCCGCGCGTCTGCCGCGTGGTGGCGCTGCCCGCACCCAACGACCGCGAGCGCACGCAGTGGTACTTCCAACGCTACGTGCCGCACCTGCCGGCGGGTGGCGAGATCGTGCTGTTCGACCGCAGTTGGTACAACCGCGCTGGCGTCGAGCGCGTGATGGGCTTTTGCACCGAGGACGAGGTCGAGGAGTTCTTCCGCTCGGTCCCTGAGTTTGAGCGCATGCTGGTGCGCTCGGGCATCACTCTCATCAAGTACTGGTTCTCGATCAGCGACGACGAGCAGCACGTGCGCTTCCTCGGTCGCATCCACGATCCGCTCAAGCAGTGGAAGCTCTCGCCCATGGACCTGGAGTCCCGCCGCCGCTGGGAGGACTACACCGGCGCCAAGGAGAGCATGTTGGAGCGCACCCACATCCCCGAGGCCCCGTGGTGGGTGGTCCAGGCCGACGACAAGAAGCGCGCGCGGCTCAACTGCATCCAGCACCTGCTCGACCAGTTCCCGTACCACGAGGTCGAGCGCACGGAGATCGCGTTGCCCGAGCGTGAGCGCCACGACGACTACGTGCGCCACCCGGTGCCGGCCGAGATGTTTGTGCCGGCGCGTTACTGAGCAGCGGTGTCCACCAACACAAACTGCTTGCGCACCGGCTCCAGCACCTCGAACTCGCCCTCAAACCCCGGCGGGATCACGCCGCCCTGGCCGGGGCCGATGTCGGTGGCGCCCTGCGGCCCATGCAGGCGCACGCGGCCTGAGAGGACGTGAAAGTACTCCTGCCGCTCGGGCGGGAAGACGATGCGCCAGCGGCCCACCTCGCACTCCCACACGCCGGCGGTTACCGGCCCGGCCTCGTGCAGCACCCAGGTCTTGCGCAGCGGGTTGCCGCTGACCAGGCGGTCAGGGCGCGGGCGGTCGAGCGTGGGGGTGAGGCCGTCGGTGGAGTCGATCAGGGCGATGGGGAGCATGCCGGTGCGCCGTGGAGAGGGGGCCCGGCATTTTCAGGGCGCCCGGCTGACGATGCGATCGATCTCGGTCACCTGGCTGTGGCCGATTGCGCCTGAGTTGGTGAGCACCGTCCAGGCACGTTTGCGCTGCGTGTCGATGCTCATCACGGTGTAGAAGCTGTCCCATTCGCCCTGGTGGGTCACGCCATTGGCGGTCAAGAAAAAGCCAAGCCCCATCGCGCCGCCGCCAACGAGCACGGCCCGGCGGCGCCACATGTCGGCCAGGGTCTCGGGTTTGACGAGGCGGCCGGCCAGCAGGGCTTGGAAGAAATGCAGAAAGTCGTCGGCCGAACTGACCTGCGCCATCGAGCCTTTGAAGTAGGTGGTGAAGCCGTAGAAGGTGGTGCGATCGCCGTGGTTGAGGGCGTCACCGGGCTTGATGGGCTGGAACTCGTCGTTGATGTAGCTGCCCAGCATGCCGGCGGGCTGGAAGACGGCTTCGGCCATGTGCTGGCCAAAGCGCTTGCCCGTGCGCCGCTCGACGATCTTGGCCAGCAGCATGAAGCCAGTGTTGCTGTAGTCGCCCCGGGTGCCGGGCGCGAACTCCAGCGTGCGCTGCGAGGTGGACAGGTAGGTCAGCAGGCCGTCCAGCGTCATGTTGTTGAAGACGGCCGGGGTCCAGAAGTCATTGAAGATGTCGACGATGCCCGACTGGTGCGACAGCAGGTGCTCCAGGGTGATGGGCCGCCAGTTCGCGGGCAGCTCGGGCAGGTGGTCGAGGATGGAGTCGGCCAGCGTGAGCCGGCCTTGCTCGACGAGCTGCATCACCGCCACCGCCGTGAAGGGCTTGCTCACCGAGGCGAGCCGGAAGCCCGTGCTGCGGCTGACTGGCGTGCGCGTGAGGGTGTTGGCCATGCCGCGCTGGGCGCTGTAGGTCTCGACGCCGTCCTGCATCACCAGCACGCTGACGCCGGGCTGGTCGGGCGCGGCGGTGGCCAGGGCGGTGCCCAGTTGATCCGCCATCGTGCCGATACCGTTGCCGGTGCTGGTCGATGGCGGGGTGGTGGGCGTCGGCGTGGGTGCGTTGGCGCTGCTGCCGCCCCCGCACCCCGCCAGCAGCGAGAGCCAGAGCGTGGCCTCGCGCCGCCGTGGGTGGGGGCGATGGCGGGGTGTCATCGTTGGGGCGGGCATCGTGGCGTTCAGCGGTTTCAGCGGCTGAAGGTGGCCTGCATCTCCACCTTCTGCACGATGGAGCTGAGGTAGAGGCGCTCAAAGTCAGCCTTGCGCCAGGGCCGGGAGGTGTCGATGCCCAGCGCATTGGTGTTCAGCGCGTAGAGCGTGAAGCTGTAGTGGTGGGTGCCATTGCCAGACGGCGGGCAGGGCCCCGAGTAGCGGGCCACGCGGTCGTCGTTGAGACCCTCCACGCTGCCGGCCGGCATGCTCTTGCGCGAGGCGCCCTCGGCCAGCTCCCGCGCCGTGGCCGGGATGCCGAACACGTTCCAGTGCACATAGGCATAGCCGACGATGGGCACGGCGTCCGGGTCTTCCATGATCAGCGCAAAGCCCTTGACCGCGTCCGAGCTGATGGTCCATTGCAGGTTCGGGCTGGTCTCGCCGCCATTGCAGGTGTACTTGCTGGGCATCACCGTATTGGCCGCAAAGCTCAAGGAGTTGATGGCGAAGGACGTGGGATCGGGTGACGGGGCCGGCGTTGGAGCGGGTGTTGGGGCGGGCGTCGGTGCCGGCGCGGGTTCAGGCGCCGGGGTCGGGGCGGGGGTGGGGGCCGGTGTAGGAGCCGGGGTTGGCGCCGGTGCCGGCGCTGGCGTGGGCGCCGGTACGGGTGGGTCGGTGATCGTGCTGCTGCCACCGCCGCCGCAGGCGGCCAGGGTCAGGGCAACGGCCGTCGTTGCGCCCAGTTTGGAAATCTGCATGCCTGTCTCGTCCTCTATTGGCTTGGGCCGCGCCCGGGGGTGGCGCAGCACTGCGGCCGCAGTCTTGCGAGGACGGGGGTGGCGGGCGTCCGAGCGGATCGGCCCGCACGCTGAATCAGGGATTTGCCGGAGCACCCACCCCCTCGGGCGAGGTTGGCGGCCGGCGCCGCCATTCCGACGGCGTCATCCCGCACACCCGGCGGAACGCGGCGTTGAAGGTGGACTTGCTGTTGAACCCCGCCTCAAAGGCCAGGTCCAGCACCGGCGTCTTGGCGCGCGCCGGGTCGGCCAGCAGGGCCTGCACCTCGGCCACCCGCAGCCCGTTCACGTAGTCAAAGAAGCTCAGGCCCAGCCGGTGGTTCAGGTACTGCGACAGCAATTGCGGCGAGGTGCCAATGCGCCCGGCGAGCTCGGCCAGGGTCAGGTCGCTCTCCAGATGGTCGCGCTGGGTTTGCATGCGCTGCGCCAGGCGCTGGCCGATCAGGGCCTCGGCGGCGGCGGTCATGCCCGAGCGGGCGTACTTTTCCGTCTCGGCGACCTCGGCGGTCGTACTGGCGGGTGTGGCGGGTGTGGCGGGCGTGGCGGCGTCGGCCTCCGGCGCGTCCGGAGTCACGGGCGCTGCCGTCTCTGCCTCGGCCTGGGCGGCCGGGACTGTCGCCGCCGGCTCCACCATCTCGCTCGGCAGCGCAATCGCCCCCTGGCGCAGCCCATACCAGCCCACCACGTAGACGACGGCCAGCCGCAGCACCATCAGCAGCCAGATCCAGATGCCCCCCGCCAGGCTCGTCAGCACGCAGATCGTCAAGATCAGCACCACCACCACGCACAACCAGCTCAGCCACAGCAGGTCGCGCCCCCTCAGCGACGAGAAGCTTTGCTCCAGCCGGCGCCGGTAGGTGTGCAGCCGCACCGCTGCCACCAGCGCATACGCAGTGGCCACCAGCTCGTAGGCCATCAAGATGCTGTCGAAGCGCCACGCTCGCTCGCGCAGATCCCCATGCGCCCACAGCAGCAGGCCCGCCAGCACCCCCAGCGGCACAAAGTGCAGCCACGGCCAGCGCCCCGTCCCCAGCCCCACCATGCGCCGCACATAGAAGTAGAAGCAGGGCCCCAGCACGGCCACCGGCCAGTCCAGCAACCCGAACAGCGCCGGCTGCATGTGATACCAGTAGGTGCTCGACACCGACAGCATCGCCACCGCCAGCATGAAGGCGCCCAGCCACATCTGCGGCGCACCGCCCTGCACACCCACACGCACCCGGAGCAGCAGCGGCAAGGCCACAAAGGACGCCAGCGCCGCGCTGCAGAAGGACAGGATCTCGATCATTTCCATACGGCCCGGAGTCTCGCCGATGGCGCCATCGGCGACGCGAACGCTCTCCAGGCCGGCCCCGTGATGGCCTCAGGCCGCAGGCAGCACCAGCAGCACCAGCAGGCCGCCCAGTGCGCTGACACCCAGCTCCACCGTCCCCTCGTACAAGGTGGCCAGCTCCTGCACGATGGCCAGGCCCAGCCCGCTGCCGGGCGTGGTTTCATCAAGCCGGTGGCCGCGCGCCAGCGCCTGGGCCATCTGGTCTGTCGGGATGCCGGGGCCGTCGTCGTCAACGGTCACGCGCAAGTGGCGCCCGGTCTGCATGGCGCTGACGAGCACCTGTGAGCGGGCCGCCTTGCAGGCGTTGTCCAGCAGATTGCCCAGCATCTCCTGCAGGTCCTGGGACTCGCCGGCAAACGCCAGCCGTGCATCGACGTCGGCCCGGATCGACAGATGCCTGCCGGCGTGCACCTTCTGCATGACGCGAACCAACCCCTCGGCGACCGGCTGCAAGGGCGTGCGCAGACCGCCCGAGCCCTGGGCCGCTGCGGCGCGCGCACGTGCCAGGTGCCAGTCGATATGCCGGCGTGCCACCTGCACCTGGTCCAGCACCAGGGCGGGCAGCTCGGCGCGCGCCGTGTCAGAGGCACTCGCCTGCGTGGCGCCCTGGCCAAGGATGGTGAGCGGTGTCTTCAGCGCATGCGCGAGATTGCCCGCCTGAGCCCGGGCGCGCTCCAGCGTCGAGGCCTGGCGATCGAGCAGGGCGTTGAGGTCGTCCACCAGCGGCTGGACCTCGCTCGGGTAGCGACCTTCGAGGCGCTGCGTCTGCCCGTCCCGCAGCGCCGCCAGCGCCAAGCGCAGCCGGCCCAGCGGCGCCAGCCCCAGCGTGACCTGCAGCGCCGCCCCGGTGCACAGCAACAGCAGCAGGATCAGCAGCGCACCGGCCAGCGCCTTGTCAAACCGTTCGGCGGCGCGCGCCAGCGGGTCGGTGCTGGCGGCCACCATCACACGCCAGGGGCCGGCGGCGCCATCGGCCTGCAAGCTGCGCTCGATGAGCAGCAGCGGCTCGCCGCGCTGGCTCACCACCTGATGGACATGCAGCTCCCCTTGGCCCGGCATGTCCTGCGGCGCGGCCAGGTCTTCATCCCAGAGCGACCGTGAGCGCAGCAGGCCGGGCTTGCCATCGGCGCCGGCACCGTCGACCTGCCAGTACAGGCCCGAGTGCGGCCGCGTCCAGCGCGGGTCGGAGAGCTTTGCAGCGTCGACGCTGGGCAGCCCCTGCGGGTCCACCTCCAGCCGGGCCAGCACCTGGTCCAGGTCGGCCGTCAGCCGCTCGATGAACTGCTGCCGCACATGCTCGCGGAACAAGGCCGACAGCAGCAGGCCTGAGGCCACCAGCGTCAGGCCCGCCGTCAGCAGCGTCACCACCAGCAAACGGCGGCGCAGCGAGCGGAGCTTGAGAGCGGCCATGTCAGCGCAAAGCGATGGCGATCACGCGGCCGGCACCAGCCGGTAGCCCATGCCGCGCACGGTCTCGATCAGGTCGGCCCCAAGCTTGCGCCGCAGCCGGGCCACAAACACCTCCACGGTGTTGGAGTCGCGGTCAAAGTCCTGCGCGTACAGGTGCTCAACCAGCTCGCTGCGCGAGACCACCTCGCCCGCGCGATGCATCAGGTAGGCCAGCAGCCGGTACTCGTGGGCCGTGAGGTTGACGGTGACGCCCTTGAGCGTGACCGTGCCGGTGCGCGTGTCCAGCGTGATGTCGCCCTGCTGGAGCAGCGGCGACGCCAGGCCGTGCGAGCGGCGCACCAGGGCACGCAGGCGGGCGAGCAGCTCCTCGGTGTGGAACGGCTTGGCCAGGTAGTCGTCGGCGCCTGCGTCGATGCCGGCCACCTTCTCGTGCCAGCTGTCGCGCGCGGTCAGGATCAACACCGGCATGCCCAGCCCCTGGGCCCGCCAGCGCTGCAGCACCGACAGGCCGTCCAGCAAGGGCAGGCCCAGGTCCAGCACCACGGCGTCGTAGGGCTCGGTGGCGCCGAGGTGCAGGGCCGAGGGGCCGTCTGCCGCCTCGTCGATGGCGTAGCCCGACTGCTCCAGCAACTGCCGCAGCTGCGACCGCAGCACGGCCTCGTCCTCGACCAGCAACACCCTCATGGCCGCGGCTCCGGACTGGCGGCCGACGCCGCCTTGCCTTCAAGCGTGGGCGCGTGCCGAGCCCGGCTTCTGAGCACGGCGGCCGTCTTGGCGTCCACGTCCAGGCGCAGCAGCCGGCCACCGCTCTGCAGCAGCTTGAGCTCATAGACCCAGCGGCCAGCCTCGCGTTCCAGCTCCACCTCCAGGACCTCGCCCGGGTGGCTGCGCTGCACCTTGTCCAGCACCTCCTGCAGGGGCAGCACCTCGCCGGCCTTGAGTGCCGCACGTGCCCGGTCGTGATCGCGGTCGTGGTCGCGCCGGTCGTCCGCCTGGGCGTGCAGGGCCACGCCGGCGCCCACGCAAAGTGCAGCAACGTAGGGCAGGGCGCAGGACCAGCAGGGTGCCTTCATGGTGCAAGTGTCGGGCGGCCAAGCTGAACGGCGGATGAACGAGGGGTTCAGCAAAGGTTCAAGCACGGCTTTCGATGATGGCACCGTCAACCCCAAGGAAGACCATGCCCATCAAGCTCACCCTCACCCTTTTGCTCACCGCAGCCGCGCTGGCGGCACCGGCGCACGCCCAGAGCACCACGCCGGCCCAGCTGCTGGCGGGCTACGAAGCAGCGGCCGGCGCCCCGGCCCGGGCCGAGCGCGGGCAGGCCTTCTTCACCAGCCGCCAGGGGGGCGAGTGGTCCTGCGCGTCCTGCCACGGCCAGCGCCCCACCAGCGCGGGGCGGCATGCCGTGACGGCGAAGTCCATCGACGCCCTGGCCCCCGCCTTCAACCCCAAGGCCTTCACCGACGAGCGCCGCGTGGAGAAATGGTTTCGCCGCAATTGCAAAGACGTGGCCCAGCGCGAATGCACGCCCGGCGAGAAGGCCGACGTGCTGGCCTGGCTGCAGACCCTGCGTTGAACGAAGGAGATGCTCATGAAACTCACCACCCCTTTCTCCCGGACAGCACTAGCCCTGTTGGCGCTCTCGTTGAGCCTGGCCTGCCAGGCCGATGACCACGAGGGCCGGTCCCGCGTCGTCTGGCCCAAGGCCTATGTCCAGGAGTGCGCGGCCTGCCACGTGGCCTATGCGCCGCGGCTGCTGCCGGCGGCGTCCTGGGCGCGGCTGATGGGCGGGCTCGATCGGCACTACGGCACCGACGCCTCGCTGGACCCGCAGGACCTCCAGCAACTGAGCCGCTGGCTGCAGGACAACGCCGACCGGCGGCAGTCAGCAGCGCCGCCCGAAGACCGCATCACCCGCAGCGCCAGGTTCGAGCGCAAGCACCGCCAGATCGAGCCGGCAACCTGGCGTCTGCCCAGCGTCCGCTCGGCCGCCAACTGCATGGCTTGCCACACCCGGGCCGACCAGGGCCAGTACAGCGAACACGCGCTGCGCATGCCCGATGGCCTCAGTGCCCGCCAGCGCGCGGCCTGGGGCGACTGAAGCCGATTCAAGGAGCACCTCATGACGACCACTACCCCTTCCATCTCTGCCACGCCGGACGGTGCTGGCACGGCCCGGCCCACCCAGCCGGTGCGTCCCGCGCGCTTGATGATCGACGCGCCCATGCGGGCCTTCCATTGGCTCTTTGCGCTGAGCTTTGCGGGCGCCTGGCTCACGGCCGAGTCCGAGCGCTGGCGCGACGTGCACGTGACCCTGGGCTGTGCCTTCGGCGGCCTGCTGCTGTTCCGCCTGGTCTATGGCCTCATCGGCCCGCGTCAGGCGCGCCTGTCCCTGCTGTGGCACCGTGTGGCGGGGCTGGGCGACTGGCTGCGCAACGCCCGCGCCGGGCGTGTGGACCTGCCCCGCGCTGCCACGCTGGGCATGGGCGCGGCGATGCTGCTCTTGCTGGTGGTGGCGGCACCGCTGGTGCTGTCAGGCTATGCCGGCTATGTCGAATGGCTGGGGCTGGAAGACGCCATGGAAGAGGTCCACGAGCTCTTTGCCAACTCGGCGCTGGCCCTGGTGATGGCCCACCTCGGGCTCATCCTGCTGCTGTCGATCCGGCACCGCCGCAACCTAGCCACGCCGATGCTGACCGGCCGCTTGCCTGGCCCGGGCCCCGACCTGGTCAAGGCCAACCGCCGCTGGCTGGCCATGCTGGTGCTGGCGACCTACTTGGGCTTCATCGGCTGGCAGACCATGCAGGGTGATGCGGGCGGCGCCATCGCAACGCAGGGCGAGCGGCGCGGCCACCACCATGATGACGACGACTGAGCTTCAGCGCCGTTGCCGCAGCAGCCTGACCGTGGCGGTGCACCAGGCCCAGCTCGCCACGGCGAGCGCGGCGATCAGCGCCAGCAGCGCTGCCGACGCCGCGCTGAACTTGAACAGCGCGGCGACCTGCCCAACCCCGAGCGCCAGCGCGAGCAGCACGCCCGTGCCCAGCACGATCCACCGGAAGGCGGCATTCACGGCGCGCGGCGCAGCGCCGCGGGCTGCCCAGGACCGGTTGGCCTGGATCAGGCCCAGATTGCCCAGCACCAGCACGGCAAAGGCCACCGTGCGCCCCGCATCGTCACTGCCACCCTGCTGCACGCCGAGCAGGTAGCCGGCCAGCACGGTCGCCAGCAGGCCGACGCCTTGTGCCAGCCCGAGCTGCACCAGGGCCGCGTCGAACAGCCGGGCCTGCGGCGGGCGCGGTGGCTGGTGCATGGCGCCGGGCTCCAGGGCCTCGGCCTCGAAGACGATGGAGCAGGCGGGGTCGATGACGAGCTGCAGGAACAGGATGTGCGCGGGCATCAGGATCAGCGGCCAGCCCATCAGCAGCGGTGCCAGGGCCAGGCCGATGATGGGCAGGTGCGCGGCCAGCACAAAGGTGATGGCCTTGCGCAGGTTGGCAAAGACGCGGCGGCCGTAGCGGATGGTGGTCACCAGCGAGCCGAAGTCGTCGTTCAGCAGCACCAGGTCGGCCGCCTCGCGTGCCACGTCGGTGCCGCGCCCGCCCATGGCCACACCGATGTGCGCCGCCTTGAGCGCCGGGGCGTCGTTCACGCCATCGCCCGTCATCGCCACCACGTCACCCCGCGCCCGGAACGCCTGCACCAGGCGCAGCTTCTGCTCGGGCCGCACGCGACAGAACACCTGGGTGTCGCGCAGGCGCTCCGCGAGGGCTGCATCGTCCAGCGTGTCCAGCTCCGTCCCGCTGAGGGGGCCGCCCTGCACCTGCAGCCCGGCCTGCCGGGCGATGGCCAGTGCGGTGGCGGGATGGTCGCCGGTGATCATGGCAACGCGGATGCCGGCGGCGCGGCATTCGGCGATGGCGGCAGGTACGTCGGCCCGCACCGGGTCTTCCAGCGCGACCAGGCCGACGAACTCGAAGTCGAAGTCGTGCTGGATGGGGGGCAGGGCCTTGGCCGCGAACACGGCGCGCGCCACGCCCAGCACGCGCAGGCCATCGGCCGCCAGGGCGGCCACCTGCTCCGCGATGTGCTGCCGCTGTGACGCGGGCAGGTGGCAGAGGTCGACGATGGCCTCCGGCGCGCCCTTGGCGGCCACCAGCAGCTCGCGCTGGTCGGGCGAGCGCCAGACCCGCGACATCGCCAGCAGCTCGCGCGACAGCGGGTAGTCGGACACCAGGGTCCAGTCGGCATGCAGGTGCTCAGAGCCCTGCAGCCAGCGCTGGCCGGCAGCGCCGATGGCCGCCTCCATCGGGTCAAAGGCACGCCGGTGGCTGGACAGCACCGCGTACTCCAGCACCGGATGGAAGGCATGCGCCATCGCGTCAACGGCCTGGTCCGCCAGCTCAAAGCTGGCACCGTCCACCCACAGGCGGCGCACCTCCATCTGGTTGCGCGTCAGCGTGCCGGTCTTGTCCACGCAGAGCACGGTGGTTGCGCCCAGCAGCTCGACGGCCGGGATGCGGCGCGTCAGCACCTGTTCACGCGCCAGGCGCCAGGCACCCAGGCCGAGGAAGATGGTCAGCACCACCGGCAGCTCCTCGGGCAGGATGGCCATGGCCAGCGTGAGGCCGGCCAGCAGGCCGGTCAGCCAGTCACCACGGCTGAGCGCCCAGCCCAGGGCCAGCACGAGGGCGATCGAGGCGCCGGCCAGCGCCAGGCGCTGGACGATGCGCCCGGTCTCGCGCTGGATGGGCGTCTCGTCCATGGCGATGCTGCCCAGCGATGCGCCGATGCGGCCCAGCGCGCTGCGCGGGCCGGTTGCCACCACGCAGCCTTGCGCGGTGCCCTGCGTCACCAGCGAGCCTGAATAGCAGCGCTGGTCCGCAGTTGCAGCCTCGGTGTCGTTGGCCGCGCGGGCCTGCTTCAACACCGGCTGGGACTCGCCCGTCAGCAGCGACTCATCCACCGTCAGGTAGCTGGCCTCCAGCAGCTCGATGTCGGCCGGCACGCGGTCGCCCTCGGCCAGCAAGACGAGGTCGCCCGCCACCAGGGTCTTGCCCGGCACGCGCACCGGCTTGCCATCGCGCATCACCAGCGCGCGCGGGCTGGAGAGGTCGCGCAGCGCCTCCAGCGCCGCCTGGCTGCGGCGCTTCTGCACAAAGGTCATCACGATGACCACCAGCACAAAGCCGAGCAGCATCAAGGCTTCATTGCGGTCGCCCAGCGCCAGGTAGATGGCGCCGCAGGCCACGAGCAGCAGGAACATCGGCTCGCGCAAGACTTCCCACAGCAGCAGCGCGGCGCCCGATTGGGCGGCGGCCGGCAGCTCGTTCGGGCCATCGCGGCGCAGCCGGGCCTCGGCCTCAGGCGTGCTCAGCCCGCTGCGCTTGTCCATCGTGGCTCAGCCCTGCGCTGCGGACGGGACCTTCTCATGGTCGCCGTCGGGGCGGCGCCAGGGGTCCACATGGGTCATCAGGTTCAGCACCCGGTGGCGTTGCATCACGCGGCGGCGGGCTTCGACCGCGATGTCATGCCCGGCTTCGACGCTGAGCGTGGCGTCCACCTCGATGTGCGCATCCACCACCACCATGTCGCCCATCTTGCGCGTGCGCAGGTCGTGCACGCCCTGGATGCCGGGCGTCTCTGCCAAGGTCTGGCGGATGGCGGCCACTTCGTCATCGTCCACCGCGCGGTCCATCAGGTCGTGCAGGGCATCCCAGCCAAACCCCCAGCCCATGCGCGTCACCATGAAGCCCACGATGGCCGCTGCGATGGGGTCGAGGATGGGGTAGCCAGCGAGGTTGCCGATGATGCCCAGCCCCACCACCAGCGACGACGCGGCATCCGAGCGCGCGTGCCAGGCATTGGCCACCAGCATGCTGGACTTGACCCGCTTGGCCACCGCCAGCATGTAGCGGAACAGCAGCTCCTTGGCCGTCAGGGCGCCCAGCGCCACCCACAGCGCGGCCATGTGCACCTGCGGGATTGCCTCCGGCTGCTCCAGCTTGACCACCGCCGACCACAGCATGCCCAGGCCCACGCCGAGCAGCAGCAGCCCGAGCACCAGCGAGGCCGCCGTCTCGTAGCGGCGATGCCCGTAGGGGTGGTCCTCGTCGGCGTCCTTCTGGCTATGGTGGTTGGCCAGCAGCACCACGAAGTCGGCAACCAGGTCCGACAGCGAATGCACACCATCCGCGATCAGGCCCTGCGACTTGGTCAGCACACCGGCCAGGATCTGCACGCTGGTCAGCACCAGGTTCACCAGCACGCTGACCCAGGTGCTGCGCGAGGCCGCCGCCGCACGCTCCGCAGGCGTGTGATCGCTGTCTTCTGAATCTTCGGGGTACTGCATCTGGTCGATGGCCATGCTTGCTCCGTGACCAGGCGGCACGGCTCGCACAAAAGCCACAGGATAGTGCGGCCAACATCCACTTGGGCGCAGCCTTTTGGGCGCCTTGGGGTGCGCACGCTAGCAGGGTTAGCGCCAATGCTTTCGGCCCAACATCGGGACCATTTCCCTTTGCATGGCGCGTCATACTCGCTCCAAGCCAGCGCACATCCTGAGGGCTCGGTTCAAAGTGCAACGACCAAGACAACCTGCCACACGAGAACGTCCAATCGAAGGGCTGCCGAGGATCGCGCGGCAACTCCGGTATGTCGTTGGCCGACGTCGCTTTCTGGCTTGCGATGTTCGTTGCCTCCGGCAAGTTCTGTAGTTGATGAGCGTCCTTGTTTGCGCGTCTAGGCATTCGGAAAATGTTGTGCGGATCGTTAATGATCCTTCTACAACACGTTAGACGTCGCACCACTCGCCAAATGGCGCCCAACTCATTCTGAGAATAGGAGCATTCAAGGTGACAGAAGTAACGCAACCAGCGGCGATCCCCACGCAGCGGCCGCGCATTCCAATCATTGCATTGGTCGTCCTGATTCTGTTGTGGATGGCTCCTCCTGTCGTCGCCCGGGTATTGCTAGGCTCTTGGGACGAAGCGGGAAAGCTGGGCGATTCATTCGGGCCGGCAACCTCCCTCTTTTCAGGTATCGCTCTTATCGGCGTGGCATACACAGCGTGGAAGCAGCACACAGACGCGACGCTCACCGAAATGAGAAACACGCAACAGCAAGCGCTGGCGACAAGTCAAATTTATCAGCTAGCTCTTGCTACTCATCTCCAAAGCACAAGAGCAATTATCGCTGAACATCGGCTTGCAATCACCCAACTAAATCCCGCTATTACAGAGGTTCCAGTAGCAGAAACTCAACTACACGCACTGATTGATAGCATCAGAGTGACAGCAGCATCTAACCCTGCGCTGCGAAAGAACCAAGATGAGCTGATCGAACGGCTCTCGGAACTCATTACCCTTCAGCAGGAACTAAAAGAAATACGAAACAAACTTCGGAGCAACAACGGGGAGGCAAAGGCTTCATGAGTGCCATGGCAACGAATATTCGTGCGGCCCTGATAAAGGCCGAGCTTGACACGATGGTTGTTGGTCAAATAGAAGCCAAGGAGCGGCTCAGTCTTTTGCTATCGATGCACTTGTCTTGGAATGCTAGCAAATATCCGTTGCTTGCGCCCCCAAACGGTCTAATCGTCGGCCCAACTGGATCGGGTAAGACATTCTCAATACAAGTGGCTAGCAATTTTCTAAACATTCCATTCCTGGTTGTTGACTCAACCACACTTGTGCCGTCTGGCGCGCGCAACGGCAATACAGTGGAATGGGTCAACGAGCGCCTCGACGAGTTAATATCTGAGAGTCGTTACGCCGCGACACAGGAATATGCTGATTCGACATCGCCTAGCCCTTCCAACCTGCCAAAAAAGGCGATTGTTTTCTTCGATGAGTTTGACAAACTTGCCATCCGTCCGGATGATCCGAATCGCCAATGGAAGAGCGATGTCCAGAGAATGCTACTCAAGTTTGTTGAAGGTCAGTACGGATCTCAGCCAGGAGCAGTCACTAGGGGTCTCTTGGTACTTGTCGGAGGAGCATTTGTAGGCATTGACGGTCCGGAAAACATACGCAAGCGGCGTCCCGAGGTTGCTAGCCTTCTTCGTTCTGCCCCTAAGAAGACACTCGTCGCAGACGACGTTGTAAACTTTGGTTTTATGCCAGAGATGGTCGCCAGATTGCCGGCAATCATCCAGTATGAATTGCTTGCTGAAGATGCGCTTCTCAGGATTCTCCAGCACGAACAGACCTCCCCTTTGCTCGTATGGAAGGCGCATTTTGAACAACTCGGAAAGCAACTGGTATTTTCAGATGGTTTCATGCAAGCTGTTGCTCGACGAGCAGCCGCAGTTCAAATGGGTGCTCGAGCACTTCAGCAAATTGTCTTTCCTGCACTTTCTAGAAAGGCCTATGCGTTTGAAGACGCGTGCGAAGCAATCATAGAAGTCACGGAAGCCGTTCTCGACTACAAGGACTAATTCTATGCCAACAAATCTCAACATTCCCTCTTGGGACGCCCAAGATAAGCAAGGCGCATTCCCATACCAGGTTCGAAATATAAACAGCTTCTCGCTAACAGCATACTTTCCACCGATTGCTGACTGGGAGAATCAGAAACTCAGAACACTGCTGCATGATCGTTTGCATGACGACGCCAGTCGCCTGTTGAGATCGGCCGAGTTCTTTTCAGAGGACCGTCTTGAGCAGAGAACTGGAACAGACTATTTTTCGGTTCAATACGATGATGACATTTATGATTTTCACGTTCAGTGCTACAACAATCGTATTGTTCTTGAGAAACGCGGCGTGTTGCTGAAGACTTTTCATCATTGGTATCACGCAGCCGTTCCGGGTGCAAAGAATCTCTTTGAGTCGATGCTCTCGCTAATGAGTACAGAACTCCGTCGAAATCAATCTGTGACGAATGTCGCCTACAATTTTGGCTTTGTGTGTCACGACTTCTCCGATGGCGGTCGTTCTCTAAAGAACTTTCAAGTTCTAAACCGGCTAATCACGCTAGTTCCGGGGCCGGGAGGCGAAATTGCGGCAATGAGTGATGACCCGAAGGAGATAAGTAGACTGGACTACAAGGCAAACTGTTGGGATGTTGATGGAGACTCTCGGCGGCGCCTTACCTATGCTGCAAAGGCCCCCGCCAATCGAAACTATTCTGGACTTTGGTTCGACTTCGGCTACGGCCACGACACATATACGGATCCCGAGACTGGATTCAGGCAGGCAGGTGAGCCCGTCTTACTCTTGGACGAACATGAGCGCGTCTATTCGTTCATGTGGCATCGAGCCGTCGGCGGCTTCATGCGGTCCGTGCTAAATAGAATCACCTTTGACACCACGGCTTCATACATTCCATAACCGTGCTACTGTCTTGGTTCGTATAAGAGGCGACGACTACCCGTCTCTCAAGCTGACCCGCTACGGCAGGCTTACAGCGCCTACCTCTGCGTGCAGCTTGGCTCGAGCCTTGATCGAGGGCTTTCCGGCTGCGAAATCGACCTCGCGAAGGGCCGCAGCAGGGCCTATAGATGCCAGCTGCGATGCCTTGCGCGAACGGCAGCGATCAGCTCAATTGCTGCACCGCCGGCAGACCGCTTGGGCGCTCCCGGTTGGAGTACAACAGCTGGCCAGGCCATCGGAGCTTGACTCCCTCACCCCACCCGCATCGGAATCGTCACCGGCCCATCATTGACCAGCGTAACCTGCATGTCCGCCCCAAACTCGCCCTGACCCACGACTGGGTGCAGCCGGCGGGCGGAGGCCAGCACGTAGTCGTAAAGCCGCCGCCCTTGCTCGGCGGGCGCGGCGGCGCTGAAGCTGGGGCGGTTGCCGCCGGCCGTGTCGGCCGCCAAGGTGAACTGGCTGACGATGAGCAGGCCGCCGTTGATGTCTTGCACGCTGCGGTTCATCTTGCCGCTACCTCCCACGTCCAGGTCGCTGAAGATGCGGAGCTTGAGCCACTTGGCGAGCATCTTGTCGGCCGTGGCTTCGGTGTCGGTGGGCTCGGCGCAGACGAGCACGAGCAGGCCGGGGCCGATCTCGCCGGTGGTGCGGCCGGCCACTTCGACGCGGGCCATGGATACGCGTTGCAGAACGGCAATCATGAAAAGCCTCGTTGAGTTGGTGTCGCACTGGCTCGACTCAGCGGCACCCGTGGAACCGGCTTTGCCGGGCCACTGGGTGCGCCCCCTTGAGGGGGCTGGCGAAGCCAGTAGGGGTGGACTAAATGCTGTCTTTCGGGTCGTCGAAGTGGGCTTCGACGTCGGTGGGCAGCAGCTGGATGCTGGCGCGCAGACCCGGCACCGCTTGCATCAGGCCCTTCTCGACAGCGGAGCGCAGCTCGGCGGCTTGGCCCAGGCTCCAAGCGGCGGGCAGGTGCATGTGCAGGTCCACAAAGTGGCGCTGGCCGGCCACGCGGCTGACGATGTGATCAAAGCGCACGGGGGTGGATTCGCGGAAGCTGCTGAGCACGCTTTCCACGCGGCCGAGGGTCTCGGGGTCGAGGGCTTCGTCCATCAGGCCGCGGGTGGATTCGCGCATCAGGTGCACGCCCTCGCGGAGGATGTTGAGCGCCACCATGCCGGCGAGCAGAGGGTCCAGCCACAGCCAGCCGGTGCTCATCACGCCGATCAGGCCGGCCACGACGCCGGCCGAGGTCCAGACGTCGGTGAAGAGGTGGCGCGCATCGGCCTCCAGCGCGAGCGAGCGCACCTCACGCGCCTTGCGCAGCATGGCAAAGGCCAAGGCGCCATTGATGGCGGAGCTGACCACGGCCAGCGCCACGCCCAGGCCTATAGATTCGAGCGGCTGCGGGTGGCGCCAGCGGTCCAGCGCGCCCCAGAAGATGCCCAGCGCAGCGGCAATGATGAGGATGCCCTCGAAGCCGCTGGAGAAGTACTCGGCCTTGTGGTGGCCGTAGGGGTGCTCGGCGTCGGGCGGCTGCTGGGCCCAGGTGACCATGGCCAGCGCAAACAGCGCCCCGGCCAGGTTGACCAGCGACTCCAGCGCATCGGCCGCGAGGCTGACCGAATCGGTGAACCACCAGGCTGCCGACTTGAGCGCAATCGTCACCAGCGCGGTGGCGACCGAGAGCTTGAGATAGCTGCTGGCTTGCATGCCGCCATTTTCACAGCGTGATCACGAAGCTGGCGCCGCCCTCCAACGGGCGCAGGTGGCGCAGCCGCCCGCCCATGCCATGCACCAGCTGCCGCGCCACCGTGAGCCCGATGCCGCGCCCGCCCTCGCTGGCGCTGAAGAAGGGCAGGAAGATCTGCTGCTCCATGCCCGCCGGCACGCCGGGGCCGTTGTCCTGCACGCTGATGCGCAGCCGGCTGCTGCGCGTCAGCCGCGCCTCCACGCGCAGCTCGGGCGCGGCCAGGCCTTGCGTGGCGCGCTCGGCATTGCTGATGAGGTTGAGCAGGGCTTGCTCCAGCTGGGCGGGGTCGGCCCGCACCAACAGGGTGGGCGGCTGCACGGCAAAGCGGGCCTGGCCGCCGCGTGCTACCCAGGCGGGCGCCACGGCCAGCTGCAGGCGCGCCCACACGGCCTGCAGCTCCACCACCTCCAGCTGCGGCGGCGGGGCCTCGCTGAGGCGGCGGAAGTCGGTCACAAAGCGGCGCAGCCCAGCGGCACGGCGGGTGATGGTGTCGAGCGCGAGCTGGCGCTCCTCGCGGTCGTCCAGCTCGCTGGCGGACTGGGCGAGGCTGGCGATGGGGGTGAGCGAATTCATGATCTCGTGCGTCAGCACCTGCACGAGCTGGCGCCAGGCCTCCAGGCGCTCGGCCTCCAGTGCGGATTCGAGCGGCAGCAGCACGAGCAGGGTCAGGGCCTGGCCGTCGAACTGCAGGGTCTGCAGCGCCAGGCTCCAGCGCTCGGGGCCGCGCTCGGTGTCGATGACCAACTGCCCAGCCTGTTGGCCTTGCGCACGGGCCAGCAGCTGCTGGCGCAGGGCCTCGGGCGAGTTGGCAGCGCCGGGGGCCAGCAGGCGGCGTGCGCGCTGCGACAGCGGTGTGAGCTGGTCCGGCCCGCTCAGCAGCCAGGCGGCGGCGGGCAGGTGGTCGAGCAGGGTTTGCAGGCGCAGCAGCTCGGTCGCGTCGGGCGGTGGGGCGGGGGGTTCGGCCTGCTGTCTGGGCAGCCGCAGCTGCCGCAGCTTGGGTAGCCACAGCAGCAGGCCAGCCGTGGCGGCGATGACGGCGGCGCTGAGGGCGCGGGTACCGCCTTGCGCGGCCAGCCAGCCGGCGGCCATCAACAGCGCGGCGCCGATGAGGGCGGGCCAGAGCGAGGGCTTGCGGGGGTCAGAGCCCATGCTTTTCCAGCCGGCGGTAGAGCGCGGCGCGCGACAGGCCCAGCTGGCGCGCGGCCTCGCTGAGGTTGCCCTCGGCGGCGTGCACGGCGCTGATGAGGGCGGCGCGCTCCTGCGCGGCCAGTGAGCGTGTGGCGGGGGTTTGGGCGGTGACGGGAGTCGCAAGCGGTTCCGAAGCGGGCACACCGCGCAGCGCCTCCTGGCAGGTGGCCACCAGGCGCGCGTTGTCCCAGGGCTTGGTGACGAAGTCGAAGGCCCCGAGCTTGATGGCCTGCACGGCCAGGGGCAGGTCGGCATAGGCCGTCATGGCCAGCACCACGGGCGGCTGGGGCAGGGCCAGCACCTCGCGCAGCAGGCGCAGGCCTTGCTGGCCGTCGGTGTGGCCGGGGCCAAAGTTCAGGTCCAGCAGCAGCAGGGCGGGCTGCCATTGCTGCAGGGTGGGCAGCAGCTCGGCCGGGCGGCTCAGGCAGCGCACCGGCCCCACGCGGCGCTGCAGCAGCAACTGCGCGCTGAGGCCGATGTCGGCATCGTCGTCCAGCACGAGCAAGCGGGGGGGCGCCATCTCCATGGGTCGCATCTTCGCCGCTGCCTGCCTGACCCGCAGCCCGGGTGTTCGGAAGCGGACAGGGCCCTGGCGCGCCGCGTGCCGGGCGGCGAAGCTGGCGGCCATGTTGTCCTCTGCCACTGCATCTCTTTCTGGCGCCGCCATGGACCGCCCCTTGCCGGCGCGCGGCCGCTGGGCGGGGTGGTCGCGGCGGTGGCTGGGGCTGCTGCTGGCAAGCCTGCTGCTGCTGGGCGGCGCCTGGGCGCTGCGCCAGGCCTGGCCGGCGCTGCCGGTGGTGCAGCAGCCGCAGCTGGCCACGGTGCGGCAGGGTGAGTTCCGCGACGAGCTGGTGCTGCGCGCGCGCGCCGAGCCGCTGCGCCTGGTGCAGATCGACGCGCAAGAGGCGGGCCGCGTCGAGGCCGTGCTGGTGCAGGACGGCGCCTTGGTGCAAGCCGGCCAGCCGCTCTACCGGCTGCACAGCCGCGAGCAAGAGACCCTGCTGATGCAACGCGCCGCCGAGGTGGCGCAGCAGCAAGCCAATGCCGCCTTGCAGCGCAGCGCCTGGGCCAGCAGCCAGGCGCAGAACCGGCGCGAGCTGGCCCAGCTGCGCGCGCAGGCCGAAGAGGCCAATGCCCAATGGCGGCGCCAGCGCGAGCTGGCGGCGGCGGGCTTTGTGTCGGCCGCCGGGCTGGAGCAGGCCGAGCGCCAAGCCACGCTGGCCGCCCAGCTGCTGGCCCAGGCGCGCGAGGACCAGCAGCTGGAGCAGCGCACGCGCAGCCAGTCCCTGGCCGAGATGGACCGGGCCGTGGCCGGCCTGCAGCAAGGCCTGCGCCTCTTGCAGGCCTCGCGCGACCAATGGACGGCCCGCGCGCCCATGGCCGGCCGGCTCAGCGGCTTTGCGCTGCAGCCGGGCCAGAGCCTGCGCCCGGGCGAGCACGTGGCCCGCATCCATGACCCTGCCGCTGGTTTGCAGCTGGCGGCCGAGGTCGATGAGTTCTACCTGCCGCGCCTCACGGGCCAGCTGCCGGCTTTCAGCGAGGCGGGCAGATGGACGCTGACGCAGACCCTGCCGCAGGTGCAGGGCGGCAAGGCGCGCGCGATCTTCCAGGCCGAGGGCACTGCCCCTGTGCTGCGGCCGGGCCAGACCGTGGAGCTGCGCCTGCAACTGGGCGAGGCCCGCCCCGCGCTGCTGCTGCCCGAAGGCCCCGGCGTGCAAGACCCCGTCTACGTGCTGCAGGGCCAGGAGCTGCAGCGCCGGCCCGTGCAACTGGGCCGCCGCGCCGCCGGCCTGGTTGAAGTGGTCGCCGGCCTGCAAGCCGGTGACCAGGTCTTGATCTCTGCCACCCCCCATACCGAAGCGAAGCTGAGGCTCCCATGATCGAACTCCAATCCGTCACCAAGCGCCACGTGGTGGGCGACGTCGAGACCCTGGCGCTCAACGACGTCAGCCTGCACATCGAGGCGGGCGAGTACGTGGCCATCACCGGCCCCTCGGGCTGCGGCAAGACGACGCTGCTCAGCCTGCTGGGCCTGCTGGACCGGCCCAGCACCGGCCGCGTGCTGCTGCAGGGCGAGGACATGGCCACGCGCAGCCAGGCCCAACTGGCGGCGCTGCGGGCGGGGCGCATCGGCTTTGTGTTCCAGAGCTTCAACCTGGTGGACGAGCTGAGCGTGGCCGACAACGTGGCCCTGGCGCTGCGCTACGGGCCGCTCGGCGCCGCCGCGCAACGCGAGCGCGTGGCCGAGGTGCTGGAGCAGCTGGGCATGGCCCACCGCGCCAAGCATCACCCTCGCCAGCTCAGCGGCGGGCAGCAGCAGCGCGTGGCCATTGCGCGCGCCATCGCGGCACGCCCCGCGCTGCTGCTGGCCGACGAACCCACCGGCAATCTCGACAGCGCCCACGGCGCCGAGGTGATGCGCCTGCTGGGCGAGCTCAACAACAGTGGCACCACGCTCGTGATGGTGACGCACAGCGCCGAGCAAGCGGCGCGCGCCGGCCGCACCTTGCGCTTGCTGGATGGGCGTGTGCTCGTGGATGCGATGGTGGATGCATGAACACGGCACTGCTGCTCGACGCCGCCCGCGCGCTGCGCCGCCCCTGGGGCCAATGGATCGCGCCGGCCGTGCTGGCCCTGGCTTTGGCTGCTGCCTTGCTGGTGGCTTGGCTGGCGCAGACACTGGCCAGCCCCGACCCCAGCATCCCCGAGCCCGAGCGCATCGTGCTGCTCGACTTCAAGGGCAACCCGCCGGGCCAGCCCACGCCGTGGTTCACCGCCTCGCCGGTGTTCTTTGGGCCGGCGCTCAAGCGCATGCAGGTGCCGCTACAGAACATCGCGCGGGTCAGCGAAGAGAGCTTCCTGCTGCGCAACCGCGCAGGCCTGCCGCAGCGCGCCACGCTCTTGGTGGCCGACCCAGCGCTGGTGCCGCTTTTCGGCATGAAGGCCCTGCACGGCGACGTGGCCGCCACCTTGCAACGGCGTGATGCCGTCGCCATCACCGAGCGTCTCGCGCAGCAGCTCTGGGGTGACCTGCCGCCCGCGCAAGCTCTGGGCCGCAGCCTGCCCCTGCTGGATGGCCGCGCCTTTGTGGTGGGCGCCGTGCTGCCCACGCCCGACCCGCGCAGCCCGCTGCCGATGCTGGAGCTGCTGGCTGGCTATGACAGCCAGGCCAACAGCCGCACGCCCGAGCAGCAGGAGTGGCCGTTCATGATCAATGGGCGGGTGTTTGCGCGCCTGGCGCCGGGCGCCACGGCCGATCAGGTGGGCCCCTGGATGCGCGCCGCCGCGCTGGCCAACCCCGCCATCTCGCAGCTGCCGCCCGAATGGACCCGGGGCCGCGAGGCGGCTTTCTTCCGGGGCTTGCCTTTGCTGCAACTGCCCTTTGCGGGCGAGGCCGGCGAGCTGCGTTGGCAGCGTGTGCAGGCCCTGGGCGCCGCAGCGGCCTTGCTCTTGCTGCTGGCCGCCATCAACGGCGCCAACCTGCGCGCGGCCGAGCTGCTGCGCCGCCAGGCCGAGACGGCGCTGCGCCGCAGCGTGGGCGCACGGCGGCGCGACCTGGTGCTGCTGTGGCTGGCCGAGGCGCTGGGCCCAGCCCTGCTGGCCGCTGGCGCGGCCGTGCTGCTGAGCTGGTGGCTGGCCCCGTGGCTGGCGCAGTGGTTGGGCGTGTGGCTGCCGGATCTGCCGCCCTGGCCGCTGCTGGCCGCCACCGTGGGCGTGAGCGTGCTGCTGAGCGTGCTGCAGATGCTGCTGCCCGCCCCGCTGGCGCTGCGCCAGACGCCGGCGCGCGCGCTGCAAGCCCGCACGGCTGGCGAGGGGCCTTGGGGCCGCCGCCTGCGCCAGGGTTTGCTGAGCCTGCAACTGCTGGGTGCGCTGCTGTTGGTGGCCTTGAGTGGCGTGCTGATGCAGCAGCACACGCACTTGCTGCGGGCCGACCGCGGCTATGAGCCCGAGCACCGTCTGGTGCTGGACGGCTTGGCCGATGGCGAGCCGCCGACCGCGCTGATCGAGGCCCTGACCCACCTGCCCCAGGTGCGCGACTGGGCCTGGGGTGACTCGCTGCCCACGGGCGTGGGGCCCAAGGACTACCTGTCGGGCTTCGTCGGCCCCTCAGGCCAGCAGCACACGCTGCGCAGCAATGCCGTGGCGCCGCGCTTCTTCCGCGTCTGGGGCATGCGCGTGCTGGCGGGCGACCCGCTCACCGGCGCGCAGGGCGATGCCCGCGTGGTGCTCGATGCCCAGGCCGCGCGCCTGCTGGGCTTTGCCTCGCCGGCCGCCGCCGTGGGCCAGTGGGTGCGTGGGGGAGGTGCCTTCATGCAGGCAGGCACTGATGCCTACCGCGTGGCGGCCGTGGTGGACGACCTGCGCTTCGAGGCCGGGCAACTGCCCGCGCAGCCCAAGCTCTTTGTGCTGCGCGACGAGGCCTTTGGGCTCTTGACCCTGCACGCCAGCGACGATGCCGCACTGGAGGCAGCGGTGCTGCAAACCTGGCAGCGCCTCAGCCCCGACCGCCTGCTGCAGGTGGACCTGGCCAGCCGCCAGCGCGCTGCGGCTTGCGCCGAGGAGCAGCGGCTCACCGGCCTGCTGCTGGTGGTGGCGGCGCTGGCCTTGGCCGTGGCTGCGATGGGCACGCAGGCCTTGATGACCGACACCCTGCGCCGCCGCCGCCGCGAGATCGTGCTGCTGCGTTTGCACGGCGCACCGAGTGGCGCCATCGCGCACGCGTTGCTGCGCGAGTTCCTGCCGCCGCTGGGCGTGGCGGCCGTGCTGGCGCTGCCGTTGGCGGCCTGGCTGGGCTGGCACTACCTGGCCGGCTATGCCGACCGGGTCGCGCTGCTGCCGGGCTTGGGCGTGCCGCTGTTGGCCGCGCTGGCGGTGATCCTGCCGGTGCTGTTGCTCACGCTGGCGCAGCAGCTGCGCACGGCGCTGAGCATCCAGCCGGTGGAGGCGCTCGAGTGATCAGGCCTCGGGCGGCAGGAAGCGCGCCGCCAGCCCTGCGCGGCCCGGGTAGTAGCGGAAGAAGGGCCGCGCCTCGTCGAGGGCAGCAGCCACGGCCGGGTGGGCCAGCAGGCGCTCGAAGTAGGCGGCCAGATGTTGGTGCTGCGCGGGCAGCGGCACGTAGGTGAAGGCGTAGAAGAGCGCGGGCGCGGCGGCGCAGTCAGCGAGGCTGAAGCCCGCATCGGTCAGCCATTCGCGGCCCGCAAGGCGCTCGTCGATCAGGCCGTAGGCGAGGGTCAGCGCGTCGGTGGCGCGCGCGAGGCCGAGCGGGTCCTTCTGGCCCTCGGGGCGCAGCAGGTCATCGGTGCATTTCTGCATCGGCGTCATCACGTATTGGTCCAGCAGGCGGTCCCACAGGCGCACGTCGAGCGCGGCGGCGGCGTCGTCAGGGATCAGGCGGCGCCCGGGCGCGGCGTGGTGCAGCTGCAGGTGCTCAATGATGATGCTGGACTCCACCACCGTGCGCCCCGCGTCCTCCAGCACCGGCATCTTGCCCACCGGCCACAGCGCCAGAAAGGCCGCGCGCTCGGCTGAGTCGCCCAGGTTGAGCAGGCGCTTGTCGAGCGTGACGCCCAGCGCGTCGGCGGCGATGCCCACCTTCTGGCAGTAGGAGGACAGCGGGTGGTAGTGCAGGATGGGCATGGCGGGCCTCCGAAGCGGGCGAGGCAGTATCGGGGCTAAAAAAAGCCGGGCCAGGTGTTGCCTGGCCCGGCTTTACTCGCGAGCGATCAGTAGCGGGGTGACTTGCCGGTGAAGCTCGGGTCGTACTTCTTCATCTCGGCCGTGTCGTTGCGGGTGCGGATGCCGCAGGACTTGTACTGCTCATTCAGCGTGCGCAGGGCCTCGCGGTCGAGCGTGACGCCGAGGCCGGGCGTGCGCGGCACGGTGACGCTGCCGTTCACGAACTTGACGCGACCCTCGGCGGCGACTTCCTCTTCCTGCCAGGGGTAGTGGGTGTCGCAGGCGTAGCTGAGGTTGGGCACCGCAGCGGCCAGGTGGGTCATCGCGATCAGGCTGGGGGCGAGATGCGAGTTGGAGTGCATGGACACGCCCAGGCCGAAGGTGTCGCAGATGCGCGCGAGCGTTTGCGTGGCGCGCAGGCCGCCCCAGTAGTGGTGGTCAGACAGCACCACTTGCACGGGGCCACGGCCGGGGTAGCGGACAGACTGCTTCAGCTCTTCGAACGAGGTGACGACCATGTTGGTGGCCAGCGGCAGCGTGGTGTGCTTGGCCAGCTCGTTCATGCCGTCGAGCGTGGGCGTCGGGTCCTCGTAGTACTCGAGCAGGCTGTTCAGCGCGGGGGCGTGCTTGATGGAGGTCTCGAGCGTCCAGTTGGCATTGGGGTCGAGGCGCAGCGGCACGCCGGGGAAGGCTTTGGCCAGCGCGGCCATGCAGGCCACTTCGTGCGCGGGGTCGAACACGCCGCCCTTGAGCTTGATGGAGCCAAAGCCGTAGAGCTCGCGCATGCGGCGGGCCTGGGCCACGATCTGCTCGGGGCTGATGCCTTCGCCCCAAGCGTCGGGCGCATAGGGCTTCTCGATGTGCTCGGCGTACTTGAAGAACAAGTAGGCGCTGTAGGGCACGCTGTCGCGCACTGCACCGCCCAGCACGTCGCACACCGGGGCGCCGAGGCGCTGGCCGATGAGGTCGAGCATCGCGCCTTCAAATGCCGCCATCACCTTGGCAGCGTTCTTGGCGCCGTGGGAGCCGGGGGCGAGGTTCATCTCGAAGCCGGCGCTCTTGGTGGCCTTGACGCCGTGCTTGACGCGCTCGTCCATGCCATTGAGGTCGAACGGCGAGAAGCCTTCGATCAGCTCGCGGGCCGTCTCCAGCGCCTTGAGCATGCCTTCGTCGCCATAGGTCTCGGCGATGCCGACGAGGCCGTCATTGGTCTCCAGCTCCACGATGGAACGCAGTGCGTAGGGCTCGTGGATGCCGACGGCGTTGAGCAGCGGCGGGTCGCGGAAGGCGATGGGGGTGACGCGCATCTGCGTGATGCGCCATTCGTTCAGAGCTTTCATGCGGGCGTCGAGAAGCGGTAGAGGATGTGATGAGCCTGGACTTCACCAGGCCGCACCACGGCGGAGGGCCAACCGGGGTGGTTGGGGCTGTCGGGCCAGTACTGCGGCTCGATGGCAAAACCAGCGAAGGCGGGGAAGGCGCGGCCTGTGCGGCCGCGGCTGCCGGTGAGGTGACGGCCGGTGTAGTACTGCAGGCCCGGCAGGCTGGTGCCGATGTCGAGCTGGACGCGGCCATCGCCCGAGCGCATCTGCGCGCCGGAGCCGATGAAGCAGTGGTCGAAGCCTGCACCGTCGGCGCCCAGCGCCGGCGTCCATTCGCGCAGGTCGAAGCGCGTGCCGTTGACGGCGGTGGGCTCACCGCTCGGCAGGCCGGCCCAGTCCACGGGCAGCACGCGCAGCGCTTCCAGGCGCACGCGGTGGGCGTCGATGCGCTCCTCGGTGCCGTCGAGGTTGAAGTAGCTGTGGTTGGTGAGGTTGACGGGGCAGGGCTTGGAGCAGCGTGCGGTCCAGCTCAAGCGCACTTCGCCGGGGCCGGTGATGCGGTAGCTGAGTTCCACGTCCAGCGCGCCGGGGAAGCCTTGGTCGCCATCGGGCGAGTGCAGCTTGAGGCGCAGCTCGCGGCTGTCGGCATAGAGCAGCGTCCAGTCGCGCAGGTGGTAGCCCGGGCTGCCACCGTGCAGCAGGTTGGGGCCCTCGTTGGACGGCAGCTTGACCTCCTGGCCATCCAGCACATAGCGGCTGCCGGCGATGCGGTTGGCGTAGCGGCCCACCATGCAGCCGAGGAAGCTTTTCTCGGTGGCGTAGGCCGCCACGTCGGCATGCCCCAGCATCAGCTCGCGGCCGTTGAACTTGGCGCTGAGCCAGGTGGCACCGAAAGGGGTGAAGCTGGCGGTCAGACCACAGTCGTCTGACAAGGTGTAGGTCGAAGACATCGGCAGAAGAACGGCAGAAGAACAGCAGCGGTAGGCGCGCGTTCAGGCGCGTGGCCGTGAAGAACGCATGAACCGCCGGTCGGTGACGTTAGGGCAACGCCGAAATAGCCGTGCCCTAGGGTTGCGCCCATTGACCGCAGCGCTGAATCGGGAAATGATAGCGCTACCTTTTCGATCTGTCATGTGCGTTGATCCGGATAGAGGTATCACCGGATTGGGCACGTCCACGGAAAGCCGGTAGCAGCCCTCAGTGGTGCGTCCCTGCCTCGCAAGATGGCTGCCGTCGGCGCTGTGGCCCGCCGTTCACCCTTGTTCAAAGCCGCCTCGGGCGGCCCTTTTGCCGTGATTCAAAACCCCATCCTCCCCGGCTTCAATCCTGACCCGTCCATCTGCCGTGTGGGCGACGACGTCTACATCGCCACGTCCACCTTCGAGTGGTACCCGGGCGTGCAGATCCACCACTCGCGCGACCTCGTCAACTGGACGCTGATCGCGCACCCGCTGGATCGTGCCTCGCAGCTCGACATGCGCGGCGAGGGTGACTCCTGCGGCATCTGGGCGCCTTGCTTGTCGTATGCCGATGGGCTTTTCTGGCTGGTCTACACCGACGTGAAGCGCTTTGATGGCGCCTTCAAGGACGCGCACAACTACATCGTCACCGCGCCCAGCATCGAGGGCCCCTGGAGCGACCCGGCCTACGTCAACAGCTCGGGCTTCGACCCCAGCCTCTTCCACGACACCGACGGCCGCAAGTGGTTCGTCAACATGCAGTGGAACCACCGCACCGAGAGCGTGGGCGGCAACCCCAAGAGCCCGGCCTTCGATGGCATCCTGCTGCAGGAGTGGGACGCCAAGACCAAGAAGCTCGTCGGCCCCATCAAGAACATCTACCCCGGCACTGACCTCGGCCTCGTCGAGGGCCCGCACCTCTTCAAGCGCGGCGAGTACTACTACCTGACCACCGCCGAAGGCGGCACCGGCTACAACCACGCCGTGACCATGGCGCGCAGCAAGGCCGTGGACGGGCCGTATGAGACCCATCCCAACAAGCACCTGATCACCAGCCGCTTCAGCCCCGACGCGCCGCTGCAGCGTGCCGGCCACGGCCAGATGGTCGAGATGCCCGACGGCTCGGTCTATCACACCCATTTGTGCGGCCGCCCGCTCAAGACCTCCAAGGGCCCGCGCTGCCCGCTGGGCCGCGAGACCGCGCTGCAGCGCTGCGTCTGGAAGGACGACGGCTGGCTCTACCTGGCCCAGGGTGGCCAGACCCCAGCCGTCGAGGTGGAGGCTGCCGCCACGCGCCTGCCGTGCGGCCCGGTGCGCCGCAACTTCAAGGGCGAGACCCAGCTGCCCATCGAGTTCCAGTGGCTGCGCACCCCCTACCCCGAGCGCCTCTTCAAGCTCACGGGCTCGGCCCTGCAGCTGACGGGCCGCGAGTCGCTCGGCAGCTGGTACGAGCAGAGCCTGGTCGCGCGACGCCAGGAGGACTTCAACTTCCGCGCCGAGACGCGCGTGCGCTTCGACCCCGACACCTACCAGCAGGCGGCCGGCCTCACGCACTACTACAACCGCCACAAGCTGCACTACCTGGCCGTCACGCTCGACGAGAAGCTCGGCCGCGTGCTGACCATCATGAGCTGCAACGGCGACTACCCCGACAGCCGCCTGACCTGGCCCGTCAAGGTGCCGGTGCAGGTGCCCGAGGAAGTGGGCCTGGCGGCCGAGGTCAAGGGCGAGTACCTGCAGTTCTATTACGACGTCGGCCAGGGCTGGACGGCCATCGGCCCGGTGCTCGACGCCAGCGTGATCTCCGACGAAGGCGGCCGTGGCGAGCATGGCTCCTTCACCGGCGCCTTCATCGGTATGCTGGCCTTTGACACGTCCGGCCGTGCACGCACGGCCGATTTCAGCCACTTCGACTACATCCCGGGTTGATGCCATGCGCCTGTCTCGCCCCCGACGCCAGCTGCTCGCGCTGGCCGCTCTGTGCATGAGCGGCCTGGCGTCGGCGGCGGACAAGTTCGTTGCCCTGACCTTTGACGACGGGCCCGACACGGTGCAAACCGCGCGCGTGCTCGACCGGCTCAAGGCGCACGGCGCTGCAGCCACCTTCTTTGTGCTGGGCGAGCGTCTGACGCCTGCCCACCGCAGCGTGGTGGAGCGCATCAAGGCCGAGGGCCACGAGATCGGTGTGCACGGCTTTGATCACAAGGCCCTGGACAAGCTCTCGGCCCCCGAGGCCAAGGCCGAGACGGCCCGCGCCTACGCTGCCGTGGCCCAGGGCACAGGGACGAAGCCAGCCTGGTACCGCGCCACCTTCCTGTCGGTCAGCCCCACGCTGATGGCGGCCATCGATCTGCCCTTTGCCGGCGGCATTGCCGCCTTCGACTGGCCGGGCACCGATGCCGTCACCGCGCAGCAGCGCGCGCAGAAGGTGCTGCAAAGCCCCGACCTGCGCAACGGCGCCATCATCCTGCTGCACGACGTGCAACCGGAGCCGCATCCGTCGGCCGAGCTGCTGGACATCCTGATCCCGGCACTCAAGGCCCAGGGCTATGGCTTCCTGACCGTGACCGAGCTGTTCAAGCGGCGCGGTGTGCAGCCGGCGCTGCGCAAGCAGTGGCTGGTGGCCGAGTAGCAGCCGACGATCTCAGAAACCTGGAATGAAAACGGGGCGCCTCAGGCGCCCCGTTTCGCTTGGCTGATATGAGCGCTTACTGGTAGCGACTACCGGTGGTGACCAGGGGCCGCGCATCGGTGCGGAAGGGCCGGGCCGGCAGGCCGCTGCCATCGTAGAGATTGCTCTCAGACGGGTTGTTGACCCAGCCGAAGCGCACGGCGTCAGGGGCCGTCAGCTCGGGGTGCGAGACGATGACGCGGCCGTTCTCCAGGCGGGCCTGTGCAGGCTTGAAGGGGCCGTCGCCCTGGGCCAGCGCAAAGCCGTTGAGGCTGGCGCCATGCACCTGCAGGTCGCGGCGGTCGAAGTCCAGCACCATCTCCTTGCCCTTGGGCGTGGCCTTGACCAAGCGCGGGCCGCTGGCGTTGGCCGGGTCGGTCAGCCAGCGGGCCAGGCGCTCACCCACAGCGCGCTTGTTGCGTGGGTGGATGTCGTTGGCGTTGCCGACGTCTGTGGCGATGGCCATGCCGGTGTGCGGCAGGCTGAGCGTGGCGGTCTGCGCGTCACGCAACTCGGCCCAGGGGGCGTTGTTGACGTTGTTGTCAGCCATCGGCAGGAAGGCCGCGAGTTGCACCCACAGGAAGGGCATCTCGGGCTGCGCGAAGTGCGCGCGCCAGTCACGGATCATGGTCGGGAAGTCGTCGCGGTAGCGCTCGGCGCGGCCGACATTGCTCTCGCCCTGGTACCAGATCACGCCAGCCACCGGCAGGCCGCGCAGCGGCTCGACCATGGCATTGAAGGCGAGGGTGGGCGCGTCATTGGCCGAGGGCTGGGTGGCGACCTTGGCCTGCACCACGCGGGCCGCCCAGGTGCCGGCCAGCGCCACGTTGCCCGCTGCCGTTTCGAGCCGCATGAGGGCCGGGTCTCCGTAGAAGCCGCCGCCACCGCCGTAGTCCGTCACCCGGACGGCGATGACGTTGCGGCCTTCCTTCAGCAGGCCGGCGGGCACCGCATGCAGGCGGGCGCGGTCGTGCTGGCAGAAGCCGCCGACACGCTGGCCGTTCACGTAGCTGTCGTCGCAGTCGTCGATGTTGCCCAGGCTGAGCGTGGCGGCGCCTTGGGCTTGCGCGGCGGTGAGGGTGATCTCGCGGCGGTACCAGACGATGCCGTCCAGGTCGGCCAAGCCCTGCTTCTCCCAGACGTCGGGTGCCCTGAGCGTGGGCCAGCGGCTGTGGTCGTAGCCGGGCTCAGCCATCTTGGGGTCGTCGCCGGACTTGTAGTCCAGGCCCGGCTGCCAGGCGCCGACGCGCTTTTCAATCACGGCGTTCTTGTCGCCGGCATAGCTGGCATTGCTGGCGGGCAGGGAGCGCACAAAGCCGGCCAGGTCCTCGCGGGCCAGGGCGGTGGGCCGGCTCATCCAGGTTTCGATGTGACTGCCGCCCCAGGAGATGTCGAGCAGGCCGATGGGCACGACCGGCTGCTTGTGGCTGGCCTGGTGGGCCTGCAGGGTGCGGGCGAAGTACCAGCCGATGGCCGAGAAGTTGCCCGTCTGCCCAGCGCGGCCAACGACCCAGGGCGCAGCCGGCAACACCGACTGCGGCGCGACATTGGCCGTCAGCGGCACGCGCATGTGGCGGATGGACGGGGCATCGACGTTGCGAATTTCTTCGTCAGCACCGTCCGAGTACTTGAGCGGCCACTCCATGTTGGACTGGCCGGCGCACAGCCAGACATCGCCTACCCAGACGTCTGACAACTTGAGCTTGGACTTGCCGGCCTGGACCTCCAGCGCGTGCGGCCCGCCAGCGCCACGGCTGGGCAGGGTGGCCGACCAGCGGCCCGAGGCGTCGGCCTTGACCGTCAGCTTCTTGCCGGCCCACTGGATGGTGACGGCTTGGGCGGCATCGGCCTCGCCTTGCAGGACGGCAGGGCGGTCGCGCTGCAGCACCATGTGCTCGCCATAGGGCGGTAGCAGGGCGAGGTCTTTGGCGGCGGCGGCCTGGGCGAGCAGCAAGCCCAGCAACAGGGCCGGGACGGGGCGGAGGGAGGACAGCGGCGAGGACATCAGGGGTTGACTCTCAAGGGCGGGCGGATACGGGGCGGGGCGTCGGACTGACGGCGGATCAGCTCGAAGCCGACCTGTGAATGGGCATAGGTCTCGGGCTGGCCGTTGCGGCGTGCGCGCACCTGGCGCACCAGGGCTTCGACGGCGGCGCGCGCCATCTCGGCCACGGGCTGGTGGATGGTGCTGAGCTCGGGCCAGATGGTGGTGGCGATGGCGGTGTCGTCAAAGCCCACCACGGTGAGGTCGCCGGGGACGTCGAGCCCCTGGCGGTGCGCCACCGCCACGGCGGCAGCGGCCATGTCGTCATTGGCGGCAAAGATGGCGGTGGGGCGGGGGTCGAGTGCGAGCAGGCTCTCGGTGGCATCGAGCCCCGAGCGGTAGCTGAAGAGGCCGGTGGCCACGAGGGCGTTGTCCTGCGGCAGATCGGCAGCGGCGATGGCGGCGCGGTAACCGATCAGGCGCGGCGCGCTGACCGACTGGGCCGGGTTGCCGTTGATGAAGCCGATGCGCCGGTGCCCCAGCGCGATCAGGTGGCGTGTCATCTCGAAGGCGGCGCGGTAGTCGTCCACGCCGATGGTGTGGAACTCGCCGTCGGCACGCGCGCTGGCGATCAGCGCGGTGGGGATGTCCATCTCGCGCAGCAGATCCAGCAGGTCCGGTGAGTCGCACAGCGGTGGCGGCAGGATCATGCCGTCGATACCGCTGCTGACCAGCGTGCGCACGTCCGCCAGGTCGGCGTCACTCAGCTCGCACTTCTCGACCACCAGTTGCACGTGGCTGCGGCTGGCTTGGTCCAGCAGGCCGACAAAGACCTCGGACATGAACACCGCGCTGGCCTGTCGGCACAGCACGCCCAGCCGCACCTGCTCGGAGCCCGCCAAGCGCTGCGCAGCCGCATTGGGCCGGTAGTTGAGCGCGGCGATGGCTTCATTCACGCGCGCGCGGGTGGATTCACGGACACCGTCGGCGCCATTGATCACCCGGGAGACCGTCATGGGCGATACGCCGGCATGGCGGGCGACGACTTCGATGGTCGGTGCGGAACTCTTCTGCGCCATGAAAAGGGGAACTCAGGAGGCGGTGGCAGGAAAACGCCGGGGCGACGTGACAGCGTCGAATTGTGAGCGTTAACTTTTTTGCCGCCGCGCTAGGGTGAACCCGGTGGTCTGGGCCTGGCGTCGCCTGTGTCCAGGGGACAACAAAGCTTCGTATAAACACGGGGCAACCCGCTTGACGTCGTCTGATGACTGACCTTAGATTGCGAATGTTCGCGCTAACATTTTGAATGTTAATGAACAACATCACCTGTCGTCAGTTGACATCGGCGACGGGTCCTGAGGCGACTAGGAGACATCAAACATGAGCAGCACCCCCCAAGGGCGGACGCAGGCCGCCCGCCATCTCGCGCGCAACGCCCTGCGCGTGACCCTGCTGGCCACCCTCGTGAGCCAGGCCTATGCACAGCAAGCCGCCGCGCCCGCGCAGCAACTCGACACCGTCGTGGTCACGGGTATCCGGGCCTCGCTGTTGAGCTCGGCCACTGACAAGAAAAACGCCATCGAGTTCGTCGACACGATCAATGCCGAGGACATGGGCAAGTTCCCGGACCAGAACATTGCCGAGGCCATCAGCCGCATCCCCGGCCTGACCGTTTCGCGTGAAATTTCCGGTGAAGGCCTGCAGGTTCAGATTCGCGGTCTGGGCACCAGCTTCACCCGCATCCTGATGAACGGGTCACCGATTGCCTCCGCCTCCACGGGCCGCACCGATGCCCAGAGCGCCAACCGTGAAGTCGACATGGACTTCCTGCCGGGCGAGCTCTTCAACAAGGTCACCGTGTCCAAGAGCCCGACGGCGTCGATGCTAGAAGGCGGTGCTGCCGGCATCGTGGACATGCGCAGCGTGCGGCCGTTCGACAAGCGCGGCTTCCGCAGTGCCTTCCAGATGGTGGGTACCAAGAACGCGCCCGCCAAGAGCTGGGGCTCGCGTGGCTCGGCCATCGTGAGCAACACCTGGGACAACCAGTTCGGCGCCCTGGTCGGCCTCTCCTGGGCCAACAACAAGGTCAACACCTCGGGCTTCGAGACCATCGGCTGGACCAATGCCGGCCTGTCGGCCACCCAAAGCTCCAGCGCCACGCGCAACAGCACGGGCGGCGGCAACTGGACCATTCCGGGCAATGTGCCCGCCAACGCCGGCAGCGGCCTGGTGACCAACGACGTCATCAACGAAGCCTTCCTGCTGGCCAAGAACCCTGGCGCCAGCATCACCCAGATCGACAACGGCTTGATCCCCCGCCTGGGCCGCCGCATGGCGTCCGAGGGCACGCGGGACCGCCTCAATGCCGTGGTCAGCCTGGAAGCCCGCCCCAATGACGACCTCGAGCTCTACCTCGACGTCATGGCTGGCAAGAAGAAGAACAAGATCGAGCGCTCGGACATGAACTGGGTGGGCCGCTTCGGTGCCATGGTGCCGTTGAACCTCCAGTTCGACCGCAGCGACTGCGGCAACGGCTGCGTGGTCACCAAGGGCACGTTCACCAACGCCCAGTGGTTCCTGGAATATCGCCCGTACACCGAGACGACGATCTTCCAGAGCTTCAACCCCGGCCTCGTCTACCAGATCAGCGACAACCTCAAGGTTGACGCCCAGATCAACTCGACACGCAGCGACTTCCATCGCGAGTCGCCCACCGTGCTGCTCATCACCCCCGGCAGCTCGGGCGTCACGGTCGAGTACGACAACACCACTGGCACCCCGGTCATCAACACCAACATCAGCCTGAACGACCCCACCAAGTTCCAGTGGAACGGTGGCCGTCTGAACATGCAGGACGAAAAGCGCTGGGTGCGCACCGAAGGTGGCCGCTTCAACTTCACCTACGGCGACAAGAACTTCATGGTCAAGGCCGGCGCGGCCTACGACGACGTCCTGCGCCGCATCACCAGCCTGAACGGCGATGCCTACTGGGAGAACCTGGCCTGCCGCCGCAACCTGAACGTCTTCTTGCCGGCACCCAACACCACCAACGGCGCTGGCTCGGGCTGCAATGGCACCGGCACGGCGGGCGCGGCTGCTGCGTCCTACCCCGGCTACGGCACGGGCCTGACGGCCGGCGCCAGCCCGGCGTCCCTGCAGTTCCAGGGCCCGCTGATCCCGAACGGCTCGCTGCAGAACTACCTGCATGCCGACCCGCGCGGCTTCATTGGTCTCAACTGGGACAAGTTCCGCGCCGACAGCGGCTATGACCAGGCCTACGCCAACACCCAGGTCTCGACCGGTAGCACCAATACCGGCACCAACCCCGGCTTCATCCAGGAGAAGGTCACGTCCTTCTACGTGGAGACCGCCGGCCGCACCAGCCTGCTTGGCAACCGCTTTGCCTACAACCTGGGCCTGCGCCATGCGCGCACTGAGCAGGCCTTCGGCACGCTCATCAGCACCGCCGACCCGCGCAATGCGCAGCTGAACCTGGGCGATGGTGGCCGCTTCCCGAACCTCATCACCGAAGAGCTGACCCCCACCGCCTACAGCAACAACCTGCCCTCGGGCACCCTGGCCTACAACCTGCGTGACGACGTGCTGCTGCGTCTCTCGGGCTCCAAGACCATGACCCGCCCGAACCCGCAGGACCTGCGCCGCACGCAGCTGCAGTTCAGCGACCCGTCGGCCGCCCAGGCCACGCTCACCAACTCCGACCTCAAGCCCTACATCTCCAAGAACTGGGACCTGGGCCTGGAGTGGTACACCGGCCGCGAAGGCTATCTGGCCGCCGCGTTCTTCAAGAAGGACATCACGGCCTTCACCTCGACGCAGAACATCACCTACAAGTTCGGCGACCTGGCGCAGTGGAACTGGACCTACGCACAGCTGACCCAACAGCAGCGTGATGCCATCGCCGTGCGCTCCGGCTTGGCCGCAGGCCTGACCTCGCTGAATGCAGCCCAGACGGCGGCCGTCAACGCGCAGGACGTGCTGGTGTCGCAGCAGGTCAACTCCGACGCCTTGCTCAAGGTGAACGGCATGGAGCTGTCCTGGGTCCAGCCGCTGACCTTCCTGCCGGTGCAGGGCTTTGGCTTCACGGCCAACTACACCAAGGTCAAGCAGCGCGCCACCAACAACAGCGGCTTCATCGCGCTGGGCGTGCCTCCGCACACCTACAACCTGACCGCCTACTACGACGCCAAGGGCATCTCCTTCCGCGTGGCCCAGACCTTCACCAAGGGCTCGCAAGGCTCGACCCCGGGTCAGAACGGCATTGGCGCGGCGGCGATCTTCGGGACCGACTACAAGCAAGTGGACGTGTCCTCCCGCGTTGACCTGAGCCGCTTCCTGGGTTGGAAGACCGATGTGTCGATGAGCTTCGACGTCAACAACGTCACCAAGAGCATCCAGCGCGCCTACTTCCAGTTCGAGAACGCTCCTTTCACGATCTACGACCCGGGTCGCACCTACGCCGTGGGTCTGCGCGTCAAGTACTGATCCTCGACTGCTCTCCCCGGGCCTATCGCTGGATCTATCGCTGGATCTATCGCTGGGCCCTCCTGCTTGGCGCCCCTTCTCACCGAGGGGCGCCCTTTTTTTGGCCCTCGGCTACAGTGCCACGGCCCATTTTTGAAGCGACGCCACGATGCTGCACGGCCCCCAGATTCCCTTCCAGCCCAATGCCCTCATGCCTGACGGACGCGTCACCGTGCTGGACCCGCGCGGCGCTGGCTTGCGCCTCTTCCAGGGCACCGTCGAGCAGCTCTACACAGGCTGCCGCTGGGCCGAGGGGCCGGTGTGGTTTGGCGATGGCCGCTTCCTGCTCTGGAGCGACATCCCCGCCAATCGCATCCTGCGTTGGGACGAGACCAATGGCGTGGTCAGCGAGTACCGCAACCCCTCCAACCACGCCAATGGCCACACCCGTGATCACTTGGGCCGGCTCCTCAGCTGCGAGCACCTGACGCGCCGCATCACCCGCACCGAGTGGGACGGCCGCATCACCGTGCTGGCCGACCGCTACCAGGGCAAGCGCCTCAACTCCCCCAACGACATCGTCTGCCAGCGCGACGGCACGATCTGGTTCACCGACCCGGCGTTCGGCATCAGTGGCTGGTTCGAGGGCGAGCCCGCCCAGCCTGAGCTGCCCGAAAGCTTTTACCGCCTGAGCCCGGACGGCGAGCTGCGCTGCATGGACGACAGCCTGGTCGCACCAAACGGCTTGGCCTTCTCGCCCGACGAGAAGCTGCTCTATGTGATCGACAGCCGCAGCATGCCTCACCGGCAATTGCTGGCCTACGACGTGGACGGCGCCCAGATCAAGAACCGGCGCGTGCTCTACACCGCCGACGATGGCGGCCAGCTCGACGGCTTCCGGCTCGACACCGCCGGCAACCTCTGGTGCGGCTACGGCGGCAGCGAGGCCACCAACGGCGTGCGCGTGCTGGCCCCAGACGGCACGCCACTGCTGCACATCCAACTGCCCGAGCGCTGCGCCAACCTGTGCTTTGGCGGCGCGCGCAAGAATCGCCTCTTCATGGCCAGCAGCCACAGCCTTTACGCGCTGCACGTCAACGCCCAGGGGGCGCTGTGATTGCGCGCCGCAGTGTGCTGGCCGCCGGCGCGCTGCCTTTGTTGGCGGGCCGGGCCCAGGCCGCAGACCTGCTGCCTCAACCAGGCTTGCGCAATCTCTTCGCCGAGGTCCTCGGCAAGACCGACGCAGAACTCGACCAGCGCATCGGCGCGGCCTACCAGCATCTCTTCCAGGGTGGGCCCGAGCAGCGCATCGTCTTCGACGTCGCGCCCGACATGGCCTACTGCGCCGACATCAACAACCAGGACGTGCGCTCCGAAGGCATGTCCTATGCGCTGATGCTGGCCGTGCAGCTCAACCAGCAGGCGGTGTTCAACCGCCTGTGGCGCTGGGCCACGCGCTTCATGCGCCACGCAGAGGGTGAGCGACGCGGCTACTTCGCGTGGTCCTGCGCGTTTGACGGCAAGCACCTCGACCCCGGCAGCGCCAGCGACGGCGAAGCCTGGATCGCCATGGCCTTGCTGATGGCTGAGGCCCGCTGGGGCAATGGCGAGGGCGAGCTGCACTACGGCGACCAAGCCCAGGCCCTGCTGGCCGAGATGCTGCGCAAGCCGCGCACCGCGCGCGTCACGCCCATCTACGACCCACAGGAAAAGCAGATCGTTTTTGCCCCCACGCCCGAGGCTTCGGGCTTCACCGACCCGTCCTACCACCTGCCGGCCTTCACCGAGATTTGGGCGCAGCGCGCTGCCGACGCGGCCGACCGCCGCATCTGGCGCGAGGTCACGGACACCAGCCGGCGTTTCTTCAAGCGGGCCGCGCACCCGCGCACGGGGCTGATGCCCGAGTACGCCTTCTTCGATGGCAGGCCCTACACGCCCACCAACCACGGCCCCGGCAAGGCGGACTTCCGCTACGACGCCTGGCGCATCCTGGCCAATGTGGCCATCGACCACCAATGGTGGCGGGCGGATGCCGAGTGGCAGATGGCGCAAAGCCAGCGGGTGGTCGGGTTCCTGTCGGCCAACCCCAAGGGTAGCCTGTTCACGCTGGAGGGCAAGGCGCTCGACGAGGGGCGTTCACTCGGGCTTGTAGCGATGCTGGCGGTGGCCGGGCAGGGCTGCCCGGATGCGCGCCAGGCCAAGATCTGGCTCAAGCGCCTGTGGGACGCACCAATGCCCACCGGCCGCTACCGCTACTACGACGGGCTGCTGGCCCTCTTGGGCCTGCTGCAGGCCGGCGGGCGCTTCAGGCCCTGGGGCGCTGCGGTTTAACGGCGCCCTGGGGGCTACTCAGCCGTCTTGCAGTTCGGCTTGCACACCACTTCGTTGCGTCCCAGGACGCGCAGCGACTGCAGGCTGGACGGCGGGCGGTGTTTGCCGCACTTGAAGCACGACCGCGTGTGGCCACTGCCCAAAAAGGGCGAGCCCCCCACTTTGGAGGTGTAACGCAGGCCGCCCTCCCGGACTGCGGTAACGGTGTCTTTGCTCATGTTCTGGACCGGAACTGGAACCAGTCCATTGACGCACAAGGCCTGTGACAGCGCTAGCGCGCTTGCCCCGAGCCTGCGTTGCTTCGGCGCCGAAATTCAGGGCTTCCCCTGCCCCAGGCTTGAGGGGCCGGGATCTGGCGGGTAGGCGCTCTCACAATCTCACCCATGGCCAAGCTTTTCTTCCGCTACGCGGCGATGAACGCCGGCAAGTCCACGGCCTTGCTACAGGTGGCGCACAACTACGAGGAACGCGGGCACCGCGTGCTCATTTACACCGCCCGGGTGGATGACCGTTTCGGCGAGGGCTTTGTCACCTCCCGGCTCGGCCCCCAGCGTCAGGCGGCGACCTTTGACGACACGACCGATTTCCGGGCCGAAGCCGCCCGCTCGCCCGGGGTCGCCTGCATCCTGGTGGACGAAGCGCAGTTCATGACGCCGGCCCAAGTGCAGACCCTGCACGAGCTGGCCCATCTGCAGAACATTCCGGCCATCTGCTACGGCTTGCGCACCGACTTCCGGGGCGAGCTCTTCCCAGGCTCGGCCACGCTGCTGGCCCTGGCCGACGAGATGGACGAGATGAAGACCATCTGCGACTGCGGGCGCAAGGCGACCATGAACATGCGCGTGGACGCGCAGAACCGCAAGGTGACTGAGGGCGCCCAGGTCGAGATCGGCGGCAACAGCCGCTACCGCTCGGTCTGTGGCCGCTGCTTCCGCAGCAGCTGAAGCCCCGGGCCCCAAAAAGACCGGCGGGGCCGAGGCCCCGCCGTCCGTGTCCCGTGCCCGTCAGGGCTGGCGTTTTATTTCTTGGCGGCGAGCTGGGCTTCCAGCTCCTTGCAAGAGGGCGCGCAGACGGGCTGTGACTTGCCAAGCAGCTTCTTGGACTTGAGCATGGCCCGGGGGCGGTGCTTGCCACACAGGAAGCACGACATCGTGGCAGCGCCGAAGGAAGAGGTGGCAGCGAAGGGCGAACCCGGAGCTTTGGAGCGGTAACGCAGACCATCCGCTTCGATGGTGGTCTTGGTGGTTTCTTTGGCCACGCTGGTCCTGTCGAAGAGTTGTGGGGAGGGCGGCAGGGGCAGTGCCGCGAGCACGGTATTTTCCCACGATGTGGCAGGTCCCCCGCCCTAGGGCTTTCAGCGACCCTGAAATCCGGGTGTTCGCTGGGCTTTCCAGGCGTCGGCGCCCTCGGCGAGATCCTCGGATTGCAGCGACCGTGCGATGTCTGCGGCCAGTGGCTGGCTGTCGAGTTGGCGCCGGGCCAGGGCGTTGAGGTGCTGCTTCATGGGCAGCAGGGCCAGGGGCGCAAAGCCGGCCAGGCGTTCGCTCAGGGCCTCGCAGTGGGTGGCGGGCGTGTCGCTCAGATCGGTGAGGAAACCGCAGGCCAGCATCTGGGCAGCCGAGAAGGGCTCCGCCGCCAGCAGCAGGCGCTTGGCCGCCTGCAAACCCAGCCGCTGCACGCAGCGCTGCATGGCGCCGCCGTAGTAGTGCAGGCCCAGGCGCACGGCTGGGACGAACATCTCGCAGGCCGGGCTGCCGATGCGGAAGTCGCAGGCCAGGGCCAGGTCGGTGCCGCCACCATAGACACCGCCCTCCAGGCAGCAGAGGGTGATGGTGCGGGTGCGCTCCAGCCGGTCCGCCAGGGCCTCGAACTGGGCACCTGGGTCCACCTGCCCTGACAGCTCCCGCAGGTCGAAGCCGGCGCAGAAGCTGCGCCCAACCGCCTGCAGCACCAGCACGCGGACCTGTGCCGCCTGCTCGACCGTGTCGAGGTGCGCCTGCAGCACGGCCAGGTCAGCCAGGCTGAGCCGGTTGGCGGCCTCCGGGCGGTGCAGGGTGATCCGGGCGATGGCGCCGGTCAGGTCGAGCTGTGGGGGCAGGCTGGGCAGGGCAGGGGGCGGCATCCGTCAGGGGGCTTCAGCGGGGCTTGCGGCGGATGGTGCGGCCAGCGCGCTCATAGGCCTGGTTGATCTGGGCGTAGGCGGCTTCGCGTTCGCTCTGGATCAGGTCCCTCAGGCAGCCGCTGAGGCCCTGGCGCAGGCTGGCGTCCTGGTGCAGCAGGATCTCGGCGACCAGGCCCCAGTCGATGTCCAGGTCAGCCACCCAGAGCGGCGCGTCGGGCGGCACCGTGGCAAGCATGGCGGCCTGGGCCAGCGGGGCGTCGTCGGCCTCGACCAGGCCGACCTGGGCCGGCCAGCGGCCTAGCAAGGGCGACTCCAGACGCTGCGGTGGCCAAATTGCGAACAGCCAGGCCGCAGCGCGGTTTTCAACCAAGGGGCCCTGGGCGGTCTGAACGACCTCGGCCGAGACCTCGGCGATCTTGCGCAGCCGGCCGGTCCAGGCGCGGGGTTGCCAGCGGGCCAGCAGGCGTGGGTCGCTGGCAGGCCTCAGGGCCGGCGGGCGGGCTTGCTCGGCGGCGCGGGTCAGGCTGGCTTGGATCTCGGCCCAGGCGGGCTGAGGCGGCGGCGGGCTGGCCGGCAGCTCCACGTCCTGCACGTCCTGCATGGCGTAGCCCCGATCACGCAGGCGCTGCAGGCGTTCGGCGCTGAGCGATGGTGTCAGGCTGGCCAGGCCGGTGACGAGGGGCGCCTCGTCCGGCGCCTTCACGGGCGCACGCCAGCCGTCGAGAAATCGCGTCGGATCGGCTTGGGGCTCGGAGTCGCGCATTCGTCAATTGTGCGGCGTAAGCTCGCCATTTCTGCTTCAAAGTCGATGCGCCATGGCCCTCTCACGTCGCAACCTTGCCCTCCGCGTTGTCGCTTCACTGGCGGCCGTGCTGGTCTCCGGCTGTTCGCAGCTGGCGCCTGCAGAAGGCCTTGCCCCTGCCAAGCCCAAGCTGATGGTGCTGCTGGTGGTGGACGGCCTGCCCATGCGCCAGATCACCCAGGTCCGCGATCAATTGGCGTCGGACGGCTTTGCGCGCTTCCTGGACCGTGGGCAGTGGTTCTCGGAGGCGCACTATGGCCACGGCCACACCGTCACTGCAGCGGGCCACGCCGTGATGCTGACCGGGGCCTACCCGCAGCGCACCGGCATCATCAGCAACGAGTGGCGAGACCTCAAGACCGGCGAGCAGGTCTACTGCACGCAAGACCCGGCGCACACCTACATCGACAGCCCAACGCCACGGCTGGCCGGCACCAGCCCGCGCAATCTCAAGGTCGAGACCCTGGGCGACGTGCTGCGCCGCCTCGACCCCGAGGCCAAGGTGATTGGCATCTCCGGCAAGGATCGTGGCGCCATCCTGCCCGCCGGCCACAAGGGCACGGCCTATATGTACATGGCCGAAACCGGGCGCTTTGCGTCCAGCACCTATTACATGGCCCAGCACCCGGCCTGGGTCACCGCTTTCAATGCTGGCAAGCCGGCCGATGCCTTCTTCAAGAAGACCTGGGCGCCGCTACTGCCCGAGGCGGCCTACGCGCGTTCGGTGCCTGATGGCCAGACCTGGCAGGTCGCCACGGGCAATGGTAATCGGCTGCCGGCCGTCGTGGGCGACCAGATGGACGCACCGGGCCCGCGCTTCTACGGCAACCTGTTGGCCAGCCCCTTTGGTGATGAGCTGACCCTGGCCTTTGCCCGCGCGGCCATCGAAGCCGAGCGCCTGGGCCAGCGCGGCCACACCGACATCCTGTCGGTCAGCCTCTCCAGCCATGACTACGTCAACCACGCGATGGGCCCCGAGTCGCGCCTCTCGCATGACCACCTGCTGCACCTGGACCGACATCTGCAGCGCTTTTTCGAATACCTCGACCGCACCATCGGCCGCGATGCCTATGTGATGGCGCTGACGGCAGATCATGGCTTTGCGGACACCCCAGAGTGGGCGCAGAGCCAAGGGCGCCAGGCCGGGCGGCTGGCGGCGGGGCCTGCGCTGGCCAGCGTCAATGCGGCGCTCCTGCAGCGCTTTGGCGTGCCCAAGCTGGCACGCGATTTCTCGGCCTCCGGCCTGCTGCTGGACGACGCGAGCATTGCATCGCGTGGCTTGCCGCGTGCCGACGTTGAGCGCCTGGCCAAGGAGGAGTTGCTGAAGCTGCCTGGCGTGCTGGCGGTGTTTGATGAGCAGCAGATGCGCTCCGGCGACGCGGACAAAACGCCGTACCTGGCGGCGATGCGCAAGAGCTGGGACCCTGAGCGGGCGCCAGGCTTGCAGTACGTGATGCAGCCGGGATGGTTCCTCAGCTCTCGCCCTGGCGGCAGCACCCATGGCTCGCCGCATGTCTACGACACCCATGTGCCCCTGCTGTTCTGGGGGCGCGGCATCAGTGCCTTGGGAGCGCGCCCAGAGCGCGTCGAAATCGCGGACCTCGCGCCGACGCTGGCTGGCCTGCTGGCACTGCCGGCGCCCGCTCAGGCCCAGGGGCGCAACCTGCAGCTTCGATAGACCGCGCCGGGCTGGGGGTGGCCGCTCAGGCCGCGCCTTCGTCCGGTGCCGGAGCGGCCGACATGCGCGCCATCCAGGCCTTGCGGACCAGGTGTGGCACCAGCAGATGCAGTGGCATGCGGATCAGGTGTGACCGCAGGTAGAGCGCCCTGCGCGCGCAGCGGGACAGCAGGGTGTCGCAGTCCGGGTGCTGAGGGCGCAGTGCCAGGGCCAAGAGACTCTGCATGACCTGACGGCGCGGCCAGTGCGGCTGGAAGGCTTTCAAGGGCTCGGTCAGGTCAGCGGGCGGCACGATGCCGAGCAGTTGCTGGCGCTGCGTCAGCAGCACGCTCAGGGGTTCGCCCAGGGACAACTCTTCGGCCCGGGCGACGAGCGTTGGCCAGAAGGATGGGTCTCGCCCAAAGTCGAGCAGCAGTTCGTGCAGGTCGAGCAGGTCGCGCATGCCGTGGTCGAACTCGCCTTCCTGGTAGAGGTGGACGGCGCTGTGAAGCACCATGTCCTCGGGGGCGAGCACATGAAAGCCGCTGTCGCCCAAAGGCCGCGCACGGGCCAGCAGCGAACGGCCATCCACCTTGAAGCGGGACGTGGGCGGGCTGATGGTGTGATGCAGGTCCAGCACCGTGCCGCGCTGCACATGCTCCAGCGGCGGGATCTCGTGCATCCATTGCCGGTAGTAGCGCTGGTTGTAGGCGTCGCGCTCCTGGCTGATCCAGCCGCCGCCCAGCAAGGCGCTCTCCGCCTGTTCCAGCGAGCCTTCTGCGACCATTAAGTCGATGTCTGAGAACACCCGCCCGCGGGCCGCCGGCAACTCCGCTGCCAGATAGGCCGCACCCTTGAGCAAGACGATCGGGCCTGGCACGCCCTTCATCGAACGGCGCACCTGGTCCAGCTCGAACAGCACATCCTGCCGATGCCGATGCACGACGCGCAAAGCGCCTTGCAGAAAGTCGCGCTGCGGCGATGGCACGGCATCCAGCCCCCCCGGCATCTCGCTGAGCTTTAGAGCCAAGCGCGCCGTGAGACGGCCCCGGCGTGCCTGGCCCATGGCTGCTTCCCAGGCCCGGTCTTGCCAATCAGGCCGCTGCTCGGGCCGGGCCCAGAACGGGGTCAGGAGATCAGCCACCGGTGATCTCCCCCGCCCGGCCGGCAGCGATGGCATCGAAGACGCCGATGGCGTCGTCCAACTGGCTGTAGCTGAACTCGAAACACTCGCAGCCCTCGACCAGCCGCCCCAGCGCCTCAAAGCCGACCCGGCCGAGCAGGGTGTAGTTGAAGGCATTGGTGGCCAGGGTCATCAGGGTCTGGGCCCGGCCCACCGGTTGCAGGCGAGCCGGTGCCTTGGCCACGTAGCGCGGCACCACCACCCAGCGTGGTTGGGCTGGTTCCAGCATGCGCGCCACGTGTTCGCGTGGGGCTCTGACATGCGTGACCGAGCCCTTGGTGGTGCCATGGGTCGTGGGGGTGAACACGGCACCCGGTGCGAACGCGCGGATGATCTCGATGGAGGCGTTTTTGAGGCTGATCGGCCGCGCAGCAGGCGAGATCCGGCCATCTTGCAACGACACCAAGGCCACCTCGTCGGACAGCAGCCGCCACCCCCGATGCACAAGGGCCGCGCACAGCGTGCTCTTGCCTGACCCTGGCGGTGCGGGCAGCACCACCGCCATCCCGTCGCGCTCGATGACGGCGGAGTGCAGCATCAGGTAGTGGTGGGCGCGCGTGGACACGCACCAATTCATCGCCCACTCCAGCTGCGGGTAGGCGTGCCCCAACGGCAGAGGCTCAAAAGGGTAGAAGCCGTCGGTGCTGAAACGCACCTGGGGGCGCCACCAGCGATGCAGGCCAGCGCCCGGCTCCATCTTCAAGGAGAAGTCGGCAAACGCGTCGGCGGGTGCGAGCGGGTAGTCCGCATACATCAGCCGCAGGCCGTTGGCGATCAGGTCCAGCGGCGACTGGATCCGGTAGCGGAACGCCCCGCAATGGATGACGAGATCACCGGACCGCAGCTGGTGGGCCAGCGCCTGCTGACCAAGGGACGCGACGGTGTTCACGGCGCCGATTCCACCAGACCCAGCGAGTTCAGAAAGCTCAAGGCGTCGTGGATTTGGGGCTGAAGTGTTGGGCGGTGCGGATTCCCGAGATCCTCGAACACTTGCTGTTCGATCTCTTCGCCCGTCTGGCAGCCACTCTCCAGCGCCATCAGGGTGCCGGCAAGCACCGGGTCTGCGATCAAGGTCTGAGACGATCCCTCGTCAAAGACACACCAGGCTCCGTCAAAGTGGAGCCAATGGAGCGATGTTTGCCGGCTGAGGCGCCACTGCATCACGCGAAACAGCCCGGGCGGGCGATCAAGGCGCTCGGCGCAGCCTTAGGCCGTCTGCGTGGAAATGCGCTTGAAGAGCGCCAAGGCACTAGCGCGCTTGTTTGTGTCACCCCAGAACGACTGCACGTCCGTGTGGCTGTACGGAAAGCACTTGCCGGACAACGGCGCGCCGTAGAAGTTCAGACCGTTCAAATAGGCGCAGATGTAGCCGGCTTCATCACTGCCGGATGCGTTCACCAGCACCCAGATCAGGCTCCTGTTGGTGTAGGTCGAGTTGCAATTCGAGAGCAGCGTGCCGCACTTGGTCGTATAGCCACAGTTCCAAGTCTTGACCGGCACCATGGCGTTGTTGGCTGACCAATAGCTGAGCGCCTTGCCGCAGGCAGGAATCTTGGTGACATTGGTCGCGAACGAATGAGCGGCAGATTGCACGCCCGAAACCGTGCAATTCGTCTCCTTGGCGCCGCCCACGCTGCTGGGGCAGGTCAAGACTGTCGTGCCGGACGGAATCGTGGCCAGCGCGCCGATGGGCTGCAAAGCCGCCACGGCGGCGCCCGTTGAGGCAGCGCCCTTCAGCAGCAGACGACGACGGTTCAGGTCCTTCACAGTCGATGCGGCAGGAATGGCCTCGAGGGGCTGACCCGGTGCAGAGCTATCGGAACTGGTTTCTAGATTGTTCATGGATTCCGCCTCGCCTCACTGAGAGGCCAATGCAACTCGCGCCATCAAAGCTAGGCGTCTTTTCTGGGATGCGTGCACAACTCCAGGCGGGACGCGTGCCCAGTCAGTGACAAACACTGCCACAGGCCCACGGGCCTAGGACTGACTTTGATGGCACGCCTATTTGAACTCAACTTTGTGACGAACGTCGTTCCGAGCACCCCCGGCTCAGGGGTGCTCGGCGGCCCTCAGGCGGAGCGTCGGCTGAGCCAGGCGAGCGGGGAGGCGTCGGGCACCGGCCGGGCTGACCGAGATTCCAGCGCATGGGTGGTCGTCGCCGAGCGATATTCCTCGGGGTAGGCCTCCAGGCTCGCCTCCATGCCGAAGCAGGTGCCCAGGTCGGCGGGGTCGGGCTGGGCGCGCGCCGTGCTTTCGCGGCGGAAAAAGCGGAGCTTTGGTGTGAATCGCATGGCCGACCTCGACTTCAGTGGGACCGCATATATCGCATGCGGTGGGCATGGCTGAAGTGTGCAGTGGGACCCCGAAAACCGTCCCTTGAACTGTTAGGAAATATTGCCTCTTGCGCGCAATCTGCACAGGATGAAATGGCCGTTTCCCCTATGAGGAATGGGCGGCGCGAGGTGCGGGCACTCATTCATGGGGCCGTTGTGCGTTTGCAAATCTTTTCTACGCGTCCCTATGGCGTGGGATGAGTAGAGCGGCCTGGATTGTCTAATCTGTCACACCTGTTTTGAACCCGCGCCTGTGTGCGGCGTCCGCATGAATGCAGTCTTTTTGCGATGGTTGGCCAGCGGCACCATCGCCAGTGTTTTCCTGTTCAGTATCTGGCTCGCCTATTCGGCTCAAACCGCACCCTTGGCGTCGAATCTGGTGGCGGCAGCGCCTGCCGCGTCCGCCGTGCGCCGCTAGCGGCCCCTCCCGCGGCTTTTTCGGCCGGGCGCTGGTAAGAACGCGTCAACCCAGCTACAAGCAAGCCTCTCGTCCATTGGAGATGCGGCGTGCGAGTGGTCGTGTTGGGTGCGGGGATTCTTGGGGTGTCGACCGCCTGGTTTCTAGCGCAGGCGGGGCATGCCGTGGTGGTGGTGGATCGCCAGGATGCGCCGGCCCTCGAGACGAGTTTTGCCAACGGGGCGCAGATTTCGGTCAGCTTCTGCGAGCCCTGGGCCAGTCCGACGGCGCCTTGGAAGGTCGCCAAATGGTTGCTGCGGGCCGATGCACCGCTGCTCTTTCGCCCGCAACTGGATTGGCGGCAATGGGAGTGGGGCCTGCGTTTCCTGGGCGAGTGCTCAGCCACGGCCTTTGAGCGCAATGTGCGCCAGTTGGTGGCATTGGGGCGCTATTCGCAGCAGACGCTGCAGCAACTGGTGGCGCAAACCGGCATCGAGTACGACCGCCTGGCGTGCGGGATCCTGCATTTCTGCTCCAGCCAGAAGGAGCTTGATCAAGGCGCACACGCGGCGGCCTTGATGCGCCGGTATGGCGTGGATCGCCAGGTACTGGATCGCCGCCAGGTGCTGGCCATCGAGCCAGCGCTGGCGGGTTTTGCAGGCCTGGCCGGGGGCACGTTCACGCCCAGCGACGAGTCGGGCGATGCCTGTCGCTTCACGCAGGCCTTGGCGCAGCGCTGTGAGGCCCTGGGCGTGCAGTTCCGATTTGGCTGCGAGGTGCTGGGGCTGGAGCGGGACGGCGAGCGCGTCGCCGCTGTTCGGGTGCGGCACCGGGCGGGGCCCGAGGCTACGCGGCTGACGGCGGACGCCTTTGTGGCCGCACTGGGTGCGTACACGCCGGCCCTGCTGCGGCCCTTGGGCGAGCGCTTGCAGATCTACCCGGCGAAAGGCTATTCGGCCACCTTGCGGCTGCTGGCGCCGGAGCGGGCCAGCGTGGTGAGCCTGCTGGATGACAGCCACAAACTCGCCATTTCGCGCTTGGGGGATCGCATCCGCGTGGCGGGCACGGCCGAGCTGAACGGCTACGACACCAGCCTCGACACGCACACGGCGCATGTGCGCTGCCAGGCTCTGCTACGCCGCTATGAGGCCTTGTTTCCTGGCGTCGCCGATTGCAGCGAGCCGAACTTCTGGACGGGTCTGCGGCCGAGCACGCCGTCCAACAGGCCCTACATCGGCCGCAGCCGGGTGGCGCGGAACCTATGGCTCAACAGCGGCCACGGCACGCTGGGTTGGACGCACGGCGCAGGCTCGGGGCGTGCGCTCGCGGAGCTGATGTCGGGTCGCCAGCCGGAGCTGGCGTTCGACTTCTACGGCGGCGTTGTCAGAGGCTCTTGAGCAGCGCGGCCACCTGGGGCTGCATGGGGAACTGGGGGCCCAGCTTGGCCAGGGCCTCAAGTTCCTGCCGGGCGGCGTCCTTCTTGCCAGCGGCGATCAGCACTTGGGCCAAGGTGACCTTGTAGGCCGGTTGGTCTGGCGTGTCGCTGATCAACTGGCGTTGCAGGTTGATGGCCTTGTCGTACTGCTTGTCGGTGGCGAGCACGGTGGCATAGGTGTCGCGCAGCGGCGCATAGGAGGGCTTGAGCTTGAGCCCGCGCTCGGCCAGTTCAGCGGCACCCGCCTTGCCCGTCTTGGCGCGCAGCCAGGCGACGTTGTTGATGAAGGGCAGGCTGTCCGGGTTGCGCTTCAGGAAGTTTTCGTAGCGGCCGAGCGCGCCTTCTAAGTCGCCCTGGGCCAGCAGCACATCGGCCACGCCGCCGGCAAAGGCGTTGTCGGCAGGGTGGGCGTTCAGCCACTGCGTCTCGAAAGCCAGGGCCTCGTCGCGCTTCTTCATGCTGAGCAGCATGGAGAACAGGCGCACCGGGGCGTCTTGCGGGTCGGTGGTGGCCACGGCCTTCTTGAGCAGGCCGAGTGCCAGCTCGGGATGCTGGCGCCGCAGTTCGATGTCGGCTTCGGCGATGTAGGCGAAGCCTTCGTTGGGGCGGTCCTTCTGGCGCTGGCGCATCTGGGCCTGGGCTTGGTCGAGGCGGCCCTGACGGACGGCGATCTGGATGGACAGCCGCTGCGCGATGACGGAGTTGGGTTCGGCGTCCAGCGCCCGCTTGATCTCGCGCTCGGCCCCGGGGATGTCCTGCTCCATGAAGCGGATCTGCGCCAGGCCGAGATAGCCTGACGCCTTGTTCGGGGCCAGCGAAGTGAGCTTGGAATAGGACTTGAGCGCCTGACTCTTGTCATTGCTCGCAAGCTGGGTGCGGGCCAGACGCTCCAGCAGATCGGGGCTGTTGGGCAGCGCCGCAGCGGCTTCCTGCGCAGCTTGCGCGGCGCCGGCGGTGTCGTTGAGCATCAGGCGGTGGTCGATCAAGGCCACGCGCAGCGCCGGCTCGTTGGGCTCCAGCCGGACGCCTTCGGTCAGCACGGTGGTGATGCGTTCGGGTTCAGCCTTGGACCCAAACAGCAATTCGGCCAGCGCCAGGCGCGCCATGGCCGATTGCGACTGCTGACCCACGAAGGCCTCCAGGCGCTTGATGGCGTCCTCGACGCGGCCATCGCGTTGGTCCAGTGCCGCCAGCCCGAGCACGGCCGGCAGGTACTTGGGGTCAGCTTTGCTGGCCGCCTCGAAGGAGGCGCGTGCCTGCTTGAAGTCCTTTTGCGCCAGTTGCACGCGGCCACGCAGGTTGAAGGGCTCGGGGCTGTTGGGCGTCTTGGCCTGGAGCTTGTCGATGGCGGCCATCGCGGCGGGCAGATCACGGCGGCGCAGCTGGGCGTTGACGAGCAGCATGTCGTAGGCGCTGCCGGTATCCTTTGCGGCCAACTCGCGCAACTGGGCCACGGCAGCATCGACCTTGGCCTTGTTCGAGTCGCCGTCACGCACCAGTGTCGACAGCGCCAGCGCCGCCTGCAGGCGCGGGTCTTCCGGGCGCAACTTGGAGGCCTGCGCAAAGGCGTTGTCTGCCACAGCGAAGTTGCCTTGAGCCATCTGGGCCCGGCCATAGATCAGCAGGGTGTCGGCATCGACCTTGCCGGAATCGATGACCGCCTTGAGCGTGTCAAGCGCGCGGGCCGGCTGGCGTGCCTGCAACTGCAGATTGGCGTATTGACGACGCAGGCTCCGGTCCTCCGGCAACTGCTTGAGGGCCTGCCCCAACATGTTCTCGGCGTCCGGGATCTGGCCCAGTTGCTGGTAAGCCCCCGCCAGCAAGCGCAGCAGCGGCACGTAATTGGGCATCACCTTGAGCAGCGGCTGGCCGAGTTCGCGCGCCTTGGCGGCATCGCCCTTGGCCAGCGCCAGCTGTGCCTGCAGGAAGTGGCCCTGCGGGCGCTTGGTCATCTTTTCGGGCATGGACTCGACCAATTTGGTCGCGTCATCGATGCGGTTCTTGGCCAGGGCCTCGCGCAGCAGCAGGCTGCGGGCCTCGTAGACATTGGGGTCCAGTTGCAGGATGCGTTGCAGCAGGTCGATGACCTCCTCGTTCCGCCCCAGGCTGGCGAGGATTTCGGCCTTGAGTTGCAGCGCCTTGACGCTCTTGGCCTCCCGCGCGAGCAGCTCGTCCAGCAGGCTCAGCGCCTCGTCACGCGACCCGGCTGCGGCACGGACGCGAGCATTGACCAGCACCGATGTCTCCGTCCCCGGTGCAGATTGCTGCGCCTTGGTGGCGGCCGCCTTGGCCTCCAGCAAATTGCCTTGCTGCAGGTAGGCCATCGCCAGCGAGCCCTGCAACTTGGCCGTGGCCTCGGGCTCGGCCAAGCTTCGGTCGGCCAACTCGCCAATCAACTTTTTCCCCTGGCCGCTCTCCAGCAAGGCCTGCGCCAACAGCGGCGCCACCTGGCTTGGCGATGCCCCCAGGTCCTGCGCGCGACGCAATTCGATCTCCGCGCCCGCCAGGTCGCCGGCGTCCAGCAGCGCCTTGCCCAGAAGTTGCCGGGCCTGCGCGTTGTCAGGGCTGCGCTGCAACAGGTTCTTCAGCTCGATCGACGCGCCGCCCGGGTCGTTGGCCTGCATGCGTTGAGCGGCTGCGGCCAGGAGTTCTTCGTCGCTACGGCCGCTGCAGGCGGCGAGGGCCGCACAAACCATCCAAGATATGAGGCGCGTCTTCATGGGGGCTCCGGAAATTCGCGGCGATTGTGGCCCAGTGAATGCGCCGGGCTCGCGCAATCTCGGGCTTCCTGCGCAGTGCTTGGCATGTCGCTCAGGACAGGGACAGCGCACTGTCAGTTCGGCCAGGGGCGATCGGGTGGCGAGGCCCCGTCAATGACCCAGATCAACGATGTGATCTGTATGGACATACAGCTATTTCGGGCGCACACTCAATGCCCCATTGATCGTTCCCAGACCTCACGCCGCCCCGCCATGAGCACCGTTGCCGACCTCCCCCTCCAAGACATCAGCCATGAAGTGCTGATCGAGAAATACGCCAAAGACGGCGAGCGGTCCGCCGACGAACTGCGACGCCGCGTGGCGCGCGCGCTGGCCGAGGCCGAGAAGCCGGCCGAGCGCACCCGCTGGGCAGCGGCCTTCCAGGAGGCGCTGGAGCGCGGCTTTGTGCCCGCTGGCCGCATCATGTCTGCGGCAGGCACCGACCTCTCCGCCACGCTCATCAACTGTTTCGTCCAGCCGGTGGGCGATTCCATCGCCACTGCCGAGGACGGTGTGCCTGGCATCTACACGGCGCTGACCGAAGCCGCCGAGACCATGCGCCGGGGTGGCGGCGTGGGCTATGACTTCTCCCGCATCCGGCCCGCCGGCGCCTGGGTGGCCGCCACGCGCAGCCATGCCTCGGGGCCGGTCAGCTATATGCGGGTGTTTGACCGCAGTTGCGAGACCGTCGAGAGCGCCGGCAGCCGGCGCGGCGCGCAGATGGGCGTGCTGCGCATCGACCACCCCGACATCGAGGCCTTCATCCACGCCAAGGACGAAGGCGACCTGCGCAACTTCAACATCTCCGTCGGCGTGACGGACGCCTTCATGCAGGCGGTGGTCGACGACACGGCCGTGGACCTCGTCCACCGTGCCACGCCCAGCCCCGGGCAGATCGAGGCTGGCGCCTACCAGCGGGGCGATGGGCAATGGGTCTACCGCCGCGTGCAGGCCCGCAACCTGTGGGACCAGATCATGCGGTCCACCTACGACCACGCCGAGCCTGGCGTGCTCTTCCTGGACCGCATCAACGCCGACAACAACCTCCACTACTGCGAGACCATCTCGGCCACCAACCCCTGCGCCGAGCAACCGCTGCCGCCCTATGGCTGCTGCTGCCTGGGCTCCATCGACCTGACGCGCTTTGTGCGCGAGCCCTTCAGCCCGGCGCCGCAGTTTGACGAAGCCGGCTTTGCTGAGGTCGTGGCCGTGGCCACGCGCATGCTGGACAACGTGCTTGACGTCACCCCCTGGCCGCTGCCGGCCCAAGCGCGCGAGGCCGCCAACAAGCGCCGCGTGGGCCTCGGGTTCACGGGCCTGGGCGATGCGCTCGTCATGCTCAACCTGCGCTACGACTCTCCCGAAGCCCGCGCCATGGCCAGCCGCATCAGCGAGGTGATGCGCGACGCGGCCTACAGCGCCTCCAGCGACCTGGCCAAGGAGCGCGGCAGCTTCCCGCTTTTCAACGCCGATCTGTATCTGTCCGGCGGCAGCTTCGCCTCGCGCCTGCCCCAATCGCTCAAGGACAAGATCCGCGCCCAGGGCCTGCGCAATTCGCACCTGCTGTCCATCGCCCCCACCGGCACCATCAGCCTCGCGTTTGCCGACAACGCCTCCAACGGCATCGAGCCTGCCTTCTCCTGGAGCTACACGCGCAAGAAGCGGCTCGGCCAGGCCGAGGGCGGCGGCTTCAAGGAGTACGCGGTCGAGGACCACGCCTGGCGGCTTTACCGGCATCTGTTCGGCGCCGACGCACCGCTGTCCAGCGCCTTCGTCACCGCGCTCGAGCTCTCGGCGGCCGACCACGCCGCCATGGTCGCCGCCGTCGCGCCGTTCATCGACACCTCGATCAGCAAGACCGTCAACGTCCCGGCCGACTACCCCTACGAGGACTTCCAGGACCTTTACACCCAGGCCTGGCGCTCCAAGCTCAAGGGCCTGGCCACCTACCGGCCCAATAGCGTGCTGGGCTCGGTGCTCTCCGTCACGCCCGAGGTCAAACAGCCGGAGCCCTTGCGGCCGCTGCTTGATGGTGCCAACCAGCGCCTTAAAGTGGAGCGCCTGCCGCAGACTGTGGTTGCCTCGCTGCGCTGGCCCAGCCGGCCCGACATGCCTGGCGGCAACCCGGCCTGGAGCTACATGATCCGCCACCCCCATGGCGACTTTGCGCTCTTCGTGGGCGAGTTGCCCCTCGACGGCCCCGAAGCCGGCCTCTTTGGTCGCAACCTGCCCTTCGAGGTCTGGATCAACGGCGCCGAGCAGCCGCGTGGCCTGGCGGCACTGGCCAAGACCCTTTCCATGGACCTGCGCACCAACGACGCTGCCTGGCTGCGCCTCAAGCTCGACGCTCTCGCCACCGTGCAGGAGGAGCGCGCTTTCGAGATGCCCATGCCGCCCAGCGGTGACACGCGCCTCTTCCCCGGCGTTGTGGCCGCCACGGCCGCCGTCATCCGCTGGCGTTGCGAGCAGCTTGGCGCGCTGCAGGAGGGCGGCCCCACACCGGTGGTGGACGCCATGTTCAGCCGCGCCGAGCCGCGCACCGGCATCTCCGGCACCCTGGCCTGGGCCGTGGACGTGGACAACCCCGCCACCAATGAGCAGTTCACCTTGACGCTCAAGGAAGTCGTGCTGCCCACCCCCGGATTGGAAGGTTCGGGCGGCAGCGTCACCCGGCCCTGCGCGATGGGCTTCTCGGGCAACTACCCCAAGGCCCTGGACGGCATGGCCAGATTGCTCAGCCTCGACATGCGCGTGCTCGACCCGGCCTGGATCGGCATGAAGCTGCGCAAGCTGCTCAACGTCGGTGAGCCGCTCGGCCACTTCATGGCGCCCGTGCCCAGCTTGAGCGGCGAGCGCCGCCAGCAAGTCTGGCCGTCCACCGTGGCCTATGTGGCGCGGCTCATCATCCACCGCTACGCCATGCTCGGCATCCTCGATGAAGCGGGCATGCCGCTGGCCGACATGGGGCTGCTGCAGTCACCGGCGGCGCCCAAGCTCGTGCCCGAGGGCGGCGCGCTGCAGGTGCAAGCCGGCAAGCCCTGCCCAGAATGTGGCAACGCCACCATGATCCACAAGGACGGCTGCGACTTCTGCACCGCCTGCGGTTACGTGGGGCAGTGCGGCTGAAAGCGCGGCTCGGCGTCTGCTGAGCAGACGGCAGCGATGCCATGCATGGCGCGCCGCGCGATGCGGCCCGCGCTCAGCCCGCCGTGCGGAAGCGCTGCACCAGGTCGCGCAGGCGTGTGGTCTGGCCGCTCAGGCTTTGGGCGGCGGCGGCCACTTCTTCCACCAGCGCAGCGTTTTGCGAGGTGGTGGTGTCGATGGTGCGCACCGATTCATTGACCTTGACGATGCCCTCGCGCTGCAGCGAAGCGGCGCTGGTGATCTCGGCCACCAGCACGCGCACGCGGTCCACGCTGTCCAGCAGCTTGCCCATGGTGCTGTTCATGCCGTCGGCCTGACGCAGGCCGTCGTCCACCCGTTCGGCGGACTCCGCGATCAGCGTGCGCACCTCAGCCGCCGCCGTGGTCACGCGCTGCGCCAAAGCGCGCACCTCGGAGGCCACCACGGCAAAGCCACGGCCTTGCTCGCCGGCCCGCGCGGCCTCGACCGCAGCGTTCAGCGCCAGGATGTTGGTCTGGAAGGCGATGCCATCGATCACGCCGATGATCTCGGAGATGCGGCGCGAGGACTCGCTGATGCGTGACATGGTCTGCAGCACGCTGCTCATCGCCGTGCTGCCGCCGCGTGCCACGTCGGCGGTCTCGTCAGTGAGCTTGTGCGCGGTGTGCGCATTGCTCGCCGTCTCGCTGACCATGCTGGTCAGGTTCTGCAGGGTGGACGAGGTGGACTGCACCGACGCCGCTTGCGCCTCGGTGCGGTTCGACAGGTCCATATTGCCCTGGCTGATTTCCTGCGAGGCCACGTCAATGGACAGTGCCGACTCGCGCACCGACGCCACCATCGACGCCAACTGCCCTGTCATGCTCTGCAGGGCGCGCAGCAGTTCGGCCGCCTCGTCGTCGCCCTTCGCGGTAATGTGGATGTCCAGGTCGCCCTCGGCCACGGACTGCGCCACTTCCACCGCCTTGCGCAGTGGGCGGGTGACCGAACGCGTCATGGCGGCCGCAAAGGCGCCGCCGCCCAGCACGACGAGCAACAGCAAGGCGCCCAGAGCCAGCAGGCGCTGGCGGTTGGCACGGGCAATCGCTTCACGCGCGTGGGCGGCGCGTTCGCGCTGCAAGTCAGCAAGCTTGCTGAGCTCTGCTGCCCAGCGCTTTTCCACCGCGCTGAACTGTTCGTTCAGCAGCTTGGCGGCCTGATCTCCAGCCATGGCCATCGTGAACTTGATGGCGTCTTCCACCAGCGGCGCCGCATCTTTGCGCAGCTGTGTGATGTTGGCCAGCGTGGCACGCTCAGCGTCTGACAGTGGCAGAGCACTGAATTCGTTTTCGCTGCTTTGGATGGCCTTGCCGGCGGCGCGATACGCCGCCACATCGGCGTTGATCGCAGCGCCATCCGTTTGCAAGCCGGCGCTGCGGATGGAGGACACCATCACCAGTTCGGCCTCGCGCATCGCCGATACCAGATTGATCCGTTGAGCTGACTCTTCGGCGCTGTCATGCGTGGCTGCTTGGCCTTGCAGACCGATGAAAGTGGCAGCCGCAAACGCCGCCACGGCCGCTGCCAGCACGGCACCAAAGCCGATGCCCAAGCGTGTGCCAATCCGGTATTGAAGGAGCATGAAAATCTACCTCGTGCGCAAGCTGTTGGTGCGCCGAGGGCCAGTCACGGCCCTCGGCGTCGCCACATCAGTCTTACTTCGTGATGGCCACGCCAACGAACAGGTCGGACCCGGGCAATCGCTTGACGAACATCGAGCGTTCTTCCAGCTTCTTGGTCTCGGGGTTGATGAACTGGTAGTCCACCCAGCCTTCGCCCTTGGTCGCGGTGGCCACCATTTCCTTGACGAACTCCTTGCCGTTCGGGTCCTTGATTTCGAGCGTGTTCTTGCCGATCAAACGCTCGTTCAGCGACGAGGCCAGCACCAGGCCTTTCATGTCGTTCAGGATCACGTTCATGCCCTTGACCTTCCAGTCGGGGCCGGTATTGAAGTCCTTGGTGGCCTGCTCCACGCCCACCTTTTTGGCATGGTTGATCGCCGCGTTGACTTGAGCCGAGCTTCAGCGCGGCTGGCGCCACTGGCCCAACTCGACGCCACCATGAAGGCGGTCAGCAACAAGGCCAGGACGCGGGCAAAAAGCGAGCATTCATTTCGGTCTCCTCAGTACGGACAAGGGATGTAACCACTCTGAAACTTCAATATCCCACGCGGTGCAATCTTGGTGCGTCGACTTGTGCCGACTGGGGCGTCTAGCCAAGGGCTGGGGGCACGCCAGCGTGAGGAAGTTCACGCGCCGTTGCGGTTGGCAGTCGGGTTTGTTGCCCGCCCGGCGGCTGCTCCCGGCGGGCGTGCAGGATTTCATTCGCCGGCGCGTTGCAAGCCCCGGCGGCAACCACTCGGGCACCCGCCGCGCCCTACCATCGCTTCGACGTAATTGCTGGATTCAAAGGGCCCTTCAGGCATGCTGTCCCGTCCCCAACCCCTGGTGCATCGGCGCGTCTATTCCCAGGCGCCGCAGGCCGTCTACGCCGCCTTTGCCGATGCTGAATGCCTGGCGCATTGGTGGGGCCCCGACGGCTTTCGCAATCACTTCCACGTGTGCGACTTCCGCGAGGGCGGCGAGTGGCGCTTCGACATGGAAGCGCCCACGGGCCAGGTCTATCCCAACGCCAGCCGCTTCCTGCGCCTGCGCCCGGCCGAGGAGCTGGTCATCCGCCACGAGTCGGTGCCGCGCTTCACGCTCACCGTGAATCTGGAGGCCCTCCCCAAGGGCACGCTGGTGACCTGGTCCCAGCAGTTTGATGACAGCGATACCGCCGCCGCGCTCAAGCCCATGTGCGAGCCTGCCAACGAGCAGAACCTCGACCGGCTCGCCGCCGTGCTTGCCAAGTCGCATGAACTGAAGTCGCACGCTTGAAGCATGCCGCCACGGCGGCGGTCTTGAACGCTACTTGCCCTGCAGCGCTTCCACCACGCCCCAGAACGCGGGCTTTGGTGTGTAGTCGTCGTTGAACAGCAGCGGCCAGTTGCTGAAGGGGTTGCCAATGTGGTTCATCCACGACTCGCCGTCCACCAGGCCCCAGAAGGTGATGCCGGTTCGCTGCGCAGGTGGCACCGCCGCGAGGTAGGCCTTGACGATGGCCTTGTAGCGCAGCTTCTGCGCCTCGGCGACGGCGTCGGTCAGCGTCTTGTCGGTGCCGTACAGGTTGGTGTACATGTCCAGCTCCGAGATGCGCACCTTGAGCCCACGCATCGCCACCGCCTTGAAGGCGGCCTGGATCTGCTCGATGGGCGGGTACTCGGTCGTGATGTTGGTGTGCATCTGGAAACCGATGCCGTCCAGCGGCACGCCCCGCGCCTGGAAGTCGTCGATCATGGCCAGCATGAACTTCAGCTTGGCGTCCGACGCCTCCATGTTGTATTCGTTGTAGTACAGCTCGGCCTTGGGGTCGGCCGCGCGCGCGGCGCGGAAGGCGTTCTCGACATAGGCCTTGCCGAGCTTCTTGTAGAAGATCGTTTCTCGCCATCCGTGCGACGTGCTTTCGTCCAAGGCCTCGTTCACCACGTCCCAGCTTTGCACGCTGCCCGCAAAGTGCTGGCAGATCTGGGTGACGTGGTCGTCCATCATGGCCTTCCAGTCGCCGGTGTAGTTCACCATCCAGGCGGGCACTTGCGTGTCCCAGTGCCAGATCAAGGTGTGGCCATGCATGTGCATGCCGTGGTCCCGCGCATAGGCGGTCAGCGCGTCGGCGTCGGTGTAGAAGAAGCGCTTCTCCTCCGGATGGAGGTAGCTCATCTTCATGATCACGCCGGCCACGAGGCTGTTGAAGTGCTTGTTGATCGTGGGCAGCTGCGCAGCCAGCTTGAAGATGCTGCGCTCCTCGTCGGCAGCCGCCACTTCCATGCCGATCGGGAAGTCGGTCAGGTCCTTCAGCGCCGGGATGACCGTGGGGGTCGTCGGTGCTGGTGCCGGGGCAGGCGCTGGAGCGGGTGCCGGCGCTGGCGAGGGGCTTGGCGCCGAGCTTCCGCCCCCTCCGCAGCCGGTGAGTGCCAGCGCGAGTGAGCCCTGGACGATCTGACGTCGTTGCATGCAATCTCCCTGAAAAAACGATGGCAGCGGCAGGCTGCCCCAATTCACTTCAGCGCGGGGGTGCTCCAGGGCATCCAGCGCTGGCGGTCAACGGCGAACTTGCCGTCGGTGCGCACGATATCCGTCTTTGCGGGCGTGCCTTTCAAGAAGCGGTCCACAAAAGCCAGCACCTCCGGCGACTGCTCGGCCGGCAGGCGGCAGTGGTCCGGGTGGCTGAACTGGGAGGCCCCCATCCCGTCCGCCACGCCCAGCGCCACCCAGGCCTCGCGGGCGGCCAGCGCACTCACCCAGGCACTCTGGTTGCCCAGCCACTCCATCGCCGTGTTCTCGATCACCAGCAGGCCGCGCGGCGCCACCAGGGCCAGCACCTGATGGTGGTCATAGGGCAAGCGCGCAGCCGCCTCGCTGAACTCGCCAAAGCTGGACCGGAACCACACGTTCTCCGTCACGATCTGGCGCAGGGTCTGCACGTTCTGCCCCGCCACCTTCTGCGCGTCCGACACACGCCACGCCGCCGAGCCCCCCGAGCCGCTTTCCTGCGGGATAGTCAGCGCGATGCGCTCGTCCAAAGCGCCGGCCATGAGGGCGCCCTTGCCATTGCGCGAGCAACCCGTCACCCCCAGGTGCCGCGCGTCAATCGCGGGTGCCGCGCCTTGCGCCAGCGCATCCACCAGCCGGCTCACGCCCCAGGCCCAGGCCACCAGCGCGCCCGTGCCTTGTGCCTCGGGGTGCAACTCAAAGAACTTGCCCTTGTTGCGCGAGCTGCCGTTCTGCTGGTCCGCGATGTCGTTGTTCGGGAAGTCGATGACCGCCACCCCGCGCGCCAGCAGCTCCGCGTTGTTCAGGAAGGAGCGCCCGATGCCGATCACGGCCGGGTAGGGCGCTTGGCCGGTGCTGGGCAACTGCACGTTGGCGTTGAAGCTGATGCTGCGCCCGCCCGTGCTCACCGTCACCGTCAGCGTCTTGCCGTCCAGCTTGCCGCTCACGCTGCCGGGCACGGGCGCAGGCTTCTCGCCCAGTTCATAGGCCTGCAGTTGCCGGCTCACCTCGTGGCGCCGGCAGGCCCAGTCGGCCTTGCGGGTGAGCCGCTGGCCATCGGCCATCACAAACGGGTCGGGCAGCGCGGCGGTGGCGGGCAGGGCAGCCAGCGCCGGCAGCGCCGGGTCCCGGCAAGCAGCGCCGCTGTGTTCGACGGCCCCAAGCATCGCCATCGCTGACGCGGAGGCGGCAGGAGCGGCGGCCGGGTTCGGGCCCCCAGCCGAACTGCAAGCCGACAGCGCCGCAACGGCGAGCAGGGTGAGGGCACATCCAGCGAGGCTGGCGCGGGCGGCGAAAGGCGTAGGCATGCGACGTCCAATGCAAGTGGGGTGGCGAGGCCCCATGCAATTCCGCCGGGGGCGTCGCAGTCTATGTCTGGCTCAGCGCAAGCGATCGAGCAGCCAGTGCGCCACCGCCTCCACCATCTGCGGCGGCATGTAGTCTTCCTGGGGCTCGCCGGGCTTGGCCGCAGGCACCGGGTCCAGGCGTTGCATCGAATGGTTCATGCCCGGCACCACCAGCACGAGGGCATTGGCATGCTGGTTCAAGGCCCGGGTGGCCATGGGGGCGCTGACATCGGCCGCGACGATGGTGTCCGTGCCGCCATACACGGCCAGCACCGGGCTGCCGGACCGGATCAGGTCTTGCGCCAGCGGCGCGTCGTACATGGACAGCAGCATCGGGTTGTCCAGGCTTTGGATGGCGCCCCGAGCGCCCTCCGGCGGCATGCCCGCTGCCACAAAGGCGGCAACGGCGGCCTCGCGCAGGCGGTCGATCTCCGGCGCGGGCAGGCGCTGGGTGCGGCCCTCCAGCCATGTCAAGGTTGCCGTAACCACCGGGCGCGCCGTGTCCGCCGGCATGCCCGACTGCGTCAGCGACTTTTGCATGCCGTCGCCAAAGACCTCGCCCCGCGCGCCGATGGGCGCCTGCAGCATGACGATCCCGGCAACGTCTCGCACCGTGGCGGCCGCCAGCGGCAAGGCAGCGGCGCCCTGGCTGTGGCCCAGCAGCGCGATGCGATGCCCGTCAACATCGGCCCGCGACCGCAGGAAGCTCACGCCCGCCGCGATGTCGCGCGAGACCAGCGGCAACGATTCATCAAAAGCGCCGGTGGACTCCCCAAAGCCCCGCTTGTCATAGCTCAGCGTGGCGACGCCCGCCGCATGCAGGCGGCTGCGCAAGGCCACATAGCCGCCCCGCCCCCACTTGCCCGCGCCAACCGCCAGCAACACCACGGGCCAGCGCTTGCCGGGGGTGGCCGCCGGCAACTCCAGCGTTGCCGCCAGCCGCACGCCGGGCTCCGACTCGTAGGACGCCGCCAGCGTTTGCACCGCCGAGGCCGGGCCGCCGCAAAGCAGTGCGCCAAGGCAGATCGCCAGGAGCCAGGGACGTCGGGCGGCAAGGGTGGGCCATGGGTTGAGCATCAGGTCTCTTTCGCAGGTCGAGGAGTGGCGGCTGGAGGAGGGGCCTGCGCTTGACGGGCAGGCCGTTTGCCAGTGTCGCCCGGAGCCGCCCGCCATTGCCCGATCCCCGTCGTTTGTGGGGGGTGCGGGAACAAGATTGAACCTTTTCCCGTCCACCGTGGACTCACGGTGCACACGTTCGCTGTCATCCCCCAAGACCTCCCTGCCCATGTTCTCGTGGCCCTCGTCCAAACGCCGCCCGATGCCAGGCGCTGCTGCGCCTATGGGGGGGTCTGCGGCGTCTGTGGCGTCCGCAGCCGGCCCGGCCGCCGAGGCCCTGGAGCTGGCCCTGCTCGACGGCGTGCGGGCCGGCCGGCGGCGCGAGTTTGACGAGCTCTACCGCCTCTACCACCCCCGGCTCTGGCGCTTTTTGCAGCCCATGCTCAAGCAGCCCGAGCTGGTCGAAGAAGCCCTCAACGACACCCTGATGGTCGTCTGGCAACGCGCCGCCAGCTTTGACGGGCGCAGCAAGCTCTCGACCTGGATCTTCGGCATTGCCTACCGGCGCGGGCTCAAGGCCCTGGCGCGGCTGGACTTGCCCGTTGAGCCCGACCCGGCCGACGACCCCGCCGACGACCGCCCCGGCCCCGAGGCCGAGCTGGCGCTGGCGCAACTGCAGGCCAGCACCCGCGAAGCCCTGGCCAGCCTCTCGCCCGAGCACCGCGCCGTGGTCGTGCTCTGCTACTTCCACGACATGGCCTACGACGACATCGCCGCCATCGTCGGCTGCCCACCCGCCACCGTCAAAACGCGCATGTTCTACGCCCGCCGTCGCTTGCGCGACCTGCTTTCGACTGAATCCTCGCGCCACCCCGGCCCAGGAGATTTGCCATGAGTGTTGTTGTCTCCATTGAAGCCGACGAGCACGGCCGCATCCAGGCCCTGCTGCCCTGGTATGCCCGCGGCCAGCTCAGCCGCGACGAGCGCGACGAAGTCCGCGACCACCTCGACGCCTGCCCCGCCTGCCGTGCCGAGCTGGACCTCGAAGCCCCGCTGCGCGCCGTGCTGGCCAGCCAAGCCGTGGTGCCCCCGCCCGACCCTGCCGCCAGCCTCGCGCGCCTGCACGCCCAGATCGACCGGCATCAGACCGCGCATCTGGATGCACAGAGACCCACGCCCACCCGCTTCCGCTGGATGCCCTTGGCCCTGGGCCTGCAAACAGTCGCCCTCGCCAGCGTGGTGGGCCTGTGGGTGAGCGAGCGCCCGGCGCCGGCTGAGACTGCCTCGCCCTACGTCGGCTTGTCAGCGCCAGCCCCTGCCGCCCCGGCGGGCGACGCCCTCGTCATCTTCCGCCCCGACACCACCGAGGCCGCGCTGCGCAGCCTGCTGCAAGCCCAGCAAGCGCGCATCGTCTCCGGCCCCACCAAGGCCGGCGCCTACCTGCTGCAAGTCCAGCCCCAAGGCCTGGCCGGCCTGCAGGCCTCGCCCCTGGTCCAGATGGCCGCGCCGCTGCGGGCCCAGCAGCCTTGAAGTCACGCAGCCCTTTCAAGCCGCTGTGGCTGCAGTGGTGCGCCAGCACCCTGCTGGGCCTGTGCCTGCTGCTGGCTTGGGCGCACCCCGCCCACGCTGCCACCGAGCCAACGCCCGACGACGACCGCCTCGTGCTCGTCATGCTCCAGCTGCCGCGCGCCCACTTCCGGCCCGAGGGCAGCTACGCCAGCAGCTACGGCGCCAGCGTCGGCCGCCAGGCCCGGCTGCAGGTGGCGCAAGCGCTGGCGCAGGACTTCAAGCTCCAGCTCCGCAGCGAGTGGCCCATGCCCGCCCTGGCGATCGACTGCTTTGTGATGCAACTGCCCGCCGCCGACTCGCGCAGCGCCGCTGATGTCGCCCAGGCCGTCTCGGCCGACAAGCGCGTCGCCTGGGCCCAGCTCTCGCAGCAGTTCCAGGGCCTCGCCACCTCGCCTGAGCCCAGCGCCGCACAAGAACCCCTCTACGCCGCCCAGCCCGCCGCCGGCCAATGGCATTTGGCCGCACTGCACCGCGTCAGCACCGGGCGCGGCGTGCGCATCGCCATCATCGACAGCGGCGTCGACCAGCAGCACCCCGACCTGCAAGGCCAGCTCGAGCGCGCCACCAGCTTTGTGGACGACCTGCCCCCGCCGCCCGAGCTTCACGGCACGGCGGTGGCCGGCATCATCGCGGCGCGCGCCGACAACCACCTCGGCATTGCTGGCGTTGCCCCCGAGGCTCGGTTGCTCGCCCTGCGCGCCTGCCGCCAGGCAAGCGGTGACCAAACCCTGTGCAGCACCCTCAGCCTCGCCAAGGCCCTGCACGCCGCCATCGACGACGGCGCCCAGATCCTCAACCTCAGCTGGGGTGGCCCGCCCGACAAGCTGCTCGGCCTGCTGCTTGACCAGGCCATGGCGCGCGGCGCCGCCGTGGTCGCCGCCCAGCCTGGGCGCCCCGGCCAGTTCCCGGCCGCCCACCCGGGCGTGTTGACCGTCTCCACCACCGCCGCCGCCACCGTCACCAGCTCCGCAGGCGACACCGTCTCCGCCCCCGGCCGCGACGTGCCCAGCACCGTGCCCGGCGGCGGCTGGGCCTTGGTCAACGGCTCGTCCTACGCCGCGCCCCACGTGGCCGGCCTGCTTGCCCTCTTGCAGGCCGTGGACGGCCAACGCTGGCGCCCCGGCACCGCGCGCCAAAGCCTCGTGCTCGATGCCCAGGGCCGCGTCGATGCCTGCGCCAGCCTCGCCAAACGCCTCCCCGCATCCGCTGCGGTCAAGCTCGAAACAAGGGACAACGGCTGCGAGCCTGCCCGGCACACTGCGCGCTGATGCGCCGCTCGCTCCGCTTCCTGTTGGCCCTGGCTCTTGTGCTGCCGCTCGGCTTCCCGCTTGGCGCACGCGCCGACATCGGTGCCAGCCTCATGCTCCAGTCCGACGCCCGCGAGCGCGGCCTTTCCTACAGCGCCGGCCGCCCCTCGGCCGCCCTCAGCCTCAGCTGGGACGGAGACAGCGCCAGCTACGCCGGTGCCGCTCTGTCCCGCGCACGCTTCGCCACACAGCCGCCGGGCACCTACCGCAGTAGCCCCTGGCTCCAGGTCTACGGCGGCCACCTGTTCAAGCTCTCCCCTGAGATCGACCTCGACCTCGGCCTGCGCGGCCACCAGTTCGCCAGCATCAGCCGCTACAACTTTGCTGAAGCCTATGTGGGCCTGCAGACCGAGCAATGGCTGCTGCGCCTCTCCCACGCCCCCAACTACTACGGCGGCCACCAGGCCACCTGGTACCTCGAAGCCCAGCGCCGCGGCCCCGTGCAAGGCGCGCTCTGGTGGGTGCTCCACGCCGGCCTGCTCAAGGCTCAAGGCCAGGGCTATGTCGTGCAAAGCAACAGCCAACGCTGGGACGCGCGTGCTGGGCTCAGCTGGTCACCGCAGCCGGGGCTTGAGGTGCAGCTTGCCGCTGTTGCAGCCGGCCAGGGTGGGCCCACCACATGGACCGGCGACGAGGCGCGAAGGACGGTGGTGTTGGGGGTGACGTGGGCGCATTGAGGTAGGCCGCTACGTACACTGGTCCGCAATGCTTGGCCTGCTCCCAATTGAAAAGCTCATCCCCAAGAATCTTCGAGGGCCCTTGCTCGCATTTGGTAGTGCGGCATCAATGTTCTTCGATCCCGCAAGGCTACGTTGGTGGGAGTGGGTGCTGTTTCCCTTGGGTGTGGTCGCCGGAATATGGGTGAGCTGGGACTACTACCAGACCCACCGCCATCTACTGCCTGGTGCCGACCAGAACGATGAATAGCGTCGGCCTCGGTCGGTTGTTCGGTTCGGGTGCTCCCGGCAACGGCCAGGAGCGGTCGTCGCCAGTGATCCTGTATCGGGTGGGCTAGGCCATGATCGGTGCGAACCGCCGAATCCAGCTTCCATACAGCGCCGAATCGATACGGCAGGTGCTAGCCTGGGGCGCAACGCCGGACACGGCGCCACATTCGCACCAGCAGATTGCCGAGTGGTGTGACGCGTTTTGGCGCCAGTACATGGATATCGACGCGCCAGCGGAGATCGAGCGGCTTATGCCCATCCTTGCCGATGTGGAGACGCAGTGGGATCTCCACCTTGCCTGCACCTACTCAGCCGAGGAACTTCGAACGCGCTCGTTCGATAGTGAACGAATGCCGCCGGCATGGTTCGAGGACTGGCTGAAGCAGGCAGGCCAATGACGGGTGCGAACCTTCAGTTGTAGGGCGGGTAGAGCCGCAAGCGAAACCCGCCGCGAGCGCTGCGCGAATTTTGGGAGCGTGCAGCCAAAGCCGCCGAGCCGCATAGCCGATTTGTCCGAGGTGAGATTCTCAGAAATGACTAACGATTGGTATCGGCAGGCCGAGTGGACACCGGATGCTGCCCTTGAGTTCGAGAGACGCCTGGCGCGTTCGCGCGGTCAACGCAAGGAATACTTGCGCATTCAGGCTCTGACACTCGCAGATTCGAGTAGCCCAGAGGACGCGCGCGCTGCGATCACATTGGCCAGGAGGCAGCTTGACGGCGCCGAAACAGGTATCCACGCGGCTCAGATGCACGCGACCATGGCAAAGGCGGCAGCGACTCTAGGCGACAACAACGGCGCGATCGAAGCGTACCGGTGCGCTGTGGACCTTGAAGCAAAGCGTCCCAACGTTCGCGGCTATCACTACATCGACTACGCCTGGTTCGCATCGGTCCGAGGCCTGTCATTCCTTTTCGATGAAGTGCTCACGGCGATCGAACGGAACTGGGAAAAGCAGGACCTCATGTTTCCGTTCAACCGGTACCGATACTTTGGATCGTTGGCGTTGATAGCGGCCAGCCAAGGCGACGAAACAGCGGCTCAGCAAATGGCGCGACAGGCAATGGCATCGGTGGCCAAGGAGAAAGGCCCACTTCCTGGATTTCCGCTTGCCGGGCGCGTAGGACGAGGCCGAGATGAGGTGCGCGAGCGCCTCGAACGTCTGGCGGGCCAAGAGGTAGGGCGAGGTGAGCCCTAGGTGAAACCCGCCGCGAGGGTCGGCGAGGGTCAACGACCCGCCCTACGAGACTGTCCGTGAAGAGGCAGCATGTGGCGCCACCCGGTGATATGGTGAACGCCATAGATCCACATGTAACTCGTCAGAAGGCTCGCACTGGTGAGCGAAACCCCCATCCTCGCTGTTGTTCCGACACCGTTTCCGGCGGACGAGGCCACCCAAGTTTCGTCCGTGACCTTCTCATCTTCCGGGCTGTCCGTAGCGGTCTCTTCCCCTCAATGGGCTGCGAAAGTCGAGTTCGCACAGACCTATGGGTTCCGTGTGCTCGATGAATTGGACCTCGCTGAGTTTTGGTCGCAATGTTCTTTGCGAAATGGCTGGTTCTTTGAGGTGGAAGCCAAAGGTTGGAAAGATCTTGAGCTGACTCGCGCGGCGTTTCAATCTGGCCGTCAGAACTGGGTTCGCGAGTACCTGGTTGTTGGCTTCAATGAGTGCGTCTCTGTGCTGACCAAGGAGGATCCTGTGGTCGTGGCGGACAGTTGTAGGGCAGGTTGAGCCCTCGTTGAAACCTGCCGCGAGGGTCTGCGCGGGTCAACGATCCGCCCTAAGAAACTGTTGGCCTCACGCGCCGGCGGAAGGCGTCCCGTTCGGCATCAGTCGCGACGGCCAACCGATGCGCACCAGCAGTCCGTCCGGCCCGCACACCCCGACTTCGTAGAGGCCCCACTCGCGGTGACGCAACACGCCCCCGGGGCGAATGATCAGGTCGTCCACCCGCGCGGCAATGGCCTCCACCTCCGGCGTGCGGATGAATACGCCGAAGGGGTTGTGCTCTGTGGGAACCTGCCAGGGCCCGCTCCCGGCCTGCGTGAGGTGCACTTCGCAGCCCCAGCCCGTCATGATCAAGTACTGGGCGTCGCCGCCAGTGCGCTCGAAACCCAAGCGCTCCCAGAACGGCAGCGCGGTTGCCAAATCGTTGCTGGGCACGATGGCGAACGCGCCGACGGTGACAGAAGCAGACATGTGGGACTCCGGTTGGCAGTGGTTTGTCTCGGGTGAGCGTGCTCTACGAGGCGCGGAGGACGGCCGACTCCGTGAATGCGTCGGCGGGATGAAGCAGTTCGAGCGCGACCTCCTCAAGCGTGACATCCGCAGCGCTGCCGAAAACCGTCGTGGCACTGATGAAGGACAAGCGGCCGAGCCGTGTCTGGATGATCAAGGGCACAGCTGGCCCGGCCAACGGCTCGTGGCCGCTGTCCGTCGGGCCGGGGTAGGCCAGCACTTCACGCAGCAGGTGCTCCAACTGCGGGTCCGCCGTCATCTGGATCTGGCGCCGCAGCATCGCCACGTAGTGCAGCCGCCATGTGCCCAGGTTCAGCACACGGGGTGCCAACCCGCCGGGATGCAGCACCAGGCGGATCACGTTGATCGGTGGCCGCAGCAGGGCGGCATCGACGCCTTCGTACAGCGCCGGGACGGCGGCGTTCGACCGGACGATGTTCCAGTGCCGGTCGATCAGGTAGGCGGGAAACGGCTTGTGCCGTGCCAGCGTCAGGTCAACGATGGCGCGGATGCCGTCGAACGCGGGGTCGTCAAAGGCTCCGGCCTCAAACACCGGCGCAAAGCCGGCCGACACCAACAGGGCATTGCGCTCACGCAGCGGAATGTCGAGTTCCTCCGCCAAGCGCAGGATCAGGTCGCGCCCAGGCTGAGCACGGCCCGTCTCGACAAAACTCAGGTGGCGTGAGGACACGCCCGCCTGCAGGGCCAGGGCCAATTGGCTCAGGGCGCGCCGCTCGCGCCACCCGCGCAGTAGCTCGCCAATGCTGGCAACGGCAGTCTGAAATCGCGTGTCCATCACGCATTTTCATCTGGGGGAACGCGGGGCCCGCAGCCTCTCGGCCGCTTACCTGCAGGTAATCGACGCGCCGCCTTCGTCCCCGCACAGTGGCGGCGCCGTCAGCAAATCGCCAACGCACCCCAACACCTCCATGAAAGGGCCTCAGGCTCATGCGCGCCTATCGACTTCAAGACCTTGGCTCACCGAGCGCACTGCGCCGGCAAGAGGAAGACCCGCCGCAACCAGGCCACGGCCAAGCACTCGTCAAGGTGCACGCACGGTCCATCAACTTCCGCGACCTGCTGATCCAGCAGCAGCGCTACGCCGTTCCCGCGCGGCCCAGCGTGGTGCCCTTGTCAGACGGTGCTGGCGAAGTGGTCGAGGTGGGCCCCGGGGTGACGGGGCTGCGTGTGGGCGACCGCGTCACCGCCTGCTACTTCCCCAAGTGGCAGGCCGGCAGCCTGGAGATGCCCATGGCGCTCGATCAATTCGGCTGCACGCGCGACGGCATGCTGGCTGACTACGTGGTCGCCGAGGCTGCTGCGCTGGTGCCCGCCCCCGAGCACTTGAGCTTTGAGCAGGCCTGCACGCTGCCCTGTGCGGCCCTCACGGCCTGGAGCGCGCTGACCGGCGGGCGACCCATCGCGCCGGGCCAGACCGTGCTGACCATTGGTACCGGTGGCGTCGCGCTGTTTGCCGTTCAGTTCGCCAAGCTGTTCGGTGCCCGGGTTGTCGCCCTCACGTCCGGTGCCCACAAGGCGGCGCGCTTGCGCACGCTCGGCGCGGACGAGGTCATTGATCGGCAACTGCACCCCCAATGGGCGTCAGAAGTACGCCGCCTGACCCATGGGGCCGGCGTTGACCACGTCGTCGAGACCGGCGCCATCGACAGCTTGCCGCAGTCCCTGGCCGCCTGCGCGGCCAATGCCGAAGTCGCCTTGGTCGCCGCGCTGGGGCAGGGCAGCCTGGACGCATCAGCACTACGCGGCCTGGTGACCATACGCAGGGTCTTTGTGGGCAGCCGCGCGGCCTACGAGGCTATGCACCGCGCCATCACCCAGCACCGCCTGGAGCCCGTGATCGACCGCGCGTTTGCGTTCGATGAAGCCCACCTGGCCTACCAGCACTTTGCCGAGCAGCGCCATGTGGGCAAGGTCGTCATCGCCGACCGCTGAGCCCTCCCGCCCACCTGTGGGCACCGACCGCGCACCACGCATCAACACACCAGGAGCCAACCCACATGATCGACGCGCAACTGCTGGCAGAGCGCTATGCCGCCCTCTGGAACGAGACCGACCCTGCAACGCGCCGCGCCACCATCGAGGCTCTGTGGCGGCCCGATGGGCACCACTTCGTCAACGCCACGCATGCCCAGGGCTTTGATGCCCTGGAGCAGCGCGTTCGCGGGTCCCACGAGAAGAACGTGCGTGACGCCGGGCACAGCTTCCGCCTCGCCGGCCTGGCCAGGCAGCTCCTCGGCGTCGTCACCTTCAACTGGCAGATGGTCCAGCCCGCCACCAGCGCGGTGCTCGCCACCGGCCTGGAGTTCCTCGAGATCGACGATGGCGGACGCATCGTTCGGGATTGGCAGTTCATCGTTGGGTAGGGGCTGGGCATCGTCCGTGTGCCAATTGCTGCGGTGGCCACTAAGCCACGTGGTACCTGGAGGCCCAGCAACGCGGCCCAGTGCAACGCAAGCTCTGGTGGGTGCTGCACGCCGGCCTGCACAAGGCCCAAGGCCAGGGCTATGTCGTGCAAAGCAACAGCCAACGCTGGGACGCCCGCGTCGGCCTCAACTGGTCACCCCAAGTGGGGCTGGAGGTGCAACTCGCGGCTGTTGCGGCGGGGCCTGGTGGGCCAACAACGAGGAAGAGGGATGAAGGGAGACCGACCGCGGGGGGGACGTGGGCGCGTGGTGGGATGCGGCGAATCGCGTCTTGGCATGTTTGCTGGCATTGGCTGCCAGAAGCGGCCGGTCAATAGCGGCGGGCATGGGCGCAGAAGACTGGCTACTTACAACCCAGCCCCCGTGCTCAAATGTTGGGCGCAAGTCGCTAATGGTCGGCATAAGAGGCGTTAGGCGGCACAAGGCGCGTATCAACCATGCGAATCATCGAATTGTTCTCGAAACGCCAGGCAATGCTCCGCGGAGAGGCACCTGATGTGTTCGTGTACGACAAGCTTCCCCAGGAACTTCGCGTCCAGATCGTTCACATCCTGCGGGACTACCTCGGAAACGAGGACGACATCCACCGCGACGAGAACATGGTGTCAGGTGCATACGAGTTCATCGTCGATTCGCTCTGCCGTGAGTACGGGCTATTCAAGCTTCCAAGCGCTAAGGACTACGGCAAGCGCGATTACATGTCCGAACTCTTCAACTTCGTTCTCAATGAGAAGAATGTGGAGCGCGTCCTGGATGCCGTAGAGCTGGCATGTCGAGTTATTGACGTCCACTCTCGGGAATGGCGGTACCGGCACCGCCAAGACGCTGACGAAGAGGCAACTGCCGGACTAGAGGAACTAAACGTTCGCTTTCAGCGCCAGGGATTTGGCTATCGCTTTGAAGGCGGTGATGTTGTCCGCATCGACTCGGAGCTTGTTCACGCTGAAATCGTCAAGCCTGCCCTGACGCTTCTTCATGCCGCTCGGTACCAAGGTGCTGAAGCAGAGTTTCATCATGCACACGAGCACTACAGACATGGGCGCATGAAGGAGGCGTTGGCCGACTGCCTAAAGTCCTTGGAAAGCGTCATGAAGTCAATAGCGGATGCGCGGAACTGGAAGCGCGATCAGGGAGCTACCGCCAAGCCCCTCATCGATCTGATGTTCGAAAGGCAGCTGATACCAACCTTCTGGACACAGCACTTTTCAGCCTTGCGCGCGATGCTAGAGAGCGGGGTTCCAACCGCACGCAATCGGCTTGGCGGTCACGGACAAGGAAGTGCCGTTGTTGATGTGCCGCCGCACTATGTCGCGTTTGCTCTTCATCAAACCGCCGCCGCGATCGTCTTTCTTGCCACGGCGGAAGCAGAATTGGCCTAGTGGCGACTTTGTTCCCTTTTCCAGTGGGCGCCCACGGCACATCTCGCATGCCCACAGTCGCTGTTCATGTCAAACGTTGAGTAAATGCCTGGCTCTGCTGGATGCTTTGAGTCAAGAGTCGGCTCAGGCTTGATCCAGTCATGCAGGCCAAGTGCGCCGCGCATCAGTATTTTTGCCCCTTTGAACCTCCCCCCCTCTCCCCGGTACTCACCCTGAGTGCGGGCCACCCTTTGGCGCCCGCGATGCCTGGAGAGGACCGCGATGCGCTTCAACGCAAAGGGACACACGAAGAGAACGGCGCTGCCGTGGTTGGCGTTGAGCCTGGCCACCGTGGCGCTTCTCGCCGCCTGCGGCGGCGGGGGCAGTGGTGAGGGGCTGGACGCGAATGGCCGGCCGCTGAGCGAGGGGGAGGACCCTTCGGGGCCGCTGTTGCCCAACTTCCGCTCGATCCAGTCTCACGTGTTCACGCCGCGCTGCACGGGCTGCCATGCGGGCGCCACGGCGCCGCGTGGGCTGCGGCTGGATGCGACCAACAGCTATGCGCTGCTGGTGGGCGTCTCGGCGGGCGAGGTGCCGGCGCTCAAGCGCGTGGCGGCGGGGGACCCGGACAACAGCTACCTCATCCAGAAGCTCGAAGGCCACGCCAGCGTGGGCGCGCGCATGCCGCTGGGTGGGCCTTACCTCGACGACGCCAGCGTCAATGTGATCCGGCAGTGGATCAAGAACGGAGCGGTGCAATGAGCAGCTTCTCTCGTCAGATCCTCCGTGGCCTGCTGGCCGTGGCCTTGCTGGCGCCCTGGCTAGCCCAGGCCGAGCCTTACCTGGCCGTGCGCTATGGCGTGAAGTGCGTCAACTGCCACATCAACCCCACGGGCGGCGGCCTGCGAAGCGCGGCGGGGCATGCCTTCCTGAAGGGCGCGATTGCGTCCAATAGCGCGCCGGAGCCGCTGTCGGATTGGTCGGGCAACCTGTTTGACGACCGCCTGCGCCTTGGGGGCGACCTGCGCACCTCGTCGGTCTCGACCGACGTGCCGGGCAAGGGCTCCACGCGCGTGGGCGGCACCGAGCAGGCGCGCCTCTATGCCGACCTGCAACTGGTCAAGGACTACCTGGGTGTCTACCTGGACCAGCAGGTGGCGCCGGGCAAGGCGCTGCGGCAAGAGGGCTATGTGCGCGTCTCGACGCCCGGCCTGGGCTGGTATGCCAAGGCAGGCCAGTTCTACCTGCCCTTTGGCTGGCGGCTGCAGGACAGCCTGGCCTTTGTGCGCCAGCTCAGCGGCGTGAGCATGACGGTGCCCGACAAGGGCGTTGAGATTGGCATGGAGCGTGATGAGTGGTCGGCGCAGATCGCGTCCACCAGTGGGGCTGGCAACGGCAGGCAGCTGACCGGCCAGGTCACCTGGCTGCAAAGCTGGGGCCGGGTAGGCGCTGCGCTGGCGCGCGTGAACGGCACGGGCGGCGACCGCCAGGCTTGGGGGCTGTTTGCCGGCACCACCACGGGCCCGGTGGCCTGGCTGGGGGAGGTGGACTTGGTCAGTGACAGCGGCTACCCCGAGGGCACGCGCAAGCAGGTGGCCACGCTGCTGGAGGCCAACTGGCTGGTGCAGCAAGGCCACAACCTCAAGCTCACCAGCGAATACCTCGACCCCGACCGCAAGGTGGCCAATGACTACAAGAGCCGGCTGAGCCTGGTCTACGAGTACACGCCGATCGCTTTCATGCAACTGCGCGCGGGGTGGCGCAAGTTCGGTGGCATCCCGCAGAACGCGCTGGACAACCGACGGCAGCTGTTCGCCGAACTGCACGCCATGTTCTGACCATGACCAGCCTGCGCGTCCTTCAGGTCTGCGGCCTGCAGGACGCGCAGCTGCGTGCGCCGCAGCAGCTGCTGGCGGACTGGGCCACCACGCCGCTGATCGCCGAGGCTGCGCAGGCAGCAGGGGTGGATGTGGCCGTGCTGCAGCAGCACCGCGAGCAGTGCCGCGTCGAGCGGGCGGGCATTGGCTACCACTTCCTGCCCTTGCTGAACCCATCGGGCGAGGGCCTGAGCCCGGCCTGCCTGCAACTGCTGGCGGCCTTGCGCCCGCAGGTGCTGCACCTGCATGGCCTGGGCTTTGGCGCGCTGGCCCGGGCGCTGGCCCAGGCCTGCCCGGGCGTGCCCCTCGTCATCCAGCACCACGCCGAGCGCGTGGCCACGCGGCCCTGGCTGTGGTGGCGGCAGCGGCAAACGCTGGCGCTGGCGCGCGGCTTCATGGTGTGCGCGCCCGAGCAGGCGCAGGCCTTTGCGCGGCGGCGTGCGCTGGGGCGGGCGTGCCGGGTGTACGAGGTGGTGGAGTCGTCCTGCCACTTTGAGCCGCGTGACCGCGCTGCGGCTCAGGCGCGCACGGGTTTGCGCGGCGAGCCCTGTGTGCTCTGGCTCGGTCACCTCAATGCCAACAAGGACCCGTTGACCGTGCTCGATGGCATCGAGCGCGCGAGCGAACGCATGCCGGACCTGCCGGGCCTGCAGCTGTGGATGTGCTTTGGCGAGGCGCCGCTGCTGGCCGAGGTCAAGGCGCGCATTGCCGGCTCGTCGCTGCTCGGGCGCGTGCACCTGCTGGGCCGCGTGCCGCATGCCGAGGTGGAGTGGCTGCTCTCGGCGGCTGACATCCTCGTCCAAGGCAGCCACCACGAGGGCAGTGGCTACGCGGTCATCGAGGCCCTGGCCTGCGGCGCCGCGCCGGTGGTGACGCGCATCCCTAGCTTCCGCGCCCTGGTGGGCGATTGCCCGGCCGCGCAGCTCTGGCCCACGGGCGATGCGGCGGCGCTGGCCGATGCGCTGGTGGCAGCGGCGGCCTGGTCGCATGAGGACCGGCGCCACTCGGTGCGGGCGCGGTTTGACGCAGCTCTCTCGCCCCAGCAACTGGGCCGGCAATTGCGCTCGGCTTATGAAGACTTGTTGAACGCATGAGCACGGCTTTGGACACATCAGGCGCGGGGCGTGCGGTGTCGCTGCACGTGGCCTCGACGGCGCTGAGCCAGGGCATCCGCCTGGTCAGCAGCATCGTGCTCGCGCACTGGGTCAGCCCGGCCGAGTTTGGCGTGTGGGGTCTGGCGATGGCGATTTTTGGGTTGCTGCATTTGCTGCGCGACCTGGGCCTCACGACCGTGCTGCAGCGCGATGCCGTGCTGGCGCAGCAGCAGCTGTCGGCCTGCCTGGGCGTGCTGGCGGTGTCGGGCGCCGTGGCGGCGCTGTTGCTCGTGGTGGCGGCCGCGCCGCTGGCCACGCTGCTGGGCCGGCCCGCGCTGGCACCTGTGCTCTGGGTGCTGGCCCCGGCGTTGCTGGTGGCGGGCCTGGGCAGTGTGCTCGCGGCGGTGCAGACCCGCCAGTTGGCCGCGCGGCCGTTGGCCTGGGTCAGCCGGGTGGGCGATGTGGTGCAGCCCGCGCTGGCCTTGCTGCTCTGCACCCAGGGCTTTGGGGCGCTGGGCCTGGCCGGTGCCGAGCTGGGCTGCGGCCTGGCTTGCACGGCCCTGGCCTGGCAACTGCGCACCCGGCACTGGGCCTGGGTGCCACGTCTTGCCGGCGCGCGTGCGGTCTTGCGGGCGGGCTTGCCGGCGCAGGCTGGTGCCTTGTTCAACCATGCGCAGGTGGTGTGGCCGCAGTGGTGCCTGGGCCTGTGGGGCACGGCGGTGGCGCAGGGCCTTTACTTGCGGGCGCAGACGTTGACGCAGTGGCTGCCCGCGCTGGTGATGCCGGCCATCGGCTTTGCCGCGCTGCCCGTGCTGGCCGAGCGCCACCACCGGGGCGAGCGACTGGGCCCGACGGCCTGGCAGGCGATTGCCGTGCTGCTGCTTTTGAGCCTGCCGCTCTTGGGCTTGCTGGTGTGGTCAGCGCCCGCCTGGCTGGGCTGGTTGCTGGGCGCTGCGTGGCTGCCGGTGCTGCCGCTGTTGGCGCCCCTGGCGCTCACCGCAGGCTTGCAGGTGGTGGTGATGCCGGTGCCAGCGGTGCTCACGGCGCTGGGCCAGGCCGGTGTGGCCAGCCGCTTGCTGGCGCAGGGCTTGGTGCTGCGCGTGGGTTTGGGCTTGCTGGCGGTGCTGCCTGCGCACCCAGACACGGCGCTGCGCCTGGCCTGGGCGCTGGCCCTTGCGGCGGGCCTCGCGGCGGCCTTGCAGCTCTGGGCCTTGTGGCGCGCGCTGGCGCCTGAGCGCCTTCCGCTTCCGCCCCTTCAGCCCTCCCGGCGCTTCATCACGATCAGGAAATGATCACCCAGCGTGCGCACGCCCGGCCAGCCGGCAATCCAGCGGTCCAGCCGCCACAGGCGCTCGTGCCAGCGGGGGTGGCGGTCCTTCAGCCAGGTCAGGTAGGGCGGCGGCACCAGGATGCACAGCCCGCGCTGCGTGACGAGTTCGAACTGCGATTCAAACGCCGCATAGAACTCGCGCGGCGTGTAGTAGCGCGTCCAGATGGTGTGGCCGTTCATGCCCACGGGCACGGTGTCGCGCGCAAAGCGCACCTTGAGCCGGGCCCAGCGGCCTTGGCGCGCGTAGTGCCACACCTCCCAGGGGCAGTAGCGGCCGATGACGGTGAACACGAGCTGCCCGCCCGGCCGCAGCAGGCGCGCGCACTCGCTGGCCACGGCCTGCAGCTCGGGCACGCAGTTGAGCGGGCCGAGGTTGGAGTAGATGCCCTCAAACTGCCCGTTGCCCGGCAGCTTGCGCAGCTCGTGGGCGCCCAGGGTCAGCGCGTGCACGCGCTCGCTCAACCCCAAGTCCCGGGCGCGTTGCCGCGTGCGCGCCACCATGCCGGGCGACCAATCGGTGGCCGTCACCGTGTGGCCTTGCTCGGCCAGGTGCACGGCGTCCAGCCCGGTGCCGCAGCCCAGGTCGATCAAACGGCTGCCGGGCGCAAAGCTGCGGGCCAGCCAGGCCCACATCTCGTCGCGCATGTCCTGGATGGCGGCGTTGTTGCCGCGCGGGCCGTCGTAGTCGGGGGCCACGCTGTCAAAGGCTTGCTGGGTGGCTTGCAGGCGGGTGTGAAGTTCGTGGGTCATGGGGGTGCAGCGTGAAGCTGGCCTTGGTGGTGCCGGGTGGGGTGGATGCCTCGGGCGAGCGGCGGGTGATCCCGGCCGTGCTCTCGCTGGTGCGGCGCCTGGCGCGGCGCCACGAGGTGCATGTGTTCTCGCTCTTTCACCAGCGCGAGGCGGGCCGCTGGCCGCTGCTGGGTGCCGAGGTGCACAACCCCGGCGGCAGCAGCAACTTGGTGTGCGAGTGGCGCGCGCTGCAGGCCATGCGGGCCGAGCACCGGCGTGCGCCGTTTGACGTGATTCAGTCGCTCTGGGGCGGGCCCTGCGGCGTGGCTGCTGTGTGGGCGGGGCGCGTGCTGCACCGGCCGGTGGCTGTGCATCTGGCCGGGGGCGAGCTGGCTGCTGTGCCCGACATTGGCTGGGGAGCCGCCCTGAGCCCCTGGGGCCGCTGGCGCGAGCGCTGGGTGCTGCGCCAGGCCCAGGCGGTGACGGCAGCCAGCCAGCCCATGCTGGCGCTGGCCGCAGCCGTGGGCGTGCAGGCGATGCGTTTGCCGCTGGGGGCCGATGCCGACGTGTGGCCCATCACTGCACCGCGCCCGCGCAAGGCCAACGCACCGCTGCGCCTGGTGCAGGTGGCCAGCCTCAACCGCGTGAAGGACCAGCCTTGTTTGCTGCGCGCCCTGGCCCTGCTGCGCGAGCAAGGTGTGGACGCCGTGCTGGACCTGGCGGGCGCCGACACCCTGGGTGGCGAGGTGCAGCGCTTGGCTGCGCAGTTGGGGTTGGCAGGCGCCGTGCGCTTCCATGGCGAGCTGACGCAAGCCCAGCTGCGCCCCCTGGTGCTGGTAGCCGACCTGCACGTGATCACGTCCCGCCACGAGGCCGGCCCGCTGGCCGTGCTGGAGGCGGCGCTGTGCGGTGTGCCGAGCGTGGGCACGGCCGTGGGCCACTTGCAGGAATGGGCGCCGCACGCCGCGCGCGTGGTGCCGCCGGGCGATGCCCTGGGCTTGGCCGGTGTGCTCGCTGAGCTGGCGCGGGACGACGTGCAGCGCCTGGCCTTGGCTGCACGAGCGCAGGCGATTGCGCGCGCTGAGGATGCTGACGACACGGCGCGGCGTTTTGAGCAGCTTCATGAGCAACTTCATCAGCGGCTGGCCTCGGGCTGGTAGTCGAGCGCGCGATGCACGGCATACAAAGTTTGCGCACGCGGGGCCTGGCCACGCACCACGTCGAGCGCTTTGCGCCAGCGGCTCTGCTGCGTCCAGGCGCTGCCGCGCAGGGCGGGCTGGGCGGCCACCAGGGCTTGGGTCACGGCACGCTCGCGGCGTGGTGGCGCGAGGCGCTCTCGCGCGCACAGCCACAGCTCGCGCGGGGTACGGCACCAGGCCAGGCCGGGCAGGGCCACGACGGAGAGGCGCGACAGCGAGGCCTGGCCCAGCGTCTCATGCGCGGCCTGCTGGCGCAGGAGCACGGGGCAGGCGCGGCGTGCGGCATCGAGGGCCGGGCTGGCTATCGCATCCTCCAAGCCAGGCTGGTAGCGCTGCGCCAGCGCCAGCACGGGCCATGCCCACCAAGCCGCGGCGCCGGTGTTGTCGGGCGCCAGGGCCTCGTCCCACTCGGCGCGGGTGAGCCGTGGCGCGAGGCGGGCGATGTCGATCAGCTGGATCAAGCGGACCGAGCGCGTGCACAGGTTGCCGGCCGTGTGCAGCAGCAGGTGGCGCATCAGCGCGGCGTGGCTGGGGTAGGGCAGCACACCGGTGCCGGCTGGCCGCCAGAGTGCGGCGGTGATGTCCACCTCGGCCACGGGCAGGCGCTCGTGGATGCGGGTGTGCAGATCGAGCTTGAGCGGGTTGTCGGTGTGCTCGGCAAAGTGCGGTTCGGGCAAGGCCTGCAGCGGCCGGTAGTGCCGGTGCTTCCAGCTCGTGGCCTCGGGCACAAAGCCGAGCGGTTGCACCAGGGCGTCCAGCGCTTCAACATCGCCGGGCGTGCAGAGCAGGTCGATGTCGCCCATGGGGCGCTCTCCCGGGGCGTGAACCCTGAGCTCGAGCAAGGCCGCGCCCTTGAGCGCCAGCACGGGCAGGCCGTGGGCGCGCGCGGCTGCGTCGAGCGCCGCGAGCTTGGCGCGCACCTGGGCCTCGCGGGCCTGGCAGTGCCCGTCCTGGCTCGTCAAGAACTCATGCCACTCAGCGGGCCCGCGCCACACCAGCCGTTGCGCGAGCAGGCCCGAGATGCCATGCACAAAAGCCATGGCCATGGCCACGCGCCAGTCCAGCAGCGTCCAGTCAGGTGCCGTGCTGCTCGCGCTGCGCAGCTCCAGCGCCAGGCGCTCGGTGGTGCGCTGCAGGCTGGTGGCCAAGGCATTCATCTTCAACACGCGTTCACTCCCTCACGATGACTCGACGCCAGATTGCCGACCCCTTTGACGAAGACATCCCGCTGTCCCTCACACGCCGCTGCGTGGTGCTGGGCCAGGTGGTGGAGTTCCGCACCCACGATGCCGCCTGGCTGGCCTTGGTGGATGCGGCCTACGGTGGCCTGCCGGGGGCCGTGATGCAGCCCGAGGCGCCCGCCTTGCGGTTGGACCTGTTCGTGTCTGACGCGGCCCCCACCTGGCCGCTTGACGCCGCCCCGCCCGCCCCGCAGATGCTGGGCGGCGCCGGGGTGCGCGGCGCGCTGCTGGATGCCAACCACGCAGCCCTGGCGGTGCTGGACACCGGCCGTGCCGTGGTGCGCCTGAGCCGTGCGTTGCTGGTCCACAGCTACCACGCGCGCTATGAGTTTTTGGAGTTCGCCGTCTATGTGCTGGCCCAGCACGCCAGCCGCATGCTGCCGCTGCACGCAGGCTGCGTGGCGCTGGGCGACGCGGCGGCCTTGATCGTGGGCGACAGCGGCGCCGGCAAGTCCACGCTGAGCCTGCTGGCGCTGGCCGAGGGCCTGCAGTTCCTGACCGAGGACAGCTGCTTTGTGGACCCGGTGAGCCTGCGCGTGGCGGGCGTGCCCAACTTCTTGCACCTGCGCTTTGATGCGCTGGACTGGCTGCATGACGCTGGGTGGCGTGAGCGGGTGCAGGCGTCCGCCGTCATCCACCGCCGCAGCGGCGTGGCCAAGTGGGAGCTGGACATGCGCGGCGGCTGGGCGCCGTTGGCTACTGGGTTGCCGGTGCTGCGGCATCTGGTGTTTGCCAGCAGCAGGCCAGCCGGAGAGCAGCCGCTGCTGCGGAGCCTGGGGACTGATGAGGTGTTGGCGCGCCTGCGCGACACCCAGCCCTATGGCGCCCGGCATGCGGGCTGGGCGGCCTTTGAGCACACGCTGGCCGGCGTGCAGGGTTGGGAGCTGAGGCGCGGGGCGCATGCGCGGCAGGGGGCACAGGCGCTGGCGGCGCTGTTCAAGCTTCCAGCGCCGCGCTGAGCTCTTGCGGCTGCAAGGTGTCCAGCAACGCTTCCCAGCGCCGCGCCACGTCGGCCCGCTCTGCGGGGCTGCGTGCGTCCACCTCGGCGTGCAGCAGCGCGCGCACCTGGCGGTAGGTGGTGGTGTCGAAAGCGCCCTGGAACATCATGGCCAGGTCGGCGCTGTCGTCCCAGTGCGTCTTGCCTTGCAGCTGGCTGCGCACCTCCTCGTAGAAGGGCGTGCCGGGCAGCGGGTAGGCCACGCTCACGCCCACGTCGTCAGGGCGGGTCTGCTCAATCAGGCGGCGCGTCTCCAGCAGCTCGGGCAAGCCCTCGCCCAGGTAGCCGAGCTGGATGAAGAAGCCCACGCGGATGCCCTCGGCCCCGAGCAACTGGCGGGCCTCGCGGATCTCGCGCACCGTGGTGCCTTTGCGCATGGCGTCCAGCACCTTCTGGCTGCCGCTCTCGGCACCCAGCCAGACCTCGCTGCACCCAGCCTCGCGCAGGGCGCGCGCCATGGCGGGGCTGATGAGGTCGGCGCGGGTCTGGATGGTGAAGGGCAGGCCGCCGCCCTGGCGTTGCAGCTCGTCGGCAAAGCGCTGCACCCAGTCGACGCGAAAGCCAAAGATGTCGTCGGCGAACCAGATGTGGTCGGGGCGCAGCTGCAGCTTCAGCGCCACCATCTCGCGCGCCACGGCGGCCGCGCGGCGCTGCTGGTAGCGCTGGCCCCAGATGGGCTTGGCACACCAGCTGCATCTGAAGGAGCAGCCCTTGGAGCCGGCCATGTTGAGGCTGAAGCGGCCATGGACGCGCAGCCACATCTGGCGGTAGCGCTCGACGTCGATGAGGTCCCAGGCCGCGGCCAGGTCGGTGCCGCCGCCTGCCTGGCCGGGCAGTCGGATGACAGTGTTGCTGGCGCAAGAGCTAGGGGCCGGCAGCGTGGCCGGATGGATCACCCCGGGCAGCGTGGGCATGGGCGCATGCGGGCGCCGCAGCAAATGCTCGACCACGGCGGGCAAGGCCTCCAGCCCCTCGCCGCGCAGGGCGGCGTCGGCCCCGGCCTGCACATAGGGCGCCGGCGCATCGCTCACGTCCGAGCCCGCCACCAGCACGCGGGCCCCGGTGGCCTTGGCCAGTTGGATCATCTGGCACGCGGCATCCCGCATGCGCGCCAGGCACATCTTGCTGAGGTAGTTGTAGTTGTCCTCATAGAGGACGAGCACGGCCGGGGCGGCCTCGGCCAGGGCCCGCGCAAAGTCGTCCACGCCCTCGGCCAGCATGGCGTCAAACAGCGCCGGCGCGTGGCCGTGTTGCCTCAGCAGGGTGGCCACCTCCAGGGTGGCCAAGGGCGGGTAGGGCTTGGCGCGCTCGAACTGCTTGGGGTCGAAGCGCAGGAAATACGAATGGGCGACCAGAACCGACGGCATGCACGCTCCCGCAAGGGCGCCGCATGAAGCGCAGGCGCTCGCGGAGTGAGTCCCGAGTCGCTGTGAAAAGGTTCACGCACGGCCGTCAGAGCGCGTTTCTTGAACCGCTTCAAGGCCAGCCTGCCTCTCGGCGCGCAAGCTAGGCGCCATGGCCATCCCGCTGCACATTCCGCTCCACGTTGTTTCGGCTGAACCACCGCCGCTGGCGCCTGGCCCCTGGGCCTGGTCGCGGCTGTTGACGGCGCCGCACCGCCTCGCCTTCTTCACCGGCGGCGTGGGGCTGGCCGTGGCGGCGTTGTGGTGGTTGGCCTGCCTGGCACTGCCGGTGCCCTGGGCCGTGGCGCGGCCGGTGGCGCATGGGCTGGTGATGGCGCTGTGCTTCATGCCGCCTTTCATGGTGGGCTTCATGTTCACCGCCGGGCCGCGCTGGCTGGGGGTCGAGGGCCCTGATGCGCGGGCCTTGCTGGCTCCGATGCTGATCTGGGTGGCGGGTTGGGTGCTGGCCCTGGTGGGCTTCCATGTCGCGGCCTGGCTGGCGGCTCTGGGCCTGGCGCTGGCGGCGTTGGCCTGGGCGCGTTGGCTGGGGCGCTTTTTGGGCCTGGTGCTGCACAGCGAGGTGCCGGACCAATTGCACGCCCGTGCGGTGGCCGCTGCCTGTGTGCTGGGTTTGCTGGCCTTGCTGCTGGCGGCAGTGGGCGTGGGGCTGGGCTCGCCTGCCTGGGCCCGGATGGCGGTGCAACTGGCGCTCTGGGGCTTTGTGGCGCCGGTGTTTGCTGTCGTGTCGCACCGGATGATTCCGTTCTTCACGGCAGCGGTGCTGCCGCAGCTGGAAGCCTGGCGGCCGAACAGCCTGCTGGCGCTGATGCTGGGCAGCCTGGCCGTGGCCGGGGTGGTCGAGATCACCGCCGCGCTGGCCTGGCCGCCCGTGGTGCTGTTGGGTGCCGCCACGCTGTTGGTGCTGGCGGGCGCCGCGCTGCTGGCCTTGGCCCTGCGCTGGGGTCTGGTGGGCAGCCTGCGCGGCGTGCATCTGCGCCTGCTGGCGATGCTGCACGGTGGCTTCGTGTGGCTGGGTGTGGCGCTGCTGCTGGAGGGGTTGTCAGTCGGGCTGCAGGCGCTGGGTCAGGCAGGCTTGGGGCTGGCACCCTTGCATGCGCTGACGGTGGGCTATCTGGGCTGCACCCTGGTCGCCATGGCCACGCGCGTGGCCAGCGGGCACAGCGGCCGGCCGCTCGCGGTGGATGGCCCGGCCTGGGCCTTCTACCTGCTGCTGCAAGCCACGGCCGTGCTGCGCCTGGCGGCGGTGTGGGACGGGCGCTTGCTACTGCTGGCCGCGCTGGGCTGGGCCGTGGTGGCGGCCGCCTGGGCGTTGCGCTACGGGCGCTGGCTGGGGCAGCCTCGGGCGGACGGTCGGCCGGGTTGATCGCCGCCGGGTAGGGCGCTGAAAGGTGTCTTGAGCGGCGCACTAGGATGGGCGCCGCTCGCCACCTTTCGGGGACCCCACCCATGCGCCCTTGCCCGCCTCCCACCTTGACGCTGCTGGCTTGCGCCCTAGTTGCCCAGGCAGCCGTGGCACAGCAGCCCCCAGCGCCCAACAGCCTGCAGCGGGTCGAGGTCAGTGGCCGCAAGGCGGCGGTGTCGCCCTGGTTCCGGGCCGAGAGCCAGCATCTGGTCGTCTACTCCGACACCTCGGAGGACGAAGTCGCTCAGTTGCTGGACCAGCTGGAGAAGCTTGATCACCTGCTGCGTATCTACGCACTGCCGCTTGATGCGGGCACCGGCCCCGAGGCCAAGCTGACGCTCTACTTCCACAGTCAGCCGGCCGATGTGCGCCGCCTGCACGAGGCTCCGGTCGAGGAACCCATTGGCCTCTATGCCAGCTGTTCCGCTGGTGCGCAGGGTTTTGTCGCGCATCTGGACCGCATCCCGCCGCTCACAGACGCCCAACTTGACAAGGCCGCGCTCGACCCCACGCTGTCCGCCGCCTTTGAGGCCTATGCGCGGCACTTCCTCTACCGTCACACCGACATCCGCACCCCGGCCTGGTTCATCGAGGGCTTTGCGCAGTACTTCTCCAGCGTCAGGTTCACGGGCCAGCAGATGGTGGTGGGCCGCACACCCACCCAGGTTGGCCGCTACCTGCATTTTCTTGAGCAGGGGCGGCGCTACAGCCTGAGCTACGAGGACGTGCTCAAGGGTCGCCTTGACGGCAACTCGCGCAACTACGGCGGTGAGGCCGGCGTGCGGCTGGAGTTCGAGGCCAAGTCCTGGCTGCTGACGCACTACCTGCTGGCCGATGCTGACCGCCGCAAGCGCCTGAGCCAGTACCTCGGCCTCGTTGGGCGCGGGCTGTCCGAGACGGCCGTCTTCACGCGCCTCTTCGGTGTCGCTGCCAAGGACATTGACAACCTGCTCTGGCGCTACGGGATCAAGGGTGTGCAGGCCATGCGTGTGGCGCCGGACGGTCTGCCCAAGGCCCAGGTGCGCCTGCGCACCTTGTCGGAGGCCACAGGCGCCGCGCTGCTGATGTCGGCGCGGCTCAAGACCTGCCCCAGCCGCCCCCGGGGCGAAGCCTTGCTCCAGCAGGCCAGCGCGCTGGCCGCCCAATACCCAGCCGACGAGCTCGTCCGCCTGACCCTGAGCCGCGCCCAGATCGATTGGGGTGAGCCGCAGCAGGCCTTGCCCCTGCTCGGCAAGGTGCTCGCTGCCGATGACACCCAAGCCGAGGCCCATCACCTGCTCGGCCTTGCCCACCTGCGCCTGGCGCAGGCCAGCAGCGGCGATGCCAAGCGCGCCCACCTGCAAGACGCTCAAGCCGCGCTGCGGCGCGCCTTGAGCCTGAACCCCGCCGCGCCCGAGGCTGCACTTGCGGCCCTGCTCGCCGCCATGACGGCCTCTGACGACCCAAGCGCCCCGGCCCTCGATACCGCGCTGGCAGCCTGGCGCGGTGCGCGGGACATCGGGGCTCTGGCTGGCGCCACCGCCCAGGCCCAGGCCCATGCCGGCCAGGGCGACGACGCCCACCGCATGCTCGGCGTCCTCGCGCAGGACCTACGCGCCCCCGACCTCGCCACCTGGGCGCGCCAGTGGCAGGCCAAGCTCGAAGCCGGCGTCAGCCGCGCCGCCCTGCTGGCTGAACTGCGCCGAACACCGCTGCCCGGTGCGGCCCAGCGCGAGTGGACGGTCGACAAGGCCAGCGCGATGCAGGCCGTCGAGCGCGGCTTTGGCCTTGAGGCGGCCGACAGCTTCATCAAGCAGCAGGCCCAGCAGCAAGACGCCTTGCCCCCCGCTCCGCCGCCACCGCCGGCGCCAGGCCGTTGAGCATCACATCGGTCCGGGCAGCCCGTCTGTCCGCGCCTTTGGTCGGTTCGTCGCAAGTGGCGTGCAAGGGCAGGGCAGGGCGCCCACACTGCAGTCACTGATTCACCACTGACGAGGAGCCCACCATGACCACCGCCGAACAACTCCAGCAACTGGCCGACCTTCATGCCCGTGGCGCCTTGAGCGACGACGAGTTCAGCCGTGCAAAGGCGCAGGTGATTGCCGGTACCGCCCCCGCTTCGGGCTACGCCAGCCGGGCCGCCGTGAGCGCCGCCAATGGCCTGCAGCGCATCCGTAGCGAGTCTTGGCTCGGCGGCGTCTGCGCCGGCATCGGCCGCGTCACCGGGCTGGACGCCTGGGTCTGGCGCATGATCTTCACGCTCAGCGTGCTGCTGGCCGGCACCGGCGTGCTGCTCTATGTGCTGCTGTGGGTCTTTGTGCCGGCAGCGCCTGAAGTGCAGCGCAGCCCGATGCTGACGCACAGCCACTGAAAGACTTCAGAGCCCCCAGGCGAGGGCATCCCGCTCGTCGATGAGCAGGGTGCTCTCCGCCGTCACGAAGGCCGTGCCCCTGATCGTGGGCAGGATGCGGTCGCCGGCTCGCTCGTAGTGGCCCTCGAACACGCTGCCCGTGATGCTGGCCTGGTGCCAGGTTTCGCCCGGCGCCAGCTTGCCGCTTGCAGCCAGGCAGGCCAGCTTGGCGCTGGTACCCGTGCCGCAAGGTGAGCGGTCATAGGCGCCGCCGGGGCAGAGCACGAAGTTGCGGGCGTCATGCACCGGGTCTGGCCCGATCAGTTCAATGTGGTCAATCTCCGCGCCACCTTCGCCGCGCAGGCCTTGGGCATGCAGCGCGTCCTTCAGCGTCTGCGCAAAGACGGTGAGGGCGCCGGCGTTGGCATGCTCCAGCACCTGGCCGTGGTCGCTGCACAGGTAGAACCAATTGCCGCCCCAGGCGATGTCGCCGGTCACGACCTGGCCGCCCGGCAGCGCCACCGGCACATCGGCCGCCAGTTGCCAGGCCAGCACATTGCGCACGCTGACCGAGCCGTCCTCATGCAGCGTGGCGCGCACCGTGCCCACCGGCGTCTCGATGCCATGTTCGCCCGGGCCAATGCGCCCCAGGTGCGCCAGGGTGACCACCAATCCAATCGTTCCGTGGCCACACATGCCAATGGCGCCCACGTTGTTGAAGAAGATCACGCCCGCCGCGTTGGCCGGGTCCTGCGGGGGCAGCAGCAGCGCGCCCACGATCACCTCATGACCACGCGGCTCCAGGATGATGGCGCGGCGCCAGCGGTCGTGCTGCGTGACCAGGCGCTCACGCTGCTCGGCCAGCGAGCCGGGTCCAAGATCAGGGAAGCCCGCCAACACCACGCGCGTGGGCTCGCCGCCGGTGTGGGAGTCGATGACGGTGATGCGGTGCATGGGGGGATGTTGCCTCTGGCGATGGCTGAGGTCGGGCGGGCGTGCGTCACCAGCAGGGGAAAGCACCGCTCTCGCTGCGGCGATATTCATTTCGCGAGGGTTTCGTTGGCCCTCAAAGTCTCGCGCCAGTCCTCAGCAGTTTGCCGCAACGAAGTCTTCAGGTCCGCGTCAAGTTCGGAAGCCTGGAACATGAAAGCCATGCGCTCATTGACGAGCGCCGCCAGCTCTTCGTTTCTGTTGATGCGACTGATGCTGTCTGCCAGCCCGTGATTGAAGGCGACGAACAGCGCGGCCAGACTTGCAAGAACCAGGGACTGATCCTCATTGGCGCGGACGGGCGGCATCATGTCGTCCAGCCACCCTAGCATCACTGCTTTGCCCTGACTGATCAGCTTGGCCTGTGCGGTGTAGCCGTGCAGGAGACCGCATCGCGCCGCGTACAAGTCAACGCCGCGGAGGGTGTACTCGGGGCCAGACAGTGTTAGGTAACGGTCCGCCCAAGAGATGAAGTCGTCTCGGGTCGTGTCCAGCTTGTCGCGCGGGCGCTCGATTCCAGATGCAACGTCGATGGCGCTCATCAGCAACTGTGCTCCAGCCACCATTCGCTTGTTCTCGAGGCAGAACTTGATGTCGGAGGTGATGTGCTCGACAAAGACCGCGTGATACAGCCGTAGGTCAAGCCAGCCGTCTGGATTGAGTTTCTCTGCCATGAATGCTCACAGTTGAACAAGGGAAACCAATGTCACGCTCTGTCGTGTGGTGTGCGGATTGGCATTTCAACCATTTCGGGAAGCTGCTGCTCATGAACTACCGCTCCTCGCCGCAGCCTCCACCTGCGTTCGGGCGGGCGCCCTGACCTGCATCAACTGGGTTGCGCGTCGGCAGCTCGGACGGAGATTGTCGGTGTAGCACGTTTGCTATACATTCGGGCGATGCGCTCCGCCACCTTTCCCCCCATCCGCGTTGAGCCCGACGTTCGGGCCGAAGTCGAAGCCGTTTTGCGTGAAGGCGAGTCCCTCACCCAGTTCATCGAGGAGGCGGTTGTTGCCGCTGCGGCGTGGCGTCGCACGCAAGCCGAGTTTGTCAACCGAGGCGAAGCGGCGATAGCGCGTTGGAAGGAAGAAGGCGGCGGCCGCAAGGTTGACGAGGTGCTCGCCGGATTGCAGGGGCGCCTTGACGACGCCAAACGTCGAGCAGCCAAGCGCACCGGCCGGTGAAGTCCCGCTACAGCGTCACGCTGTTCGACGAGGCAGTGGCAGACCTTCAGCGCCTGGAGGACTTCGCCATCGAGCGTGAGCTCGCGAGTGACGCGCCTGATTGGACGATCCCTCAGCGGGCGCTCGACGCGATTGCTGAGGGGATGCGGCTGCTGTCCTGGTCGCCCTTCACCTGCCGGAAGGCGGAACTGGGCAATGGCCGTACGCGGGAGTTGGTCGTTCCGTTTGGCAGCGCGGGTTATGTCGTGCTGTTCGAAATTGTCGGCAACGACGTCGTCGTGGGCGCCGTTCGACACCAACGTGAAGAGGACTACCGCTAGTGACTCAAGACCTCGCACCCAACTCACCCACCATGATCCTCGCCCGCGCCCCGCTCGGCATGCACTGGCCGACGCTCGACCCTTTTCTCTTCTGCGCCCACCATGACGACCACTACCCCAAGGGCGATGGCCGCTTCGGGCCGGCGGCGTCGCTCGCCGGGCGGCAGATGGGGAGTGACTTCAGCGGGCTCAATGGCTGGAGCATGTACCACGGGCAGCAGGTGCCGGGCTTTCCGGCGCATCCGCATCGGGGCTTCGAGACGGTGACCCTGGTGCGGACCGGCCGCATCGATCACTCGGACTCGCTGGGCGCCGCCGCGCGCTTTGGCGGGGGCGACGTGCAGTGGCTGACGGCGGGCAGCGGCATCGTGCATGCCGAGATGTTCCCGCTGCTGCTAGAGGATGCGGAGAACCCGTTGGAGCTGTTCCAGATCTGGCTCAACCTGCCGGCGCGCAGCAAGATGTGCGCGCCTTACTTCTCCATGTTCTGGGCCGACACGATCCCGCGCGGACGTTTCGGACCCGAGGGCGGGCCGGGTACGGAAGTCGTCGTCGTCGCCGGGCAGCTTCCGGGCCTGGACGGTCTGACGCCGCTGGCGCCCCCGCCCGACTCCTGGGCCAGCCAGGAAGGGGCGGATGTGGGCATCTTCACCCTCAAGCTTGACCCGGGCGCGCAGTTCACCCTGCCGCCGGCTGCCGGGCCGCAGACCCTGCGGGTGGCTTACTTCTTTGCCGGTGATGCGCTGACGGCGGCCGGCCAGGCGGTGGCCGAACCCTCGGCGCTGCAAGTGGAGGCGAGCCAGCCGTTGCTGCTCACCAACCCCGGCCAACAGCCGGCCGAGCTGCTGGTGCTGCAGGGCCGGCCGATTGGCGAGCCGGTGGCGCGGCATGGGCCCTTTGTGATGAACACCGAGGCCGAGATCCGCACCGCGTTTGCCGACTACCAGCGCACCCGCTTTGGCGGCTGGCCCTGGGACAGCGAGGGGCCGGTGCACGGGAGCGATGCCACCCGCTTTGCCCGGCACCCCGGTGGTGCCGAGGAGCGGCGGGGCTGAGGCGCCTGCCAAGCTGAGCCCTTCGGTCCTACCGCCACTGGCGCCGATCCGGTCCCACTCGTCGCCACAGGCGGTCGCTCGTCGCGGCGTTGCTTGTGCTGACACGCCGTGTCGATACCATCCGCCGCCAATCGTCGTGCCGCTGTCATCGTCAGGCCGACCCCCGACATCCAGACCCTGAGTGAGGCCCATCATCGACCCGCAACTCGTCAACCAACTCCGCATCGACAAGGATCTCCGCGAGGACGCGGACCAGGGCGTGCCCAAGTGGGTGTGGGCAGGCGTGGGCGTGCTGGCCCTGGGGCTGGCCGCCGCTGGCGCCTGGTGGTGGCAGAGCCACCGCCCCGTGCCGGTGCAAACCGTGATGGCCACCGCCAGCAATGCCGGCCGCGCCGGTAGCGCGGTGCTGCAGGCCACCGGCTACGTGACGGCCAAGCGCCAGGCCACCGTGGCGACACAGATCACTGGCACCCTGACCCAAGTGCTGATCGAGGAGGGCGACGTGGTCAAGCCCGGCCAGATCATGGCCCGGCTGGACGACACGGCGCTGCGCGCCTCGCTCAACGCCGCCCAGGCCCAGACCGAGGTGACCGCCGCCAACGTCAACCAGCTGCAGGCGCAATTGGCCCAGGTCGAGGCCGATGCCAAGCGCACCGCCGAGCTGGCCGGGCAGGGCGTGGTCACCAAGCAGGTGGCCGAGCAGTCACGCACCAGCGTGGCTACGCTGAAAGCCCAGTTGGAGTCAGCCCGCAAGCAGGCCGAGGCCAGCAAGGCCCAGCTGGCACAGGCCAAGGTCAACTTCGACTTCACCGTGGTGCGCGCGCCCTTTGGCGGCGTCATCACGGCCAAGGCCGCCCAGGTGGGCGAAATCATCTCGCCGCTGTCGGCCGGCGGCGGCTTCACGCGCACCGGCGTGGGCACCATCGTGGACATGGATTCGCTCGAAATCGAGGTGGACGTCAACGAGTCCTACATCGCCCAGGTGCAGCCCAATATGCCGGTTGAATCGGTGTTGCAGGCCTACCCGGACTGGCGCATCCCCTCGCACGTGATCGCCGTCATCCCCACGGCCGACCGTGGCAAGGCCACCGTCAAGGTGCGCGTGGGCCTGGACCAGAAGGACGCTCGCATCGTGCCGAACATGGGCGTGCGCGTGGCCTTCCTGCAAAAGCAGGACAAGGCCACCAAGGACGCCAACAAGGCTGACGCCCCCAAGCCTCCGGTGGGTGTGCTGCTGGCGCCCACGGCCATCGTCGAGCGCGGGGGCGACAAGGTGGTCTTCCTCGTGCAGGACGGCCGTGCCGTGCAGCGCAGCGTCACCACCGCCCCGCAAGCCATCGATGGCAAGACCCTGGTCACCCAAGGCCTCAAGGCCGGTGACTCCGTCATCGCCACCCCGCCCGAAACCCTGCGAGACGGCATGGCCGTCGTCGTTGGCCCCAGCAACTGAACACCCCAGCCCGTACCTCCTAGGAGCGCCCCCGATGAGCAACCTGATCGAAATCCGCAGCCTCTCCAAGGCCTACCAGCGCGGCAAGCAGACAGTGGAAGTGCTGCACCAGCTGGACCTCGACGTGCCGGCCGGCGACTTCCTGGCGCTGATGGGCCCCTCGGGCTCGGGCAAGACCACGCTGCTCAACCTGCTGGGCGGGCTGGATAAGCCCACCGGCGGCAGCATCAATGTTGGCGGCCAGCGCATCGACCAGCTCAGCGCCGCTGCGCTCGCCAAGTGGCGCGCCTCGCAGGTGGGCTACATCTTTCAGTTCTACAACCTGATGCCCATGCTGTCGGCGCAGCGCAATGTGGAGCTGCCCCTGCTGCTGACCAAGCTCTCGGCGGCCGAGCGCAAGAAGCGTGCGGCCATCGCGCTGGCCTTGGTGGGCCTGGCAGACCGCGCCAGCCACAAGCCGACCGAGCTCTCGGGTGGCCAGCAGCAGCGCGTGTCCATCGCCCGCGCCATCGTGTCTGACCCGGCCCTGCTGGTCTGCGACGAACCCACCGGCGACCTGGACCGCCAATCCGCCGAGGAAGTGCTGGCCCTGCTGGAGCTGCTCAACCGCGAGCACGGCAAGACCATCCTGATGGTGACCCACGACCCCAAGGCCGCCACGCATGCCAAGCGCGTGCTGCACCTGGACAAGGGCGCCTTGGTCAGTGATTCGGCTGTTGCACACGCCTGAGGAGGCGCACCGCCATGAAATTCCTCCACCTCATCTGGGCAGCGCTGTTCCGGCGCAAGACCCGCACGATGCTCACGCTCGTGTCCATCATCACGGCCTTCCTGCTGTTTGGCCTGCTGGATGCCGTGCGCACTTCCTTCACGCAAGCTGGCCAAAGCGCCAATGGCGCCCAGCGCCTGCAGACCCAGGCCAAGCTGTCCTTCATCCAGCTGCTGCCCAAGGCCCTGCAAAGCCAGATCGAGGCCCTGCCGGGCGTGGAGAAGGTCGCTCACTCCAACTGGTTTGGTGGCGCCTACCAGGACGCGCGCAACCAGGTCTTTACCTTCGCCGTGTCCGAGAACTACCTCGACCTCTTCCCCGAGATCGAGATCACGGCCGCTGAGCGCAAGGCCTTTGACGAGACCCGCACTGGGGTCGTCGTCGGCGAAGCGCTGATGAAGCGCTATGGCTGGAAGGTGGGCGACCGCCTGCCCCTGCAGTCGCAGATCTTCCCGGACAAGACCGGCAGCAAGGACTGGGCCTTCGACATCGTGGGCGTGCTGCGTGCCAAGGACAAGAAGAGCGGTGGCTTCTTCGACCAGCAGGTGCTGCTGCACTGGAAGTACTTCGACGAGACCACGCCCTACAACCAGGGCCAGGTGGGCTGGTATGTGTCGCGCCTGAAGGACGTGAACCAGGCCGATGTGGTGGCCAAGAGCATCGATGCGCTGTCCAGCAACTCCGACCACGAGACCCGCACGCAAAGCGAGCAGGCCGCCACGGCCAACTGGCTCAAGCAACTGGCCGACATCGGGCTCATCGTCGGCTCCATCATGGGCGCGGTCTTCTTCACGCTGATGCTGCTGGCCGGCAACACCATGATGCAGGCGGTGCGCGAGCGCACGGCCGAGCTGGCGGTGCTCAAGACCATCGGCTTCACCGACCTGGGCGTGCTGGCCACCGTGCTGGCCGAATCCATCCTGCTGTTGGTGCTGGGCGGCGTCGTCGGCCTGGGGCTGGCCACGCTGATCATTCCCATCGTGTCCGCCGGTAGCGGCGGCATGCTGAACCTGCCGTCACCGGGCCTCTCGAACTGGCTGCTCGGCGGCGCGCTGATGCTCGGCATCGGCACCCTGGTGGGCGCATTGCCCGCCTGGAGCGCCATGCGTCTCAACATCGTCGACGCGCTGCGCCGATAAGGAGGACAACATGCTCATCAACCTCCTTCTCATCGTTCTCGTGCTCGTCAGCGTGGGCGTCTTCGTGATGCTGCCGCCGCTGGGCGCGCTGGTGCTGCTGGTCGTCATCGGCTTGTGGCTCGGCCTTACCCGCCGTGGCCGCCAGGCCGTGGTGGTGACCGGCGTGGGTCTCAGCACGCTGGCGCAACGGCGCGGCTCGTCGGCCGTCATCGTGGTCGGCATTGCCGGCGTGGTGGGCGTGCTGGTGGCCCTGCTGGCCATGGCTGAAGGCTACACCCAGACCCTGCGCCAGACCGGCGGCGAAGACACCGTGATCATCATGCGCGGTGGCTCGGCGTCCGAGGTCTCGTCGGTGCTGGGTCAGGAAGAGATCGTCCAGATTCAGCAAGCCGCCGCCATTGCGCGAGACGCCAAGGGCGAGCCCCTGGCCACCGCCGAAGGCGTGTTCGCCGTGACCCTGCCCCTGGCGGGTGGCAAGGGCGAGGACGACACCGGCAGCGTGCAGATCCGCGGCATCAGCGCCAAGACCTTCGAGGTGCGTACCCAGGCCAAGATCATCGAGGGCCGCATGCCCACGCCGGGCCTGCGCGAGCTGGTCGCCGGCAAGGGCGCGGCACGGCAGTTTGAGGGCCTGGTGCCAGGCCGCGAAGTCAAGCTCGGCACCCAGCCCTGGACCGTGGTGGGCGTCTTCAGCTCGGGCGACGCGATGGAGTCCGAGATCTGGGGCGATGCCGCCACACTGGCCGATGCCTACCGGCGCGGCAGCAGCCGCAACTCCATCACCGCGCGGCTCACGAGCGCCAAGGCCATCGAGAGCCTCAAGAGCGAGCTGGCGGCCAACCCGCAGCTCAAGATCGATGTGATGACCACGGTCGAGTTCTTCGCCAAGCAGTCCGAGCGCATGGCCCAGGTCATCACCGTGGTGGGCATCACCATTGGCACCATCATGGCCATTGGCGCCACCTTCGGCGCGCTCAACACCATGTTTGCCGCCGTGGCCGCCCGGGCCCGCGAGATCGCCACGCTCCGCGCCATCGGCTTCCAGGGCGCCCCGGTGGTGGTGGCCGTGATGATCGAGACCCTGCTGCTGGCCCTGCTTGGGGGCCTGCTCGGTGCCTTGATTGCCTGGCTGCTGTTCAACGGCAAGGGCGCCTCCACCATGGCCGCCGGCTCGGTGGGCAAGCTCAGCTTCGAGCTGCTCGTCTCGCCCGCGCTCATCTGGACGGGGGTCAAGTGGTCGCTCGCCATCGGCTTCATCGGCGGCCTCTTCCCCGCCGTGCGCGCCGCGCGCATGCCGGTGACGGAGGCGCTACGGGAAGCCTGAATCCAGCGCTTTGGCTGGATCGTTCAGACGGGGCCTGCGGGCCCCGTTTTTATGGGGCGTCGAAGGCAAACATTCACCTCGGGTCCACGCAGGGACCTCGCAATAATCCGCGCGCCATCAAACTCGGAGGAGACAAGCATGCAAAGCCCGTTGAGACGCGCCGTACAAGGCGCGCTGCTGGCCACCACACTCGCGCTGGCGGCGCCACTCGTGCACGCAGCGGAGAGTGCGCCACTGCCACCCCCTGAGACCTTCTTCAAGCATCCTGCGGCGCTGAGCGTCAAGCTCTCACCGTCGGGGCGCTACGTCGCGCTCACGGCGGTCAAGGACGAGAAGCGCGTGATGCTGCTGGCCGTGGACCTGGAGTCCAAGGAGCCGGCCAAGGTGCTGGTGTACTACGCCAAGCAGGACGTACTCAACTTTGGCTGGATCAACGATCAGAGGCTGTACTTCCAAATCGGAAAAATCGAGCCGAGTGCTTGGCGCACCCACACGCCTGGACTGTTTGCAGTGGCGCTCGATGGCAAGGATCCCATCGAGCTGATCGACAGTGTTGTGGGTAAAGCGAACTCAGCCGGCAGTCAGCAGTCCGGAGCGTTGAATCGCAGCTATTCGCTGCTCAGCGTTCCGCGCGACCTGGATCAGGTCAAGCCGAACGAGGTGGTGGTTGAGAAGTGGCACTGGGGCATTGAGCACACGGAGCCGCAATGGCTCGACACGGTCTCAGGACTCGTTCGACCGATGACCATGCCAGCTCCGCCGGCACACGCCCAGTCATGGTGGTTCGACAGTCGAGGCGAACCGCGGTTGGTCCTGACCTTTGAGAACAGTGAAAGTGCTGTTGAGGGGACCTACCATTGGTTGGCGCCCGGTGCCAAAGTCTGGAAGGAGTTGGGGCGTATCAACTTCTTGAAGCCAGCCTTCGAGCCAGTGGGCGTCACTGATGACGGGCAGCTCTATGTCACGGAGCGACGAGGCCCCGGACAAGAGTCTGTACTCACGACATTCGATTTCGCCGCCGGTCGTCCGGCGGAAAAACCTGTTGTCCAAGTGCCTGGCTTCGACTTTGCAGGGCATCTGATCCATGGGGCGCCTGGTCAAGGTGTTCTAGGTGTGCAGGTCGAAGCGGACTCGGGCGTCACCGTTTGGCTCGATGAAGGCATGAAGCGCTTCCAGGCGGAGGTGGATGCCAAGTTCCGTAGCACGGTCAATCGCATCAGCTGCAGCCGTTGCGGCCAGCCTGACATGGTGGCCCTGGTCTATTCGCAATCTGACCGCGACCCTGGCCGCTACTTGCTCTACCGCGCCGCCACCAAGCGCTGGGAGGTGGTGATGCCGGTGATGCCCGGCGTCCAGCCCAAGCAGATGGCCAGCGTGGACTTCCAGCGCATCAAGGCGCGTGATGGCCGCGACCTCCCCGTTTGGATCACGATGCCCCAGGGCGTCGAGCCCGGCAAACCAGCGCCCGCCGTGGTGCTGCCCCACGGCGGCCCGTGGATGCGCGGTGGCTACTGGCGTTGGGAGCCGATGGCGCAGTTCCTCGCCTCACGCGGCTACCTCGTCGTCGAGCCCGAGTTCCGTGGCAGCGAGGGCTATGGCCGTGCGCACCTGGAGGCTGGCTTCAAGCAGTGGGGCCTGGCCATGCAAGACGACCTTGTTGACGCGCTGCAATGGGCTCGCAAGCAAGGCCTCGCCAACGACAAGGCCTGCGTGATGGGTGCCAGCTACGGCGGCTACGCCACGCTGATGGGCCTGGTGCGCCACCCCGACGTGTTCCGCTGTGGCGTGGCCTGGGTGGCAGTGGCTGACCTACCGCTGTTCCTGGAGGGCTCTTTTGGGGTGCTTGATGACATCAGCCGCTGGGCTCGCAGGAACGCCTTGCCCGAGCGCATCGGCGACCCCAAGAAGGACGCCGCCGCGCTTGCCGAGGTCTCCCCGGCGGCCCAGGCCGCCCGCATCAAGGCCCCGCTGCTGCTGGCCATGGGCGAAGAGGACGTGCGCGTCCCGCCAGAGCACGGCCGCCGCCTGCGCGACGCCATGACCAAGGCCGGCAATGCGCCCGAGTACGTCGAGTACAAGAATGAGGGCCATGGCTGGCAAGGCGTCGCGACGCGGGTGGACTTTGCCAAGCGCGTCGAGGCCTTCCTGGCCAAGCAGCTGAAGTAGGCCTAGGGTTCCCGACTAAGCCTCAGCCCGATTTGGGCTTGCTTGCCGCCTTGGCTTTGCTGCCCGCCTTGGCCTTGCCATCGGCCTTGGCGAGCTTGGCGGCCTCGGCGTCCGTGAACTCGCGCGGCGAGCGGGGCGCGGCCCGGCCGGCGCGGGCCTGGTGGATCAGGCCGCGCAATTCGTCGGCCCGGCCAGCGTCTGTGCCGGGTGTGGGGGCCGGCTTGGGCGCCGGCGGCTTCTTGGTCGTCACTTGCGGCCCTTGCGCAGCGTGGCAATGCCGCTGAGCCACATCTTGGCTTGGGCCTCGGTGGACTCATCCCCACTTTGCTGGGCCTGGCGCGCGGCGCGCAGCGGGGCCGACTTGGCGCCCAGCTTGCCCAGCCGGAGGGTCTCGGGGGTCATCTCGTCGGTGAAGGCGCGGTAGCTGCCGAACTTGGCGCTGTCGAACACGCCCAGGTCACGGATCACGGCCTTGGTGCCGCCAAACCAGGTCTGCTGGAACCAGTGCTTGCTCTTGGGGTCGTACCAGCTGAGGTAGCCGCCGGGCAGGATGGTGCGCGGCGCCTTGATGGCGCCGGTGTAGCTGTAGCGCGTGCCACTGGCGGCAACGGGGTCGAAGTAGCGCGGGGTGTAGAAGTCCGACACCATCACGCCGTTGACGGTGTAGGCGTAGGCGTCGTCCTCGCTCGGGTCACAGACCTCGACCAGGAACTGCACGCGCCCTTGCTTGGGCTTGGGCGACGTGCCCGCCACCAGGCGCTTGCCAAAGGGGTCGGCAATCATCTCCAGCGTCTCGTGCGAGGCTGTGAGGGACCACGAGTCGCCCACTTCAACCAGCGCATAGGGCTGGCCGTTTTGGTCCTGGTGGTAGCCGGCGGCGCCCTTCACGTCAGCCACGACGATGACGGGCCAGTAGCCCAGGGGCACGTCCTCGATGCGCGCAAAGGCGCTGACCGAGGCGCTCACGCCCCAGATAGGCCCGAAGTCCCGCGTGGCCTGCTTTTGCAGCGCGGCGGCGACGCGGGTGAGGGCGGCGGCATCGATGAGCCCGGGCTTTTCAACCGTCAGGGCCAGTTGGTGGGTGAGCATGTGAGATCTCCCGTGATGACATGGAACTTTGATGCTAGGCCGGGCGATGTATCGGGGCAGCCCCTAGGAGTGCTGGCATCAATACCCAACCGTCAGCAGGTCCAACCCAGGCCGGCGACACTGGCCGCCCGACCCTGAGCGGAGTCCCAGCGCGATGTCCTCCACCTTGCTCATCACAGGCGCCACCGGCTTCATTGGCCGGGCGCTGGTGGCTCGCCACCTGCGCGAGGGTGGGCAGGTCATTGCCCTCTCGCGCGATGCGGCGCGTGCGCAGCAACTGCTGGGGCAGCAGGTGCGGATGCTGAGCCGGCTGGACGATCTGCCCGACAGCGCCCGCATCGATGCCTGCGTCCACCTGGCCGGCGCGCGTGTGTTGGGGCCGCCATGGTCGGCCGCGCGCCGCGCGTTGCTGGTGCAAAGCCGGCATGGCGTGGCCATGGCCTTGCAGGCCTTGCTGAAGCGCTTGCACGAGCGACCCAAGGTGCTGGTGGCCGCCTCCGCCATTGGCTACTACGGCAACCCGGCGTTGGCGCCCGCCGCAGCGCTGGACGAGCGCGGGCCGCCACAGCCGGGGCAGTTCCAGTCAGACCTCTGCGCCGGCATCGAGCGCGACGCCCTGGCCGCTGAAGGCCTGGGCCTGCGCGTGGTGTGCCTGCGCCTTGGCGTGGTGCTGGGGCAGGGTGGCGGCGCCTACCCCGCCCAGGCCCTGGCTGCGCGCCTGGGGCTGGGAGCCGTGCTGGGCAGTGGGCAGCAAGCCCTGGCCTGGCTGCATCTCGACGACGCGGTGGGCCTGGTGCAGCACGCGCTGGCCACGCCCGCGCTGCGCGGCCCCGTCAACGCCGTGGCGCCCGAGGTTTGCAGCCAAGCCGAATTCACGCGTGCGCTGGCGGCTTCATTCGGTCGCCGGGCCTGGCTGCGCGTGCCAGCCGCCGCGCTGCGCCTCAGCATGGGGGAGATGTCTGAGCTACTGCTGGGCGGCGTGCCCCTGGCACCGGCGGCGGCGCTGCAATCGGGCTATCGCTTCCGATACCCACAACTTGAAGGGGCGCTGGCCGCACTGGCAGCAGGCGCAGAGCCGGCGCCGGGATAATCCGGCCCGATGAAAGTGCTCGATCTCTGCTGCTCCAGTGGCCACCCCTTCGAGGGCTGGTTCGCCTCCGAGAGCGACTTCCAGCAGCAGAACGAGCGCGGCTTGATCGAATGCCCGATGTGCGGCGACGTCACCGCCACCCGCCGCCCCTCGGCCCCCCGGCTCAACCTCTCCGGCGCGCGCGAACCTCGCGACACCCGTGAAAGCAAAGACAACCGAGACGCCCGCGACGACGAGCCCGCCGCCAGCAACCGCCCCACGCCGGCCCCGGCCATCGCCGCCGAGCTGCAGGCCGCCTACCTCGGCGCCGTGCGCGCCCTGATGGCCCGCACCGAAGACGTCGGCCCCCGCTTCGCCGAAGAAGCCCGCCGCATCCACTACGGCGAAACGCCCGACCGCGGCATCCGCGGCCAGGTCACCGCCGAAGAGCGCGAGGCCCTGCAGGACGAAGGCATCGAGACCTTCTCGCTGCCGGTGCCGAAGGCGATGGAAGGGCCGTTGCAGTAGCGGTTGGTGCCGCCAAGGCGCCCCACGCTGGCGGCCGTCGGGGTGCGTGGATACAATTCAAGTATCTATTCATTTTCTGGCTCAATCCTGTGAACTCTGCGGCCAACCAATGGGGCGAGCGTGCGCGTGCCATGCTGCGACGCGGCCCTGCTACGGCCAATGAAATGGCGAATTCCCTGGGAGTAAGCCAGCCAACACTCTCGCGGGCATTGCGCACCCTGGGTGATGATCTGCTGTCCATCGGGTCCGCAAGATCTATTCAATATGCTATTCAAGATGCCGCTCGCCAGGCCCTGCTTGCTCCGGTCTACCGGGTGTCGGCTGATGGGCAGGTGAGCGAGCTGGGTACCCTGTTGCCCGTCTGCCCCGAGGGCTTTGTGATGCAGCAAAGCGATGGCGCGCGCTTGCACACCCCCGGCCTGCCTTGGTGGCTGTTCGACATGCGCCCCCAGGGCTACCTCGGCCGCGCCTTCAACCAGCGCTACGGCGCCCAGCTCGGGCTGCCCGCCCGGCTTGATGACTGGGACGACAGCCACGTGCTGCGCGCCTTGCTGCTGCGGGGTGGCGACCTGCCCGGCAACCTCCTCATCGGCCATGCCGCGCGCGACGTCTTCGTCAACACCACACCGCCCCAGCCGGTGCCTGAGCGCGGCAAGGCCCAGGCCTATGCCGAGCTTGCCGCCGCCGCCGCGCGCGGCGAAGTGCCGGGCTCCTCCGCCGGCGGTGAGCAACCCAAGTTCACCGCCTATGCTGAGACTGCCGATGGCCCCGCCCATGTACTCGTCAAGTTCAGCGCTCAGACCGACAGCCCCGTCAGCCAACGCTGGCGCGACCTGCTCGCCGCCGAGCATCTGGCGCTGGAGGTGCTGCACGCCCACGCCGTGCCCGCCTCGCGTTCTGCGCTGTACGACCACCAGGGCCAGCGCTTCTTGGAGGTCTGCCGCTTTGACCGCGTTGGCACCAGCGGCCGTCGCGCGTTGTTCTCACTCGCCGCCCTGGATGCCGAGTTCGTCGGCAGCGGCCAAACCTGGCCCCGCGTCACCCAGGCCCTGGCCCGCGTGGGCGTCGTCACCCCCGAGGCCTTGGCCCAGGCCGAGCTGCTCTGGGCCTTCGGCGTCCTGATCGGCAATACCGACATGCACGGTGGCAACCTGTCCTTCATGTCCGAGCCCGGCCGCCCGTGCGAGATCGCCCCCGCCTACGACATGACCTGCATGGCCTTCGCCCCCACCGCCGCTGGCGACCTGAGCCCCCGGCCTCTGAGCCTGCACATCACCAGCGACGTCCCCGCCACCGCCTGGCACCAGGCCCTGCCCATGGCTCAGGACTTCGTCGCACGGCTGCAGGGGAGCACCGTACTGAGCGACGCCTTTGCCCCCTGCGCCCAGGCGCTGGCGGCGCATGTGGCTGAGGCGGGGGAGAGGATTGGGCGGTTGGGGGTGTGAGCCATGGCGCGGGGCTGCAGCTTGTTCTGCAGGTGCCACCTCAGTCGGGGGCCACGCCTCACCCCTTACCAAATCCCGCCCGGACGGCTTGCGGTCCGTTTGATTTGGATGTTGGGGGCTGTATACATTGACAGTCAGTAGGCCCAGGATCAGAATCGCCGCAGGGGTGGACTGTTCGCGACCGAGCATCCAATCCCGAGGGCACTCGCAATGCCCGCTGCCGCCCGCGAAGCGGCTTAAAGTGAAGAGAGCCAAGGAGTCTGGTGCGAACCTCGGTTCGCGCACCGCGAGGATGGATGTCCTCAGAACGGCGTAGTGCGCATCAGACCAACCAAAGCCGACTGAGCTGGATCGCTCGAAGCCATCCTAGGTAGGTGACGAGCAAGCGCCCGGCAAAGGCGCTCTACAAATGAGCCAACCTTCAACAAGTTGGCGGCGCCGCCAGCGCAAACAGGGCTCACGCCATGTTCAAGCTGACGTTGCAGTACGGGAAGTTGAAGATCACCATGACCTTCCCGGTCACGGTGCTCATCACTCTCCTGATCTTGCTGCTATAGGAGTACGGGGTGAGGCGCAAGCCTCGCCCCCGAAACCGAGCGTCAACGAAATACCGTCCGAAGGCCGCTCCACTGACTGAAATACTCAGTCAGAAGCCGCCCGCTGCTTTTGCTCCAGCCATGCCATGCGCCAGAAGGAATTGGATGCGGGCGCGGATTGGGTTCATACGCTACTACCCGGCCATTGCTGGTAATAGTCGAAGGATGATCGACTATCCGAGGCCCTCGGTTGCGACGGGACTCGGATCATGCAAGACAGGCGGCGCTCTTGCGCGCCCAGTATCAGGTGGTAGGCCGTGCATCTACCGAACCCCCTAGGATGGGTGGCAGAAGCGCCACCAGTTACCCGGAAAGTTACCCGGTCGGTGCGTCGCGTGACTGCCTGGCCGGTAGGTCGATCAGCGCCGCCGCAGTGCTTCCCGCTGCTCCCGTAGCGCCTCGTTCAGCACGCGCGCCAGTTCGCGCAGGGTCTCCCGGTGCCCGCCCTTGAAACCGTTGCGCGACGTGCGGGCCTTGCCCTCAGCGCTTCGCGGGCCGGTGGACTTCTCCCACGGGCGCCATGAGCGGATCAGTGCCGCCTGCCGCGCTCGTCGCTCCGGTGTCCAGCCATTCGCCATGCTGCTGCTCCAATAGTTCGGTCGGCGCGGCCTCCGGGTTCACCGCGTGCGCGGGCGCTTCCCCTGGGGCTGGCGCCGCGCCGTTGTTCACCTGCTGCTGCCCGCCGTTGTTGATGTTGGCCTGCCGTGCGATGACGACGGGCGGGTTCTTGATCGTCGCCAGCGTCTCCAGCGTCATGCGGCACTGGTTCTGCGCCTTCAGCGCCATGCGCAAGTAGGCTTCCCATTGCTTCAGATAGTCCTGGCTGTTGGCCCGCCGCGCCAGACTCATGAAGATGGCCTGCAGCGCGTGCGCCTGGCCGAACAGCATGGCCTCGGCCCGCTTCATGTCGCCGGCCCAAACCTTCTCCACGTCGTCGGAGAGCTGGCCCATCAAGGCGCCGATATCGTCCTCATCGACCCCGATGGGCTTGGCGTACTGGGCGACGACGGCCGCAGCGTTCACACTGGGCCGCAGCGCCAGCTTTGCCAGCGCCTCGGATTTCTCGGGGTCGGGCGCCTCTGCGGGCCTTGCCTCCATCTTCCCTGCCGCTTTCCCGGCCGGCTTCTTCGTCGCCATCGTTCACCTCTCGGTTTGAAAGCCGGGGCAGCGCTGCAGCAGCCCGGCCAGGTCTCGGCTCAGCTCGGCCGAATGAAGCCCGGCGTGCCGATGGTTGCGGCAACGGCCCGGCCGGTAGTGCCTGCAGTCAGTGCAGCTCACACGGTCGTCGTCGCCCGCCATGTCGCGGCGAGTCAGCCGGTCGGCCAGCGCCTCGGCTTCATCAGCGGGCCAGCCCCAGCGCTGCAGCCTTGCACGCCGGGCGAGAAAGCGCCCCTTGTCCGCGTGACCCCAGCCGCCCGAATCGGGAAGCGCTGCGGTTGTCTCGCACGGCACAGAAATTCCGGCGCCCCCCCCCTCCCGGCCCACTGCCAAAACTGACGAAACCGGGTTTTGTCGGTTTTGACAGTGCGGCGGGAAGGGGGGCGCGGAGTTTTCGTCCTGCTCCGCGTGGTCGAGTGCCCCCAGCCGGGCCAGCCACTTACCCACGGCGCGCCCCATCGGTCAGGCTATAGGTCGTGGTCGGCCGGCCACCGTCCGCACCCGTGGTGATGATCGATTCCGCCAGCCACCCATGCGCCGCCAGCAGGTCGAGTGCATCGGCCACCGTGGTGCGGTCGGCCAGGCCCGCCCACTGGTTGCGGTACACGTCGCGTGCCGTGAAGGGGTCGGGCAGGTCGCCGGCCCGCGCCTTGCCCAGAATCGCATGCGCGCCACGCACAGCCACGCGCCGGCCGCTGGCGTGCAGGCGCCGTGCGTGCGACTCGAAGTAGTCGGCCAGCGCCAGGGCGCGCATCGTCGGCGCCAGCCCCACAGGCCCCTTGCCGCCATCCACCACATGCAGCGCGAGCGCCAGGGCGGGGATGTGATGCCGGAATTTCGACAGCGCCCCTTCCAGGCTGCCCAGGTCGGCGCCGCGCAGCCTGGCTTCCAGGTCGCCGCGCCACTCGGCGAAGGCTTCGCGGGCATCGTCGGCAAAGCGCAGGAACGGCAGCCCCTGCGGTGCGCCATCGAAGCCGGTTTGCACCTCGGCGTGCAGCTCCTTGTGCGTGATGCCGTCCAGTCGGTCGAAGGCTTCCCATGCCTTGCGCTTGGCGTCGTTGTCGGGCCAGCGGTCAACGTCGCGCCAGGCGCCGGGCGAATCCGGCCAGGCGATCAGGAATCGCTCGATCATCCCGTCGTCAGCCGCCCCGCGCCGGGCCTGCAACATCAGTTCAGCCAACGGGCCGGGCTGGATGCCGCCGATCATCGACAGCCGCGCGTCCTCTATCGTCACCGTGCCGCGCCCGATGCGGTCGAAGTGGTAACTGCCGCCGCTCCATGCCTGCAGGTAGAACGCCCGCGCCGTCGCCGATTCCTCGCGCGCCAGGTTCAGGAACATCCCGCGCATCTCGTCGCGCACCGACAGCACGCCGCCCGGATTGCTGACGAAGATTTCGCCCAGCTTCTCATAGGTGGCATCGGCCACCACGTAGCGCCTGCGGATCGGCTCGGCGTCCTCGGCTTCGCGCTTCAGCAGGTCGGACACGTCAGCCTGCGCGTTCTTCTTCAGCGCCGCCCGCGCCGCCTGCTTGCCTGCCTCGGCGCGCAGCTCGCGCAGCGGCTTGGCATCCGTGAAGTCGTCCAGTGCCCTGCGGTAGTCCTCGGCCGCGCGTGCTTCCAGTCGATCCATTGGCGCCAGGGCCTGCGCCATCGCGGGCGACTTCATGATGCCGGGCCGGCCCACGATCAGCGCCCACAGGTTGCCCTTCTCGATCCAGTCGGTTCGCGCCTGCGGTCGGATGCCGACATGCCGCGCCACCAGCGATGCCGCCGCCACGATCAACGGCACAGCCACGAAGTCGGGCGGGCAGTTCATGCGCTGCGACACGTCAGCCACCCACGGCCGGAAAGCCTCGGGCAGCGCCGCCAGCGGGAAGGCTTCCACCGGCAGCAGCTCGTCAGGCAAGGGCTTGGGGGCTGCAGGCTCAGACATCAGCACGTCAGGCCGCGCCGGGGCGTAGCCGCTTGCCGCGATGGCGATTGCCGTTTTGCGCATGCGCGCCAGGTCTTGCACCGCGCTCATACCGCCGCCCCTTCGATGGTGACGGCGCCGCGCTGCGCCCACACGTCGCACCAGTCGGTGCCGTCGTCGCTCGGGGTCACCACCTCACAGCCAATGCCGGCCGAAAACGCGCGCGCGCGCAAGGCGTCGGCGGACTCCCGCCCAGCGCGGTCGTTGTCCGCGAAGATCGCCAGCCGCTGCACGCTCCCCGGCCACTGCCACGCCGCCAGGTTGCCCGCCGAGTAGGCGGCCACCGTAGGCAGCCCCGATGCCAGCCAGGCAGCCAGGGCGGTTTCGATGCCTTCAGCAATGCCGATCACGCCGCGCTGCGGCTCGTGCAGCGGAATGCAGGCGCCGGCCAGCGGCCCCGCCGTCGCGGTCAGCTTCTTCACGGTCGGCACGTCGGCCTTCCGTCCGTCCGCTGTCAGATAGGTGCGATGCAGCGCGACGATTCGGCCATCAGGCGCCACCAGGGGCGCCACCATCGCCGGGTGCGTGCCGATCTTCTTGTCGCCATCCCAGCAGGGCAGCGCACGATGCAGGCGCAGGCACGCCGGCAAAGGCCACACTCCCGCGAATCCGCGCCGCTTCAGGTACAGCGTCACCGGGTCGCCAGCCACCAGCGGCACGCACTGCGCCCACAGGCGCGCGATGCGCCCAGCGTTCTCGGCCCACTGCTGGCGCTGCTCGGCTTCGCGCTCAGCCGCAGCCTCGGCGACATGCTTTGCCAGCTCGGCGCGCTGCTGGCGCGTCATCGGTTGATCGCGGTTGGCTTGCCAGGTCTCCGAAACGCCAGCCCGGTTGCAGCCATAGACGCCGCCGCGCAGGTCGGCGAACAGCTTGCACCAGCCGGCCGAATCGCCGCGCTTGTCCGACGTGGCGAAGCGCTGCAGCCGGCCGGGCTCGATCACATCGGGCGCATGGCCCAGCGCGGCCAGGATCGCCACCTTGAAGGCTTGCACGGGGTCATGCATGGCTCACCCCCAGCGCCTTTGCCAGCACGCGGCAGAAGCCCCGCAGCGTGGCGCCGTAGAGCATGGACACGATCACCGCCAGCTCGTCGGGGTCGGCTTGGCAGGCATTCAGTCGGGCCAGGTAGTCATGCGCCTTGCGCTCGCCTTCGATCACCCGCAGCGCTTGCCCGGCAAGGGGCGCGCCGTGAGAATCTGGGCTCTGGCTTCTGACTTGTTCACCGACTTGGCCGACGTTCGCAGCGTCGGCCTTGTCACTTGTGGGCGTGACTCGCCCGGCCCCTCGGGCCTTCGATGTGCGCGACATGGTGGCGCCTCACTGCGCCGCCGCGCTGGCACCGGCCGCGCGCTTGGCTCGTGCTGCAGCGCTGGCCTTCCTGGCCTTCGCTGTCACCTGCTCGGCGCCCTGAGCGTCAGCCTCGCCCTTGCTGGCGAATGCCTGCCAGAAGGCCACCACGTCAGGCAGGCGCCAGCGGGTGCAGCGGGGTTGCCGAACGGCAGGCGCCGGGGCGCGCCCGGTGCGCACCTCTTCGTGCCACCATGAAACCGACATGCCGCCAGCAGCGGCACACGTCGGGGCGTCGATCAAGGCCACGCCGGCAAGGGCGGGCGGGATCGGGGGAAGGTCGGTCTTTGCGGTCACTGTTGGCCTCATGCGTTGTTGCATGGGGTCATTCCAGCGCCAGCGCGCAAGTAGGTGGCCTAACTCGGGAAGCGCAATTCCGACTTAGGTTTTCTGAGCCTCAACGTGACCGGCTCTCTATCGCGTCCGGAATCTGACGCAGAGCTGCCCGGATTGAGTCATCGGCCACTGGAGCGCCTATCTCTTCCGTTGCCCCCGCGATTGCTACGGCAGCGCCGCGACTTGCCGGGTCGATCCCGGCCCTCCGGCACAAAGCTCCGATGATGGTCAGCATCGTCCGGCGCTCTCGCGTCTTGAGGGGTTTGTCTGCGGCAGGCCGGGCGCCGCGACGCACCTCGTCTAGCTGCTGCTCCAGGTGCGCGATATGCAGGCGCTGTCTCCGCACCTCGGCACGCAGCGCAGCCTCATCCGTCAATGGCTCTGCGGCGAGTCGCTCAACGTGAGCAAGCCGAAACTGCGCGCGGTCTTGCGCCACGTCTGACGCCACCACCCAAGGGTCTGCAGCTTCCTGCAATGACTCTTCAACGTCCGCGATGATGTCGCTGCGTTCGTGCCCATGCACGCTCAACCAGTCCACCAGGTCATGCAGATGGACGAAGGTGCGCCCGGGGATTAGGCGCGAATCGGCCAGCGTTCGACCTCTGACCTCAACCTTCAGATGGCCGGCCTCAGCAGACCGCACCAGCGCCGCCAGCACCTGGGCGCGCAGCGGGTCAAGCGCAGCACGGATCAAGGGGTCATCTTGATGGTCGTGCGATTCCTCATCGTCATCCGCCATCGGCAAGCCTTCCGCCGGTACACCAGGCGCACTGCCGGCGTTCCACATGTCCAACGCCGACAGCAGCGCGGCATCCTCCAGGCTGAAATGCCATATCCCGAAATCCGGCAGCATGATGTAGTCCCCGGCCCCGTAGTCGGGCTCCGGGGGCGGCGGCTGCCACTGTTTCTCGCCGGCCGCAGGCGCGCCGCTTGTTTCGTCATCAGGCATTCACACCCCTTCGTGTGCCCTTGTGAGAAGGCCGCGCCAGGCCGGCAAGGGAACCGGCTCTTCGGGGATCAGCCTAGGCGCGACGGAACTAGTCTAGGGCTGCGCTGTCTTGGCCTTCCGGCCACGCTTCGGCGCGACCAACCCAGGCACGCGCGTCTTGAACACCTGAAAAGCAGAGTCGCGCTCAGCCGCGCAGCGCCGCCGGTACTGCTCATTCCATGCCCGTTGCCCTGCAGCCGATGCCAGGAAGGCTTCACGCTCAAGCGCGCGCCGTGCGTCGATCACCCGTTGCTCATGGTGACTCGGGCCGCCGATCAGCTCACACCGCAGCGCCCACCAGTCACCATTGACCCACAACCGCATCGGCCCCTTCAGACCGGGCGGGCGCGCTCGGCGCAGACTGAACCTCAGCCGCCCCGCCTTCCACTCCTCCCGGGCCGCGCCGGTCGCCGGCCACTCCGTAGCGGCCGGTATCACGCCCTCGGCTTCAAGCTGCGCGCGCGTGCCCTCGAACTCCCAGAACCCCAAGCCGTGGGGGCGCAGGCTCACCATCAGCTCGCGCTCGGCCTGGGGTTCCTGCGCCGCTGCGGCGCTATGCTCAGTCTCAGCCATGTTCGGACCTCCTTTGTCCGGGTGTGGCGAGGGGCTTGGCGTGTGTCCGCACGTCCAGGCCCCGCCTTGATGCCGGCACCCGGCCGGCGCGGTTTCTCAGGTTTTCTCAGGCAGCGCGGCCGGGCATCTTCACCACCTCGGCGCCCTTGCGCAGCCTGTCCAGGTAGTCGGCCCACTTCGTCATCAAGTCGCGCCGCTGCTCAAGGTACAGAGTGCGGTTGTAGGCCCGGCCCAGCGCGTCCGGCACCCGGTGCGCCAATTGCGCTTCGATCACCTCGGGCGCGATGCCCAGCCGCTCGGCAGCGATGGTGCGCGCCGTGGCGCGGAAGCCGTGGCCTGTCACTTCATCGCTGCCAAAGCCCATCCGGCGCAGCGCCGACAACACCCCGTTGTCCGACAGCGGCCGGTCCGGGGTAAGCGGGTTCGGGAAGACGTAGCGGCCGGCGCCGGTCAGCGGCTGCAGCTCGCGCAGGATGGCGACAGCCTGGGGCGCCAGCGGCACCACATGATCCGGCCCGGTCAGCTTCGCCTTCAGCCGGCCCTTCATGCGAGCGGCCGGAATCGTCCACAGTGCGCCGTCCAGATCGAATTCGACCCATTCGGCCTTGCGCAGCTCGCCGGGACGAAGGAACACCAGCGGGGCCAGCGCCAGCGCAGCGCGCACAACCGGCGTGCCGTGGTAGCCATCGATTGCGCGCAGCAGTTCGCCCAGCTTGGCAGGGTCAGTCACTGCGGCGCGATGCTCTGGCACTGGCAGCAGGATTGCGCCCTTCAGGTCGCGGGTCGGATCGCTTTCGCAGTGCCCATGCTGCACCCCATACCGGAACACTGCGCCGGCCGCCTTCAGCGCCCGATAGGCCGTCTCCACCGCGCCGCGCGCCTCGATGCGGCGGGCATGCTTCAGCAGCTCGGGGGCGGTCAGGCTCGCCAGGGGCTGCGCACCGATGTAGGGGAACAGGTCATTCACCAGCAGCGCCAGCACCTTGACTGCGTGCCCTGCGGACCAGCTCTGCGCCATGTAGGCGTGCCACTCCCGGGCCACCTGCTCGAACGTACCCGGGCCGGGCAGGCCAGCAGCAGCCAGGCGCGCGGCTTCGGCCTTCGCCACCTGGGCGGCCTTGTCGGCCTTGCGGGCGTCGCTCGGATCGGTGCCGGCAGCCACCAGGGCGCGGGCGTCGCGCGCCTTCTCCCGGGCCTTCGTCAGCGGCACCTCGGGATATGTGCCCAGGCTCAGCATGCCCTCGCGGCCATCCATCCAGTACCGCAGCCGCCACCAGCCGGCGCCGGTCGGCCGGGCGTCCAGCACCAGCCCGCCGCCGTCGCTGATCTTGCGGGCCTTGCCGGCCACCGCCGCAGCCTTCAGCGCCGCCTTGATCGCCTTGTCGGAGAGGATTTCGGTTGCAGCCATACCGGGTAACCTTTCACCGCTTGGGGCCACATGAGGCCCGTTACCCGGTATGTTACCCGGGTAGCTGGCGGACACAAGCCACGTTACCCGGCCCCATGCGGACAAAGAAAAAGCGCTAAGTCCTTGTCAGACATAGCGTTTTGGTTGTTTCTGGCCCTTTGTGGGGGCTTATGTGGTAGGCCGTGCAGGACTTGAACCTGCGACCAAAGGATTCCGGTTTGTGCCCATTTCTGGACTCCCTGGACTATGCCTTCGCCATGGGCGGTGAAGCCGGTAGGCGGGCGCCGTCTAGTCTCTACACCTTCCCCTTGCGGGGCTTGGCTCGGCGTTGCCTTGTGCCCGGGAGGGCCGTCAGGTTTCGCCGACTTTGACGCCATTCACGCGGGTGCTTTCGCGGCCCGGTGCACAACTTTCGCTATGAGTCCTCTGCTCTAACCAACTGAGCTAACGGCCCTGAGAAAGGGCGGCATTGTCACTCAGCCAGCCGGGTCGGCCGGCTTGGCAGGGGTGCCGGGTGTTGTGCGCTGGGCGGTTGATTTTTACGGGTCCGTAGACACTTGGCATTGCGCTTGCTACTGTCCCAGGCATGGGCGCGGCGCCGGGCTTGCAGGGGCGGGCGGGGCTGGGCCTGGTTGGAGGAGGCTTGCCATGACAGCAGGGTCTAGCTCGACACCCGATTCGCCGGGGCATCCGCACCCGCGCCATATCCGGCTCACCTCGCACTCGGGCGGCTTTGGGGCGCTGCCGATTGTTTGGGGGGCGGAGACGGCGCGTGAGCGCGGGCCGGTGGTGGGCACCACGACCTCGCGCGCGCACCGCAATGTGATCGGCACGCACAGCGGCAGCTACAGCGTCTACCGCGCGCTGGCGGTGGCGGCGGGGGCCTTGAAGCGGGAGCACAAGGCGGACCTCACCAATACGGCGCCCACCAACACCATCGGCCCCTACCCGCAGTGGAGCGACCCGGCCAAGATCGTCAGCATCGACCCCTGGGGGGCCGAGGTGGCGCGCGAGTACGAGGCGGAGTTGGCGGCGGGCTATGACATCCGCCCGACGCTGGCGGTGACGCAGGCGCATGTGATGCTGCCCGAGGTGATCGAGGCGCTGCAAAAGGGCCGCCTGAAGGCCGATGGCCAACTGCTCACGGCCAATGGCGCGGCCATGGTGACCAAGGTGGCGGTGGAGCCGGTGTGGTACCTGCCGGGCGTGGCCAAGCGCTTTGGCTGCACCGAGGCCGAGCTGCGCCGCGTGCTGTTTGAAGAGACCGGCGGCATGTACCCCGAGCTGGTCACGCGCTCGGACCTGGAAGTGTTTTTGCCGCCCATCGGTGGCCAGACGGTCTACATCTTTGGCAACCCGCGCGACCTGGCCGACCCGAACGTGGAGCTGACGGCGCGCGTGCACGACGAGTGCAATGGCTCGGACGTGTTCGGCTCCGACATCTGCACCTGCCGGCCGTATCTCACGCACGCCATCGAGGAATGCATTGCCGCTGCCCAGCCCAAGGACAAAGGCGGCCGGGGCGGGGTGGGGCTGGTGGCCTACTCGCGCAAGGAGGGCCGCGCGCTGGGCGAGGTGACCAAGTTCCTGGTCTACAACGCCCGCAAACGCCAGGTGGGCGGTGACACGGCCGACCAATACTTCGCCCGCACCGAGTGCGTGGCGGGCGTGCAGGACATGCGCTTCCAGGAGCTGATGCCCGACGTGCTGCACTGGCTGGGCATCCGCAAGATCCACCGCCTGGTGTCGATGAGCAATATGAAGTACGACGCCATCACCGGCTCTGGCATCGAGGTGGGCGAGCGCATCAACATCCCCGACGAGCTGATCCCTGCCGATGCGCGCGTGGAGATGGACGCCAAGATGGCGGCTGGCTACTTCACGCCCGGTGCGGTGCCTGATGCCGACGAGTTGAAGAAGGCCAAGGGCAGGGCCTTGAAATGATGATGGCCGAAGCTCCGACTGACCACGGCGCGGCCCTGGAGGCCGTGCACCTGCTGCGCAGCACGACGGCGGTGCGCGATCGTGCGCAGCAACTGCTGGCCCGGGCGCGAGCCGGTGCATCCGCCTGCTTTGAGGTGGTGGACGCGCAACTGGCCGTGGCCGCTGCAGAGGTGGCGCAGCAAACGCGCCAGCGCTACCCGGACGGGCGCATCCCGTATCACAGCCGCTGGCGGCACTTCGAGGCTGGCGGCGTGGACCGGCTGGCGCTGCTGGATGCGCGGCTGGGCACCGTGGACGCAGCCACGCGCGCGCGGGCCTTGATCGACCTGGTCGTCGTCAGCGTGCTGCTGGATGCGGGCGCAGGGCCTGTGTGGCGCTACCGCGAAGTGAGTGGGCAGACCTTCACGCGGTCCGAGGGCCTGGGAGTCGCGAGCTTTCATGCCTTTTTGGACGGCGCTTTTTCAAGCGACCCTGCGCGGCCGCTGCAGGCCAACGCGGCAGGGCTGATGGCAATCAGCGCGCAGGACCTGGGCCGCGCCTTCCAGGTGCACGAGGCCAACCCGCTGGTGGGCCTGGAGTCACGCGCTGCGCTGCTGCGCCGCCTGGGCGAGGTGCTGGCCGCCAGCCCCACGCGCTGGGGCACGGCCGGCCGGCCCGGTGGCATGTTTGACGTGTTGCGTGGCCCTGAGGTGGCGGCGCACGACATCCTCGTCCACCTGCTGGACGGGCTCTCGGACATCTGGCCCGCACGGCACAGCCTGGGCGGCCAGGCGCTGGGTGACTGCTGGCCGCACGCGGCCATGCAGGGCGAGGGTTTGAGCGCCGGCTGGGTGCCTTTCCACAAGCTCTCGCAGTGGCTCACCTACTCGCTGCTGGAGCCTTTTGAGTGGGCGGGCGTCACCGTCACCGGGCTCGACGCCCTGACCGGCTTGCCCGAGTACCGCAACGGCGGCCTGCTGCTCGACACCGGCGTGCTGCGCCCGCGCGTGCCTGACTGGCAGCGCCGCCGCTGGCAGGCGGGGGATGACTTCATCGTCGAGTGGCGCGCGCTGACCGTGGCCCTGCTGGACGAGCTGGCGCCCCTGGTGCGCGCCGAGCTGGGCCTCAGCGCCGCACAGCTGCCCCTGGCCTGCGTGCTGGAAGGCGGCACCTGGGCCGCAGGCCGCGCCGTGGCCCTGCGCCAGCGCCCGGGCGGCCTGCCGCCGCTGAACATCGAGAGTGACGGCACCGTGTTTTGAACCTCCAGGAGGAACACCCCATGAGCAATGTCCACGTCATCAGCCACCCCCTGGTGCAACACAAGCTGACCCTGATGCGCCGCAAGGACGCCAGCACCAACAGCTTCCGCCGCTTGTTGAATGAGCTGGCCATGTTGATGACCTACGAGGTCACGCGTGACATGCCCACCCAGCCCATCGAGATCGAGACGCCGCTGGAGACCACCACGGGCACGGTCATCGACGGCAAGAAGCTGGTGTTCGTGTCCATCCTGCGCGCGGGCAACGGCATCTTGGAGGGCATGCTCAGCGTAGTGCCGGGTGCGCGCGTGGGGCATATCGGCCTCTACCGCGACCCCAAGACCCTGACGGCCGTCGAGTACTACTTCAAGATGCCTTCCGACATGCACGAGCGCGATGCCATCGTGGTGGACCCCATGCTGGCCACCGGCAATTCGGCCATCGCCGCGATCGACCGGCTCAAGGAAGTGCGCCCGCGCTCCATCAAGTTCGTCTGCCTGTTGACCTGCCCCGAAGGCCTGGCCGCGCTGCAGGCCGCGCACCCCGACGTGCCCATCTACACCGCAGCCATCGACCGCCAGCTCAATGACCACGGCTACATCCTGCCGGGCCTGGGCGACGCGGGCGACCGCATCTTTGGGACACAGTAGCGGGCATGCTGGACCTTCTCATCACCCACGCCACGCTGCCCGATGGGCGGCATGACATGTCCATCGCCGTGCAGGGCGGGCGCATCGTTGAAGTCAGCCCTGGTCTCGTGGCCTCGGCGCACGAGGTCATCGACGCTGCCGGCCAGCTGCTGAGCCCGCCGTTTTGCGACCCGCACTTCCACATGGACGCGACGCTCAGCTACGGCCTGCCGCGCGTCAACCAGAGCGGCACGCTGCTGGAGGGCATTGCGCTGTGGGGTGAGCTCAAGCCCCTGCTGACCGAGGAGGCCTTGGTCGAGCGCGCGCTGGCCTATTGCGACTGGGCCGTGGCCAAAGGCCTGCTCGCCATCCGCAGCCATGTGGACACCAGCGATGCGAGCCTGCTGCCCGTGCGCGCCATGCTGGAAGTGAAGCGCCGCGTGGCGCCGTACCTCGACCTGCAACTCGTCGCCTTCCCTCAGGACGGTGTCTTGCGCACGCCCGGTGGGCTGGACAACCTGAACCGCGCGCTTGATCTGGGCGTGGACGTGGTGGGCGGCATCCCGCACTTCGAGCGCACCATGCAGGACGGCGCCGCCAGCGTGAAGCTGCTGTGCGAGCTGGCCGCCGCGCGCGGCTTGATGGTGGACATGCACTGCGACGAGAGCGACGACCCGCTCTCCCGCCACATCGAGACCCTGGCTTACGAGGCCCAGCGCCTGGGCCTGCGAGGGCGCGTCAATGGCTCGCACCTCACCTCCATGCACAGCATGGACAACTACTACGTCAGCAAGCTGATCCCGCTCATCGCCGAGGCGGGTGTCAGCGCCGTGGCCAACCCTTTGATCAACATCACCCTGCAAGGTCGGCACGACAGCTACCCCAAGCGCCGCGGCATGACCCGCGTGCCCGAGCTGCTGGCCGCGGGCGTGACCGTGGCCTTTGGGCACGACTGCGTGATGGACCCCTGGTACTCGCTCGGCAGCGGCGACATGCTCGAAGTCGCCCACATGGGCCTGCACGTCGCGCAGATGACCAGCCAGGCCGGCATGCGCCAGTGCTTCGAAGCCGTCACGACGAACGCGGCGCGTGTGATGCAACTGCCCGACTACGGCATCGAGGCCGGCAAGGCCGCGAGCTTTGTGCTGCTGCAGGCCCGCGACCCCATCGAAGCCCTGCGCCTGCGGCCCGCGCGGCTCAAGGTGTGGCGGCGGGGTGTGCTGCTGGCTGAGTCGGCGCCCGTGGTGAGTGAGCTGAACCTGCCGGGCCGGCCGGCGCTGACGAGCTTTCAGCGCTAAGAAATCAGCGTTGGATCAACGTTGACTTAGCGCCTGCCCCACCATCCGCGAGGTGATGTCCACGATCTGGATCATGCGGTCGTAGGCCATGCGCGTGGGGCCGATCACGCCCAGCGTGCCCACCACCTGGCCGTCCACCTCGTAGGGCGCGCTGACGATGGACAGCTCCTCGTAGGGCACCACCTGGCTCTCGCCGCCGATGTAGATGCGCACGCCCTCGGCGCGGCTCGACACGTCGAGCAAGCGCATCAGCTGGGTCTTTTCCTCGAAGAGGTCAAACAGCTTGCGCAGGCCGCCCACGTCGTGGCTGAAGTCCTGCACCGTCAGCAAGTTGCGCTCGCCGCTGACGACCACGCGCTCCTGCTCCTGAGCCATGGCCTCGGTGCCCACCTGCACGGCGGCGCTCATCAAGGTGGCGATCTCGCTGCGCAGTGCGTCCACCTCGCTGCGCAGGCGCTCGCGCACAGCCTCCAGCGTGAGGCCGGCGTAGTGGGCATTGAGCCGGTTGGCCGCCTCGGCCAGCTCGGGCTGCGACACGTCTTGCGCGGTGAAGATCACGCGGTTCTGCACGTCGCCATCGGGCGCCACCATGATGACCAGCACCCGCCGCTCCGCGAGCCGCAGGAACTCGATGTGGTGGAACACGCTGGGCTTGCGCGGCGCCGTGACCACGCCCACAAAGCTGGACAGGCTGGACAGCAGCTGCGCGGCGTTGGTGATCACGCGCTGCGGCTGGTCGGGTTGCAGCTCGATGCCGGTCAGGTTCTGGCCCTGGACCGTCAGCATGGTGTCCACAAACAACCGGTAGCCGCGTGCCGTGGGAATGCGGCCGGCACTGGTGTGCGGGCTGGCAATCAGGCCCAGCTCCTCCAGGTCTGCCATCACATTGCGGATGGTGGCCGGGCTCAGCTCCAGCCCCGAGGCCTTGGACAAGGTGCGCGAGCCCACGGGCTGGCCGTCGGCGATATACCTTTCGACCAGGGTCTTGAGCAGGGAACGGGAGCGCTCGTCGAGCATGGGCTGAATTGTAGGAAGACTGGCGCAGTGTGTGCCCCGGGCAAGCCCAGCCCCGGGGCGCTGCACTGCCTTCCGCCGACCGGGAGCTGACATCAAGCCGTGGTGTAATTTCCTCTATGGCGGACCGCTTCAAGCATGTGGCCCTGGTGGGCAAAACCCAAGCCCACGGATTTCGGCCCGTGCTGGAGGAAGTGGCGCAGTTTCTGCTGGGGCTCGGGCTGGAAGTCAGCGTCGAGGCGGCCACCGCAGAAGCCAACGGCCTGACGGGCTATGACGCCCTCCCGCCCGAGGCCCTGGGCCGCGATTGCGATGTGGCCGTGGTGGTGGGCGGTGACGGCACCATGCTCGGCTTTGCGCGGCAGATGGCGTCCTACGGCATCCCGCTGGTGGGCATCAACCAGGGCCGGCTCGGCTTCATCACCGACATCTCCAAGGAGCGCTACCGCGAGGTGCTGCCGCCCATCCTGGCCGGCACCTACGAGGTCGAGTCGCGCGGCATGCTCGAAGGCCAGGTGCTGCGCGGCGGCGAGGCCATCTACACCGGCCTGGCGCTCAACGACGTGGTTGTCAGCCGGGGCGGCAACTCGGGCATGGTCGAGCTGCGCATCCATGTGGGCGACGAGCGCGTGGCCAATATGCGGGCGGACGGCGTGATCGTCTCCACCCCCACGGGCTCCACGGCCTACGCGCTCTCGGCCGGCGGGCCCATCCTGCATCCCAGCATTGCCGGCTGGGTGCTGGTGCCGATTGCCTCGCACACCCTGACCAACCGCCCCATCGTGCTGCCCGACGCCGGGCCCGTGCGCATGGAGATCGTCTCGGGCCGCGACACCTCGGTCAATTTCGACATGCAGCGCCTGGCCAGCCTGCTGGTGGGCGACGAGATCGTGGTGCGCCGCAGTGCCCACTCGGTCAAGTTCCTGCACCCCAAAGGCTGGAGCTACTACGCGACCCTGCGTAAGAAGCTGCGCTGGTACGAGGGCTGACATGCTGCATCGCCTCAGTCTCAAAGACTTCGTCATCGTCCCCAGCCTTGAGCTCGACTTCGAGCCCGGCTTTGCCGTGCTGACCGGCGAGACCGGCGCGGGCAAGTCCATCCTGATCGATGCGCTGCAACTGGTGCTGGGCGGCCGGGGCGACGCCGGTGTGGTGCGCGAGGGCGCGGCGCGGGCTGACATCTCGGCCGAGTTCGACACGCCCGAGCACCTTGCGCCCTGGCTGGACGAAGCCGGCTTCGAGCCCCAGCCCACGCTGCTGCTGCGCCGCGTGATCGACGCCCAAGGCCGCAGCCGCGCCTGGGTCAATGGCAGCGCGGCCACGTTGGCGCAGCTGCGCGAGCTGGCCGATGCCCTGCTCGATATCCACGGCCAGCACGCCTGGCAGGGCCTGACCCGGCCCGCCTCCGTGCGCGAGCTGCTGGACGGCTTTGCCGGCTTCGACCCCAAGGCCCTGCGCTGCGCGCATGCCGCCTGGAAGGACGCTGCCGAGCGCCTGCAGCGCGCCGAGGCCGATCAAGCGCAGTCGCTGCGCGAGCGCGAACGCCTGGCCTGGCAGATCGGCGAGCTGGAGACCCTGGCGCCGCAGGACGGCGAGTGGGACGAGCTCAACGCCGAGCACCAGCGCCTGTCGCACGGCCAGGCCTTGCTGGACGCTGCAGGCCGTGCGCTGCAGCAGCTGGACGAAGCCGAGGTCAGCGCCCAGTCGCTAGCCGCCCAGGCGCTGGACGAGCTGGAGCGCGTGCTCGACCACGACACCCGCCTGCTGCCCGCCGTGCAGGCGCTGCGCGATGTGCAGGCCCAGCTGGCCGACGCCAGCCACACGCTCTCGGCCTATTTGCACAAGGCCGACCTCGACCCGGCCCGCCTCGCCGAGCTGGACGAGCGCGTGTCCGCCTGGCTGCAACTGGCGCGCCGCTACCGCCGCCCGCCGCCAGAGCTGCCCGCCTTGCTGGCGCAGTGGCGGGCCGAGCTGGCCGCGCACGATGCGCAGTCCGACCCCGCCCAGCTGCAAGCTCAGCTGGCCCAGGCGCGCAAGGCCTTTGACACCGAGGCTGCCGCCGCCTCACGCGCCCGTGCCGCCGCCGCGCCGCGTCTGGCGCAGGCCGTCACTGCCGGCATGCAGCAGCTGGGCATGGCCGGTGGCAGCTTCGAGATTGCCTTGAACCCCGAAGCCGAGCCCCAGTCATGGGGCCTGGAGAGCGCCGAGTTCCTGGTGGCTGGCCACGCCGGCAGCACGCCGCGCCCGTTGTCCAAGGTGGCCTCGGGTGGCGAGCTGTCGCGCCTGGCGCTGGCCATCGCCGTCACCACCACGCAGTCCGCCGCGCAGGGCCCGCAGACCCTGATCTTTGACGAGATCGACGTCGGCATCGGCGGCGCCGTAGCCGAGACCGTGGGCCGCCTGATGAAGCAGCTCGGTGCACGGCCCGGGCAGCAGGTGCTGGCCGTCACCCACCTGCCGCAGGTGGCGGCTTGTGCCGACCATCACCTCGTCGTCACCAAGCAGCTGGAAGGCAGCGCCACGGTCAGCCAGGTGCGTGCGGTGTTGGGCGAGGCCCGTGTTACCGAGATTGCCCGCATGCTGGGCGGCGAGCGCCTCTCGTCCACCAGCCGTGCCCACGCCGAAGAAATGCTGGCCAGTCAGGCCTCCACCCCCTCGCCCAAGCTGTCGCCCTCGGGCTCGAAGCCATGAACCTCCTCGACCCTGATTCCGACGTCGGCAACGACGTCATCCTCGTCACCGGCATGGCCGGGGGCGGCAAGTCCGTGGCCATGCACGCGCTGGAGGACGCCGGCTACTTCTGCGTGGACAACCTGCCCGCCGAGCTGCTGCTGGACTTCCTGCAGGTCGAGCAGGCGCGCGGCGAGCGCCGTGTGGCCATTGCGGTGGACGTGCGCTCGGCCGGCTCGCTGCCCCTGGTGCTGCCCATCTTCAAGCAGTTGCGCGCAGCCGGGGTGTCGATCCGCTCCATCTTCCTCGACGCCGACACCGAGACCCTGCTGCGCCGCTTCTCCGAGACGCGCCGGCCCCACCCGCTGCGCGAGGACCGCGAGACCACCGCCTTCGGGCCGCTCGACGGCGAGGCCGAAGACCGCCACCGCATCCTGCTCGACGCCATCAAGCTCGAGCGCGAAATGCTGGCCGCGCTGCGTGTCGAGTCCACCGTCATCGACACCTCACAGCTGCGCCCGGCTCAGCTGCGCGCCTGGGTGGCCGACATCGTCTCGCAAGCCGGCGGCCGGCCCAAGCTGACCCTGGTGTTCGAGTCCTTCGCCTTCAAGCACGGCGTGCCCAGCGATGCGGACTTCGTCTTCGACGTGCGCATCCTGCCCAACCCCTATTACGACCGCGACCTGCGCCCGCTCACGGGCCGTGACGCGCCGGTGGCGCAGTTCCTGGCCAACCAGCCCGAGGTGGGCGTGATGCTGGGTCAGATCGCCGGCTTCCTGGCGCGCTGGCTGCCCAACTTCCAGGCCGACCAGCGCAGCTACCTGACCGTGGCCATCGGCTGCACCGGTGGGCAGCACCGTTCGGTCTACATGGTCGAGATGCTGTCGCGCCAGTTCCACCAGCACGGCCACGTTCTCAAGCGCCATCGCGAGCTGGATGCCCGCTGACGGCAGGCCCCGTCAACGCTTTTGCGACGGCGGCGGCTTGCGCCAGAAGGCCAGGGTGGCTTCCAGGCCGCGTTCGGCCTCGGGGCTGACGTTGGGGTTGGTGAGGCGCAGCGCCAGGCGGTCTTGCAGCCGGGCGCGGGCCACGGCGGCGCCGTGGAAGCGCCACAGGTGGGCATCGAAGCTGCCGTCCGCCTTCATGGCGAGCAGGCCCTTCTCGACGCGTGCGGCCAGGGCCGACTGGCTGGGCGCGAAGTAGTACTGGTAGGGGTAGGGATAGACCAGCAGCAGGTGCGGGTCGATGGCGAGGCGGGGCATCTGCGCATGCCGGGCCTCGTACTCGTCGAACACTTCGCCCACGCCGCGTGGGAAGAGGTCGAAGCGGCCGGCCATCAGCATGCGGAACAGGTTCTCGTAGCCGGACACCGTCTGCACCTTGATGCCGCTGGCGCGCAAGACGTCCACGTCCGGCCAGGCCAGGCCCTGGCCGATGGTCAGGCGTCGCAGTGCCGCGAGGTCGCGGATCTTGGCGATGTCGGGCAGGCGCCGCTCGTCCACCAGCGCAATGCGCAAGCCCAGCAAGCCGTGCCGTGCGTCAAACGGGATGGTCTTGGCCAGGGTCCGTCGCTCGACCGACACCGTGGCCCAGGTCATGTGCAGGATGCCGCGGTCGGCGTCCAGCTCGGCAAACTGGCGCAGCTCGGTCAGCACTTCATCGGTGGGCTGCAGGCGGACCGGGCCGTACTCGGGCTCGGTGCGGCGCAGCGCGGCCTCCAGCAGGCTCAGCAGGTCGAGCGAGCGCGTGTCCAGCGGCGACTGCGGGGCGGGGTAGCGGATCACCGGCACATTGGCAGCCAGCGCAGCACCGCTGCCCAGCCCACTCGTCAGCCCATTCGCTAGGTAGCCCGCCAGACCCAGCGTCAAACAGCGCCGGCGGCGGGGCTGCGCGGGTGCGCATGGGGCGGGTGCTGGCGGCATCCCTGACTGCAAGGGGAACATGGGTCTCGGGGTCTCCGGTCACGAGGGGGCGGTGCCTGGTGCCGGCCAAGCCCCGTGATCGTTGGGCGAGTTTGGCATGGCGGTGTGGTGCACGAGATTTCTGCCCCTTTTTGCCCCTGACGAACACCACACGACGCGACAATCGGGGCCACAGCCTTCTGGCTTCGATGCACATGGAGAGGGGCGCATGCGCCTTGGATGGACGATGAACACCGCGCACGCGCTGCTGCGCCCTTTGCTGATCGTGCTGGCACTGTCAGCGGCCCTGGCCGAGGCCAAGGCGGCGGCGGAGCCGCCTGCACCGGCGCCCGACGCCGCAGCAGCGCAGCCCCTGCGCCTGCCGGTGAATGCCAAGCACGTGGTGGTGGTGGACGACGCGACCGGCAATGTCTTGATGGCGCGCGACGCAGCGGCCATCGTGCCAATTGCCTCGCTGACCAAGCTGATGACGGCCATGGTCATCCTCGATGCGCGCCAGCACCCGGCCGAGCGACTGCGCATCAGTGATGACGATGTGGACCGCCTCAAGCACAGCAAGAGTTTTGTTCGCGTGGGCACCGAGCTTTCGCGCCAGGATGCGCTGGAGCTGGCCCTGGTTTCGTCTGACAACCGCGCCGCCTCCGCCTTGGCGCGTGCCTACCCGGGCGGGGAGTCCGCCTTTGTGCGGGCCCTGCAAGCCAAGGTGCGCGCTTTGGGCCTGCGCAACACCTCGCTGCAAGAGCCCACGGGCCTGTCGCCGCAGAACACCTCCACCGCCATCGAGGTGGCCCGCATCACGGCAGCAGCCGCGCGCTACCCCGAGATCGCTCGCATCACCAGCAGCAAGCGCGCCACCGTGGCCTTGAGCGGCCGCACGCGCGAGTTGCACAACACCAACCGCCTGGTGGGTGCCAAGGGCTGGAACATCCTTCTCAGCAAGACCGGCTACACCGACGAAGCCGGCCGCTGCCTGGCCATGCGCATGATGAGCGGCGCCCGTGCGGTGACCGTGGTGCTGCTGGACGCCGACGGCTCGGCGCACCGGCTGCGCGATGCGGCCTTGATCCGCAAGTCGCTCAGCCGAACAACTTCTTGAGCGGCGCGGGCAGCGCGTAGCTGGCCAGCTCTTCGCGCGGGACCCAGGTGCCCGGCAGCGCGGGCGCTGCATCGCGGAGCACCGCGCGTACCGGGTGCAGCACCCAGTCAAAGTGCGTCAGCGCGTGCTCGATGCGCGGCAGCGGCTCCAGCGGCCCGCCTGCGGCGGCGCGCAAGCTGGCTTCGTCGTCAAACAGAGGCAGGGTCCAGAGGCCCGCCCAGACGCCCGGGGCAGGGCGCTGCTGCAGCAGCACGCGGCCCTCGTGCTCCAGCCACAGCCACCAGTTCTCGCGCCGGCTGCGCTTGAGCTTGCGGGTCTTGATGGGGTAGCGCTCAGCCTCGTGCTGGCCAGCACAGAGGTCGTTCACCGGGCAGGCCCCGCAGTCGGGCTTGCGCGCGGTGCACACCGTGGCACCCAGGTCCATCAGGCCTTGGGTGTAGCGGTCCACCTCGCGCGCCGGGAGCAAGGCGGTGGCGCGGTCCCACAGGCGCTTTTCTTCACGCGTCGAGGCCAGGTCGCCGTCAAACGCGAGCACGCGAGACAGCACGCGTTTGACATTGCCATCGAGGATGGCAACCCGCTCGCCAAAGCAGAAGGCCGCGATGGCGGCGGCCGTAGAGCGGCCGATGCCGGGCAAGGTCTGCAATTGGGCAGCAGACGCAGGGAAGGCGCCGCCATGCAGGGCCGCCACGGCCTGGGCACAGGCGTGCAGGTTGCGTGCGCGGCTGTAGTAGCCGAGGCCCGCCCAGAGCGTGAGCACTTCGTCGAGCGGTGCGGCGGCCAGCTCCAGCACGGTCGGGAAGCGCTCCAGGAAGCGCGCGTAGTAGCCCAGCACCGTCGTCACCTGCGTCTGCTGCAACATGATTTCCGACAGCCAGACGCGGTAGGGGTCGCGCGTGTTCTGCCAGGGCAGCTCGTGCCGGCCATGGCGCTTTTGCCAGGCCACCACACGGGCGCCAAAGTCGCTCAACGCTTCTGGCATGAAGGGCAGAAGAAGGTGGAGCGCTGGCCCTGGACGATGCGGCGGACGGGCGTGCCGCAACGCACACAGGCCTCGCCCTCGCGGCCATAGACCTGGGCCTGCATCTGGAAGCTGCCCGCCACGCCGTGGGCGTCCTTGAAGTCGCGCAGCGTGGTGCCACCGGCTTCCACTGCCCGGCCCAGCACCTCGCGCACCGCTTGGGCGAGTGCCTCAGCGCGCGGGCGACTGAGCTTGCCGGCGGCAAGGCGGGGGTCGATGCCGGCCATGAAGAGCGCCTCGCAAGCGTAGATATTGCCGGCCCCGACGACCGCATCACCTGCCAGCAGCGCCTGTTTCACCGCCACGCGGCGGCCACGCCAGGCGGTGTGCAGGTGGCTGCCGTCAAAGGCCGGGTCAAAGGGCTCCAGCCCCAGGCCGGCTAGCAGCTTGGCGGCCGGGTTGGCATCCAGCGCGGCCGACCACACCACGGCGCCAAAGCGGCGCGGGTCGGTCAGGCGCAAGAGGCCGGCGCTGGTGTGCAGGTCGAAGTGGTCATGCGGGCCCGGGGCCAGGGTCTCGGCCACCAGGCCGAGCGAGCCCGACATGCCCAGGTGCAGCAGCAAGCCGCCGCGCTCCAGCGGCAGCCACAGGTATTTGCCGCGCCGCGTGACGGGGCCGATCTGTTGGCCCAGCAGGCTTTCGGGGTCGGTGCCCAACGGCCAGCGCAGGGGCTTGCCCAGCCGCAGGCCGGTGACCCTGGCGCCCTCGACCCGGTTGGCAAAGCTGCGGCGCGTGACTTCAACCTCGGGGAGCTCGGGCATCGGGAAATGATAATTGCCGCCTGTTCTCGGAGCCTTCATGTCGTCCAGCCTGTCCCGTGGTTCTCGCTCTGCCATCGCCTCGGCGGTGGTCGGGCTCGCGTTGGCGATGTGCGGCGGGGCCGCGGCGGCGCATGAGCGTTCGATCGTCGAGAGGCCCATCAACTCCGAGCTGGACGCGCCGCTGCTCTACCAACTGCTGATTGGCGAGCTGGAACTGCGCAATGGCGAGACCGGCACCGCCTACCAGGTGCTGCTCGATGCCGCCCGCCGCACCGGCGACGAGGGCCTGTACAAGCGCGTGGTGCAGATCGCCGTGCAGGCCCGGGCGGGCGACCAGGCGCTGTCCGCGCTGCGGGCCTGGACAACGGCCCACCCGGATTCGTCCGATGCCTGGCAATCGACGGTGCAGTTGCTGGCGGTGCTGAACCGGCCTGCCGAGGCCGTGGAGCCCATGCGCAACCTGCTCAGCGTCGGGACCAGTGCCGAGCGCTTGGCGGCGCTGGCGATGCTGCCGCAATGGTTTCAGCGCTCGCCCGAGCCTCAGCGCGTGGCCGCTGCGATGGCGCCTGTGCTGCAGGCCCAGCAAGGCGAGCTCAAGGCCGCAGCCCTGGTCACCGAGGCCCGCCTGAGCCTGAGCGCTGGCCTCTTTGAGCGGGCCGAAGCCATCGCACGCCAACTGGCCGAGCTCTACCCGGAGGCCGACGACGCCATGATCCTGGCGCTGGACCTGCTGCCCCATGCCCCCGGCGCTGAGGCCTTGATCACCCAGCGTCTGGCAGCCCAGCCCGGCCGCAATGCCTTGCGCCAGGCCTATGCCCGTGCGCTGGTGCGCATGCAACGTGCGGCCGATGCGGCGCGTGAGTTCCGCGAGCTCACGCAACGCGACCCCGACGAGCCGGCCCACTGGCTGGCCCTCGGTGCACTGGATACCGAGCTGCGACACGTTGTTGAGGCCGAGGCCGCGCTGCGCGAAGTGCTCAAGCGTTTGGACACACCGCCCAAGGACGAGGCCAAGCCCGAAGCTGCTGAGGAGGCCAAGCGCAGCCGCAGCGAGTTGCGGCGCCAGGCCTTGCTATTGCTGTCCCAGCTGGCCGAGCAGCGTGACGACCTCAAGGGCGCCGAGCGTTGGCTCTCGCAGGTCGAGGGCGCGCAGATCGACGTGCGCTACCGCCGCGCCAGCCTGCTGGCCCGGCAGCACAAGCTGGCCGAGGCGCGCGCGCTGCTGCAAGCACCTGTCAGTGCCTCCGACGACGAGGCCCGCACCCACCTGCTGGCCGAGGCCCAATTGCTGCGCGAGCAACGCGATTGGCGCGGCGCCTTGGGCGTGCTCAAGCAGATCGATGCGCGCATCCCCGATGACCCCGACATCCTCTACGAGCAGGCCATGCTCGAAGAGCGCCTGGGTGAGTTCGACCAGATGGAAGAGCGCCTGCGCCGCGTGATCGCCGTCAAGGCCGACCACCACCACGCCTACAACGCCCTCGGCTACTCGCTGGCCGAGCGCAATCTGCGCTTGCCCGAGGCCAAGGCCTTGATCGAGCAGGCGCTCAAGCTTTCGCCGGGTGAGCCCTTCATCGTCGATAGCCTGGGCTGGGTTGAGTACCGGCTCGGCAATCTCGCGGAAGCCACGCGGCTGCTGACCCAGGCCCACGCCGCACGCCCCGACGCCGAAATCGCCGCGCACTTGGGCGAGGTGCTGTGGGTCAGCGGCAAGCAGGACGACGCCCGCCGCGTCTGGCGCGAGGCCCTGGGCCGTGACGCGCGCAACGAGGCGCTGCGCGAGACCCTGGATCGCTTGAAGGTTGGGCTTTGACGCGCTGGGCATTCCTGTTTGCTCTGGCGCTGCTCACAGGCTGCGCAGGCCTCGCGCCGGTGGTGCAACCCGAAGCCACAGCCCGCCTGGCTGGCCGCATCAGCATCCAGGTCGAAGGCAGCGGGGCCAAGGGTGGCGCCGGCAGCGCTGGCTTTGAACTCACCGGTGGCCCCGAGGCTGGCAGCCTGGAGCTGACCACGCCGCTCGGGGCCATTGCTGCGCGCGCGCAGTGGCAGCCGGGGGCCGCACGGCTCCAGACGCCCGAGCAGGATCGCGAGTTCGCCGACCTTGACGAGCTGACGCGCGAGCTGCTGGGCGAGCCCATCCCCGTGGCGGCCCTCTTTGCCTGGCTGCGCGGCGAGCCCTGGGGCGCAGCGCCCTCGGTGCCCGTGCCCGGCGGCTTTGAGCAACTCGGTTGGCAGATCGACACCACGCGCAAGGCCGAGCGTGTGCTGGTGGCCAAGCGCCTGGCCGCGCCGGCGGTGACGCTGCGTGCGCGGCTGGAGGAGGGCAACGATGCGAGCGCTCCATGACGTGCCCGCCCCGGCCAAGCTGAATCTCTTCCTCCACGTGGTGGGCAAGCGGCCCGACGGCTACCACCTGCTGGAGTCGCTCTTCGTGCTGATCGACTGGGCTGACACCCTGCACTTCGAGCGGCGCGACGACGGCCAGATCCAGCGCCATGACCTGCGTGGTGGCGATCTGTGTGGCGGCGACCTGCCGGCCGACGACCTCTGCGTGCGCGCCGCACGGGCGTTGCAGGCGGCGAGCGGTTGCACCCACGGCGTGGACATCCATCTCGACAAGCAATTGCCCTCAGGCGCCGGCATGGGCGGTGGCTCGTCCGACGCAGCGTCCACCCTGCTGGCGCTCAACCAGCTCTGGGGCCTGCACTGGCCGCGTGAGCGCCTGATGCCCATCGGGCTCAAGCTCGGGGCGGATGTGCCCTTCTTCCTGGGCGGGCAACCCGCCTTTGTCCAGGGCATTGGCGAGTTGCTGACGCCGCTGGCCGTGCCGGCGCGGCGCTTTGCGGTGCTCAAAGGACCGGCAGGCCTGGAAACCCGGGCCATCTTTTCAAGCCCGCTCTTGGCGCACTCTGAAAAGTCAGCTATAGTTGCGGGCTTTCCCGCTCAGGCAAAAACGCTTGAAAACCTGGTGGATGGCTTCGGTCGAAATGACCTGCAGCCGGCTGCCGTGGCGATCAGTGTTGAAGTGTTTGAGGCGATCCGCAGACTGGATGCCAGCTTTGGCAATGCCCGCATGACGGGCTCCGGCGCTGCAGTGTTCGCCAGGCTGTCCGGAGCGGGAGATGATGGTAGAGACGAACGGTCCTTGGCGACCTTGCTGCAGGAACTTCCTGCAGGATGGACCGGACGAATCTGCCGCAGTCTGGATCAGCACCCTTTGCGGAGCTGGGCCGGCTGAAGCAAGTTTCAGGTGGCAGCTTTCGGGCTGTGACCCGTGTAGGGGAGTCGCCAAGTTGGTTAAGGCATCGGATTTTGATTCCGACATGCGAGGGTTCGAGTCCTTCCTCCCCTGCCAAACATCTTTGTTCCATCTCTCGTTGCCCGCCGCTGATCCGGCCACGTGATTCCAGCGGACCACTGAAACTCAGAGGTTCCCAGTGCTGCTGAACACGGTCATCTTTACCGGCAACGCCAATCCCGCCCTCGCCCAGGAAATCGCCAACCACCTCGGTCTCGAAGTGGGCAAGGCGGCTGTCGGTCGTTTCTCCGACGGCGAGGTGACGGTCGAGATCCAGCAGAACGTCCGCGCCCGCGACGTGTTCGTCGTGCAGCCCACCTGCGCGCCGACGAACGAGAACCTGATGGAACTGCTGATCATGGTCGATGCGCTCAAGCGCGCCAGCGCGCGCCGCATCACCGCCGTGATCCCCTACTACGGCTACGCCCGCCAGGACCGTCGCCCGCGCTCTACCCGCGTGCCCATCTCGGCCAAGGTCGTGGCCAACCTGCTGGAGACCGTGGGCGTCGAGCGCGTGCTGACGATGGACCTGCACGCCGACCAGATCCAGGGCTTCTTCGACATCCCGGTCGACAACATTTACGCCAGCCCGGTGCTGCTGTCCGACCTCAAGAGCCGCAACTACAGCGACCTGATCGTCGTCAGCCCCGACGTTGGCGGCGTGGTGCGCGCCCGCGCGCTGGCCAAGCAACTCGGCTGCGACCTCGCCATCATCGACAAGCGCCGCCCGGCGGCCAATGTGTCCGAGGTGATGCACGTCATCGGCGACATCGAAGGCCGCAACTGCGTGATCATGGACGACATGATCGACACCGCCGGCACCCTGGTGAAGGCGGCTGAGGTGCTCAAGCAGCGCGGCGCCAAGCAGGTGTTCGCCTACTGCACCCACCCCATCCTGTCCGGCCCCGCCATCGAGCGCATCGCCCAGTCGCAGCTCGACGAGGTCGTGATCACCAACACCATCCCGCTGTCGGATGCGGCCAAGGCCTGCAAGAACATCCGCCAGCTGTCGGTCGCCTTCCTGTTCGCCGAAACCATCCGCCGCATCTCGGACGGTGAGTCGGTGACCTCTTTGTTTGCAGAGCAGAACAACAACTTCTGATCGGCATTTCGTCGCCGTCGCAAGACGGTTTATCAAACGGCGCCTGGTCGCGGGCGCTGTTCTCTTTTTGGAGAAAACCATGAAGTTTGTCGCCTTCGAGCGCAAGTTGCAGGGGACCGGAGCGAGCCGCCGCCTGCGTGTGGCCGGCAAGGTGCCGGGTATTGTTTATGGCGCCGGTGAGCCCGCTCTGATCGAGCTGGACCACAACGCTCTGTTCCACGCCCTCAAGAAGGAAGCCTTCCACAGCTCCCTGCTCGACATGGAACTGAACGGCACGGTCACGCAAGTGCTGCTGCGTGACTTCCAGATGCACGCCTACAAGCCGCAAGTCCAGCACGTGGACTTCCAGCGCGTGGACGCCACCACCAAGATCACCAAGAAGGTGCCCCTGCACTTCAAGGGCGAGGCCGAAAGCCCCGCCGTCAAGACCGACAAGTGCACGGTCAACCACGTCGTCACCGAGCTCGAGATCACCTGCCTGGCGCAGCAACTGCCCGAGTTCATCGAGGTGGACCTGTCCGGCCTGACCCGTGGCCACTCGCTGCATGTCAACGACATCAAGCTGCCCGCCGGCATCAAGGTCGTGACGCACGGCAAGCCCAACCCCGTCATCGTCACTCCGGTCGATGCGGCGGCTGAAGAAGTCATCGTCGCCGCTGCCGCTCCGGCCGCTGACGACAAGAAAAAGGGCAAGGGCAAGAAGTAAGCTTGCCTGGCAATGCCACCCAATGAAGGGGCCCCACGCGGGCCCCTTTTCTTTAGGATTCCGCCCCAATGATTCGCCTCCTTGTCGGCCTCGGTAACCCCGGCCCTGAATATGAAGACACCCGCCACAACGCCGGTTTTTGGTGGGTGGACGGCGTGGCGCGCGGGCTCAAGGTCTCGATGCAGCCCGACAAGGCCTATCACGGCCTCGTGGCGCGTGTGAACAGCGCCCCCGGTGCCAGTGGCCCCATCTGGCTGCTGGAGCCCATGACCTATATGAACCTCTCGGGCAAGTCGGTCGCGGCGCTGGCGCGTTTCTTCAAGATCGCGCCCGACGAGATCCTGGCCATCCACGACGAGTTGGACCTTGCCCCCGGCGAGATGAAGCTCAAGAAGGGCGGCGGCACCGGCGGGCACAACGGCCTCAAGGACATGCAGGCCCAGCTCGGCACCGGTGACTTCTGGCGCCTGCGCCTCGGCATCGGCCACCCCGGCCACAAGGACGAAGTGGCCGGCTACGTGCTGCGCAAGCCGCCCCTGGCCGAGCGCCAGGCCGTGGAAGACTGCATCGAGAAAAGCTACGCCGCCTTGGAGCTGATGCTGCGCGGCGACATGGACAAGGCACTCGCCAAGATCCACGCCAAGCCCCCGCGCCCCAAGCCGCCGCGCAAGCCGGAAGCCGCTGCGGCAACGCCGGCCCCTGATCCCAAGCCCTGACCGGAGCCCCCGCCATGCGCCTGTTTGCTGCCTTGCTCACCCTGCTTGTGATCACCTCGGCCAGCCAGGCGCAAACGCAGCGCAAGGAGACCCCCATCTACCGCTGCGGCCCCGAGGGGAAGGACCTGCGTGACGCGCCTTGCCCGGCAGGCGGCGCGGCCGACACCGTTCAGTTCGACCAGCCCAGCAACGCTGATGCCCGCGCCGCCCGCGAGCGCCAGCAGGCCGACGCTCGCGAGGCCAAGCAGCTGGAGAAAGAGCGCAAAGCCCAGGAGGCACGCGACCTCAAGGCCAACGCCCGCGCCGCCGTCATCGGCCCGCAAACCCCAGCCTCGGCAGCCTCAGCCGCATCGCCCACCAAGAAGGCACCCAAGGCCCCCAAGCGCCCCAAAGCAAAAGCGGCCAAGCCCGCCGAGGCTGGCAAGCTTGATGCCGCTCAAGCTCCTGCGGCCAACCCTGCGCTTGGTCCGAAACCCCAGCGATAAACTCCGCCCCGTTGGTGCTCGCGGTCGGCTTCATGCCGGCTGCAGTTCAACGGGAATCAGGAGGGGGCGCCGCCGCGCGGCAAACCTAACCTGAGCTGTCCCCGCAACGGTAAGCGGACGAGGCATATCGCCTCACAGCCCTGCACGACAAGCCACTGAAGCTCCTGCTTTGGGAAGGCGCAGAGCGCACGCCGCCAGCCCGGATACCGGCCAACGACGGGGTGGTGCGCCTTCTGGCGTGCCACCGTTTGCCAGCGCGCTGCGTGGGAAAGCGCTCTGGCGTGATCGTGCCTGTCTCTTTTCCATGTCCAACCCACTCTTCGCGGCCCGTCGGTCGCTGTTCGCCCTCACCTCCGTGGCGCTGGCGCTGTCTGCGCACGCCGCGGCTCCCAACCAACTCGAAACCGTCGTCACCACCGCCACGCGCTCGCCGCAGCGCCTGGCCGATGTGCTGGCTGACCTCACCGTCATCACCCGCGCCGACATCGAGCGCATGGCCGCCGCCAGCCTCGCTGACCTGCTGCGCGCCAGCGGCTGCGCCGAGTTCAGCCGCAACGGCGGCCCCGCCGGCACCACTTCGCTCTACCTGCGCGGCGCCGAGACGCGCCATACCCTGCTGCTCATCGACGGCGTGCGCGTCGACTCACAAGCCACCGGCGGCCCCGCCTGGAACAACATCCCCATCGCGCAGATCGAGCGCGTCGAGGTGCTCAAGGGCCCGGCCAGCGCCATCTACGGCAGCGATGCCGTCGGCGGTGTGGTGCAGGTCTTCACCCGTAAGGCCACGTCGGCCCCGCAGGTCGACCTGGGCTTGGGCGCAGGCAACCTCGGTATCCGCAAGCTCGACGCTGCCGTCACTGGCCGCGATGGCATCTTTGACTACGCGCTCAGCGCCGCCCTCGATCGCAGCACCGGCTTCAACGCCACGCTCGACGTGCCCGGCTCCTTCAGCTACGTGCCCGATACCGATGGCTACCGCAAGCACCAGGCCACCGCCCGCCTCGGGGCCCAGCTCTCCAGCGAGCACCGCGCTGAACTGGTCTTCCTCAAGAACCACCTCAACAGCCAGTACGACGCCTCCAAGTTCTCGCCCACCAACGACGATCACACGTTTCAGGACACCCGTGCCATGCGCCTGTCCTGGTCGGCACAGTGGAGTGCTGCGCTGCAGACCCAGCTCAGCGTCGGCGAGTCGCGCGACCGCTACGAGACCCGCCCCTCGCCCTACCAGACCGAGACCCGCATCCGCAATACCGCGCTGACCGGCTCCTACCGACTGGGTGCCGGCCAGCAGCTCAACTTCGCGCTTGAGCGCACCACGGAACACCTCGACAACTCCGGTCTCGTGGCCGGCGGTGTTGATGACCGCGCCCAGAACGCCCTCGGCCTCGGGTGGCTGATGAACGCTGGCGCACTCAACCTGCAACTGCACGCGCGCCACGATGACGACAGCCAGTTCGGCGGCGTCAACACTGGCACGCTGTTGGCGGGCTACGCGCTCACGCCCGCGCTGCGTGTTGTCGGCTCGGTGGGCAACGCCTTCCGCGCCCCCACGCTCTACCAGCGCGGCAGCGTCTATGGCCCTGACCTCAGCAAACCCGGCGTCAAGGCCCTGGATGCCGAGCGCGGCCACAACGCCGAGATCGGCCTCAAGTTCGCGCTGGGCGACCACGAAGCCAGCATCACCACCTACCGCAACCGTGTCGGCAATCTCATCGTCTTTGGCGCGGCGGGCAGCTGTGGCAGCAGCTTTGGTTGCTACGAGAACGTCTCGCAGGCGCTGCTCAAGGGCACCAGCCTCGCCGGCCGTGCGCGCCTCGGGGTGGTGAACCTGTCGGCCACGCTGGACTTCCAGTCGCCCACGGACGCCAGCACCGGCAAACTGCTCGCTCGCCGCGCCAAGCGCCTGGCCACCTTGCGTGCCGACACCGAACTGGCCGGTTGGCAGATTGGTGCCGGCGTGCAGGCCGCTGGCCAACGCTTTGACAATGCCGCCAACACCAAGCCACTCGCCGGCTACGCCCTCGTCACGCTGGACGCGGCCTACCGGCTGCAAAAGGACTTGAAGCTGCAAGTCAACATCGACAACGCCACTAACCGCGACTACCAAACCGCCGGTGGCTTTGCCTCGCAGCCGCGCACCGTGGTGCTCAGCCTGCGCTGGAGCCCGCAGCTGTGAAAGCACTCGTCGCGCTCCTGTTGTGCATCGCGCTGCCCACATGGTCAGCCGGCATCGAGCTGCGCGACGACCTGGGCCACACCAGCCGGCTCGCCGCGCCCGCAAGGCGCGTGGTGAGCCTGCTGCCTTCGCTCACCGAGTCGGTCTGCGCCTTGGGTGCCTGTGACCGCCTCGTGGGCGTGGACCGCTACTCCAACCACCCCAAGCAGGTGAAAGCCCTGCCCGAGGTCGGTGGCATCGACGACACGCACGTCGAGCAGATCGTGGCCCTCAAGCCCGACCTCGTGCTCGCTGCCACCTCCACCCGCGTGACCGACCGGCTGCGCGCCTTGGGCCTCACCGTCGTCTCGCTGGAGCCGCGCAGCCACGCCGATGCGCAGCGCGTGCTCGGCCTGCTCGGTCGCCTGCTGGGCGTGCCCGACGCCGAGGCGCTGTGGCAGCGCACCGAGGCCGGCGCGGCGGCAGCGGTGGCCAGCGTGCCGCCGGCAGCGCGCGGTGTGCGCGTGTACTGGGAGGTGTCCAGCGGCCTCTACGCCGCCGGCCCGCCGTCCTTCATGGGCGAACTGCTCACGCGCCTCGGCGTGGCCAACATCGTGCCCGCCTCGCTCGGGCCCTTTCCCAAGATCAACCCCGAGTTCGTCGTCCAGCAGAACCCCGCGCTCATCCTCGTTGGCGCCCGCAACGCCGAGGGCCTGGCCCAGCGGCCCGGCTGGGCGCAGATCGACGCCGTCCGCACCGGCCGCATCTGCACCTTCAGCAACGAAGAGGGCGACGTGCTTGCCCGCCCCGGCCCCCGGATGGCCGAGGCCGCGCAGATCGTGGCGAGGTGCCTCAAAGAGAAGTTCGCGTCATGAACCTCAAGGCTGGCTCGCTCGTGCTTGGGCTGCTGGCCTTGGGCGTGCTGCTCATCGTCGCTGGCGTGCTGGTCGGCAGCAGCGGCTTGCTGGGCCTGCAGGACGACGGCGCCTCACTCATCCTCTGGCAGATCCGCCTGCCGCGCTCGCTCGGCGCCTGGTGTGCGGGGGCGCTGCTGGGCTTGGCGGGCGCCACGGCGCAGGGCCTCTTTCGCAACCCGCTGGCCGACCCGTATCTGCTGGGCAGCGCGGCCGGCGCTGGGCTTGCCGTTGCGCTCACGCTGGCGCTCACCGGCCTGAGCCTGCAAGCCAGCGGCACCGTCGGGCTGCTCGGCCTCACGGGCATGGCCTTTGTGGGCACGCTGCTGGGCGTGGGCCTCACCCTGCTGCTGGCGCGTGGCGTGGAGCAGACCCTGCGCCTGCTGCTGGCCGGCGTCATCGTCGGCGTGGTGCTCAATGCGTGCACCGACCTCGTCACCCTGCGCGCGCCCGACATCCTGCGTGGCATGCAGGCCTTTTTGCTGGGCAACACGGCGCTGCTGGGTTGGCCCAGCGTGGCCATCATGGGCGGCGCGGTGTTGGTGGCGGGCCTCGCCGCCTGGGCCGCCAGCCCGGCGCTTGATGCCCTGGCCCTGGGCGAGGCCACGGCCCGCTCGCTCGGCGTGCCGCTGGCGCGCATGCGCCTCATCTTGATCGGCGCCTTTGCGCTGGCCACGGGCGCGGCCGTGGCGCAGACGGGCATCGTGGCCTTTGTGGGCCTCGTGGCACCTCACCTGGTGCGTGCCGCCACGCCTGCGCGGCACGGTGCCCTGGTGCTGCTCTCGGCCCTGGCTGGCGGCGCGCTGCTGCTGGCGGCCGACGTGCTCGCGCGCGGCCTGCTCGCGCCGCAGGAGCTGCCCGTGGGCCTCGTCACCGCCTTGCTTGGCGGCGGCTATCTGCTGGTGCTGCTGTACCGGCGCGGAGGGCCCCGGCGATGAGCCTGCATGCCCGCATCGCCCGCCTGCGCATCGAGGGCGCCGAGATCCTGCATGGCATCGATCTGCGCCTGCAGCCCGGCGCCTGGACGGCCATCGTCGGCCCCAATGGCGCGGGCAAGTCCAGCCTGCTGCGCGTGCTGGCCGGCCTGCTCAAACCCGAGGGCGAGGTGCAGTTGCAGGGGCGTGCCCTCGGCCACTGGCCCGCCGCCGAGCGCGCCCGTGAACTTGCCTGGATGGGCCCGCAAGAGCCCGGCGCTGACGACCTCACCGCCCACGACGTGGTCATGCTCGGCCGCCTGCCGCACCGCGCCTGGCTGGCCCCGCCCAGCCCGGCTGACCACGCCGCCGTCGAGGCCGCCATGCAGGCTCTGCAATGCTGGCCCTGGCGCCACCGCCGCTTGGCCAGCCTCTCCAGCGGCGAGCGCCAACGCGTGCTGCTCGCCCGCGTGCTGGCCGTGCAAGCGGCCGTGACCCTGCTCGACGAACCCCTGGCCCACCTCGACCCGCCCCACCAGGCCGAATGGCAAAGCGGCGTCCGCGATCTCGTCGCTCAAGGGCGCACGGTGGTGAGCGTGCTGCACGAACTCAACATCGCCCTCGCCGCCGACCAACTCGTCGTCATGGACGCCGGCCGCATCGTCAGCCACGCCCCACCCAGCGCGCCGGAGAGCCATGAGGCGCTGATGCGCGTGTTTGGTGGGCGGCTGGAGCTGGTGCCGCATGGGGGGAGGTGGGTGGTGGTGGTGAGGTGATTTGAAAGTTCGTCGCCGTACAGAAGACCGGAATGCTGTGGGTTGGCGAACAATGGGCACAGGACCATCTGTATCGAGACCATGACACAAGCTCTCACCGACGAGATGTTTCTCGACGACTGGATTCACCTTGCGACCGCTGGCATCCGGCTGAAGCACATGTCGACGATCGGTCTGTGTCGGGAGCTGAACGTCTGTGCCAATCGCCTGATTTTCTCGACCACCATCAGATCGTCGGATATCCAGCAGGTCCTCATCGCCGCGCTTTTGCCCAGGCTGTTGACCGCCTTTCAAGGTGCCGTATTGACCGGGCAGATTGGCCTTGCTTCGGAAGCCAAATTGCTGGTTCGAAAGGTTCTCGAAGTCACCTTTCGAATCGTCGCAGTGAGTAAATCTGTGGAGGTTGCCAACCGGTATGTGCAGTCAGACGAATGTCATCGCCGGAAGTTCTTGAACAAGCTAAGTGCGTTGAAATCCGTTGAGCTATCGGCTTTAGAAATGGAACAGGTCACCAGGCTCAAGCAGGAGGTGAACGACGCGATTGCCGAGAAGGGTATTCGCGAAATCGGCACTCAGTGGTTTGCCGAGCAGGCTGAGTTGATGGACCTATACAACACAGCCTACGCATTGCTGAGTGAGGCGGCGCATGCAAATGTTCGAGATATCGGAGAGGTGCTTATCCAGGCGGATGCGAGCGACGTTGATCATCTTCGTTACGGCCCGGACGACGATGGCCTCTCTGATGTGCCGTGCACCGCCATAGAAGCAACGCTCATTTCACTTGAGGCGGCATTTCAGACTTTGCCAATCGTCGACTCGATGTGTTTGCAGCAAGTGCGCCGTCGAATGACGCTGCTATTCGAAGTTGTAGGCGGAGCGGACTGAACCAGGGGACACCCCTCAGTGACGGTCAGATGGTCTGTGCAAGACGGCGTCCCCCAATTTCCTCGATGACCACCAGAGCCCTCATGATCCTCGGCACCACCAGCGGTGCCGGCAAGAGCTGGCTGGCCACAGCGCTGTGCCGCTGGTACGCGCGGCAGGGGCTCAAGGTGGCGCCGTTCAAGGCGCAGAACATGAGCAACAACGCGCGGGTGGCGGCGGGGGTGGGGGGCCGGGTGGGCGAGATTGGCAGTGCGCAGTACTTCCAGGCCCTGGCGGCGCGGCGCACGCCCGAGGTGCGCATGAACCCGGTGCTGCTCAAGCCCGAGGCGGACACGCAGAGCCAGGTGGTGGTGCTGGGCGAGGTGGATGAAGCACTGTCGCGCATGCCCTGGCGCGAGCGCAGCGGCCTGCTGTGGCCCCGTGCTGAAGCTGCGCTGCATGAGCTGATGGCGGAGAACGATCTGGTCGTGATCGAGGGCGCGGGCTCGCCGGCCGAGATCAATCTGGCGGACAGCGACTACGTGAACCTCTTCACCGCGCGGGCCTCGCAGGCGCGCTGCCTGCTGGTGACGGACATCGACCGGGGCGGCGCCTTTGCCCACCTCTACGGCACGCACCAGCTGATGCCGGCGGATGTGCGCGCGCAGATCAAAGGCTTTGTGTTGAACCGCTTCCGGGGCGACGCGCGCTTGCTGGCGCCGGGGCCTGAGCAGTTGCAGCAGCTGACGGGCGTGCCCACGCTGGCCACCTTGCCGATGTGGCGCGAGCATGGCTTGCCGGAGGAGGATGGCATCTTCGACACCGCACCTTCTGGCCAAGGTCTGACCGTGGCCGTGGTGGCCTACCCGCGAGTCTCCAACCTCGATGAGTTGCAGCCGCTGCGCCAGATGCCGGGCCTGCGCCTGGTGTGGGCGCGCACGCCGCGCGAACTGCAGGGGGCGGATTGGATCGTGCTGCCGGGCTCCAAGTCCACGGCGGCGGATCTGGCCTGGCTGCGTGCGCAGCGGCTTGATGCCGCGATTGCCGCGCATGCCCATGCGGGCCGGCCTGTGCTGGGCATTTGCGGTGGCCTGCAGATGCTGGGCGAGGCACTGGTGGATACGCACGGCCTGGACGGCAATGCGGCCGGTTTGGGGCTGTTGAACCTGGTGACCTGCTTTGAGCGCGACAAGCGGCTGCGCCATGGCGAGGCGCGCTTTGAAGCCCTGGCCTGGCCCTGGCGTGCGCTGGGTGGGCAGGCGGTGTCGGGCTACGAGATCCACCATGGCCAAACGCAAGCCCACCCCAGCCTGGCTGCGCCCACGGTGGCGCTGAGGAATGGCGAAGGCGAGCCGATTGGCTGGCAGCAGGGCTCGGTGCTGGGTGTGTACCTGCATGGGCTCTTTGAGCAGCCGCAGGTGCTGCAGGCGCTGTTCAACCAGGCGGTGCGGCCGCTGGACGCGGTGTTTGACGGGATGGCTGACTTTGTGGACTGTCACTTCAGCCCAGGCACACTTGCAGGCTTGATCGACAGGAGTTCAGCGTGATCATGAAGTGGCAAGCGTGTGTGATGCGAGTGGCCATGGCGGCGTGCGTGGCCGTGGCGGCGACGGGCGCCCAGGCCTGGTCAGGCGATGGCCACAAGACCGTGGGCACGCTGGCGGCGGAGCTGATCAAGGGCACGCCGGCCGAGGCGCGCGTGACGGCGCTGCTGGGCGGGCTGAGCCTGGCGGACGCGGCCGTCTGGGGCGACTGCGTCAAAGGCATCGACCCGCGCCGCAACTACAGCTACACCGTGACAGGCCGCTACGCCGAGTGCGCGGTGTACGAGGCCCGCCCTGATCTGCTGGCCGAGATGGCCGACTTTGTGCGCCGCATCGACCTGCAATGCGGCACGGCCGAGGGCAACGAGAACTGCCACAAGCAAGCCCACTACGTGAACATGCCGGTGCAGCGCAGCCGCTACGAGCTGGGCTTCACGGGCACGCGGGAGTACGACCTCGTCGGCGCTGCGCGCACGGCGGTCAAGGTGCTGCAGGGCCAGCCGGCGCCTGCGGCCTACAACCTCAAGGGCCCGCGCGAAGCGCTGCTGATGCTGGTGCACTTTGTGGGCGACCTGCACCAGCCGCTGCATGTGGGCTCGGTCTACCTGGACGCCGATGGCCACCCGGTGGACCCCGAGAAGAGCGGCTTTGACGCCAGCACCCACACCATCGGCGGCAACCGCATCCTCAAGCTGGTGACGGCCGACAAGCCGGCCAGCATTGCCGAGTACGCGGCGGGCTTCAGGCCGCCCAACCTGCACACGGTGTGGGACGACGGTAGTGGCCCACTGGGCCCGACCCATGTGGACGCCGCCTGGGTGGCAGCCGCAGCCAAGCAGCCGGCCTTGGCCGGCGAGCCCAGCGCCTGGCCCGAGCTGATCTTCAACGACACCCTGGAGCAGGCCCGCGTGGCCTTTGACGGCCTGGAGTTCTCTGCCCGCCAGGGTCAGCTCTGGACGGTGCGGCTCTCCGAGGCCTACGAGGCCCGGATGCTGGCGATCAAGCGTGAGCAGCTGACGCGTGCCGGTGCGCGGCTGGCGCAACTGCTCAAGGCCATCTTCCCGGACTGAATCTGCGATCAATGAGTCTCGCTCGCTCTACTTCTGTCCTCGTATTGGCGCTGTTGGCGCAAGGCCCCGTGCTGGCCCAGGCGGCGCCGTCTTTCATGCCTGGGTTCACCGCCTTCGAGGGCCAGCTCAAGGGCAGTGAGCCGCCCGCCTGGCAACTGGTCTCGATGATCCGCATCGGCAGCGAGGCCGACCTCAACCCGCGCGGCAACCGCCTGCTCTCAGCCCTCATCAGCTTCGTGAACAAGCGCGGCGAGGCGGCGCAGAGCGTGGTGCTGATGATCACCGCCGAGGACAAGCATGTGGAGCTGATCAACAAGCTGATCGGTTCAGTGCTCGAAGAAGCCGCCACGCGTGCGGATGCTGGTGTTGTGGCAAAGCTCAAGGTCTCGGTGTCCGTCACCGACCCGGTGACCAAGGAGAGCCGCAGCTTTGAGTTCGCCAAGCGGACTTGAGCCACGCGCACAGCCTGTCTCCTGCGCGCCAGTACGGCCGCCTGCGGCGCCAGATACTCGGCCTCGCCACGTTGAGGACGCACGATGGAATCAAAGTTGCCACCTGGCCAGCGGGCGGTTGAGGCCTTTCATCGGTTTGGCCTGACGCCCTTTGCCAAGCGGTTCCCGCGCCAGACGCACAGCCGATCGCTGGAGGTCTGTGGCCATGTCCAGCAGGTGCTGCAGTTGCAGGATGTGTTTGAGGGCTTGGAGCGCGCCGAGGTGCAAAGCGACTTCCACTGCGTGACGACCTGGAGCGTGCGATCGCTGCGCTGGGAGGGCGTCCGGTTCTCGGACCTCTACTGGCAGGTGCTGCATCCGCAGGCCCGGCACGACCCGGACGCGACCTTGGTGGCGATGCGCGGGCAGGATGGCGCTCGCACGGCCTTGCCGCTGGAGGACTTGCTGGCGCCAGAGGTGCTGCTGGCCGACCGGCTGAACGGTGAGCCGCTGACCATGGACCACGGGGCGCCCTTGCGGCTGGTGGTGCCTGGCCACTATGGCTACAAGTCGATGAAGTACCTGTGCCGGCTGGAGTTCCGGCGGCCGCAGGAGGGCTATGCGGTTTCGGGCTTGCGCTTCATGGACCACCCGCGCGCGCGGGTGGCCTTGGAGGAGCGAGGCCGTGCGCTGCCGGGCTGGCTCTTGCGCTGGCTGTACCGGCCACTGATCGCCAGCACGGTGGCGACCTTTGCCCGCGCGGCGACAGGCCCGGCGCCGCTGAACTCAGGCGCTGGCGAGGGACAGCGCTGAGGGGCTACGCCCGCTTGCCTGGCTGGCAGGCTCGCGGCTGTTGCCACGGCCCAGAACGGGCGCTCGCGAAGCGGCCAGCGGCGACGTTGCATCGCCCGGTGCGCCGCTTGGTGTGTCAAGAGGCAAGCTCAACTGCTGAAACAGCGACCGCGTCTGCCGGTGCGCGCGGTTGCCGGGTTGTCCCAAGAGGCTCATGGCCGTTTCTCCTCGTTGGGCCACTCTAGGCGCAAGGGGCGTCCGCTTACCGTGACCAAGCGTCTCAAGCCGCAACCGGCCCCTGTGCGTTCAGGGCGAGGCAGGCGCCTGGAGCGTTGGCGCTGGATGACCGTAGTGCGTTTCGAGGCCCTTGATGGCGGCGTTGACCTCGGCCAGCAAGCGGGAGGCGAGTGCGGCGCCTTCGTCGCTGCTGCGCTGTCGGCTGTACTTTTTGCCCAGCACCTGGACTGCCGCGAGCAGCACCTCACGCAGCGCGATCAGGACATTGCCGGTGTGGATGTGGAAGCGCACCAGGTCCGGTGTCTTGCTGGCCATGGCCATCAAGGGCTTGGCGGCATCGCGGGAGACGTGCAAAAAGGTATAGAAGCGGACCACCTCGCGGGCCAGGTCCTGGGGCAGGGTCCCGAGCTGCGGTGACAGGGACTCGTAGAGCTTGAAGTAGGTTTCCTCGCGAGCCGTGTCGTAGCCGGCCAGGGTGGTGGCATCGAGTTGGCGCAGGCTGGCGGCGAAGACGTAGGCCTTGACGATGTGCGTCAGGTGGAAGGCCTGGACGATGGAGCGGACATCGCTGCGCAGCGCCGTGATCAGGTTGTCCCGGAGCTGGCGCCTGGCATGGAGGATGACGAGGCCGTTGAAGGCCAAGGTGGTGGCAACGCCCGCGACACCTATCAGGGCGGCGCGCTCGGAATTGCTCAGTCCTGAGCACGCGGGGTCTGGGCTGGCAGCGGGTGTCGGCATGAGGGCTCTCTGGGGGCCTGGGCCGGCCGGCGAATCCGACGGACCTGGGGCGTTGCCCCGGTATACCCGAGACAGCCAGCCCTCGCAATCGCAGCGACGTGACGGCGCTCAGCTCGTGACGGCCAGGCGCTGGTACTTCTGCAGCAGGGTCTCGCGGTCTTCGACGTGGGCGGGGTTCACCGGGATGCAGGCCACGGGGCAGAGCGACACGCACTGGGGCTCGTCAAAGTGGCCCACGCACTCGGTGCATTTGGCGGGGTCGATCTCATAGATCTCCGCGCCCATGGCGATGGCCTGGTTGGGGCAGACGGGTTCGCAGACGTCGCAGTTGATGCACTCGTCCGTGATCATCAGGGCCATGGCTCAGCCCCTTTCGGCCTGGCGCTCGCGCACCCGATCCACGATGCGCGCATGCACGCCGGGCGATACGAATTGCGACACCTCGCCACCCAGGGTGGCGATCTCGCGCACGAAGGTGCTGGAGGTGTAGAGGTGTTTGTCGCCCGGGGTGAGGAAGACGGTTTCGACCTCGGGCATCAGGCTGCGGTTCATGCCGGCCATCTGAAACTCATACTCAAAGTCGCCGCCGGTGCGCAGCCCGCGCACGACGACACGGCCGCCATGGCTGCGGACGAAGTCGCGCAGCAGGCCGTCGAACGCATGGACTTCGATATTGCCCAGCGGCGCCGCTACTTCGCGTGCCATGCTGAGCCGCTCATCGAGCGAGAAGAAGGTGCGCTTGTGGTGGCCCGCTGCCACGGCCAGCACCAGGCGGCCGAACATCCCGGCGGCGCGGCGCATCAGGTCTTCGTGGCCCAGGGTGATGGGGTCGAAGGTGCCGGGGTAGATGGCGGTGAGCGGCGTCATGGGGCGAGATTGTCGTCCTGGCGCAGCAAACCGTAGTGCACAGCGCCGGCCCGCCCTTGCTTCCAGATGGAAAAGCCTGCGGGGCAGGGCAGGGCGGAAAGGGACTCTGGTGACTCGACATAGAGCAAGCCACCGGGCGCCAGCAGGGGCAGGGCAGCGTCGATGGCCGCCGCATGCAGCTGGGCGGCAAAGGGCGGGTCGAGCAGGATGAGGTCAAACCGGCCGCGTGGGCCGGCACGCATCCAGCCGAGGGCGTCGGTGCTGTGGATCTCGATGGCGCCGGCCTTGAGCCGCTGCTGGCTGGCACGCAGCGCGGCGGCCAGCTTGGCATCGCGCTCCAGCATCACCACGGATGCGGCTTCACGCGACGCGGCTTCAAAGCCCAGGGCGCCGCTGCCGGCAAAGGCGTCCAGCACCTGCCAGCCGGCAAGCGTTTGGCCCAGCCAGTTGAAGAGGGTTTCGCGCACGCGGTCGCTCGTGGGGCGCAGGCCGGGGGCGTCGGGCACGGGCAGCTTGGAGCGTTTCCATTGCCCGCCGATGATCCTGATCTCACCCATGGAGGGCTCAGGTCCGCACGGGGATGCCGCGAGCGGCCATCAATGCCTTGGCTTCACCCACCGTGTGCTGGCCAAAGTGGAAGATGCTGGCGGCCAGCACGGCGTCGGCGCCGCCCTTGGTGATGCCGTCGGCCAAATCCTCCAGGCCGCCGACGCCGCCGGAGGCGATGACGGGGACGGAGACGGCGTCGGACACGGCGCGGGTGAGTTCGAGGTCAAAGCCGCTCTTGGTGCCGTCGCGGTCCATGCTGGTGAGCAGGATCTCGCCGGCGCCGAACTCGGCCATCTGGCGCGCCCAGGCCACCGCGTCGAGGCCCACGTTCTTGCGGCCGCCGTGGGTGTAGACGTCCCAACCGGGGCCACGGGCCGCGAGGTCGTCACCATGGCGGCGCTTGGCGTCGATGGCGACGACGATGCACTGGGCGCCGTAGCGGTCGCTCGCGGCGCGGATCAGCTCGGGCTCGGCCACGGCGGCGGAGTTGAAGGAGACCTTGTCGGCCCCGGCATTGAGCAGGCGCCGCACATCGGCCACGCTGCGCACGCCACCGCCCACGGTCAGCGGGATGAAGACCTGGCTGGCCACGTCTTCAATGATGTGCAGGATCAGGTCACGGCCATCACTGGTGGCGGTGATGTCGAGGAAGGTGAGCTCGTCGGCGCCCTGCTCGTTGTAGCGGGCAGCGATCTCGACAGGGTCACCCGCGTCACGCAGACCGACGAAGTTGATGCCCTTGACGACACGGCCGGCGGTGACGTCGAGGCAGGGAATGATGCGTTTGGCGAGCATGGTCAGAGTGATCCCAGGAGAGCGACTTGCGGGCCGAGCGCCGGGCCGCCCCAAGCCGGCCCGTCATGGCGACTGGCTTGGCGGTCGAGCCGCCAAGCCTCGACGCCCCCACGGGGGGCGGGCCAGCGTACTCGCTGGACCGGGGGCTTCATTTCTCGGCCATCAGCTCGTCAGCCCGCGCCTGCGCGGCAGCGAAGTCGAGGGCGCCGGTGTAGATGGAGCGGCCGCAGATCACGCCCTCCACGCCTTCGCTGTAGACGCCGCACAGGGCTTCGATGTCGGCCATGTTCGAGAGGCCACCCGACGCGATGACGGGGATGCTGAGCGCTTGGGCGAGCTTGACGGTGGCGTCGATGTTGATGCCGGTGAGCATGCCGTCGCGGCCGATGTCGGTGTAGATGATGCCTTCGACGCCGTAGTCCTCGAACTTCTTGGCCAGGTCCACGACCTCGTGGCCGGTGAGCTTGCTCCAGCCGTCGGTGGCGACCTTGCCGTCCTTGGCATCAAGGCCGACCATGATGTGGCCGCCGAAGGCCGTGCATGCGTCCTTGAGGAAGCCGGGGCTCTTGACGGCGGCGGTGCCGATGATCACGTAGCTGAGGCCGTCGTCAAGGTAGCGCTCGATGGTGTCGAGGTCACGGATGCCCCCGCCCAGCTGCACGGGGATCTCGTCACCCACCTCTTTGATGATGGCCTTGATGGCGGCCTCGTTGACGGGCTTGCCAGCGAAGGCACCGTTCAGGTCCACGAGGTGCAGGCGACGCCCACCGGCGTTGACCCAGCGACGGGCCATGGCGGCGGGGTCCTCACCGAAGGTGGTGGAGTCGTTCATGTCGCCTTGTTTGAGGCGGACACAGCGACCGTCTTTCAGGTCGATGGCAGGGATCAGCAGCATGGCCGAGGTAGGAAGGAGACGAGGGGGGATGGGAAAGCGCGCGCAGGATCCAGCGTCAGCGGATCACGGTTTCCATAGGAGGAAATTGCGGTAGAGCGCGAGGCCCAGGGCGGCACTTTTTTCGGGGTGGAACTGGGTCGCAAAAATGTTATCCCGGGCCACCGCACAGGTAAAGCGAGCGCCGTAGTCGGTCTCACCGGCGCTGTGGGTGGGCGAGCCGGTGCTGGCGTAGTAGCTGTGGACGAAGTAGAACCAGCTGGCGTCGGGGATGCCGTCCCAGCAGGGGTGGGCCAGCGTTTGGTGCACGCGGTTCCAGCCCATCTGGGGCACCTTGTAGCGGCTGCCGTCGTCTTGCAGTCGGCCCTCAAGCTGGAAGCGCTGCACGCGGCCGGGGATGAGACCGAGGCCGGGGGTGTCCTGCTCTTCGCTGTGGTCCAGCAGCATCTGCATGCCCACGCACACACCCAGCATCGGCTTGTTGGCGGCGGCGTGGAGCACCGCCTCTTGCAGACCGGAGTTCTTCAGTTCGGCCATGCAGTCGCGCATGGCGCCCTGGCCGGGCAGCACGATGCGCTCGGCGGCAAAGACGTCCTCGGGCTTGGAGGTGATGACCACCTCGACCTCGGCGCTTTGCGCGGCATGGATGACGGCCTGCGACACGGAGCGCAGGTTGCCCATGCCGTAGTCAACAACAGCAACGGTACGGCTCATCTCAGAGCGTGCCCTTGGTCGAAGGAATCACACCGGCCGAGCGCGGGTCGGCCGTGGCGGCCATGCGCAGGGCACGGCCGAAGGCTTTGAAGATGGTCTCGCACTGGTGGTGGGCGTTGTGGCCCTTGAGGTTGTCGACGTGCACCGTGGCGAGGGCGTGGTTGACGAAACCCTGGAAGAACTCGAAGGCGAGTTGCGTGTCGAAGCCGCCGATGGCGCCCGAGGTGAAGTTGACGTCCATCGTCAGGCCGGGACGGCCGGAGAGGTCGATCACCACGCGCGACAGCGCCTCGTCCAGCGGCACATAGCTGTGGCCGTAGCGGGTGAGGCCGGCTTTGTCGCCCAGGGCCTGGGCCACGGCCTGACCGAGGGTGATGCCGACGTCCTCGACGGTGTGGTGGCCGTCGATGTGGAGGTCGCCCTTGGCATCGATGTCGAGGTCGATCATCCCGTGGCGGGCAATCTGGTCGAGCATGTGGTCGAAGAACCCGATGCCGGTGGCGAGTTTGGACTGGCCACTGCCGTCGAGATTGACGCGGACACGGATCTGGGTCTCGCGGGTGTTGCGGACGACTTCGGCAATGCGTGCGTTCATGTCAGGGAGCCTGGAAGCGCTTGGAGCAGGAGCGTATTTTCCTCGGGCGTGCCGATGGTGATGCGGACGCAGTTGGAAAGCAGGGGATGGGCGGCGGAGACGTTCTTGATCAGGATGCCCGCCGCCCTCAGTTTGCTGAAGGTGGCGGCCGCGTCGCGCACGCGGGCCAGGATCATGTTGCCCTGACTGGGCCAGGGCTCGATGCCCTGCAGGCTTTGCAAGGCGGCAAACACGCGTTCGCGCTCAAGCCGCAAGGTGGCGGCCTGCTCGGCGTAGACGGCGGCGTGCTCCAGCGCAAAGAAGCCGGCCTCGGCGTTGAGCACGCTGACGTTGAAGGGCGGGCGCAGCTTCTCGATCTCGCCCGTCAAGGCGGGGTGGCCGAGCAGGTAGCCAATGCGCACGCCGGCCAGGCCGAACTTGCTCATGGTGCGCATCACCAGTACGTGCGGGTAGCGGGCCATCAGGTCGAGGCTGTCCTGCGCGGCAAAGGGCTGGTAGGCCTCGTCCATGACCACGATGCCAGGCGCGGCCTGCACGATGCGCTCGATGGCCTCGGCGTCCCAGAGGTTGCCGGTGGGGTTGTTGGGGTAGGACAGGTAGACCAGGGCGGGCTGGTGCTGCTCGATGGCGGCCAGCATGGCCTCGGTGTCCAGCTCAAAGTCCTGCGCCCGCAGCGGCACGCCCACAAAGGGCAGGCGCTGCTGGCCGGCGCACATCTCGTAGATGACGAAGCTGGGCACGGGCGAGAGCACGGTGGCGCCGGGCTGGGCCAGGGCCACGGTGAGCAGGCTGATGAGCTCGTCCGAGCCATTGCCGAGGGTGATGCCGGTGCCCGCTGGGGCGCCGGAGTGGGCCAGCAGGGCAGCGGCCAGCTCGCCCGTGCGCTCGGCCGGGTAGCGGTTCAGCGCCACGGCGCCGAGGCGGCTGCCTAGCTTGAGCTGCAGCGGCAGGGGCAGGCGGAAGGGGTTCTCCATGATGTCGAGCTTGACGACGCCATGGCTCGGCTGCACCTGGTAGGCGTGCGAGGCGCGCACGTCGGGCCGGATGCGGGCGAGGGCTTGGTCAAGGCGGGCAGTCATGGGGCGATGAGCAGTGGGTTGAGAACCTGGACGCTGTCGAACTGCGCGTCGTGCGGCAGTGCGAGGCTGAGCAGACGGGTGCAGCCCTGGGCCTTGGCGGCGGCCACGATCAGGGCGTCGGCAAAGGGGAGGCTGAAGCGGCTTTCCAGCGACCAGGCCGATTCGACGGTGGCCTGGTCTGGCGCCCAGGGCTGCCAGTGCTGGTAGCGGCGCACCTCGGCTCGGGCGTCGCCCTGGGGCATGGGCGGTGTGAGGCGGCGCGTGGCGGTGACGTAGAAGTCCTGCAGCACCTGGGTGGAGAGCCGGCCTGTGCGGGTGGACCACAGCATCTGCAGCCAGGCCAGCACCTGCTGGCGCTCAGGCAGCCGCGCGCCGTCCTCGCTGGCGAGCAAGACGCTGGTGTCGATGAAGACGGGGTCGCTCACAAGCCGCTCCGGGGCGGGTAGGGGCTGCCGTCAGACGCCCAGCTGCGCTCGCGGTGCATCCAGTCCTGGAAGGCGCGCTCGTAGGCGTCGTCGTGGCGCATCTTGTCGAGCAGCACCTCGCCCAGCAGGCGCGAGACGCTGGTGTTCTGCCGCGCGGCCTCCAGCCGGGCCCACTCGGCCACGGCGTCGTCCATCGAGACAGTCACGTTTTTCACGAAGTCAGTGTATCACGAAGTTCGTGTTGCACGAGGTTCGTGTCTTTGGCGCGTCACTCAAAGGGGCTGGAACCAGAATTCCGGCCGCTCGGTGGGTGTTTGCGGCGGCAGCCGGCCGTTGTGCAGCGGCAGTACGTGGCGGTGGTTGAGCTGCGCCAGTTGCAGGTAGCTTTGGTGTTGGCTGAGGAAGAAGCGGTCGAACTCGCCGCTGGCGATCAGGCGCTGCAGGCCTTGCTCGATGGTGCTGGCGAGGTCGGGGCGCTCGGGGGCCACGAAGAAGTAGACGGCGGCCGGGTAGCTGAGCGCAATCTCGGGCACGACGACGAACTCGGCTTCAAAGCGCTTGGCCTCGTTCCAGATCTCGGCGATGGAGCGCGGGAAGGCGTCCACGCGGCCCAGCTGCAATTGGCGGAACATGGCGTCGAAGTTGCCCGAGGTGGTCACCTTGAGGCCGGCGTCCTGCAGCACCTGGGTGTCCGGCCAGTCCAGCCCATGCACGAGCCGGAAGGCTTTGAGCTCGGCCAGGGAGCGCACGGCCGCGAGCCTGGCCGCCAGCTCGGGCCGGGCCAGCAGCAGGCGCCAGCCGACCAGGCCTTTGTCGATGGGCACCCGGACGGGCCGGGCAGCGGCCTCGCGTCGCGCCGAGGTCAGGCACCAGAGCACGTCCAGCCCACCCTCCTGGCGCCCGAGCGACAACAAGGCCCGGGCCTGCGGCAAGGCGAACGGCGCTGGGTGGAGCGCGACCGAGCGGCCTGCGGCTTCAAACGCGCGCTGCAGCAGCTGGGCGGGGTAGGGCTGATCGGCCTGCACGCCATCGCCCAGGAAGGGCACGCGCAGCTGCATGGGCAAGGCCCTGGCGCCCGTGCTGGCGCCCGCGCCTGCGAGCAAAAAACTGCGACGACCTAACCCACCCATCTAGCGAGTCTAGTCGCGCGACCCAGCCTTGCGGATGCTCGTTGATCCCGATCGAAAGCGGGAAAAGGCGCTGACGCGCAGCTCAGCGTTTGAGCCGCAGCTCGGCCGCTCGGGCATGGCCCTGCAGGCCCTCGCCATAGGCCAGCTCGGCAGCGATGGGGCCCAGCAACTGGGCGCCGGCCTCGCTGACCTCGATGAGGCTGGAGCGCTTTTGGAAGTCGTAGACGCCCAGCGGCGACGAGAAGCGCGCCGTGCTGCTGGTGGGCAGCACGTGGTTGGGGCCGGCGCAGTAGTCGCCCAGCGACTCACTGGTGTAGGCGCCCAGGAAGATGGCGCCCGCGTGCCTGAGCAGCGGCTCCCAGCGGTGCGGTTCGGCAGCCGCCACCTCCAGATGCTCGGGGGCGATGCGGTTGGAGATCTCGCAGGCCTCTTCCATCGAGCGCGTCAGCACCAGGGCGCCGCGCCCTTCGAGCGAGGCCTTGATGATGGCCTGGCGGGGCATGGTGGGCAGCAGGCGCTCGATGGCGGCGCGCACCTCGCCCAGGTAGGCGGCATCGGGGCAGAGCAGGATGCTTTGCGCCAGCTCGTCGTGCTCGGCCTGGCTGAAGAGGTCCATGGCGACCCAGTCGGGCGGCGTGCTGCCATCGGCCAGCACCAGGATCTCGCTCGGGCCGGCAATCATGTCGATGCCAACCTGGCCGAACACATGCTTCTTGGCCGAGGCCACATAGGCATTGCCCGGGCCGGTGATCTTGTCCACGCGCGGCACGGTGGCCGTGCCATAGGCCAGGGCCGCCACGGCTTGGGCGCCACCGACGGTGAAGACGCGGTGCACGCCGGCCACGTGGGCGGCGGCCAGCACCAGGGGGTTGCGGGTGCCGTCCGGTGTGGGCACGACCATGATGATTTCGCCGACGCCAGCCACGTGGGCGGGCAGGGCGTTCATCAGCACGCTGCTCGGGTAGGCGGCCTTGCCGCCGGGCACGTAGATGCCAACGCGGTCGAGCGGGGTGACCTTCTGGCCGAGCAGGGTGCCGTCTTCGTCGCGGTAGCTCCAGCTGCGGCCGCAGGCCTCAAGCTGGCGCTCGTGATAGCGGCGCACGCGCTCGGCGGCGGCTTGCAGGGCCTGGGCTTGCGCGGGCGGCAGACTCTCGAACGCGGCCTTCAGGTCGGCGGCGCTGATCTGCAGGTCGGCCATGCTCTGGGCCTGGACGCGGTCGAAGCGCGCGGTGTACTCGAGCACGGCCGCATCGCCGCGTGCCTGAACGTCAGCCAGGATCTCGGCCACGCGGCCTTCGATGGCGGCGTCGGTCTCGGCCGACCAGTGGCGCAGTTGCTCGAAGTCGGCTTCGAAGCTGCTGCTGGCGGTGTCGAGTTGACGCAGCTTGATCATGCGGGAATCGCCGAGGCGAAAGCGTCGATCAAGGCGCGCAACTTGTCGCGCTTGAGCTTGAGGGCGGCCTGGTTGACGACGAGGCGGGACGAGATCTCCATGAAGGACTCGACCTCGACGAGCTTGTTGGCCTTGAGCGTGCCGCCGGTGGAGACGAGGTCGACGATGGCGTCGGCCAGGCCGGTCAACGGGGCCAGCTCCATCGAGCCGTACAGCTTGATCAAGTCGACGTGCACGCCCTTGTCGGCAAAGTGCTGGCGGGCGGTCTCGGTGTATTTGGTGGCCACGCGGATGCGCGAGCCCTGCTTGATGGCGGCGGCGTAGTCGAAGTCCACGCGCGTGGCCACGCTCATGCGGCAGCGGGCGATCTTGAGGTCGAGCGGCTGGTAGAGGCCTGGCGCACCATCGCTGGCCAGCGCCTGCTCATGCAGCACATCGCGCCCGGCCACACCGAGGTCGGCGCCGCCGTATTGCACATAGGTGGGCACATCGCTGGCGCGCACCAGCACCACACGCACATCGGGCTGGTTGGTGGCGAGGATCAGCTTGCGCGAGGTCTCGGGGTCTTCGAGGACTTCAATGCCAGCCGCAGCCAACAGGGGCAGGGTCTCTTGGAAGATGCGGCCTTTGGAGAGAGCGAGCGTGATCATGCGGTGCGCCACTCCTCGGGCGTCAGGGTCTTCATCGAGAGGGCGTGGATCTGTTCCTTCATGCGCTCGCCCAGGGCCGCATAGACCCGCTGGTGGCGCCGCACGCGCGACAGGCCCGCAAATTCGGCCGTGACGATGGTGGCGAAGAAATGCCGGCCATCGCCCTCGACCTCCAGGTGCTCGCAGGGCAGGCCGGCGGCGATGTAGGAACGGACTTCGTCAGGGGTCGGGTCGGCCATGGTGCGCGTGGGGCGGGGAAACCCGAAATTTTAGGTCCTGAGCTTGTAGCCCCGCTTCAGGAGGTTGAGAGCCAGGCCTGCCGCCAGCACGAAGCTTGCAAACACCACCGTCAGGCTCAACCACGGTGACACATCGCTGACGCCAAAGAAGCCGTGGCGGAAGCCGTCGATCATGTAGAAGAAGGGGTTGAGGTGGCTGATGCCCTGCCAGAAGCCGGGCAGCGAGTGCACCGAATAGAACACGCCCGACAAAAAGGTCATGGGCATGATGATGAAGTTCTGGAAGGCGGCCAGTTGGTCGAACTTCTCGGCCCAGAGCCCGGCAATCAGCCCCAGCGTGCCCATCAGGCCGGCGCCCAGCAGCGTGAAGGCCAGCACCCACCCGACGTTGGCCAGCCCGGGCGGCGCAAACCAGGCCGTCACCAGCAGCACACCAGCCCCCACTGCCACACCGCGCACCACGGCCGCGCCCACATAGGCCGAGAACCAGGCCCAGTGCGACAAGGGCGTGAGCAACAGGAAGACGAGGTTGCCGGTGATCTTGCTTTGGATGAGGCTGGAGCTGCTGTTGGCAAAGGCGTTTTGCAACACGCTCATCATCACGAGGCCGGGGATCAGGAAGGCCGTGTAGGACACGGTCTCGTAGACCTTGACGTGGTCCTCTAGCGCACGGCCGAAGACCAGCAGGTACATCACCGCCGTCAGCACCGGCGCCGCGACGGTCTGGAAGCTGACCTTCCAGAAGCGCAGGACTTCCTTGTAGAAAAGGGTCGAGGCGCCGTTCATGCCGAGGCTCCCTGCATGATTTCAAGGAAGACGTCTTCCAGGTCGGCGCGGCCGATCTCCAGGTCTTCAATCGGCACCTGCGCCGCTCGCAAGCGCGCGAGCAGGCCCTCGACCTCGCTCGCATCGTGGGCCTTGAGCTGCACGATGCGGCCGGTCACCCGCGCGTGGCTGGCCAGCTCGGCAGGCAGAACTGCATCGGTCTTGAAGCGCAGCATGGTGGCGGCCTTGCCGCTGAGCAGGGCCGAGGTGCGGTCCAGCGCCACCAGCTTGCCCTGCTTGAGCATGCCGATGCGCTGGCACAGGGCCTCGGCCTCCTCCAGGTAGTGCGTGGTCAGCAGCACGGCGTGCCCTTCGCGGTTGAGGCGGCTGATGAACTTCCAGAGTGTCTGGCGCAGCTCCACATCGACGCCGGCGGTGGGCTCGTCCAGCACGATGACGGGCGGCCGGTGCACCAGGGCCTGGGCCACCAGCACGCGGCGCTTCATGCCGCCCGAGAGCTGGCGCATATTGGCATTGGCTTTGTCCGATAGACCCAGTTCGGCGAGCAGCTCGTCGATCCAGGCGTCGTTGTTCTGCACGCCGAAGTAGCCGCTCTGGATGCGCAGGGTCTCGCGCACGCTGAAGAAGGGGTCGAAGACCAGCTCCTGCGGCACCACCCCCAGCGCGCGGCGGGCGGCGGCGTAGTCGTCCACCACGCAGTGGCCCAGCACCTTGACGCTGCCGCCGCTGGCGCGCGCGAGGCCGGCGAGGATGCTGATCAAGGTGGTCTTGCCGGCGCCGTTGGGCCCGAGCAGCCCGAAGAACTCACCGGGGTGGATGTCAAAACTGACGCCATCGAGCGCACGGACCTGGCCGTTGCGGTAGCTCTTGCTGACGTTCTGGAACTGGATCGCGGGCGGGGCGGGAGGCGACATGGGGGCGCATTCTAGAAATCGCGGCGCCGGGGGCGGGGTTCGCTGCCAGAATGACCTTAGCGCATCTTCCCCGGGCCACCGCCGGCCTTGCCGTCTCATGCCGCAGCCGCCAAAGAAGCCCCGCCGCACCGCCGAGCGGATCCTGGAGGTCACGCTCGACCTCTTCAACCGCTTTGGCGAGCCCAATGTCTCCACGACGCTGATCTCGGCCGAGCTGCGCATCAGCCCCGGCAACCTTTACTACCACTACCCGGCCAAGGACGAGCTGATCAACGCGCTCTTCGGTCGCTACGAGGACGAGCTGGAGCGCCTGCTGGCAGCCTCGGAGGGCGTGCGCAACGTGGAGGACGCCTGGCTGTTCTTCCACATGCTGTTCGAGCTGCTCTGGAAGCACCGCTTCCTCTACCGCGACCTGAACGATCTGCTGTCCAAGAACCGCCGCCTGGAGACGCACTTCCAGACGTTGCTGGACCACAAGGCCACGGCCATGCGCAATGTGCTGGCCGGCCTGCACCTGGGCGGCGCGCTCAAGATGGAGCCGCGCGAGGCGGGGCCCACGGGCCAGTCCATGGTGGTGCTGCTCAGCTACTGGCTGAGCTACGAGTACGTGCGTGACCCGCGCCATGCGCTGGAGCCCGACCGGGCCGGCGCCTCGCTGATGCGCGGCGCCTTCCACGTGCTGTCCCTGCTTTTGCCCTACCTGGAGCCCGCCTCCAAGGATCATCTGTTCAAGCTTGCCGGCGAATATCAATAACGCATCAAGGAGACCTGCCATGGCCAAGTGGACCGCCTTCCCCGACGACAACAGCGCCTTCGCCTACACGCCCGCCACGCTCAAGAAGCACTGGGCCCGACTGCACGCCGGCGATGCCGAGCCCTTCCCCAAGGAGGCCGAGGTGGTGCAGGCCTGGATCCACTTCCATGCGGGCGAGTTCCAGGCGGCGTATGAGGCCGGCCTGGCCGCAGGTGGTGCAGGCGTCACCGTGGCCAACAAGGCCCAGGCCATCTACGCCAACTACCTGGAGAAGAAGGAGAAGGTGAAGCTGGAGATGTTCCTGGAAGTGGCCGAGCGGGCCTCAGCCCAGCAAGGCGCCGAGCCCAAGAACGCCAACGCCTATTACTGGCAGGCCTATGCGCTGGGCCGCTACAGCCAGGGCATCAGCGTCACCAAGGCCTTGGCCCAGGGCTTGGGCGGCAAGGTCAAGACGGCGCTGGAGATGACCATCAAGCTCGCCCCCAAGCATGCGGATGCGCACATCGCGCTGGGCGCCTTCCATGCCGAAGTGATCGACAAGGTGGGCAAGCTGCTGGGCAAGACCCAGGGCGCCGACACCGCCACCGGGCTCAAGATGTTCGAGCAGGCCTTGAAGCTCAACCCCACCAGCGCCATTGCCATGATCGAGCGCGCCAACGGCCTGGTGATGCTGGAGGGCGACAAGCGCATGGGTGAGGCCGAAACGCTCTACGCCCAGGCCGCCGCCTGCGAAGCCATGGACGCGATGGAGGCGCTGGACATCGCTGTCGCGCGCGAGGAACTCGACGAATAGGCATCGTCGGCCCCCGCGTTTGCATGTCCCTGCTTGGGGGATGTCATCGTTGTGCAAGCGCGGGCCAAACGCTTAAGCTTCGTTCCATCGCTTCTCCCTGACCGCAAGAGCCGCACGATGAAATACCTCCTGATCGCCCTGGCCGCCACCAGCTTCGCTGCACAGGCTGCCGACACCAGCAAGGCCGAGCAAGCCGAGTTGCGCGCTGAATGCGCCAAGAGCTATTCCGAGACCAGCACGCTGCCCATTGGCACGGCGAGCAACGAATTCCAGTTCGTCTACGCCCATGGCAAGTACAAGGGCGAGGCCAAGCCCGGCAAGCTGCTGCCCTGCACCCAGCTGCAGTACGCCGCCTACCTCGACACCAAGGCCGATCCGGTCAAGGTGATGTCTGCCTACCCGACCGCTGCCGGCCGGCCGACGCTGAAGAAATCCAAGGCAGAGCCCTTCAAGCTCTGACGACGAGCAAACCCGCTGTATAGAGCCTTGGCCGCTGTGCGGGAGCGGCCTTCCGGTGAACTCCACAATATTTGGGCGCTTCTCACGAAGCGCCCTTTTTTTTGGCCTGTCGCCGTCAATCCAGCTCTTGCTCGCCCCAGGGCAGCATCAGCGCTAGCCACAGCAGCCGCTCGAACTCGGGCGCGAAGTTGGCAATGATGGCCTCGGGGTCCGGGCACAGGCCGCTGTCGGTGATCAGGCCGAACTGCACCTTGCCGGCATAGGTCAGGATGCTGACACCCATGCCGATGTCGCCCGACTGCGGCACCCAGAACATCACCTTCTCGACCGTCGAGCCGCAAAAACTCAGCGCCTGCGCCGGGCCGGGCACATTGGTCATCACCGCCGTTGCCTTCTTGGCAAAGATGTTCAGCATCGCGTGCTGCACCGGCTTGATCAGCAGCCCCGCCACCGACAGCAGGCCAAAGGCCATCACCGGCTGGAAGCTGCCCTTGAGTTCGTTCATGCGGGCACGCACCGCAAACAGCCGCTCCACCGGGTTGGCAATGCCGATGGGCAGCACCAGGGGCACGAGGCCAAAGCGGTTGCCCAGCTTCCAGGCGTCCTCCAGCGGGCGCAGATTGACGGGCACCATGGCCCGGATCTCCTTGCCGGCCGGGTCCTCGCCCTTGTCCAGCAGGTAGCGGCCGATGGCGCCCGCCACGCAGGACAGCAGCACGTCGTTGATCGAGGCGCCCAGCGCCTTGCCCACGACCTTGACCTCGTCCAGCAGCAGGCCGTCGTCCCAGGCCACCCGCTTTTGCGTGCCGGGCTTGCCCTTGAGGCGGGTGTGCGAGTCGTCGGGCATCAGGGCAAAGGCGGCCACGTCGGACACTGCCTGGTAGCCCAGGCGCGCCACCTCCAGCGAGGTGTCGAGCGGCTGCGGGGGCTGGGTGGCCGCGTCCATCACCTTGTCCACACCCTTGGCCAGGCCGCCGCCGGCCAGGCCGATGGCCTTGACCGTCAGGTTGGACAGCGGGCGCAGCACCGCGTTCATCAGCCAGTCGTGGTCGTCCTCGGGCTCAGGCTTGCTGCGCGCCGCCGGCTTGGGCGGCGGCTTGCCGCCATCGGTGATGGACAGCATCACCGCGATCAGTGCGATGCCGTCGGCAATGCAGTGGTGGATGCGGGCGATGAGTGCGCTGCTGCCGTCCCCGACGTCCTCGATCAGCTGGAACTGCCAGAGCGGGTGGGCAGGGTCCAGCGGCTGGGCGGCCAGCTCGCCCACACGTGCCCGCAGCGCGTCGTCGCGGCTTTGGCCACGCATGGGCAGCAGCTCTTCCTTGACCACATGGCGGGCGATGTCGAAGTGCGGGTCCAGCTGCCATTCGGCGCCCATCAGCGGGTCTTCGACGACACGCTGGCGAAAGCGCGGGTAGCCCAGCAGCCGCTCGGCCACGCGCTCGCGCAGTTGTTCTGCCGTGATGCCTGGCCGCAGGAACCACACGCCGATGATCATCATCAGGTTGGCGTCGGTGTCCATCCGCAGCCATGCGGTGTCCACCTTGGACATGCGTTCCCGGTGCTGGCTCACTGCTGGCTCCTTGCGGCATAAACTTGGCGCACGATTCTGCATGGAGAACCCCGTGACGCTGAAAGACCAGTTCGAGGCCGCCGTGGCCGCCTCCAAGAACCTGCCCGAACGGCCAGACAACATGACCCTGCTGAAGATCTACGCGCTCTACAAGCAGGCCAGCAGTGGTGATGTGGACGGCAAGCGCCCCGGCTTCACCGACATGGTCGGCCGCGCCAAGTGGGACGCCTGGAACGAGTTCAAAGGCAAGAGTGCCGACGAGGCGATGCAGGAGTATGTGGACCTGATCGAGTCGCTGAAGTAAGCGCCTCCCGCCCCTGTTCCATCAAGCCGGCTTCTTCTTGGAAGCCGGCTTTTTTTGCGCCGCGAGCAGGCTGTCGAGTTCTTTCTCGATCTCGGATTCGATGGTGGACTTGAAGGCCCCGAGCAGCAGACCGAGCTTGGCGGACAGCTCGAAGTGGTCGGCCGCCACCTGCAGCTCGCCGCGCACGCCCGAGCGTGTGAACTCGACGGTGTCGCTGTCCTCTCCCTCGTAGATCGTGCACTCCATGTCGAACTTGGCTTCGACATGCTCGGCCCAGGTCTGGGCGATCTCGCGGGCCTTGTCGAGCCCGAGCGCATGCGCGCGGTGCAGGTGGATGTCGGCCATGGACGGCGTCTCCTCGGTGTGATGGCGGGACTCTAAGTCAGGTCTCTAACAGTGACATCTGGCGCAGCGCGTCAAGGTCCGGGTTACGGGGTGTGTCACTGGAAACAGCGTCGTGGACACCCCGGATGTCACTTTTCACCGGATTCGGAACAATCCCGTTACAAACGAAGTGGTGGGGGACGACGTGAATTTCTTTGTCCAAGTCTGGGCGCAACCGCCCGATATGAGCCTACCGCGCGATGGCTTCGAGGCCGACGCGCAGCGCCTGCTGTTGCGCCAGGCCATGCAGCCCGGGCCCTTGCAGTTCCACACGCTTGCACACAGCTTGATCGAGCGTTTTGACGCTATTGACAGCGACCCGCTCTGGCTCGACGACCTGCGCCGCGTCGATCTGGCGGCGCCTGTGCTGGACATCGCCATGGACGCCGACAGCCCGCGCTTCGAGGCCGCGCTGTCCATGCTGATCTCGCGTGCCCAGGAGCTGGGCCTGCACGTGGCTGACAACGTCAGCGGCGTGGTGCACCTGTCCGATGGCAGCGTGGTCGGCGAGGCCGAGGACGTGGTCATCATGCCCAGCATCGACGAGATCTCGTCCTGGCAGGCGTCGCGCAGCTACAGCTCGCGCAGCGACGCGGTGTGGCGCAATTCGGTGCGCTCCGTCACCGAGGCGGCGCTGGCTGAGTCGCCGGCCGATTCGCCATCCCGCCAGGTCAGCAGCCAGGCCGAGGCCTTGTTCCAGCGGGGCAAGGCCCTGCTCCGCCCGCAGCTGGGCGAGCCCAACCCCGAGCAGGCCCTGCGTTGCCTGCAGCGCGCAGCGACTGAAGGGCATCCGCGTGCGGCGCTCGAGCTGGCGATGTGCTACCTGCACGGCGTGGGCACCGACCGCGACACGCGCCAAGCCCGCGAGTGGCTGGAGCGCGGCCAAGCGGACGGCGCTGCCGAGGCCCGCTACCAGCTCGGCCGCCTGCTGGTGGCCGGCTGGGGCGGTGCGGCCGAGCCCGAGCGCGGCTTCCAGCTCTACCTCGATGCGGCAGCGCTGGGCCATGCCGATGCCACCTTTGGCCTGGCCTCCTGCCTGGACGCCGGCCACGGCTGCTCGGCCGACCCGCTGGCCGCCCGCGCCCTCTTTCTGCGCGCGCGTGCGCTGGGCTCCAACCTCAAGGCCCATGGCCTGCGCGTCAAGCAGCGCGAGCTGAACCAGGTGCGCGCGCTGGCGTCGCGCTTCGAGATGACCTCCAACCTGCGCGAGGTGCTGCGCGAGCGTCGCATGGAGCGCATGCGCCTTGAGAGCCGCGCCCGCGAAGCCACCGAGCTGCGTGCCGAGACCCGCCGCCGTGGCGAGAAAGCCCGCCCGTCGCCGCTGGGGTCGGGCAGTTTCCTCACCCATAACAGCGTACCCCGCCAGGTCTGGGCCTATGCCGCGCTGGCGGTGGCCTCGCTCAGCACGCCCTTGGTCTGGGCCTTCACGCCCCCAGGGCACTCGGCGCCGCGGCTGGTGCTGTGCCTGCTGCTGGCGGGCGTGGCCGCCTGGGGCCTGTGGCAGGTGCGGCCGACCGGGTCTGGCAACGGCAACAGTGGCCGCCGGATGAGTTTCTAAGGCGCTGCATCGCTGGCCAGTCGCGCCCGGCGCTCGGTTGGCGATAGGGGCGCCAGCGCCGCCACGGCGGCGTGGAAGCGTGGCCAGTCGCTGCCGCAGCGTTCGAACAGCCGCACAAAGCCCGGCACCAGGTCTTCATATGCGCCCAGCAGCGCCAGATTGGCGTTGTTGGCGGCCGCAAACCAGCGCTCGTAGCCGGACGGGGCCTGGGCCGAGCGCAGCAGGGCCTGCTTGCGGGCGCGCTTCTCGGCCAGCGGCAGGTCGAGCGCATACAGCGCGCCCAGGCGATCACGCAGCGCGCGCGCCTGGGCCAGGAAGTTCTCGCGCTGCGCCCGCCCGGCCTCAAACGCAGCCAGCGCCTCGGGCTTGCCAGCCAGCCACTGGCGCGCGCTCAGCAGCTCCACCGCCGAGGCATAGGCTTCGTTGAAGCCGGTGTCGTCGGCCACATAGACCTTCTGGTGCGCCAGCTCGTGGAAGAGCTGGGCCGCCAGCTCGCCTTCCTCGCGCTGGACAAAGGTGTTGAGCAGCGGGTCACCGCCCAGCCAGCCGCTCCAGCCCAGGGTCGAGTAGGCCGGCACGGGGATGACCTGGGCGTCCCAACCGGCCTGGCGCAGCGCCTCAACTTCAGCGCGTGCCGCCGCCAAGTGAAAGTAGCCGCGATAGCCGGCACAGCCCATCAGCGGGTAGCACCAGGTCTTGAGCGTGAAGCCGAACTCCGGGGCCGCCACGGCGTTCCAGACCGCCGCGTTGCGGCCCAGGTCGGCGTAGCGGGTGTAGCTGCTGTTGTCCGGCAGCGCGAGCCGCTCGGTGGCAAAGCGGCGCATCTGCTGCGTCAGGCGCAGGCGCTCGGCGAGCCGGGGTGGCGTGGCCGGGTCGCCCAGCCACTCATCCACCGGCCGGGCCGCGCGCAGCACGCCCAGATGGCCGCTCACAGCCTGCGACCAGTGACTGAGGTTGGCGCATCCCACCAGGGCCGCGCTGCCGAGCAGCACGCCGGTGAGGACAGCGGCCACGGTCAGGCGGCGGCGCCAGTGCGCGCCCCAGTTCACGCGGCCGCCACCTCGACCAGGCAGTCGTAAAAGGCTGGCGCAGCGCCGATGTCGGTCAGGCGCTGATGCGTCAGTTCATTCACATTGGTGCCTTGCACGCCCTGCTTGCGCCACCACACGCCCAGGCCATGGACCACGCCCGCCCGCGCCCGCAGGCTGATGCGCAGCCGGCACACATAGCGGCCACGGTCATTGAAGGCGGCCACCAGCTTGCCGTCCTGCAGGCCGCGCGCTGCGGCGTCGTCGGGGTGCATCTCCAGCAGCGGCTCGCCCTCGGCCTGGCGCAGGCTCTCGACGTTGGCAAACGTGGAGTTCATGAAGTTGCGCGCCGGCGGCGAGATCATGGCCAGCGGGTAGCGGGCGGCCAGCTCGGGGTTGCTGCGCACGCTCTCGTAGTTGGGCACGTAGTCGCAACCACCGGCCTGCGCCTTGCCGCTGGGGGTGCGGAAAGCCCCGTTCGCAAACGGCGCCTCGGGCAGGGGCAGCGGGTGGATGCCGTCGCGCCGCAGCAGGGCCATGTCGATCTCGGGCGTGAAGGCCTGGTCGGCCATCTGCTCGTCGGTGTCGGCGAGGCAGGGGTCGTCAAAGCCCATGGCAGCGGCCAGCTCGCGGAAGATCTGCGTGTTGGGCTTGGCCTCGCCCAGCGGGGCGATGGCCGGGTGGTTCATCAGCACATCGGTGTGGCCGTAGGTGGTGTGCACGTCCAGGTGCTCCAGCTGCGTGGTGGCCGGCAGCACGTAGTCGGCCAGGTCGGCCGTGTCGGTCATGAAGTGCTCCAGCACCACGGTGAGGAGGTCGCTGCGCTGGAAGCCCGCCACCACCTTGCGCGACTCGGGCGCCACCGCCACCGGGTTGCTGTTGTAGACGATGAGGGCCTCGATGCGCGGGCCAAACGCCGGGTTCGCCTCGCGCAGCAGGTCGTCGCCGATGGTGCTCATATTGACCGTGCGCGGCGTGCGGCCGGCCAGCAGCTCGGGGCGCTCCAGATCAGCGCGCTTGAAGGGCGCAAACCAGCCCGAGCCCGAGAGCAGCAGGCCGCCGCTCTCGTGCCGCCAGGCGCCGGTCAGGCAGGGCAGCATGGCAATCAGGCGCACCGCATTGCCGCCGCCGCGCACGCGTTGCATGCCGTAGTTGAGGCGGATGGCGGCGGGCTTGGTGGTGGCATAGACGCGGGCCAGCTCGCGCACCTCGTCGGCGGTGATGCCGCACTCGGCGGCCGTGCACTCGGGCGGCCAGGCCAAGGCTTTCGCGCGCAGCTCCTCAAAGCCGTCCACGTGCTGGCGCAGGTAGTCGTGATCCAGCCAGTCGTGCTGGATCAGCTCGTGCATCAGCCCCAGGGCCAGCGCGCCGTCGGTGCCGGGCAGCAGGGCGATGTGCTGGTGGCACTTCTCGGCCGTCTCGGTGCGGCGTGGGTCGATGCAGATCAGCCGTGCGCCATTGCGCTTGGCGGCCTGCGCAAAAGTCCAGAAGTGCAGGTTGGACGTGATCGCATTGCTGCCCCAGATCAGGATCAGCTGGCTGCCCGCGAAGTGCCGGTAGTGCATGCCGATCTTGCCGCCGTAGGCTTCAAGCATGGCATTGCCGCCTGCCATCGCGCAGATGGTGCGGTCCAGCCGCGCGGCGCCGAGCTTGTTGAAGAAGCGCCCGGCCATGGCCTCGCCCTGCAGCAGGCCCATGGTGCCGGCATAGCTGTAGGGCTGGATGGCCTGCGGGTCGCGCGCGGCGATGGCCTTGAGGCGCGCTGCGATGTCGGCCAGGGCCTCGGCCCAGCTCACGCGCTCGAAGCGCGGGGCCTCGTCCTTGCGGCTGACGCGGCGCAGCGGGTGCAGCAGGCGGTCCGGGTGGTAGGTGCGCTCGGCATAGCGCGAGACCTTGGTGCACAGCGCGCCATGGGTGCTGGGGTGGTCCTGCCGGCCCACGATGCGCACCACGCGTTCGTTCTCGACGGTGACCTGCATCGCGCAGGTGTCAGGGCAGTCATGGGGGCAGGCCCCGTTCACGGTGCGGGAGAGGACGGCAGACATGGCGGCGAGGGGCTACGGCGTGAGCGTCGATTGTCAACGCCCGCGCTAAAGCCCCCAAGCGGGCCGGACGCACTCAGAGCTGGCTCATGCCGCCGTCCACCACGATCTCGGAGCCGACGATGAAGGCCGACTCGGGCGCGGCCAGGTGCAGCACCGTCGAGGCGATCTCCTCGGGCGTCCCGAACCGGCCCAGCGGCACCTGGCTCTGGATCTGCGCCGCCATCTGCTTGAGCGTGTCTGCGTCAAAGCCGAGCTTGCCGTAGAGCGGCGTGGCCACCGGCCCCGGGCTGACGACATTGACGCGCGCCCCTTGCGGCAACAGCTCGGCCGACAAGGTCTTGGCCAGCGAAATCAGCGCGGCTTTGCTGGCGGCGTAGATGGCCGAGTTGGGCATGCCGATGTGCGCATTGATGGAGCCATTGAGCACGATGGACGCGCCGCGCGCCAGCACTGGACGCAGGGCCTGGATCAGGAAGAACGCGCCCTTGGCATTGGTGGCGAAGCTGCGGTCCCACAGGGCCTCGCTGGCGTCGGCCAGCGGGGCGAACTCGGCCACGCCGGCGTTGACGAAGACGGCGTCAAGCCGCCGCCCGCCCGCCGCAAGGTCGGCGGCCAGCGCGCGGGCGCCGGCGACATCGGCAGCATCCAGGGCAATCAGCTCCAGGCCAGGGTCCACCTGGGCGGGCTTGCCGGGGCGTGCGGTGACGATGACCTGGGCGCCTTCGGCGGCAAAGGCGCGGGCGGCTGCCAGGCCGATGCCGGAGGTGCCGCCGGTGACGAGGACGGTCTTGTTTGCGAAGCGAGACATGGGGGGCCTTTCGAGTGCGTTGAGCGGCGGTGTTGCCGTGGACTCGATACTCGGCAATCCAGGTCAAGAAGACGTCCGGGCCGCTTGGCCGACATGTGCGAAGCCTTTGAACATGCTGACCGACGAAGAGATCCAGCTGATGGAGGCGCTGCGCGAGAGTGGCAGCCTCACGCGGGCGGCGGCGCGGCTGGGCAAGGCGCCGTCCTCGGTGTCCTACACGCTGCGGCAGATCGAGGCGCGCTTCGACGCCCTGCTGTTCGACCGCCGCCGTTACCGCCTACAGCTCACGGCGGCTGGCGAGCTGCTGGTGCGGGAGGCTGCGCGCCTACACGACGACATGCAGCGCCTGAACCGCCGCGTGGGCCAGGTGGCGCGGGGCTGGGAGGAGCGGCTCTGGATCGTCACCGACGAGCTGCTGGAGTTCGAGAGCCTGCTGCCCGTGATCCAGGACTTCGATGCGCTGGACTCGGGCGTCAGCCTGCGTGTCACGCACGAAGTGCTGGGCGGCACCTGGGAGGCGCTGAGCGAAGGCCGTGCCGACCTGGTGATCGGTGCCACCAACGAGCCGCCCAGCTATGCCGGCGTGCGCTGGAAGGAGCTGGGGCAACTGGGCTGGGTCTATGCCGTGGCGCCACGCCACCCGCTGGCCAAGGCGCCCGAGCCGCTGGGTGCCGACCAGATGCGCGCCCACCGCGCCGTGGTGGTGGCCGACAGCTCGCGCCGCACTGAAGGCCGCGCCTACGGCCACGGCGCCGGCCAGGCCACGCTGGCCCTGCCCAGCATGGCGGCCAAGATCGCCGCGCAGTGCGCCGGCCTGGGCGTGGGCTGGCTGCCGGAGGCGCGGGTGGCATCCCTGCTGCAGCGGGGTGAGCTGGTGCCCAAGCGGATGGCCGTGCCTCGCGAGCCCAACACCTTGTACGTGGGCTGGCGCGAAGGCGTTGAAGGCCGAGCCCTGGCCTGGTGGCTGGAGCGGCTGAGCGAGCCGCGCCTGTGCCAGCGCCTGGTGAACGGCCTGGACCGCTATGCCTGAAGCCGGCTGATCAGCTCCGGCCCCAGCACCCGCCGCCTGGCCGTACTGACCTGCCGGCGCTTGTAGGCCTCGTGGCTGGACTCGCCGTCCTGGCTGTGGGCCAGACTGGCTGCGTCGATCAGCTGGATCTCGAAGGCGAAGAAAAAACTCACGTCCGGCGGCTCGGCCAGCAGGCCTTCGATGGCGGGGCTGAGCTCGGTGGCGGGCAGGTGGATCATCTTGCGCACCGTCAGCTGCAGGCTGTGGAAGTCGCTGGCGGTGTGGGGGTTGCTGGCGTGGCGGCTGTCGGTCCGCGCGCGGCGCGCGCACAGTTCGGCCAGCTCCAGGTCCATCTGGCGCAGCAGGTCCAGCGGGTAGTCGCTGGCGCGGTCGATCAAGGCGCGGTAGCGCTTGAAGACCTGCTTGGCCACGGCCAAATCGAGCAGGCTGTTGCGCGTGCGGCTGACTTCGAGGTTGGTCAGCGCCACCACGTGGGCGCGGCGCAGCAGGTCCAGCGCCAGCAGGCACTCCATGCGGGTGTTCAGGGTGAGGCGCAGGCCCAGGTGGTCGTGGATGTCGGCGGCCACGTACTCGGGCTTTTGCAGCAGCTTGAGCAGGATGCTGTGGCGGCTCTTGTTGCGCTTGTGCTCCACATGCACCAGAGGCAGGCAGACCGCGCCATCGGTCAGCCAGTGCTGCTCGCCTTCGCAGCGCAGCACGGCGTCGAGGCCGTCAAACACCTGCTGGCGGATGGCCTCGAAGTGGCGCAGCTTGAGGTTGCTGTCGATGTAGAAAAGGCCGTGCATGACCTTGAGCACCGCGCAGGCCCAGAGCCGACGCGCGTCCACGCAGTGGGTGCGGCAGGAGGCCATCAGCAGCAGCTGCAGCGGGTCGGCAGCGTCGGCCACCTCGGGCGGGATCTCACCGTGCTGCTCGGGCGCGAGGAAGGTCTGGCGCACGAAGTCCACGGCCTCGCGGTGGATGCGCGCGCAGTAGGCCCGCACGGCGGGCTGGTCCAGGTCGTAGCCGTACTCGCGGGCGAACTGCTTGGCATCACTCAGCTGGCGCAGGGCCAGGCTGCCCAGGTCGATGGCCGAGACGCCGCCGGCGATGGCTTCGAGGTAGCTCCAGTTCAGCGAGAAGCGCTGGTGGGTCTTGAGCGAGGCCTGCAGAGCGGGCATGGAGGCGGTGCGGTGTGCGACGTGCAAGGCGCGAGGTGCGGGCCAGCATAGGCCGGCACCCCTTGCGCGTGCACACAGCCGGTTACGCCTCGGGCTCGACCGTGACTTCCACCACGAGGCTGGCCGTGCCGCCCCCGCGCAGCACGCCGCGCAGCGGGGCTACGTCGTTGTAGTCGCGGCCCCAGGCCAGGGTCACGTGGTCGAGGTTGGCGGGGATGTCATTGGTGGGGTCCAGCGCCATCCAGCCCTGCTCGGGGCACCACAGCTCGACCCAGGCGTGCGAGGCATCGGCCCCCACCAAGCGTGGCTGCCCGGGCGGTGGCTGGGTGAGCAGATAGCCCGACACATAGCGCGCCGCCAGCCCGCGTGACCGAGCACAGGCGATGAAGAGGTGGGCAAAGTCCTGGCACACACCGGCGCCTTGCGCCAGCGCTTGCGCCGCGCGGGTGCTGACCTGGGTGCTGGCGGGGCGGTAGTGCAGCGAGTCGTGGATCAGGTGCTGCAGGGTCAAGCCCACCTGCGCGACCGTCGTACCCGGCACGAAGGCCCGGCCTGCGAAGTTGCGGATCGCGGCATCGGGCATGGCCAGCGGCGAGGGCAGGCCGAACTCGCGCACCTCCTCAAAACCCGCCATGGGCTGCAGCGCGGCCTGCTCCCAGGCCGGGCCACGCGCTGGGTCGGGGGCAGGGCGGGATTGCAATGCCACGCTGAAGCGGCTGCTCACCGTCAGCCGCTGGTGCACGCGGGCGTGGCCGAACACCAGGCGGGCATTGCCCCAGGCGTCGCGCCGCACGCGTTCGGCAGCGCCGCGCCAGCCATCGGGCTCGGGCGTGATGTCGAGCTCCCAGTCCAGCACGCGCTGCCAGGGCGTGTCGCGCGGCACCAGCACGGCCGCGTGCTGCGCCGACTCGACATCGGCGCTGTAGGCGTAGCGGGTGATGTGCAGGACGCTGAGCTGGCGCATCGAGTCGATCACTGCCACACGCGCTGCTCGGTGCCGACGACGTGGGCAAAGAACTGCTGGCTGATGTGGTTGGACAGGCCCTGTGCGGCCGCCGCTGTGACGCGCAGCCGGGTCGTCAGGGCCAGGTGGTGGGTCTCGGGCTCACTCAGCATGTCCAGCGGCCAGTCGGTGGGCTCGGGCAGGCGGGCGGCAATCTCGGCGGCCCAGCGCGGGTCGGCCTCGTGGCGCGACAGCTTGGCAAAGCGCTCGCGCAGTGTGCGCGTGACCCAGCCCAGCGAGCGCGGGTTCTCGGTGCTGTGCACCAGCAGATGCAGCAGCGGCGCCAGCTCGCGCCGGGCCTGGAACTGGGCGCGGTAGGTGATGGTGGAGTCAAACAGCGCCAGCACCAGCGCAAAGCCGTCCTCGCTCAGGGCCAGGTCGTGCTCAAAGACATCGGCCAGCGCCTCGCACAGGAAGACGAGCCGCTCGATCTGCCGGCCGATAGACAGCAAGCGCCAGCCGTCGTCGCGCGTCATGCGGTCGGTCTGGATGCCGGTGAGGGCGGCGAGGTGGGTGTCCACGCGCGCCAGCACGCCCAGGCAGTCGGGCCCGGCCGAGGGGCCGCGCAGGGCTTCAATCACGTGTTGCTCGAAGTGTTGGCCCACGTCGTGGATCAAGCGCCAGGCCTCTGGCGAGAGGCGCTCGCGCAGGGCCTCGCCGCAGTCGCGCAAAGCGCCGAGGTTGAAGCCCACGCCAAAGCTGCCGCTGGCGGCGGGCAAGGCAGCCAGCAGCTTGTGCTCGAACTCGGCGCGGCCCGGCACTTCGCCGGTGAAGAGGCCGTGGCGGCGCGCCAGCACCTGCAGCAGCGCCGTCATCTCGGGCGGCAGCACGCCGCGCTGCACGCCGGCCAGGGCCTCCAGCGTGAGGCGCGCGAGGCGCGCGGTGTTCTCGGCACGCTCGGTGTAGCGGCCCAGCCAGAAGAGGTTCTCGGCCGAGCGGCTGGTGACTGTGCGGTGCGCGGCGGCCAGCTCGGCCGCTTGCATGGGGGAGGGCAGCAGCGAGGTGGTGTCCACCGGGCCGTCGGTCAGCACCCAGGTGTCCACGGTGGCGCTGCCGCGTTGGATGGAGAGCCAGCCTTCGGTCGAGGCCTCCCGCTGCGGGGCCACGCGGGTGAGGCCGCCGGGCAGCACCTGCCAGTCGCCCTGGCCGTCGCTCATCGCATACACACGCAGTACGGCGGCGCGCGGCTCCAGGTGGCGGCCGGTCCACACCGGCTGGTGCGAGAGCTTGACCGGCGCCTGCAGCGTGAAGGCGGCCGGCTCGGCCTCGATGCGGCGGGCCAACTCGGCCAGTTTGTCGGCCGACAGCTCGGCGCCCACCACGGGGTCAAAGCTGTGCGTGGTTTCGGCCGCGGGGAAGCTCGGGACCACGATGAACTCGCGCAGTCGGTTGCGCAGTGAGGCCCAGACGCCCGCCTCGCCGCACCACCAGGTCGTCACGGCCGGCAGGCTGAGCGACTCGCCCAGCAGCGCCTCGGCCACGCCGGGCCAGAAGGCCGACAGGCCCGGGCTCTCCAGCCAGCCACTGCCCGGCGCATTGGCCACCACGACCTCGCCCGCGCGCAGCGCCTGGATGAGGCCGGGCACGCCCAGGGCCGAGTCGGGCCGCAGCTCCAGCGGGTCGAGGAAGTCGTCGTCCACCCGGCGCAGCAGCACGTGCACGCGCTCCAGGCCGGTCAGGGTCTTGAGGTAGACCTTGTCCTCGCGCACCGTCAGGTCGCCGCCCTCCACCAGGGCGATGCCCAGGTAGCGCGCCAGGAAGGCGTGCTCGAAGTAGGTCTCGTTGCGTGGCCCGGGCGTCAGCAGGGCCACGCGACTGCGCGCCCCGGCGGGCGAGAGGCGGGTGAGGCCGGCGAGCAGGTCGCGGTAGCTGGCCGCCAGGCGCTGCACGCCCATCTCGCGGAAAGCCTGCGGGAACTGCTGGGCCACCACCAGGCGGTTCTCCAGGATGTAGCCCAGGCCCGAGGGCACCTGGGTGCGCTGGCCCACCACCCACCAGCGCCCGTCCTCGCAGCGCGCCAGGTCCACGGCCAGCACATGCAGGTGCACGCCACCGGGCGGGCGGCAGCCGTGCATGGGGCGCAGGTAGCTGGGGTGGGCCAGCACCAGATCGGTGGGCAGCAGGCCGTCGTGCAGCAGGCGGCGCTGGCCGTACACATCCGCCAGCGTGGCGTTGAGCATGCGGGCGCGCTGGCGCACGCCGGCGTCGATGCCGGCCCAGTCCTGGCTGCTGATCAGCATGGGCAGCAACTCCAGCGGCCACTGGCGCGAGCGCGAGGAGCCCGGGTCGCCGTGCACGTTGTAGCTGGCGCCGTCGTCCTGCACGCGGCGGCGCACGCGGGCCACCAAGGCGTCCAGCTCGGCACCGCTGGCCTGGGGCGTGGCCTGCCAGAAGGCCTGCCACAGCGGCGAGAGGCTGCGCTGCGATTCGCCCGGGGCGTGCACGCGCCCGGTCAGCTCATTGAAGTGGCCGGGCCGGCCCGGCTGCGTGCTGCGGTACGCGGCAGGCAGGCCACCCAGCGGCGCTGGGCGGGACTCGGACGAAAACTCCAGGGCGCTCACGCCGGGCATTGTCCGTGCTGCCGCCTTGCCTTGATCTGACGAGATTCGGCCTACAGGCCCGTGACGCCGCGCAGCAACGTCACGCCCGCAGCGGCAGACAGCCACCAGCCGATGCGCTTGAGCAGGTCGGTGTCCAGCCGCCGCTCCGCCGCCGCCTGCGAGGGTCCAAAGCCCACCACAAAGGCATGTGCGGGCAAAGCGATCACGACCAGCGTGGCCACGATCAGCTCAAACCCACCCTGTTCGGTGCTGCCGCCAAACTTGGCCCACAGCAGCGGCCAGACGAGGGCTGCCAGCACGCCGGCGGCGGCGGCGGTCCAGGGAGTGGGGCGGAGCGTCATGGTGGCAAGGGGCCGAAGCGTCAGGGAGTCCGGATGATGCCATCGGGGTGCTGATGCGGGCTGGATGCCCGTCTGCTGCCGGCGTGCCCCCTCAGGTCGGGGGTGCTACTCAGATCGTGCGATGGGCGCGGCAAGGGCGGGTCGATAGCCTTTGAGCACGATGAGAGGAAAGACCATGAATCGAACTTCGGGCCAAAGCTGGGGCGCAGGGCTGCGCCGACGGATGCGCGGATTTGTCGCGCTGGTGGTGTTGGGGAGCCTGGCAAGCGGGGTCGCGGCAGAGGTCGTGTCCTATCCGCTCTCTGATGGGAGTGGCAAATCGTTGTTCAACCTGCCGAAGTTCGACGCTTCACTCGGCACCTTGAAAGAGGTGACGCTCGAAGCGCGGTTCAACTGGGGAAGCACCGTCGAGAGCCGACCCAGGTGCCCTGACGGTGCGGACGCGTGCGACAGCCTTGTGCAGGCCACCTCGAAGGGGTTTGTCGATTTTGAGCTGGGCACGATCGGCCTGCATCTGCTGAGCGAGTCTTCGCTCTCCAGGAATTGCCCCATTACCAACGGCTACAACCAATGTGGCCTCTTCTTGGGTGTTCACGATGCGGACGCAGACTCGGCGACCGACGCGGAGACTTTGGCTTTGTTCACGGGGCCGGGCACGTTCAGGGTCTTCTTCGACGGGCCGTATGTGGCCGTCACCTCCGGGCTGCGCGATGCCCGGCGGATCACTGGCAACCCCTATGGCTCCTGGGTCACGGTGACCTACGCCTATGACGCGGTGCCCACGGCTGCCGTGCCAGAGCCTTCATCGCTCGCGCTGGTGGCCCTGGCCGGCGCTCTCGTCGCATGGCCACGGCGCCGCCCGCGCGCCTGAGTGCCGTCGGCCAGAATGGGGCGATGAACCCCAAGCGCCTCCGCTGCTGACGCAATGATCCGGCGTTGGCTGCTTGTGATCTCGCTGGTCGGGCTCCTGCCCTGGGCCGCCTCGGCGCAGCCGCGCAGCTTCGAGACCTTGCGCCTGAGCGAGGCCGAAATCGCCGTCACGGAGGGTACGCAAGCGCCTTTGGCTGGCTGGACTCCGGCGCGTGTGCCCGAGGTCTTTGCCCAGCACCCGCAGGCGGGGCTCAGCACCTACTGGCTGCGGTTCTCCTTTGAGCTCGCCGAGCTGCCCGCCGAGCCCTTGGTGCTGCTGGTGCACCGGGTCGCGCTGACGGCGGAGTTCCGCCTCAATGGCTCGCTGTTGAACCCAGGTGTGCGCTTCGAGCAGCCTGGCGGGCCGGCCGGCACCAATATGCTGAACGAGCCGCAGTGGATCGTGCTACCCGGCGGGCTGTTCCGCGTGGGGCACAACGAATTGCTGGTCAGGCTGCGGGCGGACCGCGTCACCGCCGCCTGGCTGTCCAACCCCCTCATCGGCAGCCCGCAGGCTTTGCGTGGCGAGTACCTGCTGCGTCATGCGGCGCAGCGGGTGGTGCCCCAGGTGCTGTTTGTGCTGTTGCTGGCGGGCTTGGTGTTTGGCCTGCGCCTGTGGTGGCGCGAGCGCCTGCTGCTGCTGGGCCTGGTCGTGACGACGACCGTGCTGTGGCTGCTGCAGACGGGGCTCTACCTGCTGGCCGATCTGCCCCTGCCGTGGCGCGCGGCCGTGTCGCTGGTGACGGCGGTATGGATCGCCTTCCACTGGGCCTTGCTGACCCTGCTGTGGCGCCTCAGCGGCAGCAGTTGGTCCTGGTTCCCGCGGGCCTTGCAGTTGGGGTCGGGCCTGGCTTTGGTGGGTAGCGTGTTGGTGTTGATCCTGGAGCCCACGCAGTCGGTCCTGGGCTTGCTCTTCATTCCCACCACCGTGCTGCGCTTCATGACCACCGTGATGCTGCTGCGCTGGGCCTGGCGCGTGCGCAGTTGGGCGGCCCTGCTGCTGGTGGGGAGCGAGCTGCTGTGGTTTGCCGGCCCTTTGCAGCTGATGCTGATGGTGCAGGGCGTGGTTTCGCATGAACCCTTCATGCTGGAGCCAGGCTGTGCCCTACCGTTGGTGCTGGTGCTGTTCGGGCTGGCCGCCCAGCGGCTGGCGCAGCAGCGTGAGGCTGCGGCGCAGCAACGCCAGCAAGGCGCGATGGAAGAGCGCCAGCGCATGCTGCTGGAGATGCACGACGGTATTGGCTCGCAGCTGGTGACGGGTCTGCGCCTGGCGCGCCGGGAGGACGCGCCGCGCAGCGTCGTCGTGCAAGCCATCCAGAACGCGCTGACCGACCTGCGCCTGGTCATGGAGGCCCAGGAGGGCGCCGCGCAGGAGTTGCAGACCCTGATGCAGCATTGGCGCGAGCGCACCCAGCCGCAGTTGGAGGCGCTGGGCATCGCCTTGCAGTGGGACGTGCAAGCCTTACCGCGACCGCACCCCTTGTCGGCGCTGCAAGCCTTGCAGGTGCTGCGCATCCTGCAGGAGGCCTTGAGCAATGCCTTGCAGCATGGCCAGCCCCGGGTCGTCAGCGTGAGCTTGGCGCCGGTGCCGGGTGGCTGCGAGCTGTGCATTGGCGACGACGGCGTGGGCCTGGGCAAAGGCCCGCTCCCGGCCCTTCAGCGCGGCCGGGGGCTGGACCATATGCGGTGCCGCGCCGAGAGGCTGGGTGGCCAGCTTGAAGTGGGCCCAGGCGCTGCGGGCGGCACCGTGGTGCGTCTCGTCTTGCCTGCTGCCAAGCAGGCATGATGCGGCCCCATGCGCCGCGCGCCTGAGTCAGAGCCAGGGTCACTGAACATCTACATCGTCGAGGACGACGATGCCCTGCGCGACGACTTCTGCCGGGCCGTGCAGACCTGCCCGCGCTTGCGCCTGTTCGGCGCCACGGGCTCGGCCCAGGAGGCCTTGCGTGTGTTGCGGCAGCGGCCGGCCATCGACGTGTTGCTGGTGGACCTGGGCCTGCCCGATGGCGACGGAACCGACGTGATCCGGGTCATGCGGACCGAGCTGGCGCAGGCCCAGGCGCTGGTCATCTCGGTGTTCGCGGATGACCGGCGCGTGCTGCCCGCCTTTGCGGCCGGGGCGCGCGGCTACCTGCATCAAGGATGCGAGTGACGAGGATCTGGTGCGTGCGGTGCTCGATGTGGCCGAAGGCGACGCGCCCGTCTCGCCCCAGGTGGCGCGCCATTTGCTCAGCCGCTTCGCAGAGGACCTGGCGCCGTCCGGCAAGCAGCCCGAGACCCCGTCCAAACGCCTCACGGCGCGCGAGGCCGAGATCCTGACCTTGGTCTCACAAGGCCACAGTGGGCCCGAGGTTGCCAGCCGCCTCGGGCTGTCGCTGCACACGGTGAACACTCATCTGCGCCGCTGCCACCAAAAGCTGGATGCAAGGAACCGCCTGCAGGCCGTCAACCTGGCGCGGGACAGCGGGCTGATCGACTAGTTCAGCACTTGCGCAAATCCAGCGTGAACGGGAACTCCAGGCTGCGCTGGGGCTCGCCCGCCTCGATGCGGCCCGGCGTGTGGCCCATGGCCTCGAAGCGCGCCAGGCGGCGGCTTTCGGCCTCGTAGGCGTTGACGGGCAGGGTGCTGTAGTTGCGGCCGCCCGGGTGGGCGACGTGGTAGCGGCAGCCGCCCAGGGAGCGTTGCATCCAGCTGTCGACGAGGTCGATGGTGAGCGGGGCGTGGATGCCGATGGTGGGGTGCAGGGCCGAGGGCGGCAGCCAGGCGCGGTAGCGCACGCCGGCCACGTACTCGCCCACGCGGCCGGTGGGCTGCAGTGGGACGGACACGCCGTTCACGGTCAGCACATGGCGCGGGTCGATGAGGCCGGTGACCTTGAGCTCGACACGCTCCAGCGACGAGTCCACATAGCGGACGGTGCCGCCCGGTGCGCCTTCTTCGCCCATCACATGCCAGGGTTCGAGCGCGGCGCGGACGCTGACATGCACACCGCGCGCTGCGAACTCGCCGAGTTTGGGGAAGCGGAACTCGAAGTGCGGTGCAAACCAGCTCGGGTCCATCGCATAGCCGGCCTGCTGCATGTCCTCCAGCACATCGGCAAAGTCTTGCTGGATGAAGTGCGGCAGCAGGAAGCGGTCGTGCAGCTCGGTGCCCCAGCGGACCAGCTTGGCCTTGTAAGGCTTGGCCCAGAAGCGCGCCACCAGGGCCCGCATCAGCAGCTGCTGGACGATGCTCATGCGCGCATGGGGCGGCATCTCAAAGGCGCGCAGCTCCAGCAGGCCCAGGCGCCCGGTGCTGGTGTCGGGCGAGTAGAGCTTGTCGATGCAGAACTCGCTGCGGTGCGTGTTGCCGGTGACGTCGATCAGCACATTGCGCAGCGTGCGGTCCACCAGCCATGGGGGCATGGCCTTGCCGTAGCGTTCACTCGCGGCGTGGATCTCGGCCAGCGCAATCTCCAACTCACGCAGCTGGTCATTGCGCGCTTCGTCCACGCGCGGTGCCTGGCTGGTGGGGCCGATGAAGAGGCCGCTGAACAGATAGCTCAAGGACGGGTGGTTGTGCCAGTAGGCCAGCAGCGAGGCGAGCAGGTCGGGCCGGCGCAGGAAGGGCGAGTCCGCGGCGCAAGCGCCGCCCAGCACGAAGTGGTTGCCGCCGCCGGTGCCGCTGTGGCGGCCGTCGATCATGAACTTCTCGGTCGAGAGCCGCGAGAGCCGCGCCGCCTCGTACAGGAACTCGGTGTGCTGGACCAGCTCGCCCCAGTTGTGAGCCGGGTGGATGTTGACCTCGATGACGCCGGGGTCGGGCGTGACGGCCAGCTGCTTGAGGCGGCTGTCGCGCGGCGGGCCATAGCCTTCGAGCACGATCTTGAAGCCCGTGTCCTCGCAGCTCAGCTCGATGGCTTCGAGCAGCTCCAGGTAGTGCTCCAGATTGGCCAGCGGCGGCATGAAGACATAGAGCACGCCGGTCTTGCTGCCCTGGGCCTCGGCCTTGGGGCCATTGGCCCGGCGCGGGTCGCGCGCCTCGACGCACAGCGCCGTGCGCGTGACGCTGGCGTCGCTGACGAAACGCTGCGGGTAGGGGTTCTGGTCGTGCTGGGTTTGCACGCCGGGCTGGCCGGTGCCGGGCAGGGCTGAGCCTGGCAGCTTGGCCTGTTTGCGTGTGTCGCCGGCCACATTGAGGGCGCCGCCGGCCGCGCGCGGCAGGTAGCTGGCCGCAAGCGGTGGCCGCTCGGCAAAGGGGTCGCGCTCGTGCAGATAGGGGTAGTCGCCCTTGGTGACCCAGGGGAGTGAGTCGAGCGGCAGGCGGTAGCCCATGGGCGAGTCGCCCGGCATCAGGTAGAGCCGCTCGTCGCGGACGAACCAGGGCCCGGTCTTCCAGCTCGGGCCGCCGAGGCGGGTGTCACCACGCTCCAGCGGCAGCACATAGCCGACGACGCTGTCCAGCCCCTGCTGGAAGACGCGGCGCAGGCGCACGCGCTCCAGCTCGTCGTCGAGCTTGCTGTCGAAGGGGTCGACGTTGACGGGCAGGCGGCGCTCGCGCCACAGGTAGTACCAGGTGTCTTCGTAGCCGGGCTCTACGTGCTCATCGGAGAGGCCGAGGTTGCGCGTCAGCGCCTGCATGAAGAGCTGGGCGTGCTCGCTGGTGTAGGCGTGACCTTCCCGCTCGTCGGCAAACCAGTCGGGGTTGCGCCAGCAGGTCTGGCCGTCCGCGCGCCAGTGGATGGACAGCGCCCAGCGCGGCAATTGCTCGCCCGGGTACCACTTGCCTTGGCCAAAGTGCAGGAAGCCGCCGCGGCCGTATTCCTCGCGCAGCTTGTGCACCAGGCTTTGGGCGTAGAGGCGCTTGGTGGGGCCGAGGGCGTCGGTGTTCCATTCGGCGCCGTCGCGGTCGTCGATGGAGACAAAGGTGGGCTCGCCGCCCATGGTGAGGCGCACATCGCCAGCGTCCAGCTCGGCATCAACCTGGTCACCCAGCTGCAGCACCTGCTGCCACTGCGCCTCGCTATAGGGCTTGGTGACGCGCGGTGCCTCCCAGACGCGGGTGACCACCATCTCGTGGCCGAACTCCACCTCGCACTCGTCCACCGCACCGCTGATGGGCGCGGCGCTGCTGGGCTGCGGCGTGCAGGCCAGCGGCAGATGGCCTTCGCCCGCGAAGAGGCCCGAGGTGGGGTCAAGCCCGATCCAGCCGGCGCCGGGCAGGAAGACCTCGCACCAGGCGTGCAGGTCGGTGAAATCGACCTCGGTGCCACTCGGGCCGTCGAGCGCTTTCTGGTCGGGCGTGAGCTGGATCAGATAGCCCGAGGCGAAGCGCGCGGCCAGGCCCAGGTGGCGCAGCACCTGGACCATCAGCCAGGCACTGTCGCGGCAGGAGCCTGAGGCCTTCTCCAGGGTCTCCTCGGGCGTTTGCACGCCGGGCTCCAGGCGGATCAGGTACTCGACCCGCTGGTGCAGCTGCATGTTCAGGTCAACGAGGAAGTCGACGGTGCCGCGCTCGCTGCGGTCGATGCCGTCGAGCAAGCCTTTGAGCAGCGGCGTCAGGGGCTCGGCCTGCAGGTAGGGCGCGAGTTCGACCTGCACGTCCTCTTCGTACTTGAACGGGAAGTGCTGGCTGCTCGGCTCCAGGAAGAAGTCGAAGGGGTTGTAGACCGACATCTCGGCCACCAGGTCCACCGTGACGGTGAACTCGGTGGTCTTCTCGGGGAAGACGTAGCGCGCGAGGTGATTGGAGAAGGGGTCTTGCTGCCAGTTGATGAAGTGCTTGTCGGGGTCCACGCGCAGCGAGTACGACAGCACCGGCGTGCGGCAATGCGGCGCTGGCCGCAGGCGGATGACCTGGGGGCCCAGGGACACGGGCCGGTCGTAGCGGTAGCGGGTGACGTGCTTGAGGGCAACGTGGATGGACATCTTGCAATCTCCACCGCAGGGTGTGCGGCTGACGGGAATCCGAATTACTCAACGACTCCCGACGAGCCGGCTCTGCCGGGCGTCTGGGAGTGCCCCCTTGAGGGGGCCGGCGCAGCCGGTACGGGGTGGGCTACACCAAGAAATCGCGGCTGATGCCTTGGCCCAGGCCGCCCACTTTGACGAGGAAGTCTTCCAGGAAGGGGTGCAGGCCGGTGTCGAGGATCTCGTCGATGCGGCCAAAGGCGAGCGAGGCTTCGAGGCGCCCCGCCTGGCGCAGGGTCTCGGCCGATTGGGCATTGGCCACACGCTTGAGATTGGCCACCATTCTGGTGATGCAGTGTGACAAGGAGCGGGGCATGTCGGGCCGCAGGATCAGGAGCTCGGCCACCTTCTCTGGCTGGATCACATTGCTGTAGACCTTGCGATAGATCTCGAAGCCCGAGACCGAGCGCAGCACGGCCGACCAGTAGTAGAAGTCGCGCGCCGAGTCGGTCTCGCCTTGCGTCTGGCTGCTCGGGTCGCGGTGGAACTTGACGTCGAGCAAGCGAGCCGTGTTGTCGGCGCGCTCCAGGAAGGAGCCGATGCGTATGAAGTGGAAAGCTTCGTCCTGCAGCATGGTGCCCACGGTCACGCCGCGCGAGAGGTGGCTGCGGTACTTGACCCACTCGAACAGCGTGCCGGGGTCGCGCTGCCAGTCCCCTTTTAGCAACTTGCGGAACTCCAGCCAGGTCTGGTTCATGGTCTCCCAGACCTCGGTCGTCAGCGCCCCGCGCACGGCCCGCGCGTTCTCACGCGCGGCGCGCAGGCAGCAGAAGATGGACGAAAGGTTGTTCTCGTCGGCCACCATGAACTGCATGACGCTGCGGCTGTCGGCCTTGTCGTAGCCCTTGGCATAGAGCGCGTCCAGCTCGGAGATGGAGAGCTGGCTGCGCCAGGTCTGCGCGGCTTCGTCCTGGGACTGGGGTTGCAGGGACGTCTGGTAGGCGATGTCCAGCATGCGGGCGGTGTTTTCGGCCCGTTCGATGTAGCGGCTTAGCCAGAACAGGTGATCAGCGGTTCTTGAAAGCATTCCTCGTGTCCCCTCGTCAGTCTTCCAGGACCCAGGTGTCCTTGGTGCCGCCACCTTGGCTGCTGTTGACCACCAGCGAGCCCTCCTTGAGCGCTACGCGCGTGAGCCCGCCGGGGACCATGCGCACGTTCTTGCCCGAGAGCACGAAGGGCCGCAGGTCGATGTGGCGCGGGGCGATGCCGCTCTCCACATAGGTGGGGCAGGTGGACAGCGACAGCGTGGGCTGGGCGATGTAGTTGCGCGGGTTGGCGATGAGCTGCGCGCGGAAGGCCTCGATCTCGGTCTTGCTGGCGGCGGGGCCGACGAGCATGCCGTAGCCGCCGGCGCCGTGCACTTCCTTCACCACCAGCTCGGACAGGTGGGCCAGGGTGTAGGCCAGGTCCTTCTCGTCGCGGCAGACGTAGGTGGGGACGTTGTTGAGGATGGGCTTCTCACCGAGATAGAACTCGATCATCTTGGGCACATAGGGGTAGATGGACTTGTCGTCCGCGATCCCTGTGCCGATGGCATTGCTGAGCGTGACCTTGCCGGCCTTGTAGACGTCCACCAGGCCCGCGCAGCCGAGCTGCGAGTCGGCGCGGAAGACCTTGGGGTCGAGGAAGTCGTCGTCGATGCGGCGGTAGATCACGTCCACCCGCTTGGGGCCGCGCGTGGTGCGCATGTAGACGTAGCCGTTGTCGACGAACAGGTCCTGGCCCTCGACCAGCTCCACGCCCATCTGCTGGGCCAGGAAGGCGTGCTCGAAGTAGGCCGAGTTGTACATGCCGGGCGTCATCACGACCACGGTGGGGTCGGACACGCCCTGGGGCGCCACGCTGCGCAGGGTGTCGAGCAGCAGGTCGGGGTAGTGGGCCACCGGCGCCACGCGGTGCTGGGCAAAGAGCTCGGGGAAGAGCCGCATCATCATCTTGCGGTTCTCCAGCATGTAGCTCACGCCGCTAGGCACGCGCAGGTTGTCCTCCAGCACGTAGTAGTCGCCGCTGCCGTCGGGGTTGCCGGCGCGCACGATGTCAACGCCCGCGATGTGGCTGTAGACGCCGCCGGGCACGTCCACGCCGTGCATCTCGGCGCGGTACTGGCTGTTGTTCAGGATCTGGTCGGCCGGGACGATGCCGGCCTTGAGGATCTCCTGCTCGTGATAGACGTCGTGCAGGAAGCGGTTGAGGGCGGTGACGCGTTGGGCCAGGCCGGCCTGCATGCTGCGCCACTCGTCGCTGGGGATGACGCGGGGGATCAGGTCGAAGGGAATGAGCCGCTCGGTGCCCTCGCCGCTGTCCTTGTCGCCATAGACGGCGAAGGTGATGCCCACGCGGCGGAAGATCAGCTCCGCCTGCTCGCGGCGCTCCCGCATCAGCTGCTCGGGCTGGGCACCCAGCCAACCGGCATAGCGGTCGTAGTGGGGACGCTGGCCGCCAGTGGCCAGGTTCATTTCGTCAAACGGGGTCTGCATCGACGTCTCCTCTCCATCCAGGCTTCAGCAAGATCTGGGCCTGGGGTCGATGGACCTGGATGCTGACCGGTTTTGCCGCGCCCGGGGGCGCCCGGCGTGGGCCGGGCGCCACAAGGCTCAAAAACGTAGCTGAACCCCTGCCGAGACCGACCGCCCCGGCTGTGGCGCCAGCGCGCGGATGGTGGCTACGGCCGTGGCGTTGTAGGCCAGACGGTCACCCCCGTTGTCGAGCTTGAGGTAGCCCAGCACATCAAAGCCCGGCTGGTGCCATTGCCGGGTCAGGGCTAGGCGCCAGGTGCCGGAGCCGGCGGTGGGGGTGTCCAGCACGGGCACGCGGCTTTGGCGGGCGGTGCCGCGCAGCTCCAGCCGGCTGGTCCAGGCGCCCCATTGCGCGTCCAGCCCGAGCAGGGCGCGCAGCGGGGCGAGGCGGGGCAGGGGCTCGCCGGTGTCCTGCTGCTCGCCGCGCACGGCGTCGAGCTGGCCCAGCAGCGCGAGCTTGAGCCCTGGCGCCCAGCCCGCCGTGGGCAGGGCCCAGCGGCCCTCCAACTCCACCCCGCGCAGCCGCGCCGGCACGCCGGCAAAGGCATAGACCGGGAAGCGCTCGCCCGTGTCGTCCAAGGACTCACCCGTGGCGGCCAGGGCGATGTAGCGGTCAAAGCGGGTCTCGTAGACATTGAGGTGCACATGGCTGGCCACGCCCTCCCACTTCAGCCCCAGGTCCAGGCTGCGCGCACGCTCCAGCCCCAGGCTCGCGTCGCCCCGCTCCACATTGCCGGTGGCCACGTGCACGCCGTTGGCGTAAAGCTCGTAGTAGGCCGGGGCGCGCTCGCTGCGGCTCAAGTTGGTGCTGAACTGCCAGCCCTGGCCCAGCGGCGCGGTCAGGCCCAGCGCCAGGCTGCGGGGCTTGAAGCTGCGGGATTGGGCGGGGCCGAACTTGGGTTCCTGGGCGTCCGGCGCATCACCTTCCGAGCGCACCCGCACCGACTCCTGGCGCAGCCCGGCGGTGAGCTGGGCGGCACCCAGGTCCAGCTGCTCCAACGCAAAAACGCCGCTCTGCCGGGTGTGCGTGCTGGGCACAAAGGCCTCCTCGCCCAGGGCCGAGAAGTCGAGCTGCTCCCACTGCAACCCGACGACGCCGCTCAGTCGGCCGAGCACAGTGGCGACCGGAGTGTGGGTGGCCTCGACCCGGCCATCGCTGCCCCGGCTCTTGAAGGTGGTGCCCACGGCCCCGTCACCTTCCAGCTCCTGGTGCTCGTAGCGGTTGCGGCTGGCTTGCCAGCTGATCTTGCTGATGAGGCCCGTGCCGGACCACTCGCCGGCGGTGGCCAGGCGCTGGCGCTGCATGCGGATGCTGACGTCGGGCTCAGCGGTGACGCCATAGGTGTTGTGGGTGTCGTCCACCGAGAGGCCGACCCGACCGGAGCCGAAGAACAGCGAGCCGCCCAGGGCGCCTGCCTGGCTGCGGCCGGCGGAGTTGCGCACGCTGTGGCGGGCCTCGCTGCCCGCGTCGGTGGGACTGTCAAAGCGCGGCGTGCGCTGGTCCCCGGCATCGCGCCCGGCCAGGTCGGCATGCCAGCCCCAGCCGGTGTTGCCGCGCCCACTGCCGCCGTCCAGCACCAGGGCGCCGCTGCGCTCGCGGCTCGCACCGCCCAGGCGCAGCTCGGCAGCGCCCGTGAGGCCGGGTGTCAGGGTGGTGGGGATGCGGTTGTCCAGCAGGTTGACGACGCCGCCGAGGGCATTGCCGCCATAGAGCAGGGCGGCGGGGCCGCGCAGCACCTCGATGCGATCCACCACCAGCGGGTCCAGCGCCACGGCGTGGTCGAAGCTGAGGTTGGAGGCGTCCACCGAGGCGCCGGCATTGCTGAGGATGCGGACGCGGTCGCCATCCAGGCCGCGGATCACCGGGCGGCTGGCATTGGGGCCGAAGTTGGACGCCGACACGCCGGGCATGCCAGAGAGCGTGTCGCCCAGGTTGTTGCTGCGTTGCAGGACGAGGGCGTCACCCTCCAGCGCATCCGCAGGCAGTGAGAGCGTGCCGCGCAGCGGGTTGCCGGTGACGACGACTTTGTCGAGGGCTTCAGGCTGAGTTTGGGCTTGGGCCAGGCTCAGGCACAAGCAGGAGGACGCCAGCACCACGGGGCGCCAGGCGAAGGGGAATCGGGACATCAAAGGGCTCCAAGCGCGCCGCCGCCGGCAGGCCGAGAGGGGCCGGGGCGCGGTCACGCACAGGGCGCCGCAGCGGCCCGTGGGTGGGGAGGCAGCGCGCGGCGCGGGGTCAGGAAGTCAGGGTGGCGGGAGCGGCAGTGCGCTCCGGCGGGCCCCGAGCCCCGTGGCGCCAATAGGGCGCGCTGTGGGCCGCCTGTACCGGCCCGGCTTGCGGCGTGGCCGTGGCAGCGGCCGTGGCCGCCGTGGGGGCCGCGTCTGGCCCGGGCGCCGTGCCGGCCAGGTGGGCGGCGGCCAGGCAGAGTTCGCACAGGTCCTGAACGAGACCTTCGCTGCTCTCATGCTGGGCCGTATGCGCCGCGCCGCCCGTAGCGTGCGACAGCGTGTGCAGCCACGCGGCCCCCTGCGCCAGCGGCAGCAGCAGCGCCAATGCCAGCAACCAGCGCTGGGCAAAGGGTCGGACGCGAAGGGAGGCAAGCATGGCGAGGCCGCGATCCTAAACTCGGGGCCACACACCGACCTTTCGTCATGCAGTTGATCGACTCCATCCTGGCCGCCAGCGCCGAGATCACGGCCCTGCGGCGTGACATCCACCGCCACCCCGAGCTCTGCTTCCAGGAGCAGCGCACCAGCGACCTCATCGCCCAGGCGCTCACCCAATGGGGCATCCCCGTGCACCGGGGCCTCGGGAAGACCGGCGTGGTGGGCGTGGTGCGAAATGGCGACTCGCCCCGCGCCGTGGGCCTGCGGGCCGACATCGACGCCCTGCCCATCACCGAGCGCAATACCTTCCCCCATGCCAGCACCATTGCGGGGCGCATGCACGCTTGTGGGCATGACGGCCACACGGCCATGCTGCTGGCCGCCGCCAAATACCTGGCCACGCACCGCAACTTTGACGGCACGGTCTACCTCGTCTTCCAGCCGGCCGAGGAGGGCGGCGGCGGGGCGCGCGAGATGATCAAGGACGGGCTCTTCGAGCGCTTCCCCATGGAGGCCATCTTTGGCGCCCACAACTGGCCGGGCCTCGCGGCCGGGCAGTTCGCGCTCAAGAGCGGGCCGGTGTTCGCGTCCAGCAATGAGTTCCGCATCGTGCTGCGCGGCAAGGGCTGCCACGCCGCCATGCCCCACCTGGGCCTGGACCCGGTGCCGGCCGCCTGCCAGCTGGTGCAGGGCTTCCAGACCATCGTCAGCCGCAACAAGCGGCCCATCGACCCCGGCGTGATCTCGGTCACCATGATCCAGGCCGGCGAGGCGACGAACGTGGTGCCCGACAGCGTGGAGCTGCAGGGCACGGTGCGCACCTTCACCGTCGAGCTGCTCGACCTCTTCGAGCGCCGCATGCGCGAAATGACCGAGCAGCTGGCCGGGGCCTTTGAGCTGACGGCCGAGTTCGAGTTCCGCCGCAACTACCCGCCAACCATCAACCACGCGGCCGAGACCGGCTTTGTGCGCGAGGTGCTCACCGGCATGGTGGGGCCCGAGAACGTGCTGGACTTCGAGCCCACCATGGGCGCCGAAGACTTCAGCTACTACCTGCTCGAGAAACCCGGCTGCTACTTCCTCATCGGCAACGGCGACGGCGACCATCGCAGCCTGGGCCACGGCCTCGGGCCCTGCACCTTGCACAACCCCTGCTACGACTTCAACGACGAGCTGATCCCGCTGGGGGGCTCGATGTGGGTGCGGCTGGCCGAGGCCTGGCTCCGGCGCTGAAACCGGCCGGCGGGAGCCGACCCCTGTTGCACGAAGCACAAGCGCCAGCGCCGGCGCTGCAAACGCTTTCGTGCGCGCCGCGAACTAGTTCGCGTTCGTGCGCACCGCCTTGGTGAGCGCTCCCAAGGCCGTTCCTAGACTGCGCCGCTTGACCCCGCTGCCCGTCCCGAGGGCGGCGCTGGCTCATGAGGAATGCACGGACGATGAAACGCCTTCTCTGGATGCTGCCCCTGCTGGCGATTGCGCTTGGCGCTGTGACCAGTTTCTGGTTCACGCGCTCGACCAACGAGTTGCTCGACAACCTCGGGCGCACCGACAGCCCGGCTCTCGGGGCCGTGCAATCGCTGGCCTTCGGGCTCACTGCCGTGGCCGACGGCTACAAGAGCGCCGCTGCCGCTGCTGACCAGGCCGCCCTCGACGGCGTGGCCCAGAAGGTGGCCCTGCTGCGCGACGAATTCAAACGCTATGCCGCCGTGCCGGGCCGTGCCGACGATGCCGCGCGCCTCTCGGCTGCCTTCGACACCTACCAGCAGGCCGCCAGCAAAGTGGCCGACATCCTCATCAAGGGCAAGGGCGGTGACGTGGGCGAGGCCGCCCAGGCCATGCAAGCCGCGCAAAAGACGCTGGAGACCGACCTGACGCGCCAGAAGCAAGCCGCCCAGGCCCAACTGGACGACCACATCGCCCAGACCCAGCGCCTGGTACAGCGCGGCTTTGCGGCCAACCTGCTGGCCTCGCTGCTGATGCTGGCGCTGTCGATCGGGGTGTCGAGCTGGTCGGTGCGCGTGCTCAAGCGCCAGCTCGGTGGCCAGCCCGATGAGGCCACCGAGATCGTGCACCGCATCGCCAGTGGCGACCTCAGCACCCCGGTGCGCCTGCGCGACGCCAGCTCCGCCAGCCTGCTGGCCGCGATGAGCGAGATGCAGCATGGCCTCTCCGCCGTGATCGGCGATGTGCGCCAGGCCGTGCAGCGCGTACATACGGCGGCGGGCGCCATCGGCGAGGGCAACAGCCTGCTGTCCGAGCGCTCCGAGCGCCAGAAGGAAAGCCTGCATGCCAGTGCCGCCAGCATCGACGAGCTGACCCGCTCGGTGCGCAGCAATGCCGACAGCGCCGAGCAGGCCCGCAAGCTGGCCGCCCAGGCCAGCGTGGCGGCCGACGACGGCGGCCGCGCCGTGGCCGACGCCGTGACCGCGATGGGCCAGATCTCGGACCGTGCGCGCAAGATCGTCGAGATCACCTCGCTGATCGACGGCATCGCCTTCCAGACCAACATCCTGGCGCTGAACGCCGCTGTCGAAGCTGCCCGCGCGGGCGAGCAGGGCCGGGGCTTCAACGTGGTGGCGGGCGAGGTGCGATCCCTCGCTCAGCGCGCCAGCGCGGCCGCCAAGGAGATCAAGACCCTGATCGACGACTCGGCCGAGCGCATTGACGCCGGCGCCCGCCACGTCAACGAGGCCGGCGTGGTGATGGGCCGCCTGGTGGACTCGGTCAAGCAGGTGGGCCAGCACATCGAGCAGATCTCGGGCGCCTCCGCCGAGCAGCGGCGCGGCATCGAGCACGTCAACGCCATGGTCTCGGAGCTGACCGGCCATACCGACGACAACCACGCCCTCGTCGCCGAGGCCGGCCAGGCCTCGCAGACCTTGCAGCAGGTGGCCAGCCAGCTGGACGAGGCCGTCGGCCGCTTCCGGCTGGAAGCGCGCCGCAGCTAAACCCCCCTTTCTCCCTTGAAGTTGTTGTTGAAGGATTCCGAATGATTCGAGCGTCCCTGAAGCTGGCCCTCACCGCATTTGCGGCCATGACCGCCGCCACCCTGACCCTGCCCGCGCGCGCTGACGACGCGTTCAGCGTCTCCGGCTTTGCCACGGTGGCCGCCGGCAAGGTGCTGGGCGGTGACCGCACCGACGACTACTACCGCTACCCCTGCCCCTGCTTCATTGCCGACTACAGCCACGGCGCGCTGTACGCCGAGCGCTGGCAGATCAAGCAGGAGACCAAGATCGGCGTGCAGGGCACCTACACCTTCACACCCAAGCTCTCGGCCACCGCCCAGGTGGTGGGGCGCGGCGTGGATGGCGTCAAGGCCGGCCTGGAGTGGGCTTACCTGTCCTACGACCTGACCGACAGCTGGACCCTGCAGCTCGGGCGCAAGCGCCTGCCCATCTACTACTACTCCGACTTCCAGGACGTGGGCTTTGCCTACACCTGGGTGCGCCCGCCGGCTGACCTCTACGGCTGGGAGATCGTCAACTACAACGGCGTCAACGCCACCTACCGGGGCGACTGGGGCGGCTGGGCCGCCAAGACCAACCTCTTCCTGGGCCGCGAGAACAGCCGCGACAACCTGATGCAGCGGCTCTACTACGACCAGCCGCAGGACGTGACCTGGAAGAACATCATGGGCGGCGACCTGGTGCTGCAGCGCGGCATCCTGACCGTGCGCGGCACCTACATCCAGTCCGACGTGCAGCAGTGGGACCGCACGACCGGCGAGCGCGTCACGCCCGCCGCTGACCTGTCCAAGTCCGCCGAGAAGCAGCGCATCTACGGTGTCTCGGCCAACCTCGACATCAACGACTGGTTCGTGCGCAGCGAGTACAGCGTGTTCGACCGCAGCGGCTACAGCTACAAGTCCAAGGCCTACATGCTGGGCGTGGGGCGCCGCTTTGGCGACTTCACCGCCATGCTGACGCACACCCAGTACGGCGAGCACAACACTTTCACCCCCGACGCCATCCAGCGCGACAGCGGCGACTCGGCCACGCTGCGCTATGAACTCGGCCCCTCCACCGCGCTCAAGCTGCAGTGGGACCGCTTCCGTGACCGCTCGGGCGCGGACCTGTCCTACGTCGGCAACTCGCGCCTGCTGTCGGTCTCGATCGACACGCTGTTCTGAGCACGGAGGGACTCATGCAACGCACACAGACTGCCCGCTCACGTCGCCTGCGCTCGGCCTTGATGCTCGCTGCCCTGCTGGCCAGTGGCACAGCCGGCGCCGAGCCCGTGCTCGTGGTCAACGCGGCCTTCACCGCCGCGCTGGACGACGAGGCCGCCGCCAAGATCTTCCTGCGCCAGGTCAAGACCCTGCCCGACGGCACGCCCGCCAGCCCCGTCACGCAAAAGGACGGCCCCACCACCGAGGCCTTCCGCAGCCACGTGCTCAAGAAGAACGCCTCCCAGCTCAAGGCCTACTGGGCCCAGCAGGTCTTCACCGGTGGCGGCAAGCCCCCGCCCGAGCTGGAGGGCGACGACGCCGTGCTCAAGCATGTGGCTGACACGCCCGGCGGCATCGGCTACGTCGAGAGCGGCAAGACCCGCGCTGGGGTGCGCGTGATCAAGCGCTGAAACCGGGCAAGTGCGTCGGTTGGCGCTGGTGCGGCGCGCCATGTACTTGAGGGGCGATTTGTGCAGCGCTCTCGCTCAGCTGCTGCATCCGGATTGCCCGGCTGTGGTCACCTCGATGGGAAGCCCTCTGCGGCAGAACAGCAATGCCCTGAATCACGCGCTTTCCCCCTTTACAGTGGAAGGTTTGGCGATTCACATCCGCGATCTCCGCGCTTCATCGCCATAGGCCCAAGCTCCGCGTCCTTTCGGATTCCATCGACGCCCCCAAATTCATGCACACCACCTCCAAGGTCGAACCCGCCACACAAGGCTTTTACAAGTTGTCGGCGCTGACGCGCATCGGTTTCGGCGCGGGTGACCTCGCGCAGAACCTGATCTACCAGACGGTTTCGACCTACTTGCTCTTCTTCTACACGAACGTCTTCGGAATCAGCGCGGGGGCAGCCGCCTTCATGTTCCTCGTCGTACGGCTGGTGGATGTCATCTGGGACCCGTTCGTAGGCGCCTTCGTTGACAAGCGCAACCCGCGCCTTGGAAAGTACCGCAGCTACCTCATCCTCGGCGGCATTCCCCTGAGCGGGCTGGCCGTCCTCTCCTTCTGGAACGGGTTTTCCGGACAGCTTTGGTACGCCTACGTGACGTACGTCACCCTCTCGCTCTGCTACACGTTGATCAACGTACCGTACGGCGCGCTGAACGCCTCGCTCACTCGCGACACAGACGAGATCACCAAGCTCACGTCGACACGCATGTTCATGGCGAACCTCGGTGGCCTCGCCGTGCAGTTCGGCGTGCCCGCCACGATTCAGCACTTCGCCCCGGACAACGACTGGTCCAAGCCTGCGTCGTCGCCAATCTGGTTCGCGGTGATGTCGGTCTACGCCGTCGTCGGTTTCGGTCTGCTGGTGTTCTGCTTCACCCAGACCAAGGAGCGGGTGGTGATGGACGAAAGCACCGGCCATACCGTGAAGTACGCGGATCTCTTCACCGAATTCGCCCGCAACCGCCCCCTGCGCATCGTCGCGTTCTTCTTCATCACGGCGTTCGCCATGATGGCGGTTGGCAACTCTGCTTCTGCGTACTACATGCAGTACAACCTGGACCGGGCCGACGCCTTGCCGGTCTTCAATGCGTTGGGCTCGATTCCCGCCTTCATCTTCATGCCCATGGTCCCGGCGCTCAAACGCGCGCTGGGCAAGAAGGGCATGTTCTACCTCTTCCTAAGCGTCGCGATGATCGGCATGGGCATGCTGTACGTCGTGTCTGTGGTCCCCGCTCTCCGGTCGCAGCTGTGGCTGGTGTATGTCGCCCAGTTCGTGAAGTCCACGGGCGTGATCGTGGCCACCGGCTACATGTGGGCCTTGGTACCTGAGGTCATCTCATACGGGGAATGGCAAACCGGCCGCCGCATCTCCGGTGTGGTGAGCGCCCTGACCGGCATCTTCTTCAAGGCCGGCTTTGCCCTCGGCGGCGTCATCCCAGGCGTGGTGCTTTCCATGACGGCGTTCGATCCGACCAAGGCGCAACAGTCCGCCGCAGCCCAGCAGGGCATCCTCTGGCTGGTCGTCGTCCTCCCTGCGATCCTCCTGGCGTTGGCCATGTTCATCATTTCCAAGTACGAGCTGGAAGACGACAAGATCGAAGAGATCAACCGCGAGATTGAAAGCCGCCATCGCAACGCAGCGCCCTCTGCCGTAGCCACGGCCTGACCCTACTGGGCACAGCAGGTCTCCACGGCGGCGGCAAGCCTCCGCCCGAGCTGGAAGGCGATGACGCCGTGCTCAAGCACGTGGCCGACACGCCTGGTGGCATCGGCTACGTCGAGAGCGGCAAGACCCGCGCCGGCGTGCGCGTGATCAAGCGCTGAGTCGCTGCCCCAGGGGCGCGAGACCTACACTGCCGAACCCGGCCAGGCCCCATGCCTGCGCTGGTGGTTTGCAAGATGTCCACGCCCACCCAAGACACCGTCCTCCAGGACACCCAGCACTGGCTGGTGCAGGCCGTCATCGGCCTCAATCTCTGCCCCTTTGCCAAGGCGGTGCACGTCAAGAACGGCATCCGCTACGTGGTGAGCGAGGCCACCGAGCCCGAAGCCCTGCTCAAGGAGCTGGCCCACGAGCTTTTGCTGCTGCAGCGCAGCGACCCCGACGAGGTCGAGACCACCTTGCTCATCCACCCGCAGGTGTTGACGGATTTCCTCGACTTCAACGACTTCCTCGCAGCCGCCGATGGCCTGGTGGACGAGCTGGAGCTGGACGGTGAGCTGCAGGTGGCGAGCTTCCACCCCGACTACCAGTTCGACGGCACCGAGCCGGGCGACATCAGCAACTTCAGCAACCGCTCGCCCTACCCGACCCTGCACCTGCTGCGCGAGTCGAGCATCGAACGCGCGGTCGAGGCCATGCCCGACACCGACCGCATCTTCGAGACCAATATCGAGACGTTGGAGAAGCTTGGCCTGGCCGGCTGGCTGGCACTGGGGCTGAAGGCTACTCCTTGACCCAGGAGAGGCTGGCGCTGCTGCGCTTGCCTTGAGACGAGCGCGAGCGGTGCACGGCTTCCATGCCGGATTTGCCGCCGTTCCAGGCGGCGATCAAGAGCTGGCTCACGTCCTCGCGCGAGAAACTTTCCAGGTCAGGCCGGCACTGCTTGATGGCCACGGCCAGCAGATCGCGTGGTACACCCTGGTGGGTGGCCAGCACCGAGATCAGGGCCGTGAAGAGGTCGGGGAAGGCCGTGCACAGCGTCTGGATGCGGTGCATGGAATCAGCCGGCGCATTGCGCGCGCCCGGCAGCAGCCAGTCCAGGGCCAGTTCAGTTGGGCTGGGAAGGGCGGGAGTAGGCGTCATGGCGTCGCTCCGTCAGCTTCAGTCTCCATCTCGGCCGGGGGCGAGACATGGGTTTTCGGGGAAAGCGCAGGGCGGCAATTCGGCACACTCCGCGCGTTCGGCGAGCGGCTGTGCGCTCTGGCGCCGCAGCTGTCAGCCGACACTCGCAAGCATGCAACCCAAAACGCTGGCTTTGGTCGATGACGACCTCGACTACGCGGAATACCTCACGCAGGACCTGCGCGAGCGAGGCATCGCGGTGCGCCGCTTCGACGACAGCAATGCGCTGCTGGCCGACCCCGAGGCTTTTGACTTCGAGTTCTACCTGATCGACCTGATGCTGCCCGGCGTTCAGGGCACCGAGCTGATCAAGATCCTGCGCCGCCGCACCGAGGCCGGCATCGTGGTCGTCTCAGGCCGGCTCGGCCCCGAGGTGTTTGGTGAGGTCATCACGGCCGGTGCCGACATGTACCTCGTCAAGCCTGTGCAGTTCGAGCAGGTGGCCTTGGCCATCGGCGCCGTGCAGCGCCGCGTGGTGCGGCCCGGCTCGGCCGACAGCCTCTGGAAGTTCGACGCCGCTGCCGGCGAGCTGATCGCGCCGGACGGCATCCGCATCCAGCTCAGCGATGCCGACCAACTGCTGATCGAGTGCTTCGTCAAGGCCGCCGGCGAGCCCGTGACCCGCGAGGCCTTGCTGGCCTGCCTGGGGCGCGCAGCCGGCGCCTCCGAGGCCGACGATGGCCTCTCCGCCACCATCTACCGCCTGCGCCGCCGCATCGAGCGCGCCACCCCCATGCTCGTGCCCCTGCAAAGCAAGTCGCGCGTGGGCTATGTCTTCAAGGCTCCGCTGCAGCGGGTCTGAGCGCTCTGACGCCACGCCGTAACGCGCCGGGGCCTATGCTTTCGCCATCCCACTTTCGCTTGTCCTCATGAAGTTGTTGTCGCTCTTCTTCCTCGCGGTCGCACTGGCGGCGCTTGTCGTCTTCCTGCTGCGCCGCAAGCAAAGCCGCGAGCGCGCGCAGGAGCGCGAGCAGCGCGAGGCCCTGGCCCTGATCGAGGCCGCCCGCATCGCCGCCGAGGCCAAGCGCGCTGCGGCGGAGAAGCAAGCTGCGGAACCGGTTGCGGAAGCTGTTGTTGAGCCGGCCGCTGAGCCCGAACCCGATGCAGAGGCCCTCGCGGCTGCGCAAGCGGCTGCAGAAGCCGCTGCCCAGGCTGCTGAACGTGAAGCTGCCGAGCGCCTGGCCGCAGAACAGGCCGAGGCCGCACGTGCGGCGGCAGAGCGTGCCGAGGCAGAGCGACGGGAAGCCGAACGTGTTGCCGCAGAGCGCGCGGAAGCCGAGCGTGCCGAAGCTGAACGTCTAGAAGCTGAACGTGCTGCAGCTGAACTTGCGGCAGCTGAGCGTGCCGAGGCCGTCCGCCGCGAGGCTGAGCGCCTGGAAGCTGAACGCCTGGAAGCCGAACGCCAGGCCGCCGAGCAAGCCGCCGCTGAAGCTGCTGCAGCCGCTGCCCGCGCCCAGCGCGAGGCCGAGGAACGCGAAGCAGCGGCGCGCGCCGCCGCCGAAGCTGAAGCCGCCGAACGCGCGGCTGCCGAGCTTGCAGCTGGCGAGCTTGCAGCTGGCGAACGTGCCGCTGCAGAACGTGCCGCCGCTGAACGCCTGGCCGCAGAGCAGGCTGCTGCCCAAGCGGCCGCTGCTGCTGAAGCTGCTGCCGTGGCGCCACCCACCCGGCCACTGAGTGCCGCCGAGACACGGGTGATGGTGGTGGACGACTCCAAGATTGTGCGCGTCAAGACCCAGCGCACCTTGACGCCCCAGGGCTACCAGGTGCTGCTGGCCGAGAGCGCCGAGCAGGCGCTGGCGCTGTTCGAGACCGAGGCGCTGCCGCACGTGGTGATCACGGACGTCGAGATGCCGGGCCTGGATGGCTTCCAGTTCACACGCCACATCCGCGCCACGCCGCTGCTCTCGCACCTGCCGGTGATCATGATCACCTCGGCCGACGACCGGCGTGAGGCCGCCACCGCTGCGGGCGTGACCGTGCTGCTGGGCAAGCCCTACCCGGAAGAGACCTTGCTGGCCCACATCGAGGCCTTCCGCAGCGCGGTGAGCGTGCCGGCCTGAGAGGCTGCTCGCCCTGTCAATCGGCGCCCTGCGGCACCACCAGCCGCAGCACCGAGCCCGAGGCATCGCTGCGCGCCAGCTCGGCGCGGCCCTGGTGCAGCTCCAGCACGCGCCGCACGATGTAGAGACCCAGGCCGTGGGTGCCCTCGCGCGCCTGGCCGGCGCGTGCACCGCGCTGGAAGAGCCTGGCACGTACCCCTTCGGCAATGCCCGGCCCCTGGTCTTCGACCTCGAACACGATGGCCGGCGGCTCCTCCACGTCCAGCACGCGCAGCCACACGGGGGTGCTGGTAGCTGAGTACTTGAGCGCATTGCCCAGCAGGTTGCGCAAGGCCAGGCGCATCAGGCTCATGTCCATCCAGGCCGTGCGTGTGCTGCTCTGGCGTTCGATGCGGATGCGCTCACGCGCCTCGCGCGGCAGGTCGGCCAGGCAGACGGCGATCAGGGTGTCGATGTCGGTGTCCTGCGTGGCGACGGACGCCGCGCCGGCCAGCGAGGTGGCCGCTGCCAAGGTGTTGTCCACGCCGCCCAGCACCTGGCTGATGACGGCCTCGGCCCGGGCCAGGCGTTCGCGCAGCACGGGGGCGGCCTGGCCTTCGAGGGCGGTGCTGGCGCTTTGCAGCGCGGCGCTGGCGCTGTTGAGCGGCAATCGCACTTCGTGGGCCAGCACATCGAGCATCTCGGAGCGCTCGTTCAGAAGGCGGCGCAGCTCCTCGGCATGGTGTTCGATCTCGGCGCGCAGGCTGCGTTCGCGTGTCAGTTCGCCCTGGCGGCGCAGGTCGTCGGTCACGTCCACCAGCGACGCCAAGGCGCGCAGCGGCTGGTGCTGGGCGTCGTACTCGGTGGTGGCCGACATCAGCACGTCGCGCAGCCGACCATCGGCACAGCGCAGCTGCAGGGCTTGCTCGACGCAGCCGCCGTCCTGCCACAGCAGCGGCAGCTGGCGCACGATCAGCGCAGCGGCGCTGTCGGCCGGCATGAAGGCGGCCAGCGGGCGGCCGATGACCTCGTCCCGCATGTAGCCGAAGTGGCGCAGCCAGAGGTCACTGACCGCCAGCAGGTGGCCATGGGTGTCGATGGAGTGGAGCAGGGCGGGCGTGGACTCGTAGAGCGCGCGCAGGCGCTGGCGGTGGCCCTCCAGCTCGGCCCACAGGCGGCGCTGGGGTGTGACGTCCTGAAAGCTGCCGACCAGGCGCACGGTCTGCCCGCCCGCAGCGGTGGGCTCTCGGTCGGCCTCGCCCTGGCAGCGCACCCAGATGCGGCGCCCGGTGGCGGTGATGAGGGGCAGCTCCAGGTCCCAGGCGTCGCCGCTGGCAATGGCCTGATCGAGCGCGGTCTGGATGGCGAGGCGGGCCTCGGGGGCGAAGTAGCCCAGGGCTTCGCGCTGGCTGGGGCGGTGGCCGGGCGGCAGGTCATGCAGCCGGCAGGTCTCGTCGCTCCAGATGATCTCGCCGGTGGCGAGCTCCCAGGTCCAGCCACCCACGCGCGCCATGCGGCCGACGCGGGCGAGCAGAGGGCTGGCGTCCGGCCGCTCGGGGCTGGGCTGGGTGGTGACTGGCATGCCAGACGTGATTCTCCCGACGGCCATGTCGCGCGGCGCGGCCGGCGGGGCCGCAAGCGTGCATTCCTCGGCACGGCCTTCAGCCGCGCCCGAACCACCCTTGGCGCAGTCCGCCGCAGTGGGCCACGCTCCAGCGGTCTACCGGCAGGCGGTGCCAGCCGCCCAGGGGCACACGCTGCCAGCTCGCTTCGTCCAGCCGGCAGGTCCAGCGCTGGTCGTCGCTGTTGCGGAAGACGACCTCATAGAAGGCCTCCCGGTGGCCCAGGCGTTCGGCGCCGGGGGTGTCGGGGGGCAGGGCGCGCAGCGTGGGTGCGGGCCAGCGCGGCGGGCTGCTGCGGTCCCCCTCGTCGTGGGCCAGCCAGAGCGTGCGCCAGGCGGTGCTGCTGTACTGGCAGCGCTCCAACTGGCCGCCGTCGGGGTGTTCAGCCAGGCGCCGGCCGGTGATGGGCACGCTGGCCGGCAGGTCGCGGCACCAGTCGGACGAGGTCTCCTGCTGCAACCGCTCGACCTCGATCTCCAGCCGCCAGGTGATGCGTTCGGCCTCGACGAGTTCGCCACGCGGGCGCAGCAGCCACAGCAGGGCGATCAGGCAGAAGCACAGAAAGACGCCCAGCTCGCGCCGGCGGCGACGTTTCTCGGCGGGGGTGTCACCAAACATGTGGGGTGCATTTTCCCCAGCAGCCGGCGGTATTCCCGGGGCTGTGGGCCTCGGCGCATGGCGACAATGCCCGCATGAAGGTTTTCTACTGGTTGATGGCGCTCCTGATTCTCGGAACGTTCATCCCGTCTGCGTTCTACCTGGCCTTGTTCCTGTTCACCGGCGATGACCGGGCCCTGGAACGTGCGCGCAAGCTCTGGAACCTCTCCCGCGTCTTCACCCTGTTCAGCGTGAACATCCTGATCTGGGGCCACGTGCTGGTGGCGGCCTGGTCGCTGTTCCGCTAACCGCGGCCGACGGGCCGGCCTCAGGTCGCGTCAAAGATCGGCACCAGGGCCTCTTCCCACTGCTCCAGATCGGTCCACTGCACGTGCAGCCAGGCCATGGCAGCGGCGTGGTTGGCGGCCCAGTCGGCGTCCTCTGACAGCCCTTCGTGGCGGCGCATCAGCCACTCGGCAATCAGGCCGGCGGCGATGAGGGCGTGCACGTCGGGGTCCACATCCTTGGCGCCGAGGGCGCTGAAGTCGTGGTGCAGGCGCACGGCGGCCATCAAGAGCGGCGGCAGGTTCCAGACCCGTACGACGAGGGCGCCCACCACGGCGTGGTCGGTGCGGTGGTTGGCGTTCTCGGTGGCGATGAAGGGGCGGTCGATGCGCGCATTGGCCTCGACCATGGTGCTGGCATAGCCCTTCATGCTCTGCAGCAGCACCGGCATGCCCACATGCAGGAAGAGCCCGAAGCCATGCGCCAGGTCGCGCGACATGCCGGGCAGTTGCTGGGCGATGAAGTCCATCGCGGCCGCGCGCTTGGCTGAGCGCTCCCAGAAGCGCGCGAGCTGGCGGTTGTTGACCGGGATGGCGTTCTGCACCAGGAAGCGGGACAGCAGTTGCGCCGTCTCGCGCAGCCCTAAGCGCGTCATGGCCTGGCCCACGGTGGAGCAGGGCGGGCCCACCGGCTTGTAGAGCGGCCCATTCGCCATGCGGATGAGGGCGGCCGACATGGCCACGTCCTGGCTGGCAATGTGCGAGACGAGGTTCAGGTCAGGCTCGGCCTGACCCATCGCCTGCTGCAGCTGGGCCAGCAATTCGGGGCAGGGCGGGATCTGGACCTGGCGGAGATCACCCTTGGCGCGGCTGGTGTCCAGCTCGCTGCGGATGGCCTCGGTTTGGCGGGGGGACGACATGAGAAAAATCTTAGGGCAGTGCCAAGTTTGCGCGCTGTCTAAAAGGGCTCGATGTGTACGATCCTTCACGCCCATGAAGCTGCGCGCCCTGATCGCTCGTATCGCCGTGCTGTGCATGCTGCCTGTTATGGCCTGGGCGGCCTATGACGCCACGCGGGTGCTGGACGTGGCGGCCTCGCGCAGCAGCAAGGTGCTGGAGCAGGCGCGGGACCTGGTGGCCCTGATCGAGCGCGTCGCGCGCCTGGATGAACCGGCGCGCCTGGTGGCGGTGAACCAGTTCTTCAACCAGCGCATCGCCTTCCATGACGACGCCGAAACCTGGGGCGTGCCCGACTACTGGGCCTCGCCGCTGGAGTCGCTGGAGCGCCGTGCCGGCGATTGCGAGGACTACGCCATTGCCAAGTACTTTGCGCTGGCCGCCAGTGGCGTGCCGGTGAGCCGGCTGCGCATGGTCTATGTGCGAGCGCGGCTGGCTGGGCAGTCACAGGCACACATGGTGCTGGCCTACTACGCCGAGCCCAATGCCGAACCCGAGATCCTGGACAACCTGCGCCCCGAGGTGCTGCCGGCCTCACGCCGGCCGGACCTGACGCCGGTGTTCAGTTTCAATACCGATGGCCTGTGGCAGGGTGTGGGGGCGCAGTCGCAAGGCGACCCGCTGGCCCGGCTCTCGCTGTGGCGCGACCTCGTCGCCAAGGTGCGTGGCGAGGGACTGTTTTGATGGAGAGACGATCATGTCCTTGATGCGACAGGTGACCTGGCTGGTGCTGGGTGTGGCACTGGCAGCGCTGCTGGGCGCGCTGGGGGTCTCGACCCTGAGCGCGCGCAATCTTGTGCAAAGCCAGCTCCAGCTCAAGAACGCGGACAACGCGCAGACGCTGGCGCTGGCGATGTCGCAGCAGGGCGGCGACGAGGCCTTGATCAAGCTGCTGGTGTCGGCGCAGTTCGACACCGGGGCCTATGAGCGCCTGCGCTGGCTGGGCCCCGATGGCCAGGTGCGCTTCGAGCGCGGCGAGGGCGCGCGGGAGAGCCGGGCGCCGGCCTGGTTCCAGCAGCTCGTGCCCATCAGCGCGGCCGATGGCGTGGCCCAGGTGTCGAGCGGCTGGCAGGCGGCCGGTGCCGTCGAGGTGCGCAGCCACTCGGCCTACGCAACGGACGCGCTCTGGGCCTCCTGCCGCCTGATGCTGATCTGGCTGGCCGGCGTGACGGTGGTGGCCCTGATGGCCGCCTGGTGGACGCTGCAGCGCATCCGCCGCCCGCTTGACGCCGTGGTGGCGCAGGCCGAAGCGGTGATGGGCGGGGTCTACAACCAGGTGATGGAGCCGCGCATGCCCGAGTTCGCGCGGCTGACCCGGGCCATGAATGCCATGGTCGGGCGGGTGAAGGCCTCCTTCGACGCCCAGGCCGGGCAACTGCTGGTGCTGCGTGACCAGGTCCATCACGACACCCTGACGCGCGTGGGCACGCGCAAGCACTTCCTCGCTGAGTTCGGCTCGGCGCTGGAGCGCGACGAAGGCCCGATGGACGCCGGCCTTTTGCTGCTGCGCCTGTGTGACCTCTCGGGCTTGAACGCGCGCCTCGGGCACGCCCAGACCGACGAGCTGCTGTGCGCGCTGGCCGATGCGCTCAAGGTCTACCCCGAGCGCGTGCCGGGCTGCTTGATCGGGCGGCTCAACGGCAGCGACTTTGCGCTGTGGCTGCCAGCGGCCCAGGTGATGGCCGAGACGGCGCAGGCCATTGCCGATGCGCTGCGTGCGACCCTGCCGGTGTTTGGCCCGCAGGTCCGCGTCGTGATTGGTGCGGTGGAGCTGCCGCGCGCACGGCCAGCCGCTGTGTGGCTGGGTGAGGCCGATGCGGCGCTGGCACGCGCCGAGAACCGCAGCACCGGCCCCGTCGAGGTGGTGGCCGAGCTGCGCAGCGTCGGGGCCCAGCAGGGCGAGGGTCAGTGGCGCCAGCAGTTGCAGGACGCGCTCGCCCAGTCGCGCGGGCGCTTGGTCGAGTTCCCGGTGCACGACCGCACCGGCCGTGTCTTGCACCTCGAATGTCCGCTGCAGTTGCAGCTCAAGCCCGATGAGGACTGGCTGCTGGCCGCGCGTTGGCTGCCGCTGGCTCAGCGTTCGCGCCTGACGGCGGGCATCGACCTGCTGGCGGTGCGGCTGGCCTTGTCGGCGATCGCGGCGGACGGCGCGGCGCGTTGCGTCAACCTGGCGCCGGCCAGCCTGCAGGATGCGAGCTTCCTGCCGCAGCTGCGGGAGCTGGTGCTGGCCGCACCGCAGGCTGCGCGATCTCTATTGCTTGACTTGAGCGAGGCGGCAGCCACCCAGCACTTTGAGCTGCTGGTCGAGGTGGGCCGGCAGTTGCGGCCGCTGGGCGTGCGCCTGGGGCTGGAGCATGCCGGCGCCGGCCTGGCCCAGGTGGACCAGCTCTTCCAGGCCGGGCTCGACTACGTGAAGCTCGATGCCGCCGTGGTGCGCGGCGTGGCCGGCGACCCGGCACGCGTGGCCTTTGTGCGCGGCATGGTCATCATGCTGCGCAGCCTCTCGCTCAAGGTCTACGGCGAAGGTGTCACCGAGGCGCTGGACGCCCAGGCGCTCTGGGATTGCGACCTGGACGGCCTGACCGGCCCCTGGGTGACTGAAAGCAGCAGCTCAGAGCACCTCTGACGCAAAGTCCGCGAGGCGCGAGCGCTCGCCGCGCGCCAGCGTGACGTGGCCGCTGTGGGCCCAGCCCTTGAAGCGGTCCACGGCAAAGGTCAGGCCTGAGCTGCCTTCGGTCAGGTAGGGCGTGTCGATCTGCGCCAGGTTGCCCAGGCAGACGATCTTGGTGCCCGGGCCGGCGCGGGTCACCAGGGTCTTCATCTGCTTGGGCGTCAGGTTCTGCGCCTCGTCGATGATCAGGTACTTGTTCAGGAAGGTGCGGCCGCGCATGAAGTTCAAGCTCTTGATCTTGATCTTGCTGCGCACCAGGTCGTTGGTGGCCGCACGGCCCCATTCCCCGGCACCGCTGTCGCCACGCGCCAGCACTTCGAGGTTGTCGTCGAGGGCGCCCATCCAGGGGCTCATCTTTTCTTCCTCGGTGCCGGGCAGGAAGCCGATGTCCTCGCCCACGGGCACCGTCACGCGGGTGACGATGATCTCGGTGTAGCGGCGCTCATCCAGCACCTGCGAGAGGCCGGCAGCCAGGGTCATCAGCGTCTTGCCCGTGCCGGCCGTGCCGGTGAGGGTGACGAAGTCGCACTCCGGATCCATCAGCAGGTTGAGCGCGAAGTTCTGCTCGCGGTTGCGCGCGGCCACGCCCCAGACGGCGTGCTTCTGGTGACCGTAGTCCTTGAGCGTCTTGAGCACGGCCGACTTGCCGGTGATTTCGGTCACCTTGGCATAGAGCGGCGTGGCGCCCGGCGCCTCCAGGTAGACGAGTTGGTTGATCAGCAGCGAAGGCACCAGCGGCCCGCTGATCCGGTAGAAGGTCGTGCCGCCTTGCTGCCAGCTCTCCATGGTCTTGCCATGGCGCTCCCAGAAGTCGGCCGGCAAGGCCTGGACACCGGTGTAGAGCAGGTCGGAGTCTTCCAGCGCCTTGTCGTTGCGGTAGTCCTCGGCAGGGAGGCCCAGCGCGCGGGCCTTGATGCGCATGTTGATGTCTTTCGACACCAGCACGACTTCGCGGCCGGGTTGTTGGTCCTTCAGCGACTGGACGACGGCCAGGATCTGGTTGTCGGCCTTGCCCTGGGGCAGGGCCTGGGGCAGGGTGGCGTTGATCGGCGTGGTCTGGAAGAACAGCCGGCCCAGGGCCTCGCGGTGGCCGGTCGAGCTGAGCGGCAGGCCTTTGACCATTTCCTCGACGCCTGCGCCCTCCAGGCTGGCGGCCAGGGTGTCCAGGTCACGGCTGACCTGGCGCACATTGCGCGCCACTTCGGTCATGCCCTTCTTGTGCCCGTCCAGCTCTTCCAGCGTGATCATGGGCAGGAAGACGTCGTGCTCTTCGAAGCGGAAGATGCACATCGGGTCGTGCATCAACACATTGGTGTCGAGCACGAAGAGCTTGGTCGGGCCGGTGGGCTTGCGGCTGCGGGTGTTGCTCGCCGCCTTGGGTGCCGCCGCAGGCTTGGACGGCTTGGCGGCTTTGGCCTGGGTGGCGGGGGTGCCACCGGCGGCGCGGGCCACTGGCGTTGGCAGCTGCACCACCTCGGCGGTGGCGGCCACTGGCGGCGGCGTGGCCGGCGGCTCGTTCAGTGGGGTTGGAGACAGGTCGTTCGCGTAGGAGGAGACGTCGAGTCGGGAGGCGCGTTGTTTCGGGGCTTTCGGCAGTGGCATGGATCAGTGCAAATCGAAGGCACCCCACGCGATCCCGGCCCTGAAAAGCAAAAAGCCGCGCAGGATGAGCGCGGCTTTTGCTGAGGGCGGCGAGATTTCGACTCGGGGCATGCTTTGATTATGCACATGCCCCGTGGCGCGAATGCTTCAGGCCGCTTCCTTCTTGAGCGATTTCACGGCCTTCAGGACTTCGTCCACATGGCCGGCCACCTTGATGCCGCGCCATTCGCCCACCAGCACGCCAGTGGGGCTGATCAGGAAGGTCGAGCGCTCGATGCCCTTGACCTTCTTGCCGTACATGATCTTGTTCTTGACCACGCCGAACATGTGGCAGAGCTTTTCTTCCGTGTCGGCGATCAGCTCGAACGGCAGTTCGAGCGACTGCTTGAACGCGTTGTGCGAGGTCATGTTGTCACGCGAGACGCCGAAGACAACGGCGCCGGCCTTGACGAAGTCCTTGTGCCGGTCACGGAACTGCATGGCTTCGGTCGTGCAGCCCGGCGTGTTGTCCTTGGGATAGAAGTACAGCACGACGGAACGGCCAAGGAAGGCCTTGTCAGTGAACTTCACACCGCCGGTGGCCAGGGCCTCAATTTCCGGTAGCTGTTTGTTGAGCGAAGGCGTCATGAGGAGTGCGGCAAGGGTGGGCCAGATGATCGACAGCTCGTGGCCGCCGCTCGGGAGGCAATAGCCAGCAATTATAGGCGAGCACGGCCTTATGCGTACTCCCAAGATTCACATTGCCGGTGCGGCGGTGACTCGGACTGGGCGCTGAGCCCTGCGTGCACCGATGCGGTGCAGCTTGGTGGACTGCGCCGGACAGTCCCGCTAGCAGTCTGGCTCAGGCCGTCTCGATCAGCAGTGCGGCCACCACCCGGCGGCGCTCGCTGGCGAGCACGTTGTAGGTGCGGCAGGCGGCCGCCAGGTCCATGGTTTCCAGGCCGACGCGGGCCTGCACCAGGGCACGCCACTGGTTCGGGTGCGCAAAACGCAGCCGGTTGCCACTGCCAAACACCACCAGTTCGGGGTCGCCCACCAGCAGCGCCTCAAAGTCAGCGGGCTGCAGGTCTTCAAAGCGCGTGGGCCGCCAGCGCAGCACCTCGCCCTGACGCGGCACGATCAGGCTGTGGTTGTAGAGCTGCCCGTTCACCCAGATGCCTTGGGCGTCGTGGCGATGGATGTTGTTGCTGTCGCTGACATCGTCGGGCTGGAATTTCATGCCGCGAGTGTCGCAAAGACCATGGCTGACACCTCGTCTGGCGAAGGGCGAGGATTCGCGTCCCACGTAAACTTGAGGGTTGCTGCGCCGCAGCCTCTCGCTTTCCGGAAAGCCCCAGGAGCCCCCTTTGAAACCCCTCGTCAAATCCAGCAAGCTCGCCAGCGTCAGCTACGACATCCGTGGCCCGGTGCTGGACAAGGCGCGCCAGATGGAGGAAGAGGGCCAGAAGATCATCAAGCTGAACATCGGCAACGTGGCCGCCTTCGGCCTGATGCCGCCGGACGAGATCGTGCAGGACATGATCCGCAACCTGCCCGATGCCGCTGGCTATACCGACAGCAAGGGCCTCTTCGCGCCGCGCAAAGCCGTCGTGCATTACACGCAGCAGCAGGGCGTCAAGGGCGTGTCGGTGGACGACGTCTACCTGGGCAATGGCGCGTCCGAGCTGATCCAGATGGCGATGAACGCCCTGCTCAATGACGGCGACGAAGTCCTGATCCCCGCGCCGGACTTCCCGCTCTACACCGCCGTGGTCGGCCTCTCGGGCGGGCGCCCGGTGCACTATCTGTGCGACGAAGGCGCGGGCTGGTTGCCCGACCTCGGCGACATCGAATCCAAGATCACCCCGCGCACCCGCGGCATCATCGTCTGCAACCCCAACAACCCGACCGGCGCGCTCTACCCGCCGGACCTGCTGCTGGGCATCATCGAGATCGCGCGCAAGCACGGCCTTGTGATCTTTGCCGACGAGATCTACGACAAGACCCTCTACGACGGCAACGTCCACGTCAGCATGGCCAGCCTCGCTGACGACGTGCTCTTCGTGACCTTCAATGGCCTCTCCAAGAACTACCGCTCCTGCGGCTACCGCGCCGGCTGGATGGTGGTGAGCGGCGAGAAGCGCCACGCCCGTGACTACATCGAAGGCCTGAACATGCTGGCCTCGCTGCGCCTGTGTTCCAACACGCCGGGTCAGCTCGCCATCCAGACCGCTTTGGGCGGCTACCAGAGCATCAAGGACCTGGTCGCGCCCACCGGCCGGCTCTGCCGCCAGCGTGACCTGGCGCACGACCTGATGTCGGCCATCCCGGGCGTCAGCGTCGTCAAGCCCAAGGCCGCGCTCTACATGTTCCCGCGCCTCGACCCCAAGGTCTACCCGATCCAGGACGACCAGCAGTTCGCCTACGAGCTGCTGGCCGAGGAGAAGGTCTTGATCGTCCAGGGCACCGGCTTCAACTGGGTCGCGCCCGATCACTTCCGCCTCGTCTTCCTGCCCAATGTGGACGACCTGCGCGAGGCCATCGGGCGCATCGAGCGTTTCCTGGCGGGCTACCGCCGTCGTCATTCCTCCTGAGCTTTTCTCTCCCCCTTTGACCATGCAATCCATCAAGGTCGGCCTCATCGGCTTCGGCACCGTCGGCAGCGGCACGCTGCACGTTTTGCAACGCAACCAGGCCGAGATCCGCGGCCGGGCCGGCCGGGGCATTGAGATCGCCATGATTGCCGCGCGCAATGCTGAGCGCGCCAAGACCATCCAAGCCCAGGTGGGTGCCAGCATCCCGGTGACGGCCGATGCCAACGAACTCGTCAACCGGGCGGACATCGACATCGTCGTCGAGCTCATTGGCGGCATGGAGCCGGCCAAGAGCCTGGTGCTGCAGGCCATTGCCAATGGCAAGCACGTCGTCACCGCCAACAAGGCCCTGCTGGCCGTGCATGGCACCGAGATCTTCGAAGCTGCGCGCGCCAAGGGCGTGGTGGTGGCCTACGAGGCCGCCGTGGCCGGTGGCATCCCCATCATCAAGGCCCTGCGTGAAGGCCTGGCCGCCAACCGCATCCAGTGGCTGGCCGGCATCATCAACGGCACCACCAACTTCATCCTGTCCGAGATGCGCGGCAAGGGCCTGGACTTCGGCACTGTGCTCGCGGAAGCCCAGCGCCTGGGCTATGCCGAGGCCGACCCGACCTTCGACATCGAAGGCGTGGATGCCGCCCACAAGCTGACGCTGATGAGCGCCATCGCCTTCGGCGTGCCCGTGCAGTTCGACAAGGCCCACATCGAGGGCATCAGCAAGCTCCAGGCCGCCGACATCAAGTACGCCGAACAGCTCGGCTACCGGATCAAGCTGCTCGGGGTCACCCGCCGCCGTGAGAACGGCATCGAGCTGCGCGTGCACCCGACGCTGATCCCCTCCACCCGACTCATCGCCAATGTCGAAGGCGCGATGAACGCCGTTGTCGTGAACGGTGACGCCGTGGGCAGCACACTGTTCTACGGCAAGGGCGCCGGCTCCGAGCCCACGGCCTCTGCGGTCGTTGCGGACCTGGTGGACGTGACCCGCCTGGCCACCGCCGACCCCGACCACCGCGTGCCTTACCTGGCCTTCCAGCCCGACGCCATCACCAACACGCCGGTGCTGCCCATCGGCGACGTGCAGACGGCTTTCTACCTGCGCCTCGTGGTGGCCGACCAGGCCGGCGTGCTGGCCCGCATCACCACCATCCTGGCCGAGCACGACATCTCCATCGACGCCGTGCTGCAACGCGAGTCCGCCGAGGGCGAGCGCCAGACCGACGTCATCATCCTCACGCACGACACCGTCGAGGGCCGGATGACCGAAGCCCTCGCCAAGATGCAAGCCCTGGCCACCGTGCTGGCCCCCATCGTCAAGCTGCGCAAAGAAGAGTTGGCCTGATCCTGATGAAGTACCTAAGTACCCGTGGCGATGCCACGCTCCGCAGCTTTTCCGACATCCTGCTCGAAGGCCTCGCGCCCGATGGCGGCCTTTATCTGCCGGCCAGCTACCCCAAGGTCAGCGACGCCACCCTGCAGCGCTGGCGTGGCCTGAGCTATGCCGACCTGGCTTTCGAGATCCTCTCGCTCTACATCGACGACATCCCGGTCGATGACCTGCGCGCGCTCGTGCGCAAGGTCTACACGCCCGAGGTGTTCGGCACGAAGGAGATCGTCCCGCTCACGCGCCTGGGCAACAGCGGCATCGCGCTCGAAGCCCTGTCCAACGGCCCCACGCTGGCCTTCAAGGACATGGCCATGCAACTGCTCGGCGCCTTGTTCGAGTACGAGCTGGGCCGCCGTGGCGAGACGCTCAACATCCTCGGCGCCACCTCGGGCGACACCGGCAGCGCGGCCGAGTACGCGATGAAGGGCAAGCAGGGCGTCAATGTCTTCATGCTCAGCCCCAATGGCCGCATGAGCCCCTTCCAGCAGGCCCAGATGTTCAGCCTGCAGGACGCCAACATCCACAACCTCGCCGTCGAGGGCGTGTTTGACGACTGCCAGGACATCGTCAAGGCCGTCAGCAACGACCTCGAGTTCAAGCGCAAGTGGCGCATCGGTACGGTCAACTCGATCAACTGGGCGCGCCTGCTGGCCCAGGTCGTCTACTACTTCGCCGGCTACTTCCAGGCCACCAAGAGCAATGCCGAGAAGGTGTCGTTCTGCGTGCCCAGCGGCAACTTCGGCAACGTCTGCGCCGGCCATGTGGCCCGCATGATGGGCCTGCCGGTCCAACGCCTGATCGTCGCCACCAACGAGAACGACGTGCTCGACGAGTTCTTCCGCACCGGCGGCTACCGCCCGCGTGCTGCGGCTGAGACGCACGAGACGTCGAGCCCCTCGATGGACATCTCCAAGGCCAGCAACTTCGAGCGCTTCATCGCCGACCTGCTGGGCCGCAATGGTGATGCCGTCAAGGCGCGCTTCACGGCCAGCAGCTTCACGCTGTCCGCCGAAGAGCGCGGCAAGATCGCCGACTTCGGCTTCACCTCCGGCCGGAGCACGCACGCCGACCGCGTGGCCACCATCCAGCGCTGCCATGCAGAGTTTGGGGTCGTGATCGACCCGCACACTGCGGATGGCCTCAAGGTGGCGCTTGAGAAGCGTGACCCGGGCGAGACCGTGATCGTGCTGGAGACTGCGCTGCCCGCCAAGTTCGAGGCCACCATCCAGGAAGCCCTGCACCAACCGGCTCCGCGCCCCAAGGGCTTTGAGGGCATCGAGTCCCTGCCCAAGCGCTTCCAGGTCGTGCCGGCCGATGTGGCCACCATCAAGGCCTACATCACTGCAAATGCGTGATTGCCACCCACCCCGTACCCGCTTCGCGGGTCCTGCAGACCGCGTTGGGCCAGCGGCCCAACTCCTCGGCAGGCACAAGCCGCCCACAGGGCGCCTTGTGTCCGGCCTCAGCCCCCTCAAGGGGGCGCTGCCAGTGGCCCGGCCAAGCCGGTTCCACGGCAGCCGTTGGAGGGGCGCTGGCCGTGCCGGCCAAGCTTTCGGGGTGAGTTGATGTTGAGCCTGGACGACGCGCTCGCTGAGCTTCTGGCGGCCTTGCAGCCGCTCAGCGGGTCAGAGCAGCTGCCCACCAGCAGGGCGCTCGGTCGGGTGCTGGCTCAGGATGTCGTCTCGGTCTGCGATGTGCCACCAGCCGACAACTCGGCCATGGACGGCTATGCGCTGCGTGCGCAGGACGCCTCGCAGCCGCTGCCGGTGACGCAGCGCATCCCCGCTGGCGCCGTGGGCCAGCCGCTGGCAGCGGGCGAGGCCGCGCGCATCTTCACGGGCGCGCAAGTGCCGCCGGGTGCGGATGCCGTCGTGATGCAGGAGCAGACCGAGCTGATTGACGGCCAGTTGCACGTTCGCGCGCCCGTCGCGCCGGGCCAGCACATCCGCCGCCAGGGCGAGGACGTCCGCACCGGCAGCACCGTACTGCCCGCCGGCACACGGCTTGACGCCATCGCGCTGGGCCTGGCGGCCACAGCTGGCGCTGCGCAGGTCACGGTCAGCCGCCGTCCGCGCGTGGCGCTGTTCTCGACCGGTGACGAGCTGGTCATGCCCGGCGAGCCCCTGCCGCCCGGTGCCATCTACAACTCCAACCGCTTCCTGCTGCGCGGCCTGCTGGAGCAACTGGGCTGTGAGGTGCAGGATCTCGGCATCGTGCCCGACCAGCTCGACGCCACGCGCGCCGCCTTGCGCGACGCTGCGGCCAAGGCCGACCTCATCCTCACCTCGGGCGGTGTGTCCGTGGGTGAGGAGGACCACCTGCGCCCCGCCGTGCAGGCCGAAGGCGAGCTGACGCTGTGGGCGCTGGCCATCAAGCCCGGCAAGCCCTTTGCCTTTGGTCGTGTCGGCAGCTCCTGGTACATGGGCCTGCCCGGCAACCCGGTGTCCAGCCTCGTCACCTTTTTGCTGCTGGTGCGGCCAGCCTTGCTCAAGCTGCAAGGCGCGACGCGGCTGCAGCCCCTGAGCGTGACCCTGCCCGCCGGCTTCGACTGGCCGCGCAGCGACGTGCGGCGCGAGTTCATCCGAGTGCGCGTGGGGGCTGACGGGCGCCTGGAGCGCTTCGGTAACCAGAGCTCGGGCGTGCTCAGCTCGGCCGTCTGGGCCGATGGTCTGGCCGACCTGGCACCCAGCACCCCGTTCACCGCCGGCACGCCCGTGCGCTTCATCCCCTTCTCGGGCCTGCTCGCGTGATCACCGTGCGCCTGCGCTTCTTCGCCTCGCTGCGCGAGCAGCTGGGGGCCGAAGGCAGCCTGCAACTGCCAGCCGGCAGCACCGTCGCCCAGGCACGTGACGCGCTGATCGCCCAGGGCGAACGTGAGGCCAGTGCCCTGGCACGCGGCAAGGCAGTGCGCGCAGCGCTCAACCAGGCACTGTGCGCCGAGTCCGCCGTGCTCCAGGACGGCGACGAACTCGCCTTCTTCCCGCCCGTGACGGGCGGATAAGCCTCTGATGCAAGGCCTGCACCTTACGGCCGACCTGAGCGGCGTGGACCCGGGCTTGGCGCTGATGCGTGACCCTGAGGCTCTGGCTCAATGCTGCCGAGAGGCTGTGTTGGCATCGGGACTCCTGGGCGTGGCCGAGTTGACGCACCGGTTCGGACCTGCCGAGGGCCAGAGTGGTGTCACCGGTGTGGTCCTGCTGGCCGAATCGCATGTCGCCGTGCACACCTGGCCCGAGCTCGGCGCAGTGACGCTGGACGTCTACGTGTGCAACTTCGGGGCCGACAACAGCGCAAAGGCGCGCCGGCTTATGGACCAACTGCTACAACGGTTCGATGCTCGCGAGCTGGCCATCAACGAATTGCGCCGCGGTGGCGGAGCGCCAGCTCGTCACGCGCGTCAGGCGAACGGGGTCATCGCGTTCTGCCGCAATCTTGCGTTGCTCATGGCGATGGTGTGGTTGGCCGCCGCGCTCGCCGTATGGGCGGACGGCGAAAGCTGGGCGGCAGATTTGCCCCAAACCTGGAGCTACGAAACCCGGCATGCCCTGGCCGTCAACCTGTCTGTGGCCGCAGGCGCGGTCATTGGCAGCCTCGTGCTTTCACTCCTGCTGCTGTCCCGCAGACCTGCGATCTGGGTGATTGGCTTCGGGATCGTGATGGCGGCATTGAACACGTGGTCGCATCTGACCTGGGTCAGTGGTGCGGGCCTGTATCAGCTTCAGTTCGGTCCGGGACTTATGTGGGGGCCAGTAGCCATTGCGTTGGCCGTCCTGACCGGCATGCGGCTCGCCACGGCTGCAAATCGATGGCTGCGTCGACGCTCGGGGTGACGGCGCGCTGTCCCTACCTGGCCCGAGGCGGCTGGCGCGACCCTGCAGGTCTATGTCTGCACCTACGGTACAGACAACTCGGCCAGGGCCGCCTGCTGCGCGGCGCTCAGGGGCGCGGCTGACCGTCCATCCAGGCGGCGCGGATCAGCCGGCCGCAGTAGGCCGAGGCCGCACCGGGGTGCAGGGCCGTGTCGTCGGGATTCGGACTGCGTTGCTCGCGGGCCAGCACGCCGTAGAAGCGCTTGTCGGCGCTGATCCAGGGGTAGAAGCCGAAGGCGCCGGCGCTGCTGAAGGCGCCGTCGCCGTGCTGCGGGTCGTCCTCGACCCAGTGGCCAAAGCTGTAGCTCCAGGCCTCGTCCAGCGGCACCGGCGTCTTGATCGCCTCGCTGGGGCAGACGGTGGGATTGGTGCAAACCTTGTGCTCGCCCAGCAGCTTGCTGATCTGTAGCTGGCCGCTGACCATGGCTTGCAGCAGGCGGGCGTAGTCGCCGGCCGTGGTGCGGCCGCCGCCGGCCGGCTGAGCCTGGGTGTAGTCGAAGCGCCAGCCGGCGCCGATCACGGGGCTCAGCGTCTGATGCAGTGCCAGCGCCAGGCCGTCCGGGCCGAGCTGCCCGAGGCCCATCAGCACCGCGTGTTCTTGCATGTGGCCGCCGCTGTAGTCGAACTTGCCGACCGTGGCCGGGTTTTGCTGCCCGCGCCCGTTGAGCGGCGACGACTGGCAGGCCGCCACGCTTTGGTTGGGGCCGCAGATGAGGAAGTTGGTGTAGCCGGAGCGGAAGTTCATGAAGCTCCAGTCCATCGCGCTGGGCAAGCCCTGGCGGCGCTCGGCCACGAAGGCGGCATAGACCCATTTGGACGCCGAGGCGATGGCCATGGGGGTGTTGCGCTGCGGGGCCTCGGCGCCGGCTGGGCCTACCGAGCCACCAGCCAGTGGCACGCGGCCATTGCCGACTTCCCAGTAAAAGGGCTGCACGGCCACGCAGTTGGCAGCCTTCTCGGCCGTCAGGCGTGCAGCGGCTACACGTTGGTCAGGTGTGGGGTCGGCGTGCGCGGCGCCAACGATCAGGAGCAGGACGAGGGGGCGAAGCGAGGGCATGGCGGGTCTCCGGTTGACGATGAAGGCATCGTGTCCGGGTCAACGCCGATCAGGGGTATCCGGTTGAGTGGCAATGCTTGCAAGCCCTGACAAAACCGGTCGCCTTGAAAGACTTTGTCATCAATTGGTGGCCAGGCCGCAGCGCCGCGCCGGGTTGGCTTCCTAACATCGCGCCATGTCCGCCCGCATCTTGATCGCTGACGACGAGCCCGAGCTGCGCAACCTGCTGCAGCGCTACCTCAGCGAGCAAGGCCTGCAGGCGCGTGCCGTGCCAGACGCGGCGGCGGCCGAGGCCCTGCTGGCGCGCGAGCGCTTTGATGTCCTGGTGCTCGACCTGATGATGCCGGGCGAGGACGGCCTGGCTTTTTGCCGCCGCTTGCGCGTGGCCGGCGAGACCATCCCCATCCTGATGCTGACGGCACGCGGCGAGATGGTGGACCGGGTGTTGGGCCTGGAGATGGGGGCTGACGACTACCTGGCCAAGCCCTTCGCGCCGCGCGAGCTGCTGGCCCGCTTGCGGGCGCTGGTGAGGCGGCAGCAGCAGCTGGGTGCCCACCTCGGGCCGCAGAGTGAGGAAGCGACGCGCTTTGGCCCGTTCACGCTGTTCCCAGCGCAAAGGCGGCTGGAGCGGGACGGGCAGGAGGTCGCCCTCAGCACGGCCGAATTCCAGTTGCTCAAGGCACTGGCCAGCCAGCCGCATCGCCCGCTCGGGCGCGAACGCCTGTTGACCCTGGCGCATGGCGACGACCACGGCGTCAGTGACCGCAGCCTCGATGTGCAGGTGATGCGTCTGCGCCGCCTGATCGAGGACAACCCCAGCCAGCCCCGCTACATCCAGACCGTCTGGGGTCTGGGCTATGTGTTCGTGCCCGCATGAAGAGCTTCTGGCCACAGAGTTTGTTCGCCCGCAATCTGTGGCTGATTGCGGGGCTGGTGGTGCTGGCGCAGGTGGTCAATGGCTGGGCCTTTCGCGAGGCGGTGCTGCGGCCGCACGTCAATGAGTCGGTGGCGGACGCGGCGCGCAGCTTCGAGGCTGCCCGGCAGGCCCTGGTCCTCATGGCGCCGGCAGAGCGCGCGGCGTTCGTGCGGCGCTTCAACGAGCGAGCCGAGCCCGACGACAGGCCGGCGCTTGGGCGCCGCATCGGGCTGATCGAGCGTGCCTACATCCAGGCGCTGGAGCGGCGCCTGGGCGGGGCCGAGGCTCCAGCCAGCTGGCGACTGGAGGCCGATGGGACCTTGAGTTTTCGCGTCGCGCTGGCCGAGCCCGGCGAGGTGTACTGGCTGCGGGTGCCGCGCCCCTTGTCGGGCCATCATCTGGTGGGCCGCTGGCTGCTGGGCAGTGCCTCGGCGCTGCTGCTGGCGCTGCTGGGGGCCTGGCTGATTCAGCGTCGGCTCAACAGGCCGCTGAGCCGGCTGGTGCAGGCCAGCGAGGCACTGGGTCGGGGGCAGCGCCATGTCGAGCTGGCAACGGACGGCCCGACCGAGATTGCGGCCCTGGCCCACAGCTTCAACGCCATGAGCGCAGCCCTGGCGCGCGGCGAGCAGGAGCGCTTGCTGATGCTGGGCGGGCTGTCGCACGACCTGCGCACGCCGCTGGCCAAGATGCGCCTGGCCAGTGAGCTCTTGCGCGACGGCGGGCGCAGCGACCCGGCCCTGCTCGACAGCCTGGAGCGCGGCCTGCAGGACCTTGACGGACTGCTCACCCAGTTCCTCGCCTATGTGCGGACGGCCCACGGCGACCACGCGAGCCGCGAGGAGGCGCCCGTGCCGCTGGAGCTGCATGCGCTGCTCGCCGAGGTGGCCAGCTTGAGCCCGCATCGCGCGGCCACCAGCGTGGTCGATGCCGAGCGCGTGCACCTGCTCGCCCGGCCGCAATCGCTGCGGCGCCTGGTGCTCAACCTGCTGGTCAACGCCCAGACCCACGGGGAGCCGCCCATCGAGCTGGCTTGCGGGCAGGCGCCGGGTGGTCCGTGGCTGGAAGTGCGGGACCGCGGGCCCGGCATTGCGCCGGAACGTGTGGCCGCACTCAAGCGCCCGTTCGCACGGGGCGATGCGGCGCGCAGCGGCCCTTCGGGCTCGGGCCTGGGCCTGGCCATTGCCGAGCGCTTGGCAGCGGAGGCCGGTGCCCAACTGCTGCTGTTGCCGCGCGAGGGCGGCGGGCTGGTGGCGCGGGTCGAGTGGCGGGTGCCGGCGTAGCCGCCTTAAGACGTCACCACGCGCGCTGCCGACACACCCGCCGTGTAGGCCTCTTCAAACACCGAGTAGCCCGCCAGGTCGCTGTGCGCAAACGCGATGCGGCCCTGGGGCTGGGTCAGCGCCTGCAAGGCTGCCGCGCTGCGCGTGCCGGGTGTCGGGATGCTCATCGCGTGGCCGAAGCGGCAGAGGTCGATGCGGGCGAGTTGCTCGCGCAGGTCGGGGTGGGTGGGGGCGAGGTCGGCCAGCACGGCGTCGGCCCATTGCTGCCAGGGCGCTTGGAGCAGGGCGCCGCGCTGGCTGTCGGGCAGGGCCAGGTAGGCGGTGAGCAGTGGGGGCTGGGGCGTGGGGTCGAGCGCCTGGTGGCGGGCGTTGACATAGCCGAGCAGTCGGGTGCTGCCGTGGCTGACGTTGTCCCAGCTGGGCGGGGCACCGGGGTGGTCGATCAGGGGCTCGCGCAGCAGCAGGTTGGCGGTGAGCCAGGGGGCGTGCTGCTGGCGCAGGCTTTGTAGCGCCGCCGGCGGCGTGCGCAGCAGGCGGCGGGCGACGAAGAGCGGCGTGGCCAGCACCACGTGGCGGGCACGCCAGCGTTCCAGGCGCTGCTCGGGCACCTGCCAGGCCAGCACCTCCACACCCTCGCGCTCCTCGCTCACCTGCAGGGCCACGCGGTCCAGGTGCAGGTGGGGGTGCAGCGGCTGGGACAGACGCTCGGCCAGCCAGGCATTGCCTTCGGGCCAGGTCAGCACGGGCTCGCGCTCTGCCGTCTCGTCGCCGGGGGCATGGAAGCCGTGGCGGCTCGCAAAGTAATGCAGGCCGGCCCAGGCCGAGACGGTGTCGGCGGGCGCGCCGAAGTCGTCGCGGCAGCAGTAGTCGAGGTACCAGCGCAGGCGTGGGGCGGTGAGGCCGTGCTGATCGAGCCAGGCCGCGAAGGTCTGCGCATCGAGCGCCGCGTGCCCGGGCGTCCAGCGTGCACGGCGGGTGGGCATGGCAAAGCCAAGCTGGCGCTGTGCCTCGGCCACCAGGTTAGAGAAGCGGCGGTACTGGGCCAAGGTGTCGGGGCTGTCCGCAGCGGGGAGCAAGCCGTCCTGCCAGGCGCCGTCGATGAAGAGGCGCTCCTGCGGGCTGTGGCAGAGGTGTCGCTCGTCCCACATGGCTCGGCCGAGCTGCTGGCGCACCAGGCCCAGTTCTTCCAGCAACTGGTAGACCTCGCGGGCCTCGGGCCCGGGCAGCGGCAGGTAATGCGCGCCGATCGGGCAGCGTGCGCCGGCCAGTTGGTGGCCCCGGCTGTTGCCTCCGGCCGTGGGCTCCAGGTCGAGGATGGCGACGTCGTCCACGCCACGCCGCTGCAGCTCGCGGGCGCAGGCCAGGCCGGCAATGCCGGCGCCGACGATGAGCACATGGGCCTGGCGTGGCGTGGCGGTCGATGCCGACGGTAAAGGCTCGCGCAGCCGGTGCCCGCGCTCCGGGTGGGTGCCGACCCAGCCGCCTTGCAGGGGCGGAAGGTCAGGGGTGCAGCCGCTGGCCAGGGCGCCGGCCGTCAACAGCAGCGATCGGCGGCTGAGCCCGTTCAATGAACCTTGCCCCACTCCGCTTCGAACTCCTGCACGAGGATTTGGTTCGACAACCGGTTCACCTCGGTCGGCACGCGCGCCATGTCGGGCGGGAAGTCGAAGAGCGCAGGCAGGCTGGGCACGCTCAAAAAGCGCAGGCCCGCTGGCAGTTGCTTGGGTGCGCTGAAGGGCCGGCGCGAGGCCAGCACAAAGCCCCATTCGCCAAAGCTGGGCACGTGTGCGTGATAGGGCGTGGCCGTGAGGCCGACGGCCTCGACCGTGCTCACCACCGTCCAGAAGCTGCGTCGCGCGATCAGCGGCGAGGTGGTCTGGATCACCGCAAAACCACCGGCGGCCAGATGCTGGTCGACGAGGGCGTAGAAGCTCGTCGTGTAGAGCTTGCCGAGCGCGAAGTTGGACGGGTCGGGGAAGTCGATCACCATCACGTCGAAGGTCTCGGTGCTTTGCTCCAGCCAGCCAAAGGCATCGGCATTGACGATACGCAGCTTGGGACTGGACAGTGACTCGCCGTTCAGCGCAGCCAGCTTGGGGTTGCTGCGGAACAGGCCCGTCATGTGCGGGTCCAGCTCCACCAGGGTCACCTGCTCGACGCTGGGGTGCTTGAGGATCTCGCGCACCGCGAGCCCGTCGCCGCCGCCCAGCACCAGCACGCGTTTGGGCGCGCCGTGTGCCGCCATTGCGGGGTGCACCAGAGCCTCGTGGTAGCGGTACTCGTCCCGCGAGTGGAACTGCAGGTTGCCGTTCAAGAAGAGCCGCGTGCCCGCCCGGCCCTCGGTCACGACGATGCGCTGGTAGGGGCTGCTTTGCTTGAAGACGATGCGCTCGCCATAGAAGCGCTCCTCGGCCCAATCAGTCAGCCTGTCAGCGCCCGCCCAGGCCACGAGCAAAACGAGGGCGCTGCCGGCGGTGGCCAGCCCGAGGCTTCGGCGCGCGCGCAGGTCGGGGCGGAACAACCAGCCCGCCCAGCCCGCCACTGCCACGTTCAAGAGCCCAAAGGCCAGGCCCGTGCGCACGAGGCCCAGGTGCGGCACCAACAGCAGCGGGAAGGCCAGCGCCACCAGCAGCGCGCCCAGGTAGTCAAAGGTCAGCACCTGCGAGACCAGGTCCTTCAGCGCATAGCGCTGCCGGAAGTGCTGCTTGAGCAGGCGCATCACCAGCGGGATCTCCAGCCCCACCAGCGTGCCCACCAGCAGCACCAGCGCATAGAGCAGCGTGCGAAAGACCAAGCCCTCGCCCGGCGGCAGCAGGTTGTGCGCGGTGAAGAGTGCCGCCGGCATCAGCCCGCCCACCACGCCCACCAGCAGCTCCACCTGCAGGAAGACGGCCGCCAGCTGCCGCTCCACAAAACGCGACAGCCACGAGCCCACGCCCATCGCAAACAGATAGACCCCGATCACGGTGCTGAACTGCAGCACCGAGTCGCCCAGCAAATAACTCGACAGCGCACCCGCCGCCAGCTCGTACACCAGCCCGCAGGCCGCGATGACAAAAACGCTGGCGAGCAGCAGCAGCTCGGCCGCTGAGACGCGCGAGCTGGCCGCCGGGGGCGTGGAGGGAGCCGTCACACCACGCGGTCGAAGTGCTCCACCAGCGGCGGCTGGGCGAAGTAGCCGCCGATCAGGCCGCGCCACTCGATGAACAACGGCCCTTGCCGGAAGCCCACGTTGTGCGCCTCGATGCTCTCCCACTCGATCTGCAGCACATAGCGCTCCGGCGTTTCGACGCAGTGATGCACCTGGGCGCGGATGAAGCCTGCAGCCTTGGGCAGCACGGTGGCGACGCCCTTGGCGATGGCGGCTTCAAAGCCGGCTTGCTGGCCAGGGAGGATGCGGATGTCGGCGATTTCGAGAACCATGGGGGCGGGGTGTCTGAGGGGGGTGACGGAGTGTCGCTGAGCGCGGGCGGGGTGTGCGTGGCGGTGGTGCGGCTTGCGAATTGGTGAGGACGGTCTTGTTGCGTCGGATCTGGCGAGAGGGCAACAGCCTAGCTTGCAGTCCTGGCGGACATTTGCGGGTGCGTCGGGGTGAGTCGTTAATGTTTGCTTTCAACATTGGGGTTGAAATTCATGCGCCTCTGGGTAAATTGCCCGCATGCATGTGCACCGTCTCAACCTGCAGTTGAACGAGGACTTGGCAGCCGCTCGCGCGGTTTACCTTGACGTGCCCGCCTATGCGCTGAGTGCGTTTGGCGCGCTGCGCTCAGCTGAGGTTGTAGACAAGGCGCTGACGGATGCCTTTCCTGCTGATAGCACCCCCGAGCAGCGCCTTAGCTTCCTAGGGTGCAACAAGGATCAGCCGCAGGTGCTGGCTCAAGTGGTGGTCGGGTTTCCGACGCCTGACGTCCTGGGCCTCACGCTGTTGCTGGTTCGGCAGGGCGTTCAGCGCCGGCACCTGGCTTGTGAAATGCTGGACAGGTTGAGCCGCCAAGCTAGGCGCTGGCCGGGCATTCAGCGTTGGCGTACCTTCGTGCTCGAAAGCAATGCAGCCGCCAATGCCTTCTTTGGGCACAGTGGCTTCATGGTCGCAACGCCACCCCAGGTACTGCGTGGTTTTCATGAAGGCGCTCGCTGCCTTGAGCGGCCCATCAAGGCCCGGCCCGTCTGTCGTGGCGGGCACGGACAGGGCATCAGCCATGCTGCCCGGGTGACCGTGCCCGATGGGCGTGTGCGCGTTTGGTGAGTTGACCTTGGCGCCTGCCACCCCGCACGCAGGGTCTGTTTGAACGGCCGCAAATTGGTAGGCAGTGGCGAGGTTGCGAAGGTCCGCAAGGGATCTCGGCTGGGAGTCTGTCACCAGGGGGCTTCGGCCCGCCTGCAGGCCCCAGCGACGAGCCGCTAGTAGCTGTACTTATCCATGAATCGCCGCCGCAATGATGTGCCCGATGGACAGGCACATCGCGCCCACCACGATGGCGAGGGCGACGTTCTTGTGTTCGACGAGTTCTTCCCAGAGCTTGTAGGGCGTGATCTTGTCGACGATGACAAAACAGACCCAGAAGATGACGACGCCGATGAGGGCGTACATCGTTGAGCCGAGGACGACTTCGGGTTTGAGCCAATCGAGGGTCATGGTGTGCCTACCTTTCTACGCTGCTGAGGGTCAGGGTTGCTTTCTGGGCCGAGCGCCGGGCCGCCCCCAAGCCGGCCCGCGCTGACGCTTCCTGCCGGTCAAGCCGGTGGGAAGCGGCGTCCCCTCGGGGGACCGGCGGGGCTTGCCCGCGTTCAGCGGGGCGAGACCAGGCGAGGGGCTTCATTTATGCCCGCCGCCACCGCTGCTGTAGCCGCCGTAGCTGCCGCCGCTCCAGCCGCCACCTGAGGAGCGGCTAAGGTTGCTGCGGCACTGTTGGTACTGGGTGCTGTACTCGCCGTAGGCGTCCTTGTAGCTCTGGCAACTGTCGCGCGAGAGGGCGCGCATGACCAGCACCAGCACGAGCAAGATGAGCAGGCCGACGATGAGGACGGTGATGAAACTGGTGCCGGCTTTGCTGAAGGCACCGGCGTCGCGCTGCAGGCTGGGGGCTGCGTCGCGGGGCAGCGAGAAGGCGCGGCGCACTTCCTCGGCTGACAGCACGCGGCCGTGGCTCCAGACGACTTCGTCGCGCGTGGCCTCGCGGCTGAGCAGTTGGCGGCCGTCACCGGAGACGTAGTCGGCGACCAAGGCCTCTTGGTCCAGCCGCACCGGCCAGTAGAACTCGCCCAGCACGTGGGTGACCTTGGCCCGGTAAGGCTGCTCCCAACGGGGCTTGAAGTTGACATCCCGCCAGCGGGCCATGCCGCCCGCGCTGAGGCTGGGCGCGCCGGTCAGGGGCTTGACGAGGCTCCAGCCTTCGAGGGTGTCCACCAGGAAGGCGAAGCCTGCCATCTGGTTGAAGAGCAGGTACTCGCGCCAGAAGCTTTGCTCGTCCTCAGCGTCGTCGGGGATGTCGCAGCGTTCCTGGTAGCCCACCACCTGCCAAGCGATGGCGGCGTCGGCAATGTCGAGGCTGAGCAAGCCGGTGCGGCCCAGCGGGATCAGGGGCTCGGCGCCAGGTGGTTGCTCGGTGTAGCCCAGGGCCTTGGCTTCGGGGGCGGGCACGTCCACCACCGCGCCGCACTGGCCGCAGGCCAGGCTCTTGGTCTGGGCGAGCTTGGGGGCCAGCGGCGCGCCACAGCTGGGGCAGGCAAAGCTGCGGCCTTGCAGCGTGGCCTCGGAGACAGACTCGCCCGTGGCCGTGACGCGCAGGTTCTGCAGGCGCAGCTCGGCCAGGGGCACGGCGCGGCCGATGCTGAAGCTGGGCCGGGCGGCGCTGCCGAACTCCAGGCTGGCCACCTCGTCGCGCTCATTGCGCAGCTCCACCACGGTGAAGGACTCGCGCAGTTGCGGCGGGCGGGGCAGCTCGCCCTGGGCGGCAGCGACGCGGGTGGGCGTGACGGCGGCCACGCTCCAGCGCTGGCCGGCCAGGCTGAGGGGCAGGCCCGGCTGCAGACGCACGGGGTCGGGCGGTGCCTCTTGCAGCGGCACCTCGACGCTGAGCACAAAGCTGCCGTTGTCCTCGGACAGCCAGGCCACCTTGGGTGGCTCGCTGCCGGCATCAAACAGCAGATGCCATTCGTTCCAGTGGCCCTCGCTGCCCTGCATCTGCAGGCGGCCGACGACGGCAAAGCCCGAGCCCATCCACTGCCCGGTGCTGCCGAGCTGCAGGGGCGAGTAGTCCTCAAAGACCTCGGCGCTCTGGCCGATCTGGGACAGGGTGTCCCCGTCGCGCAGCAGCGTCGAGCGGCAAAAGCCGCAGACGGCGCTGGCCGACGCGCGGCTCGCGAACTCGACCGGCGCGCCGCAGTTGGGGCAGGCAGCCCGCCAGCGGCGCTGGGGCGTCGCCTCAGGCATGGAGGGGCATCACCCCAGCTTCTTCAGGAGGTCGGCCTTCTTGGCGGCGAACTCCTCGTCGGTGAGGATGCCCTTGGCCTTGAGGTCACCGAGCTTTTCAAGCATGGCCACGATGTCGTCCGGCTTGGAGACCGGGGCCGCCTGGGCCACGGTGCCCACGCCCGCCAGGCCTTGGCCCAGCTGCTGCGCTAGGGTCTGGCCCAGGGCCACGCCGGCACCCAGGCCCACGGCCTCGCTGGCGATGCCGCCGCCCGAGCCTGCGCCCTTGGCCAGCTCGGGGATCGACTGGGCCGTCTGGTATTGCATGAAGGCGCCCATGTTCTGGCCAATGATGCCCATGCCGATGCGCTGGTCGAGGATCTTTTGCAGCTCCTCGGGCAGGGAGACGTTCTGCACCGTGACGCTGGTGAGCTCCAGGCCCAGGGCTTCAAAGGCGGGCGCCGTGGCGGCTTGCAGGGCCTTGGCGAACTCGACCTGGTTGGCCGCCAGGTCCAGGAAGGGGATGCCGCTCTGGGCCACGCCATCGGAGATGTGCTGCAGCATCAGGCCGCGCAACTGGCCTTCGAGGTCGGCCACGGTGTAGCGCTCGCGCGTGCCCGAGACCTGGCTGTGGAAGGCCTTGGCGTCCTTGATGCGGTAGGCGTAGTTGCCGAAGGCGCGCAGGCGCACGGCGCCGAAGTCCTTGTCGCGGATGGCCACGGGTTGGCTGGTGCCCCAGCGCTGGTCCATCTGCTGGCGAGTGCTGAGGAAGTAGACGTCGCTCTTGAAGGGGGACTCGAAGAGCTTGTCCCAGTTCTTCAGGTAGGTCAGCACCGGCAGGGTCTGGGTCGTCAGCTTGTGGGTGCCGGGGCCGAAGACGTCAGCCACCTGGCCCTCGTTGACGAACACCGCCAGCTGGGACTCGCGCACGGTGAGTGAGGCGCCGTGCTGGATTTCCATGTCGGCCATGGGGAAGCGCCAGGCCAGGGTGCCATCGCCATCCTCGGTCCATTGGAGGATGTCTATGAACTGTTTCTTGATGAAGTCCATCAGGGCCATGTGGGGTACCTCGTGTCGCGCCCAGGGAGGGTGGCGGGCGCTGGGAGGTTGAGTATGTCCGAGGCTTGCAGCTGGTTTGCAAAGCAGGAAGGTGAATCTCAACACCCGTCAGCTCGCGGTCAAAATCCGCCCCCATGGCCCGCGTCAGCATCCAAACCGCCGATTTCGACCTCAGCCAGGAGGTGGCCGCCCTGCGTGCGCAGGACGGCGGCGTGGGCGCCGTGGCGGCCTTTGTGGGCACGGTCCGTGAAGCCAGCAGCGGGGCCTCGGTGAGCCGCATGGAGCTGGAGCACTACCCCGGCATGACCGAGGCCGCCATCGAGGCCATGATCGACGAGGCCTTGCGGCGCTTTGCGCTGCGCGGCGTGCGCGTCATCCACCGCGTGGGTGTGCTGGAGGCGCGCGAGCAGATCGTGCTCGTGCTGGTCACCTCGGCGCATCGGGGCGAGGCCTTCCAGGGCTGCGAGTTCCTGATGGACTACCTCAAGACCCAGGCGCCGTTCTGGAAGAAGGAACACACGCCTGCGGGTGCCCAGTGGGTGGACGCGCGCGTCAGCGATGACGCGGCGCTGGCGCGCTGGGGCATCGCGGCGGGCAATGCGGCGGGCAATGCGGAGGTGGGGGGATGAATGCATTGGCAGTGGCGCTGGGCGCTGCGCTGGGGGCCCTGGTGCGCTGGCAGGCCGGCGTTTGGCTGAACAGCCGGCACCCGCAGGTGCCGCTCGGCACCCTGGCGGTCAATGTGGTGGGCGGCCTGCTGATCGGCATGGCCCTGGTGCTGCTGGCGCGGCCCGATCAGCAGCTGTGGCGCCTGCTGTGCGTGACCGGCTTCCTGGGTGGCCTCACCACCTTCAGCGCCTTCTCGGGCGAGTCGCTGGCGTTGCTGCAGCGGGGCGAATGGGGCTGGGCGTTGGCGCACAGCGCCCTGCATCTGCTCGGCGCGCTGGGCGCAGCGGCGCTGGGCGCGTGGCTGGCACAGCGCTTGATGGCCTGAAGCGCTGGCCGTGAAACCCTACAAGCTCGCGCTGCCGTCGGTCGAGGCCGCCTGGCGGCGTGACCGCAGCTTGCAGGCGCTGTCTGGCGCGCTGAGCCGCCAGCCCCTGGTGTGGATGCTGGGCCTGCCCGGCGCCGGCAAGACGACGCTGGCCGCGCAATGGGTGCGGCAGGCGCAAGGCGCGGGGCGCCACTGCGTCTGGTACCGGCTGGACGAAGACGACGAGGACATCGCCGCGCTCTTCGATGCCCTGCGCCAGACGGCCGGTGCGGCGGACCTGCCGGCCTGGTCGCCCGCCCATGGCACCGAGCCCGATCGCTTCGCCCGGCAGTTCTTTGCCCAATGGCTGGAGGCCCAACCCGGCGGCCTCACGTTGGTGCTGGACGACTGCCACCGCCTGGGCGCGGGCAGCGGTTTCTTTGGCGTGGTGGACGCGGTGGTGGACCTGGCGCGCAGCAGTGGCGGGCGCTTGTCGCTGCTGATGCTGAGCCGCCGGGCGCCGCCGGCGCCGCTCTCGCGCGGGCAGGTGGCCGGCTGGCTCACGGTGTTTGACCAGCTTAGCCTCACGCCCGAGGACGTCGCCGCCGTGGTGCACCACGTCAGCGGCCGCACGCTGAGCGATGCCGAGGCCCGCAGCCTCGACGCAGCCGAGGGCTGGATGGCCCATGTGCTGGCGCTCACACGCCAGGGTGGCGCCATGGCCGACGCCGCGCGCGGCTCGGTGGGCGAGTTCCTGTGCGAGGAGCTGCTGCGCCTGCTGCCGCTGGCCGAGCGCCGCCCGCTGCGCCTGGCGGCCGAGCTGCCCGAGCTGCCGCGCGACTGCGTGCCCCTGGCCCCTGCCACGCGCCGCTTGCTGGACGAGCTGGCCGCGCAGCGCTACTTTGTCGAGCCCCTGCCCACCGGCTGGCGCCTGCACGACCTGCTGCGCGACGGCCTGTGCGCGCTGAACGCCCAGCTGGAGCCACCGCCTGAGCTGGCCGCTGCGCGCCGCACGGCCGCCGGCTGGGTGGCGCAGGCCATGCCCGAGGTGGCCATGCACCTGCTCGTCGCCGCCGGCGATGGGGAGGCCGTGCAGACCTTGCTCGACCGCGAAGGCCAGCGCTGGCTGGCCCAGGGCCGCCACCGCCAGCTGATGGTCTGGCTTGGGGCGCTGCCTGACCCTGCCCCGGCTGCGCGCGAGATCTGGCGTGCCGAGGCCCTGCTGCCGCTGGCGCCCGAGGAAGCCCGCCCCGTGTTCGCCCGCTGCCGTGCTGCCGCCGTGGCCGCTGGCCAGCCCGATGCTGCTTGGCGCGCCTGGTGCGGCGAGGTGGCCAGCTACGTGGTGCAGTGGGGCGCCGTGCAGGGCCTGGCCGAGCTGGTGGACGAGCTGGAGGCCATGGCCGCCACGCTGGGCCCACCGGCTGGCGAATGGCAACTGCGCTGTGCCGCCGATGCGCTGACGGCTCTGATGTACGGCCGTGCCGAGGACCCGCGCATCCGCCACTACGCCGACGCCACTGCGCGCAACATGCTGCTCAGCCTTGATGCAGCCGCGCGCATCGGCGCTGCCGCCCAACTGCTGATCTACAAGCTCTGGTGGGCGGGCGACTTCCCCGGCGGCCGGGTGCTGTACGACACCTACGAGAGCGAGGTCGAGCGCGGCCATGCCGACGGCAGCCTGCCCGCGCTGGCGCGCTTGCTGTGGTGGTCCAACGCCGCCATCGTGGACTGGCAGTGCGGCGACCCGGCACGCTGCTACGCCAAGGTCGAGCAAGGCCTGGCGCTCGCCCAAAGCTCGGGCATCCATCTGCGCGACTTCTTCCTGCTGACCCAGGGCATCTTCTGCGCGCTGTCGCAGGAGGACTGGCCGCGGGCTGAAGCCTGGCTGGCCCAACTGGCCCACACCGAGCGCGGCCACCGGCGGCTGGACAGCATGGTCCACCACTTCTTCCGCAGTTGGCATGCGCTGTCGCGCGGGGACGCTGCGCTGGCCCTCGCGCATGCCGAGACGGCCCTGCCCATGGCCGAGGCCCTGGGCTCGCTGTTCCACCGCGTCATCGTGCTCTCGGCCCTGGCGCCGGCGCGCCTGCACAGCGGCGACCTGGCCGGCGCCGCCGAGGCCTACCGCATGCAGCTGGCCCTGGCCAAGGGCAGCCAGAACCCGACCTTTGCCTACATCGCCTTTTGCGCCGGCGCCGAGATCGCCCTGGTGGCGGGCGACCATGAGGCGCTGCGCAAGCAGGTGGAGCGCATGCTCACCGTCAAGCACCTAGGCGGCTTCCACAGCGACTGCGGCTGGCGCAGCCCGGTGCGCGCCCGGCTGATGGCCTTTGCGCTGGAGGCCGGCGTGCTGCCCGAGGTGGCGCGGCAGTGGATCCGCCAAAAGCGCCTGACCCCGCCCGAGGGCTTTGCCGGCGACTGGCCGGTGCCCGTGCGCATCAAGGCGCTGCAGGGTCTGGAAGTGGAGCTGGACGAGCCGGGCGACACCGGCGGCAAACCGGCGGCGCGCCTGCGCGAGCTGCTGGGCGCCTTGGTGGCCCGCCACCCGCAGGGCGTGCAGCAGGCCGAGCTGCAGGACTGGCTCTGGCCCGAGGCCGAGGGCGACAAGGCGGCCGCCTCGCTCAAGGTGGCCGTGCACCGGCTACGCGCCTGGCTGGGGCACGAGAGCGTGCTGCTGCGCCAGGGCCAGCTCAGCCTCAACCCCCAGCGGGTGAGCTGCGACCTTTGGCAGGCCCGTGCGCGGGATCCAATGGCGCTGGCCCAGCAGGCAGACGCCGTGTTGGCCGGGCTGGACCTGCCGCCCGTCCACCAGCTGCGCCAGCAACTGCGCAACCCGATGCGGGCACCCCACCCCCGGGAATCAGGGGGGCGCTGACGCCGCAGGCCGCCGCTGGCAGCCACTTGCGTTACCCATCGGTAACCCCTTGGTTTCGACACTGGGCGCGAATCTCCTGGAGACACCGCCCATGCCCACACCCAACCGAATCCTTCGCCGCGCCCGTCGTTTCGCCGGTGCACTTGCGCTCGCCGTCTGCCTGCCCGCCAGTGCCCTGCCCAGCCTCTGGAGCTATGGCGCCTATGGCTATGAAAACCCGGCCCTGGGGCAGAGCGAAACCGTCTTCACGCCCGGCAGTGGCACCAAGCTGGCGTCCAACGCCAGCTTCTCCTTCATGTCCAGCCTTGGCGCGCCGGTGGCGCAGGCGGGGGTCTTCACGCCGGGCTGGTTCACCACCAACCAATCCAACTTGAACGCCACGGCCAGCGCGGCGGTGCAATACGACTTTCTGGTGCAAACCAACAGCGTTTTCAGCGAAGTCGTGCCCATCACGGTACGTGGCCACTACTACCTGTTTGCCGACAACGAGGGCAGCGCCAGCGGCTATGTGCGCGTGGCGGTGTCCAACACCCCCGGCGGCCTGCCTCCGGGCGGCAGCCTGCAGCGCACCAATCTCAGCTTTGGCTGCTCCGCCGGCTCGCCCGATTGCGGTGTGTTGCACGACTTCGAGTTCAACCTCTTGATTGCCAGCTTCGGCAGTGCGTCTCCGGGCGAGATCGGGCGGCTCTCCATGCTCGCCACGGCCCGCATCGCGGCCCAGTCCAAGTACGGCTCCAGCGCAACGGCCTGGGTGGACCCGCTCTTCGAGATCGACCCCGACTGGGCAGCGGCCCACCCGGGGGCCTCCTTCATCCTGGGCCCAAGCGTCACCAATGCCCTGGGGACGCCGCCCGTGCCCGAGCCCGGCAGCGTGGCGCTGATGTCGCTGGGCCTGGTGACCCTGCTCTGGCGCCGCCGCCGCGCCAAGCCTTGATCTGACGCAACTTGAAATCCTCCGGCTGATGCCCAACTCGGGTGCAACCGGAGGATTTCTTTCATGCGTCCCGACAAGTTCACGACCCGTTTCCAAGAGGCCCTGGCCGAGGGCCAGAGCCTCGCCATCACGCGCGACAACCCCTACATCGAGCCCGTCCACGTGGTGGCCGCCATGCTGGTGCAGGAGGACGGGCCGCGTGCGCTGCTGGAGCGTGCGGGCGTCAACGTGGCCGGGCTGCGCACAGCGGCTGAGGGCCTGATCCAGGGCCTGCCGCAGGTCAGCGGCTCGGGCCAGCAGGTGCAGGCCGGGCGCGACCTGGTGAGCCTGCTGCAGGCCTCGGAAAAGGAAGCCAGCAAGCGCGGCGACCAGTTCATCGCCTCCGAGATGTTCTTGCTGGCGCTGGCCGACGCCAAGACCGACTTTGCCGGCGTGGCGCGCGGCCATGGGCTGACGCGCAAGGCGCTGGAAGCTGCGATCGAAGCCGTGCGCGGTGGGCAGAAGGTCGATTCGGCCGAGTCCGAGGGCCAGCGCGAGGCGCTCAAGAAGTACACGCTCGACCTCACCGAGCGCGCCCGTCTGGGCAAGCTGGACCCGGTGATCGGCCGTGACGACGAGATCCGTCGCGCCATCCAGGTGCTGCAGCGCCGCAGCAAGAACAACCCCGTGCTGATCGGCGAGCCCGGCGTGGGCAAGACCGCCATCGTCGAAGGCCTGGCCCAGCGCATCGTGGCCGGCGAGGTGCCCGACACCCTCAAGGACAAGCGCGTTCTGGTGCTGGACATGGCCGGCCTGCTGGCCGGTGCCAAGTACCGCGGCGAGTTCGAGGAGCGGCTCAAGTCTGTGCTCAAGGAAGTGGCGGCTGACGAGGGCCGCATCATCCTGTTCATCGACGAGATCCACACCATGGTGGGCGCCGGCAAGGCTGAAGGCGCCATTGACGCCGGCAACATGCTCAAGCCCGCGCTGGCGCGCGGCGAGCTGCATTGCATCGGCGCCACCACACTGGACGAGTACCGCCAACACGTCGAGAAAGACGCCGCGCTGGAGCGCCGCTTCCAGAAGGTGCTGGTCGAGGAGCCCAGCGTCGAGGCCACCATTGCCATCCTGCGCGGCTTGCAGGAGAAGTACGAGGTCCACCACGGCGTCGAGATCACCGACCCCGCCATCGTCGCGGCGGCCGAGCTGTCCAACCGCTACATCACCGACCGCTTCCTGCCCGACAAGGCCATCGACCTGATCGACGAAGCGGCGGCCAAGATCAAGATCGAGATCGACTCCAAGCCCGAGGTGATGGACAAGCTGGATCGCCGCATCATCCAGCTCAAGATCGAGCGCGAGGCCGTCAAGAAGGAGAAGGACGAGGCCTCGCAAAAGCGCCTCGGCCTGATCGAGGACGAGATCGCCAAGCTGGAGCGCGAGGCTGCTGACCTGGATGAGGTCTGGAAGGCCGAGAAGGCCCAGGCGCAAGGCTCCGCCCAGGTCAAGGAAAGCATCGACCGCATCCGCCAGCAGATCGAGGAGTGGAAGCGCAAGGGCGACTTCAACAAGGTCGCCGAGCTGCAATACGGCCAACTGCCCGAGCTGGAAAAGCGCCTCAAGGAAGCCCAGGCCAAAGAGGCTGGAAAGGCCGGCAAGGCGGACAAGCCGCGCCTGCTGCGCACCCTGGTGGGCGCCGAAGAAATCGCCGAGGTGGTGGCCCGCGCCACCGGCATCCCGGTGTCCAAGCTGATGCAGGGCGAGCGCGAGAAGCTGCTGCAAATGGAGACCAAGCTGCACGAGCGCGTGGTGGGCCAGGACGAAGCCATCACCGTGGTGGCCGACGCCATCCGCCGCTCGCGCGCCGGGCTGTCAGACCCCAACCGGCCGCTGGGCAGCTTCCTCTTCCTCGGCCCCACGGGCGTGGGCAAGACCGAGCTGTGCAAGGCCCTGGCCGGCTTCCTGTTTGACAGTGAAGACCACATGGTGCGCATCGACATGAGCGAGTTCATGGAGAAGCACTCGGTGAGCCGCCTCATCGGCGCGCCCCCCGGCTATGTGGGCTACGAGGAAGGCGGCACCCTGACCGAGGCCGTGCGCCGCAAGCCCTATTCGGTGCTGCTGCTCGACGAGGTCGAGAAGGCCCACCCGGATGTCTTCAATGTGCTCTTGCAAGTGCTGGACGATGGCCGCCTGACCGACGGCCAGGGCCGCACCGTGGACTTCAAGAACACCGTGATCGTGATGACCAGCAACCTGGGCTCTCACCTCATCATGTCGATGGCCGGCGAGTCGTCTGAGAACATCAAGGACGCCGTCTGGGCCGAGGTCAAGACCCACTTCCGCCCCGAGTTCTTGAACCGCATCGACGAGACCGTGGTCTTCCACGCGCTCGACCGCCAGCACATCGAGGGCATCGCCCGCATCCAGCTGCGCCTGCTGGAGCGCCGGCTGGACAAGCTGGAGATGAAGCTCGAAGTCAGCCCCGAGGCCCTGGCCGAGCTGGCCAAGGTCGGCTTCGACCCGGTGTTTGGCGCCCGCCCCTTGAAGCGTGCCATCCAGCAGCGCATCGAGAACCCGCTGTCCAAGCTGATCCTCGAAGGCCGCTTCGGCCCCAAGGACGTGATCCCGGTCAGCGTGGCGGGCGGCGAGTTCTCGTTCGGGCGCGTGGTGCACTGAGGGCAGGACGCTGAACGACCCCTAGGGGCCGATTCAGCGCTCTGGTCTGCGGCGGCGTAGGCGCAGCACCATGGCCAGGCCGCCCACCAGGCCCATCAGCCAACTGGAGGGCTCGGGCACGGCCGGGGTGGCCAGCAGGCCATGCTGGGTCAGCTGCTGCAGGTCGAGCAGGCCGGCGTCGTAGCCCAGCACGTCGATGCGGGCGGGGTCCAGGTTGCCCTCGAAGTTGGCGAACTGCAGCAGTTGCAGGCTTTGCCCCGGCGCCAGCTTGAAGCCGGGCTGGAAGATCAGGCGGAGCCGGCCTTCAAAGTGCAGCAGCCCGATGTCGAGCAACTGATCGGAGGCGGGGCCTACTTCCAGGTCGAGCTGGCTGTTGCGGTCGAAGTAGAGATTGCCGCCGTGGAAGTGCACGCTGGCCGGGCTGTTGCCGGGGCTGTAGCCGGCCTCAAAGTGCACGTCGCCCATGAAGTCGCCCGCGCCTGAGACCGCGTCCACAAAGCTGATGCGGCCGGTCTCGGCCACCACCAGGCCGTTGTTCACAAAACGCCCTTGCACGCTGGCATTGCCGTAGCTGCGCAGTTCTTCGCCGGCGGTGATGGTGGCGCCGTTCACGCTGGCCAGGCGGCCGCCGTCGCGCACCAGGGTCGAGACCCCCAGCTCGGCCAGGTCGGTGTCGAGCAGCAGCACGGTCTGGTCCTGCGTGTCGAGCACGCCTTGGTAGGCGATGGCGTCGCTGCGTGCCAACTGGCCCAGGGTGAGCGAGCCGCCGGCCGCGCGGATCCAGGTGTTGTAGCCCTGGCCGCCGTGCACAGCGGCGTTGACGAGGCCCCGGCCGCTGAGGTTGTCGATCTGGCTCATGGACAGGGCCGGGGCGCCCGCACCCAAGGCCGAGATGAAGCCGCCGTCCAGCGTCACGCTGCCGGCCTGCAGCGTTCCGCCCGGGGCCATCAGCAGCGCGGAGCCAGCGCCCAGTTGCAGGGCTTGGTCCACCTTGAGCGTGCGGCCGGCTTCCAGCTGCAGCACAAAGGGCAGCTGCGCGCCGTCCAGCGCCACGCCGCCGGCGCCCGTCACGTGCAGGGTGCCGCTGCGCCAGTCCAACTGCCCTGGCTGGCCCAGGGCCACGGCGCCGCTGCGCAGGGTGGCGTTTTGCAGCAGCAGGCTGCCCAGTGGGTTCTCCTTGCGCGTGGTGCCGCTCACTTCGACCAGGGCGCCATCGGTGATGCTCAGTTCGCCCGGCTGCGCGAAGCCGACGCGCAAGTCACCATTGATGCCCCAGCGCGTGCCGGGGCTCCAGACCTCGGCATGGCCGTGGCCGGTGGCGGCCGTGCCGATCTGGGCCGTGCCGGTTTGCAACTGGCCGCCTTCGCCGAGGTAGAGCGCGCCCGTGCCGCCGCTGCCCAGCACCAGGCTGCCATTGGCCGTGACGCTGCTGCCGGTGCCGCCCAGGTTCAGGCTGCCGCGCCCTTGTGCGCCGCTGCCAAAGCTCAGGCTGCCGTCGAACAGCGCGGTGGCGCCACCGAGCACGGTCAACGCGCCTTCGCCCTGCTCGCCCACGCTGGCCCACTTGCCCGTCAGGCTGGTGCCCGGGCCGTCCAGCAGCAGCGCGCCGCTGCCACCCGATTTGCCGATGTTCAGGTTCTGCCCGATCTGGACCTGGGCGCCCTGATTGGCCGTGAAGTTGCCCATCCCCAGCAGGCCGACGCTGAGCAGGCCCGTCTGGCTCCAGCGGGTGCCGGCGCCCGAGAGCAGCACGCGGCCATTGCCCAGCCCCGAGTAGGCGAGCTTGGCGTCGCCATTGACCTGGATCTGGCTGCCGCCGTCGGCGCGCACCACGCCATTGCTCATCAGGCCCAGCACCAGGTTGCCGTTCACCGTCAGCTGGCTGGCGCCGTGCAGTTCGATGCTGTTCTCGCCGTCGCTGAGGCCGAAGCCGAGCTGCGTGGCGCCCAGCTCGGCGCTGGCGCCGTTCAGCAGGCTCACCGTGGCCCAGCCGGTGCCGCCGATGCTGGTGTCGCCAGCGGTGCGCAGGCGCGAGCCGTAGCCGCTGACGCTGAGCACGCCGCGCGCGCCGCCTTCGGTGCCCATGCTCAGGGTGTTGGCCTTGAGCAGGGCGCCGCTGTCCACCGTCACGCTGGACACGCCCCGGCTGCCCAGCGCCAGGCTGCTGCTGACGACCCAGCTCGCGCCACCGCTGAGGTCCACATTGCCCCGGTAAAGCGCATTGGCACCCACGTCGCCACTCTGGCTGGTGAGCGTGGCACCGTCGTGCACCGAGAGCCGCCCGCGGCCGACATCGCCCACGAGCACGGCCCCGGTGAAGCTTGCCGTGGTGTTGCTGCCGCCCATGTCCAGCGCGGCGCCCATGGCGCCGCCGTAGAGGGCGGGCGCGTTGTTCAAGGACAGGCTGGTGCCCTGCAGGCGTGCGCCCTGGTCGAGCACGATGCGGCCCGTGCCGCCCGGCATGCCCACGCTGATGGCGCCGCTGGCTGAGGTCAGGCTACCCACGCCGGTGACGGTGACTTGGCCGTCTGCCAGCGCGCCGACCACGCCGCCCGCGCTGTTCCAGCGTGCGCCGCCCTGTACGGTCAAGGCGCCGGAGCCGGCCGAGCCGATGATGAAGGACCCCGTGCCGTTAAGCAGGCTGCCCGCGCCGCTCAGGCTCACAAAGCTGGCGGCCGGCGTGCCCAGGTTGGTGTTGGTGCTGCCGACTTCGAGCTGGTTGATCTGCGCCGTGCCCGCCGTCTGCACAAAGCTGGCGGTCTGCCCGGCCAGGCTGGACAGCTCCAGGCTGCCGGCGTTGAGCGTGCCCCCGGTCTGCTTGAAGCTGGACGCCGCCGCCGTGCTTTGCAGCTTCAGGGTGCCGGCATAGGCGGTGCCGGCGCTCAGGTCCCAGCTGCCGCCCAGGACGGTGGCTGTGCCGATCACCTGCAGCTCGCCGCCGCTCTGGGCGATGCGGCCCAGCCGGGTGGTGCTGGTGCCCAGGCCAATCTGCACAGTCCCGAGGGTCAGGGTCGTCACGTGCAGCGAGCCGCGCGCCATGTCCAGCCCCGCCGCAAAGCTGGTGCTGCCGGCCATCGACAGCAGCGAGGCGAAGCCGCTGGACGAGCTGGCGCGCTGCGGCTGCGCAAAGCTCACCAGGGTCTCGGCCGTGGCGGTGCTGAGCTGGATGTAGGCGTTGTCGGTCAGGGTCGGCGCTGCCAGGCCCGTGATGCTGCCGTCGGTGATGGCCCAGCAGGTGGGCATGCCCTGGCTGTTGCTGCCGCTGGGCAGGCCGAACCAGTCAGCCGCGCGGCAGCCGCCGATGAACTGCCATCGGTGGTCGGTGGCGATCGACGGGCGGGGGCTGAGGGCGATCAGGCAGGCAGCCGTGATCAGGGGCAGGCGCAGTGAAGGTTTCATGCCTTCACTCTAGGAAGACAGCGGCGTGCACGCATCGTCCAGTGGGATGGGGGCACCCCATCCTTTCGGACGGGGTGTGCGATCCGTTTGGCGGATGGGCAGTGCCCGGCGCACGCGGCATCGTGCGCGGCATGAAAGCACGTCTTGCCCTGTTGGCCAGCCTCAGCCTGCTGGCCTCGCCCGCCCCCGCCGCCCAGCGCTGGTGGACCTATATCGGAGGCTGCGGCAACGCCGACTGGCTGGGCGTGCTGGCCGCGCCCAACAGCCAGGGCCAGATCAGCTGTTGGTCCACGCTGGCCGGCGGCGCCTCGGGGGCGCTGCCGCCGCTGGCGGCGGACCAGGTCTTCCTCGTCAATGCCCAGGCCAGCGCCGAGTTGCTGACGCCCCTGGCGGGTGCCAGCCGCACGCCCTTCAATGCCAGCGCGCAGTGGCTGGACGCGCGCGGATCGGCCAGCTTTGCCACCGGCCTGATGGTGGACAAAGGCTCGCTGCGCTTGCAACTGCTGACCCTGGGCAATGAGCTGGGTGAGGCTGAGCAACGCGGTCGCCTGCTGCAAAACGGTGGCAGCGTGAACCTGGAGCGCGCCCTGGTGCGCTTTGGCGACTACACGCTGCAATCGGGCACGCTGACGGCCACCGAAATGCTGCTGCAAGGCAACAAGCCGCGCTATGAGCAAAGCGGTGGCACGGCCAGCTTCCAGCGCCTGGTGCTGGAGGCGCCAGCCACCGGGGGCGACGCCTTGCTGCGGCACACCGGCGGTGCCCTGAGCATCGGCGCCCTGACGCTGAATTCCGAGCGCCTGACCGGCACCACCGTGGACGCGCAGGCGGGCACCAGCGCGCAGGTGGACAACCTGCTCACCACTGGCAGCCAACGCTCCTTCATCAACCTGGGTGCCGGCACGAGCTGGCAGAGCCTGAACGCCACGCTGGCCCAAGCGGCCTATGGCGTGACCCGCATGCAACTGGCCGCCGGTGCCAGCTGGACGGTGAGTGAGCTGCTGGTGCTGGCCAGTGCGGGCGAGGCCCACCTGGAGCTGTCGGGGGGCGCGCAGCTCAGCACCCACAACACCTTGCTGGCCAACCAGACCATGGGGTCGGGCGAGCTGGTGCTGCGCGATGCCGGCACGCGGTGGCACAACGACGGCGTCTTGGTGATTGGCCAGGCCCGCTTTGGCACCGTGCGTGTGGAGAGCGGGGCCACGGTCCAGAGCGGCGCCTTGGTGCTGGGTGACGACGGCAATGCGCGCGGCGCGCTGAAGCTGGACGGCGTGGGCACGCGCTGGGACGGTGGCCGTCTCACCGTGGCCAATGTCGGCCAGGGCGATGTGACGGTGCGCAATGGCGCGCAGCTGGCCACCACCAGCGCCACGGTAGGCAACAACGTCGCCAGCAGTGGCTTGGTCGACGTGCGCGGTGGCCAGGCGCTGTGGGCGGTGTCGGGCACGCTGTCGGTGGGCGGTGCTGGCAGTGGCCGCCTGAACATCGGCGACGGCGGCCAGGTGCAGGCCGGGACGCTGTGGATGGGGGCGGGCGGCATCGTGACGCTGGATGGCGGCAGCCTGACGCTGGCACAGGGCATGACGCTGAACCCGGGCGCTGGGTTCGTGTGGCAGCGCGGCCTGTTGCGCTACGACGCGGGCGACCAGCAACTCGGGCAGGGCGGTTTGCCCAAGGCCCTGAGCCTCGGCGCCCAGCAGCGGCTCGAAGTGGCCGAGCGGCTCAGTCTGCCCACGGGCAGCGTGCTGCTGCTGGCCGGGGGCAGCCTGCAGGCCAAGTCCCTGCAGCTGAACGGAGGAGTGCTGGCGGGTGACGCCAACGGCCGGCTCGACATGAACAGCGTGCCCTATCTTGTGGGGGCCGGCACGGCGGCCGTGGCGGTGAGTGGCGGCACCGGCAAGGAGCATCGCATCGAGGCCACGGGCAGCCTGCTGCTGGGCGATCTGTCTCGCGGCGATGGCATCGACTTTGGCGGCCACCTGGTGGTGGGCAGCCACTTGGTGTCGCTCAATGACGCGGACCTGGCCGAGTTGAACGCCAAGGTCTTTCTGGACCAGGGCGGCCGCCTGGCCAGCGTGAACGGCATCCACCTGGCTTCGGACGGCGTCCTGCTCAGCGAGGGCAGCTCGCAGGTGCAAGGCGCCTTCGTCAACGACGGCCGCGTGGTGTCGAACCAGGGGGTGCTGAGCTTTCTGGGCGACGTCAGTGGGACCGGCAGCTTCAAGGGCGGGGTGCGCCTTCTGGCCGGCTTTGCGCCCGGCGGTGGCACGGCTGGGGTCGACTTTGGCGGCGGCGACCTCAGCCTGGGCGAACACGCGCAGCTGCAACTGGCGCTCGGCAGCGGCCGGGCTGGCCATCTGAGAGGCATCGATGCGCTGAGCCTCGATGGCACCCTCATCTTGCAGGTAGATGCCGGCGCCGCGAGCGGCGGCGTGTTTGACCTGCTGGACTTTGCGCACGCTGCCGGTCGCTTTGCCAACGTGCAGGTGCACGGCGTGGCCACCGAGCGGGTGGACTTGAGCCAGCTCTACAGCACGGGCGAGGTGCGCATTGCGCCGGTGCCCGAGCCCGCCAGCGCCCTGCTGGCCCTGGGCGGCCTGGCGCTGCTGTTGGCGCGGCGCCGGGGGCTGCGCAGCAGCCTTAATACTGTCTAGAACAGCTCGCTCAAGCGCGTCATCCAGCAGCGCATCGAGCACCCGATTCAGTGCAATGCGATAGCAAGCTCAGCGTTGCACGGTGTAGCTGATGCCGGCCTTGGGCACCGCGAAGACGCCGCCAAAGCTGCGCACCCACACCTGCGGCCCTGCCTGCTCAATCAGTGAGCCCGGCATCTCGTAATCGAAGCGCGGATTCATGAACGCCGACTTGAAGACGATCTTGGGCTCGCGGCTGACCGCCTGATTGCTGTCTCGCAGGTAAAACGCGATCAACTGCCGATAGGCCTCGCGTGCCTCGTCCGTCAGTGTGGCGAGCTGAACGTCGCTGATGCCGGCCAAGGCATCGAGCGAGAACTGCGGCGACAACTGGTACACGTACTTGGTGGTGTAGGTCTTGCCAGGCGCCGCTGCCGGTGCCTCGACGAACAGCGCCGCCGCCGGCGCCAGGACCGATTCCGAGACCTTCACGACCAGCAGGTAGGGCGTGAAACGCACCACCGCCGCAGTGCCTGGGGTTTGCAGCGTCAACGGCGTGCCATTGCTGGCCTCGGTGAACAGGGCGATGGGGTCGAGCTTGACGCGGCCGAAGAGCTTGGCCACGTCGGCCTTGGTAACGGCGTCGATCATTGCCACGTTGGCAGCCACGCCCAGTGGCCCCAGCAAGAGGCCAACGCCGACGCCGCCACCGCCAAAGTTCTGGCTGTAGACGATGGACTTGCCGTCGTCCAGGTGCTTGGCGGTGTTGCTGACCTGCTTGACGGCCTCGGCCTGGGCAATGCCGTGCGTGTCGCCCGGTGCCCGATCACGGATGCCAGGCAGTTGAGGTGCGGCGCAGCCGACGAGGGCAAGCAGCGTGGCGGAAAGCAGAAACAGGCGCATCAAGCGCATCGGGGACTCCGGCAGTTCGTGGGCGGGCCGGGAGTCTAAGGGGTGGCTTGGGGCCCCGAGGATTGGCGCAGGGCCTGCGCCTGGGTCTGGATGGCGTGGCGCTCGGCCTCGTCGAGCCGCGCGAGGTTGCGCACCTGCAGGGCCAGGCGCGGGTGGCTGGCGAAGCGGGTCTCGTGGCGCAGCAGGAAGTCCCAGTACAGGGTGGTGAAGGGGCAGGCCTGCGGCCCCGTGCGCTCGGCCGGGCGGTAGCGGCAGGTGGCGCAGTAGGGGCTCTGGCGGTCGATGTAGGCGCCGCTGGCGATGTAGGGCTTGCTGGCCATCAGGCCGCCGTCGCCAAACTGGCTCATGCCAAGGGTGTTGGGCAGCTCCACCCACTCGACGGCGTCGACATGCACGGCCAAAAACCATTCGTGCACCTGCTGCGGCCTCACGCCCAGCAGCAAGGCGTAGAGGCCGGTCACCATCAGGCGCTGAATGTGGTGGGCGTAGCCGGTGGCCAGGGTCTGGCGCAGGGTGTCGCGCAGGCAGGCCATGTCGGTATCGCCGGTCCAGTACCAGGCGGGCAGATCGGCCTCGGCGCCCAGGGCGTTGAGGTCCAGGTAGCCGGGCATCTGGGTCCAGTAGATGCCGCGCACGTACTCGCGCCAGCCGAGGATCTGGCGCACAAAGCCTTCGACGCTGGTGAGCGGGGCGTGGCCGGCGTCGAGCGCAGCCACGGCGGCGTCCACCACCTCGCGCGGATTGAGCAGCTTGAGGTTGAGCGCCGCCGACAGATGCGCGTGATACAGCCAGGGCTCGCCGGGCCACATGGCGTCCTGGTAGTGCCCGAACAGGGGCAGGCGCTCGGTGATGAAGCGCTGCAGCGATTGAAGCGCCTGCTCGCGCGTGACGGGCCAGGCAAAGTCGGCCAAGGACCCAGGGTGCTTCGCAAAGCGGGTGGCCACCTCGGCCAGCACCTCGGCGGTGATGGCGTCGGGCGCAAAGCGCGCCGGTGGCGGCAGGCTGCCGGGGCCGCCGGGGCCGAAAGCGGCGCGGTTCTCGGCGTCAAAGTTCCACTGCCCGCCGCGCGGCTCGCCGCCTTGCATCAGCACACCAAAGCGCCGGCGCTGCTCGCGGTAGAAGGTCTCCATGCGCAGTTGCTTGCGGCCTAGGAGCGTGGGCGGCAGAAATCCAGGCCCGCGTTGGCCCCGGAAGGGGGGCGAGGCAAGGCGCGACGCGCCGTCCGGGGCCTCCCCCCGGACAAGCGGCGCAACGC